>CAWFVT010000010.1:0-172170 GCA_963819325.1 uncultured Pseudomonadota bacterium
TGGATATGCTGCGGACAACTTCACCGGGGCGGTGTTGCGCATGAAGCACACCAACTGAAAAATCGTTCCGCCCACCGCATGTATGTTCGATAGTCGGCAGACGCTCCCGGAGGCGGAGATAGCCTCCTCACATTGCGCATTGCAAGGCCGTTGCGTCGGGGGTGTGTAGTGAATTTTCAGATTACAGTATTGAAAGTTGCTGGCCATCCGGAAAGACGTGCCTGATTGCCGACCTGACGCGCTATGTCAGCATCCTGATTTCAAGCGGGACAGACTGGACCAATCGAACTAAACGCATGGCCGCGCGCGTCCCTAAACTGGATATCTTCGCGGATCCGTTGGTGCTGCGGGACGTTAATGGCTGGCACATCACAGAGAGCGGGCGGCAATTTCTAGCCGCGCTCGAAGCACCTCTTCCCATCGCCGCAGATGCTGTGCAAGCAACTGAAACTAATATGACGAAACAGCCCCCGTCACCGGCGCTACCGATGCTTCGACTTGTTGTTAACAACGATAAACAGGCGTGTGATGGCCGGGAAGCAGAGCTCTCGCGACGATCGGCCTAACTGGGCTGCGCGCTGTTGCATCGTGCTGCCGCCGGCAATTGGAGCGCTTCATCTCGATTATCCCTACGTTGATCTCGCGGGTGTGTTGACGATCGCCGTAGCTGCCCTGCTATTTCCCGAGAAAATCGCTCAAGCGCACCAGTTCGACGATGTGTTCCGTCGACAAAATCGTGCCGACGAGGTCAGATTGCGACGCGGTCCTTACTGATCGCCAGCGCGGCGCGCTAGGGCCATGCCGCCGTCGTGGCCGGGCAGGCGATCCCCAAGGCGTTTCTTCCCTTCGGATTTACCCGATCAGCGCTGGATCAAATAAAGGGCTTTCATCCTTTATAGGTTCATCAACCGGCAACAGCGCCACGGCAAGATGCGATGCAAAGTGCAGCGGATGAAAAGACAAGCGATACAATCATTCTCGGATTGTGCGCGTTCGAGTTTGCGTGGATTTGGTGGATCAACGCCCTGTGACGATGACGTGATCGCGCCAATGTCACTAGCCGAAAAACAGACGCTCGCGTTGCGTGATCTTGCGGTACTGGGCGATCCACGGGAAGCGCTTGGTCCAGTCGTGGCCGCCGCGGGTGATCAGCCTCACGCGGTCGCCGTCGCGCTCCACCCGGAGGCGGTAGCCGTCATATTTGACTTCGTGGAACCACTCTGCACCGGCGGGCACGGCTTGCCGAACGTGGGATACAGAACTCGAACTGATGCATGGTTCAGAGATAAGGCGGCCGGGGTGGTTTTTAGAGTCGGGGCCGGTATGACGAAAGCTTAATCTCGCCGGCTGAAGCTTTGAGCCTCGCGGGCCGTACTTGGCTTGTCGGCGGTGATGTCCCACCTTTAGCCAGCTGCCGGCGGGCGGTGCCATCCCTTTCACCCGGGGGGGATGGGCCGTTCGGCGTGCTGGTCGGGCTCAGGTCCGCGCCTTTCCGCTATTATCAAATGCGGCTGGCGTGCGATGTTGTGGTCGAAGCCCAGCCCGCCCGCGAGGCGCAATATCAAAGACAACCCATGGCAAGCAAAAACGCCACACAATTGCGCGGGGCCAAGCGGGGCGCCGCCATCTTGGCTACCTGCATTGTTCAGACGCTGACCAGTCCGACCCTACCTTCCAGGGTCGTTTCCTAAAACGGCTCTTCAGAGCCCAGAGCGCGCTTAGAGACAACACCGATGGCAATGTAATCCATGAAATGGAACTGCTGTCTTGGACGCAAACGCTTTTGACGGGATCTGATCACGTCACCGGTCACACCGAAGCATTTCTAGGTGGTGTCTAGCGTCAAACTGAATTCGCGTCGTTCACGTCGCTGTTGCGGGTCGCCGCGTGCTATCGATACTCACCAGCCATGGAGAAAAGACGATGGCGCTATTCTTGAAGCTTACGAACGTAGATGACGCCGAGGAAATCGTGAACGCGGATCGAATAACGAGAATGCGCCAGTATCAGGGTTATACCGCGATATATTTCGATGAGAGTTCGCTTCACGTTAAAGAGTTCCCCCAGCACATCCTCGGCGCATTGCCTCCCGGGAGTTTTCCCGGTCAGTGATCGAGCAGTGCGCTGGCGCCGATCGGCCGGCCCATGCGGCCCGCACCTCCGGGACTGACCAGCTGGCATCTAGAGACGTGGCGGGACTATCGGATGTCAGACCTGCCGACAGCGCGGGAAGCCTCACCGGTACGGCGCGTCGAGTTCGATGGATTTTGCAAATTTCGCGCTCCCAGCGGTCGCCATTGGCGAGAAGTTTCGCCTTGTCATAATAGAGTTCCTCGCGGGTCTCGGCTGCGAAGTCGAAATTCGGCCCCTCGACGATAGCATCGACCGGGCACGCCTCCTGGCACAGACCGCAATAGATGCATTTCACCATGTCGATGTCGTAGCGCACGGCGCGGCGGGTGCCGTCGTTGCGGCGCGGACCGGCCTCGATGGTGATCGCCTGCGCCGGGCAGATTGCCTCGCACAGCTTGCAGGCGATGCAGCGTTCCTCGCCATTGGGATAGCGGCGCAAGGCATGCTCGCCCCGGAAACATGGCGAGATGGTCTCGAACGGATAGTTCAGCGTCGGCTTCGGCTTGAAGAAATAGCGCATGGCGAGAAGAACGCCGACACGAATTCGGACAGCAGAAGCGAGCGGGCTGTGGCGCTGACATTCATAGCGACCTCATTTCGAAGCCTAGCACGCCGCCCAAGCCGATCAAAATGAAGGCCAAAGCGAGGGCAAATACCGCTTCAATCGAATGCAATCCCCATGCGCCGTTCCTTCCGCCAGACGATATGACAGGGCCGATTTAAGCCGTCAGATTGGATGATCAGTTTGAACCGGTCGGGGATGAACAGCGGGGTCATTATGTCGAGAGTAGCGCCGGAGTCGGAAATGTTGCGGACGGTGCAGTCAATTGCGTCGTCGCCAACACAGATGGATCCGGCTTTGAGGATGCGCCGGCGTGGTGCGATTCGACGTTCCTCTGCCATCGGCATCCTCACCTCCGCGCCTGCTAATTCAACCTCGCGTCTTTTTCCTTGGCTTTTGCGATGTGCGGCAAGTTGTGGACAGGGCGTTTCAAGTCGAGGCTCTTGGGCGCGGTCGACACAGCCGGCGGGACAAATCGAGCGGCCCACCGCTGCTCAAAGCTGCGCCGAATGTGAAGAGGAATATCCCTCATAACCAAAGGTCCGGGTTTGCTGTCGCCCCCCGGGGTCCGGCGATCAACGCGCGCCGGCCTCTAAAGGTCCATCCAAAATGGGCGTCTCGAGGAATCAGCGCTGGCGACCCGTGCGCTGGCCAAATCGGCCAGCCCATGACAGCCCGCGACGCCCGGAACTCACCGGCGACTCTCTCAGCCCCGGCGATCGACCTTTCAAGTCCTAGGGCTGGTCAGTTTAACTATGGCAGCTGGGTGTGGCAAAGACCGGACTCAGGGCGCATGTTCACGAGATGGAAAAGTATCGCTCGCGTATGCTTGAGGTCTCGGTGAAGTCCGACCGGCCTTCGCGGTGGGAGTGGCAGGTCACCTCTAACGGCGAAATGATCGCGAACGGCTTCGAGGATGGTGGCACGTCATTTCATCGTCGATAGGCGTCCAACGTCTCGACATACTCGCTGCAGGTTGGGCCCCATGAACCGCTCCCCAATTACCGTCATTGTCGCCGTGCTTATTATCGCAGCCTCGATGGCTCTTCTTTTCCGGGCGGGCATTACCGTTCAATCTGGTACGATCATCTTAGCCGCCTTCAAAGGCCTGTTTACCGAGAAGAAATGATGTCGCGCCTTCCATTGCCGGAAAACCGGGTGAGTAAAAGCGGCACTCGTGGTCATCAGATATTGTTCGCCATTGCTGACGCGGCGGTTGTTCTCTTGCCCGATCATTTCGCTCGCGTAGCTTGACGGGGATGGAACGGTTTGGATGCCAGCGGATTGGCACGCTCCGCCAACGCGGATTTCCTCGGTCAGAAAACGATTTTGCGTCCCCAGCGTGTCCCCATCAAGATTTCGTGACCGTCCCGGACGAGCTGTCAGAAAAATACCATTGATATCGTTGATAAAAATGGTGCCCAGGGGCGGGATCGAACCACCGACACTGCGATTTTCAGTCGCATGCTCTACCAACTGAGCTACCTGGGCAGGTCCCGGCGCGGGGCCGGGAGCGCCGGTTTATAGTCAGGCCGGGCAGCCCTGTCCACCACGCTTCGCCTTCGGCTTCGCGTGGCGCAGCCACGCCCGGCGGAGCCCGCAAGGTGACGACGGGACGCTCCAAAAACGAGGTGCTAACTGCACGAAAACGCACGAATATTGTTCATTCGGCGTCTTCGTCGTCATCTTTGCCGGGAACGACGTAGGAATTCGACAGCCAGCGGTTCAGATCGACATCCCGGCAGCGCTCGGAACAAAACGGGCGCGAGGCCAGGATGGCCGGCTTGCCGCAGATCGGGCAAGGCTTTTCCTTGCCGGTTTCCTTGCCAGCTTTCTCGGACGGTGCCTTGCCGGGCCCGGCATCGGCTGGCGGCTTAGCTGGCATTCAACCAGCCAAAGCGAATCGGGAAACCTTCGCCGCCGAGCAGCGCGATCAATTCGTAGAGCGGAAGGCCCACGATGTTGGTGTAGGAGCCGACCATCTTGACCACGAACGATCCGGCAATGCCCTGCACGGCGTAGCCACCGGCCTTGCCGCGCCATTCGCCGGAGCCGATATAGGCTTGGATATCGTCCTCGCTCAGGCGCTTGAAGCGCACGCGCGTCTCGACCAGGCGCTGGCGAAACGCCTCCCTCGGCGTCACCAGGCAGATCGCGGTGTAGACGCGGTGGTTGCGCCCCGACAACAGCCGCAGGCATTGCGAGGCTTCGTCGACCAGGTTGGCTTTCGGCAGGATGCGGCGGCCGACCGCGACGACGGTATCGGCGGCGAGAATGAAGGCGCCGCGCAACTCGTCGTCGAGATGCACGGATTTGAGCGCCGCGTCGGCCTTGGCGCGGGCCAGGCGGTTGGCGCAGGCGCGCGGCAGCTCGCCGCGCCTCGGGGTCTCGTCGACATCGGCGGGGCGCAACGCGTCGGGCTCGATGCCGGCCTGATTCAGCAGGCTGAGCACGGCGCGGCGAACCGGAAGCAAGAACGAATTTGGGACGGCCTAGCATGCGGGCTTGATCGGCGGGAGGACGGGAACAAGGCGAAACGAATGCGCGCGGAACCTATCGGAAGGCACCCGGCGAGACAACCGGATAGGGACGGATTTGAGCGGCACGGAACCGCTCTGAATTCGCATCTAGCCGCTCGCCGCCCCGACCTTTGAAAAGCGCTTGCGAATGCGCAGCAGCAGCCCGTCGCACACCTCGCGATAGGCCTGCAGCTTCTGCTCGCGGTTGCCTTCGGCGCCGGTCGGATCGTGCGTCGGCCAGTATTCCACGTCGGCGGCCAGCGTGCGCGTCAGTTCCAGCGCCTTGTGATGCGCCTCGGGCGCCAGCGTGATGATCAGGTCGAAGTTGAGCCCTTCCCAATCGTCCAATTCCTCAAAGGTCATCGGCCTGTGGCCCGAGATGTCCTGGCCGAGTTCCGCCATCACCGCGACCGCGAACGGGTCGAGCTCGCCCTTCCGGACGCCGGCGGATTTGACGTAAAGCGCTTGGGGAAACATGTGCTGCAGCAGGCTTTCGGCCATCGGCGAGCGCACGCTGTTCAGACCGCATGCGAACAGCACGGCTTGCGGAGCGCGCACGGGCGGCGGCGCCGCCATGGCTATGCTTCTTTTGATTTGACGAATGGCCAGAGCGCTCATCCCTTCCAGTGCAGGACAGAGATCAGCGTGAACAGCCGGCGGGCGGTTTCGAAGTCGACCCGGACCTTGCCCTTCAACCGTTCCTGCAGGGTGCGCGACCCTTCGTCGTGGATGCCGCGGCGGCCCATGTCGATGGCCTCGATCTTGTCCGGCGTTCCGGTGCGTATAGCCTGATAATAGCTGTCGCAGATCATGAAGTAGTCCTTCACGATTCGCCGGAACGGCGTCAGCGACAACAGATGCGCCACCACCGGCGCACCGTCTTCGCGGCGGATGTCGAACATCAGCCGGTTGCCGGTGATCCCGATATGCAGCGTGAACGGCCCGCCGCCGGCGCCTTCCGGCGCGAACAGATTCTTCTCGACCAGATCGTAGATCGCAATCGCCCGTTCGTGCTCGATGTCCGGACCGGAACGCCCGATCAATTCCTCGTCCAGCGTCACCGCGACGATGCGGTTGTGCAAATCTTCGTCTGGCGGCGGTTTGGTCATGACAGGTTGAGGCGCAGTCCGACCGAACGCGCATGGGCATCGAGGCCTTCGGCCTTGCCCAGCGTCATCGCCGCCGGTCCCAATGCGCGCAACTGGTCCGGCCCGCATTTGAGGATCGAGGTTCGCTTCATGAAGTCAAGCACGCCCAGACCAGACGAGAACCGCGCCGAGCGCGCCGTCGGCAGCACATGGTTGGAGCCGCCGACATAGTCGCCGATCGCCTCCGGCGTATGGGGCCCAAGGAAGATCGCCCCGGCATTGCGGATTTGGGCCGCCAGCGCTTCCGGATCCGAGGTCATGATTTCCAGATGCTCGGCGGCGATCGCATTCGCCAGCGCCGCCGCTTCGTCGAGATTCTTCACCAGGATGATCGCGCCGAATTCGTCCCACGAGGCCCGCGCGATCTCCGCGCGCGGCAGCGTGCTCAACTGGGATTGCACGGCACGTTCGACGTCATCCGCGAGCGGCGCATTGTCGGTGATCAGGATCGACTGCGCATTGACGTCGTGCTCGGCCTGCGCCAGCAGATCGGCCGCGATCCAGCCGGCATTGCCGGTGCGGTCGGCGATCACAAGCACTTCCGACGGGCCGGCGATCATGTCGATGCCGACCTTGCCGAACACCAGCCGCTTGGCGGCGGCGACATAGGCATTGCCGGGGCCGACAATCTTGGCCACCGGCGCGATGGTCGCCGTGCCATAGGCCAGCGCCGCCACCGCCTGCGCGCCGCCGACGCGGTAAATCTCCGACACGCCGCCGAGATGGGCGGCCGCCAGCACCAGCGGATTGAGCTTGCCGTCGGGTGACGGCACCACCATCACCACCCGCGCGACGCCTGCAACCCTGGCCGGCACCGCATTCATCAGCACCGAGGACGGATAGGCCGCGGTTCCGCCCGGCACATACAGCCCGACCGCTTCGATCGCGCTCCAGCGCCAGCCGAGTTCGACGCCCAGCGCATCGGTGAAACGATCATCTTTGGGCAATTGCCGCCGGTGAAAAAGCTCGATCCGGTCGCGCGCGAATCGAAGCGCATCGAGCGTCGGCGGGTCGCAGGCCCGCACGGCGGCGTCGATTTCGGCCGCGGTAATGCGCAAGCCGCCGGCGTCGAGATCGAGGCGGTCGAACCTGCGCGTCGCCTCGATCAGCGCCGCATCGCCGCGCTCGGCCACATCGTCGACGATGACGCGGGCAGCACTTTCGATATCGGCGGACACCTCGCGTTTCATGGCGAGAAATCCAGCGAATCGCTCGGCGAAATCGGCGCTGCTTCTGTCTAACCGAACAGGCATGGTGGCTTTCCGGCGGCGGGCCTCAATGCAAGGCCGCCTACTGCTCAATGGCGCGGCGACAAATCGCCGTCAACCCTGCAGCGCGGGGATTAAGTTAATGGTGGCAGGCGGGTCTTCCGATCAGGCGTCCTGCCCGGAGGGCTGGGCGCCTTCGGAGGTCCCGAGATCGTCGGCGCCGAGGTCGGCCAGCTCGCATTCGAGACATTCGACGTCCAGTCGGAGCGCGCCGCCCTGGCTGAACATCAGCACCGCGCTGCCGCCGGGCGGCTCGCCGGGATGAAACTCGATCCCGAGCAGTTCCAATGCTGCTTCCGGCGTCTCCAGATCGATGTCGCGCGACTTGCACGCCAGCACACGGTCAAAGCGCAGCGCCGCGATCAGGCGGCGCGGGGCGGTTTCTCCCGTCAGCGTCTGCTCCCAATCCAGCCGGTTCATGCCGACCACCAGCCGCTTTTCGCCCTGCCGCCAGATGATATCGCCGGTTTGCACGCGGGCGTCCTGCACATGCGCGGAAATGACGGCAAGATCATCGGCATCGAGCGCAATCAGTTTGAGTTGGGCCGCCACCGCTAACACCTGTGAGTCCGGCGCGTTCTGTCCGCACAGCGGGATGCGCTGTTGCGGAATAAGCGCTCAAAATTCAGTCGCTGATGCGCTCGATCGAAGCGCCGCAGGCCGACAGCTTTTCCTCGAGCCGCTCGAACCCGCGGTCAAGATGATAGACGCGGTTGACCATGGTCTCGCCTTCGGCGGCAAGGCCCGCGATCACCAGCGACACCGACGCGCGCAGATCGGTCGCCATGACCGGCGCACCGCGCAGTCTGGCGATGCCGTCGATGGTAGCGGTTTCGCCGTCGAGCGAAATCCGGGCGCCGAACCGCGCCAGTTCCTGTACATGCATGAAGCGATTTTCGAAAATCGTCTCGGTAATATGCGAGGAGCCCCCGGCGCAGGCCATCAGCGCCATCAGCTGCGCCTGCAGATCGGTGGGAAAGCCCGGAAACGGCGCGGTCGACACCGTCACCGGCTTGATTCCGGCGCCGTTGCGGGCCACCCGGATGCCTGCATTGTTGACGGTGATCATGGCGCCGGCCTGCGTCAGGACGTCGAGCGCCGATTGCAGCAGTTCCGGCCGCGCGCCGGCGAGTTGCACGTCGCCGCCGGTCATCGCCACCGCCATCGCATAGGTGCCGGTCTCGATTCGGTCGGGCAGCACGGTGTGCCGTGCGCCCTGAAGCTTGCCGACGCCCTCGACCACGATGCGCGTGGTGCCTGCGCCGGTGACGCGGGCGCCCATCTTGTTGAGGCAGTCGGCGACATCGAGAATTTCCGGCTCGCAGGCGGCGTTGGTGATGACCGTGGTGCCCCTGGCGAGGGTCGCTGCCATCAATGCAACGTGGGTGCCGCTCACCGTTACCTTGGGAAAGTCGATGTCGGCGCCCTTCAGGCCGCCGGGCGCCCTGGCGATCACATAGCCGCCGTCGATGGCGATCTCGGCGCCGAGCTTCTCCAGCGCCATGATCAGCAGGTCGACCGGCCGGGTGCCGATGGCGCAGCCGCCAGGCAGCGAGACCTTGGCCTCATGCATCCGCGCCAATAGCGGCGCGATCACCCAGAAACTGGCGCGCATCCGCGACACCAAATCATAAGGCGCGGTGGTATCGATGATGTTGGCGGCCGAGATGTGCAGGGTCTGGCCCTGATATTCATGATCGCCGGGCCGCTTGCCGGCCGACATGATGTCAACGCCGTGATTGCCGAGAATGCGCTGCAGTTGGGCGACGTCGGCAAGCCGCGGCACATTGTCGAGAACAAGCGTCTGATCGGTGAGCAGGCCCGCGATCATCAGCGGCAGCGCCGCATTCTTCGCGCCGGAGATCGGAATGGTGCCGTTGAGCTTGCTGCCGCCGACGATGCGAATCCGATCCATGTCGAAACCTGCTTTTTGCTGCGCACAAAGTATAAGACGATGCTGCCGGTATGGCAAAAGCGTGAAATTTGCGGCTATTTGATGGGTTTCGACCGTCATTCCGGCGTTCGCGCAAGCGTGAACCCGGAATGACAGCTAAACGGCGGCGATGTCTTCGCTTTCCAGCACCGGCTTCGGATAACCGTCGCGCGCGACCTTGATCATGGCGCGGCCGACCTGCTCGGTGGTGGTCACATATTTCGGCGCCACGCGGTTGAGCAAGGTCAATATCGGTGCGGCCACGACATAAGCCGCCTGATACCAGGCGGTCTTCGACTTGATGCCGTGCAGCGGCTGGATCCCGGCGGGGCGAAACATGTAGGCCGCCTTGAACGGCAACTTGAGCAGATCGTTCTCGGTCTTGCCCTTGACCCGCGCCCACATCAGCGAGCCGTGCTCGGTGGAGTCGGTGCCGCGTCCGGTGACATAGACGAACACCATGCCCGGATTGAGCTTCGAAAGCGCCGTCGCCGCGGCAAGGGTGATGTCGTAGGTCAGATGCCGGTAGCGGTCCTCGCTCATGCCGACCGAGGAGACGCCGAGACAGAAAAAACAGGCATCGAAGCCGGTGAGTTCGGATTCGATTGCAGCGAAATCGAGGAAATTGTCGTGCACGATTTCGTGCAGCTTGGGGTTAGCTTGTCCGGTCGCGCTGCGCCCGACCGCGAGCACGCTTTCGATCCCGGGATCGAGCAGGCATTCGCGCAAGACACCCTGCCCGACCATTCCGGTTGCACCGAACAGGATGACTTTCACCAAGGAACCTCATGCCGGCCGGAATCGTCTCACGGTACCGATGATCACGAGGACAAAAAACAGCAGCACAAGGCCCTGGACCACGGCGAACGCCGGTCCGGATGGCGGGTTGCCCGGCGCCAGCGCGGTCAAGGTCGGAATTTTAAGGAAGCTCTGGATGATCAGCACGAAGATGTTGAGATAAAGCGCGATCATCGCGGTCACCGCATAGATCCAGCGCCACGCGCCGGAAAGCTTCATGCCGTAGAGCGCAATACATGCGATCGCCAGCAGCACCAGCGACAGAATGCCGATCATATGCGACGGCAACAGCGTGGTGAATGGAAACCCGAAACCGGTGACGCTGGTCAGGATCGTTGTGAGAAGAAACAGCGCGGTCCAGCCCGGCATCCGGTTGGAGCCGAGCAGTCCGGACAGGACAACGAGGCCGGAAACGATACCGACCAGGCTTATGATCACGTGCAGCATGGTGAATGTCGACAGGCTCAGACCCAGCATCATGACGCGCTCCCCCTGTTAGAACAGGGTGGATGCTACAACTCCCGACGGAAAATGGCCATATGCGCCGACGGCGATGGCGGCCATTCGTGCTTGCGGCTGCGCCGGAGGCCACAATGCAGGCATAGGGATTGCGCATCTGCGACCGCAACAATCGTGCGATCGCAGGCGAATTCCGTGACGATGCTGGAATGAAGCACCTTCACGCCACCGCTGAAGGTGACATTTGAAAGTGAGATGGCTCGACGGCGAACAATGGGCTGCTCCCGTTCGGCTGCGAAGACCGCCGAACGAAGGCCGGACGCTATTGCTCCAGTTGCGCCCTCTGGCGCCCGCCATTCATATCCCTGAGCTCGTTGACGTAAGCCTCAGGCTTCTGCAGATGGAATGGCACCTTCAAACCCATGAAGGACGCGATCTCGCCAATGAAAAATGTGCAATTGGTGGTTTCAGCGTTCCATAGCGGAGAGGTGGCCTGAAGGTGCTTGATGTAAGCGAAAACCTTCCGGGCATCCTGTTCACTCAAATAAACGCGATAACTCGCCGTCAGATATTGAACGTCGAGGTCGCCATAACTGGCCCCCGTCTCAGAGGGAACAAATGTCAGATGGCCCAACATGTATGGACCTTCATCGCCGGCCGGGTGCAGGCCGGCAACCTCGACCTGTTTTTCACCGGTCCTGCCGAACCAGACAAACGCATGGCCATAAGTCGCAGCGGTGCGAGCGCGAAAATCGACGTAATACGGCCCCTTGGTGGAAGCCGCGGATGGAGACCGCCGAACCGGCTTGGCAGCCGCCGTCGATGCGGGAGCGGTTGGCGAAACAGCCGCCAACGCGTTAGACCGATTGGCCGACCTCTGCGGACGGGAATCCGCAGAGCGGGAATCCGGTTGATCCGTCTGCACTGCGACTTGCTGCGCAGAGGCGCCTCCGATTCCAAAACCAACGGAGGTCGCCAGAACGCAGATCCCCAGCACAAATCGCTGACCGAATCTTTGCCGATTCGCTATTGTCATCAAACCCTCACCGGAACAGGCCGCGAAAAATCTGAACGCTCGCGGTCCATCAACCAAGGCTGACGTCGCCAAAAGACGGCTGGCCGCACACCTGCCGTCTGCAGCGACTTACAGCTTAGCCCTTGGTGACGATCGGCGGGCCAACCGGACCCTTGCCAATCGGACCCTTACCAATCGGGCCCTTGCCAATCGGCGCCTTGCCGACCGGGGCTTCCTGATAAACCGGCTGCGGACGGGGAAGATCCGCGGCAGCGGCAACACCGACCATAGCAATCAACCCAGTTCCAATGATCACGAATTTCAGCATGAGAATCCCCTACAATGTTAGTGACCCAACTGAGACTACAAATAACCCGATAGGCGCCGCCAAGCAATTAAGAGTCGGCCCACAAACCCCTCGAAAAGCTTTTCTTTGCCGGATGTTGCCAAAATGGCACGCGAAGCGCGCTGATTGAATCGACCTCGCGCTCTATCTTTTTGTTTGGGCACGATCTTTTCGGAAAACCGGTATCCACTCTTCCGGATCACGGCCCCAGTTTCCGTCCGATTGAAGCCGGGCCTTAGTAGATCATCGGTATGATGCGGTAGGTTCGCGACATATATTCGCGATAGGGCTCGCCGAAGGTTTCCAGCATCAACCGTTCTTCCCTGGCGATTCGGCCAAAAAACAGGATCCCGAATCCGATCATGCCGGAGAAACCCGCCACCCAATTTGGCAAGAGCAGCGCTTGAGCCAGCGCCCAGAGCCAGAATGCCGAATACATGGGGTGTCGAACCCTGCGATATACGCCGTCGGTCACTAACCGATGGTCCTGCCGCACATCGAGGCTGACCGACCAGTTGCGGCCGAGCGCCCGATGCGTCAGCTGAAACATCAGCAGCGAAACGATCGCGAACAAAAGACCCAACCAACCCTGAACGAGCGATGGCGCATAAGCTGCGAAATGAGGGATGCCGGTCGCGACATAGAAGAGAGGGATCACGCCAAGGCCGGTCAGCGATATGGCGAGCAGCGCGGTTTCGCGCGGACCTCGGGCGCTGCGCAGAACCGGCGTGCGATTTGAACGCCTCGCGTATTTGTAGCGGATGAGATACCAGCCGATGGCCAGCATGACGAACGCGAACTTGCAGAAGCCAGGCGTCATCGCGGGCGCGCTCGCCGCGTCATGTTCTTTCGCGACATCGATTTCATCGTCCCAACGAACAAGAGGCTGATCTCATCACGGTGCTGGTTCGGACTATCGGCGATCACGGTCCATTTTGCTCGTCGACACTGTCGCGACATGTTAGGATTGCCTGAGCCATGCGAGCATCCATCGGCCGAACAGCCCTCATTGCAGAAATCGACAGCGGGCGTCCAGCGACAATGTTCACAAGACAATGTTCATGAACAGGGACCGAGGCTATTCGAGCGACCGTATTCCGGGTTTTTTCTGCAGCCGTTGGAGGCTGGTCCAGGATAGCGTATGGCAGGCCGCGAGAACAGCCTGCATCGGTGCGGCAATACTTGCCAGTTCACTTGCCAGTTCCCCGGAGACGGCTCGCGCTCAATTCGCGACTGACACGTCCACCGCCGAAACCTGCCTCGCGGCAAATTCGAACCTGTCGCTCGGAGCCCGATTGCCCCATGCGGAGGCTCGCTTCAAATCCGGCGAGCCGCTCAGGATTGTTGCAATCGGCTCTTCATCGACGGTGGGGCTTTGGGTCCTTAGTTCGGACGCCACCTATCCCGAGGTCATGCGACGGGAACTCTCGAGACTGCAGCCGAACGCCAGGATTGACGTCGTCAACAGCGGCCGTGTCGGCGACACGATTCCTGACAACCTGGCGCGCTTCGAACGCGACGTCTTTTCGTTCAGGCCGGATCTCGTGGTGTGGCAGTTGGGCACAAATGACGTTGCCTGGGGCGGTCATCCCGACGACCAGCTCGGCAACAAGGTGGTTCAGGGCGTCCGCGCGCTAAAGGCAAATGGCGCCGATGTGATCCTGATGGACCTGCAATTCTCGCCGATGGTGCTGGCGTCTTCCTACTATTCCAAAATGCAGGCCATTGTCAGCGACGTGGCGCAACAGGAAAACGTCGGCCTGTTTTCCCGGTTCGCGCTGATGCGCAATTCCGTTGACGCCGGCGTATCGCAGGGCGCGCTTGTGTCCTTTGACGGATTGCACAATTCGGCGGAGGGATACGATTGCATCGGGCGGGCGCTGGCGCGTGCGATCTTCGCCAACACGCGCCCAAGCGACACGCGCCCAAGTGTATTGCGAAGCTCCACGACCCGGCGGACCGAAAGTCATCCTCGTCGCATGGCTCCGGCCAATTCGCGGTAGCCGCTGCGCGGCGGTCGATCTCAGGCAGCTATCCGGCTTGTAACCGAACCATCGGCCTGAAATCGATCGACGCCGCCTTCGACCGCCGTGATGTCATCGAAGTCCAGCGGGCCGCAAATAATCATGCAGTAATCGTAAGGCGCCCGCTGGCCATTGCCCATCAGGAACTGATAGTGCATTCGCATGTAATCATGTTTGTTACGGCTGAAGGATTCCGGATCCATCATGGAGTGGATCTGGACACGACGGATTTTCGGCCGCCCGTCCGAGCCGTCGCGGCCGACCCGCTTGAGGGTCACCGGGTCAAACCGGTAGAAACTGACCACGTCGTCGCGCGCCTGGTATTCTGTCCAGTGAATCGACAATTCGCCGGCAACGGCTTGCGTCGCCCGTCGAATTTGATCGCCTTGCGGATGCAGGGCGAATTTCGGAATCGTGGCACCGACGGTGAGAACGCACAATGCCGGGCCATGTTTGGCGAGTTGCGGATCCTGTTTCAAGCCACGCGCGACCGCTGCCAAGGTCAGTGCCGCGCCGAGCGAATGACCGACAACCAGGATTTCATCAACATCGGCCTTGCGGGCCCGTTCGACAATCTTGCTGGCGAAATCGTCGATCCGCTTCTCCACTTCCGGCCGCTGACCGTAGAGAAATTCCCGGGAAAAAATCGCGTCATCCAGAACGTGATTGATCCTGCGGCGCGGGCCGAGCCAGCGCATTAACGCCAGGAAAGTCGCCACCGCAATGCAAATGCCTGAAATCGCCGCATATGCACCGGTCAAACCCACCAGCCGGGTCACGACATAGGCGACCCCCCCGCCGACAAGCAAAAACAGCGCGACGTAGAGATACGGAAAGAGAAAGAAAACGGCGTATTTCCAGTTGGCGTAAACGTACCGGAACAAAGTCCCGGTTACGGCAAAGTTGAATAACGAGCGCGCGGACTGGCCGAGACGCGACAACATTCCTCTTTGGGAATCACGCAGAATGAGGTCGTCCCAGCGCAGCATTTCGAACGTCATCCGGGTCTTCCAGTTCGGCCCCCAGGCTTCCGCGTCCCAGCAAGCGCTCACTTTCGACGTATCCGTTATCGCCGAGGTTTGCGACGAGACGTTCCAGGTCCGCTCGAAGCTCGAAAGCGATCGGCGAAACCGTTCGAACTGACTTTCGGGATTTATCGGATCATACCCACCGATATGAAAGACATGTCGTCGCCCGATCATTTCTCCCTAACTCCAATGTCAATGTCGCCTCGAAATCACGCCGAAGCCTAGCAAGTTTGCGGCTGTTCACAAAACCGGCATCGAAGGTACCCTGCGCCATGCGCAGAGCGGGCGCTCGAGAAAATCCTGGCGAGCTTGGGCCTGTGGCAAATCCGCGACATCCGTTCGGAATCAGGTGCCTCGACATTGTCTCGCCAACGATCCGTGTTGCCCGAACCCGCGCGCCTGCTATTGCTACAATCAGATAATCCGCTTCCGTTCAGGTTTTTTCACCCAGGTGTTTCCGCTCAGGTTTTTCCCAGGAATTTTCATCATGTTCAGAAGGGGTTTTTTCGCCGCGGTGATGATCACTGCGCTGATAAGTGTCGGCAGCTGCTTTGGTGCGGTTAGCCAAGCGGCGGCCGCGCCGCAAGTCTATTTGATGCGCGGCTTCATGAACGTGTTTTCCCTGGGCATGGACAGCCTTGCCGCTGAACTCCGCGGGGCCGGCATGTCCGCCACCGTGGCCAGTTATGCCAGCTGGCAAGAGACTGCGCGCGAGATTGCCGCCAACTACAAGGCCGGGCATCGTGGACCTATCGTGCTTGTCGGTCATTCCTGGCGCCGACGCCGTGATGGACATGGGACAATATCTCGGTGAAATGGGCGTGCCCGTTGCCTTGATCATTCCCTTCGACGGAACCTATCCCCATGCGGCAAGCGCCAACGTGGCCCGCGTCCTGAACCTCTACAAGAGTGCAGAAGCCAAGGTCACGCGCGGTCCGGGTTTCCACGGCGAACTGACGAATTACTACGTCCCGGATGCCAATGTCGGTCACATGAATATCGACAAGATTCCCAGGCTGCATTCGATGGTGATCAAAAGATAGAGGGACGCGCGGGTAAGGGATCGGCCCGCCTTGCTCAAAGCGCCGGTTTTGCGGTGTCGCCGAGAAAATCATGCAGGGCCGCTACCACCTGCGCGCCCTCGCCGATCGCGCCGCCGACCCGCTTGACCGATCCCGAACGAACGTCGCCGACGGCGAACACGCCCGGCACCGAGGTTTCCAGCGCCGAGACCAGCGGCCCTTGGTTCTTCCTGCACTGCGCGCCGGTCACCACAAAGCCGCCGCGATCGACCATGACGCCGCAGCCCTCGAGCCAGCCGGTGGCAGGATCGGCGCCGACGAACAGGAACAGGTTGCGGATGTCGGTGGTGCTGTCCTCGCCGGACAGCCGGCTGCGCCAGCGCACCCGCTCCAGCGATGCGTCTTCGGTGCCTTCGAGTGCGACCACTTCGGTGTTGAACACCAGTTCGATATTCGGCGCGGCCTCGATGCGCTCGATCAGATAGCGCGACATGCTGGCGCCAAGGCCGCCGCCGCGGATCACCATGTGAACCTTGCGGGCGTGATCCGACAGAAACACCGCGGCCTGCCCGGCGGAATTGCCGCCGCCGACCAGCACGACCTCCTGTGCGGCACAGAGCCGCGCCTCGATCGGCGAGGCCCAGTACCAGACCCCGCGGCCTTCGAAATCGGCGAGGTTTTCAATCTCGGGGCGTCGGTAGCGCGCGCCGCTCGCGACCACGATCGACCGCGCCCGCAGCACGTCGCCATCCTCGAGCTTCAAGCCGAACGCGCCGTCGTCGCGCGAACAATCGAGCGACTTCACCGTCACCGGGATCATCATCTCGGCGCCGAATTTCTGCGCCTGGTTGAAGGCGCGCGCGGTCAAGGCCTGTCCGGAAATCCCGGTCGGAAAGCCCAGATAATTCTCGATCCGCGCGCTGGCGCCGGCCTGTCCTCCGAATGCGCGGGCGTCGCACACCGCAACGCTGAGCCCTTCAGAGGCCGCATAGACCGCGGTCGACAACCCGGCCGGACCGCTGCCGACGACGGCAACATCGTACACCTTGTCCTTGGCGACGGCGCGTATCATGCCCATGGCGCGCGCCAGTTCGGTTTCGCCAGGATTGCGCAACACGGTACCGTCGGTGACCACCACCAGCGGCCAGTCGGTCGGCGACGGCGAATAACGCGCAATCAGTTCGTTGGCATCGTCATCGCTGGCCGGATCGAGCAGATGATGCGGATAGCCGTTGCGGGTGAGAAATCCCTGCAGGCGAATCACGCCGCGCGAATTCGAGGGTCCGATCAGCACCGGGCCGCCGGCGCCGCCCCGAATGAGACTGACCCGGCGCAGGATCAAGGCGCGCATGATGCGCTCGCCGAGATCGGCTTCCGCCACCAGCAGCGCGCGAAGCCGCTCCGGCGGAATCAGCAGCGTCTCGACGTCGCCCTCGGCATGGCCATCGACCAGCGCGACGCGGCCCGAGAGCTGGCCGATTTCGGCCAGAAACTGACCCGGTCCCTGATCGATGATCGGCGTGACGTGGCCGAGGCCATCGCGCTGGGTAATCGCAACATGGCCGGAGAGCAGGACGAACATTCCCGGTCCCGGCTTGCCGGTCTCGAACAGCCTTTCGCCGTCCCTGTAATGGCGGGGCTCGCCGAAACGGCGCATGCGCGCGATCTCATGCGCGGTCAGTACGGGGAAGGTCTGCTCAAGGCGCGGAAACACTGACGCTGCCGCAGCACGCTCTTCTGCCTTGCTCTGCGCCGGGGTCTCTGCCGCCATTTCCATCCTTCTTCCTTCAACAAAATCAAATGATCGGGGATATTCCGCGGCGAGCCAACCGGCTATTTGCCCGGGTTTTCCTCGCTGCCTTCATGTGGTGCGATGTCATCAGCAGCAGAAGACGCGGTCGTGAAATCGTCTCGCCCCCTGGCTTGCGATTTTCGCCGCTTGAGGTTTTCGCGTAACGCCCGTTTCAGCCGATCCTGGCGCAGATCCTTCGCCGGCCTTGCGGATGGCGCCTCGCGTTTATCCTTGCCGTCCTTCATGGTCGACCCGTTCGAATGCGCTCGCGGAAGAGTGTCATATCAGCCGGAGACCCGTGCGATGGACGAAAATCTGACACTGGCATCCCTGCCGGCGAAATGGTCGAATTCGAGGTGATGGTCCGGCCGATCGAGGTGCTGGCGGCACTGGGCGAGGAAATGGGGAACCGGATCGGCCTGCAGCGGAGCCTCTTGAAGCCGGCCCGGGCGGCGCGCCCTGCGCTGATTGTAGCGCTTTCGATGGCATCCCCGCTGGCTCGCGCTTGCGCCGGTGGGGGCCTTGTGGCAAGGATCGGCGCGCCTTGTCGGGGCCTTTTTGGCCGATTCTCGGGGGGCATGCTGCCGTAGCTCAGTGGTAGAGCACTCCATTGGTAATGGAGAGGTCGACAGTTCAATCCTGTCTGGCAGCACCATTCAATTAATTGAAATCATTTGATAATCTGTGCGCGATTTGCGGTCTAATAAAGCCGAACAATGATTGGGGCATCGCCTCGTTCGATGGCCTGCGCGGGCTTTCCGTCCAGCCTGTCGATAACCTCACGGATTGCCTGTTGATCGGCTCGCCAGGCTTTCTCGACCAGTTTTTCAACAATAACGCGCAGGCGACGGCCATCGCCGCCTAATATGCTAGCTGCCCGAAGCAAATCCCTGAACGGCTTCTCTCGGTTCACGGAGTCTGTCCATATCCCGCCTCCTAGACGTTTGAAGCTTCAAGCAAATCGGTGACGGAACTATGGTCCGTCATACGCTTCATACCCGGACGATCGCGTAAAATCAGGGTAAGACTTCGACGCAAAGCGTTAACCGTGGCGATATCAATCAACCGCCTCGTTTTTTTTGCGTGCAAACGCCCCGAAGCGTCTCGTCGGCGCCACGGGCCTTGGCGTAATCAATCAGTGCCAGTCTTGCTGCGTCGCAACGCTCTGTGCTCGTAAATTCCTGTGTTGATATCGCGGCACCTGGCCCCGCCCAGGCAACTGACGATGATTAGGATCTGGGTAACGATATCCTCCTCACGGTCGTATTAGGTCGCACCGAATACGGTGCGTCCAAGAAGTGCCGCACAATTGATTGGTATCAACGAGCCCCAACCGCCTCTCGGTGTCTAATCTATCCGGGGACCCGTAGTCTGGGCCCGAGGAAATCCGTCGCGAGGTGAGGAAGCAAATATGCAATTCCCACACTGGCTTATGATCGGCGGCGCTCTGCTCGTGTTCGTCGGGTTAGTTGGCGTCGCGCTTCAAAGAAAACGAGCAGCAGCCGATCCGTCAAGCTTGGAGCAAGATGAGTTAACCGACGGGCAAGTAGTGACGCTGCCCAAGTTCCTGGAATGACGCGGACCGTGCGCGGTGGCAGGGTTTCGCGGCAACAGGCCAACAGCTAATCCTGCCTCCCGCGCGTCGCGTTAGTTTGGTTGGCTGTCACGGCACGCCCGTCGAGTTGTTGCCAACGACATTAGCGGCTCGGCATTGACTTTTGGCCGCTTTTGTTCAGGCCGCGAGGTTGTACAATCTTGACGGAGGGTCTCGGGCTAGAGCCTCGGAGAGGCAGGGATGCGCGACCCGACTATTGTCGCCGCGATTGTCAACGTCCTAAGGCAGGCCTATGGCGACAACATCGCACGGGTCTTGCTCAACGATGGCCTATCGCTGGCCGCCCTGATCGACGCCCTGTTGTGTTCGCCGCTGAAAAACCGCGAGGCAGTCAAACTGATCACCGGGGCGCTTCGCTCCGGCGATTTCATCGTCACGCCGGACCTTGGCTCCATCTGGCATGTGAAATATTTTTACGACCCTCCCAAATCGCTGCACGTCGTGGACATAGCCGTCATCACGCTGGATCACGGCACCATTGCCAGCACGGACATCCATTTGCGACTGATGCTAAGCGACGATTGAAGCCAGTAGCGCCGTCCCAACGGCTTTCGCTGCTCGCGGTTCAATCTGTCATGCCACCTCCAAGGTGCATCCGGGTTTGCGCTCATCGTGCACCGGTGAATGTTCTCTGGTCTAAGGGCCTTAACCGGCCGTTAACCAAGTTGGCTTATCTTGAGAGTCGGGCATCTGGGGCGCATGTGCTGGCTTTACGGCCAGCCTTTGGTGTAGGCGCGGACCCATGGCCCTTGACCCCGAACAGTTCATCACCCTGACAAGATTGCGGCTCGCTGAAGGTGCGTGCGGCAGCATTGCGCGCAACGACGTTGCTGCCCTTAACGCAAGCGGGCGACAAGCGTCCGCGAGGGCGAACCCTGCGATCCTGAATTTCGAACCGATCAAGAACTTTTCGTAACGATGGTTTCGAACGGCCGCGCCCCCGAAGAGGCGGCCCGTGCACGGCCCCGTCACCCCCCGCTGAACTCTCACAATGGCGGGGCCGTGCATTTGATCCTTGGTATTGCGTCCGATTGTCGCGCCTATCGGAAAATAGTCGGTCCCAACTGGAGATTTTCCCTCCCCGGTCAATGCGAATAAAAGCATGCTTGCTGGCAGCGCTCGCGGACCCATTACTCCGCGAGCGCTCGATAGACCGACGCACGACCGAGCCTCCGCGTCGCGCGGCGACAGTCTCAGCTGTTATCGCCGCCGATGTGGTTTGCGTTTCGGAGGGTCTGTTCCCGTAATTGCCCGATACCACGCCGCGTCTGCTTGCTCACGTGCCTTGGCAGCGGCAAGATCGGATTGTCCACGATAGAACTGACTTGCGCCGAGGTAGCAATCGGTGCGCGCCGGTCCCTTGGGTATCGCTTCGCAGTTCACCTGCGCGCTCGCAATGCCAGGAAAGGCCGCCAGCAAGGATGCGACGGCACTTGTGGTCCAACGTTTCATACCGCTTCCAAGCGCATAACTGTTCTGCCCGCTAACTTCAAAATCATACCCGCAAAACAAGATGATCGACAGGACAAAGAGGTTTCGGAACGTGGAGCGGCTTGCGCGCAAGGGGCCGACCCAGGTTGATCGATCGAAATAAATCGACGGTACGCGGACCGTACGCAGCGGCTGTTCTGCCTAGCGTGGGCGAGTGCATTGCCAGCAAATCGACCCATCCCGCCGCGAACACTTTTGGGTCAGCCGCCCCGGCGGAAAGCATGCTTGCGCGCGAAAAGCCTTATGGCCTCGCGTCCTCTCGTTCCGTTAGATGCTTTAGCGTGGCGTTGCAGGCTTGCTCGGCATCGGCAAATGTCTCGAAGGGCGCACCTGCGATCCTGATCGCGAAATTGTTCTTATAGAGCGGTCGCCAAGTTGCCATGAAGCCGGGCCGCCCGTGAAAGCCCGCACCGGCCCGGCTCTCATGGCTTATCACGAACGAGAAGCCATCGGCGGCCGCGCTCCATATTTCTAAACGCTCAAGGCTGTGGTGAAATTGCAGAGCCATGTGCAAACCCTACGCCTTTCAGGCCAGCCGCGCTTCTTGCTCCCTCCAGTAACGTTACGCAGTTAGCTTAACGCGCAGGGGTGCCGCTCCAACTGTTAATGTCAGTCGGCGTATGGCGATCGTTCCAAACGGATTTGACGCGCTTTGCGCCTAGCGCGCACCATGTCGCAACGCACACCGTTCAACCCGGACGCAGCGGCGCGCCGCCATTTGTTCGCAAAGCGCGTGGCAGTGATCCAACTCAGCCTGCCAGTCAGAAGTCGAGGCTGCTTCACTCACCAACCATGCCGCAGTCACGCGTGCGTCGCCGAAACGTTGCGGGGCGAAGCGAGTTCGTGAGAGGTGCTGCTAACGATTTGCGGAGCCGCCCCCGGCTCAGGCGAGATGAAATAACACCCGTATCGTGCGCCGCGTCGCAGCGCACGAAACACTTGTTTGCCCTCGGGGCGAACGCACCAGCCCGCGGAGAGCGTGAGCTTATAGCAATGCGTAT
Source organism: uncultured Pseudomonadota bacterium (assembly GCA_963819325.1). Lineage (GTDB taxonomy): Bacteria > Pseudomonadota > Alphaproteobacteria > Rhizobiales > Xanthobacteraceae > Bradyrhizobium. Next base: position 22,155 of record CAWFVT010000010.1, read on the forward strand.
TGGGCGCGTTCGCGCTTGGCGAGAAGCGGCAACGCCTGCTCGGCAATGTAGGTCTTGAAATACGCGCTTTCCTGATGCGCCTTGAGAGCGGCCTCGTCCCGAAACAGTTCATAGAACAGAAACTGCGCCGGGTTCTCCTTGCCACGGCCGATGAGAAACAGCTTTGCGCCGGGGTCGTTTTGCGCCTCGGGCAGGAAGCGGTCGAGGATGGCGGCGACCTTGTCGGCAAGTCCTTCCCTGGCCTCCCATTGCGCTACCACCAGCAGGCCGCCGCCGCTGACGACATCGCTCACTGTCTTCTTGTCCATTGCATATTTGCTCATGTTCATTGCTCCCTGATTTTGTTCCGATGGTGTTGGTGAAGCGGCCCAAGAAACGGCCGAAGGCGAAAAGTTGACGATCGCCATCACCGCGCCGAATGTTCCGATGACCGATCGTCGGCTGAACATTCCGGTGGACCGCAGGACTTCCGAGTACTTCATGATTGTCTCCGCTGGTTCGTAACGCTGCCGACTCATATCGAAAATCCCGCAGACTTAGTTCGTCGACGATCGAACTGTCGATGTCATGAAGAAGGGAGAAGCTGGAGTCGCCCAAGCGATCTCGTATCGGGGCATGCTGCCGCAGCTCAGTGGTGTTGGTAATGGAGAGGCCGACAGTTCGATCCTGCTGGCAGCACCACCGTCCGCGCAAAAGACAGGGTTCCGCAGATCGCAAACGCCATCGCCCCAATCGCGGGGCCGATGCGTATTTTTATGTCGCGTCAGGGAGCTTGTTCGACATTTCCGTAAAGCACATCGATCGCGTCGGTTTTCTGAGGCGTCAACGGCGTCTTTTTGAATGGAAACGGGCGTCGCAAAACGACGCCCGTTGCACGCGCAGCACGCGAGAAATTAAGGCATCATTTAGGTTTGATCAAGACTTCATTAGGCATCAAAAATACTTGATCTCCAATGGGTTAGGGAACCTTCTCGGTGTGACCCATGGGTGACAGCATTTTGCGCAAAAGCCGTCTAAATGCGCGCCATGAACGGACCCAAGACGTGGGCCTTCTGAAATAATCTCTGGAGAACAAAATGAAGAAATTTCTACTCGGTACTGTGGCGTTCGTCGCTCTCGGCGCGACCATGCCAGCACTCGCAGCCGATCTGCCGGCTCGCTCAGCTCCTTACACCAAGGCTCCGGCCTATGTGACACCGATCTACAACTGGACCGGCTTCTACATCGGCGGTCATGTCGGCGGCGCGTTCGCAGGCGATAACAGCCTGTCCGGCAGCGACGGCCGTTTCCTCGGCGGTATCCAGGGCGGCGCCGACTATCAGTTCGGCAACAACGTGGTGATCGGCATCGAGGCCGAATACAGCTGGCTTGCCAACGGCAGCTCCGGCGTGGTGTTTCCGGCCGGAACGGTCGTGTCCACCAACAGCGACCAGCTCGGATCCGTCACCGGTCGGCTCGGCTACTCCTTCGGCCCGACCTTGCTCTACGCCAAGGGCGGTTATGCCTGGAAGGATAACGACAACATCAGCGTCGTGGCTGCCGGTGCACCGGCCGCCTTCACCACCGACAACAACCACAAGGATGGTTACACGGTCGGCGCCGGCCTCGAATACATGTTCGCGCCGAGCTGGTCCGCCAAGCTCGAATACCAGTACTACAATTTCGGCAGCTCGACTTTCCTGACCGGTCCCGCCGACATTGTCGGCACCCGGTTCACCGACTCCGAGCACACCGTCAAGGCCGGCATCAACTACCGTTTCAACTGGGGTAACTCGGCCCTCGCCCGGTATTGATCCACGTCTGAACAAACGCACGGAAAGGCCGGCATTCGTGCCGGCCTTTTTGTTTTCACGCCCGGTGCGGGGCGCTCTTGCTGAAAATCGCTCTGAAATCGCGTCAATCCTGCAAATTTTCCCGATTTTGTTAACCGTGTAACGCGATACTGCCGCCAACAATTCAACCTGGGATAAGGCGAGGCGGCGATCATGGCGTTACGGTCTAACGACAAATCCGTTGGCAAAATCCTGGCCAAATCTCCCGGCAAAATCTGGCTCCCCGGCTTTTTGCGGCCGCAATGGGGCGTCAGGGGCAGCCTGTTCGCGGCCGTTGCCGTGATCGCCGGCATGGCGATCATCATCAGCGCCGTCGCGGCCATGGTGCTCGGGCGTCTTGGCGGGACCATGGTCGATCTGACCGGACGGGACATTCCGCGTCTGGCGGCCAGCCTGCAATTGGCGGCCCAGAGCGCCAGCCTTGCCGGTCAGGGGCCGCCGCTGCTGGCCTCCCAAAGCGAAGAGGTGCTGAACGAACGCGCGAAGAAAATGAAGGAAACCCAGGAGGTCACGCTACAGAAGCTCGGCGAGGTCATTGAACTCGGCGCCGACAAGACGGTCGTCGCCGCCCTCGGCGAAACCGTCAAGAACATCGACGACACCATCAATAGTCTGGGTGCCGCGGCTCGCGAACGGCTCGCAGCGGCAGCCGAGCATGAAAAGCTGTATGATGCGCTGCGCAGCGCGCAATCCACCTTCGCCGCCGTCGCCCGCCCCGCGATGACCGACGCACAGGCCCGGATCCGCGCTACCCTGGGCTCCGCCAATCCCGCGCTGGATCAGGCCGCGCAGGCGGCAAAGGAGGTTGACCAGCTCGGCACCGTCATCGCCGGCGGCAACCTGATGGCCTTCGAGATGACCGCCGCGCTCTCGGCCAACAGCAGCGACGCCCTCGAAGCGATTCAGAAGGAATTCAAGATCACCCAGGAGCGTGTCAAATCGAACCTCGATCTGCTGCCCAAGAATTCCGACAACGCGACGGTAGGAGCCGCGGCGCTGAAGCTGCTGGCGCTCGGTGAAGGCAAAACCGGCGTCTTCAAGATTCGCCAGAAGGAGCTCGACGCCAACGACTACGGCCAGGTGGTTCTCGAAGAAACCGGCAAGCTCAATATCGGCCTTGGCATCAGCGTGCAGCAACTCGTCGGCGGCGTGCAAACCGAAACCGACGCCGCGACCTGGCATGCGCGCCAGGAGATTTCGCTGGCGACCAAGGTCATGCTGGCACTCGGCGCGCTCACCCTGATCGCCTCCGCATTGTTTGTCTGGCTCTATGTCGGCCGCAATATCCTGCGGCGGATCGGCAGTCTGCAGCGCTCGATGCGACTTTTGTCGGACGGCGACCTTCAATCGGAAATTTATCACAGCAGCCAGCACGATGAAATCGCCGCGATGGCGAATTCGCTGGAGGTTTTCCGCGAGAGCATGATCAAGGCCCGGGCGCTGGACGCCGATCAGGACAAGGATCGCATCGCCAAGGCCGAACGCGCCTCGCGCATGGAGACCCGGATCGTCGAATTCGAAGCCGCCGTGCGCACCGCGCTGGATGGCCTGCAGATTTCAGCCAATTCCATGCAGGGCACGGCGCAATCGATGTCGGCGACCGCCGATCAATCCAGTGCGCTGGTGAGCGCGGTGGCCGCCGCCGCCGAGGAAACCTCGGTCAATGTGCAGACCGTTTCCTCGGGGACCGAGCAATTGTCGTCATCGATCGCCGAAATCGGCCGCCAGGTGATCACGTCGGCGCAGATCGCCCGCAAGGCCGTCGACGAAGCCGGCGAAACCGACGCCACCATGCAGGGGCTTGCCGAAAACGCCAGCCGCATCAATATCGTGGTCGATCTGATTCAGGTCATCGCTTCGCAGACCAACCTGCTGGCGCTCAACGCCACCATCGAAGCCGCGCGCGCCGGCGAAGCCGGCAGGGGCTTTGCGGTGGTCGCCTCCGAGGTCAAGAGCCTCGCCAACCAGACCGCGCAAGCCACCGACGAAATTCGCGCGCAAATCGCCGGCATGCAGCAGGTGACGACGTCGGCGGTCGGGGCGATCCGCAACATCAGCCAGACCATCGGCGAGATCAACGAGGTCACCACCGCGATCGCCGCCGCGGTCGAACAACAGGGCGCGGCGACCCGCGAGATCGCCCGCAACATTCAGCACGCTGCCGGCGGCACTTCCGAGGTTTCCAGCAATATCGTCGGCGTCAGCACCGCCTCGGCCGAAGCCGGAGCAGCCGCCAGCGAGGTATTGACCGCATCCGGCGCGCTGCGCCGCGAGGCCGATGTGTTGCGCGCGGAAATCGATGCGTTCCTGTCCAACATCCGGGCGGCCTGAAAGTTTCACCACATGCTGCGGGCGCGCCCCGCAGCATGTGGCTTGTTCTGCGCAGCCTACTTGCCGGGCTCCGTGGTCATCCACAGCACCGACTTGGCGTCCTTCTCGTAGGCCATGCCCTTCGGATAGCTGATCAATTCCATCTGCAGGCCCCACGGCGCGAAGAAATACAGGATCGACTGCCCGGCCGCCGGACCTTCCTTGATCGGTATCGGCCCCTGCAAGGTCCGGACGTTCTTTTCCTTTAGATACGCCGCCGCCTTGTCGATGTCGTCGACATAAAGCGCGATATGGTGGCCGCCGATATCGCTGTTCTTCGGCATGTCCTTGGCCTGATCGGGCGACTTGTACTGAAACAGTTCAATGTTCGAACCGTAGCCGCAGCGGACCATGCTGATCTCGTCGATCACGGCGCGCGGGTTGACGTTGACGACGTCCTGCATGAACGTTCCCTTGTCATCCGAGAACGGCCCGAACGACATCGCATGCGTGCAACCGATGACGTCGGTGAAAAATGCCGTGGCGGCCTTCACGTCGGGCACGGTGATGCCGGTGTGGTCATGGCCGCGCAGGCCGGGAATCTGATCCGCGGAAGCAGATTGCGGCGAGCAACCCAACGTCAGCGCGGCAATGGCGGTGAGAAGCACTCCAGACTTGATCATGATATCTCCTTGTTCTCGATTTTGCGTTGGGTGGTTGCAGGCGCGTCAGTTCGGCGATGCCAATTGACGCTCGACGCCTTTGGGATCCTTGGCGAGACCCTCGGCGAGGCCGCGCGCCATGTCGCCGACATAGGTCTCCTCCTCGCCGCTCTCGAACCCGTCGAGGATTTCCCTGGCGGCATCCGCCGGAGACATCTTCGGTATCGGCAACCCCGCGGTCATTCTGGTGTCGACGGCGCCCGGTAACGCCGCGGCGACGCGTACTCCCTTGGGTCCCAGTTCGGCGCGCAACCCTTGCGTCAGGCTCAGCGCCGCTGCCTTTGAGGCGCAATAGGAGCCCATGAAGGGCAGGTTGACCCGCGACAGGATGGTGAGCATGTTCAGCACCGCGCCCTTGTTGGCGATCAGGGCCGGCGCAAAGGCGCGCGTGACGCGCAATGGCGCGATGTAGTTGCACTCAAACTCCTCGCGGGCGATCGAGAGGTCCGCGGCGAGCAGGAAGGCGGTGTTGTGGTTGACGCCGGCATTGTTGATCAGAAGCGTGACGTCGGTGGCGACCGCGGCAGCCTTGTTCACCTCATCGTCGCTGTTGACGTCCATCTTGAGCGGCACCAGCCGATCCGACGCCACCAGGGCGGAGGGGTTGCGCGCCGCCGCATAGATTTTTTTGGCGCCTCGCGCCCGGAGTGCCGCGATCAGCGCCGTTGCGATCGCGCCTGTCGCGCCGGTGATAAGAACGGTGGAATCCTTGATCGTCTCTGTCATGCCGCTGATCCTTGCTGGTGGGAAACGGAAACTTCTCGCTGATCGGTGAGCCAGCCGGGCTCGACATCCGGCAACGGGATCGCCGAGAGCAGATCCCGCGTGTAGGGATGTTGCGGGCGCTCGAAAATCCTGGCGACCGGCCCGGATTCGACGATCTCGCCATGCTGGAGAATGGCGACGTCGTCGCAGAGCACGCGGATCACGGACAGATCGTGGCTGATGAATACCAGCGTCAGCCCGAGCCGTTTCCGCAACTCCCTGATCAGCAGCAGAATGTGGGCCTGGGTCGAGACATCGAGCCCGGAAACGATTTCGTCGGCGACAATAAAGTCCGGCTCGAGCGCCAGCGCGCGGGCGATGCCGGCGCGTTGCCGCTGGCCGCCTGAAAGCTCATGGGGATAACGGTCGATAAAATGCGATGGCAGGCCGACGAGGTCCAGCAGTTCCGCCGCGCGCTCGCGCTGGTGTCGTTTGCCCTTGAGGCGTCCGAACACCTGAAGCGGCCGCGTCAGCGCGACCGCGAGCGGAAGGCGCGGGTTCAGCGACGACTGCGGATCCTGAAAGATCATCTGGATGCGCGCCCGCAACGGCCTCAACTCAGCCTCGCCGAGATGACCGATTTCAACGCCGTCGAATTGAATTTCGCCCGACGTCGGCTGCAACAGCCGCACCAACAGCCGGCCCAGCGTCGTCTTGCCGGAGCCGGATTCGCCGACCAGACCGAGCACCGAGCCACGGGGAACCGCAAGGTCGACATGCTTGACCACCTCGCGCAGGGCGGCACGACGGAACAACGTCGACGCTCGCTCCGGATAGGCGAAACTCAAACTGCTCGTTCTGACCAGAATGTCGTTCATGCCCGCTCCACGACAGGCAGCCGATCGATCCGATGCGCTTCGGCCCACAGGCTCTCGACCAGTTCGGAAGGCACCGGACGCAGCAAGTCCGCCGGACGGTCGGCGCGCGGCGTCGCCGCCAGCAACGCGCGCGTATAGGGATGCCGCGGCTTGGTCAGCACCTCGGCGGTCGCACCCTCTTCGAGCACGCGTCCGGCGTGCAGCACCGATACGGTGCGGCAGAGCTTTGCGACCACGCCGAGATCGTGCGTCACGAACAGGATCGCCGCGCCATGACGCTGTCTAAGGCGCTCGACCAGTTGCAGCACCTGGCGCTGCACCGTGACGTCAAGGGCTGTGGTCGGCTCATCGGCAATAATCAGGCTGGGATCGCAGGCAAAGGCGGTCGCAATCAGCACCCGCTGCCGCATGCCGCCGGAAATCTCGTGCGGATAGAGACCGAGCACGCGCTGCGGATCGCGGATCGCGACCTCGGCGAGAAGCTCCGTGGCGCGCTCCAGCGCCTGCCGCCGGGACAGCGCGAGATGGTGGCGCAGCACCATGGCGATCTGCGCGCCGACGCGCTTGACCGGGTTCAGCGACGTCATCGGATCCTGCGGGATCAGCGCGATACGGCGGCCGAGCAGGCCTCGCCGCTCGCGTTCCGGCATGGCCAGAAAATCGCGCCCCTCGAACTGGATCGTTCCGCGCTCGATGCGGGCGTTGGCCGGAAGCAATCCGAGCACGGCCCGCCCGAGCATCGACTTGCCCGCACCGGACTCGCCGACCAGGCCCCTCACCTCGCCGGGCTGGACGTCCAGGCTGACGCCGCGCAGCACGTTCGCGGCCGCAGCCCCCTGGCCAATCGCAACATGCAGGTCCTGCACCGAGAGAACGGCGGTCATTGGCGTTGTACCGGGTCAAGTGCCGCTCTTAATCCATCCCCCAAGAGATTGAAGCCGACCACGCTGACGATGACGCATCCGATCGCCAGCGCCATGATCCACGGTGACTGGTAGATGATCTGGCGTCCCTCGGCGATCATCCCTCCCCAGGTCGGGATGTCGCCGGCCACCGAGATACCGACAAACGACAGGATGACCTCGACCAGGATCGCAACCCCCATCTCGACCGCCAGCAGCGTGACGATGAGCGGAACCAGGTTGGGCACGATTTCCAGACGCAAGATCTGGCCCCGGTTCATGCCGATCACACGCGCCGCCATCGCATAGTCGCGCTGCAGCTGCACCATGGTCTCGGCCCGGACGATCCGGGCAAACCGTGTCCAGTCCACCACCACGATAGCCAGAATGACGGAGGTCAATCCGGCGCCGATCACGGCCGCCAGCACGATCGAGAGCAGGATCGGCGGAAACGCCATCCAGACATCGATCAGGCGTGACGTCAGCTGATCGACCCAGCCGCCAAAACTGCCGGCGACGAGGCCCAGCGCGATGCCGATCGCGCCCGCCAGCGACGCCGCGATGAAGGCCACTGAAACCGCGATCCGCGACGAGAAAATCAGGCGCGACAGCACGCAGCGGCCGAGGCTGTCGGTGCCGAGCGGAAAGTTCATTTCGCCGCCATGCATCCAGGCCGGCGGCATCTGCGCCGAAAGAAGATCCTGTTCGATCGGATCGTGCGGCGCGATCAGCGGCGCCAGCAGCGCCACCAGAAGCAGCAACGCCACCACCGCTCCGCCAAGCCAGAGCCGCGGACCGCCGCGCTTAAGCGCCGCCATCCACGGCGAGGCGCGTTCGATCGGAGCGCTGACGGCGAGGTCAACCATGGCGCAGCCTCGGGTCCAGCAGCGTGACCAGAACATCGACGACAAGATTGAGCGCGATGAAGAGAACAGCGAAGGTCAGGATCAGGCCCTGGATCAAGGGGAAATCGCGGTTGATCACCGCGTCGATCGCCATGTTGCCGATCCCTTCATAGGAAAAGATGCGTTCGACCAAAACCGTTCCGCCCAGCAGCAGCGTGATCTGGACGCCGCCGAGCGCGACCGTTGGAATCAGCGCGTTGGGGAATACTTCCCGCAGCAAGATCGCCGGCCGCGCAAATCCCCGCGTTCGTGCGACTTGCGCGTAATCTTGATCTTCGGCCTCCGACAGCGAGGCCTTGAGCAGCCGCGCGATCAAGGCGGCGAACGGCAATGCGAGGGCGATGGCCGGAAGGATCATGTGCGAGAGCAGCGCGCGCGTGACGTCGAAACGTCCGGTCACGAGACTTTCGATCAGATAGAAATTGGTCCGGAAGCTGATGTCGAGCTGCGGATCGATCCGGCCTGATATCGGCAGCAGCGGGATCAGCACGCCGAACAACAGCAGCAGGATCAAGGCCCAGAGAAAATCCGGAATCGCGAGAAAGACGCCGACGCCGCCGTCGATCGCCCATTCGGCGCGCCGCCCGCGAAAGTAGACGCCGGTCAGGGCGACCAGCAGTCCCAGCACGACGGCGATCAGCGTTGCAACCAGCGCCAGTTCGAGCGTGGCCGGAAGCCGCGCCAGAACCAGCTCGAACACGTTCTGATGCAGGCTGATCGAACGGCCGAAATTGCCGCTGAACACCTGGCCAAACCACGAGATGAACTGTTCCGGGATCGAGCGATCAAGTCCATAAAAGGCGCGCAGCCGTTCGATATCGGCAGGCTGCGCGCCCGGAGGAATCATCATGGCGATCGGGTCGCCCGGAACGATGCGGAGCAGCACGAAGACGATGGCCGCGACGCCAACCAGCGTCGGCGGTATCAGGACGAGTCGTCTGACCATCTCGCCCCATCTCATGATCGTCTTGTCCTGTCCGGATCCTAGGCCGACGTGATCAGCTGCGGCAGGATCATGCCATTGGACTGCGCAACAACCTTCAATCCCTTCTTATGGATGATCGGCTGCACGTATTGAAACAGCGGAATGACCTCGCCTTCCTCGGCGATGTATTTGTCGACGGCCTTCCAGCCGGCGATCCGCTTGGCTTCGTCCTTTTCTCCCCACAACGGACCGATCCGCTCGATCAGGTCCTTGCCCTTCCAGGCGCAATGCGGCGACGGGCCGAACATGGCAAAGCCGGTGGAGGTGGTGGGATCGCCGATCGCGTTGCCCCAATTGTAGAACGCGGCGGGCGCCAGCGCATGACGGGCGCGCAACTCGAAATGCTTCGCGATCTCGTAAATCTCGATGTTGGCGTCGATGCCGACCTTGCGCCACATCCCGACGATCGCCTGGATCATCTCGTAATCCTTGGGCTTGAAGCCGCGCGTGGTCTGGATGGTGAATTTCACCGGCTTCTCCGGCGAGTAGCCGCTCTTGGCGAGCAGGCTCTTGGCCAGTTCGGGGTCGTAGGCCACCGTGATCGAGGGATCGAAGGCGGCATAGCCGGGCGCCTCCAGGGTTGAGATCGGAACGCCGTAACCCTTCAGCAGACGGTCGACGATCGCCTTCTTGTCGATGGCGTGATTGGCCGCGAGGCGAACATTGCGATCGAGCATCGGGTCGATGTCGGTGATGAAGATCATCGCGATGTCGGACACTGGCGTGGTCAGCCCGGCGAGGCCGGATTTCGACTTCAGGCGGTCGAATTCCTCATAGGGGATTTCGAAGGTGACATCCGAGCCGCCCGATTCGATTTCGGCGACGCGGCTGGTCGGATCGGTCACGAATTTGAACACCACGGTTTCGAACGCTGGCTTCGGGCCCCAATATTGCGGATGGGCCTTGAGCCGCAGGAATGCGTTGCGCTCGAAGGCGTCAACCTTGTACGGACCGGATCCGATCGGCGCCTTCTCAAAACCTTCCGCGCCGACCTTCTCGAAATAGGCTTTCGGCAGCACGTAGCCGGTGAGGAACGCCATCCACTTGAACAGCGCCGGCTCGAATTCCAGCACGTCGCCGGTAATCGTGTTGCCGTCGATCTTGTAGTTGCCGACCTTCGACCAGACGAACTGAATCGGATTGCCGCCTTTCGGATCGGCCGCGCGCGTCAGCGACCACACCACGTCTTCCGGCGTCACCGGCGTGCCGTCGTGCCAGACCGCATCCTTGCGAACGTCCATCGTCACTTTGGTCTGATCCGCGTTCCAGCCCCATTTGGTCAAAAGACCAGGCTTGAACGACAGATCCGGCGCCTGGCCGATATAAGGATCGAAGATCGACTGGTAGATCGACTGGATGGTCGGATTGACCGCGGACACGCCGACGGTGGGATCGAACGACGGCAGATTGACGTTGTAGGCGATGGTCAGGGTGCCGGCGGCAGCTTGAGCCTGAGTACCGAGCAGACCGGAGGAGAGCGGCAAGCTTGCCGCACCGGCCAATTGAAGCAGCGTGCGTCGCGACAGAACGGAGGACACCATGGCAATTACTCCATCAACGAGGACGGCACCCGGAGCGGGCGCCGATGACTAAGGCAAACTATTTGGCAGGCGCGCTCTCGGCCCAGCGCGCCATCAGTGTGTTCGACGGCAGCGTCTCGTCGACGAGCTTCTTCGCCGTCGCAACGCCGGCAACGGGCAACCGGGCCGGATCGAGCAGCCCGATCTGCACCAGCACCGAGGCCTGATCCCAGTAGATGTGCTCATTGTAAAGCTTGTCGCCGCGGAAGCGGACGATCGCGACCAACGGAATTTCCACGTATTTGCCGGTCGGCGCCACACCCGGCAGCATCCAGTCGATCTCGATATCGTGGGTGAAACAGAACAGCATCTCATCGACGACGCGGTCCGCACCGATGGTGCGCGAGATCGGAATGAGCTTGGTGTCCTGCGGCGTCTTCGGAATGAAATGATTCTTGTAAAAGCGCAGGAGATCCCGATAGCCGACGCCGCCGGTCATGGTCGGGATGTGATTGACATAGGGCTCCGCCACCATGGTCGCCATGGTCTGCTCCGCCGACCGCACCCCGAATTCCAGCTCGGTATGGCGATCCCACAGCGAAGAGAGATCGTAATGCGGACCCAGAACCTTGCGGAACAGCGCGATCGAGCGCGAATGCGCCATCAGGGTCGCGGGCTTGTTGAAGCTGGTGCGCTCGGGAGCCGCGAAGGCGTGATCGCAACCCGGATAAAGATAGAGCTCGACGTCCGGCCGCTTGGCGAAAGCAGCCTTGATCTGCTCCCTGGCCTCGGGCGGCGCAAACCGATCGAGTTCGGCGAAGTGGAAAACCATCGGGCACTTGACTTGGGCGGCCTCGCCCAGATCGGCCTCGATGCCGACGCCATAATAGCAAACCGAGCAATCGACATCGGTTCGCGCCGCGACCAGATAGGCGAGCTTGCCGCCGAGACAGAAACCCAAGGCGCCGACCTTGCCGACGCATTCCGGCCGCGCCCGCAATACCTTCAGCGCGTCCGCGGCATCCTTGATCGACTGATTGGCGTCGAAACGCTGATAATAGCCAAAGGCCTTGTTGAAGTCGGCCTCCGAGTAGCCGAGTTCGATGCCAGGCTCCAGCCGCCAGAACAGATCCGGCGCCAGCACAACATAGCCTTCTTCGGCATAATGCTCAGCGACTTCGCGCATCGAGGAATTGACGCCGAAGATCTCCTGCAACAGCAGAATGCCGGGGCCCGACCCCGACGCCGGAACCGTCAGATAGGCCCTGAACGTGCCGCCATCGGCAGCCGCGACGTCGATCCACTGTCCCGTCGTTGTATGTCCAGTCATCTGTATCGCCCCCTCTCACGCGTATCGCCGATGTTGGGCACTGCCTCTTCATCGTGCTTTCTTAATTGAATTTTTAATGTAAGATTCGAATTTGTAAATAGCATAGATTGAGCAGGCTTGCCTACGCCTTGAGCTAGAGCGTTTTCCAGCGAAGTGGATATCGGTTCGCGTGAAGAAAACGCGTCAAATAAAGAACTAGAGCCTCCGTTCCGATGCTATCGGAACGGAAAAGGCTCTAACGCGACGTCAGGAGACCGTTTTGAAGAGAAACACGAACACCGTGCTGAAGCGAGCCGGAAGCACGGCAAAGCCGAAAACCCCATCCATTGTTGCCGAACGGCCGGGCAACTGGCATCTCGCACGCACCGAGACCGAACGGCGGCTGTCCGATTTCGAGTTCGGGCTGGAGCGGCTGGCACAGGCCTACTACCGCTGGAAGGCGGCGTGTCTTGCCGCCGTTTGCGACGTGCCGCTCACCGGCGACGACGTCGCCGTGCTCAATGTCGTGCGCATGGGCGATGAGCCGAAGCGGCTTTCCGAGATCGCGCAACTGCTCAACCGCGTCGATGTCCCCAATCTTCAATACGCCACCCGCAAGCTGGTTCGCTCGGGGCTGATCGAGACCGAGGGCAGTTCGTCGCGCAAGGAAACGCGCTACCGCGCAACGGCAAACGGGCATTCCGTTACCGAGGCCTACGCCGCATTGCGGGCTGCGACATTGCCGCCGATGCTCGACGCGCTCGACGGCTGGGCAGCCAAGTCCGAGACGACCAGCATCCAGCTTGATTTGATCGCCAGCCTCTACGCGCAAGCAGCGCAGGTCGCGATCACGAGGCGGCATCAGCCCTGAAGGCGCGTTCGTCTGGCGGCATTTGAGGGGGTGCGCAGCGGTGAGCATCCAGCTGTATGGTTATCAGTATAGCGTTTACGCCTGGATCGCGCGCCTTGCGATGCACGAAAAGGCAATCAGCTACGAATGGGTCGAGGTAAATCCATTCGCCAAGGATGTCCCGACGGACTATCTGGCGATGCATCCATTCGGACGCGTGCCTACACTGGTCAATGGTGATTTTGTGCTGTTCGAAACCAGCGCCATCACACGATACGTCGATGAAGCGTTCGAAGGACCGCGGCTCCAGCCGATCAACCCGGAAGACCGGGCGAGAGTAAGCCAGATCATTTCGGTGATCGATAGCTACGCCTACTGGCCGCTGGTGCGACAGGTGTTCTCTCACGGCGTCTTCAGGCCAAGGCTGGGTCATCCGGCCGACCCAACCGAATATCAGCGAGGGCTCGAAGCTGCTCCGTTGGTGCTTCGGACACTTGATCAACTTGCAACTGAGGGCCGCTTCCTGGTGGCGGATTCCCTGTCACTCGCCGATATCCACCTTGCGCCGATGATCGGCTATTTCACGTCTGATCCCAATGGCGAGACCCTGCTCAAGCAACACCATCGGCTATCCAACTGGTGGTCGATGATATCATTGAGGAAACATCTGGTGGATACGAAACCGGTGATACCCGAGACCCCTTCAAAGACGTCATCAAGATAAACGCGTGAGGCCGCCGTCCACCGAGCCGCCGCTATGCGCCACCGGCCCAAGCCTGCGCCCACAGCGCATGGTTTATGCGGACTTTGCCGGCAGAGAGCCCGGCTTCCGGCGTGTTTTGTAGCAAGCGCATTTGCTTTTCGGCTGGCGTCGCGCCGATTGTGCGGCTAAGTCGATGGGGTGCGATCGGCAAAAGGCGGCGTCCGGTTTTTGCATCCGATCGCGCGCCGATTTCAACTGGCGCATGACCTTTTCGCCAAACCGCTGACACTCCTGCGGGATTATGCGCCGCAAGGTTGCGACACGAAACCAAGATTGCGATACGGAACAATGCATTCAAAGACAGACACGGTTCAGTCCTCGGTCGAAGCGCTGCGCTACCCCTGGGAAAAACATCCCGGCCCCAATGAAGTGGTCGAAGTGATGCCCGGGGTGCTGTGGGCACGGCTGAAGCTGCCGTTCCGCCTCAACCATGTGAACATCTATCTGCTTGCCGACGGCGACGGCTGGGCGATGGTTGATTCCGGATTCGGCAATGAGGAGTCGATCGCGGCCTGGACCGCGCTGTTCGAAGGCCCGCTCGCCCATGTCAAGATCACCCGGCTGATCGTGACTCATTCGCATCCCGATCACGTCGGCCTGGCGGGATGGATCGTCGAGCGCTTCAACTGCCCGCTCTATATGTCGCAGGTGGAATATCTGCAGTCGGTCTATCACCAGAACCGCGGCACCGCCGAGCGCAAGATGGCGCAGCGGCTTTTCTTCCGGCGTCACGGCATGGATGAAAGCCTGACCGACCAGTTGCTGGATCGTGGCCAGGACTACCTGAAGCGGGTTTCGATCCTGCCGCCGGCCTATCGCCGCATTTCGCATGGCGAGGAAATCTCGATCGGCACCAGGCGCTTCAAGGTCATTACCGGAGGCGGCCATGCGCTCGACCAGGTGATGCTCTATTGTGCCGCCGACAAGCTGTTCCTCTCTGCCGATCAGGTGCTGAGCAAGATCTCGCCCAATGTCAGCGTATGGGCGGTCGAGCCCGATCAGAATTCGCTCGGCGAATATCTCGCTTCATTGGCAAGCCTCACCACCACACTGCCTTATGATTTGCTGGTGCTGCCCGGCCATGGCGTACCGTTTTACGGATTGAAGACGCGCATCAAGCAATTGGCCGATCACCACGAGGATCGTTGCGGACGGATCGCCGATGCCTGCCGGGAAACCTCGAAGACTTCCAAGGAACTGGTGCCGGTGGTGTTCCACAAACACGTCTTGGACGTGCACCAGATGGGCTTCGCCGCCGGCGAGCTGATCGCCCATGTCAATTACATGCTGGTCGAAGGGCGCCTGAAGGCCGAAGAAACCGACGGCGTGTTGCGCTTCAGGACCACCTGACGGGCATCACCCCGCACTTACGGCTGCCGACCAGCCGCCGGGGAATTTTGCCCGAGCACGACGCCGTTGACGGTTTGCCCGTACATGTCCATCGGCGAATCGTGATGCAGCTTTCGCGTCTCGGCGATTGAGCCATTAAATCGCGGATCCTGGGGGCGCTCCTGGCTATCCACATAGGACGCGACATCCCAGGCTTCCGCGTCGGTCAGGGTATTGCCCTGGCTGAACGGCATGTTGGCCTTGATAAAGCCCGCGGCATTGTTGATCGAACTCATGCCGGCGCCCCAGTTAAAAGACTGCGGGCCCCATAGCGGTGGAAAAACAACGCTGCCATCGGCAGCGCTTTGCCCCTGCCCCTCAGCCCCGTGACAGAGCGCGCATTTGGCCGCATAGACCTGTTGCCCGTGGGCGTAATCGAGCTTTGCTGGCTTTGCCAATTTTGGATAACCGCGACCCGGCAATTCCGCGCCGATGACGGCTCCCTTGGCCAGAAAATACGCGTAGCTTTGCAGCGCGACCAAAACCTTGTCGTTCGCGGCCGGGGCCTTGCCGTTCATGCTGTAAAGGAAGCAGCCCTGCAGCCGCTCCTCGAATGTGTTCACATGTTCGTTCTTCTTGCGATACGCCGGGTACGCCACATAGGCCGCCCAGAGCGGAGCGGCGTTGGCCAGGCGTCCGGAATCCAGATGACAGTTTGCGCATTGCAGGGAGTTGCCGACAAACTCCCCGGCATAGCCCTGCGTGTCATGGAAGATTCTTTCGCCGAGGCGAACCGCATCTCCGAACTCATTCTTCGGAATTTCGTCATCTCCCGGCGGGCTGAACGCCGGCCTTGGATTTTCGCTGGCGTTGCTTGAGACGAGCTTTTCCGGCTGCGCGATCACGGGTTCGATTTTTTTCGATGTGTCGGACTTGGGTTCGGACTCGGACTTCAGCTCAGGCTTGGGCAATGTGGTGCCAATGAAGATGGCGAGGCCGAAAAACACGACACCCGCCGCCCACGTGCGCAGATCTGGTCGATGCTCGCTCATGGCTTTGATCCTTGCGGCGCTGGCGCGGCAGCCGCTACCGGCAAGCTTGCATAATAGGCCGCAACCGCGGCAACCTGATCATCGCTCAGCTTGCTGGCTATGCCAGTCATCAGATGCAGCGGATCGTTGGTCCGCTTGCCATCCTTCCACGCCTTCAGCTGGCTCATGATATATTCGGCCGACTGGCCCGCCAATCCAGGAAACGTCTTTCCGACGCCCTGCCCGGCAGCGCCGTGACATTGGCCACACCCCGGCAACCCCTTCGACCAGTCGCCTCGACCGGCCAACGCAGCACCGGCCGCGATCGTCTTGTCGTCGGCCTTTTGTGGCTCCTCCATCTTGGGCGTCACTAATGCAGCGTAGAATTTTGCGACCGCTTGCCGCTCGTCAGGGCTAAGCGCCTTGGCGATCGGAGACATCGCTTCATTGTCGCGACTGCCTTCCGCAAAGGCATTGAGCTGGGCGATCAGGTATTCGCTATCGAGGCCTGCCAGCCTTGGATAGGCAGCACCAGATTGGCCCTCGCCTTGCGCTCCGTGGCACACCGAGCACGCGGGCACGTCGCGGCCATTGCCGTTGGCGGCGATGTCCCGGCCATCAGCCGCCTGCGCGGTCGTGGCGTGGACCAGCATTGAAAGCAGAAGCACGAAAAGACAGGGCACGACCACACGCCTGCGCGTCGTTGGGAAAACCCGCCACTTTCGCGATCCAAACGACCGCGCGGAAACCATCTCAACAACCTCTTATTTGTCGGACTGCGCTTGATACGGCTTGAATCCATAGCGCTCGAAAATGTGCAGCGCCTCCGGCGACCTGATGAATTCGAGCCATTCTCTTGCAGCGCCGGGATGCGCGGCGCCGCGGACTTCAGCGCCCGCGTAGACGGCCGTCGAGTTCTGATCGGGGGGAATTTCAACATGCGAGATCGCGTGACCGATTTGTTCCTGGAACATCGCCTCGGACTGCCATGTCACGCCCGCCTGAACCCGGCCCTGCATCAGGAACAACGGTGTTTGCCGGTGATGGACGCGGGTCAGGATGGCGCTGCCATCCTTCACCTTGTCCTCATAAACCGCCTTTGCCAGATTTTCGCCGCCCGCCTTTTGCAGCGAGGCCTTGATCTGACGGGCAATTCCCTCGAACTCCGGATTGGGCATCGCCAGCCTGACCCCGGGCTTGGCCAGATCCGCCAGGCCCGTGACCTGCGCCGGGTTGTCCCTGGGCACCATGATGGTGAGCGTATTGGTCACATAGGGTACCGCGGGCGCCACCAGCAAACCGTCACCGATCAGCTCTTTGACTTTCATCAAGCCGGCAAAATAGGCATCGGCCTTGACAGTCCATGTCATATTGCCGGACGTGATGGTGCCGCCATTTTGTATTTGCTTGACCAGCAAGCCGGGCGGAATGGTTTCCCAGTAGATTTTGCCCTTGTATTCCTGATGCAGCTCTTCAAACGTCTTGACCAGCGGCGCCATGGCGAAAAAGTAATTGCCGCCGACGAACAAGACGAGCTTCGGATCCGTCAGATCGCCGTGAAAATCGGCAAGGCTGTCGATCTGGGGAATGGTGAAGTCCACCCCGCGATTGAGCGCATCATTGTTCGCGCCCTTTTGCCAGGGTGGAAAGATCTCATCCGGATCATACGGAAGCTCTGCCCGGCACTTGCAGTCGTCGCTTGCTGCCGACAGCGTCGGCAGCATCATGGCAAGAACGAGCAGGCTTCCGCACACCCGCGCGACAAATCGCGAGTTCTTAATTGGAGAGCTCTCATTTGGCATATTGAAAGCCGGCCCTTTGCAATTCCGGGAGGGTGGCGACCACGCCCGGGGTGAGAACGACGCCCGGAAGCAGATGATTGGTCAGTTCGGCGGCCAATTGCTCATGGTTGAGCTTGTCGGGATTGCTGTCGGCTCGGAGCAGCGCGGCGGCCTCTTCCCAGATGGCGTTGTGGCACGACAGGAAGACGACACCACGCTTCATCAGCACCGGGATCGAATTATCCTCGGGTGAAAACACACCCTTGGGATCCTGGTAATTCTTGGCATCGGCCGCAGCTGCGGGCGCCTCCTTGCTCCAGGTGTTCGATTTGAATTTCTCCCCGGCAAGCTTGGTCAGTTGATATTTTTCCCAGATCGCATCGTCGAACAGCGCGAGATGCGCGCTGCCATGGGTCGCCGACACCACCAGAAAATCCGGATGCTTGAATGACCAGACCTGCGCATTGAGCGAATTGCGCATCAAATTGAGCCAGGGGCCGCCAAGGTCGGTGTGGTCCCACACCTGCTTGTAGGGTGACGGATAGGCAATGACCGCGTCGAGCGCCTCGGCATCCCATTGTTCGGGGTCATTGAGGATCATCGGCACCGTTTTGAAGCTGCGTTGCCGGGGCGTTTTGGCCAACCGGTCCGACAATTGCCGCAGGTGCTGCCCTTCGCTCGGAACCAGGCTAACGCCCTCACCCTCCTTTGCCGACACCTGACGCAGGCTGCCGGCATTTGTGACGCACGCCGCCAATCCAAGCCCAAGCGCCTGGAGCGCCACCCGTCTTTCCAGCATCATCGCGTTTCTCCCTTTCGACGTTTATCGTTGTCGTTCATGTTAGCGATCTCGCATCCGCCGTCGATCGTAATCGAAGGCGAGGCGGCCTGATACCCGGCGCTCGTCACGCAACTTGTATCACCATCGGGGCTTGCGACCGTTCACGCTTCAGTGGAACACGTCGTCCCAGGATTGGCATGATGAGCCCAACGAGAGGTACTCATCCAATTCAGCATTCATCTGCATCCTATCGACAATCGCGATCAATGAGGCGCGTCGATTAATCGATAAAAACGATTGATTTTACATTTATTATCTGTTGGATTGATCGATAGAACAGGCCGATATTGGGTTGGCAAATCCAATGGAGCCCAACCCATGACCACCCTCGCATCGCCGCTCGTTTCGCACGCCGACCTCCCCGTTTCGCCGCATGGTCAGACGGCGCTCGCGATCCTGCCGGGCCTGCTGCTGACTTCGGTTGTGGCGGCGACGGCCTATGGACTGCGGCAATTGCCTGGCATGGCCACGTTCAGCCCGATGATCCTCGCCATCCTGATCGGCATCGCGGTTCACAATCTGGTCGGCACACCAGCCATCGCGAGGCCGGGCATCACCTTCAGCCTGCGGCGTTTGCTGCGGATCGCCATCATCCTGCTCGGGCTGCAACTGACGATTACCCAGGTGATCGAAGTCGGCGGCCGCGGTATCGGCATCATCGCAGCGACGTTGCTGGCGACGTTCGCCTTTACGGTCTGGATGGGCCAGTTGCTTGGGGTCGACCGCAAGCTCGCGCAGTTGATCGCGGCCGGAACTTCCATTTGCGGCGCCTCCGCCGTCATCGCCACCAACACCGTGACCGACGCCCCGATGAAGACGTCGCCTACGCGGTCGCCTGCGTGACCGTGTTCGGGTCGGTGGCGATGTTGGCCTATCCGCTGCTGCCGGGACTTCTGCATCTCGATCCGCACGGCTTCGGACTATGGACCGGCGCTTCGATCCATGAAATCGCGCAGGTCGTTGCCGCCGCTTTCCAGGACGGCCAAAAGGCCGGCGAGTTCGGGACCATCGCGAAACTGTCCCGCGTGATGCTGCTGGCGCCGGTCGTAATCGCGCTGGGATTGATCGCGACGCGCAGCACCGGAAGCAACGCGCCGGCCGCGGGCGCATCATCGGCCCGGCCGCCGATGCCGTGGTTCGTGCTCGGCTTTGTGGCACTGGTCGGCGTCAACAGCCTGATACCCATTCCCGCCGAAGCAAAAGTCTGGATTGCGGCGGCGACCACGTTCCTGCTGTCGGTTGCGCTGGCGGCGATGGGGCTGGAGACCGACATCCGCAAGCTGGCAGCCAAAGGCCTTCGGCCCGCGCTGCTGGGCGCCCTCGCCTTCCTGTTCATCGCAGGCTTCAGCCTGACATTGATCAAATTGATCGGGTAACGGCTCATGACGCTGGAACAGCTTCGCATCTTCATCGCGGTCGCCGACAAGCAACATGTGACGCAGGCCGCGCGCGAACTGAACCTGACGCAATCAGCAACGAGTGCGGCCATCGCCGCGCTCGAAACGCGTTACGGCGTCAAGCTGTTCGACCGCATCGGCCGGGGCATCGCGTTGACCCAGACCGGTCGCGACTTCCTGGTCGAGGCCCGCGCGGTGATGGCGCGCGCCAGGGCGGCAGCACAGGTCCTGAACGATCTGGCCGGGCTGAAGCGCGGTTCGTTGACCATCGCCGCGAGCCAGACGGTTGCGAATTACTGGCTGCCGGGCCGGATCCAGACCTTTCACGCGGCCCATCCCGGCATCGAGCTTCGCCTTGCCATTGCGAATACCGGGCAGGTTGCACGTTCCGTCCATGAGGGAAGCGCCGATCTCGGATTCGTCGAAGGCGACGTCGACGACGCCTCGCTTGCGATCACCAAGATCGGCGGCGATTCGCTGGTCGTGGTGGTGGGAACCAACCATCCCTGGGTTGGCCGGACCAAAATCGCGCCGAAGGATCTGCTGACGACCGGCTGGGTGCTGCGCGAGCATGGTTCCGGCACCCGGTCGATGTTCGAGGCCGCGCTTCGAAAATATAACATCCGGTTTTCCGATCTTCGAATCGCACTGGAGCTCCCTTCAAACGAAGCCGTGCGCGCCGCGCTCGAATCCGGTGATTGCGCCACGGCGATTTCGGACCTTGTGGTCGCTCCATCGCTTGCCGCCAAGACCCTGCACCGCGTCAAAATCGATCTGCCTCGACGCTCGTTTTATGTCTTGCGGCACAAGGAGCGTTACGCCAGCCATGTCGAAAAAGCCTTGATCAAATGGTTGAACATTTGAGCTAGTGTATAAGCCAAGTCATCACCCTCGAAATGGAGATTCCCAAATGTGCCAAAGATGCCTGGAGAATCGGTCGCAGCGATCGCAATCCTCGCGGCGAGCCGTGCTTGGGTTTGTCGCGGCCTCGACCATCGGCCTCGCACTTGGCGGCAAGGGGATGGCCAAAGACACCAAGACGCCACCGAAGCCGCAGAATGTCCTGTCGCCGGAGGCTTCCCTCGAACGCCTGATGAAGGGCAATCAGCGCTACGTCGAGGGCCTGTCGCAGCGTCACGACTTCAAGCATGAGCGCGAAGTGCTGGCCGGCGGACAAAACCCCTATGCCGGCATCCTCAGTTGCGCCGATTCGCGCATCGCGCCGGAATACGCCTTCGACAGCGGCCGGGGCGATCTCTTCGTCTGCCGGGTGGCCGGCAACTTCGCCAACGACGACACCGTCGCCAGCCTGGAATACGCGGTCGCCATCCTCGGCACGCCGCTGTTTCTGGTGCTTGGGCACGATAGCTGCGGCGCAGTGGACGCGACCATCAAGTCGCTCAAGGACAATACGGTGCTGCCGGGACATCTGCCGTCGCTGGTGACGGCACTGGCACCCGCGGTGAAGGCGGTCTCGCAGCACGAGGGCAATCTGCTCGACAACGCCATCCGGCAAAATGTCATCGACAATGTCGCCAAGCTGAAATCGGCCACGCCGATCCTCAGCGCCGCCGTCGAGCAGGGCAAACTGAAAGTGGTGGGCGGCATCTATCGCCTCGGGGATGGCCGGGTCGACATGGTCGCGTGACCGACCGTCGATGGCGACGTCCGAACCATAGACCGCCATTTACCATGTTGATCCGGATCGGGTTTTTGGTCCGCGCCTGCGGCAACCCGGCTTCCCGCCGATCGAGCCGCCGGGGGCCCGATTCTCGCTCGACATCAATCCTGGAAACGCTCTAAAAAGGCCTGCGCCGCTCCCGGCTTCAGGTTCCGTTCCAGGTTTTGCGATGGATTACAGCAAATTCTTCAGTGCCGCCCTCAGCCGCCTGCACGATGAGCGGCGCTACCGGGTTTTCGCCGATCTCGAGCGGATCGCGGGCCGGTATCCGCATGCGGTGTGGCATTCCCCGAAAGGGCCGCGCAATGTCGTGATCTGGTGCTCGAACGATTATCTCGGAATGGGCCAGCATCCCAAGGTGATCGGCGCCATGGTCGAGACCGCGACCCGCGTCGGCACCGGCGCCGGTGGCACCCGCAACATCGCCGGCACCCATCACCCGCTGGTGCAGCTTGAGCAGGAACTGGCCGATCTGCACGGCAAGCAAGCCGCCTTGCTGTTCACCTCGGGCTACGTTTCGAACCAGACCGGTATCGCAACCATCGGCAAGCTGATCCCGAACTGCCTGATCCTGTCGGACGCGCTCAATCACAATTCGATGATCGAAGGCATCCGCCAGTCCGGCTGCGAGCGCCAGGTGTTCCGCCACGGTGACATGGCGCATCTGGAAGAACTGCTGCGCGCCGCCGGCCCCGAACGGCCGAAACTGATCGCCTGCGAGAGCCTTTATTCCATGGACGGCGATATCGCGCCGCTGGCCAGGATCTGCGACCTCGCCGAGTGTTACGGCGCCATGACCTATGTCGACGAAGTTCACGCCGTCGGCATGTATGGGCCTCGCGGCGGCGGCGTCGCCGAGCGCGACGGCGTCATGCATCGCATCGATATTCTGGAAGGCACGCTCGCCAAGGCGTTCGGCTGCCTCGGCGGCTATATCGCCGCAAGCGCCGACATCATCGACGCGGTGCGTTCCTACGCTCCGGGCTTTATCTTCACGACCGCGCTGCCGCCGGCGATCTGCTCGGCGGCGACGGCTGCGATCCGGCACCTCAAAACCTCGAGCTGGGAGCGCGAGCGCCATCAGGATCGCGCCGCCCGCGTCAAGGCGATCCTGACCGCGGCGGGACTGCCGGTGATGTCGAGCGACACCCATATCGTGCCGCTGTTCGTCGGCGACCCCGAACGCTGCAAGCGGGCCAGCGACATGCTGCTGGAAGAACACGGCATCTACATCCAGCCGATCAATTATCCGACGGTTGCCAAAGGCACCGAGCGGCTGCGGATCACGCCTTCGCCCTATCACGACGACGGCCTGATCGATCAGCTTGCCGAGGCCTTGTTGCAGGTCTGGGAGCGCCTCGGCCTGCCGCTTCGCGAGAAATCGCTGGCCGCCGAGTAGGGTTAACCCGACACCCGGTGCGTTGCCGGCTCGATCCGGCTATACTCTTGCCCTGCGGGCGGTGGCGTCAGTCGAGGCGTTCGCCGAGACCGCGAGGGAGTAAGCAGCGATGCTGCACGACTGGGCCGTGATCGCAGCCGCCTTCGGCTACATCGGGTTCCTGTTTTTCGTGGCCAGCCACGGCGACCGGCTCTCGCCGACCCAGCGCGGCCGCGCCAGCTCGCTGATCTACCCGTTGTCACTGGCGATCTATTGCACGTCCTGGACGTTTTTCGGTTCGGTCGGATTCGCCACCCGCACCAGCGTGGATTTTCTCGCGATCTATGTCGGCCCGGTGCTGATGATCGCGTTTGGCACGCCGTTGCTGCGCCGCGTGATCCAGCTCGCGAAATCCCAGAACATCACCTCGATCGCCGATTTCATCGCCGCGCGTTACGGCAAGAGCCAGGCAGTGGCGGCAACCGTGGCCCTGATCGCGATTGTCGGATCGGTTCCCTACATCGCGCTCCAGCTCAAGGCGGTGGCGTCCTCCCTCGAGACCATCCTCAGCGAGGACCAGGCGGTCTCTTCTATACCGATCATCGGCGATATCGCGCTGATCGTGACGCTGGCGATGGCGACATTCGCGGTGCTGTTCGGGACCCGCCAGACCGACGCCACCGAACATCAGCACGGCCTGATGCTGGCAGTCGCCACCGAATCGATCGTGAAGCTGGTGGCCTTTATCGCCGCCGGCGCCTTTGTCACGTTCTGGATGTTCGATCCGGTCGAACTGATGCAGCGCGCGATGAAAACGCCGGAAGCGGTGCGGGCGATCAGCTATACGCCCTCGATCGGCAATTTCCTCACCATGGTGCTGCTGTCGTTCTGCGCGATCGTGCTGCTGCCGCGCCAGTTTCACGTCAGCGTGGTCGAGAATGCCAGCGACGCCGAGGTGGGGCGGGCACGCTGGCTGTTTCCGCTCTATCTGGTCGCCATCAACCTGTTCGTGATTCCGATCGCCATCGCGGGTCTGGTGATCTTTCCGTTCGGCGCGGTCGACAGCGACATGTATGTGCTGGCGCTGCCGATGAAGGGCAATGCGCCCCTGCTCAGCATCGCCGTCTTCATCGGCGGCCTGTCGGCGGCGACCGCCATGGTGATGGTGGAATGCGTCGCACTGTCGATCATGGTCTCGAACGATATCGTGGTGCCGCTGGTGCTGCAGCGCAGCCCCGACGCGCGCGCCGGCCGCAAGGACTTTGGCGACTTCCTGCTCAAGGTCCGCCGCTTTGCGATTTTCGCAATCATGGCGATGGCCTATTTTTACTATCGCGCGCTCGGCAATACCCAATTGGCGGCGATCGGTCTGTTGTCGTTCGCGGCCATCGCCCAGCTTGCGCCGGCGTTCTTCGGCGGCCTGTTCTGGCGCCGCGCGACCGCGCAGGGCGCGATGGCGGGCATGCTGGTCGGGATTGCGGTGTGGCTCTATACGCTGTTTCTTCCGAGCTTCCTCGAGGGCAATACCGCGGGCCTGCTGATGCTGCAGCATGGCCCGTTCGGCATCGAGGCGCTGCGTCCGCAAGCCCTGTTCGGCGCCGATTTGCCGCCGCTTCTGCACGGCGCGTTGTGGAGCCTGCTGCTCAATCTGTTGACCTATGTCGTACTGTCGCTGGCACGCCAGCCGTCCTCGATCGAACGGTTGCAGGCCGACTTGTTTGTGCCGACCGCGCTGGCGCCGATCGCGCCGACTTTCCGGCGCTGGCGCACCACGGTGACCGTGCAGGATATTCAGAGCACGGTGGCGCAGTATCTGGGACCCGAGCGGGCCCGCCTTTCGTTCGAAGCCTTCGCAGTCACCCGCCACATCGCGCTGGAACCGTCGGCACCGGCCGACTTCGAGTTGCTGCAGCATGCCGAGCATCTGATCGCATCGTCGATCGGCGCCGCATCCTCGCGTCTGGTGATGTCGCTGTTGCTGCGCAAGCGCACGGTTTCCGCCAAGGCAGCGCTGAAGCTGCTCGACGACTCCCACGCCGCGCTGCATTTCAACCGCGAGATATTGCAGACCG
Source organism: uncultured Pseudomonadota bacterium (assembly GCA_963819325.1). Classification (GTDB taxonomy): domain Bacteria; phylum Pseudomonadota; class Alphaproteobacteria; order Rhizobiales; family Xanthobacteraceae; genus Bradyrhizobium. The sequence goes on from CAWFVT010000010.1 coordinate 47,346, forward strand.
CGCTCAACCACGTGCGCCAGGGCATCGCGGTGTTCGACCCGGATTTGCAGCTGATCTGTTCAAACCGGCAGTTCGGCGACATTCTCGGGCTGCCGCCGCATCTGGTACAGATCGGGATTCCGCTCGGGGAAATCCTTGAATTCATGGGGGACATCAATCCCCCCGGCTTCGCCGACAGCGAAGCGCTGCTGGAAAGGCGCCTGACCGCCTATACCACCGTGGGCGAGCCCTATCTGGAACGGCTGCCGGACCGTCACATGGTGATCGAGGTGCGCGCCAACCGGATGCCCGGCGAGGGGCTGGTCATAACCTTCTCCGACGTCACTCCGAGCTTCGAGGCGGCCGAGGCGCTGGAACGCTCCAATGCAACGCTGGAAAAACGCGTGCGCGATCGCACCGAGGAACTGACGCGGCTGAATTCGGAACTGGCGCTGGCCAAGAGCACCGCCGAGGACGCCAGCATCTCGAAGACGCGCTTTCTGGCGGCCGCAAGCCACGACATCCTGCAGCCGTTGAACGCGGCGCGGCTCTACGTCACGAGCCTGGTCGAGCGCCAGAGCGGTGGCGAGGATGCGCGGCTGGTCGAAAACATCGACGATTCGCTGGAGGCGATCGAGGAAATCCTCGGCGCTCTCCTGGACATTTCGCGGCTGGACGCCGGCGCCATGACGACGTCGGTCACCAGTTTCCGGATCGGCGACCTGATGCGTTCGCTGGAAATCGAATTCGCGCCGATCGCGCGGGCCAAGGGGCTGCGGCTGACCTTCGTGCCCTGCTCGCTGCCGGTGGAATCCGACCGGCTGCTGCTGCGGCGGCTGTTGCAGAACCTGATCTCCAACGCCATCAAATATACCCCGCGCGGGCGGGTGCTGGTCGGCTGCCGGCGCCACGGCCAAAGCTTGCAGATCGGCGTCTACGACACCGGCGTCGGCATTCCCATTCTCAAGCGCGGCGAAATCTTCAAGGAGTTCCACCGGCTCGAGCAGGGTGCGCGGATCGCGCGCGGCCTTGGCCTCGGGCTGTCGATCGTCGAGCGCCTCGCGCGCGTGCTCAACCACGGCATCGCGCTCGACTCCAATGCCAGCGGCGGCTCGTTTTTCTCGGTCACGGCGCCGATCGCAAAAGCCGTCAACCACACCGCCGCGGTCACCAGCGCGACCTCGCTTGCCAGGACCCCGATGAGCGGCTCGCGCATCGTCTGCATCGAGAATGATGCAGCGATCCTGGACGGCATGAAAACCCTGCTGACCGCCTGGGATGCCGAGGTCGTGGCGGTGGCCGATCCCGAGGCCGCCATCGAGGCGATCGAGGCCGCGGACGGGCGGGTCACCGGTTTGCTGGTCGACTATCATCTCGACCGCGGCAACGGCATCGCCGCGATCCGGGAAATTCGCCGCCGCTTCGGCGACAGCATTCCGGCGATCCTGATCACGGCGGATCGCAGTCCGCATGTGCGGGCCGCGGCGCGCGAGGAAAAAATTGCAGTGCTCAACAAGCCGGTCAAGCCGGCCTCGCTGCGCGCCTTGCTCGGGCAATGGCGCACCCAGCAGATGGTGGCGGCGGAATAATCCGGCTTCGGCCTTTGCGGGACCGGCGCGCCTATTGCGGTGACGGCGTGTCCTGCCGCCACTGGCCGCCGGCAATCTTCGCCGCCGCGATCACGGCCTGGGTGCGGCTCTCGACGCCGAGCTTTTGCAGGATGGCGGATACATGCGCCTTGATGGTCGCTTCCGACACGCCGAGCTCATAGGCGATCTGCTTGTTGAGCAGGCCTTCCGACAGCATCATGAGCACCCTCACCTGCTGCGGGGTCAGCGTCACCAGCCGGTCGCGCAGGCGGGTCATGTCCGGATCGACAGCGGATGTCAGATCGGTATCCGGCGGTATCCAGACGTCGCCATCCATCACCTTGACGATGGCGTCGCGCAACGTCTCGACCCCGAAGCGCTTCGGAATGAATCCAGAAGCGCCGAAGTCCAGCGATCGGCGAATGGTTCCGATATCGTCGCTCGCGGACACGATGACCACCGGGATCGCCGGATATTGCGCGCGCAGGTAAATCAGGCCCGAGAAACCGCTGATTCCCGGCATCGTCAGATCGAGCAGGATCAGGTCGACCTCGGAATCCTTCTCCAGCATGGAGGTTAGTTCGTCGAACGACCCGGCTTCGTCGATCTTGGCCGAGGCTACAACGCCGGCAACCGCATGCCGCAGCGCATCGCGGAACAGCGGATGGTCATCAGCAATGACGAGGCGAGTGGGCGCAGCGGAAGTCATTTAGTTCTTGCAAAGGGTTGCGGCAAACCCGTGACAGCTTTTGGACCTGCCAGGCGAATTTTCCCCTGCAATTGTCCCCTGATGGGCAGTCGCATGCAAGCACGCAATATTGCCTTGCGGCAAAGGGGTTAATCAGTGGTCGGTTGTGCGCCGCAATAGGGCGAACGCCCACCATCACCTAGCGTGAAAACGTTTGGCCCATACATCGAAACAGTGCAGAGGGCCAAAAGTCTTATTGGGGGTGGTTTCACGGCGATGTTACCGTGAAGTGAAGCCCATGACCAAATTCGGCCAAGTCCGACGCATGGGAGCAAGCTTTGCATTAACGATTTGGGGAGCGAACAATGGCAATGGCTGCAACAGCGGATCGCGATGTCCGCCGCACCGGGGGAATGACGGCTGAAGAGCGAAAGGTCATTTTCGCTTCCTCGCTAGGCACCGTTTTCGAATGGTACGATTTCTACATCTACGGAACGCTCGGCGCGTTCCTGGCAAAATACTTCTTCTCCAACGTGCCGCCGAATGTTGGCTTCATCTTTGCGCTGCTCGCCTTCGCGGCGGGTTTCGCGGTCCGCCCGTTCGGCGCACTGATCTTCGGCCGTCTCGGAGACCTGGTCGGACGCAAATACACCTTCCTGGTCACCATGACCCTGATGGGCATTGGTACCTTCTTCATCGGCCTGCTACCGGGCTATGCAACCTGGGGCATCGCGGCGCCGATCGTTCTGATCGCGTTGCGGCTGGTTCAGGGTCTCGCCCTCGGCGGCGAGTACGGCGGTGCAGCGATCTACGTCGCCGAGCACGCGCCGCCAGACAAGCGCGGCTACTACACCTCCTGGATACAAACCACCGCGACCCTCGGCCTGTTCATGGCGCTGTTGCTCATTCTCGGCATCCGAAGCTGGATGGGCGAGGCGGCGTTCGGCGATTGGGGCTGGCGCATTCCATTCCTGCTCTCGGGCATCCTGCTCGCGGTCTCGATCTGGATTCGATTGAGCCTGAACGAATCTCCGGTCTTCGCCAAAATGAAGGAGGAAGGCACCACGTCGAAGCGGCCGCTGAGCGAAGCGTTCGGTCAATGGTCGAACGCCAAGATCGCGATCCTGGCATTGCTGGGCGCGACCGCGGGCGAAGCGGTGGTGTGGTATGGCGGGCAGTTCTACGCGCTGTTCTTCCTGACCCAGACCATCAAGGTGCCGGCGGTGACGGCGCAGATCATGATCGTGATTGCACTGGCGCTGGGCACGCCCGGCTTCGTTATCTTCGGCTGGCTGTCGGACAAGATCGGTCGCAAGCCGATCATTCTCACCGGCTTCCTGCTGGCGGCGCTGACGTATTTCCCGATCTTCAAGGCGATCACCCACTTCGCCAATCCGAAGCTCGAGACCGCGCTTTCGGCATCGCCCGTGACGGTGATCGCCGATCCCGCCGAATGTTCGTTCCAGTTCAAGGCAACGGGCACGGAAAAATTCACCACCAGTTGCGACGTGGCCAAGGCAGGACTCGTCGGCCTGTCGGTGAATTACAACAACGAAGCCGCACCTGCGGGGACCAAGGCCCAGGTGAAGATCGGAGATCAGACGCTGTCGGCTGACAGTCCCGATTTCGCCAAGGCATTGGCGGCGGCGATCAAGGCCCACGGCTATCCGGCTTCGGCCGATCCGGCCGAGATCAACCAGGTCATGACGGTGGTGATGCTTTGGCTGCTGGTGATCTATGTGACGCTGGTCTATGCGCCGATCGCCGCATGGCTGGTCGAACTGTTCCCGAGCCGGATCCGTTACAGCGGATTGTCGTTGCCCTATCACATCGGCAATGGCTGGTTCGGCGGCTTCCTGCCCGCGACCGTGTTCGCCATCGCGGCGGCCACCGGAAACATCTATTCGGGTCTATGGTATCCGGTCGGGGTCGCGATCATGAGCCTGATCATCGGCTTCCTCTTCCTGCCGGAAACCAAGGACGTCGACATCACCAAGACCTGACATTCCCAGCGCGGCGCAAGCCTCGCCAACTCGCTAACCAGCCGGCCGCGGATCGCTCCGCGGCCGGTTTTCGTTGGGTTACTAAACAGCGCCGAAAAACTGCAGCACGATCTCACGCCGATGCGGACGGCGGCGATGCTCGACCAGATAGATCGCCTGCCAGGTTCCGAGCGCCAGTTCGCGCTTGAGCACCGGGATGTGCAACGAACTGGCCGTCAGCATGGATTTGACATGCGCCGGCATGTCGTCGGGGCCTTCGCTGTCGTGGGTCCATCCGGCATCCTCGGGCGCGAGCCGATCGAGCGCCGTCATCAGATCGTCGAGCACCGACGGATCGGCGTTCTCCTGAATCGTCAGCGACGCCGAGGTATGGCGGATGAACAAGATCACCACGCCCTCTCGCGCGCAGGCATCTTGGACAAATTTCCTGACCTCGCCGGTGAGATCGATGAAGTCGCGCCCGGACGTTTCAATCGTCAGCAGCGAGGTCACGGCAGTGTCGGCGGTGACCGCCGATAGCGCCGTGCGCGATGCAGATTTGGGTAAAGTCATTGAGGCCTCAACGAACATTTTCAGTATCTTCCTCATCCTGATGAGCGCTCTTGCGCGTCTCGAAGGATGGGAATTGAGACGCGAGGCTTCGCCACCTCATGGTTCGAGACGCGCAAGATGCGCTCCTCACATGAGGACTTCCCACTCAAATCTTGCCGCCGACATCCTTCTGCATCCGGTTGGCCATCTCGACCAGCCGCCGCCAGGCCTGCTCCAGAAACGACATCACGCGATTCATGTCCTGATCGCTCGGCAGCGGGATTTCGATCTTGCGCTCGCCGTCGGTCACTTTCGGCTCGGCCTTTTTCAGCGAGTCCCCTTTCGGCAACGGCTCCTCGATCTTGCCGGTGACAACAGGTTCGCGCGCCGCCAATTGCGTCTTCAATTTTTCATTGTCGTTCTGCAGCCGGCCAATTTCCGCATCCAGTGCGGCGCGTTCGTCGGGCACGACATAACAGGCCCAGCCGCTGCCGGTATTGCTGCAGGTCGACACCGCGCCGGTCCTTGTATCGAGCCTGATCACGCCATCGGCAACCGGGGACAGCGCATAGCGGCCGTTCTCGGAATCCGGCAGCGGTTGCGCCGCGGCGGCGCTACGAACTCCACCTAAGGAAAACGCAACGCACGAAATCACGGCGGTGGCGGCGAATAGTGTGGAAAACTTCGAGGACGATCTCGCTGTCATCACGGGGTACTCCGCCTCAAAACCGGTCCGGCCTTGGTGTCCTGCACCTGATGCTACACCTGCGAACGATAGGGGACGCGGCCGGACTTCAACGCGTCGGCGAGCAATTCGATCCGATCCTGGCCCCAGAATACCTCGCCGTCGAGCACATAGACCGGCGATCCGAATACATCCGACGCCAGCGCATCCTGGCGGTTTTGTTCGTAGGTCGCGCTGATCTGGTCGGACCCCGAACGCTCAACCAGTTGCTGGCCCGGAAGCCCGGAATCGTCGGCCATTTTAACCAGCGTGGCGGGATCGGCCAGATTTAGCTGGTCTTCCCAGACGCCGGCATAAGCCCGCCGCAGAAAGGGATCGGGATCGTGACCGGCTTCGATCGCCGCGATCACAACCCCATCCGCCAGCCGGGCATTGAATGGCCAATTCGCCGGCTGCAGATGAAAATTCAGGCCACGCTTGTCGCGCCAGCGCTGCAGTTCGAGCATTCGATAACGCTGACGGACCGGATGACGCTTCAAGAGCGGCAGGCCGCCGGTTTCGGAGAACAGGTCGACCAGCACCACCGGCTTGTGATTCACCTTGAGATCGTAGGTGTTTGCGACTTCCTTAAAAAGCTTGTGCCCGATATAGGCCCACGGCGATAGAATCGAGAAGTAGTAATCGACCTGGCGCGGCATGCGGTCTCCTTGGGAGATGTGGATACTCAAGGTCATCCCAACAGACCCGTCAGAGCGACGCAAGATCGATCATCGTGTGGCGTTCGGCGGAACCGGCATCAGCCAATCCTCGATCAACAGACCTTGTGTGAGCCCGCGCCAAACCCTTTGCGGCGGATACCACGTCCGGGGTTCGACGACGCGTGCAAGTGGCGGGTTTCGGGACGATCGAACCGGTTCGCGCCAGAAGGGCGCCATCGAGACTCATCCAATCGAGCAGCGGTGCAAGGCATTGCGACTGGGCGCTGTGGGTCTCGCCTCCGCCGCAGCGGTCGCGCATGGACCGGCGAACGCGCCCAAAAATCTCGATCGATGCAATGGGTATAAAAACCCATCACTTTCTGGCTATGAACGAGTCGGGACAACTCATCCGACCGCGTCGGATTTTTGCCGATCGTGCGCCGAGCTGTTGCACTGCGGCGACTGGCCGACCGCCGGTTCCTCATACCGGAGATAAGATCAATCAAATCAATGCGGTAAGTGGTTATTACACAATCTTGACTTGATTAGATGCGGTCAGTATGGTCCGCGCGGCTTTTGAGGGTGACGGGGCGCATTTCCATCAACCGCAGCATCGTTTCGGGTGTCCACAACATGGCGGGCGGCACGAACGATCACGGAAATGGAAGTCGCGATCAATCGTCGTCCGACGAAGCTGCGCTTTCCGCAAGGCTCGGAAGTCTGGATCACCGGTTGTCCGAAATTCGGGACAGCCGCAAAATCAGGACTGACCAACCCGGATCTGAAGGCGGAGACGGAGCGGCCAGAGCCTCGGCGATGGCGCTCGGTTTCCGGCTTTCTTCGGAGTTGATCGCCGGCGTTATTGTCGGGGCGTTGCTTGGCTGGGCTTTCGACCATTTGCTGTCGACCTCGCCTTGGGGGCTTATCGTGTTTGTTCTGCTCGGCTTCACCGCCGGCGTGGTCAACGTGGTGAGATCGGCAGGCGTGGCTCCGGACCGCACCCGCCGCTAGGACGAAAGCCGGACCGATAGATTGCAGAGCGCCGGCGTGGCTGGCGGACCAAGAGATGCGCGGATGATCGATCCGATCGAACAGTTCCACATCGGCAAGCTCTTCACGATTGGCCATATCGGCCATCAGGAGATCGCCTTCACGAATTCGTCGGCCTACATGTTCGGCTCGGTCGCGCTGATTTCGCTGCTGATGATCGGCGGCATGGCCGGGCGGCGGATGGTTCCCGGACGCATCCAGTCGATCGCCGAACTGAGCTACGAGTTCGTCGCCACCACCATTCGATCGAACGCCGGCAAGGAGGGCATGAAGTTCTTCCCGCTGGTGTTTTCGATCTTCATGCTGCTGACCGTTTCCAACGTGCTCGGCGTCATTCCCTACGGGTTCACGATTTCGAGCCACATCATCGTCACGGCGGCGCTGGCGTTTCTGGTGTTCTTTACCGTGGTGATTTACGGGTTCTACAAGAACGGCCTGAAATTCTTCAAGCTGTTCGTGCCCAGCGGCATTCCGATCTTCATCCTGCCTCTGGTGGTGTTCATCGAGGTGTTCTCGTTCTTCCTGCGGCCGATCTCGCACTCGGTGCGTCTGTTCGCGAACATGCTGGCGGGCCACATCGCGCTCGCGGTTTTCGCAAGCTTCATTCCGATGCTGGCTGGCATCGGCATCGCCGGTTACTTCGGCGCCGTGCTGCCGCTCGGCATGGTGATCGCGCTGACCGCGCTTGAGCTGCTGGTCGCGTTCCTGCAGGCCTACGTCTTCACCATCCTCACCGTCATCTACATCAACGACGCTATCCATCCGGGCCACTGATCCGGCCTCACCACCAAACCTCAAGAAGGAGTTCGTTTCATGGATCCGATTGCCGCGAAGTACATTGGCGCTGGTATTGCCTGCATTGGCATGGGTGGCGCCGGCGCAGGCGTGGGCATCATCTTCGGCAATTACCTCGCCGCCGCGGTGCGCAATCCTTCGGCAGCCCAGGGCCAGTTCGGCAATCTGATTTTCGGCTTCGCCGTGACCGAAGCGCTCGGCATCTTCTCGCTGCTGATCGCGCTGCTGCTGCTGTTCGCGCTTTAACCGGCATACTTGGCTGCGCGTATTCCGGCCGCGAAACCGGTGGCCGGTTTTGCCGGATACGCGCCAGGCGAACAGGAGAAGCCCGTGGCTGAAAGTCATGGCAACGCCAGCGGCACCACCGCCCACACCGAAGCCGATGCCCATGAACGCGTGTTCCCACCGTTCCAGAAGGACACCTTTGCTTCGCAGCTGGTGTCGCTGCTGATCGCGTTCGTGGCGCTTTATCTGATCGTCTCGCGAATAGCGCTGCCGCGGGTCGGCAGCGTGATCGACGAACGCCAGAACAGGATCGAGGGCGATCTGGCCGACGCGCAAAAGCTGAAGGACCAGTCCGACAGCGCGCTGAAAGCCTATGAAAACGAACTGGCCGCGGCGCGTTCGCGCGCGCAGGCGATCGGCGCCGAGACCCGCGAAAAGCTGAACGCGGCCTCCGAGGCCGAGCGCAAGACGCTGGAACAGCAGCTGTCGGTCAAACTCGCGGACGCCGAAAAGACCATCGCCTCGACGCGTGAAGCGGCGATGGGCAATGTCCGCGGCATTGCCGCGGATGCGGCTGCCGCGATCGTGCAGCAACTCACCGGCGTACTGCCTGACGGCAAGTCGGTGGACAGCGCCGTCGACGCATCCTTGAAGGGATAACACCGATGTTCTCCGATCCGGAATTCTGGGTTGCCGTCGCCTTCGTCATCCTGATCGGCGTGTTCGTCTATTACGGCATCCACAGCACCGTGGTGAAAGCGCTCGATCACCGCAGCGAGCGCATCAGGGCCGAACTCGACGACGCCCGCCGCCTCAAGGACGAGGCCGCCAAGCTGCTCGCCGAATACCAGGCCCGTCACGCCAGTGCCGAGCGCGAGGCCCGCGACATCATCGAAAGCGCCAAGGCCGAGGCCGAGCGCATCGCCTCCGAGGCCAAGACCAAGCTGGAAGACTTCGTCGCGCGGCGGACCAAGACCGCCGAAAGCAAGATCGCGCTGGCCGAGGCGCAGGCGGTGGCCGACGTCCGCTCGGCGGCGGCCAATGCCGCGGTAACCGCCGCCTCCACCATCCTTTCGCAATCGGTGAAGGGCCAGGTCGCCGACGATCTTTTGGCCAAGGGCATCGCCGAAGTTCGCCAAAAGCTGAACTGAACCGGCAAGCCCGCGGCGCTATTTCTGCTTGCCTACCTACTTCTTCTTGCGCCGCGACGCCTTCGGCTCCGGCGTCAGCGCCTGCGGATCGAAGCCGATATAGAAGATGTAGGAATCGACGTTCGCCGGGTTCGGGACCGGGTACACGAGATCCTCGACCACCAGGCTGAATGGCTCGTTGCCGGCCGCCGACATCGATACTGTCGTGCGGTAGACCTTGGTGGCGATCGTCCGCTCCTGGACGCCGCCTTGCACCACCGCGACGCGAACCGGAACTTCAACCGTCGCCGGACTTCCGGCCGGACCCGAGATGACGCGACCCTGAATGCCGATACGCGCGGTGATCTGATCGCCGTTCTGCGTGCAATCGCGCGCGGTGCGCGAGATCGTCGCCTGGTAACGCAGATCGGTGCCGGACGCCGGCTTGCCCGGCAGGCCCACCGCAAAGGTCGACGCGCCGGGACGGATGCGTACCGGGGGACAGAACAATTCATTGTCCACCGGCGGCGGCGGCGCCTCGCCTCTCCCGAGCAACTGGCCGATCCAACTTGAATCGTCGCCGAACGAACTGCCGCCACCGCACCCCAACAGCAGGACGCCGGCCATCGCAAGCGTCAGCGCACCACGCAAATGACACCGGCCCGCAACCCTCGTCCGCATCGTCAGCCCGTACCCCATCATCCAGACGTTCCCAAGACATTTCATACGTTTAACGCCCCCTCGAAGGGAGCGCGCAGCTGCGCCTTATAACAGCGCAATGGCGGCGAACCCAAGGCGCGCAGCAAAATCCGGAAACCAAGGTTAGCCCCGGAAATCCTCATGCAGCAGGCCGAACAGCAGGTGGTCCTGCCAGACACCGTTGATGCAGAGATAGCGCCGCGCCAGGCCCTCGCGGTCGAAGCCGCATTTCTCGAGCACCCGGATCGAGGGCGCATTGCTCGGAATGCAGGCGGCCTCGACGCGGTGCAGGTTGAGTTCGCCGAACAGCGACGGCAGCAGCACCCGCAGCGCCGCTGTCATGTAGCCGCGATGGGCATGGGGCTGCCCGATCCAGTAGCCTATCGTCCCCGCCTGCACGATGCCGCGGCGGACATTCGCCAGCGTGACGCCGCCGATCATGGCGCCGTCGGATTCCCTGAACACCAGGAACGGATAGGATCGGTCGGCAGCGATGTCCTCGGCATAGCGCCGCAGCCGCCGCCGGAAGCCCGCGCGGGTCAGGTCGTCAGACGGCCAGATCGGCTCCCACGGCGTCAGGTATTCGCGGCTCGATTCGCGCAAATGCGCCCATTGCAGAAAATCCGACATCTGCGGCGCGCGCAGCAACAGGCCGTGACCGCGCGGGGCGAGTGCCGCCGCTCCGCTGGATGGCAAACGAAACAGGGCCATGCCTCACACTCCCGTGCCCGAACCCCACTCGATGGTCCGCCGCGCCTTCAATGCAGGCGCGCCTTGGCCATCGACTTGGTCAATCCTTCCGCAAAAGCGACCGCCGTGTCCAGACCCCTGCCGCTGCCCAATGCTACCACCGCGGGCCGGCTGCGCGACAACAGCCCGCGCGCCGCGTTCCGCGTCGATTCCACGCTCACGGCGTCGATCCGGGTCACGAGCTCCTCCACCGTCAGCGGACGACCATAGGCGAGCACATGACGCGCCATCTGCTCGGCCCGGGAGCTGCAGCTCTCCAGCGCCATCAACAGCCCGGCCTTCATCTGCGCCTTGGCGCGCGCGACCTCGGCCTCGGTCAGGGTCTCGACCGCGTCGTTGATGACATCGACGATCACCTCCATCATTTCCGGCGCATCGGCGGGATCGGTGCCGGTATAGAGCCCGAAGAATCCGGTGTCGGAATACGGCGCATGGAAGGTGTAGATCGAGTAGCATAGCCCGCGTTTTTCGCGCACTTCCTGGAACAGCCGCGACGACATCCCGCCGCCGAGCGTGTTGGTGAAGACCTGCAGGCTGAACAGCGACAGATCTGTTTGCGGCACCCCCTCCAGCGCCAGCGTCAGATGCGCCTGCTCGAGTTCGCGCAGCACGACGCGCGAGCCGCCCCTGCCGAACATCGCCGGTTGCGGTTTTGGCGCCGGCGCGCCGCCGAAGCTGGAGAACCGCTCCGTCACTTCCTCGACCACCCGCTTGTGATCGACCGCGCCAGCGGCCGCCACCACCATGTCGGGCCCGCGGTAATGCGTCGAAAGATAGCCGCGCAGTGTATCGCGGTCGAAGCCTTTCAGGGTCTTTGCCGTGCCCAGCAATGAGCGTCCCATCGACTGGTCCGGGTAACACAATTCGTTGAGATGCTCGAACACCACATCGTCGGGGGTATCCTGCGCGGCGCCGATCTCCTGCACGATGACGCTCTTTTCGCGCTCCAACTCGTCCGGCACAAAGGACGGATTGGCGAGAATGTCCGACAGCACGTCGAGCGCCAGCGGTACATCCGCCTTCAGCACCCGCGCGTAATAGGCCGTGGTTTCGGTCGAGGTGCCGGCGTTGAGATCGCCGCCGACCGCCTCGATTTCCTCGACGATTTCGCGCGACGAGCGCCGCGAGGTGCCCTTGAACGCCATGTGTTCGAGCAGATGCGAGATGCCGTGCTCGTTGGGCTTTTCGTCGCGGCCGCCGACCCCGGCCCAGACCCCGAGCGCCGCGGTCTCCAGATGCGGCATGGTATCGGTGATGACGGTAAGGCCGGAAGGAAGCTTGGTGATATCGACACTCATCCGGCAACTCCTTGTTTGGCGGCGCGGCTCACCGATTTCACGAACCGCTCGACTTCCGCCTGATCGTTCTTCATGACTTTGATGTGCTCGGGCTTTGTCATCAGGCCCTCGAGCCAGGCCGGCAATTCCGGACGCACGCCGCAGGCGGCCTCGACCGCATCGGGAAACTTCGCGGCATGCGCGGTCGACAGCACGATGTTGGGAATCCTGGAATCCGAGGTGTCGCGATCGGCCACCGCCAGTGCGACCGCGGTATGCGGATCGACCAGCGTGCCGGCCTCGCGCCAGGCGGCGCGGATCGCCGCGCTGGTTTCGGTCTCATTGGCGCGGCCGGCGTCGAATTCCTCGCGTATATCAGCCAGCACCCCATCAGGCAGCACGAAACGTCCGGACTGCTTCAGCGATCCCATCAGCCGGCGAACCACGCTCGCGTCGCGGCGGCTGGCCTCGAACAACAGCCGCTCGAAATTCGACGAGACCTGGATATCCATCGAGGGCGAAGCCGTGGCGTGCACCTCGCGGACTTCATAGATGCCGGTCTTGAGCGTGCGCGGCAGGATATCGTTGACGTTGGCGGCGATCCGCAGCCAGCGCAGCGGCAAGCCCATCCGCTTGGCGACCAGCCCCGCAAAGATGTCGCCGAAATTTCCGGTCGGCACCGTGAAATCGACCTGCCGCAACGGCGCGCCGAGCGCCACCGCGGACGTGAAATAATAGACCACCTGGGCGACGATGCGCGCCCAGTTGATGGAATTGACGCCCGACAATGAGACCGCATCGCGAAAGCCGTGATGATTGAACAGCCCCTTCACGATCGCCTGGCAGTCGTCGAAGGTGCCTTCGACGGCCAGCGCGTGAACGTTGGCAGCACCGGTGGTCGTCATCATCCGCCGCTGCACGTCTGAAATACGTCCATGCGGAAACAGCACGATCAGATCGACATTCTCGAGGCCCTTGAACGCATCGACGGCGGCGCCCCCGGTATCGCCGGAGGTAGCGACCACGATGGTTGTCCGCTGCGCGCGCTGGGCCAGCACGTGATCCATCAGCCGCGAGATCAACTGCATCGCGACGTCCTTGAACGCCAGGGTCGGGCCGTGAAACAGCTCCAGCACGAATTGATGCGGACCGATCTGGGTCAGCGGCACCACCGCCGGATGGCGGAACGTGGCATAGGCCTCGTTGGCCATGCGGCCGAGATCCGCGTCGGTAATTTCACCGCCCACGAACGGACGAATCACGTCGACCGCGACTTCCCAATAGGGCCGGCCGAAGAACCCGGCGATGGTTTCCGGCGCAATCTGCGGCCAGCTTTCGGGCACGTAGAGGCCGCCGTCGCGGGCGAGCCCGGTCAGCATCACGTCGCAGAAGCCCAGAGCGGGAGCCTCCCCCCGGGTCGAAATATACCGCGTCAAACCGCCCTCCAAAGGCGCCGGGCCTCCTGCCCAAACCTTTGATATCCATGATTTATCGGGTTCGCATCGCGCGAACTCGCGGGGGCACCATAGAAGATCGGGGCGTCAAAGGGTAGCCCGTATGACCACCCGCCGTTGGGCCTCCGCACGACCCATCGGCTCCTCGCCATGACGTCAAGCGCGCCTCCGCGATCCCGCGGCACGATATGTCCGGGTTGTGCGTGAACGTTTCGCGCCATGAGCAATCAGGGCGCGGGGAATGCCGGGTGCCCGTTGCACCCGTAGCCGCGTGCGCAGTGGTAGAAAGCACACGCGTTAGTCACCACGGTCGCACCGGAACACCCGGCATTCCCGCACGCAATGGTTTTAACGGCTGCTTCGTACTCTCCCCGGCGATCGGGCTTTCTTGTCACCGTCGCTGGCGGAAAAACTTCCGCCAACTTGACGCCGGCGTCGAGGCGTCAGGACCACACGACTTGGCCGTCCGCGAGCCAGGCGCCTCTCGTCAAAAGCGCAACCCGCGTCCACCGCATTCCATCCCGCGTCCGTGACGATCGCGATACGCCCCTGCATGGGGACGGAACGGCCGCAGTTACTGAAGTGATTTGCGTCAGGATGGAAACGAAATATTTTTGCTGACAGGGCTGGACAGGTAGCATCAAATTGATCCCACAGGAGAATTCTTTCCAAATCGTCATTCCGGAATCCGCCTGCCAGGGAGTAAACCGTTGCCAGACGACTATGCATCTGCCGGTCTTGATCGTTTGCAAGTTGGCCATCTGCGTCATCTGGCCAATCTGGCGCGTCAGCCGCCTAACCAGTGGGAGCTGATGAAGGGCAAGGGCTATGGCCAGGAGGATTTCGGCGGCTATCGCTTCCAGCTTGCCTACGCGGCCTACGCTCTCGCCTTGACGCACCGGCATCGCCTGCCCGCCGCACCCGGACTGTTCAAGCCGATCTTCGAGCGCCTCATCGAGAAGATGCTGCTTCCCGAAGTCTGGATGTATTGGCGCGACGTCTCTCGCGGGGGAAGCATCTGGAATGCGCATCTATCGGCGGGCTACCGGGAAGAATGGGACCCCGTCAAGACCGACAACATCATGTACAGCGCCTACGTCCAGTCGATGGCCTTGCTGTACCACTATTTGTTCGGCGACGATCGATATGCCGGTCAAGGCGCGCTGACGTTCAAGTTCTGGTCCTATTTCTGGGGCGGCGAGCAGAAGCATTTTGCCTATGACGAAAAATCGCTCAACGATCACATCTATTGGCAGATGGTGCAAAGCGGCTTTCTTGGCGTGGCGTGCGAGCCCAATTGCATTTTCCAGATCTGCAATCAACCTGCGATTCTCGGCTTTCGACTGCATGACCTCGTTTACGGCGGCGACGTCGCAGCCGAAGTCACGCGCAGCTACGAGAAAGCCTGGCAGGAATTCGGCCGCCTCGGCGAGAACGGCCACTACAATATCATGATGTCGCAGGACACCCGCGCCGTTCGTCCAAATGTCGCGAAGGTGCCCTGGGTGGACGCCTGGTGCGGCGCCCTGATGAACATGTGGAATCGCGATTTTGTTCACGCTCACTATCGCGATCAGGTTCGCGATCTGATCAAGCCGGGACCGGAAGGCCGTCTGTCGGTTCACATGGTGCCGAAACCGCTGGTGATGGGGCAAACGCTGGTCACGGACGATTGCGATTTTGGCTGGGTGGCAGCCTGGGCCTCGGAAATGGGCGATCATGAGACCCTGCAGGGCATGCTCGCGCATGCCGATGCCTATATGTCCCCGAAGTGGCGCGATGGCGGCTTCTACTATCCACGCAACGACACCATCGAGGACCCACAAGGCAACCGGACTGTCATCGAGCCGATGAGCGGCAACGTTCTTCTCGGTTATGCCAGGCTGAATATTCCTGACGGCCTTCACGGACTTTACAGTTCGCCGTGGGACAAGGCTCGCTTCGCGGAGCCCTCTCTGTCGTTTGTCTCTGATGATATCGACGTTAGCCGGGCGGCGTTCGATCGCAACGCTCACGAACTTCAATTCCGGCTGCAACGCAACCCGGCCGCGGCGGGCGACGGTATAGTCAAATTGTCCAACATGGGTTCCCGCGGCGACTGGTGCTTGCGCAGCGAGGGCGACGAACTTGCACGCTTTGCCGGGGGGAAATTGGCCATCGCGAACGACACCCTGCTGACGCGCGCCGGAGATGACCTGTTGCTTCATTGTCCGGAAGGGTCGCCGCGCGAATTCACGGCGACTTTCGGGGGGACGTAAACCGTGCAGAGCGAGACCCTCGATCCGGCTGGCCGCAAGGTTGACGGCACCTTTCGGCTTATCGATCACCACGGTGCCACGGTCAGCAACCGGAGCTTTGACGGCAGACTGCTGTTGGTGTTTTTTGGATTTACAAACTGCCGGGCGGTGTGTCCGCGCAAACTGGCCGAGATCGACGCCGTCCTGGATCGCTTAAGCGAACTCGCTGGCCGCATTCAGCCGCTTTATGTCACCGTCGATCCCGATCGTGACACGCCGGATGTCATGCGCGCGTTTCTCAAGTCGCATCCTAGATTCGTCGGTCTTACCGGAGACCGCGCGCAGATCGATGAGATAAAACTTCGCTTTCGCGTGTTTGCCCGGCGTGTCGAAGATGCCTCTGATCCCGGCAACTACAATGTACCGCATACCGCCGTGACCTATCTGATGAACGCGGATGGCGGCTATCTGGCTCATTTTCTGGACGGGACAGACGTGGAGCAGATGGCCAGAATGATTTGGGAATTGCTGGCCGAGTGATCCGATCACGGCGTGTACGCAAGGATCACGTGATGGAGTTGGCGAGGTCTGAATTGTCCTTGGAAGCGGACAAGCTGGCTGACCCGCGGCATGTTGGGTTCGTGCCAAACCCGGACGTTCGTCTGTTGGCTGTTCAAGTTGTCAAAAAGCGTCGCCAAAAAATCTCGCAACGCAATCATCGCAGCCAAATAGCGATATGACGATGCCGCAGATGCCCGCTACCGTTCGGGTCAATCGCGTCGGTTCGACCGTTCGCCACCGTTTTGAGACAACGGCAGCTTACAATTGTATGCCATGCACTTATCAGCCTATCTAACCTTAGAAAGCGACAGTTTTACAAATTGACGTGAGGTTAGGGGTCAATCGCGTCACTCTGGCTGGGAGCCAATCACTTCCGATTTACGCCCAACCACGGACATGTCGCCGCGCCGCAACAACCGGCGCTATGTGCCATTAGCGACATCGTTCAGCGCAGAATACATCTAGGCTTTCGGTCACCTCGAGGGCGGCCCTTGAACACCATCGAGGACGGTGCAGAAGCGACAGGCCATAATCAGATCAGTGGAATTTATAATTGAGCGTTAGCGTCACGGATTGGTTGGTGACCCGCTCTTGGGCGTTGAGGACGGCAGAACCAGAGACCGTCAACGGCCCCATCCGGTTGAATACGACGACCGGATCGACGATGGTAAAGTTCGCGGACCGCGCATAGGTGTAAGCAAAATCTAAGAACCAGCCGGCGAAAGCATAGGTGGTACCAACCTGCGCCGCGCCGCCCCACACCCAATTCTCATTTAATACGGTGGTCGGCTCGCTGGCGGGGAACGTCCCGCCTAACGACGAGGTGGCAAAGGGAATACCATTGATAAAACTCGTCTCGACGCCGAACAGGGCCGGACCGCCGCCAGCGTAGAACGTAGCGTTGCCGAATGCCCGGCCGATGGTGGCGATAAGCGAAAGCTGATGCTTGAGATTGATTTCCGCTGGGCTGATCGCCACGAACCCGGTGATAGGTCCGGTCAGTCCGGCCTGCGGTCCGCTTAGTACGGCGCCGGTCCCATTCTGCGGAATGCTCACGTTCTGCTTCGAGTTGATGTTTGCGTATTTGTAGTTGAATTTGAGCCCGGCCAGCCAGTCGCCGCCCGCAAACGGATGCATATAGCCGAGCTGAACATCCGGGGTGAAACCGGATTTGTTTCGGTTGAAGTCGAAAAAGGGGCCACCCTCTTGCCCTTGGGCGATTAGCAGTGGCCCATCAAATACATTGATGACGCCGGATACCCCCTGAAGCGATTGGTCGAAATGGGTCCAGTTATAGCTTCCGCCCACACCGATATAGAACCCGGACCAGTCCCAAACAGCAGGCGGCGGTGGCGGCGGAGCTTTGACGGCCATATCGGCGGCAAAGACCACACCGCTTGTTGCAAGGATTAAACCACTCCCGCAAACAATGGAAATAAGTCGGCTGTCCATTTGACCACCTGTGACGGCCTCTCAACCAATTCTTATTTCCATTCGCGACGCTTGCAATTCGTAACCTATCCAAGAAGCGGCGCACGCCCGGATTTCCGGCCTGTGTTGCCCCGTAGCAACGTCCGCAGCGGGTTATTCGCGTCGGTTTGACGATGCGCCGATCACTTCCGGTCTTCACCTATGAACGGACATCATCAGGCCGGGCCGACCGGTCCGGTTCGTGCCATGAGCGGACTCATGCGCCGCAGCAAGCGGCATCTCTATTCGATCACCTTGTCGGCGCGTCCAGGCCGTGAGGGCGGCACGGCGAGACCGGGCGCCTCGGCGGTCTTGAGGTTGACGACAAGCCCGGACTTCGTCGGCGCCTGCACCGATCCGGGTTTGCCTTACGAAAGCCACCGACTACAGGCTCCAGTTACGAAAGGTTCCACGTCGGAGGTCCGGCAATGATCCGCGCCACGGTACTCCGTGCGCTTGTGCTGATGGCGGCTTTTGCCGCGGGGTTGACGCCGGTCACGTGGCCCGTCACGTCCTTTGGCGAAAACCTTGGCGAAAACAGCAATCCGTTGCCGGCCAAGGCAACGAAGGAGCTGCCGCGCGAGCTGCTCGCGCTGCTCCGGCAAAAGAAGATGCCAAAATATTCACCTATTATTCTGCGCGTTTTCAAGGAAGAGGCGGAGCTCGAAGTCTGGAAACAGGACACGTCAGGCCTTTTCCAGATCCTCAAGATCTATCCGATCTGCCGGTGGTCGGGCGATCTTGGGCCGAAATTGCAGGAGGGCGACCGTCAAGCTCCGGAGGGGTTCTATGCAATTACCCCCGAGTTGATGAATCCCAACTCCAACTACTATCTTTCGATCAACGTCGGTTACCCCAACAGCTTCGACAAAGCGAACAAGCGCGAACGGCAGCTTGCTCATGATCCACGGCGACTGCTTGTCGGCCGGTTGCTATGCCATGACCGACGAACAGATCAGCGAGATCTATTCGCTGGCGCGAGACTCATTCCTCGGCGGCCGGCCGTCATTCCAGGTCCAGGCCTATCCGTTCCGCATGACGCCGGCAAATCTGGCGCGGCATCGAAACAATCCGAGCCTGGCCTTCTGGAAAATGCTCAAGATCGGCAACGATCACTTCGAGACGACGCATCTCGAACCTAAAGTAGACGTGTGCAATCGCCTCTATGTATTCGATGCGCAACCTCTCCCGCATTCGCCGAACCCCCTTGTGTTCAATCCCACCGACAAATGCCCCGCCTTTGTCGTAAATCCGAAGATCGCGGGACGGGCGCAGGAGAAACAACGCACCGACGAGCTCGAATACGCGCAATTGCTTAAAGACAACGTGCCAGCCGCGCCAATCTACAGCGGATGGGACGGCGGAATGAACAAGGCTTTCCTCGCACAGTTTCCAGGCAGAGTGACGCTTTCGAAAGTGCTGCCGTGGGGACCTTATCTGCCGCAACTGCCACGGATCCCCTGGATCGACAACGATGGCTCGTTGACGAGTAAATGGTTTGGCACCTTGTTCGCTAAACCGGTCGCGTGTGATCTGGCTCGTACCAATTTCCTATCGAGCGTCCTGGCGGCACACCGGTGCAAAACCGCTGGGTTTGCTTGAACCGCCAACGCCCTTTCAGGGCAAACTCCGTCGCCGGGAGGAGCCTATATGGACACAGCACTTCGCGGCCGGGCGTGTGGTGGCTGTACTGCTTGCTGCTTCACACACGCCGTAGCTGCCCTGGAGAAGCGGCTCGGCGAATGGTGCCCCCACTGTGACGTCGGTGCGGGTTGCCGCATCTACCCCAGCCGGCCCGAGCAATGCGCCCAGTTTTCATGTCTCTGGATCCAGGGCGGCTGGGGTGATGAGCACGATCGGCCCGATCGCCTGAAAGTCGTCGTGGGCGGCATCGCCGTGAACGTCGGAGAGCGCAGCATACAAGTAGTTCAATTCATCGAAACCGAGGCAGGAGCAATTGATCGGGAGCGCGCAAGGCCACTCATCGAAATGTTCCGGGCGAAGGGCTTCGGCATCTGCATTGCGCGCCTGCTTCCATCGGGAAAATACTCCGACGCCGACTATGAAATTCCCGCCAATCTGCTGAGCGGAAGCGAACTGGAGCCGTTCAAGGAAGCGCTGGCCAGGTTGGACCCTTTTGGCGATTAAGCTCTCCGTCGGCCCTACCCGCCACCTCATTCGTGATCTCCATCACAGAGAAGCCCATCATGTCGGCCTATTCTCCGGGGCAATCCAGTTTCAAACCCCAGGGAGATCGCCGTGACACAGGATTGCATGAAACCGAGCGAGACGTTGAAACCTGCAGATCATCCGAAGCAGCGCGAATTAACTGACCAGGAATTGGCTACGGCTTCCGGTGGCTTCTTGCATTTCACGTTCAAATTGGTCGCCGTGAAGACGGTTAGCTGGGCGAACGAATAGAGCATGATCCCAAAAATGGAATCGGTTTTCCGAAAAGATCACGCTCAAACAAAGAGATGAGATCATGATGCGATTCCTTGTAATCGCATCATGATCCAGGGTGAAATTTTTTCCGAACCACGCCCGGGCGAAGCTTTGTTTTTCTCCGGGCGAACAGCAGGGAAACAGGCCGCCAACTCGCGGCCTATTCATCATAGGCCCGTGATAAGATTGCTCACTGTCCTGATGTCGGGATCAGTGTGCCATTTCGTTTCCCGGTTGATCTTGCTCTCGGTCTTTGCGACCCCCGGACACTTTATTGAGGTCTTGCTCGTTCAATTCGTCTTTGGCCGAGTTGAGCTTGTTCGGTTCGTCCTGAACCGGCGATTTGGTTTCGGGCTGCCTGTTCATTGTCAAAACTCCCGCTCGGGACATTATCCGCTATCCAACGAGCGCAGACTACGGCAGCGGCATGCCCGTTGAAAGCTCGCCGGATGGTGAAACGGAGCTGCGCGCGACGGAATGGCTTTCGCCATATTGCATGTTGATAAACTCGAAGCCGATCAGGAACAGCAGGATGGCGCTGGCTACCGCGATGATCGAGATTTGTCTTCCCGTCAAAATAAAATTTTGAGCAATTTTGTAGGTTGGCGAAAAAGCGAGGGGCTTTTGCATGGGACACCTCCCTGACTGCGTTAAATGACTTTCCTTATCACTCCTCGCCATGCGCCGATGTGAAACAGATCACGTCAGAAGTGAACATTGCCTCGCGATGACAGCCCTTGCCATAATCTGTTTTCCGGCCGGGAGCGCTTTTTGACCGCCGCCGTGTCCGGCGGCTCGATCGCAATTGCCGCGGCAAACACACGTTTCAGCTTGATGTCGTCGATACCAGCGAGATATTGCCGCAAGGTCGCTTCAGCGGCCTGGTTTCGCCGCAGAATGGACGCGCAGAGCTCCCGGCTCGTTTTCCGAAAGAAACCGAATTGTCGTTTCTCGCCGCGACCCTCGCCAAGCCGATCGATTGCCGCACCAATAGCGAATACGGCCAGCCTGTCGGCATCGTCGAGCGTTACAGCAAAGCGCAGGATGGCGAGGTGCCATGCCTTTATCATCCAGGCGTGGCATTCATCTGGTCCGTCGCGCAATTTCATGTCGATCACGATTGGACCCGAGCGAGAATAAGATTTGACCCGAGCGTGGGATTTGGCGGGCGGTGACCGAAACCGTTTCAATGGGGTTTTTTGACGAGATTGACCGCGGCCCATCCGCCGAGTCCGATTTGACGGTGCAGATCAGCCGGATCGCTCCAGTCCTGGCAAGACCGTGTTTCGTGCCCCGTCGCGCGCGAGACCGGAAATATGTTGGCCAATAGCTCACTAAGGCGCATCGCCTCATCCCTTATATCGCCAAGCAAGGTTCGCTCGACATGATTGGCTCCGAATTTGCCACGCATCAGCACGACGCTCGTAGCGCCGAGGATTGTCGTTAGCGATGTGCGCCACTGATGAGAAAATTTGAGGTCCGAGACGTAGTCTGCAGCAGCAGCAAGTGTTTCCTGATGGGCAAGTTCGGAGAACCTGACCGCCGCGCTCGTGATAGCGGCTTCCACGAGCTTCCGGTCACAAGTATCGAGTTCAGCCTCAACAACAAGCGTTCCTTTGACCATACCTTCCGATCGAAATTGCCTCAGGAACCAGCGTCTGTTCGCAGCGACTGCGATCGTTCGCACATCGTCTGACGTCGTCCCGCACATCCCCGCAGCGAGGCTCTGAATTTGCTCGGGAAGTATAGCGGGCTCGGTATCGATGGGCCGGGCGTGGACAAAGGCCGCTCGCCCGCGCGCCACAACCGATATCCATCGGCTGAAGCAGACGACGACATCGCGGCTCGTTCGGCACGCGGAAAGCTCAAGCACAGGCGTGTGGACGGCCGATGAGGTCTCCCATCCTCCGTCTTTCGCCTGCCTCAAATGTGTGATCACCAGGGCGCTGCCAAACGCGGCAATCAGGAACAGGAGCAGCGCGGCGACGTCACCGCGGTCTTCCATATAAAGACTGTAGTAGGGCTGCGTGAAGAAGAAGTCGCCCGCAAGCCCAGCCGTAACCGCTGCGGCAGCAGCACTCGCGAATCCCCATCGCACCGAAGCGAGAACGACAGGCATCAGATAGCAGAGCCAAATCAGATTTGGCGGAAGCAACGAAGCCACGGCGAGCAGCGCGGGGGTTGCCACCGCGACCAAAAACGCAGCCATGCCCATCATATACGCCCAAGCACGAATACCCGCCAACTCATGTTTCATTTGAGCCCTCGACGCGTTGGAAGACTTATCAACCAATCAGCTATAGGAATTCTATGCGTCTCGTGGCGAAGAGAAATAAGTGCCTTCGGCAAAGCGGCGCCTAGCGCGGCTTAATCGAGGCGAGGCTGCACGAAATCGGAATCGAAGTTGGCCAAGATCCGCAATCTACGATTAGCCCGCCGCCCATCGAGGCTTCGAATCCGCGGCCACGTCGGTGGGTGCCGGAATCTGCATCAGGATGGTTTGAGCAGCGGAAGCGATCTCGATTCCGCGCTCCTGGAATCGCCGCTTCATGCGGCGGTTGAATTCGCGCTGCACCGGCCAGCGACCGCTGTCGGTGCAGCGAATCTGGCCGACGATCGACGCCATCGAGCCGTCCACCTTGTCGACGCCCCACAATTCGAGATCACCGCGGATCGCCTGCCGGTATTCGGGCTCGCGGCGCATTTCAGCGACGATATCCTTCAATATCTGCCCGGCGCGGTCGGTGTCTTCCTTGTAGGAAACGTTGACGCTGACCGCCGCATTGCCGGCGCCACGGCTGGCATTGGTAATCGTCGTCACGGCGCTGAACGGCACGATGTGCACCGAGCCGTCGCCGGCGCGCAGGCGAATGGTGCGGATCGAGACGTTCTCGACGGTCCCGGTGAGACCGGACACCGTGACGTTGTCACCGACCTGGACGGTATTCTCCAGCAGCAGAAACAGCCCGGTAATGAGGTCCTGCACCAGTTTCTGCGAGCCGAAGCCGATCGCGATGCCGACGATGCCGGCGCCCGCCAGCAAGGGTGCTACGTTGACGCCAATTTCGCTCAGCGCGGTCAGGCCGACCACCGTGACGATCACGCACAATAGCGCGGTTCGCAGCATCGGCTGAAAGGTACGCAGCCGCGCCGCGCGGGCGAAGTGACCGTCGCGCGACAGCGCGTTGAGCTTGCGATCCATCAGCGCATTGCTGGCCTCCCAGATCACCGCCGCCGCCAGCACGGCGACGCCGATCGTCGCTACCGCCGACAGCAGCCGGCTGCCGATCTGGTCGCCGTAGAACCAGACGATGGCATCGACGCCCCAGACTTCAAGCAGCGCCAAGAAACCGATGAAAGCAATGATCGCCGAAACCGTTCGGCGCAATAGCGGCAGATAGCGATTGGCGCGGGCTTCGAGGCCGGGGAAGCGCTGCTGGATATCCGGGCTGATGCTGAAACCGCGATCGATCAGGGTGAGCACCGCGATGGTGGCGATGCGGGTGATCAGTATGACCGCAACGGTTCCGGCAAAATATTGCATCAGCAGCGAGTAACCGTTGCGGATATTGAGCGCCCACACCGCCCATAGCGCGAGGTCCAGAACGATCGCAGGGTAGTGCCACAGGCCGGCGATACGATTACGCACCCTGGCCGCCGTTCCCTCGCGGCCGGCCGGCGCGCGAATGGCTTCCGCGACCTGGCGGCGGCATTGCAGGATGATGATGACCACAAAGAGGTGGACGACCAGCATCACCAGGCGCAGTAGCGCCCTGTAGCCGGCATGATGCAAGCCGAGCAGCAGCGCGACATTGGCGAAGGCGATGCCCGACACGCCGACGCCGACGATGCGCCGCGTCCAGATCTCGATATAGGCCGCGGTCTCGGCACGAACGCGAAACAGCCCGAAGGGTCCCGCCAATGCCCGCACGGCGCAGATCAGCCCGCGCGACAGCGCGTAGGCATTGACCACCGCAAGGATCACGAGCCGGGTGGTTGTGAGTTCGCCGATCCCGGTACCCAGCAGCATCATGGCGACACCGACAAAGACCAGCACCGGGAGCAGCTCGAGCAGCAGGCGCCCCAACACGAACGGCAGCCTGAGCAGCAACTGCCAGACGCGCGCCAGGCTGCGACGCCGTTGATGATGTTCCGGCTCCGCGGTTGCCTCCGTCGCGGAGGCCGGCGGATCGATCACGGCCTGCGTCGGCGCCGGGGCATACGACCCTTCATGCGCCGTCTGCGGCAAGCGCGCTTCCAGCAGCGCCACCGGCCGCTGGATGAGGCGCTGGATCAGCCATTCGGCGGCGAAGGCGCAACCGAACACCAGCGCCAGTTTCCAGGCGATGTCGAGCAACTGATCATAGGCGGATGGATCGTTGGCGGTCCGCACGATCCAGTAATAGAACGCCGGGAAGTGCGTCAGGGTCCGCGCCATATCGGCAACCTGGTGCGAGACCTCGCTGACCTGTTCAGACACCGTGAGCAGGAGTTGTGCGCCAAGGCTGTCCGCGGCGAGCGGAATGGCGGCTTGCTGTTGGGGCGCAGCAGACGCGGCCTGCGGAGAGGCATGAGCGATCGCGCGAAGCGTGTCGATGATCTGGGCGCGCTTCTTGTCGTCCTGAAGCGTATCGAGCGCCCGCTGCGCCTGATCGGGCGTCAGTGCATCGGCGTTGTTCGCGGCTGAGCTTGCCGGTTCGGGCGCCGCGCCGGCGCGCGCGCAAGCCGGGAAGGACAACGACGCGCAGGCCAGCAGGCAGGCGAACAGGCAAGCGAACGGGATCGACCGGAACAGATTGTGCGACACGAAGGCCCCTTTGAATATGTGCACGACGGCAAACCGGAACCGGTCATCAGCCTTCGCGCACGCGTCATGTCGGATCGCCTCTTTTCGCCGTCATCGTGTGTCGAAAGTTTGCCACCGCGGCGGCGTTCTCTTGGCATTTGCCTTCCCGTTTGCCTTGGCATTAGCCGCATCCCAAAATTGCCTTCCAATTGGTCCGCTGATCCCGTGCCCGGACCGGCTGTTACAAATTCGTAACAAGACAATGGGCGTGAATCTGGTCAGATTGTCGCGGACGCGATAAGGCAACGTGCAGCAGCGACCGGTGACACGTATCGGCGCGCGAAGATTTATGGCATCTGTCGATTCGACAGGCTTCAGGGAACATCGGCCCGGCAGTGGAGGTAAGGTGAAAATGAAGACGTCCAGACGCGCTAGGATAGTGCTTCCTCTGGTATCGCTTGTGACCGTATTTGCGCTGTCGGCGCGGGCGGAACCCAACGGTCCTCCACCAAAAGGTGCGGCCAAGCCCGCAGCCCATGCAGCCCCCGCGCATCCGGGGTCGGGACCGGGCGCCGGACATGCTGGATCGGGGCCGGGCGCCGGACATGCCGGGACGGGACCGGGCGGCGGACATGCTGCCGGGGCTGGACCAGGTGCGGGACATGCCGGGGCAGGGCCAGGCCACGGGCCGCAGAACGCCCACATCGCCCGGGGCCATGTCCGCGCGCGCAATTTCGGCGGACACGCTTATCACGGACGCCTCGCCTGGGAGGGCGGACGCTGGCGCCACGAAATGCATAACGGACGCGACGGCTGGTGGTGGGATGTCGGAGGCGCCTGGTACTTCTATCCGCAGCAGATGGATGGTCCGCCGACCTACGTCTCCGATGTCGAGGTCATGGACGACGTTGCCGACGGGCCGCCGGTCGAGGACGGGTATGCGCCGCCGCCCGGAGCCTACGCGCCGCCTCCGCCACCGCCGCCGGACCCTGCCGCAAGTGCCGCCGGCGGCGCCATCGTCGGCGGGTTGCTGGGCGGTCTGCTCACGGGCCGGCCGAGCGGCGTGATCGCCGGGGCGGCTGCCGGCGGCGTGACCGGAGCCATCGTCGGCGCCCAGGCCGCTTCAAGGCCGGGATATTATCTGGCGCAGGGCACTTGCTATTACCGCTATCCCTCGGGCCAATACGTGCCCGCCGATCCCCGCGCCTGCTATTGAAGCTTTAGTGTCCACCGCGCTTGCGCGGTGGACACTTGTTCATGAC
Source organism: uncultured Pseudomonadota bacterium (assembly GCA_963819325.1). Classification (GTDB taxonomy): domain Bacteria; phylum Pseudomonadota; class Alphaproteobacteria; order Rhizobiales; family Xanthobacteraceae; genus Bradyrhizobium. The sequence continues at coordinate 73,660 of CAWFVT010000010.1, forward strand.
ACGTCTTCAAACCGCCCGCGCCGATTTCAAAATGTACCTGATGGTGCTTTTGAAGGATTTGGAAATGAGCGCCATCAAAGTCGCAGGCATGGCGACGAGCCGCGCCGATCCCGGCAAAGTCCTCAGCCTTTTGAAGGACCCCGTCACCTGGCCACTCTGGAGCATGTTCAAATCCGGCGAACTGCAGCGCCCCGGTCGCGGCGAGCGACTCGGCGTCGGCGCGGTCAGGGTGTTCCGCACCCCGACGACCTGCGCCACCGAGGAGGTGGTCGAACTCGTTCCCGGTCGCCGATTGAGCTACGTGCTGCTGTCCGGCATGCCGTTCCGCGATTACCGCGCCGACGTCGACCTGGCGCCGCTGCCGGATGGCGGCACCTCGATCCGCTGGCAGTCTTCGTTTTACGCGAAATATCCGGGCACCGGCTGGTTCTGGCGGATGGTCATGAACCGCGTCCTTCAGCACACCGCCGAAAAACTTGCCGCTGGTGCTGAGGATCCCGCCATCGTCGCGGCGGTTCAATCCTGATAGCGGGCACGGCGCTCGTGCTCTGGCGCGGCTAACCGCCGGATGATGAAGCGCGGCGTTGTCCCCATAGCCACACGGCGAACGCCATCACCACCGCGATCGCGAGGCCAAACCAGGTGATGGCGTATTGCAGATGATCGTCCTTGAGATGGACCTCCAGCGGACCGGGTTTTGGAACGCCGCTTAATGGCACCGGCTGTTCGAGGTCGATGTAGAACGGCGCGACTTGTTTGCCGCCCTCGCCCCATCCGAGCGCGCGGGCCATCGCCAGGTGATCGCGGGTGAACCACAGCCGCTTCGCGGTATTTTCCGCCGGCGTCAGCGCACCCGCGGCTTCCGGAAAGCGCAGGTAGCCTGTCAACATCACCGGCTCATGGGTTATCAGCCGCGCCACCGCGCGATCCTCGACGCCGCGATCCTGCATCGTGTTCTCCACGAAGCCGGCATTGACCGCGACGGTGTTTCCATCCGCAAGAAGCGCCGGCAGGAACGCCCAGGTGCCGGGACCGGAAATGTCGCTACGCACGGCAGAGCCGGAACTGTAGACCATCGCATCCTTTAGCGGCTGATAGGTCGCGGCAAAACCGACGCGGCGGAATTCATCGCTGGCGGGCTTGAGCGTGCTCCACTGCGAGGGCGGAGGCAGCGCTTGCGGCGGCGCCGCGAGCCGTTCGGTCAGGGCCGCGATCAGGGCATGTTTCTCGATGCGGCGCTGCAACTGCCATATCCCGAGTCCCACAAACAGCGCCACCATCACCAGCGTGAAGGCGCCGAAGCCCGCGGCGTTGCGCCGGTTTCCGGACACGGGAATCATTTCGGTGCCATCATTTCGGTTCGCGATCGATCAGCCGGCCTTCCGCGGCCTTGTGATGGAACTGCAGCGCGATCAGCAGCGATTTCATCGAGCGCATCGGCAGTAGCGTAGTCGCCAGAATCAGCGGCAGCCACAGCGCCGCGTGCAGCCAGAATGGCGGCTGATACTTGACCTCGACGATCAGCGCGGCGCCGACCACGATCGCGCCGGCAATCATGATGATGAAAACCGCAGGGCCGTCACCGGAATCGATGAAGGCATAGTCGAGCCCGCAGGCTTCGCAGTTCGGCCGCAGCGTCAGGAACCCGGAATAGAGTTTGCCTCTGCCGCAGCGTGGGCATCTGCAGGCGATGCCGCGTAGCGCGCTCTGCGCCACCGTCGGTAATTCCTGATCGGGCATTCAATTTCCTTAAGATAGGCGACTATGGGCCGTGTCCCGGACGCGGTGCAGCGTTCTTAACGCTGCTCCGCAGAGCCGGGATCCATAAAGACAAGCTCGATGGGCCCCGGATCAGCAGCGCACCGCTACCGCGCTGCGCAGCGTCCGGGGCACGGCACCAACAAAAAGGGCGGCCCGGCGGCCGCCCCTTGTAGCATATGTGACGACAAGCTACTCGGCGCCCACCAGGCGGCCGCCGCCGGTGCCCCAGACATAGATGCAGATGAACAGGAACAGCCACACCACGTCAACGAAGTGCCAGTACCAGGCGGCAAACTCGAAGCCGAGGTGCTGGGTCGGGGTGAACTGGCCGGCATAGACACGCAGCAGGCACACGATCAGGAAAATGGTGCCGACCAGCACGTGGAAACCGTGGAAGCCGGTCGCCATGAAGAAGGTCGCGCCATAGATATTGCCCGAGAAGCCAAATGCCGCGTGGCTGTATTCATAGGCCTGCACGCAGGTGAACAAGGCCCCGAGCACGATGGTGAGTATCAAGCCGTATTTCAGGCCCCGGCGATCGTTCTCGAGCAGCGCATGGTGCGCCCAGGTCACCGTGGTGCCCGAGGTCAGCAGCAGCAGCGTGTTGAGCAGCGGCAGATGCCAGGGATCGAAGGCCTCGATGCCCTTGGGCGGCCACACGCCGCCGAACAGCGCGTCGCGGGTGGCATGAACGGGATCGCCGGGAAACAGCGCCGAGTTGAAGAAGGCCCAGAACCAGGCAACGAAGAACATCACTTCGGAGGCGATGAACAGGATCATGCCGTAGCGATGGCTGATCTGCACCACGCGGGTGTGATCGCCCTTGAACTCCGCCTCGCGGATCACATCCATCCACCAGCCCGCCATGGTGTAGAGCACGCCGATGACGCCAACGCCGAAAATGATCGGCGCCGCCGACGTCATGTGATGCATCCAGGTGATCGCGCCGACCGCCATGATGAACGCCGAGACGGCGCCGAAGATCGGCCATCCGCTCGGATCGACGAGGTGGTAGTCGTGGTGCTTGACTTGCGCCGTAGCCATTGCGGTCTCTCCGTTAGCGGTGCCGTGCCATTCGGCACGGATTTGTCTCAAAAATCAATTCCCAAGGTCTGCGCGATCAGGCATCGCGGCGACCGGAGATCTCCCTCACAAGCTTCCTTTGGCCTTGTCCGGCTCGCTCGCCGCCAGCGGTTTCGCCGCCGGCGCGCGCACGGGGTAGAAGGTATAAGACAAGGTGATGGTGTTCAGCCCGTCATTGTCGCTGTCCTCGACCACGGACGGGTCGACGTAAAACACCACGGGCATCTGCCGGCTTTCGCCGGGCGCCATGGTCTGTTCGGTGAAGCAGAAGCAGTTGATCTTCTGGAAATACTTGCCGACCGTCAGCGGCGCCACATTGTAGGCGGCCTGCCCGGTGGTGGTCCGCGCCGATTGATTGGTCACGGTGTAATACACGGTGACCACTTCGCCGATCCTGATTTCGATTTCGGTCTGTTCGGGTTCGAACTTCCAGGGTAGCCCGCCGGCGACATTGGAATCGAAGCGCACCGCGATCTTGCGCGCCAGCGGCGCGGAAGCCGGGCCTGCGGTCGCGACCTGGGTGGTGCCGTTGAAGCCGGTGGCGCGGCAGAACCAGTTGTAGAACGGCACCGCCGCAAAGGACGCGCCGACCATCAGCACCACCACGAAACCGCAGATCGCCGCCACCGTCGCATCGCGGCCAAGCCCGCGCAGCGAACCAAGCCCGCGCAGCGAACCAGGCCCGCGGCGCGTGACAGTCTTGTGGTCGGTGGCCGGCGGTTGCGGCATGGTCGGTTCGTCTAGCATGACGGTCACATCCCCCGATCACATCGGCCGTACGAGTACGGCCGGCCCCTTGACCATGGTGACCGCGAAAAACAACACGACCAGAACGCCGAGCGCCAGCGCGATGGCGATCGAACGCTGGCGGCGGCTCTTCTGCTGCGCCTCGGTGAGGACGATTCCGTTCGGCTTCGGCTTGTTGTCCATCCGCTCGCCATGCGCCCCCTACCAGATCGACGGTATGAGCGCATGGACGACGACCTCAAGCAGCAGGGTCGCGAACAATGCGAACAGATAAAGAATAGAGAACGCAAACAGCCTTCGCGTCGCGCGCGCCGCTTCGTGGCCTGCGCGGTGCCGGTAGACGTTGATGGCGAGCGCCAGCATGCCGGCGCCGAGAACCAGCGAGGTCACGCCGTAGACCGCGTCGAAATAACCAAGCGGCCATGGTGCTGCGGCGACCGCGACCAGCACGATGGTATAGAGCAGGATCTGCAGCCGGGTGGCGTCGGGACCGGCGACCACCGGCAGCATCGGCACCCCGGCGCGGGCATAGTCGTCGGAACGAAACAGCGCCAGCGCCCAGAAATGCGGCGGGGTCCAGAAGAAGATGATCAGGAACAACAGCAGCGGTTCGACCGACAGCGAGCCGGTCGCCGCCGCCCATGCCACCACCGGCGGCAGCGCGCCGGCCGCACCGCCGATCACGATGTTCTGCGCGGTCCAGCGTTTCAGCGCCATGGTATAGATCACGACATAGAAGAAGATCGTGAAGGCAAGCAGCGCGCCGGCGAACCAGTTGACCAGGATGCCGAGCGTCATCACCGAGAAAAACGCCAGCGTCATTCCGAACGCCAGCGCTTCCGGCCGGGTAATGCGTCCGCGCGGGATCGGCCGATTGGCGGTGCGCGACATCAGGGCGTCGATATCGCCCTCGTACCACATGTTCAGGGCACCCGCGGCGCCGGCGCCGACCGCGATGCAAAGGATCGAGGTGAAGGCCAGCACCGGATGGACGTGGACTGGCGCGATCACCAGGCCCACCAGCGCGGTAAAGACTACCAGCGACATCACCCGCGGCTTCAACAGCGCTATGTAATCCGCGACCTCGGCCTCGGAGATCCGGGGCGTCAGTTCGATGGCGTTGTGATCGACAACCGACAAGGCAAATCTCGCTTCCTAAGGGCGCGGCGCAATCATCGCGCCGCGCATTCGCATTACTGTATGCGCGGCAGCACTTCGAACTGATGGAACGGCGGCGGCGACGGCAGCGTCCATTCCAGCGTGGTGGCGCCGACGCCCCACGGATTGTCGGCGGCCTGTTCCTTGCGCATGAACGCTTCGATCACGCCGTAGATGAAAATCAGCACGCCAAACCCGGAGATAAAGGAGCCGATCGAGGACACCAGGTTCCAGCCGGCAAAGGCGTCGGGATAGTCGACATAGCGGCGCGGCATGCCGGAGAGGCCGAGGAAGTGCTGCGGGAAGAACACCAGGTTGACGCCGATGAAGGTGACCCAGAAGTGCAGCTTTCCGACCTTCTCCGAATACATGTAGCCGAACATTTTCGGAAACCAGTAGTACCAGCCGGCGAAGATCGCGAACACCGCGCCCAGCGACAGCACGTAGTGGAAATGCGCGACCACGTAGTAGGTGTCCTGCAGCACGCGGTCGACGCCGGCATTGGCGAGCACGACGCCGGTGACGCCGCCCAGCGTAAACAGGAAGATGAAGCCGATCGCCCACAGCATCGGCGTCTTGAACTCGATCGAGCCGCCCCACATGGTGGCGATCCACGAAAAGATCTTCACGCCGGTCGGCACCGCGATCACCATGGTCGCAGCGACGAAGTAGGCCTGCGTCGCCGAGGACATGCCGACCGTGTACATGTGGTGCGCCCACACCACAAAGCCGATGCCGCCGATCGCGACCATCGCGTAGGCCATGCCGAGATAGCCGAAGACCGGCTTCCTGGAGAAGGTCGACACGATCTGGCTGATCATGCCGAAGCCCGGCAGGATCAGGATGTAGACTTCGGGGTGGCCGAAGAACCAGAACAGATGCTGGAACAGCACCGGATCGCCGCCGCCCTCGGCGGAGAAGAAGGTGGTGCCGAAGTTGCGGTCGGTCAGCAGCATCGTGATCGCTCCGGCCAGAACCGGCAGCGCCAGCAGCAGCAGGAACACGGTGACCAGGATCGACCACACGAACAGCGGCATCTTGTGCAGGGTCATGCCCGGCGCGCGCATGTTGAAAATGGTGGTGATGAAGTTGATGGCGCCGAGAATCGACGAGGCGCCGGCCAGATGCAGCGACAGGATGGCGAAATCGACCGCCGGTCCGGGATGACCCGAAGTCGACAGCGGCGCGTAGATGGTCCAGCCCGCACCGACGCCGTTCACGCCGGGTTCACCCTCGACGAAGGTGGAGATCAGCAGCAAGGCGAACGAGGCCGGCAGCAGCCAGAACGAGATGTTGTTCATGCGCGGGAACGCCATGTCGGGCGCGCCGATCATCAGCGGCACCATCCAGTTGCCGAAGCCGCCGATCATCGCCGGCATCACCATGAAGAAGATCATGATCAGGCCGTGCGAGGTCACGAACACATTGTAGATATGAGTCTCGTGGAAAATCTGGATGCCCGGGTACATCAGTTCGGCGCGGATCGCGATCGACATCGCCGCGCCGATGACCCCTGCGATGATCGCAAACACCAGGTACATCGTGCCGATGTCCTTGTGGTTGGTCGAATAGACGAAACGCCGCCAGCCTGTCGGATGGTCGTGCGCATGATCGTCATGCGAGTGATCGGTATGAGCCGGTGTTGCTGCGGTCGTTGCCATTTTCAAATCCTGCCTTGCAGTCTTCTGGGCCTTGCGGTCCCGTCGCCCTTGTCCCGTCGATGCGCCTGAGCTGCTGGGCTCAATGCGCGGCTTCGGCCGCCGAGGCGATTGCATTCGCCGGGTTGGCCGCAAATTTCTTTTTCGCGGTCTCGAGCCAGGCCGCGAAATCCTGATCGCTTACCACCCGCACCGCGATCGGCATGTAGGCGTGGTCCTTGCCGCACAGTTCCGAGCACTGGCCGTAGTAGACGCCGATCTTGTTGGCCTTGAACCAGGTCTCGTTGAGGCGGCCGGGAATAGCATCGATCTTGATGCCGAAGGCCGGCACCGCGAAGGAATGGATGACGTCGGCGCCTGTGGTTTCGACCCGGACCACCTTGTTGACGGGGACGACGACCTCATTGTCGACCGTCAGCAGACGCGGTTCCTGACATTTTTGGTGCGTTTCATCGCACGCGATCAGAGAATCGAATTCGAATTTGCCGTTATCGGGATAGGCGTAGCTCCAGTACCACTGCTTGCCGGTCGCCTTGATGGTCAGGTCCGCCTTTGGAATGTCGAGCTCCAGAAACAGCAGCCGGAACGACGGCACCGCGATGGCGACCAGGATCAGCACCGGGATCAGGGTCCAGGCGACCTCGATCAGGGTATTGTGGGTGGTCCTGGAGGGGACCGGATTGGCCTTGGCATTGAACTTCACCACGATGATCGCCAGCAGCGCCAGCACGAACAGCGTGATCAGGGTGATCGTGATCAGCAGCCAGTTATGGAACGAGGTGATGTCGTCCATCACCTGCGTGGCTGATCCCTGCAGCTTGAATTCCCAGGGCGCGGGCTGCCCCAATTCGGCGAATGCCGTCCCGCCGGCCGTCACCAGCGCCGCTCCAACAACCGCTAAACCCAGCAACCGGCGGCCTATCTGGCCCTTCGACATCTTCATGCCGCTCGCGCTCCCTTAATAGAACCCCAAAGCATTCCGCCGGACGGCGAGAGATGCTGCACGATCCGCCCCCTGACAAACGGCCACCGGAAGTACGTTCAAAGTACCTCGGCCGGATCGTTAGAACGCGTCGAAATCCAGCCTCTCAAACCATAATTCGCCGGCTCTCGCAATGCAGTAGTACGGTGCAGAGGGATGCGGCGGCGGCTATTCTCCCGCGGCGACATTTTCCCGTGAAATCAGCGGAAACCGTCATATTTGCCACCGCCATGCGCTTGACAGGCGAATTGCCCGATGTAGGCACAGATGGCGCGTTCCACAGGAACCTGATTCGCGACGACGGCGCGGCCTCGGATTGCCTTCAAGGCGCCGTCATTGCCGTATCAGTCCAATGTTCGGACCGACACTGCCTGGGTAATCTGGCCAAGGTAATCTGGCCAAGAGAATACTGGCCAAGGGAATGCTGGAAGGATGACCCGGACAGGGCCCTCGAAACACCCGCCGAGCCGCGCCGCAGGGCGTGGCGGCCGTCTGCTGGGCGGTCGTCTTGGGCCGGGCACCCTGGCAACCGGGTTTTTCCTGACAATTTTCTCGACGTTTTTCCTCGGCTTTTTTCTCGGCCTGACCGCTTCCGCCAGCGCCCAGGGCGCGGTGCGCTCGGTCCATGGCGACTGGCAGATCCGCTGCGACACCCCTCCGGGCGCACAAGCCGAGCAATGCGCCCTGATCCAGAGCGTGGTAGCCGAAGACCGCTCCAATGCCGGCCTGACCGTCATTGTGCTCAAGACCGCCGATCAGAAGAGCAAATTGATGCGGGTGGTGGCGCCGCTCGGCGTGCTGCTGCCGTCGGGGCTCGGGCTGAAGCTCGACAATGTCGATGTCGGCCGCGCCGGCTTCGTGCGCTGCCTGCCCAATGGCTGCGTTGCCGAAGTTGTGATGGATGACAAACTGCTCGGCCAGTTGCGCGGCGCCAAGACCGCGACTTTCATCATCTTCGAGACCCCCGAGGAGGGCATCGGCTTCCCGCTCAGCTTGAACGGGCTCGGCGAGGGGTATGACAAGCTGCCGTGAGACCAGGCTGCCGCGAAACATGGTGCCGTGCCGGACATTGTGTCTCGCCGGGCCCTGACGGACCTCCCTTTTTCCGGCGACCGTGACTATCTTCCTTCCATCATCGTCGTCCCGGCCAAGCAAGCGCGACCGGGACCCATAACCACAGGTTACCGTGTTGCAAGATGAGCTCCGGCGAGTGTTGCCTTAAACATCAGAACCTGTGGTTATGGGTTCCCGCGTCGGCGGGAACGACAACAAGACGACAAAAGAGTCCGGAGCGTTCATGACCAATCCCGCCACAACTTCCCTGCTCGACCGCGCCAACCTCGACCGCGACGCGGTTCGAGGCGAACTGGCGCGAAGCCTGTCCGGCGCCGACGACGGCGAATTGTTCCTGGAATACAGCCAGACCGAAGCGCTGATGTTCGACAATGGCCGGCTGAAACAGGCGACCTACGACACCTCGCAGGGGTTCGGCTTGCGCGCGGTGAAGGATGACGCGGTCGGCTACGCCCATTCCTCCGACGTCTCGCTGCCGGCGCTGATCCGCGCCGCCGACGCGGTCGCAGCCGTGCGCGGCGGCTATAGCGGGACATTCGCGGCAGCGCCTGCGCATACCAATGTGCGGCTCTACGGCGACGACAATCCGCTGGATGCGCCGGGCTTCGAAAGCAAGGTCAAGCTGCTCGCCGAAATCGATGCCTATGTCCGCGACAAGGATCCGCGGGTGCGGCAGGTCACGGTCAGTCTCGGCGCGACCTGGCAGGTGGTGGAGATCCACCGTCCCGATGGCGAGAGCTATCGCGATATCCGCCCGCTGGTGCGGGTCAATATTTCGGTCGTCGCAGGGCAAGGCGATCGCCAGGAAAGCGGCAGCAAGGGTTATGGCGGCCGCGAAGGCTATGCGCGCTTCATCGAAACCAAGGCCTGGCGCGAGGCCGCCGACGGCGCGATCCGCGAAGCGCTGGTCAATCTTGAATCGGTCCCCGCGCCTGCCGGCGAAATGGATGTCGTGCTCGGCGCCGGCTGGCCCGGCGTGATGCTGCATGAAGCGGTCGGTCACGGCCTCGAAGGCGATTTCAACCGCAAGCGGACCTCGGCTTTCGCCGGCCTGATGGGCCAGCAGGTCGCGGCCAAGGGCGTCACCGTGGTCGATGACGGCACCATGGCGTCGCGGCGCGGCTCGTTGTCGATCGACGACGAGGGGACGCCGACCAACCGCACGGTGCTGATCGAGGACGGCATTCTGGTCGGCTACATGCAGGATCGCCAGAACGCCCGGCTGATGAACATGAAGCCCACCGGCAACGGCCGGCGCCAGGACTATGCCCATGTGCCGATGCCGCGCATGACCAACACCTACATGCTGGCGGGCAGCCGCGATCCCGCGGAAATTCTGGCCTCGGTCAAAAACGGCATCTATGCCGCCAATTTCGGCGGCGGTCAGGTCGATATCACCTCAGGCAAATACGTGTTCCAGTGCACCGAGGCCTACAAAATCGAGAACGGCAAGGTCGGCGCGCCGCTGAAGGGCGCGATGCTGATCGGCAACGGGCCGACCGACCTGCACCGGATCACCATGATCGGCAACGATCTGGCGCTGGATACCGGCATCGGCACCTGCGGCAAGAACGGCCAGGGCGTGCCGGTCGGCGTCGGCCAGCCGACGCTGCGGATGGAGCGCATTACGGTTGGAGGAACGGGCTAGTGACCACAGACACCGAAGCGGCCGCCCCGAAGACGCATGGCTGGCGCGGACAACTGCTGCAGCTCGCCGCGATCGTGCTGGCGGTGTTCCTCGCCAAGGGCGCCTTCGCCGAACCGTTCTATGTGCCGTCGGGCTCGATGGAGCCGACGCTTTTGATCGGCGACGCGCTGCTGGCGTCGAAATATCCCTATGGGTACAGCGCAGCCTCGCTGCCGATTCAAATTACCCTGCCCGAAACCGGGCGCGTGTTCGGCGGCATGCCGAAGCGCGGCGATGTCGTGGTGTTCCGCTGGCCCGGCGATCGGTCGCAGGCCTGGGTCAAGCGCGTCGTCGGCCTGCCCGGCGACCGTATCCAGATGCGTCAGGGCCAGCTCTTCATCGACGATCATCCGGCGTCGCTGAAACCCGACGGCATCGGACAGGCGGAAGACGACAATGGCGGGGTCGAACCCGCCTATCGCTACATCGAGACCCTGCCGGGCGGTGTTTCGCATGCGATCTTCAAGCTTCACGACAACGGCCGGCTCGACAACACGACCGAAGTGACGGTGCCGCCGGGCAAGCTGTTCGTGATGGGCGACAATCGCGACAACTCCGCCGACAGCCGGGTGCCGGTGCGCCAGGGCGGCGTCGGGCTGCTTCCGGTCGACGACCTGGTCGGCCGCGCCGACGCCGTGGTCGGATCATGGGACCTCGGCATCCGCAGCCAGCCGATCTGGACATGGCTGTCCGGCTTTCGCCTGGCGCGGTTCTTCACCGCAGTGATTTGAGGATGAAATCGTAGGGTGAAACGCGGCGAACGCCCGCCGCCACGTTAGGTGACGGAGAAATCTTCGCCGTGACGTTCGACGACATCCGGAAGATCGCACTCGGCTGGCCCGAGGTCGAGGACGGCACCTCCTACGGCACGCCCGCGCTAAAAGTACGCAAGAAGCTCCTGGTGCGGCTGAAGGAGGACGGCGACAGCCTGGTGATGCCAGGCGTTCCGCCAGAAGAGCGCGAGTTGCTGGTGGAACGCCAGCCAAAGCTGTTTTACTTCACCGATCATTACAGGAATTACCCGATGGTCTTGATCCGGCTGTCGAAGGCCAAACGCGCGGATGTCGAGCCTCTGCTGCGCCGGCAATGGCGGACGCTGGCCTCAAAGGCGGCGATCAGGGAATTCGATATCAGCCAACAATCATAACCCGCAGCGCCGCAGCACCACCCGATGAACACCGAGGACTTTCTCGCCGCCTGCCTGCGCAATCCCGTCAACGACGCCATTGCCGAGGAATTATTCCGGCTGGCGCTGCCGGATGCCTGGATCGTCTCCGGATGTCTCGTTCAAACCGTGTGGAATGTCCTGACCTCGCGCAGGATTGATCATGGCATCAACGACTATGATATTTTCTATTTCGATCCCGACACCTCGTGGCAGGCCGAGGATGCCGTCATTCGACAATTGCAGAGCCAAAAGCCCGGCGTCAAAATCGAGGTGCGCAACCAGGCCCGCGTCCATTTCTGGTATCCGGAAAAACACGGCCTGCCCTACCCGGCGCTGCAATCCTCCACGCAAGGCATCGACCGCTTCCTGACCAAAAATACCCAGGTCGGAATCCGCCGCAGCCATGGCGGTCACGACGTCTATGCGCCGAACGGCTTCGACGATATCGCTGATTTGATCGTGCGGCCCAATCCCGGACCGAACTTTTCGGCCGCCAGTTATGAGGCGAAGGCCGCGCGCTGGAAAACGCTGTGGCCGGAAATCACGGTGCTGGCTGCAGACGCCGGCGGCGAAACCGTCAATGCCCCCCGATGACACCGATGACTTGCGGCAGCAAGCGCGCCGCGAGCGTTGCGTGGGCTTGGGCGGTCAGGTGAATGCCATCCGCTTGCGTCGGCAGGCCGGCGACCGATGGTATGGCCGACATCGTCTTGATGCCCCTGGCGCCGAGACGGCCCAGGATTTTCTGGATGTTGGCCTCGTGCACCGCGGCACTGACGCCCTTGCCGGCATCGTTGTAGGGAAAGATGGCGAGGATCACGAGTTCGGTTCCGTCAGGCACCGCCGCATCGAGCCGCCGCAGCATTCCCATCGTGGTATCTCCGCTAATTCCCGCATTGGCGACGGTGACCTGATAACCCTTGGCGCGCAACATCGCCTCCAGCCGCACCGGCCAGGCCTCATCGGGTGCGACGCCGTAACCGGCGGTGTTGCTGGCGCCGAAGGCAACAATTTGAGCCGCGGTGGCGCTTGCCAGATTGGCTGCGATCGTGAGCAGTGCCACGGCGACCAGCAGGGAGAAATGTGACAAGGAGAAATTTGAAATATCTCGTTTGATCATCGCTTCCTCAAAGGCAAGAACGACCTGAGCCTAGGTGGCAAGCGGCCGATCGTCTAGAACGACGTCGTCAGCTCGGTGAGCCATGGCGGCGAGGCGGCGACCAGCGGGGCCTCCAGTCGCTTGTCGGCGCCGCTGACGATCGCCACGCCGATCGCGATAAACGCCGCGCCGAGCAAACCCTTGCCGAGCCGTCCCGCCGACATCAGGCGAGAGCGCACCCCCATCAGCGTCGCGCGCGACAGCAATCCCAGCAGGATCAGCGGCAATGCCGCGCCGATGCCGAACACCGCCATGGTCAGTGCCACCCGCGGCAGATCATGTCCCTGCGAGGCCAACAGCGACGCGGCGCCGAGCGTCGGACCGACACAGGGCGACCACACCGCGCCAAGCAACAGGCCGATCGCGAACTGTCCTGCTATTCCCGACGATGAGGCGGTGCCAAACCGCCGATCGGCGAAGTCGGAAATCGGCCCGCCTGCCGCCGCGAGCCGGGCCTGCCATGATGGCACCAGCAACACCACGCCAAGCCCGATCATGATCACGGCTGCGGCAATCCGGAGCATACCGGCATCGATGCCGAGCCCGAAGCCAACCAATGCGAGCAACAGGCCCAGCACCGTGAACGACAGCGAAAGACCGGCCGCCAAGGCGACCGCGCCGAGCGGATGGGCGACGATCGCTGTGCCGAGCACGATCGGGACCAGCGGCAGCACGCAAGGCGACAGGATCGACAGCAACCCGGCCGCGAAGGCCAGCGCGAGCGCGGTCATGAAAACTCAGTGGTCATGGAAACTCTGTGGTCATGGAAACTCTGTGGTCTTGGAAACTCTGTGGTCTTGGAAACGCTGGGGTCTTGGAAACGCTGGGTCTTGGAAACGCTAGAGGCTCTTGTCGAGCAGCGCTGCGATCGACGCCGCTTTGGTGTCGCCGACGGAGCGTCCCTGTTCGGCCACCCCCTTGAACACGATCAGCGTCGACTGCATCTGCGCGCCGAACTGTTTGACCACCGGCATCATCGTATCGAAATCGACGCGGAAGATTTTCAGGTTCCTGAATTTGGGATCCGCCGTCAATTTGTCGAGGATGGGACTCTGCGCCTTGCAGGTCGGACACCAGTCGGCATGGATTTGGACCAGGATCGGGCTGTTGGAGGCCTGAGCCGTCTTGAACGCCTCTTCCGAAAATGGAATCGGGGTGCCGGCAAATGCGGATGCGAACGGCCCGGCGGCGATCAGAAACGCAGCGAGAGCCGCGCCGTTAAAAACTCTCCGCGTCAATATCATTGTGAGCTCCCTGATTGGCCGGCGCCTTCGAACCTTGCTCAATCAAGCATGACCGTTTTCGGCGCGCATCCCCATTACGCACCGATGTCAGGAATGTTACCGCACCACGCCCGAGATAAATCCGGGCTTGCGCCGCGGCGGCTTTATTTCCTTTTTCAGGAAACAGTGCGGTTCCTTGCCGGCATAGCCCGGCCGCGCATAGGTCCAGGCCCGGCATTTGTTGTCCTCGATGCAGGCCGCCTTGCACACTTCGTCGCCCTCTGCCCTTTTCAGTCCGAAATTGCGGTAATCGCCACCGGCCCGGTCGATCGAGGTTTCAACCGCGCCGTTGCGCGGTTCGACCACGCCGGCGCCACGCACGCCGGAGATGCAGCAATCATCCCGGACCCGCGCCGGGACGCTGTTCTTCAGCCAGCAGACGGCGCCGCCTGTGATGTCGGTTGGATAGTTGAAGCTCCACGCTCGGCAGCGCCGGTCGCGTTCGCACACCAACGCGCATTCCGCCGGGTCGCCCGACGCGAGCGTCGAGCTCTGATAGTCACTACCCGGACGATCGAAACTTGCCTGAGCTTGTGCCGGTCGCGAGGTGCCAGCGGCCACCGAGAACGCCAGCGCCACCAGACACGCCCTGAGCAGGTGGCCTCCCCACATTCGCGAATGCTTTCCGACTGGATCTCTTGGTTTGAGCGCTGAACCGCAGTTTCGCGGGCCGCCATTTGATCGCCATCAACCTGTACGGCTGATGAACGGCCCAAAATGGCGGCAACAACCAGCCACAAACCCTCAATCGGAGCGCGGGTTCTAGAAGGCGTATTCCGTATAGGCCGGCTCCACCGAGCCCTGCCAGGGGCCGTGGAATTTCTCCAGCATCTCCTCGGCGGGGGTCCGGCCGGCGTCGATGATCCGCTCCAGCGGTTCGAGATGGCGGCTCTCGTCGCGGCCCAGATGATCGATGTGGCCACGTCGCCGCAGCCCCGAATGCGCCAACGCCAGGCATTCCTTGGCGATTTCGAACAGATAGCGATCCCTGATCCTGGCCTTGAAGCCGAAGCGCGGCACGTCGTCCCGCAACGCCTGACGCTCGGCGGCATTCCAGTGCTTGGCGATGTCCCAGGCGGCATCCAGGCTGGTATCATCGTAGAGCAAGCCGACCCAGAACGCCGGCAGCGCCGGCAGCTGTCCCCACGGCACGCCGTCGGCGCCGCGCATCTCCAGATAACGCTTCAGCCGCACTTCCGGGAAGATCGTCGACAGATGGTTGGCCCAGTCCGACAGCGTCGGACGCTCGCCCGGAAACGCCGGGTTCCTGCCGTCAAAGAAATCGCGGAACGACGATCCCGACACGTCGATATACGCATCGCCGCGCTTGACGAAATACATCGGCACATCCAGCGCATAATCGACCCAGCGCTCGAACCCCATGCCATCCTCGAACGCCCACGGAATCATGCCGGCGCGCGCATTGTCGGTATCGCGCCATATCTCGGAGCGGAACGACAGGAAGCCGTTGGGCTTTCCTTCGGTGAACGGCGAATTGGCGAACAGGGCGGTCGCCACCGGCTGCAACGCCACCGACACCAGCAGCTTCCTGACCATGTCGGCTTCCGACGAGAAGTCGAGATTGGTCTGCACCGTGCAGGTCCGGTACATCATGTCGAGGCCGTAGCGGCCGACCTTCGGCATGTAGTTGGTCATGATCTTGTAGCGGCCCTTGGGCATCACCGGAATCTGCGCCCGCGACCATGACGGCGTCATGCCGAGCCCGAGAAATCCGATGCCCAGGGGAGCCGCGATCTCGCGCACCTGCGCCAGATGCGCCATCAGTTCGGACTGGGTCTGGTGCACGGTTTCCACCGGTGCGCCGGATAATTCGAATTGTCCGCCCGGTTCCAGCGAAATCGCGCCGCCGCCGGTGACGTCGTAGAGCCCGATGATGTTGCCGCGCTCGATGATCGGCTCCCAGCCGAGCAGCAGCTTCATGCCTTCCAGCAGCGCGCCGATGCCGCGCGCGCCCCCGTAAGGCACGGGATGATGGCCTTGCAGCGTGAACGGCGTTTTCTCGTGCTCGGTGCCGATCCGGAATTCGGAGGCCGGCTTCACGCCGGCTTCCAGCCACGCGACCAACTCGTCGCGCGATTGCAGCGGCGTCATATCGATCTGGTCACGCGCCATACAAATTCCGGATGAAAGGCGCTTCGACCGAACGCGCGCGGTGTCGGGGATGTCCGCGGACCGACCGGCCCGGGGATGCTGGGGAGAAAAACAATATCATCGTGCGGGCGCGCCGTCTCTTGCGAAGCCCGCCTGGACCTCATCGCACGAACAGCCGAGCCGGTCGAGCAGGCCGCAGAGCCTGACCGCATCGGCATCGGACAATTTCGAGCCGACATGCTTTTCGATCGCCGCCGAATAGGCGCTCCACATCTTCTTCTGCAACTCGCGCCCGGTCTCGGTGATCTCGACAAACTGGCCGCGCTTGTCGATCTTGCATTCGCGACGCACCGCCAGCCCCTCGTCGACCAGCCGCTCGATCAGCCGTGACGTCGAGTACTGCGGGATCAGCATCTGCTTTTCCAGCTCCACGGGGCGCATTTCGCCGGACGGCGCGCGCGACAATTCGAGCAGCGCATCATACCAGGCGAGCGGCGGGAAGCCGGCCTTCTTCAAATCCAGCTCGACCGCGTCGAGGACCCGGCTCCGAATCCGCATCAGGCGGATCCAGGCTGCCGTCACCTCGCTCGATGGCCTGCGCTTCATGGCAACGCTCATGTCCTTTAACTCATGTCCTTTAACCCATGGCCCTTAACTCAGGGCCCTTTGCTGACGGCCCTCAAGTCTGGAGCTTCGTATTCAACTCTGGTCTGGGCCCGACTGCGCTTACATGGCCCCCGCGCGGTTCAGGTCTCCCGGCAGATTGCCGCCGTCGTGAGAAAGAGCTTCACTACATCGCACACTAGCCTAATAAATGCAGCTGCATCAATCTTGACTATTTCATGCAGATGCATTTAATCGCACCGCTTCCCATAACCAATATTCGCAGGAAGGAAAGCTCCCATGAAATTGTATTATTCGCCCGGCGCCTGTTCGCTCTCCCCCCACATCGCGCTGCTGGAAGCCGGTCTCCCCTACGATCTCGTCAAGGTCGACCTGCGCGCCAAGAAGCTCGAGAATGGCGACGATTTCCTGAAGGTGAATCCGAAGGGTCAGGTGCCGGTGCTCGGCCTCGATAGCGGCGAACTGGTGACCGAAGGCCCGGTCATCGTCCAGATGATCGCCGACAGGGCCGCCGGCAAAAATCTTGCGCCCGCCCGCGACAGCGCCGAGCGCTACAAACTGCAGGAGTGGCTCAATTTCATCACCACGGAATTGCACAAGAACTTCGGCCCGATGTTCAGCCCGGTGCTCGCCGACGAGGCCAAGGGCTTCTTCAAGGACCGGGTAATGACCAAGTTCAAATATGTCGACAGCCAGTTGACCGGCCGCGACTACCTGATGGGCAAACAGTTCACCGTCGCCGACGGCTATCTGTTCACGATGCTGGCCTGGGCTGGACGGATGAACTTCGATCTCTCCGCGATGCCGAACCTGCACGCCTACAAGGCCCGCGTCGCCGCGCGCCCGAAGGTGCAAGAAGCCCTGACCAGGGAAGGACTGATGAAGGCCGCTTAAGTTCTCGATCGGTTGCGATAATGCCAAGGGCCGGATCGATGATCCGGCCCTTCGTTGTGCGCTCGACGCCGATCGCCTACGCCTTGATGAAGGCCAGCACCTCGGCGTTGAACTTGTCGGCTTCGACTTGAGCGAGCCCGTGTGCGGCGCCGGGGAACACCTTCAGCTGCGCACCCTTGACGATCTTGGCGGTCTTCTCCGCCGAAGCCTGTATCGGCACGATCTGGTCGTCCCCGCCATGAATGATCAGCGTTGGCTTGTCGATTTTCCTGAGGTCATCGGTGTAGTCGATCTCCGAGAATTCATGGATGCAGTCGTACTGCCCTTTGACGCCCCCCTGCATGCCTTGCAGCCAAAAACTGCTGCGCAGGCCTTCGTTTACCTTCGCGCCGCTGCGGTTGAAGCCGTAGAACGGCATCGTCAGGTCCTTGTAGAACTGCGATCGATCGCCGGCCGTCCCCTTGCGGATGCCATCGAACACTTCGAGCGGCGTGCCTTCGGGATTGGCGGCCGTCTTCAGCATCAGCGGCGGCACCGCGCCAACCAGCACCACTTTGGCCACCCGGCTCGTGCCATGACGGCCGATATAGTGGGCTACTTCGCCGCCGCCGGTCGAATGCCCGATCATGATCATGTTCTTGAGATCCAGCTTGACGATCAGTTCGGCGAGATCGTCGGCGTACTGATCCATATTGTTACCGTCCCAGGTCTGGTCGGAGCGGCCATGGCCACGCCGGTCATGGGCAACAACCCGATATCCGTTCTGGCCGAAGAACAGCATCTGACTGTCCCAGGCGTCGGACGAGAGTGGCCAACCGTGCGAGAAGACGACCGGCTGCCCCTTGCCCCAGTCCTTGTAGAAAAGCCTGGCGCCATCCCTTGTCGTGATCGTCGTCGTGGCAGGTCCCTCCGCGTTTGCCGCGTTGGAAGGCGTCGCTGCATCGGACGCCGACGGCAGGGCCAGCGGGACCGACAGAGCTGCGCCGGCGAGGATGGCGTCCCGCCGGCTCAAGACAGCGCGAGTCGAAATTGGTTGCGACATTGATCTCTCCCTTGGTTCGGTGGAGCGAATTGCTCGTCCGTTGTTGCGCGATTATATCGCGCACGATCTATATTGCGACACCCATCACGCTGTCAACAGCTTGCTATTTAATCGTGCACGATTTATCTACCCGCCCACGCCGACCAGGAGATGGCCATGGGCTCCAAACCACCCGCGAATGAGGAGAAGCTGTCGCTGGACAGTTTCTTGTGCTTCGCGATCTATTCCGCCGGACACGCGTTCAACCAGTTCTATCGGCCGCTGCTCGACGCCGTCGGCCTGACCTATCCGCAGTATCTGGTGATGGTGACGCTCTGGACCCGCAATGACCAAACCGTCAAGGCGCTGGGGGAGAAATTGCTGCTGGAGTCCAGCACGCTCACCCCGCTGTTGAAACGGCTGGAGACGTCCGGATATCTCACGCGCTCGCGCGATCCCGGCGACGAACGCCAGGTGCGCGTGCGTTTGACCGCCGCGGGGCGAGCCCTGAAAGGCCGCGTGCGCGGCATCCCGGTCTGCGTGGAGGGCGCGCTCGGGCTTTCGAACGACACGCTCAAGAAAATTCAAACGGATGTGCTGGCGATCAGGGATCGCCTGTTGTCGAACAAGGCATGAGGGCTCCGGAAGGCGAGGCGACCAGAGCTTTCACGGCAACCGATAAGACAAAGGGGGCGGATCGACGGTCCGGTCCTTTTTCGTTCGCACCATCGCCAACGTTCGTCATTGCGAGGAGCGCTCGCGACGAAGGGATCCAGCTCCCGGCAACAATGGATTGCTTCGCGGAGCCTGTCGTCGCGCGCGCATTCGCGCGACCCGTTGGCTCGCAATGACGGGAAAGCTTACGCTGCCGCCAGCTTCTTCGGCGGGAAGCGGCCGTAGAAGGTCTCGCCCTTGGCCGCCATCTCGATCAGCAGTTTCGGCGGCGTGAAGCGCGAGCCGTACTTGGCCTCCAGCTTGTGGCACAGTTCGACGAACTTTTTCGTGCCCATGAAGTCGATATAGGAAAGCGTGCCGCCGGTGAACGGCGCAAAGCCGAAGCCGAGGATCGAGCCGACATCGGCCTCGCGCATATCGGTAATGACATGATCCTCGACGGTGCGCGCGGCTTCCACCGCCTGCACCACCAAAAAGCGCTGCTTCATCTCCTCGATGTCGAGCGTGTCCGGATCGAGATGCTTCGGCTGCAAGCCGCCCAGGGCAGACCACAGGCTCTTCTGGCCCTTGCCCTTTTCGGGATAGTCGTAAAATCCCTTGCCGTTCTTGCGGCCGAAGCGGCCCTGTTTCTCGACCATCTCGACCAAGAGCTTCTTCTGGGTCTGGTCGATGGCGTTGGCGCCGAGATCGGCCTCGGTCGCCTTCATGATCTTGAGCACGAGATCTAGCGCCACTTCGTCGGACAGCGACAGCGGCCCGACCGGCATGCCGGCCATCTTCGCAGTGTTCTCGATCATCGCCGGCGGCACGCCTTCCATCAGCATTTCCAGGCCCTCGGCGGTAAATCGCAAAACGCAGCGGTTGGCGAAGAAGCCTCTCGAGTCATTGACCACGATCGGCGTCTTGCCGATCACGCGGACATAATCCAGCGCGGTGGCAAGTGCGACGTCGCCGGTGTTCTTGCCGACGATGATTTCCACCAGCATCATCTTCTCGACCGGCGAGAAGAAATGAATGCCGATGAACTTGCCCTGGTCCTTGAACTCCTCGGCCAGCGAATTGATCGGCAATGTCGAGGTGTTCGAGGCAAAGATCGCGTCGGATTTCAACAGCGGCTGCGCCTTGGCGTAGGTTTCCGCCTTGACCTTGCGGTCCTCGAACACCGCCTCGATGATCAGATCGCAATCCTTCAACACGCTGTAATCAGCGGTCGCGCTGATGCGCGACAGGATGGCGTCACGCTCGCTTTCCTTGGCGCGGCCCTTGGCGATCAAATCGTCGATCACCGATTTGGCGTGGCCCTTGCCCTTGTCGGCGCTCGCCTGGTCGCGATCGATCAGCACCACATCGATGCCGGCGCGCGCCGAGACATAGCCGACGCTGGCGCCCATGAAGCCGGCGCCGATGACGGCGAGTTTCTTGACCTTGGTCGGCGGCACATTTGGCGGACGGCGGGCGCCCTTGTTCAATTCCTGCATCGACAGGAACAGGCTGCGGATCATCGCGGCTGCTTCATTGCTGCGCAGGATTTGCGTGAAGTAGCGCGACTCGACACGCAGCGCGGCGTCGATCGGCAACTGCAAGCCTTCATAGACGCAGCTCATGATGGCGCGTGCCGCCGGATAATTGTCGTAGGTCTCGCGGCGGAAGATGGCGTTGCCGGCCGGGAACATCATCATGCCGGCCTTGGAATAGACCGGACCGCCCGGCAGCTTGAAGCCTTTTTCGTCCCAGGGCGCGATCGCCTTGCCGCCGCCCTTGATCCAGTCCTTGGCGGTCTTGATCATGTCGCCGGCCGGCACCACCGCATCGACCAGCTTCAGCGCCTTCGCCTTGGCGAGGTTGATCGCCTCACCCTTCAAGAGCAGCGGCATCGCGTCCTGTGGCGCCACAATGCGCGGCACGCGCTGGGTGCCACCGGCACCGGGGAAAAGCCCGACCTTCACCTCCGGCAGCCCGAGGCGGGTCTTCGGATTTTCCGCCGCGACGCGGTAATGGCAGGCCAGCGTCAGCTCGAAGCCGCCACCGAGCGCAAGCCCGTTGATCGCGGCGACCCATGGCTTGCCTGATGTCTCGATGCTGCGAAAAACCTGCGAGAACCGGCGGCTCTGGTCGAACAGCATCTGGTTGGCAGCGACATCTCCCTTTGCTTTCAGCAGCTCGGCATATTGGCGCGCCATGCCTTCGAGCATCGAGAGATCGGCGCCCGCGCACAATGCCTCCTTGCCCGAGGTGATGACGACACCCTTGACCGCGGCATCCGCGGAAGTCTGCTTGACGATCGCCTCGAGCTCGTTGATCGAAGTCTCGTCGAGCACGTTCATCGAACGGCCCGGCGTGTCCCATGTCACCAGCACGATGCCGTCGGCGTCGGTCTCAACCTTGAAATTCTTGAAGGCCATTGTGTTGCTCCATCAGCCGCGTTGCCAGTCGCCATAAGGCGCGCCGGATTTGTGGGTTAATCGGTAACGATCGCCGTCCTGGTCGTGGACAAGATCAATGTCTGAGTAATGACAGCGTTCGCGTTGCGCCCGCGTGCCGACGACAAGAAAGACCGCATCGCGGTCGGTGCGGTTCACCAGATGATGGCCGTTCGGGACGCCGGCCCTGAAGCCGGCGGCGTCGCCCGGCTTCACGATCGTCTCGCCTTGATCCTCGACCAATACCAATTCGCCCTCGATCATGTAAACGAACTCGTCTTCCCGCTCGTGCCAGTGACGCGCCGATGACGCAGCACCCGGCCGCAACCGCATCAGGTTGACGCCGAACTGCGTCAGGCCCGCCGCATCACCCAGCGACTGCCATTCCCGGCCAGCCACGATCCCGGCGAACGGCTCCGGATAGTTGCTTCCGCTGCGCGCCGGCAAAGTGGTCAGATCGATTCTCGGCATCAGCCTCTCGTCTCAGATCGTAAGGTGGGCGATCTTCTCCCCTCCCCCCCTTGCGGAGGGAGGGACCACAATCTCAGACCCGCTCGATAATGGTGGCGGTACCCATGCCGCCGCCGATGCACAGTGTGACCAGCGCGGTCGATTTGTTGGTGCGCTCGAGTTCGTCGAGCACGGTGCCGAGAATCATCGCCCCCGTCGCGCCGAGCGGATGGCCGAGCGCGATCGCGCCGCCATTGACGTTGATCTTGGCGTTGTCGATGTCGAAGGCCTGGATGTAGCGCAGCACCACCGAGGCAAACGCCTCGTTCAACTCGAACAGATCGATATCCGATTTCTTCATGCCCGAACGCTCGAACAGCTTCTGGGTCACGTCGACCGGACCGGTCAGCATCATCGCAGGCTCCGAACCGATATTGGTGAAGGCGCGGATTTTTGCGCGCGGCTTCAAGCCATGTTTTGCACCGGCCTCCTTGCTGCCGAGCAGGACCGCGCCGGCGCCGTCGACGATACCGGAGGAATTGCCGGCGTGATGCACATAGTTGATGCGCTCGATTTCCGGATGCGACTGGATCGCCACCGCATCGAAGCCGCCCATCTGGCCCATGCCCACGAATGACGGCTGCAACTGTCCGAGCGACTGCATCGTCGTTGTGGGGCGCATATGCTCGTCCTTGGCGAGGATGGTGAGCCCGTTGATGTCCTTGACCGGGACCACCGAATTCTTGAAGCGGCCTTCGTCCCACGCCTTGGCGGCGCGCTGCTGGCTCTGCACCGCATAGGCGTCGACGTCGTCGCGCGAAAAGCCGTACTTGGTCGCGATCAGATCCGCCGACACGCCCTGCGGCATGAAGTAAGCCGGCACCGCGATCGAAGGGTCCATCGGCCAGGCGCCGCCGGAGGCGCCGATGCCGACGCGGCTCATCGATTCGGCGCCGCCGCCGATGGCAAGTTCATGCTGGCCGCTCATGATCTGGGCGGCGGCGAAATTCACCGCATCAAGGCCCGACGCACAGAACCGGCTGATCTGCACCCCCGGCACCGACTGGCCGAGACCGGCTTTCAGCGCCGCGAAGCGAGCAATGTCGGAACCCGCCTCGCCGACCGGATCGACCACGCCAAGCACGACGTCGTCGACGACATCTTCCTTGAGATGGTTGCGCTCCTTGAGCGCTTTGAGCGGCGCCGTCGCCAGCGCCAGCGCGGTCACCTCGTGCAACGCGCCATCGGCCTTGCCGCGGCCGCGCGGCGTGCGAACGTGATCGTAGATATATGCCTCAGGCATGACGCCCTCCTGGTATGAGGATCATAATATATAGACGAATGGGAAGATGTCGCGGATCGTGTTGCGGACGGCCGGGAATTTCTCCGATCAGAAAGCCTCTGCCGCCAATTCCATGGTGGTCGCGCTTCCGGTCTGGATGCGCGCGAGATGCAGTGCTGTTTCCGGCAGCATCCGTTCCATGAAGAAGCGGCCGGTCACGAGCTTGGTGGTCAGATAGGGCGTAGCAGCCCCGCCCGCAATCTTGTCCTGGGCCACTTTCGCCATTCGCGCCCACATATAGGCGAAGGTGACCAGACCGAACAGTTGCATGTAGTCGGTGGCGGCGGCCCCGGCATTGTCCGGCTTCATCATCGCATTCTGCATCAGCCAGGTGGTGGCCTGCTGCAGATGGCCGAGCGCCGTACTCAATGGCGTAACAAACGGCTTCATGGCCTCATCGGCGCCGTGATCCTTGGCGAAGGCGGCAACCTCACCGAAGAACGACATCACGGCACGACCGCCGTCGCGCGGCAATTTGCGCCCGACAAGATCGAGCGCCTGAATGCCGTTGGCGCCCTCATAGATCATGGCGATGCGCGCGTCGCGCACGAACTGCTCCATGCCGTTTTCGGCGATATAGCCGTGGCCGCCGAACATCTGCTGCGCCAGCACGGTGTTGGAAAATCCGACATCGGTCAGCACGCCCTTCATCACCGGCGTCATCAGCCCCATGTGGTCGTCGGCCTCCTGCCGGTCCTTGGGATCGCTGGAGCGGTGGGCGACGTCGCTCTTCAGCGAGGTCCATACCACCATGGCGCGGGCGGCCTCGTTGAAGGCGCGGATCGTGAGCAGCGTACGCCGCACGTCAGGATGCACGATGATCGGGTCGGCCGGCTGATCCGGCGCCTTCGGCCCCGACAGCGAACGGCCCTGCAGACGATCGCGGGCATAGGTCACCGCGTTCTGATAGGCGACCTCGGATTGCGCCAGCCCCTGCACTGCGACGCCGAGCCGCGCCTCGTTCATCATCACGAACATGCCTTGCATGCCCTTGTTTTCCTCGCCGATCAGCCATCCGGTGGCGCCGTCGTAATTCATCACGCAGGTGGAATTGCCGTGAATTCCCATCTTGTGTTCGATCGAACCGCAGGAAACGTTATTCCGCGCACCGAGCGATCCGTCGGCATTGACGAGGGTCTTCGGCACCACGAACAGCGAAACACCCTTGATGCCGGCCGGCGCGCCCTCGATCCGCGCCAGCACCAGATGGATGATGTTCTCGGCGAGATCGTGCTCGCCGGCGGAGATGAAGATCTTGGTGCCCGATATCTTGTAGCTGCCGTCGGCCTGCTTGACCGCCTTGGCGCGCAGCAGCCCGAGATCGGTGCCGCATTGCGGCTCGGTGAGATTCATCGTGCCGGTCCATTGGCCCGCCACCATCTTCGGCACAAATGTCGCCTTCTGTTCGGGCTTGCCGTGCACGATCAGCGCCGCCGTCGCCCCCAGCGTCAGCCCGCCATACATCGAGAACGCCATATTCGCCGACATCTGGAATTCGTTGACGGTCTGGGACAGCGTGACCGGCAGGCCCTGTCCGCCAAATTCTGCCGGCGCCGAAAGGCTGAGCCAGCCGCCTTCGGCCACCTGCTTGAACGCCTCCTTGAAACCCTTCGGGGTGGTGACGCTGCCGTCGTCGTGACGGGTGCAACCCTCCAGATCGCCGACGCGGTTCAGCGGCTGCAACACTTCTTCGCTGAGCTTGGCGGCTTCGGCCAGAATCGCCTCCCGCACATCGGCGGAGGCGTCGCTAAAGCCGGGAAGATTGTCGTAGCGGTCGATCTGAAACACGTCGTTGAGCAGGAAATGGACGTCTTCCAGGGGGGCTTTGTAGCTCGGCATGGTTTCCTCTCGGCTGGTCTGGCGGGTCTCGTTTAGGCAAGATTTTGCGGCGCAGCAATCGCTCAGTTCCAGAATTGGACCTTAGCCGGTTCCGGAGGTCCAAGACAGCCGCCAAGACAGCCGTCGAGACAGACCGTCTGTCGCGACGATGCTGGGCCGACACCTCACAGCTGCGCCAGTTGCTCTCCCATCAGCCGATGCAGCAGGTTGATCGCCTTGAGCGGGCGCACCATCACCTTGAAATGCGTGATCCGACCGTCGTCGCCGAACGTAATGATGTCGACGCCATTGATTCGGATGCCTTCGATCTCGTTTTCGAATTCGAGCACCGCGCCGGTGTCGCTGCGCCATTCGCCGACATAGGAGAAGCCCGGGCCGCCCAGCACCTTGTCCGCGCCCAAGAGATACTTGAAGGTGATATCGCGCCCGCGCTGCGGCGTATGCACGACCGGGCTTTCAAACACCGCCTCAGGGTCGAGCAGATCCCACAGCGCCGCGTGGTCATGGGACTTGGTGTAGGCATACCACTTGTCGAGGCCGGTCGTGGTCATCGGGCGTCTCCTGGTGAAAGGGGCGGCGAAGCGAAAGCCATCGGTCGCGCCTAGGCGCTGATGCGTTTCATGAAATCGCCGCTGGCGTCGGCAAATTCGAGCTTCAGGCGCTCCACCAGTTCCGCGACCGGCGGCGCATCCGCGATCTGGCCGATACCCTGTCCCGAGCCCCAGATGTCGCGCCACGCCTTGACCTTCATGTTGCCGCCGGAACCGAAATTCATCTTTGATTTGTCGGCGACCGGCAAATTGTCCGGATCGAGACCCGCCGCCACGATCGAGGGACCGAGATAGTTGCCGTGCACGCCGGTGAACAGGTTCGAATAGACGATGTCGTGCGCGGCATGCGCGGCGAGCGCGCTCTTGTAGGCCTGATCGGCGTTGGCTTCTTCGGTCGCGATAAAGCGCGTGCCCAGATAGGCAAGGTCGGCGCCGAGTGCGAGCGCGGAGGCGATGCTCCAGCCATCAGAGATCGCGCCCGACAGCAGGATGGTGCCCTTGAACCATTGCTTGACTTCGCGCACCAGCGCGAACGGCGATAACGTGCCGGCGTGGCCGCCGGCGCCGGCGCAAACCAGGATAAGACCATCGACGCCTTGCTCGGCTGCCTTGCGCGCATGCTTGACGTTGATGACATCGTGGAACACCACGCCGCCATAGGAATGCGCGGCCTCGACAATTTCCAGTGGCGGGCGCAACGAGGTGATGATGATGGGTACCCTGTGCTTCACGCAGGTTTCCATGTCCTTCATCAGCCGGTCATTGGAGACGTGACAGATCTGGTTGACGGCGTAGGGCGCGACTTTCTTTTCCGGATGGAGCGCGGCGTATTCGCCGAGTTCATCCTCGATGCGAGACAGCCACTCTCCGAGTTTTTCCACCGGGCGCGCATTCAGTGCCGGAAACGAGCCGACGATACCGGCCTTGCACTGAGCGATGACCAGTTCAGGCCCGGAGACGATGAACAGCGGCGCGCCGACCACGGGCAACTGAAGCCGGCCCTTTAGCGATACGGGAAGTGGCATGATGTCCTCTTTTTCTGACCGGCGCGGCGGCCGCGTCCAAATGTCGTTGCGCAAAATTTTGATGAGAGCAGCCGAGAGATTCAGGCGCCCGTCACTTCTCAGGCCGTAACCAACGCACTGGGTTCTTTATGCGCATTGACGCATATGCGCATTTATGCATATAGTCAAGGAAGGTCGAGAGAGGGGTCGAAATGGCACTCGGTGACGCGATCCTTGTTTGCCTGACGGAACGTCCAATGACGGGCTACGAACTCGCCAAGACGTTCGATGCGTCGATCGGGTTCTTCTGGAAAGCTGACCACCAGCAGATCTATCGCGAGCTCGCGCGACTGCGCGATCGCGGCCATGTTCAAGGCCGCGAAGTCGTGCAGTCAGGCAAGCCCAACAAATTGGTCTACACGCTTACGGCCGAGGGCAAAGCGGCGCTGCGGCACTGGGCGGCCCGGCCGAGCACCGCGAGTTCGGTCAAGGACGATCTGCTGGTGCGGCTTTACGCGCTGGACAGCGTCGACCTCGACCCGCTGCGCGCCGACCTGATGGCGCGGCTGGAATACCACCGCGACCGCTTCTCCCGGTTCGAACATATCTTAAGGAAACGCTTCCCTCACGGCGCGGTATCAACCGCAGATACCGGCAAGCTGCTCGGACTTCGTTTGGGGCTTCGCTACGAACGCACCGTGGCGGAGTGGTGCGAGGAGGCGCTCCTCACGCTGTCGGCCGTCGACAGCCGCAACGGTGTCACGCCGATCCAGGGCAGCCAGCGCGAAACCAACCGATAGACTGTCGCGTCCCGATGCCGACGCCGGCGGCATTTTGACCGGCTCAACCGGCGACG
The DNA here is from genome assembly GCA_963819325.1 of uncultured Pseudomonadota bacterium. Classification (GTDB taxonomy): domain Bacteria; phylum Pseudomonadota; class Alphaproteobacteria; order Rhizobiales; family Xanthobacteraceae; genus Bradyrhizobium. Next base: position 101,208 of record CAWFVT010000010.1, read on the forward strand.
GCCGGTCCCGGCACCCGGTGAAATTCGCCATTCAGGCATTTTTCGACGGCGGCCGCCCGATTCCTTAACCGGTTATTTACCGTAACACGAAAAAGTCGAAGTCAGAGGCAGACGACCTGCGCGAAATTCGATTGTCTCTTCAACAGGGACGCGCGGGGAGGCTGAAGGCGCAGGTGGTGCGCCGAAGTCGGAACCGGACGAAAGCATGAATTCGCGCGTATCGTGGAGTGTTGAAGGCATCGATCCATCGGTGCGCGAGAAGGCCGAGGCCGCCGCGCGCCAGGCCGGCATGTCTTTGAGCGAGTGGCTCAACTCCACCCTCGGCAATTCCGCACCCGCCAATTCCCGCAACGCTCCGGATCCGCGGCCGACGCTGCCAAGCCAGGAATCCCGCGACGTCGCCGACATTCACCAGCGGCTCGATTCGATCACCCGCCAGATCGAACAGATTTCACGGCCGGCACCGCGTAACGACGAGCCCCGCATCGATGCGCCTCGCACCGATGCCCCCCGTGGCGACGCACCGCGCAACGGTGCGCCGCGCAACGACTCCCCCCGCGGCGAGCCGGCTGTCGCCCGGCAATTGAACGACGCGATCTCGCGTCTCGACGCGCGGCTGTCGCAGATTTCAAACCCTTCGGCGGCGAAACCAATGCCGCTTCAGGACAAGCAGCGCCAGGCCGAGTTGGTCGAGCGCGCCGCAGCCCAGGTCTATCGTCCCTCGCCGCCGATCAGCCCGGTATCGCTCGATGTCGCGATCGCAGAAATCGCTGCGCGACAGAACGAACTCGATAAAGCCGCGCCGCGGCCGCTGCCGCCGAATAGCGCGCCGCCGATCGTACCTGCGATGCCGGCGCCGGCCATGACCGCGCCTGCTGCTCCCGCGCCAGCCGTGCCGGCAGGTCCGGATTTTTCCATACTCGAACGCCAGCTGTTCAAGATCACGAGCCAGATCGAGGCGTTGCAGCGTCCGAGCGGAATCGAGCAATCGATCGCCGCCTTCCGCAGCGAACTGACGGAAATTCGTCAGGCCATTACCGAGGCGATGCCGCGCCGGGCGATCGAATCGATCGAGAACGATATCCGCTCGCTGGCGCGCCGCATCGACGAGACCCGGCAGAGCGGCATCGACGGCCAGGCGCTAGCCGGGATCGAGCGGGCTTTGAGCGAGATTCGCGAAGTGCTGCGCTCGCTCACCCCGGCCGAACAACTCGCCGGCTACGACGAGGCGATCCGCAATCTTGGCGCCAAGCTCGACCTGATCTTGCGCGCCAGCGACGATCCCTCGACGGTCCGTCAGCTCGAAGGCGCCATCGCAGCACTTCGTTCCATCGTCTCCAATGTCGCCTCCAACGACGCATTGGTGCGGCTCAGCGACGATTTGCGCCTGTTGTCGTCCAAGGTCGACCAGCTTGGCCATCTCGAAAGCCACGGTGATTCGTTCGCGGTTCTCGAACAGCGCATCGCCGCGCTCACCTCGACGCTGGAAGGCCGCGAACGGCCGGCCGCGAGCGAAAATTCGGAGCATCTCGAGGGCGCGCTGCGGGCGTTGTCCGAGCGCATCGACCGCATGCCGGTCGGCAATGACGGCGCGTCTGCCTTCGCGCATCTCGAACAGCGCGTGTCCTATTTGCTCGAACGGCTCGAAGCCTCGACCGATCACCGCGGCGGCAACCTCGGACGGGTCGAGGACGGGCTGCAGGACATTCTGCGCCATCTCGAGACCCAGCAAGCGAACTTCGCCGCACTGACCGCGAGCGACCAGGGCGTTGTGGCAGCGCCGGACAATGGCCTGGTCGACATCGTCAAGCGTGAGCTGTCCGATTTCCGCTCCAGCCAGTCGGAAACCGATCGCCGCACCCAGGATTCGCTGGAGACCGTTCATAACACCCTCGGCCATGTGGTCGATCGGCTGGCGATGATCGAAGGCGATCTGCGCGCGGTCCGTTCCGCGCCGATTGCACCCACGGCACCGCAACGCCCCGCGTCGCCGGCGCCTCAAGCCGCTCCGCCGCCCACCGCCCCGCTCGCCGCGATGCCGCCGCAGCCGAAACCCGAATTGCCGAATCCCGCCGCGGCCCAGCAACATTTTGCGGCAGCGCCCCGGGATTTCCACGCCGCGCAGCCCGCGACACCCGCCGCTGCCGTGGTGCCCAAAGCGATCAGCGAAATTCTGGAGCCGCAGAGCGCGCCGCCGCGTGCCACGATCGAGCCCGAGCTGCCGCCCGATCACCCGCTCGAACCCGGGACACGGCCGACCGGACGCACGGCTTCGCCATCGGAGCGCATTGCCGCTTCGGAAAACGCGATCAGCGAAATTTCGACGGGTCCGAAAGAGCCGGTCAGCGCCACGAACTTCATTGCCGCCGCGCGCCGGGCCGCGCAGGCCGCCGCGGCCGCGCCGCCCCCCGGCAAGGCTGCTCGCGGTCCGCAAAAGAACTCGACCGGCGACAAGGCCGGCGAACCCTCGACCATTACCTCCAAGATTCGCTCGCTGCTGGTTGGCGCCAGCGTCGTCGTCATTGTGCTGGGCACGTTCAGGATGGCGATGACGCTGCTCGACGGCGGCAGCCCGCCGCCGCAGCCGCCTGCCGTCGAGAATTCCGTCGAACCGCCGCCGGCGCCACCGCCCGCGGCCGTAAAACCGGCGCCGGCTCCGGCGATGCCTTCGATGACCTCGCCGACACCGATCGGACGGCAATCATTCAATACCGCCGTACCTGATGCTGCCGACAGCACCGCGTCGATCCCGATCCCGCAGACCGAAGCTGTTCCTACCGCTTCGCTCGCGTCCATCAGCGATGTCACGGCGACGATCCCACCCGCGCCGCCGGCTGGCGGCAAACTCGGTCTCGCGCAGATCCCGCCAATCGAAAAATTGCCGGACGCGATCGGCGGACCGGTGCTGCGCGCAGCCGCGCTCAAGGGCGATCCTGCCGCGGCCTACGAGATCGGTGTGCGCTACAGCGAAGGCAAAGGCGTCGCCGTCAATCTGGACGAGGCCTTGAAGTGGTATGATCGCGCGGCCCAGGCCGGCGTGGTGCCGGCGGTGTTCAGGCTCGGCACCTTCTACGAAAAAGGCATGAGCGTGAAAAAGGACGCCGATGTCGCCCGGCGCTATTACCTGCAGGCCGCCGAACGCGGCAACGCCAAGGCGATGCATAATCTGGCGGTGCTCGACGCCGACGGCGGCGGCAAGGGCGCCAATTACAAGAACGCGTCGGAATGGTTCCACAAGGCGGCCGATCGCGGCGTCGCCGACAGCCAGTTCAACCTCGGCATCCTCTATGCCCGCGGCATCGGCGTCGAACAGAACCTCGCCGAATCCTACAAATGGTTCAGCCTGGCGGCGGCCCAGGGTGACACCAACTCGGTCCACAAGCGCGACGATATCGCCAAGCGGCTCGATGCCCAGTCGCTGGCAGCGGCCAAGCTCGCGATCCAGACCTTCACGCCGGAACCGCAGCCCGAAGACGCCGTCAATGTGGCGGCCCCGGCCGGCGGATGGGACAGCGCGCCGGTGCCCGTCGTTGCGGCAAAGCCCGCGGCCAAGCCGGTTGCCAGCAAGCGCACCGCCGCCGCGCATTAGAGCCCAAGACGATGCCGCCCGGCGTCGCCGTCATATACCCCAGCGATAAAGCCGTGTAGATAAACCCGACCGAGCACCGAGCCCGTCTCGGACGGCCTTAACTGTCATGGGGACCTAATTGTCTGCCGGTAATCGGGGGGATAGCGGAGAACGCTTCCAGAGGTCGCCGACCGGGCCTTGGGTGGCGCCGCCGCGCAAGCCGGTGGCCCAGCCTCAAACGCCGCCGCCTCGCAGCGCCGGCAACCGGCGGCGCTTGTTGTCGGTCGCCATGTTCATTCTCCTGATCTCCGGCATCGGCATCAGCGCCTACCGGGACCTGTCGCGGCCCGAGGCCTGGGCCTATTGGAAAGAGCTTTATCTTTCGCCGAGCATGACATCCGCGCTGATCGCCAGTGCCGACCTCGATGGCGCGGGCCAGGGCCGACCTGCACTCTTGATCAGCGGGACGATCGGTCCCGCCACTGCGAGCTGGTTCCGCGAGCGGCTCGACGAAGCCCATCTCGATGCCGGCGACACCATATTACTCTCATCGCCGGGCGGCGATCTGACGCAGGCCATCATCATGGGCGAAATCATCCGATCGCGCGGACTGATCACCGCCGTCGGCGTCGCCGATGCCTCGGGCCGCATCGAGCCCGCTTATTGCGCCAGCGCCTGCGTAATGGTCTATGCCGGCGGCAAGCGGCGAATTGGCATCGCGGGCTCGATGTTGGGCGTGCATCGGTTCGTCACGTCGGGACCGGAACGCGATCCCGTCGCGGAAACCCAGAGAACCGCAGGGATAGTCTTGGGCTATATGACGAAGATGGGCGTGTCCTCCAGCGTGGTCGAAGCCATGTCGCAGACCCGGCAGATACGCTGGCTCGGCGCGAAGGAAGCCTCGGCGATGAACCTCATCACCGATCCCCTGAGCGTCCCTTGAGCGATTGCTTGGGCAATTCCTTGGACGATTGCTTGAGCAATTCCCTGGGCCGACCTGAGTTGTGGCCTCCCGTTAATCTGAATTATTCACCACATCGGAAGTTGCGTGGGCGAGAGCAGCAAAAAGCCCGCCTGCCAGCGGATTCTTTAGTCCCTCCGATGGACGATTTCGGTTATGCAGGGACGCGGCAACTGCTCCACGTTCCCTGAGAACGTTTTCTCAGCGCCACCGGAACCCACAGCCGCAGAGTGCTCGACCCGGAAACCATGCCGTGAGCGGTTTCGGCCTGCCTCAAGGCTAAACTTCATAAGCAAACGCGCGTGCAGCTGTACCTTCCGATCGCCGACATTCCGGTCAATGTTTTCCTCATCCTGGCGATGGGCGCGGCGGTTGGTTTTGTGTCCGGCATGTTCGGCATCGGCGGCGGATTTCTGATGACGCCGCTGTTGATCTTCGTCGGTATCGCCCCCGCGGTCGCCGTCGCCACTGTCGCCAGCCACATCGCGGCCTCGTCGTTCTCCGGCGCCATCTCCTACTGGCGCCGCCGCGCCATCGATCCGGCGCTGGCGCTGGTGCTGCTTAGCGGCGGTATCGTCGGCACCACGCTCGGGGTCTGGACCTTCACGCAGCTTCGCGCGCTGGGCCAGCTCGATCTGTTGATCGCGCTGTCCTACGTCGTGCTCCTGAGCACCGTCGGCGGGCTGATGCTGTGGGAGGGCTTGCGGGCGATCCTGCGCGCCCGCCGCGGCGTCATGGTGCCGTTGCGCCGTTCCGGCAGCCACGGCTGGATCCACGGATTGCCGCTGAAGATGCGCTTCAAGCGCTCCAAGATCTATTTGTCGGTGGTTCCGATCGTGCTGGTCGGCCTGATCATCGGCTTCATCGGCGCGGTGATGGGCATCGGCGGCGGCTTCATCCTGATCCCGATCATGATCTATCTGCTGCGGGTGCCGACCTCGACCGTGATCGGCACCTCGATGGTGCTGACGCTGGTCACCATGGTGTTCGCCACCCTGCTGCATGCGGTCACCAATCATCTGGTCGATGCCGTGCTGGCGCTGATCCTGATGGTCGGCGGCGTGACCGGCGCGCAGTTCGGCGCCCGCGCCGGCCAGAAGATCCGCGGCGAGCATCTGCGGCTGCTGCTCGGGATCCTGATCCTCGCGGTGGGACTGCGCTTTGCGATCGAACTGGTGATCCGCCCCGACGATCTCTTCACCATCCGCGAATCGGGAGGCGCCGGATGATCGCGCGCAGCCTGCTCGCAGCGGCCGGCCTGGCGCTGGTGCTGAGTGTCGCATTCGCGATTCCACCCGCGCATGCCGAGCGGCTGATCGTGTCGGTCTCCAACCACCGCGTGACCGTGACGCCGAATTATTCCGGCGAGGAACTCGTGTTGTTCGGCTCGGTCGAGAAGGACGCCGCCACGCCTGCGACCCATACCAATTACGATCTCGTGGTCACCGTCAGCGGCCCGCGCGCCGACATGGTGACGCGGCGCAAGGAACGCAAATTCGGCATCTGGGTCAACACCGATTACCGGCAATTCCTGGACGTGCCGACCTATCTGGCGGTGTTCGCCAACCGGCCGTTTGACGCCATCGCCTCGCCGGACGTCGAGCGGCGGCAACAGCTCGGTCTGAAAAATGTGCTGCTGACGCAACGCGTCGGCACCGACTATGCCGACGTCGTGCCCAACGATGCGTTCCGCAGCGCCTTTGTCCGGCTGCGTTCCGAACACGGCTTGTATCGCGAGGCGACCTCCGCGGTGACGTTCCTGACGCCGACGCTGTTTCGCACCGGCATTCCGCTGCCGGCCGAGGTGCCGATCGGAACCTATGACGTCGAGATCAAGCTGTTTTCCGATGGCGCGCTGGTGACGCGGACCGAGACCGCGTTCGAAATCGTCAAGGTCGGCTTCGAGCAGTTCGTCGCCACCAGCGCCCGCCAGAACGGTTTTATCTACGGGCTGGTGACCGTGTTCATGGCGCTGATGACGGGATGGATGGCGTCGATCGTGTTCCGCAAGGATTAGGGACGGCGCCTTAGGCCAATGCATGCGGCATCTCAATCAACGTGGCGACGCCGGGCTCGAGCAGCTTGAGGCGCGCGCCGAAGCCGAGTGTATCGAAGGAGGCGCGCAGGTCGCTGGCGTTCTGGCGGAAATGCGCCCAGCCATCGGTGTGCAGGGGAATGATCACGGCATCGGGGAACGCGCGCGCGGTCTCAATGGTGTCGTTGGTATCCATGGTGAGATGAAACGGGCCGCGGGTCTGCGCCGCGCCGGCGAACGGCAGCACCACGCCGGCCTTAAACGCCGCGCGACTTCCGCCACGCCGTCGTACCAGACGGTGTCACCGCTGATGTAGACCGGACGGCTGCCTTGCTTGCCCGAGGTGACCACAAAGCCGATGACGTCGCCGGACAACGGCTCGATCCCGGCCGGGCCATGGCGCGCCGGTGTTGCAGTGATCGTCAACGAATGCCCGTCCCGGCCGGTTAGTTCGGTGGTGGCCCAGGGCGCGAGACCCTCGGCGTGACCACCAAGCCGTTTGGCGCCGGCGACGGTGGTCAGCACACGTCTCGCCTTTGGCAAAAAATCCTTGCCGGAATGATCGAGATTGTCGGCGTGCTGGTCGTGGCTGAGCAGCACGGCATCGATGTTGCCGAGCGCCTCGGTGCCGAGCGCGGGGCCGGATAATTTCTCCAGCTTCACATGCGGTAATTGATAGGCGCCCGGTGCATCGAAGGTTGGATCGGTGAGCAGGCGAAAGCCGTCGATTTCGATGAGCGCGGTCGGACCGCCGATCAGGGTGATGATGAGGGAAGACATCAAACTCTCCTATCGTGAGGTTGCAGCCGCGGCGGGACGCGTCACCAGATAAATGCCGAGCGCCACCGGCACGATCCCCATCAAATCGCGAAGCTCGACATGCTCACCGAGGATCATCCAGGCGAACAGCATGCCGAGCGGCGGCATCAGGAAATGATAGGCGCTCGCCGCCGTCGCTCCGCATACCCGCAGCAGATGAAACCACAGCCGATAGGCCAGGATCGATCCGCCCAGCACCAGGAACGCGAAGGCCCCCAATAGCCGCGCGCTCGGCACGATATCGCCGACGCTGGACAGCGTGAACGCGAAGGGAAGCAGCACGATTCCCGCGGCGAGATTTTGGATTCCGTTGCCGACCCAAAGGCTGCCCTTCGGCGCCAGCACTTTGAACAGGATGGTGCCGGCCACGATCGACGCCAGGGAGGCCAGCGTGAACAGGATGCCGTGCCAGCTGTCGGTGCCGGCCGACATCCGATGCCAGACAATGAAGCCGACGCCGATGATGCCGAGCAGCAACCCCACCACCTTGCGCCAGGTCAGCGCCTCGTTGAGGAAAAGGGCTGCAAGCACCGCGGTGAATATCGGATTGGCGCTGACGATGAGACCACCGAGACCGGCCGACACCGTCTGCAGCCCGGTGTAACCGAGGCCGAGATAGAGCGCGTTGTTGGCGACGCCAAGCACCGCAAAGACAACAATGTCGCGCCATGACAGCGACCACGCGTCGCCACGCAAGGCCGTAATTCCCAGGATCAGGATTCCGGCCAGCGAAAACCGCGCCGTGAGCAGAATCAGCGGGGGGCAATCGGTGACGCCGATCTTGCCCGCGACAAAGGCGAAGCTCCACAAAAGGCAGAAGGCGCCGATATAGAGCGGCAGCGGATTGAAGCTGGCGCGGGGAACCGCGATCGAGGGGGCAAGCGACATGGGAAGATCTCCTTTTGCCTCATCTAGGCCCTTGCCTTGATATTTGGAAATTAAATGATAAACTGGCTTCCAGTGGAAATATAAATGGGTAGCTTTCATGCTCGATCTCGAACTGCTGCGCAGCTTCGTCTCGGTGGTCGATGCCGGCGGCTTCACCCGCGCCGGCGAGCGCGTTCACCGCACCCAATCCACCGTCAGCCAGCAGATCAAGCGGCTGGAGGAGGATGTCGGCCAGCCGTTGTTGAACCGCACCGGCAAAGACGTGACGCCGACCGAGGCCGGCGAACGGCTGTTGTCCTATGCGCGGCGGCTGTTGTCGCTCGCCGAAGAAGCCCGCGACGTGCTGGCGCGGCCGGGCAATGAGGGCGCGGTCAGGCTCGGCATCCCCGAGGATTTCGCTGCCTATCGGCTGACCAAATTGCTGGCAACGTTTTGGCGGGCGCGGCCGGGCCTGCGGCTCGACGTGCGCGCCGATCAGAGCGCTTTTTTGAAGCGCGATCTCGAACGCGGCGAACTCGATCTGGCGCTGCTCAAGCGCGCCGCCGGCGAAAAGGGCGCCATCGCGGTTTGGCCCGAGCGGGTGCACTGGGTCACCAGCAAGAGCCATCCGGTCGATCCGGCGATCCGGTCGGTGCCGTTGATCGGTTTTCCCGCCGGCTGCCTTTATCGCGCGGGCGCAATCCATGCCATCGAAAGCGCCGGGCGGCCTTGGCACATGGCCTACACGTCTTCGAGCCTCGCCGGCATTCAGGCTGCGGTCGCGGCCGGATTGGGGCTGAGCATCCTTTCCGAGATGGCGATCCAGGCGGATCACCGCGTGTTGACGGCGAGGGACGGTTTCGCGCCGATCGACAAGACCGAAGTCGCGCTGATGGCCTCCCCCGATGCCAGCCCCGCCACGCTGCGTCTCGCCGATCGCCTCGCCGAGTTCTGCAATAATGTGCAGGCGAAGGCGGCGTAGGGTTGTTGCGTTTTCCAATTCGATTTTCAAAGAGCTCGCCAGGAACGCCACAACAGACCGTCATACCCCGCGAAAGCGGGGTATCCAGTACGTCGCAGCCCACCGCTTCTATCACTGACGCCTCGGAATACTGGGTCGCCCGGTCAAGCCGGGCGATGACGACCGAGAGTGTGGCGCGTTCGTATCACACATGCCTCCGCCTTCCCGCGACGCTCTCGCGCCCGAGTTGTGCATAATCCTTCGCCTTGAAAAATCAGAGGGCGCAGGGAAAGCCGGGTGCCCGTTGCACCCGCAGCCGCGCATGTAGAATAGTAAGCACGCGCGTTAGTCACCACAGGTTCACCGGAACACCCGGCCTTCCCTGCGCGATGGTTTTAACGGTTTCCTCCGTACTCTCCCTGGTGACCGGGCTTTGTTGCCACCATCGCCCCCAAGAAGCGTGCTTCTCGAGAACTTGACGCCAGCGTCGGGGCGTCAGGACCACACGGCTTCGCCGTCCGCGCGCAACGTCATTCGTCTCTTGACGTCACCGCGTCCATCGCATCCCGCACCCAACGTTCGTGACGATCGCGAAACGCCCCTCTTGTGAGGCGGGACGACGCGACTAGGAAAGTGATTTGGGTAAAAAAACCACCAGAATATTTTTATCGGAGGGGCTGGACAGCGAGTCGGTGATTTGCCCGTCGTCGGGCAGATCAACGGAAATGCGTTCCGCCGTTGATGTCGAAGATCGCGCCCGAGGCGTAGCCGCCGGCCGCGCTGCACAGAAACAGCGCGGTCGCGCCGATCTCTTCCGGTATCGCCATGCGCTTCAAGGGATAACGTTCCGGCTCATAACCCTTGCCGCTGGTCATGCCGGTATCAACCGGACCCGGGGCAATGCCGTTCACCAGCACATTATGCGGCGCGCCACGCTGCGCGAGCCAGCGCACGAACGCGTGCACGCCTCCCTTTGAAAACACGTAATGCGGGCTAGAGCGGAGGCCTCCCATCCAGCCTGCCACCGAACCGCACAGCACGATGCGCCCCTCCGCCGCCGCGATCATGCCGGGCAGAAACGCCCGGGTCAGATTGATCGGACCCTTGACGTTGGCCCGGATGACCCGGTCGAGGGTGTCATCCCAACCTTCCGCCATCCAGTCGTCGTAAGGGCATATCGCGCCCGTATCGATCAGGCCGTAGACATTCCCGACTTGTTCGGCCAGCCGCTCGACCGCTGGCCGCGATCCGCTATCGAGGCTGAAGACCTCGGCGACCTCAGCGACCTTGGCGCCGACGCGGTCGCGGATCTGTTCGGCAGCGACGATGTCGGTCAGCACAAGGCGCGCCCCGTGCTGCGCGCAAAGCCGTGCCGTTGCGCTCCCGATCCCCCCTGCCGCGCCGGAAATCAAAATCCGTCGCCCGGTAAGATCGAACGGTGAGGCATCAAGACTGGCCATAGGATTCCCCATTTACGAATTCACACCACGTTCGCTGTGCGCGTTGCGATATTATTTGAACAAGGGACATTTGGATTCAGCTTTCGAAATAAAGGCTTCCTCGGCCGGGATGGTCTGAACGACCTTGTAATAATCCCAGGGTTGCTTGGATTCCTCCGGGGTCTTCACCTGAATCAGTTTCAAGTCGCTCATCAAGCGGCCGTCCTCGCGAATGCTGGCGTTGGTGGTGTACATGTCGTTGACTTTTGTCTTCTTCAGATGGGCCATGACCTTGTCACTGTCGTCGGTTCCGAGTTCCTTGATCGCCTTCAGGTAGGTCATCGCTGCCGAATAGGTCGACGCGTGCAGCCCGGTCGGCATGCGATTCATGACGGCGAAGTAGCGCTTGGCCCAGGCACGTGCCTTTTCGTCCTGGTCCCAGTACCAGCTGTCGGTGGTGTACAGGCCCTTGGTTTGCTCCAACCCCAGCGCATGCACGTCGGTGATGAACATCAATAGCGCGGCAATCTTCATCGACTTGTCGACGCCGAATTCGTGAGCCGCCTTGATGGTGGTGACCAGGTCATTGCCGGCGTTCGCGAGCCCGAGGATCTGCGCCTTAGATGCCTGCGCCTGCAACAGGAAGGAGGAAAAATCCGGCGCGTTCAGGGGATGCCTCACGGCGCCGAGCACGGTGCCGCCATTGTCCTTGACGACCTTGGTCGAATCGCCCTCCAGCGAATGCCCGAACGCATAGTCGGCGGTCAGGTAGTACCAGCTCTTGCCGCCCTGCTTCACGACAGCCGAACTGGTGCCGCGCGCCGCCGAAACCGTGTCATAGCCGTAGTGAATGGTGTAGGGACTGCATTCTTCATTGGTCAGGCGCGCGGTCCCGGTGGCCGGCACAATGAACAGCTTTTTCTCCTGGGCGGCCATCTTGGAAACCGCCAGCATCACCGCGGAGTTCGCTCCCGCCATGATCATTCCGACACCGTCGCGCTCAAACCACTCGCGCGCCTTGGCGGTGGCGATGTCCGGCTTGTGCTGGTGGTCGAAGTAGACGAGTTCGATTTTCTTGCCGTTGATCTCTCCGCCGGAATCGGCGATCGCCATCTTGATGGCTTCGACGCCGCCCTGGCCGGAAATATCGGCGTAGACGCCTGACATGTCGGTCAATAGGCCGATCTTGATGCTGTCTCCCGCGATCTGGGCCGACACCGGAGTGACGCTATCCGGACACGCAAGCGCGGCGATGACTGCCACGGTCATTGCCGCAAGCCCGTTATTGATTCTTGCCATCATCCCCTCCCTGTTGGAATTTCGCTGCGCGGTTCACGCGACTTGGCGAGTTGCAGTTCACTTCATAAGACGCGCTTCGGCCGCACGCCGCCATAGGTCGAAAGATGCGATCCGCAAAGCCAGCCGGCGTCGACCGGCAGGTCGATGCCGGTAATGGCCGCGGCATCGTCCGACAGCAGGAATGCCACGGCTCGCCCGATCTCATCCGGCTCGACCAATCGTCCCAGGGCGGCGGCTTCGCGCAGCAAGGCTTCATCGCGCTGTCCGCTCTGGATGGCGGCCAGCAGCGCCGGCGTCGTGGTATAGCCGGGCGACACGGCGTTGACCCGCACGCCCGACCTGCCCCATTCCGCGGCGAGACAGGCCGCCATATGCACGACCGCGGCCTTGGTCGGCGCATAGGCATGCAGCGGCGCCGTGCGTGACGCGGTGACCGAGCCGGTGATGACGATGCCGCCCGACCCGCGCTCCAGCATCCGCCGTCCGGCGGCAACGCAGGAGATATAGACGCCGCGCAGATTGACCTCGACGATGCGGTCGAAATCGGCGAGCGGAAACTGCTCCGGCGTCAGCGGCTGTTGGATCAGGCCGGCATTGGCGACCAGCGCCGAAATCGGGCCGATCCGGCTTTCGATGTCGGCGACGGCGGCCTCGGTGGCGTCGGGATCCGAAACGTCGAACGCGGCCACCTCGGCGCCGAGCTGAGCCGCGGCCGCCTGACTTCGCTCGGCATTGATATCGGCGATCACGACGCGCCAGTTTCGTTGGCTAAGCACGCCGGCGGTCGCCAGACCAATCCCGCTTGCGCCCCCCGTCACCAGCGCGATGCGATCTCGCCCTTCGTCCCGTGCGCTCATGACCGCTTCCCGAAGCTCATCGATCGTTCCTCCCTCTGACCGCACGCCGATGGAGGCAGCCGGATCGAAGTCCGGATGTCCTCAGCGCGCGTGAAAACCGCGATAGTTGTTTTGCGCCACCTCATCGGCGAATTTGGCATAGCGCGCCATTCCGCCGGCGTACGGCATGAATACCCGCGGCTTGCCGGGAACGTTGGCGCCAAGGTACCAGGAGTGGTTGGCCATGGGTAACAGCGTCTGGCTGGCCGCATCGTTGACATGCGCGCCCCAGTCCTCGGCCGCCTTGGCGTCCGCCTCGATTCGGGTGAGCCCATGCTGGCGCATATGACCGATGCAGCGTGCGATCCACTGCGTATGCTGCTCGATCGCTACCGGCATGTTGGCCAGCACCGACGGACTGCCGGGGCCGGTAACAGTGAACATGTTGGGATAGCCCGGCACTTGCACGCCGAGATAAGTGCGCGGCCCCGCCGCCCAATCCTGGCGAAGCGAGCGTCCCTCCGTCCCGGTGATGTCCATCGCCAGCATCGGACCCGTCATGGCGTCGAAGCCGGTGGCGAAAACGATGACGTCCAGTTCGTACTCGCGCGCGCTTGTTTTGATGCCGCGCGGCGTGATTTCCTCAATCGGCGCGGCGCGCACATCGACCAGCGCCACGTTGTCGCGGTTGAAGGTCTCGAAATAATTGGTGTCGATCGGTGGCCGCTTGGACGCAAATGGGTGGTCGGTCGGCGTCAGCACCCGGACCGTTTCCGGATCCTTGACGATGGAACGGATCTTGGCGCGAATGAAGTCGGAAGCGGTGTCGTTGGATTGCTTGTTGGTCAGCAAATCGCCGAAGGCGGCACGGAACTCCAGACCGCCCTTCTCCCAAGCCGCCTCGTAGCGCCGCTGCCGTTCCTGTTCGCTGACCTCAAGCGCGGACTCCTTCCGGATATCGTAGGGATGGCCATTGATATTCGACCGCATCTTTTCGCGGATGGCCTGATAGTTGGCCTTCACCTTGGCCTGGGCCTCGGCGGTGAAGGGCGCGTTCCGGGCCGGCACGCTGTAATTGGCGGTGCGCTGGAACACGGTCAGATGCGCCGACTGTTCGGCGATCGGCGGCGTCGCCTGGATGCCGGTCGAGCCGGTGCCGATCAGACCGACCCGCTTGCCGGTGAAGTCGACGCCTTCGATGCGGCCAACGCCCGGTATGGTACCATTGACCGCTGAAGCGATCGAGGCCGGGAATGTTGGGGATGTTGGCGGAGGACAAGCACCCGACCGCGGTGATGAAGAAGCGTGCCACGTAGCTGCGGCCCGCCTCGGTGCGGATGGTCCAGAGGTTGGTGCGCTCGTCGAAGGCCGCCGCGGTGACGCGGTTGTCGAAATGATGCTGCGCCGGAGATCGAACCGGTCGGCGACATGGTCGAGATATTGCCGGATCTCCGCGGCCTCGGGATAGCGCTGGCTCCAGTTCCACTCCTGCATCAAATCCGGGTCGAACGAGTAGCAGTAGGAGTAGCTTTCGGAATCGCACCGGGCGCCAGGGTAGCGATTCCAGTACCATGTGCCTCCGACCCCGGCTCCGGCTTCCAGCACCCGGACGGAAAGACCGAGCTGGTCGCGGAGCTGATGCAGCAGATAAAGCCCGGAGAAACCGGCGCCGATGATGACCGCATCCAGCACCGCGGCAGAGGGTGCGGTGTCGGTCCTGAATGGCTCGGTCTCGGCCGGCATCGGCAACTATCCTCCCGTCGATCCGTGGTCCCGGCCCGTAGGGCCACGACTTTGTTGCAGCATCCATATTTCACTTGCCCATCGCCGGTCTACGGGCGAGCATTCATAGCTTCTGTGAACGGGCGGCATACATCGGTGGATCGCTACAGTGAGCTTCTGGTCTTTACCCGCGCCGTCGCCGAAGGTGATTTCTCGGCTGCGGCGCGCAGCCTCTCGCTGACACCGTCCGCGGTCAGCAAGCTGGTGTCGCGGCTGGAGAATCGCCTTGGCGTCAGGTTGTTCAGCCGTTCCAGCCGCCGGATGGCGCTGACGCCCGAAGGCGAGAAATTCTATGCCGCCGCGCTGCGCGCCATCGACGCGGTCGAGGAGGCGGATACGGCGGTCGCGCCAAACAACCTGCATGGCGACACGCTTCGCATCCGCTCGGCGCCGACTTTTGCCGCGTCGCAGCTCGCGCCGCTGATCCCCGCCTTCCGCAAGCAGCATCCATCGCTCCGCATCGAGGTGCATTTGCGGATGGAGGCCGGCAATCCTCTGGAGGGCGGGATGGATGTGGCAATCTATGTCGGCAATCTCGCCGACTCCTCGCTGGTCGCGCGTCCCTTTGCGCGAACACGCTGGATCATCTGCGCGTCGCCACGCTATCTCGCCGAGCATGGCACGCCACGCACACCTGCCGACCTGTCGCGCCATGAATGTCTGAATTTCCTGCCGAGCATGGCCGCAAGCGTCTGGGCGGTCCGCGGTGCCCGGCCGGCATCGCGACCGTTCAAGGTATCAGGCAGCATCGTGGCCAATCAGGGCCAGATGCTCCTGGAACTCGCCTTGGCCGACGTCGGCGTGGTTCGGCTCGCGGAGTACCATGTGAAACAAAGCCTCATTGACGGACGGCTGGTCGAGCTGTTCCCGAAGCATCAGAGTCTTGAAATGGACCCGATCTACGCGATCTATGAGGGGCGGCGAAACCTGAGCCCGCGGTTGCGCGTGTTCCTGGATTTTCTGGAAGCATCTTTCGCCAGCGATCTTCCACCATCGCGCGGCAGGAAGCGCACTCCGGCCGCGTGATCTGTTTTCATCGCAGCGGCCGGCACAGGCAAATGGGTGATTTGCCGCCTGGCAAATCACCCATTTCGATAGCGCGGGTAATGGACTCAGTAGGCCCAGCAGCGGTGCCGCCGCGGGTGCCAGCGAAGTCCCGGCCCGCAAACCACGCCGACCGGTGCAGCAACAACGACCGCACCGGGCACCACGACCACGCCTTCGTTGGCGTAGCAACGACCATCTCCGCCACGATGTTCGCCGCGGCCGCAACCACCCGCGGCCTGGGCACTGACGCTGGCAAAGCACAACAGAGCGGCGAATGCGGAAATTGAAAGAATTTTTCTGCTCATTTACTTGGGTCCTTTCCTTGGGTCCTTTGTGTTTGCGGCGGGCGACCGTCGCAAACAATAACATCGCGTGCATTGTGCTCATTTCTCGATGAACCCCGTGTGAACGATCGCGGTGCGCGCCATGGCCGATGGCCTGTTGATGTTGGGACGACAAGAATGATTTCCGATTCAATTTTGAGAGCGCCGATGGCGAAAATTCTGCATCGCAGCGAAATGACGCGATGTGCCAAAACCGCAAGCGACAAGCGCGTCGCGGTTCAGGCCCAACGGCTGGGCACCGGCTGATGCAACCTCGATACAATCGGCTGCCAGCCTCCCACACGTATCTCTCCGGTTATGCTCGACGGCGGCTCCCGGTCAGCGCTGTCAACATCATTCGTTTTCGCGCCCGCCGCGAGCAAGTGTTGCCGCCTGCTGCAGAGCAATGCGATGGACCAGCGGGTCGGCATGACGATGCACCAGATGCCATTCAGCGCCATCATTGCGATAGACCTCGGTTACTCGGAGCGACCAGTTCTGGTTGGGCAAGCCGCCAACCTCGGCTTGTTGCCGTTCGATCATGACGAGAACGACGAGCGTGTCCGACGCATAGGTTTGCGCGACTTCCAGACTGGTTTCACCGTTCTTGAAAAACCGCGCCAGCTCTGCCAATCGCTCAGGGCTGGCGTTGAAGCCGTGACTGACGGCGCCGCCGAACGGCTGCATCAACGTGAAGTCCGGTGCAATATGGACGAGACTGAGCCAGCGATCCATGTCGCCGCGCATGAAGGCCGCATTCTTCTCGGCGGCGCGCTTGACAAGATGAGCCACCTCGTCGCCGGCGGCTGCGAGGCCCCGCGAAGGCTGGATCGACAGCGCTGTCGTAGCAACTGCCGCGATTGCCGCCCGCCGCGATAGCGTGCGTGGCGCGTCGTTGTTTTGCTCAGGCATGTCTGCGTCTCCGGGTTGAGCCACTTTGGTGAGCGCCAACCATTGCGCCTTGCGATACATGAAGCCAGTGATATGATTTCATGGATATGCTGAACCAGATTTCTCTTTCCAGGGTCGATCTGAATCTGCTCGTCCTCTTCCATACCGTTCTGGAGGAGCGCCATGTGGCGCGCGCAGCCGGCCGGCTGAACCTTACGCCATCCGCCGTAAGCCACTCGCTCGGGCGGCTGCGGTATCTCTTCAATGATCCGCTGTTCTTGCGCACGCCGAAGGGCGTCGTGCCGACCGCACGGGCACTGGAACTTGGCGAGCCCGTGGCGGATATCCTGGCGCGCGTGGGACGCGTGATGGCCTCGGCTGCCCCCTTCGACGCGGCAACGAGCAGTCGCCAATTCGTGATCGGCGCCCCCGATGCGATCATGGCGTCGGTGATGGTCCCGCTATCGGAACGGCTCAGCAGGGAGGCACCCCGCGCCAACATCGGCCTCATCCACCTCATGCCCGGGCGGCACGCCGGCTCGGCGGAGCACCCTTGGCAAGAGAGCCTGCAGAAGCTGGAAAAGCGCGAGATTGACATCGCCATCCTGCCCCTGCGCACCGTGCCGGCCCGCTTCGAGGCAAGGAGGCTCTACGATGAGGATTTCGTGGTCGCGATGCGCAAGGGCCATGTATTTGCCCGCACACCGACGCTCGCCGCATTCTGCAAAGCTCAACACCTCCTCGTATCGCTCGACGGCGATCCACGCGGCTTCGTCGATGAACTCTTGGCAAAGCACGGCCTCCAGCGCCGCATTGTCCTGACCGTGCCGACGTTCATGATGGCCCTTGCCCACCTTTCAAGCTCCGATCTGATTGCGGCATTGCCGCGCCGTCTCGCCGAGCGACAGGCAGCCCGCTTCGGGCTAGCCGTCGTCGAACTTCCTCTCAAGCGCAAATCCGATTTGATCCAGGCAATCGCGACCAAGGCGGCAACCATGGATGCCGGCATTGCATGGCTGATGCAGCTAATCGTCGAACGGATCGGGCCGGGACGAAACTCCTGATTTTCAGCCTGAGGAGCACCTTTGCGCAGCGACATATCTGAAAGGTGCCACGCACGAGACATGACGTCCCGGCCAAACCGAATTGACGGCAAACAACGCCATCAGGCGAAGAAGGATATTGTCCGTCCAATCAGCCAGTAGGCGGCAACGATCCCTATGCCGTAGGCGGACGCTACATCGAGCCGGTCAAAGAACTGAAAAGTTGGCTGCAAGGGTACCCGCAAGACTGGCTGTGAGCAGGACGGTGAAACTTGTTCGCTGCAGGATTAGCATGGTCATCTGCTGGCTCCTCGGACGATTTCAACTCACACTGTTTGGACCGCTCCTTAAAGATAGGTGATCTATGCAACGAAAAATTGTCACCAATTGTCATCCTTTGGATCGACAGGGTCAATCGCGCAGCCAATATTGGCGTTGCCAGGGCGGTGCGACAAAAAGTGCCCCCGTCGGAAACAAACCAGCGCGGATGGCTGGCGCACATCGTCAAGAAGTTTTCGGCATTCGCGACAAACCGCAGACTGGGTAGCGCTATGCCCGAGCGACGCTCATCAATGCAAGGTGACGGGTCTCGGTCGCCTCATCCGCCGGAAACATGCTTTCGATGCGCAGCTCCTGCGCCGCGACCGTCTGCGGGGTGCCGACCGTCGTTACCATCGAGAAGTAGTTCAGCAACTGACCATCCTTGACAAAGCTCATGGGGATCACCGGCATGAAGCCCAAGGCTACGGGATTCTTCCACTCGCTGCTGACATCGGGATAAGCCAGCAGCGCCGCGATCAATTCCCTGGTCTTCTCATCCACGACGCGTCCGATCAATTCGCGATACACCCGTTCGAACAGGCTTTTAGCGACGTCCTCCCAATTGGCGACGAAGGGGCGCATGCCCCTGGGATCAAACATCAGGTGCAGCATGTTTCGCGGACCTTCGCGGGCCGCCATATCGATGAAGCAGTTGAAGAAGCGGGGCGCGCATTCATTGGTCATGAGCACGTTCCAGTATCGGTCCATCACCAATGCGGGAAACGGTTCGTGCTGCCGCAAAATCCGCTCCAGAGCATCCGTGACGCTTTTCATTTCAATCGAGTCCAGCGGACTATCGGAAAAAATAGGTGCATAGCCGGCCGCCAGCAGCAGGGAATTGCGATCCCGCAGCGGAATATCAAGCGCATCGGCAATCGCCGTTAGAGTGAAGCGGCTCGGAACGCTGCGTCCACTCTCGACAAAGCTGATCTGCTTCTGGGATACGCCGGTGTCGAGTGACAAATCGAGCTGGCTCTTGCCGCGAACATCACGCCAATGACGTAACAAGACGCCAAGTTCGCTGGTCGTCTTCCGGAGATTCGGCGAATTCATCCAATTTACCTTGCCGTGAAACCATCGAACGGAACGATACATCACTTGAAGCGCGATCGGATTGGATTGATCCGGAAAGGCACAAAAGCTTTCCTCACCTCTCGCATCGGGAGAGGTGAGGTCAGCCCGCTGACAGACCAATTCAATCAAACCGCCATCCCGCTTCAGCGGCGCATCAATTGTTCCACACATAGGGTTGGAACGGAGCGTCCAACGGCGGTTTTGCAACGCTGCCGGTGTAGTTCGTGATGGTGGAGGCGGCAACGACCGCGATGACTTCAAGCACAAGATCCCTGCCGAAGCCGGCCTCGGTGAATTTGTCGACGTCCCGATCGTCGAGCCGTCCGCGCTTCTCGATCAAGGTTCTCGTCAGGGCCGACAGCGCCGCATGCTGGCGATCCTTTGGCACGCGATCCTCGCGGATAGCGTTAACGTCTGCGGGATCGAGCCCTTCCTTGAGCGCGAGCGCGGTATGGAACGCGACCGCCCAGGAACAGGCATTGGTCACGGCGTTGGTGAGAAGCAGGATTTGAATCTGCGCTTCCGTGAAACTGCCGCCGTGAACCCGCTGGAACAGCCCCACCAGGCTGTTGATCAGGACGGGGGACGTTGCCATCGCGCCGGCGATGTTCGGAACCATGCCAAAGGCGGCGTTCAGACTTTGCAGCGCGGGCTTTGACTGCTCGGGCGCCAATTCGATCGTGTAGATGGGAAAGCTTTGCATTTTTCTGACCTTTCATGGGCGTTGAGAGACTGAACAAGCTCAGGCATCGAGCCTGTTCTCTCTTGATGGTCAGGAAAATGAACGGTGCGGAGGATCATCTCAATTACATCGGATGTAATATGCGTTCCGCGCCAGAATTTTTCTTCCACCTCGGAACCGAAGACCCCATCAAGGTGTTTGAACGCCGGGCAAGGGGCTTACGGAGACAAGAAAATATGCTCAAGCAAATCCTTTCCGCTGCCGCAATCAGCGCCGCGGTGGTCATGACGTCCACTTTCGGCGCATCCGCAGCGATCGTGTGCCAGGGCAACACCTGCTGGCATACGCATGAAGTGCATGACTATCCCCACGAGGCGGGTGTCGTCGTTCATGAAGATAATTGGCATTGGGGTCCGCACGAGAAATTCAACTTCCGTGAACACGAGGGCCGCGGCTACTGGCGTGGCGGCAAATGGGTGACGTGGTAATTTTTGGTTGCGCCCTGCTTGACCCGAGGCCGCCGTTTGGCGGCCTCATTGTTTGATCGATCAATAACAGCGCGAGGCGGCGATGGTGTGCAGCCTGTTGTCGCCGAGCACATGCGCCATGAAACCCGGGGTTCGGAATATCTTCGTGAATGCCGGGTCGCGAATGCTCAAACCCCCGGTATAGGCGCCGAACGCCGGCATCACGGCGCGTTCGCCGTCGCAGGCAAAACATCGCCGCTCCATCGAGCGGCCACGCGTGCTCACGCGCGCCTTCGGATGCAGGTGTCCGGCGATTTCGCCGGGGGCCCCGGTCGGCTCGTGACGAAACACAATGGGACCGATGGCGACTTCGCTGGCGACCACGCCGCCCAGATCAGGCGGCAGCGCGGGATCGTGATTGCCTGAAATCCAGATCCAGTCGCGCCGCGATTGCAGCGCCGCGATGGCGTCGCGGTCCGTTGCGGACAGCCGGTCATGGGCGTCGCGGTCGTGAAAGCTGTCGCCGAGCGCTATCACCATGCGCGGATCATGCCGCGCGATCACCGCGGCGAGGCGGCCGAGTGTCGCCACCGTATCATAGGGCGGCAACAGCACGCCGCGCGCGGCGAAGCTGGAGCCCTTTTCCAGATGCAGGTCGGAAACCACCAGCAGGCTCTGCTCTTCCCAGAACAGCGCGCCGGAGAGATCGGCGACGAGAGTGACCCCGGCGATGTCAACCGATGATTGATTCGCGATGCTGACTGATATTTCGGAGTTCAACGACAAATCCATTTTATTCTACGACATCGCCTCTTTGACCAGTTCCTCGGCGGCTTCCGCCAGCAACTCGTCGGATGCTTCGCCATAAACCGCCTCGCGGCCGATTTCCAGCATCACGGGCACGGCCAGCGGCGAAATGCGGTCGAGTTCCTTGTGGGTGATTCGCCCCTTGATTCGCAGCAGCATATCACTGAGCCGGCGAATATCGAGCAGCCCGGTCGCGGCATCCGCTCGTGCCGCGCGCAGCAAAACGTGATCGGGCTGGTGCTTGCGCAGCACGTCGTAGATCAAATCGGTCGAGAACAGCACCTGACGCCGGGTCTTTTCCTCGCCGGTGAAGCGGCGCGCGATCAAGCCGGAGATGATGGCGCATGTGCGGAAGGTGCGCTTCATCAATGCGGATTCCGCGAGCCACGCTTCGAGGTCGTCGCCCAGCATGTCCGGATCGAACAGCGCGTTGAGATCGAGCCGGCCGTGCCGGATCATCGACGACACGTCGCCGAGCCCCCATACCGCCAGCGCATATTCATTGGCGACAAAGCCGAGCGGCCGGGCGCGGGCGCGTTCGAGCCGCCGCGTCAGCAGCATCCCGAGCGTCTGATGCGCCAGCCGCCCCTCAAAGGGATAACAGACGAGGTAGTGCTTGTCGGCGCGCGGAAACGTCTCCACCACCAGCTCGCGCACGCCGGGGACGCGCGACAGATGCGCCTGCAGCGACAGCCAGTCGCGCACCTGATCCGGCAGCGCGTTCCAGGCGCGCTTGTCGGCGAGCAATTTGCGGACCCGCTCGGCCAGATAGGTCGAGAGCGGAAACTTGCCGCCCATATAGGACGGCACTTTCGCATCCTTGTCATTGGCGCGCGAGACATAGACCACGTCTTCGGCAAGCTGCTCGTAGCGCACCACCTCGCCGCCGAAAACAAATGTATCGCCGACCACCAGGCCCTCGATGAAATACTCCTCGATTTCGCCGAGCATCCGACCGCCGCGGCCGAGCGCGCCGGTCGACCCGGTGTTTCCCTTTGCGCCACGCGAGCGCACCAGACGCACCTTCAGCATCGCCTCCTCGACGATGGTGCCGACATTGAGGCGATAACTTTGCCGCACCCGCGGATTGGTGACGCGCCAGCGCGAGTCTGGCTTATTTGCCTTGTCCTGCTTGATGCGCGCGAAGCGTTCGTAGGTTTTCAGCGCGTACCCACCCGTAGCCACGAAATCGACCACGTCGTCGAAGTCAGTCCGCGTCAGGCCCGAATAGGGCGCCGCGGTCAGGACTTCCTCGTAAAGCTGATCTGAGAGAAACGGCTCGCCGCAGGCGCAGCCGAGCACATGCTGCGCCAGCACATCGAGCGCGCCGGTGCGCAGCGGCGGGGTATCTTGCGCATTTTCGGCCACCGCGTCGATCGCGACCGCGCATTCCAGCACCTCGAAGCGGTTGGCCGGCACCAGCACCGCGCGCGATGCCTCATCAATGCGGTGATTGGCGCGGCCGATCCGCTGCATCAGCCGCGAGGCGCCCTTCGGCGCGCCGATATTGATCACGAGATCGACATCGCCCCAGTCGACGCCGAGATCGAGCGAAGACGTGCAGACCACGCCGCGCAGTTTGCCGGCCGCCATCGCATCCTCGACCTTGCGGCGCTGCGCGACATCGAGCGAGCCGTGATGCAGCGCAATCGCAAGGCCATCGTCGTTCATGCGCCACAGATCCTGAAACAGCATCTCGGCCTGGCTACGGGTGTTGACGAACACCAGCGTGGTGTTGTTGCGCTTGATCAGGTCATAAACTTCAGGAAGCGCATGGCGCGCGCTGTGGCCGGCCCAGGGCAATCTCTCGCGGGTGTCGAGCATCTCGACGATCGGCGCCGCGGCCCCGCCGGCGATGACGATATCGGCGGCTTCGCTGAGGCCGTCGCGTTGGGGCACCAGAAACCGCGCCAGCGATTCCGGCTCGGCGACAGTGGCCGACAGTCCGATGGCGCGAATTTGCGGCGCCAGCCGCCACAGCCGCGCCAGACCCAGCGACAGCAGATCGCCGCGCTTGGAGGTGACCAGCGCATGCAACTCGTCGAGCACGATGCGCTTCAACGACGAGAACAGGAACGGCGCGTCGTCGGATGACAGCAGCAGCGCCAGCTGTTCGGGCGTGGTCAGCAAAATATCCGGCGGATAGCGCCGCTGCCGCTGCCGCCGCGACACCGGCGTATCGCCGGTGCGGGTCTCGACCTTGATCGGCAGTCCCATCTCGGCAATCGGCGTTTCCAGATTGCGCGCGATATCGACCGCGAGCGCCTTCAGCGGCGAGATGTAGAGGGTGTGCAGGCCGCGCGATCGCATCACGCCGCGGCCCGTGGAGATGACATTGGGGGCGCCGCCTACCGGGGAGGGAGAAGAGAGTTCCACCAGTGTCGGCAGGAATCCGGCCAGCGTCTTGCCGGCGCCGGTGGGCGCAATCAGCAGCGCCGAGCGATCGTCGCGGGCTTTGGCCAGCAGCTCGAGCTGATGATCGCGGGGCGACCAGCCACGGCTTTCGAACCAGCGCCGAAAATTTTCAGGCAACAGCGAGGGCGCGAGCGGTTTGAGTTCAACTTTGTTCACTGCAACAAGTTAAGCCGGTCCGGCCACCACCACCAGCCCCGGCACCGCCACATTGTCCTCGTTGCGCGCCGACAAATCGTCAAGCTGCGACAGTTTCAATCCGGCGGCTTCGATCGCGCGCCGCACATAATCCGCGCCATGCGCGTAGCGCAGCCCCTGCCCCAGAATGACGCCCTCGCCGCCATGCGTTTCAACCGTGAAGGCCAGCAAGCCACCGGATACCAATACGCGTCTCGCCTGTTCCAGCACCGGCCCGAGATCGGCCACATACACCATCGCGTCGGCGGCGAGAATCAGATCGGCGCTGGCGTCACGTCTGCCGCGCAAGCCCTGCACCATCTCGATTACCTCCAGCTTGGCATAAAGTCCGGTTAAACGCGCCCGCTCGATCATGCGCGGCGACAGATCGATGCCGATGAACTCGTCGACCTCCCTGGCGAAGGCGGTGGCGGCAAGGCCCGTGCCGCAGCCGAGATCGATTGCGCGCTTGAAGAAGGAAGGTTTGCGCACGGCGGCGCGCGCCGACAGCACCGCCCTGAATAACAGCGCCGGGCCGCGATAGCCGAGATCGTCAACCAGTGCGGTTTCGAACTTCGGCGCATACTGATCGAACAGTGCTCGCACATAGGCCGGCGGCATGTCGGACAGTTGTTCGGCGCCGAGCAGCATCAGCCGGAGTTTCGCGCCATGCCGGTCGTCGGGGTCGGCGATGACGGCTTGCCGGAACGCCGTGATCGCCGCATCACGCTCGCCGAGCTGCTGGCGGATATCCGCCAGCGTAAACCAGGCGGAGGCAAAGCCGGGCGCAAGCTCGATAGCCTGCAATAACAGATCGGCGGCGGCGACCAGATCGCCTTTCAGTTGCAGATCGCGCGCGAAGTCAAAACGGCGGTCGGCAATCATATCGCCGGAGGACAGGAACAAGCGCGCGGGCATTCTTGGAAACCACTTTCGTCATTGCCGGGCCAAAGCACGAAGCGCACCGCGGGGCTGCAACACCGCCTTCGGCCGCCGTGTACAGCGTCCGAGTCAATGCGGCAAGACAACGCGGTCCTTTTGCAAGACGGGTACTTGGAGTTGTGCCATGGCGTGTTACCGTCAGTGTATTGCAGGACGGTCGAATTATGTTGGATTTGATTTGTTATCACCAATACATTTGGGGAACGATCGCAGCCGACAGGTCGCGTTGGCACAGTGACGGTTTTTCCGACGGCGTCGCTCCGCTTGCCGGCGGCGGCTTAAAATTCTCCACGCCGCAGAGCCGTGTCGTGATCCCGCGCAGGAACGATGACCCTTGGGGCGCCATCGGCGCCCTCCGTGTGGAAATCGTTGCAAGCTCGCTGCAGGGTGGCGGCACCATCGTCGATGCCGACGGTTGTTTTCGCGTCAGCTTCGCCGGTCCGCAAACGATCGTGGTCGAAATCCTGGGCTATACCCTCAGCGTCTTGATTGACGGCCTGCCGCTCGGAAATTGGGTGAATTTCAGTTTCTGGCACGATGGCGTGAACCAGCTTGATTATGGCTACGGATATGAATTCGCCACCGGGGCAGGAGGCGGTGGTGCATCGCCGATCAACGTGCCCGGTCAGGTCCCCCCGGTCGGGCCGCAAGGCGTCTTGATCGGAAGCCGGATCGGAAACCCGAACAAGCATCTGAACGGCAACGTTTCGAGCGTGAAGATCTGGCGGCGCGATCCCGACGCGATGGTCCCGCCGTTTCTGGGCAGGCCGTTCACGCCGCCGCTCCTCAAGTGCTGGGGAGACATGATCGGCAAGATCCAACAGGCGGCCGCCAGCGATCCGGAATGCGCCGCGTGGTGGAAGAACCTGATCGAGCAGCAGCAGAAGCAGCTCTTTGCACGGATGGGACAGAAGAGTCCGGACACGCTCGCCGAACTTTATAAGATGTGTGACGCCTATCAGCGGCTCTGGTCGGCCGGCAAGATCGGCGGCCCGGAAATGCAGGCGCTCATGGTGCGGCTGCGCGACTGGCTCAAGAGCGAAGGAATATTCTCCGCCGACGATCCCGCGCTCCGGGCCACCCTTCAAAATCCTTGCATGGCGAAATTCACCGGCGCAGCCGGAAGCCTGGACTGCGATCCCGATGCCCAGGCGTTGATCAAAGCAATTCTCGGCGTTGGCAAATAGCACTACGAATGTATAGCCATTAAGGATTTGCGTGATGGGCCCGACGCCTGACCAGATTGCGCTCATAAGGCAATACGAGCCCGCATTGTATTTTTCCGGCGTTCCCGGCGCACCCGGGTCCGAACGGTTTTTCCCGAGCGATGCCAAGCGCTATCTCGAGCAGGCGGCGCTGTACCTTGCCAAGGCGCCGTTCGCCACCAGGGCCGATTGGGGAACTCCGGTCGCCATCGCGCAGCAGCTCGCAGCCATCAACGGCGAAGCTCCCATATTCCTCGGCCAGTTCAACGAACAGGCCACACCGCAATTTCCGTTTCTCGAGACCGTCGCGGGGCAGGAGCATTTTCTGGACGTCTCGGGGTGGACGCCCAACGACACCCACGCCGATCTTAATCATCTGGCTTCGCTGTATTCGACCAATGAGAGTTTGAAAGGCA
Organism: uncultured Pseudomonadota bacterium; assembly: GCA_963819325.1. GTDB lineage: Bacteria > Pseudomonadota > Alphaproteobacteria > Rhizobiales > Xanthobacteraceae > Bradyrhizobium. The sequence continues at coordinate 127,582 of CAWFVT010000010.1, forward strand.
GCCAGTTCTGGTATCACGCCGAATTTTTTGATACCGCCAGATTACGGATGCTGTTCACGGATTTGATTCGTAGCGGCGGCATCGATTTCAGTAGCCTGTTCGGTTCGACGCCGGGCAATCCGCCGGTTCTCACGAACCCGGCGCTGATTTGCTACTATCTGTTCTATCCGGCTCACGAGGAATCGCTGAGCGGCTGCGAATTTGCACCAGGCCAGATCGTCGATACCGCGCGCGACTTCGCCAGTTTTGCAGGCGAGTGGAGCTGTATTGCGCTACTGCTGGACCGGCCGAACACGGCGTCGCCCTACGTGCCGAAATGGGCGGGACTGACTAATCGCAATGTCGGCAAGACCAGCGTGAAGGGCGAAGAAATTCGATCGACGATGCGGATCCTGCCATGGGGTGGGATGGACCTGTATCAAGTCACCCATCCACGCCTGTTTGTGGGCCGGGGCAGTCACGGCCTCTACCTTCCCGATGAGATGCCGCCGCCGCTCACTTTCGTTGATCCTTCGGCGGCGTTCTGCGGTGGCGCGACCTCGTTGACCACGGGCCCGGTTGGCCCGCCCTCCGGCCCGCTTTACGGTATTACCATTGGGTTACTCATGACCAAGGTGATTGCCGGCGCTGCCTCTGGCACGGGATTGTTCGGGGCAATCGGCGGAATGCTGGGTGCAGCGGCAGGCCTGGTCTGGGGCATCGCGGAAGTTGCGCATACTCCGCGACTGGACGGGGTGGACCCTCCCGAAACCCCCTCACTTCAATCGACCACCGACACGACAGGTTCGGACGGGATCGTGATCTATCCAAAGGGCCTGCCGCCCGTGGGTGTCGGTCCCGGCAACGGCAGGGAATGGCAAAGTGACGACAACGTTCCTATCGCTGGCCGCAAATATTTCTTCACCGTCGACCGCGCCACACAGGTGCTATGGGGAACCGATCCCGATGGCCAGGGCTATACCGGCCGATGGGGCGCCGACGTCGCGCAAGATCCGCGGACCCGCCGATCAGGGATGGTGTTTCCGAGATTCTGGCAGCTTTTCTTTGAGACACTGGTGCGCAACGATCTGCCTGCGATAAGCATTACGCTGAAGAGCGGCGAGGCGACGACATGGACGGTCCCGAAGGACTGGAACGCCAAGAACAACACGGTTGAATGCATCGGTGGCGGTGTCGGCGGCGGGACTTCGCTCGCTGGCGGCGCGCTACAGGGCGGAGGTGGTGGCGCGTATTCCAAGAGCGTCAATCTTGCCTGGACACCGGGCCAGGTGATCAACTTTTCGGTGGGTGCGGCCGCCGATAATCTGGGCAACGCCGGCGACACCTTTGTCAATCCATCGGCAGCTTCTTTTCCCAATTCGGGTGAGGCCGCTGGAGCCAAGGGCGCCAGCTCGTCCAATGGAGGCTCTTCAACAAACGGTTATGCGACGGGCCCCGGAGCTGCGAGAAATTCGGGGGGTAACGGCGGCACTTCATCCTGGGGCGGGGGCGGCGGCGGCGGCGCGGGTGGTCCGAAGGGCAACGGCGCCAGCGGCGGGTCGACAAGCCTGGCCGGCACCGCGGGGTCGGGTGGCGGCGGCGGCGGCGGCGGAACAGCGGGCGGCTCGACAGCAGATGACCCGGGCACAGCGGGTACAGGATCGGGCGGTTCGGGCGCTGGCGGCACAGGAGCGGCGGCGCCGTCAGGCAATCCCGGTCCAGGCGGGAACGGAACCGATCTGGACGGCGCACATGGCTCGGGCGGCGGTGGCGGTGGCGGTTCAGGCGACGGCAAAAATGCCATAGCGGCCACCACCGGCGCCGATGGCGGTCAGTATGGCGGCGGCGGCGGCGCTGGCGGATGCAGAGCCACCGTCGGCGGTACACCCGGTGGCAAGGGCGCCGACGGAATCATTGTGATCCGCTACGTTCCCGCGAGTTGAAGCTCACGTATCTAACTCCAGGTTTGTTCCGTCGCCGGACTGAGTAAAAAACACTGCGGCACCTCCTATATAACGCGGATGCGTCCGCAAGACATTCTGATGCCGGTTGCCGCCGGACTGTGCTGCAAGCCGGGTGACTTCCACATCGATCCGGTACGGCCGGTCAAGCGCGCCGTGATCACCCATGGCCACTCCGACCACGCCCGTCCCGGCCATGGTGCGGTGCTCGCTACCCAAGAGACGCTCGACATGATGCGGCTGCGCTATGGCGACAATTTCGCCGGCAGCACACAGGCGATCGCCTATGGCGAGCAACTAAAGCTCGGCGACGTCAGGGTCAAATTCCATCCCGCCGGCCATGTGCTGGGCTCGGCGCAGATCGCGGTCTCCTGCAAGGATACCTGCATCGTCGCCTCCGGCGACTACAAGGACACGCCCGATCCCACCTGCGCGCCATTCGAAGTGGTGCCGTGCGATGTGTTCATCACCGAGGCCACCTTTGGCTTGCCTGTATTTCGTCATGGCGATGCCGCCGGCGAAATCAACAAGCTGCTGGCGTCGGTCGCGCTGTTTCCGGAGCGGGCGCATCTGGTCGGCGCCTATTCGCTCGGCAAGGCGCAGCGCGTGATCGCGTTGTTGCGTCTGGCCGGTTACGACGCGCCGATCTATCTGCACGGCGCGATGGAAAAGATCACGCGTTATTACGAGAGCCGCGGCATGGCACTCGGCGACCTGCGCGCGGTCAAAGGCATGAAGAAGGCCGATCTCGCCGGGACCATTACACTGGCGCCGCCGTCGGCCACCTCGGATATCTGGACAAGACGATTCCCCGATCCGGTCACGGCGTTCGCCTCGGGCTGGATGCGGGTGCGCGCCCGCGCCCGCCAGGGCGGCGTCGAACTGCCGCTGGTGATTTCGGACCACGCCGACTGGGACGGATTGACCAAGACCATCGATGCCACCGGCGCCGGCGAGATCTGGGTCACCCATGGCCAGGAAGACGCGCTGGTGCATTGGTGCAAGGCCAAGGGCCTTGCCGCGCGCCCGCTCGATCTGGTCGGTTACGGCGATGAGGATGAAAGCGATGCGGCGCCACCGGGTGAGGACGAGGCATGAATCGCTTCGCCGAACTGCTGGATCGCCTCGCCTATGAGCCCGGCCGCAACAACAAGCTGCGGCTGCTCACGAGCTATTTTCGCAAGGTCGAAGATCCCGATCGCGGCTACGCGCTGGCCGCACTCACCGGCGCCTTGTCGTTCAAGCACGCCAAACCCGGACTGATCCGTGACCTGATCGCCGATCGCACCGACCCGGTGCTGTTCGCGTTGTCGTATGATTATGTCGGCGATCTCTCTGAAACCGTTGCGCTGATGTGGCCGAAGGCGGCGCCACACGCACAGTCTGCTCCCGCTTGCGGGGGAGGGCCGCCGGGCGATCCGACCTTCCCCGCAAGCGGGAGAGGTGAAGAGCTGACGCACCTCCACAACAATCCCCCTCCTCCGACCCTCACCGAGGTCGTCACCACGCTGCGTACACTCGGCAAGACCGAGCTGCCGAAGCAACTTTCGCGCTGGCTTGACGAACTCGACGAGACCGGCCGCTGGGCGCTGTTAAAGCTCGTCACCGGCGCGATGCGGATCGGGATTTCGGCGCGGCTCGCCAAGACCGCCGCCGCCGCACTCGGCGACAAGGATGCGCACGAGATCGAGCTGATGTGGCCCGGGCTCACCCCGCCCTATCTCGACCTGTTCGCGTGGCTGGAAGGCCGCGCGGCAAAGCCCGTCAATCTCGATCCGGCGCCGTTCCGCCCGGTGATGCTGGCGCATGCGATTGAAGATGCGGATTTTGCTCATCTGGATGCCGCCGATTTCATCGCGGAATGGAAGTGGGACGGCATTCGCGTGCAGGCCGTCAGCGGCCGCGACCAACGCGGCAACGTCGTGACGCGGCTCTATTCACGCACCGGCGAAGACATCACCAAGAGCTTTCCGGACCTTCTGCCATCGTTGCATCTACCCGGTGCGATCGACGGCGAATTGCTGGTGCTGCGCGACGGCCGGGTACAGACCTTCAACGTGCTGCAGCAGCGCCTGAACCGCAAACTGGTCTCGCCGAAACTGCTTAGGGAATATCCGATCCATCTGCGCGCCTACGATCTGCTCGCTGACGGCGACAGCGATCTGCGGGCGCTGCCGTTTGCCGAGCGCCGCGAGCTGCTCGCAGCCTTCATTGCAAAACTCGGCGATGAGAGGATCGACCTGTCGCCAACGATTGCCTTCGATAGCTGGGACGCGCTGGCCGCCGCGCGTGCTGATCCCGCGGCGCCGGCGCCGGCGAGGATGCCGAGGCGGTCGAAGGGGTAATGCTCAAGCGCCGCGACGCGCCGTATCTGCCGGGCCGCCCCAAAGGCCAATGGTGGAAGTGGAAACGCGATCCGCATTTGATCGATGCCGTGCTGATGTACGCGCAACGCGGCCACGGCAAGCGTTCATCGTACTACTCCGACTATACGTTCGGGGTGTGGACCTCATCAGGCGGCGCTGGCGACGAGCTGGTTCCGGTCGGCAAGGCCTATTTCGGCTTCACCGATGAAGAGCTGTTGCAGATCGACCGTTTCGTACGCCGCAACACCACCGAGAAATTCGGGCCGGTCCGGCATGTGGTGCATGAGCCGGATCAGGGGCTGGTGCTGGAAGTCGCCTTCGAGGGATTGGCGCGCTCGCCGCGACATAAATCCGGCGTCGCGATGCGGTTTCCGCGCATCAACCGGCTGCGCTGGGACAAGCCGCCGCGCGAGGCCGACCGGCTGGAAACGCTGGAGCGGATGCTCAAAGCCGATCCGCGATGAACGCCGGTTCATGTGGATGGCCTTCGCCAGGAAAGCCCTGCGTCAAAATGGAAACTGTACGAGACAGACCGCCATTGACGGCGGCAGACGGATTCCCCATTTGCGCTTTATTGGACTAGAATGTGCTGATACATCCGCGCGGGAGATCACGATGGCCAACGACACCCGAGAATTGCCGGCGACCCATGACGGCATCAACCGCTTTCTCGGCGGCTCGCCGCTGACGGTGGCGTTCCGGCTGATCCTGCTGTCGATTCTGGTGGGCGTAGTGCTGGCCGCGATCGGCTTCGATCCCTGGAATATCGTCCACAGCATCCGCTTGTTGTTCCAGCGAATCTGGGATCTCGGCTTCGACGCCATCAACGGGCTGTGGCGTTACTTCCTGCTCGGCGCCGTGATCGTGGTGCCGATCTGGCTGATATCGCGGATGTTCGGCGCGCCGCGCGGGCGATAGACTACGCGCAGGCGAAATTTGTTGGCTCCTTCATCCAGGGTTACGTCCGCGCAGGTCTTCGCCATCGCTGGCCCCGCGATGATCGCGAACCTGACGACGCCGCTGATCGGCATCGTCTCGACAATTGCAATCGGGCGGCTGGGCGACGCGACGCTGCTCGGCGGCGTGGCGATCGCGTCGGTAATCTTCGACTGCCTGTTCTGGCTGTTTGCTTTCCTGCGCATGAGCACGGTGGCCTTTACCGCACAGGCGCTCGGCGCCGGGGAATTGCCGGAAATACGCGCGCAGCTGGTGCGCGGGCTCATCATCGCGGCCGTGATCGGCGCCGGCCTGATCGCGCTGCAGATGCCGCTCGCCGCGATATTGCTCAATGCCATGGGCGGCAGTGACGGCGTCACCCGCGCCGCCAGGATCTACTTCGCGATTCGAATCTGGTCGGCGCCGCTGGCGCTGGCCAATTATGTCGTGCTCGGCTGGCTGATCGGACAGGCGCGCGCCACGCTGGCGCTCGGCGTGCAAATCGCGATCAACCTCATCAACATGGCGGCGACCATCCTGTTGGTGCTGGTGCTCGATGCCGGGATCGGCGGCGCCGCATTGGCGGCGGTGATGGCCGAAGCCGGCGGGCTCGCGCTCGGCATCCTCCTGGCTTGGCGCCTGACGCGGGGATCGCCGCCGCTCGAACGCGCCGCATTGTTCGATCGAACCAGGATGTTGCGCATGCTGGTGGTCAATCGCGACATCATGATCCGCACCGCCGCGCTCATCACCGCGTTCTTGTTCTTTACCGCGCAAGGCGCGCGTTCCGGCGACGTGATCCTCGCTGCCAATGCGGTGCTGAACAATTTTCTTCTGATCAGCGCGTTCTTCCTCGACGGCCTCGCCAACGCGGCCGAACAGCTCTGCGGGCGTGCCTACGGCGCCCGCGACCGCATCGCCTTTTCCGGCGCGGTGCGGCTGGTGATCCGCTGGGGATTTGGCATTGCGCTGGTGGTGGCGGCGGTTTTCGCGCTGTTCGGTCCCGCGCTGATCGACATCATGACAGCCAGCGCGGACGTGCGGCAACATGCGCGCAACTATCTGTGGTTCGTGGTGCTGGCGCCGCTGCCCGGCGTCTTTGCCTTTGCCTATGACGGGATCTTCATCGGCGCGACCTGGGCGCGCGAGATGCGCAACCTGATGGTGCTGTCGTTATTGATTTTCCTCGGCAGCTGGCTGGCGCTGCGCTCGTTCGGCAATGCCGGCCTGTGGACGGCCATGCTGATGCTGTATGCTGCGCGCGGCGGGCTGCAGGCGCTGCGCTATCCGGCGATGCTGCGGGTTTCGTTCCGGCCGGCATTATGCCCGCCTGAATCCGAAGGACGCGACCGATGCAATTGCGATTTGTCGGCTGCGGCGACGCCTTCGGCTCCGGCGGCCGGTTCAACACCTGCTTTCATGTCAGCGGCGAAAACGTCAATTTCCTGATCGATTGCGGCGCCTCGTCGCTGCCGGCATTGAAGCGGCTGGGTATCGCGCGCGACGAAATCGACCTCGTTCTGGTCACGCATTTTCACGGCGACCATTTCGCCGGCTTGCCGTTTCTGCTGCTCGACGCGCAATTCACCAGTCGCACCCGGCCCTTGGTGATCGCCGGACCGGAAGGAATCGAGACGCGGCTGACGCAAGCGATGGAGGTGATGTTCGAACATTCCTCCAGAACAAAACAGCGCTTCGATCTATCGGTGGTTGCGCTCAAGCCCGGGGAACCGCGCGCGTTCGGCGCGGTGAATGTCACGCCGTTCCCGGTGGTGCATGGCGACTCCGGCGGTCCGTTTCTGGCTTATAGGATCGAGGCCGAAGGCCGCGTCATCGCCTACAGCGCCGACACCGAATGGACCGAAACGCTGATTCCTGCCGCGCGCGACGCCGATCTGTTCATCGCCGAGGCTTATTTTTACGACAGGATTGTCAAAAACCACCTCAGCCTGAAAACGCTCGAGGCGCATCTGCCCGAGATCAAACCGAAGCGGCTGATCCTGACTCATATGAGCGACGACATGCTGGAGCGGCTGGATACGCTTGGTTATACGGCGGCGAGCGACGGCATGGTGGTGGAGCTGTAGAGCATGCCGTGGAGCCATGCGTCGAGACGCGGCCAAGTGGCCGCTCCTCAGGATGACGTCTCGGACCTCATGGTTTAGAGTCGTCATTGCGAGGAACGAAGCGACGAAGCAATCCATTCCTGTTTATGGCTTGATGGATTGCTTCGCTCCGCTCGCAATGACGAAGACCAATTAGTAATTCCACCTAAACCGGCCAGTCCTCCGCCGTGATCGTCGCCGCATCGGCGCCGACGATTTCCGACAGTGAATCGCGCCCCGTCCGCAGCAGCGTCGAGGCGAGATCGCTCTTGATGTCGTCGACGAGGCCGAGGCCCTTGTAGATCAGCGACGAATAAAGCTGGATCAGGCTGGCGCCGGCGCGAATCTTGGTCAGCGCGGCGCCGCCGGTATCGATGCCGCCAACACCGATCAGCGGAAACGCGCCCTCGGCGCGCACATAGGTCTCCGCCACCATCCGCGTCGACAGCCGAAACAGCGGCCGCCCCGACAAGCCGCCCTGCTCGCCGGCGCGGGTCTGTTCGCGCAGGCTCGAAGGCCGCGCCAGCGTGGTATTGGCCACGATCATGCCGTCGACACGGCGCGAGCGCGCGATGTGGACCACGTCGTCGAGTTCGGTCAGGCTCAAATCCGGCGCGATCTTCAACAGCACCGGCAAATCGCCGGCATTCCGCTGCACCCGCTCGCGCGCATCGATCACCTTGGCAAGGAGATCGTCGAGGGCGGCTGCCTGCTGCAGGTTGCGCAGGCCCGGGGTATTCGGCGAGGACACGTTGACGGTGAAGTAGCTCGCCACCGGCGCGAAGGTCTCGATCAATTTCACGTAGTCGGCGACGCGGTCGGCGGAATCCTTGTTGGCGCCGACATTGACGCCGACGATGCCGCCGAGATGCGCGCGCGAAGCCAGCCGCCGCAGCACGGCCTGCGCGCCGTCATTGTTGAATCCCATGCGGTTGACCACACCCTCGTCGCGCTCGAGGCGAAACAGCCGCGGCCGCGGATTGCCGGCCTGCGGCTTCGGCGTCACCGAACCGATCTCGACAAAACCGAAACCCAGCCGCAACAGCGCGTCCGGCACTTCCGCGCTCTTGTCGAAGCCCGCGGCCATGCCGATCGGATTGGGAAAGTTCAGGCCGAAGGCCCGCACCGCCAGTTTGGGATCGTCCGGCCTCGGCCGCATCGGCGGCAACAACCGCAGGCCCTGGATCGCCAGCCGATGCGCGTCCTCCGGATCGAACCAGCGCAACAGCGGCAACGAGAACGCATCGAAGGCGCGGATCACGGGGCAAGCTCCGGGATGTCGTGGCTGCCATCAGACCGCGCGCGTATGTCGTAGATGCCGGTGACCGCGCCGAGATCGAGTTCGCCATAGAGATGCGGAAACAGTTCGTCATTGCGCGAGGGCTCCCACCGCAATGCCGCCCCCAGCGCGTCGGCATCGACCGCGATCAGAAACAGCCCGGTCTGGCCGGCAAAATGCTTCCGTGCCGTTTCCGCCACCTGCGAGCTTGCGGAAAAATGAATGAAGCCGTCGCGGGCATCGTCGGCGCTGCCGCGGTAGACGCCTTGCCGCTCGGCCTCGCGCCAGGCCGAAGCGGGACAGATTTTATAGATTTTGCGCACCTGCGCCCTAACCCTGCTTGTCGTTGAGTCTCTTGGGATTTCCCCGGAAGCTCCGAGGCATGCCTTGGACCGTATCGGCGGCATCGGCGCAACTCAAGGGCAGCGTTCCGCGCGCCGGCGCTGATTGCGAAAACGAGGCGCTTAAGGTAATAATTCCTAGATGGTCAAGCCGCCCAAATCCCCGCGAATGCTGACCCATGACCAGGTCTGGAGCGCGCTGGATCGGCTGGCCGAGCGCGCCGGGCTTTCGGCTTCGGGGCTGGCCAAAAAATCCGGCCTCGATCCCACGACCTTCAATAAGTCCAAGCGCGTGACGTCAGACGGCCGCGAACGCTGGCCGTCGACCAAATCGATTTCCAAGGCGCTCGCCGCGACCGCGAGTTCAATCGACAGTTTCGTGCAGTTGATCGGCGACAGCGAATGGACTGTGCAGTCGGTGCCGCTACTTGGTTTGGCGCAGGCCGGCGCTGCCGGCGCCTTCGACGAAGCAGGCTTTCCGGCCGGCAAGGGCTGGGACGAGGCCGGCCTGCCCGGGATCAGCGACGAACACGCTTTTGCGCTGGAAATTTCCGGCGACGCGATGACGCCTGCCTATCGCGACGGCGACGTCATCGTGGTGTCGCCGGGCACGCCGATCCGGCGCGGCGACCGCGTGGTGGTGAAGACCAGAGCCGGCGAAGTGCTGCTGCGGGAATTGAAACGCCGGACCGCCAAATCGCTTGAGCTGCAATCCCTGAACGCGAACGGGCCCGATCGCACGCTCGCCGCCGCCGAGGTGCAGTGGATCGCGCGGATCGTCTGGGTGCGGCAGTAGGGTTTCTCAGCGTCGTCCCGGCGAACGCCGGGACCCATAACCCCTGGATTTATTGACCGCAGAAGGCATCTGCTCCATTGCACGAAACGTGAGTCTGCGTCGTATGGGTCCCGGCCTGCGCCGGGACGACGGCGGAGAGGCCTACGTCGCGTAGTCCGGCTCCTTGCGGTCGAGGATGCGCTTCAAGGCATCGAAATGCCGCTGCGCGGGGCGCGGTTCGTAGCGAGGGAGCTTGTTGCCGCCGCCGATATCGCGCCCAATGGCGCGCTTGGTCTTTTCGACCACATCATCGGGAAGCTGCTTGAGCTTCTGCCCGGTCCACATCGCGTAGATCTGAACCTGCGCCGCGCGCTCGATGTAATAGAGCTTGTCGTAGGCGTCGGCGACGGTTTCGCCGACCGTGGAGATGCCGTGATTGGCCATGAACAGGATCGTCTTGTCGCCGATCACGCGTGCCAGCCGCGCGCCTTCGGCCGGATCGTAGGCGGGACCATCGTACTCATCGTCATACGCAATCTTGCCGGACATCCCGACTTCGGTCTGGCCGATCTCCTTGATGCGCGGATCTTCAAGACGCGTCAGCGCGCTGGCATAGGGCATGTGGGTGTGAAACACCGCCTTGGCCTGCGGCAGCGCCTTGTGAATCGGCGCATGGATGCAGTAGCAGGAACGTTCGACATCACCGGCGCCGCTCTTGACCAACCCGTCGTCGATGCCGACTTCCATGAAGCAGGACGCCGTGACCTCGGACCAATGCATGCCGAACGGGATCTGGTAGTAGCGGTCGGTGCGGCCCGGCACCACCAGGGTCAGATGGTTGAAAATGCCTTCGCTGAAATCATGCATGTAAGCCAGCCGATGCGCGGCGGCGAGATCGACCCGCGCCTGCCATTCCTCGGCGCTGCATTCGCTAAGCGTCTTCGGCGAAACCCTGTACTGCATGCGTATCCTCCTGCTGTTGCCTGCCCTCTGCCGGAGATTCGGGCCGTTGTTTGCGCGATCATAGCGCAAAACCGGGCCGGCCCCGGTTGAAATTGCAGCGGGCCTGCCATGCCGATTTCCATCACCCAGAGGGATTCTCGATGATGCGCTGCAAAGGGATCGGAGTGGTGCGTCGAGCCGGTAAATGCCGCCCTCATGGTGAGGAGCCCGCTCTTGCGGGCGTCTCGAACCATGAGACGCGATGAATGCCTTTGCCATCCTTCGAGACGCCGCAAGAGCGGGCTCCTCAGAGGATGACGTCAGCGGTCTACCCCGATCTTGCCAGGGCGCCGTCGATCATGGTCACGGCGTTGGCCAAACCATAGACCGCGACGAACGAGCCGAAGCGCGGGCCTTTTTCCTGACCGAGCAGCACCTGATAGAGCATGTTGAACCAGTCGAGCGAAACGCCCGGCCGGCCGTCCTTGCCCTTCTTGACGGCGTCGAGGAACGGCTCGCGGCGGCCGATCTCGTAGACCACGTTCTGGATCTCCTCGGCCGTTGACGCCGGCGGCAACTGCGACAGCGCGTCGCGCAGGTCCTGCAGCGCGACCCGTTCTGTGTCGGTAGGCTCACGGAACTTCTTGGTCGGCGCCACGAAGTCGCGATAGTAATTGATGGCATAGCCGACCATGGCGTCTAGCTTCGGGTGGGTCTGCGGCGTGACGCCCGGGCGATAACGCCCGATAAAACCCCACAGCGTGGCGGCATTCTCCGCATTCGACGACGACACCAAGGTCAGCAGCAACTGGAACGTGACCGGCATGTCGGCTGTGGGCGGATGCCCGGCATGGATGTGCCAGACCGGATTGGCGAGCTGTTGTTTGGCATCCTGCCGCGGAAAGCCGTCGAGGAATTGCTGGTAGTCGTCGACGTTGCGCGGGATCACGTCGAAGTGCAGGCGCTTGGCTGCCTTCGGCTCGCGGTACATGAACAGCGACAGCGATTCCGGCGAGGCATAGCGCAGCCATTCGTCGATGGTGAGGCCGTTGCCCTTCGACTTGGAAATCTTCTGGCCGTGCTCGTCGAGGAACAGTTCGTAATTGAAGCCTTCCGGCGGCATGCCGCCCAGCGCCGAACAGATCTTGCCGGATAGCTTGACCAAATCGATCAGGTCCTTGCCGGCCATTTCATAGTCGACGCCGAGCGCGACCCAGCGCATCGCCCAGTCCGGCTTCCATTGCAGCTTGCAATGGCCGCCGGTGACCGGCAGCGTGACGCGTTCCCTGGTCTCCGGATCGTCGTAGGAGACCGTGCCGGCCTTCACATCGTGCTCGACGATCGGCACGTACAGCACCATTCCGGTACGGGGGCAGATCGGCAGGAACGGCGAATAACTCGCCGCGCGCTCTTCGCGCAACGACGGCAGCATGATCGCCATCACCTTTTCCAGCCGCTCCAGCATGCGCAGCAGCGCCGCGTCGAACCTGCCCGAGGTGTAGTATTCGGTCGAGCTGCCGAATTCGTAGTCGAACCCGAAAGTGTCGAGGAACGCGCGCAGCCGTGCATTATTGTGGGCGCCGAAACTGTCATGGGTGCCGAACGGATCCGGCACACGCGTCAGCGGCTTGCCAAGATTCTGTTCCAGCAGTTCCTTGTTCGGCACGTTGTCCGGCACCTTGCGCAGCCCGTCCATGTCGTCGGAGAACGCCAGCAGCCGGGTCTTGATCCTGTCCTCGGTGAGCACGCGGAAGGCGTGGCGCACCATGGCGGTGCGCGCCACCTCGCCGAAGGTGCCGATATGCGGCAGGCCCGACGGCCCGTAACCGGTCTCGAACAGCACCTCGTCCTTCGGGTTTTTCTTCAGCCGCGCTACAATCGCTTTGGCCTGCTCGAACGGCCAGGCATTGGATTGTTCGGCAAGCGCGCGAAGGTCGCTTGGGCTAGCGGCAAGATCGAGGGTGGACATAATAAAAGGGTAGTCTCCGGAGAGCGAAAAGTGAGCTAATTTAGTAGTATATCCGTCATTGCGAGCGAAGCGAAGCAATCCATGCGGCAATAAAGCCAAGAGTGGATTGCTTCGCTTCGCTCGCAATGACGAGAGGTATCTCTAAAACGGGCTCACCGAAAAATAGCGCAGCCACAAATCCGTGTAGCGGCCTTTTTCCCAGAGCCGGAACAGCGCCCAGTTCAGCGATTGCCGCAGCAGGTCGTTGCCCTTGCGCACGGCGATGCCGATGCCTTCGCCGAAATAGCGGCTCTCGACGAACGGGCCGCCCGAGAAGGCGCAGCAGTCGCCGGAGTCAGTGCCGTTGATCCAGAAGGCCAGCGAGATGGCATCGCCGAAGATGAAATCGACTTCCCCGCGCCGCAGCGCCGTCCGCAGCGCATCGTCATTGGGATAACCGTGCAATTCGGCGTCGGTGAACATCGTCTTGAGATAGGCCTCGTGCGACGAGCCGGCGATGACGCCGACCTTCTTGCCCTCGAGATATTCCGGGCGAATCTCCGGCATCACCGCATCGCGCCGCGACACGAACCGCGCCGGCGCCCGGTAATAGGGATCGGTGAAATCGAGCCGGGCGCGCAATTGCGGCGTCACCGCCAGCGAGGCGATGATGGCATCGCCGCGGTTGCTCGCGATCGCATCGAGCAGCGTCTCGAACCGCCGCATCTGGATGGTGCAGGTGACCTTGATCTCGTCGCACAGTAATCTGGCCAGATCGACGTTGAAGCCGGCCGGATTGCCGTCCGGGCCGGTGAAGTTGAACGGCGGATAGTCGGTCTCGGTGAGAAACCGGATCACGGTGAGGCGGGACAGATCGGGACGGTCCGGACGCCGCCTCGGGTCCCAGAATCCCGGCACCGACTGCGGGGCCGCCTGCGGCACGGTGGGCTTGGCCACAGTCTGGGCGTGCGCGGCGCAATTATGCAGGCCCAAAACCAGCACCACGGCCAGCGACAAACCCACCACTGCGCCGATGCTTAGCCCTGGTTTTTCGCTGCCTGAAATGATCCGTGATCGCATGGCCGGCCTTATAGACCATCCGCCCGATAAGGCGAACGTCGTTTACCCCCCTGAAGGACGCTCGCCGCGCACCGCTTTAGAGATAGCGCTTCAGGTCGGCCGCGGCTTCCTCGGGCTTGCGCTTGAGGTTGAACGGAGAGACGAATCTGCCGTCGCGATCCATCAGATAGATCAGCGCGGTATGATCCATGGTGTAATCACCGTCCTTGAGCGGGACCTTCTTGGCATAGACCCGGAACTCCGAAATCACTTTCGCCATCGCGTCCGGATCGCCGGTCAAGCCTTTCAGATGCGGATCGAAGCTTGACAGGTAATCCTTCATCGCAGCCTTGGTGTCGCGCTCCGGATCGACCGAGATGAAATAGGCGTTGACGCGATCGGCATCCTTGCCCATCGCCCGCAGCACTTCGGAAATCTCGAACAGCGAGGTCGGACAGACGTCCGGGCAATGGGTGAAGCCGAAGAAAATCAGCGTCGGGCGGCCCTGCAGGCTCTTCTCGGTGACGGTCTGGCCGGTCTGGTCGGTCAGTTGAAACGGACCGCCGATCGCAGCCGGCGCGGTTACTGTTCGCAGTCCACCCAGCGCCCACAGCATCACGAGCAGCCCGACCAGCAGGCTTCCCGAGAAAGCAGCAACGATCACCAGCGGGCGGGTGGTCCGATCCATCACGAAATTCCCCGGTCAGAAGCAGGCGGACAGGCCGGACATAATGGTCTCGAAAAAGACCGCCGTCCCGTAGTGGAACCACAACACCGCCGCCGCCAGCCCGAGGACGACGCCGAGGCCGGCGCCCGCCATCACGATCGCCGACGCAGCCTTTCGCGCCGGCTGCAGCGCGCCGGGTATTTCCTGAGGCGTGGAGATCGGCTGAGCCATGCGCCAACTCGTTAATGGCGCGCATGTTGCGAAATGTGCGCCGAATCAACCGGAGAACTGGCGTTGCCACCGTTCCCCGGTTGTCATGTCCAGATAGGGCCAGTTTCGCTGGCGGGCAAGCGCCAGTGCGGCGCCGCCGATCACGTCATGCTGAAGGGCGCCAGCAATTTCAATGCGATGTCAGGAATCTGGCGGAGGAAGCCTGGGCGTCCAGGTAACACGGGCGGTACATGCTCATCAGCTGCTTGCCGTGCAGGAAAATCATGTGCGGTGTCAGCCCGCCGCGCTGGGCAATCCACCGCCGCACCGCGGGAGGATACATCGAGTACAGCATCTGCGTCGCTTCGGCGTTGGTGATCGCACGGCCGTTGGCGCCGAAATCCCACGCCGCATGGAACCCGAGGGTGGCATGCGAGGTCACGCAGATCTTGTCATGGGGGACCTGGCCCAGAACGATCGTGCAGGCCGAGGCGCACAGGCCATCGATGATCACTTCTTCGCCCGAACTGCGCAGGTCCTGATATTTGTCGACGTACGTGCCGATCCGGCCACCACGATCTTCAGCGATACGAACCACCGCATGGCTCGCCCCCACACCCGCGAGCAGGAGAACAGCCGCGAGCAACCCCGTCACCAACTTCATGTCCAGCCCCAGTCGAACCCGAATCTGAGCGTCTTGCGTGATGCTTCGCCAGCGTGTTGCCGGATCGGGTTTTTGTCCAGATGCGGAGGGTGGCTCAAAACAAATTCAAATTGAGTGTTGCACGCGGGCTGCACCCCCCGCGTTGCCAGGTCCCAAACTGGAACAAGTTGACGCAGGCCGGCGGCGCCTTTGAGCGGGGGCCGGTACCATTTGCCGTTGACGGTGGTTAATGCCACTGGTTTCTATCCGCGGGAGCTGGGGGGCTGACGTGATGGCAAGCGATGCAGACGTGATCGTGGTCGGCGGGGGACTCGCCGGTCTCGTTGCCGCGACTGAAATCGCCGACGCCGGCAAACGCGTCATCGTGGTCGACCAGGAGGGCGAACAGAGCCTCGGCGGCCAGGCTTTCTGGTCGTTCGGCGGATTGTTTCTGGTCGGCAGCCCCGAACAGCGCCGGCTCGGCATCAGGGACAGTTACGATCTGGCGCTGCAGGACTGGATGGGATCGGCCGGCTTCGATCGCGACGAGGATCTTTGGCCGAAGCGCTGGGCGGAAGCCTATGTGGCGTTCGCAGCGGACGAAAAGCGCGAATGGCTGCGGGCGATGGGCCATCGAATCTTTCCGGTGGTCGGCTGGGCCGAGCGCGGCGGCTACGATGCGATGAGCCATGGCAATTCGGTGCCGCGGTTTCATGTGAGCTGGGGCACTGGCCCCGGCATTGTCGAGCCGTTCGAGCGGCGGGCGCGGCAAGCCCAGGCGAGCGGCCGCCTGACCTTCAAGTTCCGCCACCGTGTCGATGCGCTCACTATCACCGCTGGAACCGTCGACGGCGTCAGCGGAACGATCCTCGAGCCTGACAACGCCGAGCGCGGCAAGAGCAGTTCGCGCAAGACCATTGGCGACTTCACGTTGCACGCCCAGGCAGTGATCGTCGCTTCCGGCGGCATCGGCGGCAATCACGATCTGGTCCGGCAGAACTGGCCGAAGCGTCTCGGCGAAGCGCCAAAGAACATGATCTCCGGCGTGCCCGAACATGTGGACGGCCGCATGATCGGCATCACCGAAGCCGCTGGCGCGCGGCTGATCAACCGCGACCGGATGTGGCATTATGTCGAAGGAATCCGGAACTGGAATCCGATCTGGCCGCGCCACGGCATCCGCATCCTGCCGGGACCGTCGTCGATGTGGTTTGACGCCACCGGCCGGCGGCTGCCCCCGCCGCTGTTTCCGGGCTCCGATACCCTCGGCCAGCTCACCCATATCCTGTCGACCGGCTACGACTATTCGTGGTTCGTCCTGACCCAGAGCATTATCAAGAAGGAATTCGCGCTGTCGGGTTCGGAGCAGAATCCGGATCTCACCGGCAAGAGCTGGCGGATGACCGCAAGAAGGGCCACCAACAAGGGCGCGCCGGGGCCGGTGGAAGCGTTCAAGACCCACGGCGCCGATTTCGTGGTGCGCGACAATCTCGCCGATCTCGTCACCGGCATGAACGAACTCAGCGGCGACAACCTGCTTAGCCCGCGGCACCTGCGCATCCAGATCGAGGCCCGCGACCGCGAGGTCGCCAATCCTTACACCAAGGACCATCAGGTGATGAACATCCACAATGCGCGCCGCTATATCGGCGACCGCCTGATCCGCACCGCGAAGCCGCACCAGATTCTCGAACCCGACCACGGGCCTTTGATTGCCGTCAAACTCAACATCCTGACCCGCAAGACCTTGGGCGGCTTCGAGACCGACCTCGACTCGCGCGTGTTCGGCAATAACGGTCAGATCATGCCGGGGCTTTATGCCGCCGGCGAAGCCGCCGGCTTCGGCGGCGGCGGCATGCACGGCTACCGTTCGCTGGAAGGTACCTTCCTCGGCGGCTGCCTGTTCTCCGGCCGCAGCGCCGGCCGCGCAGCCGCGAAAGCGGTGGGATAGACGTTCCGAAAGTCCTGCTTCCGACCCGCCCATTCGTCTCCGCCAAGGCGCGAAGTTTCCTGGAAGCGCTGGAACCGCAGGCACATGGCGATTCTTCTGAATCCGGCTGATTTGCCGCGCCTGATGCAAATATTCGTCCCACTTTCGGGAACCTGTCCGCCTTTGGCGCATCCAAGGTTCAGCCGTAACGTGCTACGGCAACAGCGGAGCAGTCATGCGCAGCGTATATTCACCTCGGATGGCCCCAGTCGGGTCCACCGACGCCGAACTGGTCGGGCGAGCCGGCGCGCGCGACGAAGCGGCCATCCGTTCGATCATGCAGTCGAACAACCGCCGGCTTTACCGGATTGCCCGCGGCATCCTGCGCAACGACAGCGAGGCCGAGGACGTGGTCCAGGAAACCTATGTTCGGGCTTTCACCAACCTCGAGAGTTTCCGCGGCGACTCCAGTCTTGCAACCTGGCTGGCGCGCATTGCCATCAACGAGGCTTTGGGGCGATTGCGCCGGCAGCGGCCGACCGTCGACTTGAGCACCCTGGCTCCCGGAGTCCTGGAAGCCCAGATCATTCAGTTTCCCCTTTCGGCGATGCCAGACGATCCGGAAAAATCCATGGCCCAACGCGAAATCCAGCATGTCGTCGAGCAAGCGATCGACGAACTGCCCGAGGCCTTTCGCATCGTCTTCATCACCCGCGTGATCGAAGGGATGAGTGTCGAGGAAACCGCCGGCATTTTCGACCTGAAGCCGGAAACCGTCAAAACCAGGCTGCATCGCGCCCGCGCCCTGTTGCGCGACAACGTCGAGAAGAAAATCGGGCCGGTGGTGATGGAGGCGTTTCCATTTGCCGGCAAGCGCTGCGAACGCTTGACCGACGCGGTTCTGCGACGGCTCGGCCTGAGCAAATAATTTTCAGGAACCTTTGCGCGCGCGCGCCATCCAATCCTGTGTGCCACCAACAATGCCGGGCGGCTTGAAGTCCCGGCGCCACAGGAGTGTCAAAACATGTATCTGCGATTGAGCGCGGCGATCGCCGCGGTTAGCCTGTTGGGCGGTGCCGCCGTTGCGGAAGGCGCAAAGCCGACCGACCCGCAGATCGCGCATATCGCCTACACCGCCGGGGTGATCGATGTCGCCGCGGCAAAACAGGCGCTGACCAAAACCAGCAACAAGGACGTCAAGGAGTTCGCCGAAAACATGGTGCGCGACCATGAAGCCGTGAACAAGCAGGCGCTCGACCTCGTAAAGAAGCTCAAGGTCACCCCGGAAGACAACGACACCAGCAAGAGCCTGTCGAAGAACGCCGCCGCCAAGCTTGACGAACTCGCCAAGCTGAAGGGCGCGGATTTCGATAAAGCCTATGTCGCCAATGAAGTCGCCTACCACAAGGCGGTCGATGGCGCGCTGGAGACGTTGCTGATTCCCTCGGCGAGCAATGCGGAGTTGAAGAGCCTGCTGCAGACCGGCCTGAAGATCTTCCAGGGCCATGAGCAGCATGCCGAACACGTCGCCGCGGAACTGAAATAAGGAAGCTTCACATGACGCCGAAATGGATCGTTCCGATCGTCGCCGCGCTGATGGTGGCGACGTCCATTTCGGCGCGTGCGGCGACCATCCAGATCTCGATGGAAAATCTGGTGATCTCGCCCGCTGAGGCCTCGGCAAAGGTCGGCGACACCATCGAATGGATCAACAAGGACATCTTTGCCCACACCGCGACCGCGCGGAACGGCGATTGGGATGTGACCATACCGCCGAAGAAAACCGTCACCTCGGTTCTGAAGAAGGCCGGCACGATCGAATATTATTGCCGCTTCCATCCCAACATGAAGGCGACACTCACAATTGCCCCGTAGCGGCGCCATGCGCGAGCCACACGTGTCAAGGTCTCGGCGCGCAACGGCGAAAACGGCGGGATGAAGCGGCTTAATCTGTCCCCGAATTAGGGAATCTCACGCCGAAAGAGGCTGCGTTGTCGTGACCCCAATCGTAAAGCGCCTGAAGCATCGGCTTCAACATTTCACCGCGCTTGGTCAGGCAATATCTTGAGGCGCTTCCGGCCCGCTCATGCTTCACAAAGCCGGCCGCACAAAGATCGCGCAGCCGTTCTGTGAGCACCTTGTCGCTCAGCGCCGGAATGTCCTGACGCAATTCGCCGTAACGCATCGGCCGAAGCTTCAGCCTGCTCAGAATCACCGTCTTCCATTTCCCGCGGAGGAGATCGATCGAGAATTCGACGGGACAGCCGAAATCCCTTTTGGTTTTGTTCATGATCGGCGCTCCAATTCTACTTTCCATCTGGTGCGTTGAGTGCTGCCCGCGATGCACCTAAGTACGTTTTGAGATGTCCCGGATCACAACGTGGAACATTACATGACGCAAGACAGCCTGATTCAAGACAGCTTGATCGACCAACGGCGCGAGGCCGTGGAAGCAGCACGCATCGTCGTCATCCGCAACGGTCCCTACGAACTCGATGGTTCCATTGCCTTGGTCGACTATCTCGGGGTTCCAATCGCGGCGCAAGCGCCGGTCCGGCTATGCCGTTGCGGAAAGTCGCAAACCAAACCGTTCTGCGACAACAGCCATCTTGGACGTGGATTTACCGACAACAAGGATCCAAGACGTGTGGCCGACAAACTCGATATCTATGAAGGCCAGCAGGCCTATGTCTACGATAACCGCGGAATCTGCGCCCATTCCGGATTCTGCACCGACCGTCTCAGTTCGGTATTTCATCTCGGCCGGGAGCCTTTCGTTTCACCGAGCGGTGCGAGACTGGACGATTTGGTGAACGCGGTGCGCAGATGTCCTTCCGGCGCGCTCGGCATCGGCTTCGGGCCCTCGCGTGATGCCGGGCTTTCGGACGCGCACCGCGCGCCGCAGATCGAGGTGTCCAGGGACGGGCCCTATCGCGTGACGGGCAACGTCGCGCTTGTGGATGAAACCGGCGCCAACATCCCGCAAAATGCGGGCGCATCGCCGGAACATTTCAGCCTGTGCCGATGCGGGTCATCGCTCAACAAACCGTTTTGCAGCGGGATGCACTGGAGCGTCGCGTTCCATGATCCGGTGCCAGATCCTCTGCACGAACCAACGCTATTTGAGTGGGCGGGCGGTTTTCCAGCTCTGCTGAACATGACCCGCATCTTCTACAGTCGCTACGTTCCAGAAGACCCGTTGATCGGGCCGCTGTTTGCCGAAATGTCGCCGGATCATCCCGAACGCGTCGCGGCCTGGCTCAGCGAAGTTTTTGGAGGCCCGCGGTTTTATTCGGAAAGATATGGCGGCTACCAACGCATGATAAAGGAGCACGCCGGCAAGAAAATCACGCCTGAACAGCGTGCACGATGGGCCAGCCGCATGCTGCAAAGCGCAGATGATGCCGGACTTCCGTCCGACCCGGAATTTCGTGCCGCCTTTGTGGCCTATATCGAGTGGGGGTCGCGGATCGCAGTGGAAAATTCCGGGGACAGCGCCAAGCCTCCACCCAACATGCCGATGCCGAAATGGTGGTGGGTCTGCAATGCAACTCCGGGGTCGCGCCCCTCTGCGACGGCTGCAGATGAACGGCCTGAAGCCGACGCCGAGCTGACCTTGCCGGCCGCCGACGAAGCCGTTCGCTTCGACGATCATATTCGTCCGCTGTTTCGGCCGATGGACCGTAACTCGATGCTGTTTGCGTTCGACCTCTGGAAGGAGGCGGACGTTATCATGCACCGGCAACCGATACTGCTTCGGCTGCGCGCCGGCACGATGCCCTGCGACGGCGCATGGCCCGACCCGAAGATCGCGCTGTTCGAACGCTGGGCCGCCGAGCAGGCATGAGGGCGGAAAAAGCGAGCGTTCGAACCACAATCCATGACCCGCGAGGTAATCGATTGGGCCGCGCGAACCTTCGATAGTCGATCGGCCGATCCCACCGGCTCCATCGAAGGAGACAGAAAATGACCGACGTCAATACCATTGCCAGCCGCTATATCGAGCTGTGGAACGAGAGAACGCCAAGCCGCCGGCGCGAGATGCTGGCGACGAACTGGACCAGCGATGCCCGATACATCGACCCCCTGATGAGCGGCGACGGCCATGACGGCGTTGACGCCCTGATCGCCGGCGTGCAGCAGCGCTTTCCAGATTTCAGGTTTCAACTGATCGGCCATCCCAACGGATATGGCGACCACGTCCGCTTCTCGTGGGGCCTCGGCCCGGAAGGCGCCGACAGCCCGATCAAGGGCACGGATTTTGCCGTCGTCAAGGATGGACGGATCCGCAGCATCACCGGATTTCTCGATCAGATCCCGCAAGGCGCGTGACCGAGCGTGCGACTGCCACGGCGATCCGGGCAGCCGCGCTTGTTGAACCGGCACAAAATAAAGCCGCGCCAGCCCGAAGGCTGACGCGGCGATGGCCGTTCTGTTGCTAGGTGGACCAACCCCGAACGGTTACGCCGCGAGGCGCACTTCGTTCAATGCAACGTTATCGTTTGCATTTAGGTTTTTGACCCGATAACGGCGGTATCATGCCGAGCACAATTCAGAACTTCTTCGCGACCATCGATCCTGGTTCGCCCCCGCCTTAGCAGCCTAGGGATTTGGCCTTGCGGCCAAATCGATCTCACCAATGATGAGACCTTTAAGCTCAAGCTGCTAGGGTGGAGGCGCCGGGTACTGCCCCCGGGTCTGCCCGCAGTCCGCTCTGAGTTTCAGCGCCATCGTCTTGCGACGGGCTGATCTTACGCGCCGCCGATGGCGAAAGATAGCTTCCTTTTCGCCAGGCTTGAACGAATAAACTTGATTGAGAGTTTTCGCGAAGCGGACAAGTGCTTCTGAAAAGTTGCTTGAAACCCACGCTCCACCTACACTGTTCTGACATGCACGACAGATTGCAGAAACGCCGCGGAAAAGCGACCAGGGAAGGTCCGGCCTCCCCTGGCGACCGAACGGCCACTCAGGCGCTTCCGGCAAAACCCAGGGGACAGGCGCGTGGCAGCCGGACAAACGACGATGCAATCGTGGTCGAGGTTGGCGGCCGGGTAAAGCGCCTGCGAACGCAAGCCGGCTTGACGCTGGAGGAGTTTGCGGCACAGTCCGGTGTTAGCCGCGCCATGCTCTCCAAGGTTGAACGCGGCGAAAAGAGTCCGACGCTTGCGATCATCGTGCGGATCGCCAAGGGACTAAATGTCTCGATGTCGACCCTGATGGGCGCTGAGCCCGATCCGGCGCAGGTTTCGGTGATCCGCGGGGCGAGCCGGCTGGCATTCAAGGATCCGGAAACCGGTTTCGAACGACACAACCTGTCGCCGACCCATCTGGACAATGACCTCGAATTTCTTCTGCATCGGATTCCGCCGAAGGAATCGTCAGGTGAATTGCCCCCCTACAAGGTGCCGACCGAGAAATATCTCGTGGTGCATGAGGGACAGTTGACGGTTCAGACCGGCGAGACGAACTACGTGCTCGAGACCGGCAACTCCTTTTACTTCGATGTCCGCGGCTCCTATCGTTTTATCAATGCAGGCAAGACGCCGTGTTCCTATTATCTCGTCATTCACCGGCGCCGGCTATGACTGGGGCCGTGACTCCCGCTGCGGCCGTAGCTGCGGCTACTGCAACGTGAAGGGATTGGAAATCGAAGGCTTCGGGTTGATGAAAACGCTCTTCGGCTCCAGGTATTCATAGATCGCATCGAGACCGTTCTCCCGTCCGATACCGGATTCCTTGAAGCCGCCGAACGGGGAGAGATAGCTCACCACGCGATAGGCATTGACCCACACCGTCCCGGCGCGAAGCCGCTTTGGCAATGCAATCGCACGGGCAAGATCGGTCGTCCACAGACCGGCAGCGAGCCCGAACGGCGTGTCATTGGCAAGCGCAATCGCCTCATCGTCTGTATCGAATTTGATCACGCTCAGGATCGGGCCGAACACCTCCTCGCGCGCGATCCGCATGTCGTTGGTGACGTCGGCGAAGATCGTCGGCTCGACAAACCAGCCTTCACCGCATTCGGGCCGGGTGGCACGCCGACCGCCAAGGACGCAGCGGGCGCCCTCCTGCTTTGCGAGTTCGATATAGTGAAGCACCTTCTGCAACTGTTGCTCGGTGGCAACCGGTCCGACGTCAGTATCGAGGGCGTTGGGATCGCCAAGCCGGGCCGACGCCATGATCTCGACGAGCCGCGCCAGGAATGCGTCATGGATCGAGGAATGCAGGAGCAGGCGCGAGCCCGCCATGCAGGTCTGGCCGCTCGCGGCGAAGATGCCCGAGATAACGCCCTTGACGGCATCCTCGATGCTCGCATCGTCAAAGACGATATGGGGCGATTTGCCACCGAGTTCGAGCGAGACGCGCTTGAATTGTCGCGCCGCCGCCTCATAGATCTTCCGGCCGGCAATGTTGCCGCCGGTGAAGGCAATCCGGTCCACCAGGGGATGTTCGACCAGGGGCTCGCCGGTCTCTGCACCGAGACCGGTCACGACGTTGATCACGCCTTTTGGAAATCCCGCCTGTTGAAACAGCTCGACCAGCGCCAGGAGAGACGTGGAAGCAAATTCGGACGGCTTGACCACAATTGTATTGCCGGCGGCGAGCGCTGGCGCGATCTTCCACACCGTCAACAGCAATGGCGAATTCCATGGTGTGATCGCGCCGACGACGCCGATCGGCTCGTACGAGACATAGTGCAGCATGCCCTTCTTGTCGGTGGGTGGAAGCCGGCCCTCAATCTTGTCGGCAAGCCCGCCGTAATACTGGAACCAGCGCGGCAGATATTTCATCTGGCCGAGCATCTCTACCCTGAGCTTGCCGTTGTCGCGAACTTCCAGTTCCGCCAGCCTCTCCGCATTCGCGGCGATCAGCTCGCCGACCCGGTTCAACAGCACGCCACGATCGCTCGGATGCATTGTGGCCCAGGGACCCCCGACAAAAGCGCGGTGCGCGGCTTGCACGGCCCTGTCGACATCCTCCGAATTGCCACTGGGAATGACGGCCCAGGCTTTACCCGTGTAGGGATTTTTTGTCTCAAGCCAACGCCCGGAAGCCAACTCGCACCATTCGCCGTCGATATGCATCTTGAACGTCTGGAGCTGGCGCGGGACAGCGCCCTGTACTGCATCCAGCGGCCGAGTCACGCGCATCGAACCTTCATTCATGGCACTACCTCAAATTCCAACTTCGGGTTCACCTCGCCGCGTGGAGGGGGCACCCGCTCTTTTCCGCCGGCACGAACAGGCCCTCGCCCGGCAGGGTCGCGACCAGCTTGTAGAGATCGGCCGGGCCTTTGGATGTCTTCGGGCTCTTCACCTCGAAGATGTGCATGTCGGAAACGACACGGCCGTTGGCCTGGATGTGTGCATGCTGGATCAGATTGCCCTCGATCGGCTGCTGCAGCATTTTCGCCTGCACTTGCGCGGCATCGTCGCTGCCGACCGCAGCGACCGCCTTCAAGTAGTGGGTGGTCGCGAGATAAGCGAGCACGTGGCCCATGGTCGGAACCTTGTCGCCGTTGCGCGCCATGAACCGTTTCGACCAGGCGCGGGTCTCCTCGTTCAGGTCCCAGTAGAAAGATGCCGCGAGCCGCAGGCCCTGCGCCGTGTCGAGCCCGAGTGCCGTGACATTGTTCTCGAACACCAGCATGGTGGCGAGCTTAGCGCTGACGCCGAACTCCCTGGCCTGCTTGATCGCGAGCACGAGGTCCGGACCAGCATCGGCCAGGCCGATCACGTCGGCGCCCGAGCCTTGTGCCGCCAGCAGCTGGGAGGCCAGATCGGTGACGTTCAGGGGATGCAGCACCTGGCCGATCACCTCGCCGCCGGACGCCTTTACGGTGTCGCCGGCATCTGCCGCGAGATTCTTGCCGAACACGTAGTCGGCGACGATGAAGAACCATTTCTTGCCGCCGCCCTCAACAATGCCCTTGGCGATGGTCTTCGAAAGCTCGCTGGTCGAGGGCGCCCACTGCGTGCCGTAGGGCGAGCAGCCGGCGGCGCTGAAGTTTGAGGCATAGCCGCCGCTGACCAGCGTGGTCTTCTTCAGCGAGCTCGCGAGCGCCTGGACCGCAAGCCCGACCGAACTTGCGCCGCCGGGGATGATCGCGCTAACGCCCTGCTGCTCGATGAACTGGCGCGCCAGCGCCGAGCCGATATCGGGCTTGCTCTGATGGTCGGCCGAGACCACCTCGATGGGGCGGCCCAGAACCTTGCCGCCGAAATCCTCCACCGCCAACTTGGCCGCGAGCACCGTGCCCGGTCCGCCATTGCCGGAATAGATGCCCGACATGTCGTCGATCACGCCGATCCGGAACGGCGCCTCCTCGGCGAACAGCGCCGCAGGGCTGGCAACCAACAGCGCTGCTAAAGAGGCTGCGCGGAGCAGTGACAAGACCATTTCATCCTCCCTCTTGTGATCGCTATTTTCTCGATGTGGTTGCCGCTGGAACGCGATGTTGTATGGCTGGGCGAGCGTGGCACTCGCGCGCGCTTGCGGCGTATCGGGCTGGCCGTCGGCAAAAGCGATGGGACAATTGCGCGACACATCGCGCAGACCGTCGCCAAATCCGCAAAGCGTTCCCGCTTGCCGCACCTGTGCTCCGGCAACAGGCAACCCCGTGGCCGGCAGCAAAGCTGCGGCGGGCACCGCCGACAACCGTCTCACGGTCAGCCTCCCCGTTTGTGTCCCGTATCCCTCGATGGCGTCTTCGCTCGCGCCCGTGGACGAAACACTAGCATGCAAATTCTATTATGAAAGAGAAATCTTCTATAGAAGATTTGCAACTTCTGCAGAGAGGGGACGCGTCATACCTCCACTCACAGGGATTTCGGGTGCTCGAATTCTGGAAAGTCGATCGCAGCGCCTTTCGCTGCGCAACTCATGGAGGTGTTCGGCGCAGGGGTTTAGTGAACAGCGGCGTACATGATCCGCTCTTCGTCGGCCTCGCCGGCGGAGAACTCCTCGACGATACGGCCTTGGCGGGCGACCAGAATGCGATCGGACAGGCTGAGGATCTCCGGCAGATAGGACGAAATCACCACGACGGCGATGCCGCTGTCAGCGAGTTCGTTGATGATCTGGTGGAGATCGGCGATCGCGCCGACATCGACGCCTCGCGTGGGCTCGTCGAAGATCACGAGCTTGGGAACCTGGGCCAGCGACCGGGCGATGACGACTTTCTGCTGATTGCCGCCGGACAGTTCGATGACGCGCGCATTGGCGCCGATCGCCCGCACCTTGAGCGCCTCGATCCAGGTGCGGCCGGCTTCGATGATATCCGACTTGCGGACGATCTCGGTCTTGTTCTTGTCCGCGCCCAACAGGTTGACGAAGATGTTTTCGCCGATCGTCATGGTCTCGAAAAAACCCTCGAGCTTGCGGTCCTCGGTGACATAGGCGATGCCGCGCCTGACCGCCTCGCGCGGGGTGCGAAAACGCACCGGTACGCCCTCGAACTCGATCCGGCCACCATGAAACAGGTCGCGCTTCAACACCCCTGCCACGACCTTCGCCGTCTCGGTCCGGCCGGATCCCACCAGGCCGAAAATTCCGGTGATCTGCCCGGCATAGATCGAAAAGGATGTGCTGCGCACCATCCGGCCCATGGTCAGATTCTCGACCGACAGGACCTTTCGGCGATACGGCCGCGCCGACTGACGATGGCCGTAAAGGTCGGACGACAGCGTGCGCCCGACCATGGCGCGGATGATCTTGTCGCGATCGAGTTCCCTGGTGTCGGCCGTGATCACGTGCTGACCATCGCGAAGCACCGTGATCCGGTCCGACACATCGAGCGCCTCTTCCAGCGCATGCGAAATGAAGATGATCGATACGCCGCGCTGCTTGAGACGCCGCAGCAGCGCGAAGAAATAGTATTTTTCCTCCGGCGTGAGCGAGGCGGTCGGTTCGTCGAAGATGATGATACGGGCGTCGAAGTGAACGGCACGCGCGATCTCGACCATCTGTTTCTTCGCAGCACCCAGCGATGAGACCAGAGCCGTCGGATCGACGTCGAAGTTCAGCGACTGGAAGAACTGCTGGGCCGAAATATAGACGCCGCGCAGCCGGTTGAGCAGGCGTTCCTTGCCGAGATAGAGGTTCTGCGCCACCGTCAGCGTCGGGATCAGGCTGGTCTCCTGGAACACCATGGCGATGCCCTTATCGAGCGCCTCGGCGGGATT
Source organism: uncultured Pseudomonadota bacterium (assembly GCA_963819325.1). GTDB lineage: Bacteria > Pseudomonadota > Alphaproteobacteria > Rhizobiales > Xanthobacteraceae > Bradyrhizobium. The sequence goes on from CAWFVT010000010.1 coordinate 154,907, forward strand.
GGCAAAGCGGATCGCCTTTCCTTCCAGCAAGATCTCGCCTGAGGTCGGCGCCACCGCGCCGGCGATCATCTTGGTCAGCGTGGATTTGCCGGCGCCGTTTTCACCCAACACCGCATGGATCTCGCCCGTGCGGAGCGAGAAATCGACGTCCTTGACGGCCGCGGTGCCGAGATATTCCTTGGTCACTTGGCGAAGTTCGAGAATGTCACTGGACGCCATTAGCCACCATCCGAAAGCGCGATGGAAATAATCTCGTCGCCGCCCTTGCTGGCGACAACGAGGCCGGATCCGTATTCGACGGTGCTGGTCAGCCCATGCCGCGACCCGCCGGTGCGGCTATGGAAACTGGCGACCGGCGAATGATGGTCGTCGAGCGCCACCACCAGGCCGTAGGAGCGGGTCGGCGCCCACGGCTTCAGGATGCCCATCTGGATCAGCGCGCCGCCCTGCATCGGTTCGCTGAACGAAGCGCCGCTCGACAATGCGGGTGCAACCCAGAACTCCTTCGGCACTTCGGCCATCATCGCCCGCCGATAGGTGCGCTCGCGCCGCACGAACTCGACGAGCTGGTTGCGGGGCGCGAACAGGCTGAGCCAGGCGCCGCCTTGCGCGCGCGGCGACAGCCGGCCCGGATATCCGGGCAGAGCCGTCAGGACCGGCGTCGGAGATTTTTTTTGATTTAGATCGATCAGCACCAGGCGATTTTTCCAGCTCTCGGAAACCAGCGCGCTTTTTCCGTCCGCCTGCACGATGCAGCCCGCCGGATAGGATAGATTCTGCGCGATCGGCTTGGCCTCGGAGTTGCGAAGGTCGACCGACCAGACCGACCCCGCCGTCTCTGATTCAAGCAGGTCGCGCTGCCACTCCGTGACCGGATTCCTGGTTGATCCGACGCAGACCAGAAGCGTGTCCGCGTCGCGGAAGGTAGCCGCGGTGACCGAGGCGAACGGCAATCGTGCAATGTTGCGACGGACCATCGACCGCTTTGACAGGTCCAGCAGCGACAGGCCGCGCACCGCATCGAAGATCGCGATGCTGCCGTCGGGGGCGGCCGCGGTGGCGAGAATCTCGGCCTCGCACTCCACCACCGGTTCGGGCTTGGACCAATTTCCGCTGACGGCCAATAGCTGCCGCCCGGACGAGAACAGCACGCTGTTATCAGCGCGCAGCAGATTGTCCGGCCGCGTGATGGCGAGCAGGTGGTCGGCCTTGTCGACGGCGCTGTTCGGCTTCAGCGCACCGTCCATCGGCGGAATGGCAACCGAGGCTTCGCCACGCCCGAGAAAGCGGTCAGCCGCCAGCGTGAAGACGTTAGGCATGCGCCTTCCCCCAATAGCTCCCGAAGCCGCTCCATTGCGGGTCGGCGCCCGGAATCTTGTAGCGACCGATGCGGTTATTGGAGATGCCGCCGAGATAGAGATAACCCTTGTGCTCGCGCATCGACGTGATCATCGGATGGTTCTTCGCCTTCTGGTCCCACAGCGCCTCCAGCGTGCGCCCTTCCGGCGACATCTTGATCACGCAGCCGGTGTTGAGATTGGGATACAGCCACTCGTCGGGCGCGAGCCGCCGGGCCATGCGGCGCCGGAAGCCGGGCATCCGCAGCGCCACATCGAGCGCCGGCGAACGCATGCCGAGCAAGGCGATCCAGTAATTGCCGTCGGACGAGCGGTTGATGTTGTCCGGGTAGCCCGGAAGATCCCGGATCAGAACCTCGACCTTGCCTTCATTGGGCCCGTCGAACCAATAGCGGCTGACCCGGCAGGCCCAGCTCTCGGCGAACAGCAGCGACTGCCCGCCCGGCTCGATGCAGACGCCGTTCGGAAACACCAGCCCGCGCAGCACGGTGCGCGTCTTGCCGGTTTTCGGATCCCAGCCGATGATGCGGCCGTTGCCGCGGCTTTCCAGCGCGTCCATCGGCCAGGTGTGCATCTCGTAACGGATGGTCGCCTCGCTGAAGAACACACGTCCGTCGGGCGCGATATCGAGATCGTCGGCCAGCCGCAGCCGGCTGTCGTCGATGATCGAGAACCTGGCGCGATTGGTCTCGTCGGTGACCTTGCTGACCTCGCCTGTACGCGAAACCTTGTAGAGCCCCATGCCGCCTACACAAACGAGGATGTTCTCCTCCTTGTCGAGCGCCATCCCCAAGGTGTGGCCGCCGATATGGGCGAAATGTTCGGCCTTGTCGTAATGCGGCGGACGGAAGCGGATGATATCGCCTTGCCGGTTGCCGCAATACAGATTGTCATCGTTGTCGAACAGCACGTCTTCGGGCCCTTCGACCTGCCCGAGGCCGATGATCTCGACGCCGTTCAGCTTGTCGTTCAGGGCGTAGGGCGAGCCGGAGTTCCTGTCGGTCGAAGCCGGACGCGGCATCTCGACCAGCGCCGGCGACATGTAGACCTTGTTCAAGAGCTTGTCGCGATGCTTCACCCATTTCACGTCGACGAACACCGCAAAGATCAGCGTCAGTCCAAGCACCATCGATCCCGAGCCGGCATTGAGGCCGAGCTGGATGACGCTGTTGGTCAGCATCAGAACGACAATCGCGCCGATCAGGACCTTGGCGACGGTGCCGCGGCCGCCGCCGAGACTGATGCCGCCGAGCACCACGGCGGTCAGGACCGAAATCTCGAGACCGACACCGGTGTCGGTGCCCGCGCCGCCGAGCCGTGAAGCATAAAGCAGACCCGCAAGACCGCAGAGCATTCCCGAGATCACATAGGTGACGCAGACCGTCCGCGGCACGTTGATCCCGATATTGTGCGAGGACTTGCGGGAACCGCCGATCGCCATGGCGCGCCAGCCCGGTCCGCTTCGGCTGAAGAGGATGTGGGCAATCGCGAACACGACCAGCATCACTACAAAGCTGGTCGGCAGGCCCGCGACATTTCCGAGGCCGAGCAAATCCCAGAAGGCATCGTCGACGAAGCCGGTCGACATCGCCTGCGCATATTTGAGCAGCAGGATATCGACCAAAGCGCGCACGATGATCAGCGTCACCAGCGTCGTCAGGAAGGCGCGCAGCCTGAGATAGCCGATCAGGATGCCGTTGAAGAGGCCGACCAGCCCGCAGGCGGCGACCACAGCCGGGATCGTCGCCCACACCGGCCAACCGCCGAGATTGAGCAAATAAAGCGCCAGAAAGTTGCCGAGGGCAAAATTGGAACTGACACTGAGGTCAATGCCGCCGGCAATAACCACCACCATCATGGCGAGGCACACCAGACCGAACTCGCCGAGTTGTCTCGCGGCGATCACCAGGCTGGACGGCTGGAACATGCTGGGCAGCAGCCAGGCGATGACACCGAGAACAACGACGAGCACGGTGAAAGGGATCGCACTGTCGATCCAGCGCTTGGTCAGGATTTCGCCGATCAGTCGGTCCGGAACGTAGCGGTAGCGCCAGCGCTCCACGACATTCCAGATTGAGCGCGATCCCGAACCGCTGGTTCGCAGTTCCGCATCGTCGTTAAGGGCCGCACGACCCTCGATGTCTGCCGCAGTCACGGAAAGTGGCTCCAGTGGAAAAGAGGCGAGGTCAGGACCCCGCCGCAAAAAAGCGGCGGCGAGGCCCAGGAAGGAGGCCTCGCCGCGTGAGAGCAGTTATTTCAGAAGCTTGGCGTAGGTGTCCGGATTCCAGCAGGTATCCTGCTTGACGTCCGCCTTGGTCATGGTCCGGTACGGCGAGTACGCCATGTACTTGATCGAACCCGCCTTGGGCTTCGCTTGCAGCAACATCTTGATGGTGGTTGCGATGTCGCGCCCCATGCCGACGCCATTGTAATTGATCGCATAGTCGAACGTTCCGTCGGCGAGCGCATCGCACATGCTCTGCGCGCCGCCGCCGGCGGTGACCAGCATCACCTTGCCCTTGAGTCCGGCCTGCTGGATCGCAGCACCGCTGCCGCGGGCCTGACCATCCCAGACATCGAGAACCGCGCAGAGATCGGGATTCTGCTGCAGCACGGTCTCGGTGATCGAGCGCGCCTTGCTGGCGTCCCAGTCAGCCGCCTGGCTCGAAACAACCTGGATGTCGGGGTGAGCCGCCAGGACTTTCTTCATGCCCTGCACCTCGAAGAAGCTGACGCCGCCCGTCAGCACGCCCTGGACGATGGCGACCTTTTTGGATTTGCCGTTCTTGCCGCAGCTATTGACGACGTTGTTGGCCATCTCCTCGCCGACGCCGATCAGATCCGGACCGACGAACGCGTCGGTCTGCACCGCGCCCTGCATGTTGACCTGGATGACATAGATTCCTTGCGCGTTGGCCTGCTTGAGAAGCCGCGCCAGCGACTGCAGATCCGGATTCTGGGTGACGATGACATCCGGCTTTTGCGCGATCAGGTTGGTGAGCGACTGCGCCATCGCATCGGTGCTCCAGTTCGGATCCTGGCTCACGAACTTCATGCCGTAGTGGGCGGCCTCTTCCTTGACCACACCGCCCCAGGCCTGCGCCATGTCGAAGCCGAGCGAGATCGGCAGATAGGCGATGGTCTTGCCTTTCATGGCATCCAGCGCCGGATCACGGAAGGTGTCGCTCATCTCCTGGGCCTGCGCGACGGCGAGGCTTGAAATGAGGCCGGCGACGGCCGTTGAGAGCAGTGTCTTCCAGATACGCATGCGATTTCCTCCTTGGGTTGCTTCTTGGTTATGATGTGTCAGATGTCGCCCTGCTGGGCGGTCTGCTCGTCGCGAGGGTTCACGACGCTGTCGACGATGATGGCGATCAGCAAAATCGAACTCTTGATCAGGTTCTGGACGGTGTACTGGATGTCCATGATCGTCATGCCGTTCAGGAGAATGCCGATCAGCAAGGTGCCGACGACGACGTTGCGGACACCGCCCTTGCCGCCGCTCAAGCCGACGCCGCCCAGCACCACGACCAGGATGATGTCGTAGACCAGGTTCGAGGTGACGATGCGGGTGTTCATCGCCGCCACCGACGTCGCGGTGATGATGCCGGCGATGTAGGCGATCAGCCCGGCCAACAGATACTGAAAGACCAGCACCGGCCGCACCGGCACGCCGCCGACCCGGGCCGCGGCATAGTTGTCGCCCATCGCATAGATGAACCGTCCGGGCTTGGTGTAGCGAAGCAGCAGGAAGGCCGCGAACGCGATCACGATCGCGAGAATCACCGCACTCGGAATGCCGAACAAAAATCCCTGCCCGATGCTGCGAAGCCAGCCGATATCGCGCGGCAGGTACACCACGTCGATGCCCAGGATCATGTGCGCGCGGCCGAAGCCGTAGATAAAGGTTCCCATCGCCAGCGTTGCGAACAGCGGCGGAATCTCCGCATAGGCGATCAGAATGCCGACGATCAGGCTCATCAGCAGCGCAAAGCCCAGCCCGAGTGCGATCGCCAGCGGCATCGGCACGCCTTCATTGGCAAGCTGGAACGTCCACGCCACCGAGATCGCCATGTTGGCGACGATTGAAAGGTCGATGCCACGACCGATCACGACGATCACCATGGCGATGCCGAGCACGCCGAAGACAGCCACGCTGCGCAGCAGCGTGAGAAGATTTTGCGCGGTCAGGAACCCGGGCAGCATGATCGAGAAGATCGCAAACAACAGCACCGCCAGCACAAAGACGATCTGCTCCTGACTGAGGGAAAGGCGCCATTTCACGGCGAGGTCCTCCCGGCATCCAGCACCAACCGGCCCGTCACAGTGCCCGCGCGCACGCGGTCGAGCGCCGTATTGGGATCGTCATGCATCACGCGCTCGACCGGCATCGCCCGCAGTTTGCCCGACCTGGCGAGATCGACCAGTTCCCGCAATTCGTGCTGGCTTCCGGTGTAACTGCCGCGGATGGTAATGGCGCGCAGCGGAATGGTCGGCAGCGGCAGCGTGAGATCGCCGCCATAGAGGCCGACCGGCACATAGGTGCCGCCTCGCGCCAGCACGGCGACGCCGGCTTTCGCGGTATCTGAAGACGCGACGAAGTCGACCACGCCGTAGATCGGCTTGCCCGCGGCCTTGGCGAGTTCGTCGGCGAGATCCGCCGACTTCGCGTTGACGCCCGCATGTGCGCCGGCCTCCCGCGCCACCCCAAGCTTTTCGTCGCTGACATCGACCGCGACGATGTTCTGGTAGCCGAGCGCCACGAGGATACTGATGGCCGCCAGACCCAGTCCTCCAGCGCCGATGACGACGACGGGACTATCCGTCTCGACCTCGGAAAGTTTTCTTACCGCCGAATAGGCGGTGATGCCGGAACAGGCATAGGTCGCAGCCAGCGCCGGATCGACGTTGCCGAAATCGATCAGATGCTCCGGCTTGTCGACCAGCACATGGGTGCCGTAGCCGCCATCGCGAAACACCCCGAGGCTTCGCGGGGTCAGGCACATCTGGTCGTTGCCGGAAACGCAATGCTTGCATTTTCCGCAGCCGGCCCAAGGGTACACCAGCCGATGGTCGCCGATCGCGACGCCCTTTGCCTGCGGCCCGAATGCCACCACCTTGCCGACGGTCTCGTGGCCGGGAACGAAGGGCAATGTGACGCCGCGGTCCTTGAGCGACAGCCGCTTGCCGCCGCCGAGATCGTAGTAACCGTCCTGAAAATACAGGTCGCTGTGGCAAACGCCGCAATAGGTGGTCTTGAGGAGAACCTGAGTGCCGGTCGGTTCGGGGGTCGTCACCTCGACCGCTTCCAACGGCGCTCCATTCCGGACCACGGCCCAGCCACGCATTATTTCTTCCTCCCGAAGTGTTTGAATGATCAAAGCAGACCGAACTTATCCGGTCAAGTGGCGGCTCATCCATGATATGCACGCTGGAAATCGCCTCGATCGCGTTTGTTTTCTGCAACTTTCGATCGTTATTGCGGCGCATTGCCTATGCTTCTGGATTTTTCCGTCATCCTATCGACAAACGAATTGCCTGTCCGTATAAGTTTTCCAAATGCTCGGGAAGAAGCCTCGGGAGGAAGATTTGGGCGGATCTGTTCAAGCGGCTGCCAGCGTTGCTTCGACGCATCCCGGGATGAGCACAAACGCCCGTCCGCTCCGCTTCGCCCGCGCAGCGGATTCGGAGTTCGGGCGAAAGCCCCGGAACGGTTGCCCGACACGCTCGATGGCCGTCACGTCCGAGATCAACGTTTTCATGAATTTCGATCACCCCGTCGTGCTACCAAAGCGGGGTCACGGGATCGAGGTTCGCATCAACTAACGCGGCAGTGTGGAGAACAAGCGATGTCAATTCATGTCCAACCCCCGAGAACCTACGGCAATTTCGTCGGCGGCAAGCAGGTCGACGCCGCTAACGGCGCGACGTTCCCGTCGACCAATCCCACCTCCGGATCGCATTGGGGTAATTTCGCGCTTTCATCGGCGGCTGACGTCGACCTCGCAGTCAAGAACGCCCATGCCGCCTTTGTCGGCGCATGGGGCAAGCTGTCGCCGACCGAGCGCGGCAAGCGGCTGACGAAATGGGGCGAGAAGATCGCGAGCCAGGCGGAGCGGATCGGCACCATCGAATCGACCCAGAACGGCAAGCTGCTCGCCGAGATGCGCCTGCAGGCCACGATCGTGGAGGATTTCCTCCGCTATTTCGGCGGACTGGCCGACAAGATCGAGGGCGCGGTCATTCCGCTCGCCCGCCAGAGCGTCTTTAACTACACGCTGCGCGAGCCGATCGGCGTCATCGGCGTCATCACGGCGTGGAATTCGCCGACCTTCCTCAACATCATGGCGGCCGCACCGGCGCTGGCCGCGGGCAACACCATCGTCATCAAGCCGTCCGAGGTCACCCCGGCATCCGCCATCGAGATCGCGCAGCTCGCGATCGAAGCCGGCATTCCGGAAGGCGTCATCAATGTCGTGACCGGGCTTCGCGAGACCGGCGAAGCGCTGGTCGATCATCCGCTGGTGCGCAAGGTTTCCTTTGTCGGCAGCGTCGGCGTAGGTCGCGAAATCGGCGCCCGCGCCGGGCGCCGGCTCATCACCTCCACGCTGGAGCTGGGCGGCAAGAGCCCCAACATCGTGTTCGGCGACGCCGACCTCGATCTCGCTGAAGTCGGCGTCCTGGCCGGCATCTTCGCCGCGGCGGGGCAGACCTGCATCGCGGGCAGCCGCGCCTACATTCATGCTTCGGTTTACGACAAGATGGTCGAACGGCTGGTCGCGCGTTCCAAGACGATCAAGCTCGGCGATCCCTTGTTGGCCGACACCCAGATGGGACCGATCGCAACAAAGGCGCAGTTCAGCAAGGACGAGACCATGGTCAGCCGCGCGATCGAGCATGGCGCCGAGCTTCTGGCCGGCGGGGCTAAGGCCACCGTGGAGCAATGGCCGGACGGACTGTTCTTCCAGCCGACGATTTTGCACAACGCGGCCCGCGACAATCCGATCATCAAGCAGGAAGTGTTCGGCCCGGTGCTGGCGATCACCCGCTTTGAGACCGACGAGGAAGTGCTGGAACAGGCCAACGATACCGAGTTTGGTCTGGCGGCAGGCGTCTGGACCCGGGACATTCGCCGGGCGCATTCGATGGCGCGGGCGCTTCAGGCAGGCACCGTGTGGATCAACACCTATCGCGCGCTGGCCTTCAACTCGCCGTTCGGCGGCTACCGCTCCAGCGGCACCGGCCGCAACAACGGCATCGAGTTCGATCAACCAGTATCTCCAGACCAAGAGCGTCTGGGTCGAGCTCAGCGAGGTCGCCCAGGATCCGTTCGTGATGCGGGTCTGATCCGGAGGTTTCGAGGTTCATCGCAGAACTCCAACTGCCACAGGCAGGTGAAGGACCTGATCGGATGGGACGACAAATCCGCGACGACGTAGCCGGCAGCGCCATTGATCCCGACCGGCTTTCGGTATCGGCGCCATCGACCCGGCCACGCTATCAGCAGATCGTCGCGGTACTGCGCAAGGAGATCGAGGACAACACGCTGAAGGCCGGCGACATGCTGCCCTCCGAAGCCGAGTTGCGCGAACGCTTCTCGGTGAGCCGGCATACGATTCGCGAAGCGCTTCGTGCACTCCGGGATGAGGGATTCGTCGAATCGCGGCAAGGTGCAGCCACGCGCGTGACCAAGCCGGAGAACGCGATCTACACCTATTCGGTCAGCGACGTCGCCGAGCTCCTGCAATACGCCACCGACGTCAGGTATGAGATCGACAAGACCAGCGTCGTCGTCGCCGACGACGCGCTGGCATCCCGGCTTAGCTGCGCGGTCGGTTCGCGCTGGCTGCGGGTCGAAGGCTTCCGTTATGTGAAGGGGGATTCGACACCGCTGTGCTGGACCGAGATCTATATCCTGTCCGAGTATAGCGGCGTCGCGGTTCTGATCGGCCGTCAACGCGGCACCATCTACTCGTTCATCGAGAGCATGTACGGCGTTCGGGTGGCGCAGGTGGACCAGACCCTGCAGGCCGCCGCCATCCCGCCGCAGGCTTCCGAAGCCATCAAGTTCGAGGGCTCGGATCTGGCGATAGTGATCCGCCGAACCTATCGCCTCGGCGACGGCAGCATCCCTCTGGTCGCCATCAACTACCACTCACCGACCCGGCTGCGGCTGAACTGGACCCTGCGGCGTTCGGCGAATGCGTGAGCTATAGGCGCGCTGACTTCACCTCTCCGGCCAAGGCGAGGGTGTCCGTTCGCGGCAGTTGAGCACTCCGCCCGACGCCGTAGCCAAGTTGCAGTAGCGGCATTTCTGCAACATCTCCGAGGAAACCGCTGACGTCAGGCTTTCAGGGGACCAGCGAAGCGCGGTTCCTGTTACAACTTTGTTCATTATTGGGGGTGTGATCCCTTAAAAAAAATTGCGAGGGCGTCACGTGAAAAGACTTCTGATTGCCAGCGCGGTGATTTTGCCGGCGGCGGTGAGCCAACAAATTCTTGCACCGGATATCGCGGCCGCCCAAAGCCCTGGGACCAATTGGTCGGGTTTCCATTTCGGTTTTTCAGGCGGCGGCGGTACCGGCCATTCCACTCAGACGGATAATTATCACCCACCTACAACGACGACGGGTCCCACAGGAGCTACCGGTCCGACAGCAGCTTCAGGCCCGACCGGTCCGACAGGTCCCACCGGCCCGACGGGTCCCACCGGCCCGACAGGTCCGACTCTGACCGATGTGCGCACGCTTGGCGACGGTAACTACAATGTCGGCGGAGCCCTGTTCGGCGCTGGTCTCGGTTACAACTGGCAATACCAGTCGTGGGTGTTCGGCCTCGAAACCGATTTGGCTTTTGCGTCCATCGACGGCAGTTCGCAAATCTGCGGCATATCCCCTCATCAGTGCGGAACAAAGCTGGATTCGCTCGGAACCCTTCGCATGCGCCTTGGTCCCTCGTGGGACCGCTATTGGCTCTATGCCACGGGCGGCCTGGCGTACGGCGAGGTGCATGCGTGGGACAGCGCTTTCGGGGTCGCGGGATCCAGTGTGCGCGCCGGCTGGACCGCAGGCGTCGGTATCGAGGCCATGTTGATGCAAAATTGGTCTGTGAAGTTCGAATACCTTCACGTCGATCTCGGTACCGCCACTCAGTTCGACATTGTGGCCAATGTCCCGGAGCGGGTTAGCTTCAACGCCGATATTTTCAGAGTTGGCGTGACGTATCAATTCAACGGCCAGCCTGACCCGGCGCCGTCCAGGATCTGGACCAAGTAGCGCTTGAATTTTTCCGGGCAGCGTCGCCGAAAACCGGGGTCCGGGCTCGGCTTCGCTGCTTGCTGCTTTTTATGAGCGCACGACGGCAATTCTCCCGCGCGCTTCCCTGTTCCGGGCAAGCAGCGCTGCGAGCAAACGCCGGCCCAGCGCGTTAAGCCGAGGCTATCTGTCCGTGACAGTGTTTGTATTTTTTGCCCGATCCGCAGGGACAGGGCGAATTCCGGCCGACCGGTGGCGCACCGACGCCGGAGCCGGACGATGTGGACATTCGAGATTGGGGCCGAACCGGCAAGCCGCTTCGCCGGCTGGCAATTGTGAGTTCGCGATCGGGCAGTGTGTCCAGCCAGGCGTAGATCGGGATGGGATCGACATTGGGTTTCGCGTTTGGCGGCGGAACTTCCCCGACGCTCTGATAGATCGACGACCAAAGACATTCATAGAAAACGGTGGGTTCTTTTACCCGTGCCGGTCGCAGGCCATAATTCTTTAGCGCAGACACCACCACGCGGTCGTTGATGGCAGACAATTGCCGGGGAATCGTCACCCAGTGATGCAGCGAATGGTATGATCCTTCAAGAAAAAACAGACAGTTGGTGTCGACGTCCTCGGACAAAGGCGGGTTTTTGACTTCAATCGTTGTTCCATCGGGTCTCGTGAGGAACCTCCTGGCGACGACGTAATCGCAATCCGGCCCGACCTCTGAAGCCGCTTCCACGCAGCGCTCGACATGATCGTCGGCTATCCAGTTGTCGGCGTCCAGAAAGCCAATTCCTCTGTAGCCTTCGGATGCGGCCAGCAGGGCGCCCAACCCGCGTGGCGTGCCGCCAAAATCGTCGTGAGACATGTCGAGCCGCAGGTGCCTGACCGGTTCGCCATCGATCCACTGCTGGGCAAACCCGTCAGCAACAACGATATGGTCGACCGCAACCGTTTGACGCCTGACGCTGCGAAAGCACCTTTCCAGCTTTTGCCGTGTTTCCCCGAAGTAGGGTGTAACGATGGCGTATCGGTTGGCCGCTGCAGCCCGTCGAGCGGCCATCTGCTTGTGATGAAACGAGGGAAGCCGGGTATCGTCGATGGTCGAGGCTTGTCCGGCGGGTTGAGGGTTGCTCGCCGGCGCCGGCGGATTGATCTTGTCAACGGCGAAGTGTGCGTTCTGTCGAATTCGTGCGTACTGATCTTCCGGGACTTGACCGTCGGCGAGCAGGGACAGGCAAAGGTCGAGACTTTCAGCATAGTTGCCAATCCAATAGGCAAGAACCGACAGTTCGTCCCGCACGCCGTATTGATATATCCAGGCTTCAACGAAGAGCCCTCGGTGCGGGGTGCGCAAATGGAGCACTTGCCTGGCAAGCGCATAACCCTGATCGTACCGGCCGACGGAGCGGCAAAAACGGGCCGCGGCGTGAAGTGCTTCGGCGCGATGCGGGCACGCTTGGTGCGCCCGCAAATAGGTTTCGATGATTTCAGTTTCGGGATGCTTGAGCGCTTCCTTCATCCGCGCAGCATTATAAAGACTTTGAAAAACCTCTTCGTCCCAAAAACCCAACTCGGCGCGCTCTAGATAATATTTGAGCGCAAACTCCGAATCGCCGAAGTCGCGAAAGCTTTGAGCAAGGTAGAATGTGTAGCGCGAAACCAGAAAGGGATCGCTTTCATGTCGGAGCGCACGCAGGAGCGTTTCCGCATCATCCTGGAATTTTCGAACGTTGGTGCTGCGCGCGCTATCCTGCATCTCCTGAATGTAGAAGCCTGATGCCATACCTCGCGTGCAATCGTCAGGACATTCACGGTATTCATGGAGGACGCCTTTGTAGGCGACATCGACCCGATTGCTGGACAAATGCGGCGCCAGATATTCAATGCTTCCGGTGCGAAGCCGTATATCGTACAAATCCTCCCTCAAGGTCTCCTTGAATCGCTCTGCAGTGAAGTCGGCTTCGTAGACCATGATTTGATCGGCATCGACCATTAAGCTGTAGTCGATCTGGCGCTTCTCCCGCAGCTTCCTCAATGCAAATGTGCGATTGTAAGCAAAGTTCTGCCATGGCTCGTCGATGACTTCGCCCGCAATGTTCTTCTCCGATAGAAAGTCTCGAACGACGGTCCGGGTGGCATCCGTCGATCCGGTATCGACGATGAGCACGTAGTCGATCAACGGCAACATGCTCTCGAGACAACGCCGAATGACCGGTGCTTCATTCCGCACAATCATGCACAGGCCGATCGACTTCATTTCCCAATCAACTCGCGGTCTTCCAAAGGAAAAAACGTGATACGCCTTTTTCGGCTATATTATTGATTTAAACGGATAAAATGCGCTGGAGCGGGCGAAGGGAATCGAACCCTCGTATGCAGCTTGGGAAGCTGCCGTTCTACCATTGAACTACGCCCGCGATCTAACGAAATCAATCACTTAGGGAAATTGACGGTCAATTTTGTTTGCCATTTCTTTGCCGAGATAGCCGACCGATCTTGCCCTCCCCGCACGCCGAGACGTGCGGATGCAGTTCTTATACTGGATCGAAATGCCGCCTTCAAACCGTTTAGGCATCAACGAAACAACGAAGAAAATGAGCGCAGTCCACCCTCAAGCAAATCGGCCGTGTTGACTTGTGCTAACAGGCGCTCGATCTGCTCACGTTCTTCTGGACCAGGGTTTTGTTCTAACAATTCGAGGAGGTGGCTTTTCCGCTCCAGAAGCCTTGCGATAGCAGTCATCTAAAAGCCTCCTTGATTTGCTGCAGGGCCGGATGACCCAGTGTACAAGATGTTTGTCACGATGCTTGCGCCTTCTCGAGGGGCACGAATAATTCGTTCATGTGCGGCGCGTCTTGGTTAGGGTGATATTTGATCGATGGACGTTAAGGCGACGATGCTCCTCCCACGGCTCCGCCTGAGGGGCCGGCGATCAGCGGCGCCGCGTTTTTGAGATTGCCACGCTGTGGTATTGGATTAGGCCGTGAACCCATTAATCTGCCGGGCTGCCGCCGCGCCAGAGTCCGCTATGCCTCGATAACCGACGTATTGCTGCATAGCGGCACAACGACGCTATGTCCCCACAAGCGGACGTTTCCAAGACCCTCCCAACGTTTGTTTCGTGCAACTTCAAGGAGCACAAAGATCGTCCAGTTTCCACAAATTCTACTATCGGCTACGCAGGCGGTTTTTGCCGGATCGGAGCGTCTTCTTCCTGCAGAATTCGCACGGCTGCTCCTTCCAGATCGTCATATTGCCTGGTTTTGAGCGACCACATGAATGCCGCGAGGGCGGAGAGGCCGAGCCCGAGCGCGATGGGTATCAGGTAAAAATAATCCTTCATTCGGCAGCCTCCATCGCGGTTTTGGTCGGGAGCTGCGCAACGCCGGCAGTGCTTTGCGCGGTCCTTTGTCGGCTCTCGAGGCGAAGCGCGTTGGCGACCACCAGAATGGACGATCCCGACATCGCCACTGCCGCAACCAGCGGCGTCACATGGCCCAGGATTGCAATCGGCACGGCGACGACATTGTAGGCGGTCGCAAGGGCGAGGTTCTGGCGAACGAGCCGGCCGGCCCTTCGTGCGATGGAGATCGCCAGAGGCACCGCGGTCAGGCTCTCATGCAGGAAAACCATATCAGCGGCGTTGCGTCCGACGTCGGCCGCTGAAGCCGGCGCCATCGATGCATGCGCGGCCGCCAGCGCCGGCGCGTCGTTCAATCCGTCGCCGACCATCAGGACCTTGCGGCCGGAAGCTTCGAGCGCTGCAATGTGCGTGGTCTTGTCGCCGGGCAACGCGGCGGCAAGCCAGGGAACGTCGAGCTCCGCTGCGATCGGCCGTACCGCGATTTCGCGATCGCCGGAAATCACCTGAACCCGAAATCCCATATCCTTGAGCTCGGCGACCGCCGTTGCCGCGTCCGCCCGCAGCCGGTCCTCGAAGCGAAAATCCGACAGGCGGCTGCCGTCCTTTGCCAGCACGACGAATTCGTCGCCCGGCATCGGCCTGCTTCGGCCGCACCGGCGAGCGCCCATTCCGGCCGGCCCAGTCGGTAAACTGCCGCGCCCGAACGCGCCTCAAGTCCATATCCGGGATGCTCGGAAATCTCATCGAACGCGATATGAGATGCGGGAAGGCCGGTGCCCGCCTCGACCAGCGCTCGCGAATAAGGGTGGCGCGAATGCGCAGCCAGTCCAACGGCGATCGCGATTGTCTCACGGTTATCATCGAACGATCCGACCAGACGTGGGACACCGACCGTCAGCGTCCCGGTCTTGTCGAACACGACCGTGTCGGCTTCGGCGAGACGCTCAAGAGCCCCGCCGTCCTTCACCATGATGCCGGCCTCGAACAGCCTGCGGGCCGCGACCACCTGAACCATCGGTACCGCGAGACCGAGCGCGCAAGGGCACGTGATGATCAGCACGGCAATGGCGATCGTCATCGCAAGATGCACATCGGCGGTTGCGACGAGCCAGCCGACAAACGTCGAGAACGCCGTCAGGTGTACCACCGGCGCATAGAGGCTCGCGGCGCGGTCCGCGATACGGCGGTAGCCGGAGCGTCCTGCTCCGCCGCTTCCATCGTCCGCACCATCTCGCCGAGGAACGAATCGCCTGATGTCGCGGTCGCGACAATGGTCAGAGGTCCCGTCAAGTTCAGCGTTCCTGCCCGCAGGACCGAGCCGGCGGCCACCGGGACCGGCGCGTGCTCTCCCGACACCAGCGAAACGTCCATTTCCGATGTCCCCTTGATGACGGTCGCATCGACGGGCACGCGTTCGCCGGCCGCCAGCAAGATCGTCATCCCGGTTCGGATCTCGTTCATCGGGAGATAAAGCCGCGCACCATCCTCCTGCAGCACGAACGCGCCCGTGCAGAGAGCCGCGCCAGCCCCTTTACCGCAAGCCGGGCGCGCTCGCGCACCAGTGGTCGAGCGTGCGTCCCACCAGCAGAACGAACAGCAGGGAGATAGCCGCGTCGAAATAGGCGTGCGGGCATGCACCACCGTTTCGTAGAGACTCATGCCGAAGGCCAGCAGCACGCCAAGGGAAATCGGCACGTCCATATTGGTGCGTCCGTGCCTCACGGCCTGCCAGGCGGACCGGAAGAATATCCGGCCGGAATATGCCAGCGCGGGCAGCGCGATGATTGCCGACAGCCAATGAAACAGATTGCGGGTCTCGGCTCGGCTCCTGCCCAGACCGACACTGAAAGCAGCATGATGTTGCTCGCAGCGAAGCCCGCGACAGCGAGCGCGCGGACCAGTTCTGATCGTGCGCCATCCTTGCTGTCGGGCTCGAAGTCGAACAGATGCGCCTGGAAACCGGCCTGTTCGAGCGTCTCGATCAGCGGCGGCGGAGCTCCGTCGGCCCGCCACCGGACGGTTACACGCCTGGTCGAGAGATTGACGCGGGCGCTTTCCACGCCGGCGAGCCCGCCGAGCGCCTTCTCGATCGTCCGAATGCATGCGCCGCAGTGGATCGCAGGCACCGACAGATCGGTTTGGCGAACACCATCGGCGACGATGCGGCTGGCGAGCAGCACTTCCTCGCCGGCTGCGCGCGCATTCCGGCGGCAGCGCTATCAATCCCGCTTCCGAGCCGCAACAACCCATCGGAAACAACTCCAGGTGCCGCGTGTCAAACTTGAGGCCGCATCGTCCGGTATGCGTGCCAGCTTCCGTGTCCGAGCACGGGAAAATCACGATCATTCCCAGCAGCCCGGTGGCAATGCCGACTACGATCAACGCCAGCATGATTGCCGCCCAGGTCAGCATGACGGGCAGATTGTTCCAGACCAGGGCCATGCTGGTGCCCATGGCGGTCAATGCATCGACGCGCTCTGTGAGCAGCATCGGGATAGGAAAAGGCGCTGATCGCAAATGCAAACGCCGCAAACAGGCCGCCAACCGCGCCGCCCACCACCAGCATCGCCCAACCGGTCGCTGTCGTGAACAGCATGGGAACGATGTGGTCGAGTCCGGGAAACGGCCGCAGGCCAAAGAACAGCGCGTAAACGATGACGGCGGCGCGCATCACAACAGCGTCAGGCAGAAATAGCAGCACGCCCGCGAACAGAATCTGGCCGCCCGATTCCGGCCTGACGAAGATCATGTTCCACAGGCTGACGGGCCTGCCTTCCTCGATGCGCCGGCTCTTTTCGTAAAGTCCGATTCCAATTACCGGCCCGAGCCACCATGAAGCCGGCAAACGCCGGAAACAGGATGTAGTCGAGGCGCAGGGCAAACAGGCCGACGACGGTGACGACCGACACCAGAAATACAAGCACACCGTAACTGATGCTGGCCGCCGGCTGGATCGTGAAATCGCGCCAGCCGGCCGAGAGCCAGCCCAGAGCGGCTGCGGGAGCGACGTTTCGCTTCCAGGTATGCTCTCGCGGCAGAGGCGGAACAACGGCCGGTATCGACGTCATCATCGGTCTCCCTGCACGGTCATCGCGGCGTGCATGACGATCTTGCCGCGCTGAACTTTCCTTCCTTCGCGGCAGCCTTCGCCCTGGCGCGTACATGCGCGACGCAGTCCGGCTGCGAAACGACAGCCACATAGACGAGGTGCGATATTGGCGATCAGTACCAGCGACAGTCCGGCGCCGATCACGGCCCAAAGAACGGCCCTCGTCCTGAACGGCGTCA
>CAWFVT010000011.1:0-209465 GCA_963819325.1 uncultured Pseudomonadota bacterium
CTCGGTATCCTGTTCGGAGCCGCATTTTTGGCGGGGATGGCGCCGACCTTGCTCGCGAATGCGATCAATGCCGGCAGCGCGCTCGCTACCACTTACGGAGCCGCCGATACCGTGCCGCCTGACTTCAACTTTGGCATCATCTGGCACTATCTCGTGGACATGCAATTCGTTTTGCTGGTGCTCGCAAGCGTGTGGACGGCTTTGATCTTGCGTTTGAATCGCGCTAACGGCATAACACAAGCCGCTTTTGTCGCGGCTGGAAATCTGCTGGTGAATTTGGCCTTCTTCATGAGCCATCCCGTTTTCACGCCCTATTATACCATCCCGGTTGCCGTGCTTTCATTGTGGAGTTTGCTGTTTGCCGGCTTGATGCAGCCGACCGAAGCGGTGGACGGTGATTTTCCAGGGCGGCCAGCGAGAGCTTGACCATCATGCGAGACATTGAATTGACAGACGGGGTCGGGCGGCCGTGCCGGCGATGACAATATCGTCGATGCGGGTTGCGGTTCTGGTGCCGTGCTTCAACGAGGAAGCCGCGGTTGCAACCGTCGTCGCCGATTTCCGCAAAGCGCTGCCGTCGGCCGACATCTTCGTCTATGACAACAATTCATCGGACCGCACTATCGCGGTCGCGCGCGACGCCGGCGCGCAGGTGCGAAGCGAACGCCGCCAGGGCAAGGGTCACGTGGTCCGGCGAATGTTCGCCGATGTCGACGCCGATATCTATGTGCTGGTCGACGGCGATGCGACCTACGACGCCGCCAGCGCGCCGCGCATGATCGACCGGCTGTTATCCGATCATCTCGACATGGTAGTGGGTTTTCGTATCGATCAGGTTGAGAGCGCCTATCGGCCCGGCCATCGCGCCGGCAACCGGATGCTGACCGGATTTCTCTCCTCGGTCTTCGGCCAGACCTTCAAGGATATTCTTTCCGGGTATCGCGTGTTCTCGCGGCGCTTCGTCAAATCCTTCCCGGTGCTCTCGGATGGTTTTGAGATCGAAACCGAGTTGAGTGTCCACGCGCTCGAACTGGCGCTGCCGGTCGCCGAAATCGAAACGCCCTATTACGCCCGGCCGGAAGGATCGTTCAGCAAGCTCAACACCTGGCGCGACGGTTTGCGGATTTTCAGCACCATTCTGAAACTCTACCGGTCCGAGAAGCCCTTGCGCTTTTTCACGGCCATCGGGGTGTTTCTGACGCTGGTTTCGATCGGCCTCGCGATCCCCATCATTGCAACCTATCTCGAGGAGGGTCTGGTTCCCCGGTTGCCGACCGCGGTGCTGTCGATGGGCCTGATGATTTTGGCGGTGCTGTCGGTGTCGTCGGGATTGGTGCTTGATACGGTGACCCGCGGACGCCGCGAGATGAAGTTGCTGGCCTATTTGTCCCAGCCCGCTATGAACAAGCCATGAGCGACCTCTCTCTCTCGATATTGGCCGAAACCGCCAATGACGCCCAGGCGATCGAACGGCTGCATCAGCGCACGTTCGGGCCGGGCCGCTTCGTGCTGAGCGCCTACCGGATTCGCGAGCATGTCGATCACCTGCTCGATCTTTCGTTCACCGCCCGGATCGGGACGCTACTGGTTGGCTCGGTGCGCCAGTTGCCGATCTGCGTCGGCGATACGCCGGCTTTGCTGCTGGGCCCGCTGACGGTCGAGCCGCCGTTTCGCAGCCGCGGCGTCGGCCGCGCGCTGCTGGATCGTTCCTTGAAGGTCGCCAAAGCCAAGGGGCATCGGCTCGTGGTGCTGGTCGGCGACGAAGCCTATTACAGCCGGGTTGGCTTCAAGGCCATTCCGGAGGGACGGGCGAGGATGCCGGGACCGGTCGACTACAAACGTCTCCTGGTGGCGGAACTGGTCGACGGCGCCTTCGCCAATGTCTCCGGCGCGATTCGCCCGGACTGGAGCATGGCGCGCTGACGGGCTGGATCATGCGCTCGCTCACAGCTTCTGCGAAATGCCGAAATAGAAACCACGACGCGGTCCGTATTGCGGCGCGAATACGCCAATGCCGGAGCCGTCCCTGATTTGATAGATCGTGTCGAACAGGTTGACGACGTCGAAGCGCAGCGTGGTCGGCTTGGTCGGGGACACAAGGTTGAAATCATGCGACACGCCCAGATTGACCTGGGTGTAGGAGGGGACGGTGCCGGTATTGGCAAAGCCGTTGCGCAGGCCGCTGCCGTAAATCATCGATGCGCTGAACCTGGTGCCGTTCCACAAGTAGGAGGCGCCGGCCGAGCCGGTCAGGATCTGGGCGTGATCGGTGTAGACGTTGTTGTTGGAGATATAGTTGAGTTCGTCCTGTGCGAACAAATACTGGTTCGACACCACGTCGCTGGCGACCTGCTTGGCCCAGGCAAGATTTCCATACGCCCGGAAGTTGCCGTTGGTGTAGCTCGCCTTGAATTCGACGCCGACGTTCTCTCCGCGCGCATAGTTGAACGCCGTCAGCACATAGGCTTGCCCAAATTGCCCGTCATCGAGCAGATCGGTTGCGGTCTTGTAGTAGCCATCGATCCCGACCTCGAGACCCGGCAGGGCGTAGATCTTCTGAACCACGCCGACATCGAACACGTTGGAGCGTTCCGGCAGCACCGGATCGTTCTGGGATACTCCAGGCTGCGCCGTCGTGCCCTGCACCAGCGCGAGATTGGTCGGCGCCGCCAGCACTTGCTCCGGCGGCGTAAAGTTGCGGGCATAGCCGGCATGGAACGTGGTGCCGTCGACGGGCTTCCACGTCAGGCTGACGCGCGGGCTGAGTTGATTGGCATCGACATATTGCCACATCTGGTCGAAGCGCAGGCCCGCGTTCAGGGTCAGATTGTTGGTGATCTTCCACTCGTCCTCGAGATAGGTGCTGAACAGCCAGCCGGTCTTGCTGCTTGAATCGAACACCAAGAATGGCGCATCGACCGGATTGCCCGAGCCATCAAGCGGCAACACGGTAGATCCGTTGTTCACCAGCGTGCGTTCGGCGCTGACTGCAAAGCCAAACTTCAGGGTGTGAGAGAAGCCGAGGCGGTAGGAGGTGTCTTCCTGAATGCCGTTGACGACGCTCTGACGGTAGACATCGGAAGCCACGCCATTGAAGACCAGATCGCCGATCGGGTCCGGCAGAAAGTGCAACTGGCTGTAACGATTGAAATAGGAGAGCTGGTAGTCGAACCCTTCGGCAGACTTCTGGTAGGCGAGCACGTTGAACTGGTTGAATTCGTTCTGCCGTTCGTTGAGCAGCGAGGAATCGAAATTGGATGTCCCAAAGGCGGTAAAGCTCGGCGTCTGGCCGGGATTGTTGGGGATCTGATAGCTGCCGTTTGAGACGCCGCTCATGAAGGTCAGGCGGCTGGTCGGGTCGAGCACCGTCGAGAGATAAAGGAATCCCTTTTCCTGCGAGGTATTGTCGTGAATGGCGTTATAGGCCGGCGTCGGATTTTCGATTCCCAGATTGTTGTTCAGGTAGCGTCCGGAAACGAAGTACTGGGTCTGTCCGATTGTGCCGCCATATTCGGCCGATGTCGTGATGGTGCCGTGGCTGCCGCCATAGACGCTGACGCTGCCGCTGTTGTTGAAGGCATCGGCCTTGGTCTGGATGTCGAGGACGCCCGCGGTGCGCAAGCCGTATTGCGCCGGCAGCGCGCCGGTGATCAAGGCCAGGCTGCCGACGATACCGGTGTCGATGATTTGTCCGAAGGCGCCGACGCCATCGGGGAGCATGATGCCATTGATGCGGTATTGAACGTTGGCGTGCTCGTTGCGCACATGCAATTCGCCGCTCGCGGCCGAGTCCTGCGACACGCCGGGGGTCTGCAGCAACACCTTGTCCAATGGGGTGTTGGTGCCTTGCGGCAGCGCCTCAAGCGCCTGCTGGTTCAACTGATACGAGCCGGCGCCGGTGGGCGCGACGAGGTTGCGGCGAGCCTCGTCGAATTTCTCGTTCTGGCCAGCCAGCGCCTGCGCTGCGGTCTCTGGCGAGACCGCCGACGCTGTCGACGGGGACGACGCTGTCCGCGGGGACACGGCGCGCCGGGCAACCACCCGGGGTTTCGCCCTCTGTTTCGGTTTT
Organism: uncultured Pseudomonadota bacterium; assembly: GCA_963819325.1. Taxonomy (GTDB): domain Bacteria; phylum Pseudomonadota; class Alphaproteobacteria; order Rhizobiales; family Xanthobacteraceae; genus Bradyrhizobium. Next base: position 4,070 of record CAWFVT010000011.1, read on the forward strand.
CCAGCTACCTGCTTCGGCGCGATGACGTCGATCTCCGGCAGCGCCGTCACGCCATTCCCGGCCGGCGGCGTCTGCGATAGCGCCGGGCCGCCCAGACTACAGAGCAGAAGCGAGGCCGCGCCGGAGGCGGCCAACATTGGTTTGGTGAACACTGACTTTCTCCCGATCCCCTGAGGTCGCGGCCCAATTCGTCGCTGTCGACGAACCTGGAAGCGCCTGCCGTCGCGTCGGACGGAACGATTTCGTTTGATACCGGTGCGACCGGCCGCGTGTGACGCGGGCGATCCCATCGGGATATTCAATCAATCGATGTCAGGAGATCGGGGGAGCGCGAGGCTGGAAAGCGATGCGCGCGGAATTCAGATGGACGAATTCGGCGTCGGTGGTCAGGTAGAGAAATTCGACGGCTTGCGGCAGCAGCAGCACCGGCGGCGTCGCAAATAATACCGCGTTGGCGAGAGCCATAACGGCGCAGATCGCGCAAGGGTCGTTCGGATGCCGGTCGGAATCGCGGTCCGACGCGGGCTGTTGCCGATCGGCCTGGCTAACCGCATCCGGGGCGAGATGGTCGCCGGTGTAAGAAGCGCTGGATTGTGTCTGGCCGGATTGGATCGCGGGCGCCGCCTGCGCGGCGACACCGTGGAAATGCCCGAACGAAAGCGCAAACTGGATAGCCAGCGCGAGCAGCGCCAGCCGCGAGCCATGTTTGATATTCGAACGGAACCACTTCATGCCGATCGGCGCCCCTGCGTTGGAAGACCCAAGGAAAGCATCCCGGCCGCTCCAACGTTACAATATAACATCAGGGATGCCAGGCGCGTGTCAACCGTAGTCCGGCTGTGTGCGGTGAGAATTCGTCAGGCCTGTGTATTTCACGCAACGGCGGGCGAACCTGGCGCGATTAAAGCGAAATGGCCTTTCGCCATCTCGCTTTATCCTTTTGTTCGAGCATGATCTTTTTCGGAAAACCGGTATCCACTTTTCCGGATCATCCTCTAGCGGCCTTCGCGCAACCAGGTGGCTGCGAATGCGCCAAGCAGCAACAGCAGGCCGATCAGGCCGGCGAACATCGGCAGCACGCCGACGCCTCTGACCACGCTGGCATCGCGCATTTTCACGCCCATCCAGCCGTCGCCGTGAAACACGCTCGATGCGCGCACCGGCACGATGCGTGGAAGCTCGATCTTTGAGCCGTCCACCACACGCCGCGCGTCGCCGCCGGTGGCTTGCGCCAGCGGCCTCAGCATCTCGGTTGTGGAGGTGACTTCCGAAAACTCCTTCGGATTGGTCGGGCCGACATTGATCAGCGCTTTCAGCGTACCGTCGGTGGCCTGCCACAGGCCGAGTTCGTCGGCCGGAACGGTCGAGCGCCATGTGCCGGATTCGCTGGCGCTCAGCGTCAGCTCACGCGTTGCACCCGATGGCGACGTCACCGTCACCGGTGTGACGCTGTCCGCCATGGTCTGGCGCAGCACCACCAGGTCATGGCCCTGGACCTGCAGCCGCAATGCTTCCTCGTCGAGATCCGGCTGCTTCATCAGCCAATGCGACATCCGCCGCAGCAGGTCGAGATGCGGGCCGCCGCCCTCGTAGCCGCGCGCCCATAGCCAGATATGGTCCGACAGCAGCAATGCGACCCGTCCCTCGCCGTAGCGCGACAGCAGCAGCAGCGGCTTGCCATCGGCGCCCGTCATCACGGGTGCCGCGGTCGCATTGCGGGTCTCGACGGTGCGGAAGAACCGGCTCCAGTGCGGCGGCTCGGAGGCTGAGCCTTCCAGCCCGCGCGTCACCGGATGACGCTTACCGGCGTCGCTCAGATGCGCGTAGAACGGCTTTTCGGTGACGCCGACCGGCTCGGCCGGCAATACCGAATCCAGCGGCGTGCGCCAGATGCTCGTGGTCGAGGCGTAATCGGGACCTGCCGATACCAATACCGCGCCGCCGGCCCGCACATAGCGCGCGATGTTGTCGAAATAGGCGATCGGCAGCACGCCCTGACGGGCGTAGCGGTCGAAGATGATCAACTGGAATTCGTTGATCTTCTGCTGAAACAATTCGCGGGTCGGAAACGCGATCAGGGACAATTCATTGATCGGCGTGCCGTCCTGTTTCTCGGGCGGACGCAGAATCGTGAAGTGCACGAGATCGACGCTGGCATCGGATTTCAAGAGATTGCGCCAGGTGCGCTCGCCGGAATGCGGCTCGCCGGAGACCAGCAGCACCCGCAATTTGTCGCGCACCCCGTCGATGGCGACCACGGCGCGATTATTGACCAGGGTCAGTTCGTTCTCGAGCGGAGAGGCCTCGATCTCGACGATGTTCGGGCCGGCGTGCTTGATCTCGATCTCGACATTGACGGTCTGGCCGCTGGTCACCGTGCGTTCGTTGATCACTTCGCCGTCGCGGCGTACCACGATCTTTGCGCGTTCGCCGCTGACGCCCTGGTCGTCGAGCCGGTAGGTGATGGTCTGGGTCTGCCCGACGATGCCGAACCGGGGGGCGGCGGAAATCGCAATGCGGCGGTCGCGCTCGTCCTTGCGTCCGGTGATCAGGGCATGCACCGGGGCCTGAAATCCAAGCGCCGCGGCGTTGGCGGGAATGTCATGCACCCGCCCATCGGTGATCAGGAAGGCGCCGGCGACACGATCGACCGGAACATCCGACAGCGCCGAAGACAACGCACCGAACAATTTGGTGCCATCGGTCTCGCCGTCGGCCTGGCCGGCCTCGACCACCCGCACCTCGATTCCCTTGATCTTTTTGAGGCTTTCGACCAGTGCTTCCCGTGCCTGCGCGGTTTCCCTTGTGCGCTCGCCGAAGTTCTGGCTCGGGCTCTTGTCGATCACGACCGCGGCCACCGAAGACAGCGGCTCACGCTCCTCGCGGGTAAATGACGGATTGGCCAGCGCCAGCAGCAACAGCAACAGCGCCGTCACGCGGATCGCGGCACCACGCGCCCGCGCCAACGCGAGCAAGCCCGCGATCGCAACGATCACCGCGAGCGCGAGCCAAAGCACGAGCGAGGGAACCAGCGGTGTAAACGCGATGCCGTATTGCATGTCGCGGTCCTATTGCCCCAGTCGCTCGATCAGCGCTGGCGCGTGCACCTGGTCGGCTTTGTAGTTTCCGGTCAGCGTGTACATCACGATGTTGACGCCGGCGCGGAACGCAAACTCGCGTTGCCGGGGCTCGCCCTGCGTCAGCGGCAGCATCGGCTGGCCGTCCGGGCGTATTGCCCAGGCGCCGGCAAGATCGTTGGAGGTGATGATGATCGGCGAGACGCCGTCGCCGCCCCGGGCCGGCCGTGCCGCGGCCTCGTCGTCTTCCTCGCGCGGCAGCGCTTCGACCCAGGTTTGCCCTGAGTCAAACCGGCCGGGAAAATCGCGCAGCAGGTAGAAGGTCTTGGTCAGCACGTGATCGCGGGGCACCGGCTCAAGCTCGGGCACGTCGAGCGAGGAAAGGATGTTGCGCAAGGTCTGCATTCCCGGCGTCTGCGACGCGCCGCCTTCGCCCGGCGGCGCCTCGATGGCGTCGCGGGTGTCGAACACCACCGTTCCGCCCTGTTTCATGTAGGCGTCGATGCGGTTGATGGCGTCTTGCGGCGGCTTCGATGCGCCGGGCACGATGGGCCAGTAGATCAGCGGAAAGAACGCCAACTCGTCGCGCGCGGGATCGACGCCGACCGGGTCGCCGGCCTCCAGCGCCGTGCGCTGCGCCAGAAACAAGGTCAGTCCGGCCATGCCCGCCTTGACGATGGAATCCACGTCGGCGTTGCCGGTGACGACATAGGCGAGCCGGGTTTGCGAGACCGCCTTGATGGCAAAATCATCCTTGTCGTCGGCGCGGGAGGGTGACGGCATTGCCAGCATCGCAGTTAGAAGGAACGCGAATACGAGCGCGGCCGGTGCCGCGCGCCGTCGCAGCAGTGCCGCGAGGCCCGCGCCGAGCATAGCGACGACGATCGCATCGATCAGGAATAACGCCAGCGCCGACGACAGCAGGATTCCACGCAGATCATGCGGTTCGGAGTTGGTGTAGCCGGCGCGCCGCGCCCGCAAGGCCGAGGTATCGAGCGGCGCGATGCGATCGGCCGCCGCCAGCGCATTCACCGCCAGCGGCCCGTCAGCCGGGCCGTAAAATCCCGGCGGATGATCGACGCTCGCCCGGTCGCGGTAATCGGCTGCGAGCGGCTTGGCCGTCGAGGGCGGCGGCCCGAACGCGCCGAAGCCGTCGAGCGTCCGCAGCGGCGCCACCGTTTCCACGGTTCCTTCGCTGGCAACGCCCGCACCTGGCGTGGACGTGTAGCCTGAACTATCGACGATCCGCCTCAACATCTCGACGAAGGTGCCAGACATCGGCAGATCGGACCAGCGCATATCAGCACTGACGTGAAACAGGCTCACCGTGCCCTTGCCGCGGCGTTCGCCGGTGACCAGCGGCGTTCCATCCTCCAGCGAGGCCCAGCTTTTTGTCGCCAGCACCGCATCCGGTTCGGCCAGCACCTGACGGCTGACGGTGATGTCTTTGGGCACCGCCAGCCCGGAGAAAGGCCCATCGGCGGCGAACGCTGCGAGGTGCTGCGGCTTCTCCCAGGTGAGACTGCCGCCGAGGCTGCGTCCGCCGCGGCGTAGTTTCACCGGCACCAGGTCGTCATCCGCCTGCGCCAGACGCGGTCCGGCAAAACGCACCAGCACGCCGCCTTGCTCGATCCACGCGTTGATGCGCTCGCGGATCTCGGGCGACAGCGTGCCGACATCGGCGAGCACCATCATCGGCAGCTTCTGGTCGAGAAACTGCGTGATCGCCTGCTGCGGCGCGCCGTGATCGCCGAGCCGCACATCGGCAAACGGCGCCAGCGCCCGGGTGAGATAGAATGTCGATGCCAGGAGAGGCTGGGCGGTATCACTGGTCGATCCGCTGACGATGCCGATGGCACGGCGCCGCCATCGCTTGTCGAGCAGCTGGACGGCGCCGGCAGATCGCTCGCCGGTGATTTCAAGCCGCGCGATGTCATTGCGCAATTCAACCGGAAGGTCGAAGGCGGCCTCGGTCTCGCGATCCTGCGGCGCAAAGCCGAACCGGGCCTCGCCGATCGGCGAACCTTTCAGGTCGATGGCGCGCACAACGCCGGCGGCAACGCCGCCACCGGTGCGCAGCACCTTCACCGTCATCTTGGCGGCGGCATTTTCGGCGGCCACCAGGGCGAGCGCGGAAGGGGCGCCGCCTTCAAAAATCGTCAGCGCATGGTCCCCGATGGTTTTGCCGAGGCCTTCGAGAAACTCGGCGCCGCGTCCGGTATCGACGCCATCCGACAGCCAGGTGATTTCACAGTCGCCGGTCGCTTTCAGGAAGCGTCCGATCGCGGCAAGCGTTTCAACCCGCTCGATCGCATAAGGCTTGGGCGTGAGCTGGCGCAAGGCGACGCGCGCCGCGCCGCCCGGCATGATCGTGATGTCCCGCGCGGGCTCTGACAGCGGAACCAGCGCGACGCCGCGCCGGTCGTTGTCGGCATTGGCGATCAATTCGTCCGCGGCCTTGATCCGGACGTCCCAGCTGGAAGCCGCACTCCAGCCGTCGTCGAGCAGGATCATGAGCGGCGCATGACTGCCGGCCATATCGGTTCGCGGATTCCAGATTGGTCCGGCGGCCGCCAGAATAAGCAGGGCCGCGGCCAGCATGCGCAACGCCGTCAGCCACCATGGCGTCCGCGACGGGGTCTCTTCCTTTGGCGCGATATCGAACAACAGCCGCGTCGGCGGGAACTCGATGCGCCGCGGCCGCGGCGGCATCACCCGCAGCAGCCACCACAACAGCGGCAGGCCCAACAGACCCAGCAGCAACAGCGGTTCGGCGAAGGTCAGCGGAAGGCCGGCGATCATGCGCTTCGCCCCGCCTTGACGGTCGCAGCGCGCGCACTGCCCTTGTTCACCATCATGCCCGCATGCAGGAACAGCAGCAGTTCGGCGGCCGAACGGCTCGTGGTGTGGGTCGAGAACAGCCAGTCGAGCTTGCCCGCCTCGCTGCGAATCTGGTCGCGGTGCAGCGCCACGCGCGCCACATAGTCGTCGACCCACTTCTCGGCGCGACCGGCGGTGATCACACCAAAGCCTTCAGGTTCGACGAATTCGACCCGGCCCGAATAAGGGAAGGTTTCCTCGGCCGGATCGACGACCTGGACCAAGGTGCCGTGCGCGCCCGCGGCCGACAATCCGGCGAGCATCGTCTTGATGTCGCCGATCGGCGACCAGAAATCCGACAGCACAACGATCTCGGCGAGCGCCGAGGGCACAAAGGACGGCGGCAGGCTGAGGCGGGCGGCGTCGTCATGTAATAGCGCCTGCGCCATCTTGTCGATGACGTTGCGGCTGGCGGTGGGGTTCATCAGGCCGGGAATGCCGACGCGTTCGCCGCCCGCGACCAGCAACTCGGCGAGTGCGAAGGTCACGATCAAGGCGCGTTCCAGCTTGCTGTCGCGCGAGGCTGCGGAGGCAAACGCCATCGAGGCCGAGCGGTCCGGCCATAACCACACGGTGTGGGCAGCCTCCCACTCCTGCTCGCGCACGTAGAGATGGTCGTCACGCGCCGAGCGCCGCCAGTCGACGTTTTGCGACGGCTCGCCCGAAACGAAGCGGCGGTATTGCCAGAAGCTTTCGCCGGCGCCGGCGCGGCGCCTTCCGTGCAGGCCGTGGATCACATTGGCGGCGATGCGGCGAGCTTCAAGCACAAGCCGCGGCAGCGATGCGGCGAGCGACCGGCTTTCGCCATCGGCACGTCGGACTGCTGCGATCTCCCGGGCTGCGTGCTTGTTCTCTGCCGCCATCAACCGATCCGCGTCTTCAATTGCCGGATGACGTCGGGAATGGTGCGGCCTTCGGCGCGGGCGGAGAACGTCAGCGCCATGCGGTGCTTGAGAACCGGTTCGGCAAGATCCAGCACGTCGTCGATCGAGGGCGCGAGGCGGCCATCGAGCAGCGCGCGGGCGCGAACCGCCAGCATCAGCGACTGGCTGGCGCGGGGACCGGGCCCCCAGGCGATCAGCTTGCCGCTCTCGCCGCCTTCCGGACCCGGACGGGCGGAACGGACCAGCGAGAGGATCGCCTCCACGACCAAATCGCCGACCGGCAGCCGCCGCACCAGCCGCTGCGCCGTGATCAGGATGTCGGCGTTCATCGCGGCCTTGGCGAGCGTCTCTTCGGCGCCGGTGGTTTCGAACAGGATGCGCCGTTCGGCGTCGCGATCCGGATAATCGACGTCGATTTCCATCAGGAAGCGATCGAGCTGCGCTTCCGGCAGCGGATAGGTGCCTTCCTGTTCCAGCGGGTTTTGCGTCGCCAGCACATGGAACGGCTTCGGCAAATCGTGGCGCGCGCCGGCGACCGTGATGTGCTGTTCCTGCATGGCCTGCAACAGCGCCGACTGGGTGCGCGGGCTGGCGCGGTTGATTTCGTCGGCCATCAGAAGCTGGGCGAATACCGGTCCGGAGATGAAACGGAACGACCGCTTGCCGGTGCTGCTCTCGTCCAGCACCTCGGCGCCCAGAATGTCCGACGGCATCAGGTCCGGCGTGAACTGGATGCGCTTGGCGTCGAGCCCGAGCGTAATCCCGAGGGTTTCCACCAGCTTGGTCTTGGCAAGGCCGGGAACGCCGATCAGAAGCGCATGACCGCCGGACAGGATCGTCACCAGGGTATTTTCAATCACCCGGTCCTGACCGAAAATAACGGTGGAAATCGCTTCCTTGGCGGCGCGGATTTGACCGGCGACCTGTTCGGCCGAACGGACGATCACGTCTTCAAGTTTTTCGACGCTGTTGGTCGAGGCCGCGTTTGCCGTCTCTGCACCAGTCATTGGTCACTCCTTGCCTGAAACGCCGCCGCTGGCGTCGTCATGCCACGAACCCCATGGTAAACCTATGCGAATGGCATGTATTCGTTGAATTAAACTATCCCCACATTATCGGCGTTTCGGGGTAAGAACGGCATCACGAAGTGGCGATTTTTGCCTCGGGTTTCACGGATCCGAAGATTTACACCAATCGAGATTTGCACCAACCGAGACTTGCACCAATCGTGCCAAACAGAGGCAACAAGACTCAGGGCAAACAATGGCGAAGCAAGGGCAGACACCCCATCAGGGCCTCGACGGGCTGACCGCCGCCGCCCGGGACGCTGCGACCGCCGGCAAGGGCCTGCCGCCGGTGCATTTGTGGAATCCGCCATTCTGCGGCGATCTCGACATGCGTATCGCCAGCGATGGCACGTGGTTCTACATGGGAACCCCGATCGGCCGGCCGGCACTGGTGCGGCTGTTTTCGACGATACTCAAGCGCGAGGAGGGCAAGCACTTTCTCGTGACACCGGTCGAGAAGGTCGGCATCCGGGTCGACGATGCGCCGTTCCTCGCGGTCGAGATGGCGAAGGAAACCGACGCAGGGGACCGGCGCTTGCGGTTCCGCACCAACGTAGACGACTGGGTGCCATGCAATTCCGCCCACCGGCTGCGGTTCGAGGCTGCCGCCGACGGGGGCCTCAAGCCCTATCTTCACGTCCGTGCTGATCTATGGGCCAAGGTCACGCGCGCGCTGTACTACGATCTGGTTGACATGGGCGAGGAGCGGATGGTCGATGGTCGACCCATGTTCGGGGTCGCCTCATCGGGCGAGTTTTTTGCGATGGCGGATGCCGAACAGGTGAGGGGCGCGCTTTGAACGAGCCGATGCTGAAGACCAAACCCGCTGCGATCGGTTCGGCGGAGTTTTTCGATCGGGCCCGCGCGCGGCTGCGCTTCGACATTCCCGCCGGCCTGACCGATGCCAGCGTGGTGCCGCCGAGCGGCGACCAGGGCACCGACCGGATGCTGAAGATCATCGCGCAGGAACGCCCAATTCGCCCCGCAGCGGTGCTGATCCCGGTGGTGGATCACGCCCAGCCGACCGTGCTGTTGACGCAGCGCTCGGCACATCTCAACGATCATGCCGGCCAGATTTCCTTCCCCGGCGGCAAGATCGATGCGACCGACGCCTCGCCGCTCGAGGCAGCATTGCGCGAGGCCGAAGAGGAGATCGGGCTCGATCGCGAATTCATCGATCCGATCGGCTATCTCGATCTCTACGCCACCGGTTTCGGATTTCGCATCCTGCCGACGGTGGCGCGGATCAAACCAGGCTTCAAACTGCGCATCAGCGAGGCCGAAGTCGACGACGCCTTCGAGGTCCCGCTGGCCTTCCTGATGGATCCTGCCAACCATCAACTTCATCGCAAGGAATTCCGCGGCATGGACCGCACCTATTACGCCATGCCGTTTGAGGAGCGTTATATCTGGGGCGCGACCGCGGGAATTCTGCGGGTATTGTATGAGCGGATCTGCCTGCCATGATCCGTCCGGCTTTTAGCGAAGTCGGAATTTTCCTGATCCCGTTCGTGATCTATGCGCTGTTTTTGATCGTGACACGCTCCGGACTGCTGGCGCAGTCGTCATGGCCGCTGCATCTGATCGGCAAACTGATGGTCGGTTCGCTGATACTGGTCGTGATCAGTTTTATTTTGCTGGCGAATTTTTCCGGAGGCGCGCCGCATTCGACCTACGTGCCCGCGCACATCGAGAACGGCAAGCTGGTTCCCGGAGTTGAAAAATGAGCGATGCGCGCGTGCTCGCCGACGCGCCCTGGCTCACATCCGGTCCCGCGGCCCGGGTGCTCGGATTGCTCAATGGCAACGGCGAAGAAGCCCGCGTGATCGGCGGCGCGGTGCGCAACGCGCTGTTGCGGATTCCGATCGGCGATATCGATATCGCCACCACCGCGCTGCCCGCCGAAGTGATCCGCCGCGCCAGGGCGGCCGGCATCAAGAGCGTGCCGACCGGCATCGACCACGGCACCGTGACGCTGGTGGTCGATTCCCAGCCGTTCGAGGTCACCACCTTGCGGCAGGATACCGAGACGTTCGGCCGCAAGGCCAGGGTCGCGTTCGGCCGCGACTGGGGGCGCGACGCCGAGCGGCGCGACTTCACCATCAACGGCCTCTCGGTCGATGCCGAAGGCGTCGTTCACGATCACGTCGGCGGCTATGACGATCTCGTGGCAAGGCGGGTGCGCTTCATCGGCGATCCGAACCGGCGGATCGCCGAAGACTATCTGCGCATCCTGAGGTTCTTTCGCATTCACGCCGCCTATGGCCAAGGCGAGCCCGATCGCGCTGGATACCTTGCCTGCATCGACGCACGCGCGGGCCTTGCGACGCTGTCCGCCGAACGCGTGCGCATGGAAATGCTGAAGCTGATGATTGCGGAAGGCGCGGCCGGTGCACTGGTGGCGATGGCGGACGGCGGATTGCTGCTGTCGATCTTCGGCGGTGTCGCCTACACCGGGCCGTTTGCCGCCATGGTTGCCGCGGAGCGTTCCCTTGGACTCAATGCCGACCCGGTTCGACGCCTCGGGGCGCTGGCGGTCGCCGTCACCGAGGACGCAAGGCGGCTTGCGGTGCGCCTGCGGCTTTCCAACAGCGAAACCAGGGTCCTCGATTCGATGGGCCATCGCTGGTGGCGGCTCGCCGGCATGGACGAGGCGACCGCGCGGCGCCGGCTCTATCGGCTCGGCGCCGACCGCTACCGCGACCGGCTGATGCTGGCATGGGCGCGGGCAGGGGGGACGACGCCTTCAGCGCCCTGGCGCGAATTGGCGACCTTGCCCGAGCGCTGGACTGCGCCGAAATTTCCACTGAAGGCTGCCGATTTCGTCGCCCGCGGCATTGCCGAAGGCCCGGCGCTCGGACACGTGCTCGCACTTGCCGAAGACGCCTGGCTCGCGGCGGATTTCCCGCTCGATCAACCCGCGCTCAAGGCCATCGCCGACCAGGCCATCGCGCGCTTCAGCCGCGACCATCGGCTGTGAGCGTTATTTCCGGCTTCGGCCCGCCATGATCCGAGCTACGGCCATTTCACTTCTGGCGGCATCGACGACAGGATGGAGTCGACATTGCCGCCGGTCTTGAGGCCGAAAGTGGTGCCGCGGTCATAGAGCAGGTTGAATTCGACATAACGGCCGCGGCGGATCAATTGCTCCTCGCGATCCTCCGGCGTCCATGGCGTATTGAAATTCCGGCGCACCAGTTCGGGATAGATTTTCAGAAACGCGCGGCCGACATCCTGGGTGAAGGCGAAATCCGCATCCCAGTCGCCGGAATCGTGGTGATCGTAAAAAATGCCGCCGACGCCGCGGGCTTCCTTGCGATGCGGCAGGTAGAAATATTCATCGCACCACTTCCTGTAGCGATCGTAATCGGCCACGCTGTTGGCGCCACCGCAAGCGGCCTTCATGGCCGCATGAAACGCGACCGTGTCGGCATCGTCCTGGGTCCGCCGACGGTCGAGCACCGGCGTGAGATCCGATCCGCCGCCGAACCAGGCCTTGGTCGTCACCACAAAGCGGGTGTTCATATGCACGGCGGGAACGTGGGGGCTGCGCATATGCGCGATCACCGAAACCCCCGACGCCCAGAAACGCGGATCGTCGGCCGCACCTGGAATCTGCGCGCGGAATTCGGGACTGAACTCGCCATGCACGGTTGAGCAATGCACACCGACCTTCTCGAACAGACGTCCGTGCATCACCGACATCACGCCGCCGCCGCCGGGCTGCCCGGTGTGGTCGGTGCGGTTCCAGGGCGTGCGCGCAAAGCGCCCCGCATCACCCCCATAGAGCGGGGCCGGCGCGTCGTCTTCCAGCCGCTCGAAGGCCAAGCAAATGTCATCGCGCAGGGCTTCGAACCAGTCCCGGGCCCGCGCCTTGCGATCCTCGATCACGGCGATGTCCATCTGCGGAAATTAATCCTGCGGGCCGAAATAGCTGCAGCTCTCGTTGCAACTGTCGCGGAAAACGCTGACCCGGGTGATCGGGCCGGCGTGCTGGACCTGCTCCCAGATGAAGCGCGAAAGGTTCTCCAGCGTCGGCGGCCCCAGCGCTTCGACCCTGTTCAGCAGCTTGTGGTCGAGCTTTTTCCGCACGTCGGTCATGCGCTGTTCGAGAAGCCCGAGGTCGAGCAGCATTCCTGTCGCTGGATCGGGCAGGCCGCGCACCGTCACCTCGGCGCGGAAGGAATGGCCGTGGATTTCCTCGCTTGCCTCGCCCAGCGTCGTTCCCGGCAGCGCGTGCGCAGCCTCGAACCGGAACGATTTCGTCAATTCCCACATCGGCAAATCCAAATTCTGTCTGATACCAATTCTACCTGATACCAAGCGTCTTGTGTGTCTGCAGGCTGAGCCGCCATTGCGGGTGGCGCAGGCAATAATCGACCGCACGGGCGGTGTTCTCCAGGATGTCCGGTCCGTCCATCGGCTGCAGCGAGAAGCGCTCGAAGGCCAGGTCGACAAAGGCCTCGGGAGCGGCATCCGCCTGCGGGTAAATCAATTTGAGTTCATGGCCTTGCCGTATCGTCAGCTCCGTGCCGGCCTTGGGGCTGACGCAGATCCAGTCCATGCCGTCAGGCGGATCAATCGTGCCATTGGTCTCGACCCCGACGCTGAAGCCATGCCCGTGCAGCGCATCGATCAGGTCAGCATCGACCTGCAGCAGCGGTTCGCCGCCGGTCAATACCACGTAACGGTTGACGTCCGCTCCCGTCCATTGCGCGGCGATGGTATCGGCGAGCACCTGGGCAGAGGCATAACGGCCGCCCAGCGTTCCGTCGGTTCCGACAAAATCGGTGTCGCAAAACCGGCATGTGGCCGTGGCGCGATCCTGCTCGCGGCCGCTCCAGAGATTGCAGCCTGAAAACCTGCAGAACACGGCGGCCCGGCCGGCGTGAGCGCCTTCGCCTTGCAAGGTCAGGAAGATTTCCTTGACCGCGTAACTCACCGCGTCGTCTCCTTCATGGCGAAACTGGTTTGCCGCAGCGCTTCCCCCAATGCCATCGCCGCCGTGACGGCGACATTGAGCGAGCGCATGCCCGGCCGAACTGGGATCACCAGCCGCGCATCGGCCGCAGTGGCGACCTCGTCGGGAACCCCTGCGGATTCGCGCCCGAACAGCAGGATGTCGGCCTCGCCGTAGCGATAATCAAGATAGCAAAGGCTCGCCTTGGTTGTGAACAGGATCAGTCGGTACCGCTTGTCGTTACGCCATTGCTCGAATTTTGACCATAAATCGTGGCGGGTAATCGTCACCTGATCGAGATAATCCATGCCGGCCCGGCGGAAGTGGCGGTCGGACACCGGAAAACCCGCCGGCTCGATAATATGGGCCTCCACATTCAGGCATGCGCAAAGCCGAAGAATCGTCCCGGTATTCTGGGGGATGTCGGGCTGGAAAAGTGCGATCTGCATTCGGTGATGGTCCCGACATGGGCGTCATGAAATGGTTGAATAAATCTTCGCTCGGCAGAGAATTAGTGCATTGCACGCAAGTCAGCCGATAGCGGGCTTGCGCTCGTCCGGCAAGGGTGCCAATAGAACAATTCTGGACTGCCTGTTCCGCCCGGTTGGCTGGGACAAGTGGTCTTTCTGCCGCCGCGGGGGTCGCGGGCGCCGGCAGCCTCCTCCGGTTCGTTTGGGCGTTGCCTGGGGCGGTTCCACCGGCTGCAGCTGAGAAAGGGTTTGGAATCGTGACGACAGCGTCTTCGGCGGATCCGACACGCCGTGATTTCCTCTTTGTTGCAACGGGAGCCGCCGCTGCGGTTGGTGGAGTGGCCACGCTCTGGCCCTTCGTTTCCCAGATAAATCCGGACGCCTCGACGATCGCGGCCGGGGCGCCGATCGAAGTCGATCTGAAGCCGATTGCCACCGGGCAGGACATCAAGGTGTTCTGGCGCGGCAAGCCGATTTACATCATGAACCGCACCAAGAAGCAGATCGACGAGGCCCGCGAGGTGCCGGTTGCGAGCCTCAAGGACCCCGCGACCGATCAGTCCCGGGTCAAGGAAGGCCACGACAACTGGCTGGTCGTGATCGGCATCTGCACCCATCTCGGCTGCATCCCGATCGCCCATGAGGGCAATTACGACGGCTTCTTCTGCCCCTGCCACGGCTCGCAATACAACTCCTCCGGTCGCATTCGCCAGGGCCCCGCGCCGGCCAACCTGGCGGTTCCGCCCTATCAATTTGTTTCCGACAGCAAAATCCAGATTGGCTGAGCCTCGGAGCTGATCTCCGAGACTTGGGCCCGTCGCGTCGTCTTACTTCCCTAGGGATCGCATCATGAGCGGACCATCCGACTACCAGCCGACCAATCCAACGTTGAAATGGATTGAACGGCGTCTCCCGATTATGGGTCTCGTCCACTCCTCGTTCGTGGCCTATCCGACGCCGCGCAACCTGAACTACTGGTGGACCTTCGGCGCCATTCTTTCGATGATGCTGGCGCTGCAGATCCTGACCGGCGTGGTCCTCGCCATGCACTACACGCCGGAGGCCACGATGGCCTTTCATTCGGTCGAAAGCATCGTCCGCGACGTGAATTACGGCTGGTTGCTGCGCAACATGCACGCCGCCGGCGCCTCGATGTTCTTCTTCGCCGTCTACATCCATATGTTCCGCGGCCTGTATTACGGGTCATACAAGGAGCCGCGCGAAATCCTCTGGATCCTCGGCGTCATCATCTACCTGTTGATGATGGCGACCGGCTTCATGGGCTATGTGCTGCCGTGGGGCCAGATGAGCTTCTGGGGCGCCACCGTCATCACCAATCTGTTTTCCGCCATTCCCTATGTCGGCGACAGCATCGTGACCCTGCTGTGGGGCGGCTATTCGGTCGGCAACCCGACACTGAACCGCTTCTTCTCATTGCATTACCTGCTGCCGTTCGTGATCGCGGGCGTCGTGGTGCTGCACATCTGGGCGCTGCATGTCGCGGGCCAGAACAATCCTACCGGGGTCGAGGCGAAGACAGAAAAGGACACCGTGCCGTTCACGCCCTACGCCACCATCAAGGATGCGTTCGGCATTTCCTGCTTCTTGCTGTTCTTTGCCTGGTTCATTTTCTACATGCCGAACTATCTCGGCGACGCCGACAACTACATTCCCGCCAATCCCGGCGTCACCCCGACGCATATCGTGCCGGAATGGTATTACCTGCCGTTCTACGCCATCCTGCGTTCGATCCCGAACAAGCTTGCCGGCGTGATCGCGATGTTCTCGGCAATCATCGTGCTGGCATTCCTGCCCTGGCTCGATACCGCACGGACCCGCTCGTCCAAATATCGCCCGCTGGCAAAGCAGTTCTTCTGGATCTTCGTCATCGTCTGCGTGCTGCTGGGCTATCTCGGGGCGCAACCGCCGGAAGGCATCTATGTGATTGCCGGCCGCATCCTGACCTTCTGCTACTTCGCCTATTTCCTGATCCTGCTGCCGCTCCTGAGCCGGATCGAAACGCCGAGGCGAACTCCGAATTCGATCGCCGACGATGTGCTGGCGAAATCGGGAGGCAAGGCGGTATCGGCGGCGATTGCCGTGATGGTCGCAGGCTCACTGTTGCTCGGCAGCGCGCAGAACGCCCGGGCCGCGGAGGACGATACGCCGCCGTCGCAGCACTGGACGTTCGCCGGACCGCTCGGCAAGTACGATCGCGGCTCGTTGCAGCGCGGCTTGAAGGTCTACAAGGAAGTCTGCTCCGCCTGTCACTCGCTGTCCTATATCGCGTTCCGCAACCTCGCCGATCCCGGTGGTCCCGGCTATTCGGAAGCGCAGGCGGCCGCCTTTGCGTCGGAATACAAGATCAAGGACGGCCCGAACGATCAGGGCGAGATGTTCGAGCGGCCCGGCCGGGTCGCCGATTATTTCCCTTCGCCATTCCCCAACGAGCAGGCCGCGCGCGCCGCCAATGGTGGTGCGGCACCCCCCGATCTGTCGCTGATCGCCAAGGCGCGTTCCTATGAGCGCGGCTTTCCCCAATTCATCTTCGACTTCTTCACGCAATTCCAGGAGCAGGGGCCGAACTACGTCTCCGCGATCCTGCAGGGCTTTGAAGACAAGCCGCCGGCTGGCGTGACCATCCCGGACGGCTCCTATTACAACAAATATTTCCCCGGCCATGCCATCAAGATGCCGAAGCCGCTGAGCGACGGCCAGGTGACGTTCGATGATGGGTCGCCGGCAACGGTCGCGCAATACGCCCATGACGTCTCGACCTTCCTGATGTGGACCGCCGAGCCGCATATGGAGGCCCGCAAACGGATCGGGCTGCAGGTATTCGTTTTCCTGATCCTGCTCACCGGCCTTTTGTACTTCACCAAGAAGAAAGTCTGGGCCAACGCGCACTGACGTTGGCGAGCCCGATGACGCAAAATTGAAAAAGCCCCGATCGGGGCTTTTTTGTTGGTCGGAACGCGCCGTTATCCTGAGGTGCGCGCTCTTGCGCGCCTCGAGGGATGGGCCACACGTGCCTCTCATCCTTCGAGGCTCGCCGAAGGGGCTCGCACCTCCCGAGTGAGCGCAAATGCGCTCATCCGGGGATAACGGTAGTGTGCGCGGCGGGTTCTGATCGCACCAGCCGAACCGATTGCTTCCTGATCGCACAGCGGACAAAATAGGCGCCAATCCGCAACCCCTTTTAAGAAAATGACCGGAGGAACCTATGGGTACCAGCATCTCGTTCAAGCGTCCGGACGGCAAGGACGCAGGCGGCTATCTCGCCAACGCCGCGCGTGGAAATGCGCCG
This sequence comes from uncultured Pseudomonadota bacterium, assembly GCA_963819325.1. Lineage (GTDB taxonomy): Bacteria > Pseudomonadota > Alphaproteobacteria > Rhizobiales > Xanthobacteraceae > Bradyrhizobium. The sequence continues at coordinate 20,715 of CAWFVT010000011.1, forward strand.
GGCGTGATCGTGATCCAGGAATGGTGGGGGCTGCAGGACCAGATCAAGGGCATGTGCGACCGCTTCGCGCTGGCCGGCTTCGATGCGCTGGCGCCCGATCTCTACAAGGGCACGGTGGTGCCGTATCACGACACGGATGCTGCCGGCAAAGAAATGAACTCGCTGGATTTCATGGACGCCACCACGCAGACCGTGCGCGGCGCGGTCCAGTATCTCGCAAGGAACGGCGCCAAGGTGGGCCTGACCGGTTTTTGCCTCGGCGGCGCGGTCACGATCATCGGCGCCACCAAAATTCCGGAACTCACGGCCGGCGTGGTGTTCTACGGCATTCCGCCCGAGCAGGCGGCCAAGCCCGCGGACGTCAAAATTCCGCTGCAAGCGCATTTCGCCAACAGGGACGATTGGTGCACGCCGCAACTGGTCGATGGCTTCGAGAAGGGCATGAAGGCGGCCGGCAAATCGCTCGAGTTGTTCCGCTATGACGCCGACCATGGCTTCGGCAACGAGCAGCGTCTGTCGGTGCATGATCGCCAGTCCGCCGAACTGGCCTGGGGCCGCGCTACGGAGTTTTTCAGGAAGCATCTGGGGTGAGGTGCGAGTGGGGTGAGATGCGAGTAAGGGCGAAGAGACGTTCCTTCTCCGGCTTGCGGGCCGTGCCCGCGGGAATCCGCAGTTCGGTCTTTTCGTCCCTGTCATTTTCGATCGCACTCATTCTCGCCACCGCGGCCATGCCATCCCATGCCGAGGAGACGGCTACCTCGCCGGGCGAAGTGCTCTATCGGGAGCGTTGCGCCACCTGCCATGAGGGCGGGGTGGCGCGCGCGCCGGACAGGAATGCCCTGCGTCAGCTCGCGCCGGAGCGGACCGGCTTCGCTCTGGCCTATGGAATAATGAGTCAGCAGGGTCGGGATTTGAGTAGAGGCCAGATCGGCGACATCGTGCGGTTCCTGGCAGGAGGTCCAGCGGTGGCGCCGCCGGTGCTGCCGGATTCGAGCTGCCGTGAGCCGGCACCGGCGCTGAGCGAAACGTCGCAGCCGCACTGGAACGGTTGGGGTGTCGACATCCGCCAGCATCGCTTCCAGCCGGCAGACCAGACCCAACTTGCACCGGACGATGTTCCGCGCCTGAAGTTGAAATGGTCATTCGGATTCCCGGGCGACGTCAGGGCCGACGCGCAGCCGACCGTTTTTGGCGGCCGGGTGTTCGTCGGCAGTGCCGGCGGCAAGGTCTATGCTCTTGATGCAAAAACCGGCTGCCAACGCTGGATGTTCGAGGCCGGATTCGGCGTGCGCACGGCGATTACCATCGGCGAGGACGCGCGTGGCGCAACGGCCTATTTCGGCGATCAGCGTGGCTATGCCTATGCGCTCGACGCCGATACCGGCAAACTCTTGTGGAAGTGGCGCGTCGAGGAGCATCAGGCGGCCAGGATCACGGGCGCCCCGGTGCTGGCCGACGGCGTTCTTTACCTGCCGGTCTCCTCTCTGGAGGAAGCGCTGGCAGCCGATCCGCGCTACTCCTGCTGCACCTTCCGCGGACTCATCGCCGCACTCGATGCGGGCACGGGCGAGGTCAGGTGGCGCGCTTACGTCTCACCGCCCGCGCAAGCGCAAGGCACCAGTTCAATGGGCGTCCAGCTGTTCGGGCCCTCTGGTGGCGCGATCTGGTCGGCGCCGACGGTCGATCTCAAGGCGAACACGATCTACGCGACGACGGGCGACAGCTATTCGAATCCAGCCCAGGACACTTCCGACGCCGTCATCGCGTTCGACACGACGAGCGGAAAGCTCAAATGGTCGCGGCAGATGACTGAGCGTGATGCCTACAATCTCGCATGTACCACGCAGTATCGCAGCAACTGTCCGGATGCCAAAGGTCCCGATTTCGACTTCGGCTCGTCCGCGATCCTCGTCGATCTACCCGGGGGCCAGCGCGCGCTGATCGCGGGGCAGAAATCCGGCATGGTGCACGCGCTCGATCCCGATCATGACGGGGCCGTGCTGTGGCAACGGCGCGTCGGCCAGGGCAGCGCGCTTGGCGGCGTGCAATGGGGCATGGCCACCGATGACGAGAACATCTATGTCGCCGTCTCGGATATCGGCTTGCAAAGAGTGGCGGCGGGAACGCCCGGCGGTCAGAAATCGAACTTTGGAACGGGTGAGTTGAAGATGGACCCGCGCGCCGGTGGTGGGATTTTTGCCTTGAAGCTCGCCACCGGCGAGATCGTGTGGCACACGCCGCATCCCGGTTGCAACGATCGGCCGGGTTGTAGCCCGGCGCAGTCGGCGGCGGTCACGGCCATTCCGGGCGTCGTGTTTTCCGGCGGGCTCGATGGCCATCTGCGCGCCTATGCCGCGAAGACCGGCGAGGTCATCTGGGACCTCGACACGATACAGGAGTATCAGACCGTCAACGGTGCGCCGGCGCATGGCGGCTCGCTCGACGGCCCCGGAGCTGTCGTTGCCGGTGGCATGCTCTACGTCAATTCCGGTTACACCAACTACGGCACGGTACCGGGCAATGTGCTGTTGGCGTTTTCGGTGGATGGGAAATAGGACGGCGGCAACCTCTTCATCTACCCTTCACCCCGTCCCACCACGCGCACGTCCCCGTCATCAGCTTGTAATTGCCGTCCATGACCTGAACCGGCGCGCGCAGGCCGGCGGCCGCGGCGCGCATCCGCATGTCGCGCGCCACTTCGCGATCGGCGGGCGGCAGCCACACGCGTTCATGCCCCCACATGCTCGGGCCGTCCTTTAATTCGAACGGTTGCCAGCTCGGCGGATCGATCTCGCGGCCGCCCCAGCCGCACTCGACCATGAAGGACGACGGCGTTTTGGCGTAAAACGACGTCATCAGGTCGTTGGTGTGGCGGCCAAGCGTGACGCTGACACGCTCCTGCTGGCTCAGGGCGACATCGTAGGACTGGCCGACATCATCCAGCGAAAACAGCTCCACCATCAGATGATGCATGCCGTTGTGGCCGGTCTCGATCAAGGCGAGGCTGTGATGCCGCGCGTTGATGTGAAAGAAGTAAGCTCGAAACGGTTTTTGCATGTAGTCGCTGAGCGCAAAACCGAGCAGGTCGACATAGAACGGCATCACTGCATCGATATTCTTAACCGTCAGCACGGCGTGGCCGAGACCGAGAGGGCCGGTGCGGAATCCCGATATCGAACGGCCCGGGCTGAACGGCGTGTCGTCGATCTCGGCGCCGTAAAACGCCTCGAGGCGATTGCCGGCGGGATCGCGGAACGAGATCAGGCCACCGACACGCCTCGCGTCAGCGAGCGCCCGCGGCTCGGCGATCACCTCAACTTCGGCTCGTTCCAGCCGGGCCGCGAGCCCATCCAGTGCCGCCGCGTCCGCAACCTCCCAGCCGAAGAAGCGCTCGCCCTCGGCCATCGAGCGGTCGATGACGATGCGCTGCTTGCGGGCGTCCATTCGGAAGGCCAGCAGGGAAGGGCTGCGCTCCACAGCCTGGAGGCCGACCAGTCCGGTGCCGAACTGCCGCCAGTCGTCGAGCGCGCTTGATCCGAACCCGACATATCCCAGAGCCTGTAGCGGCATCGCGCGTCTCCGCTTCCGACTAATCCTGGCGAGGAGTTCAATCTGCCTGGCTGAATCCTACGCGTTTTCTCATCACGAGCAACACGGGCTTTTCCCGTTTTGCTGGACGGGCGGGCAGGGCACCGACCCGAACGAACAGAATACGCAGCAATCGCCGGCCGCTGGCTTGAGCTTCACTCCGCAGCCTTTGCAGATATAGAAGAACTGACAGGCATCGGTCGGCATCTGCTCGGCGGAATGAAAGCCGCATTGTGGGCAGGTGAGAACGGATTCGAGCTGCATCGCTACCTCGCTTCGCCCGTGACGTGACCGAATACCGGCGCGGCGCCGGGTGAAAAACTCCAACCCTTGATCCATGCATAGACCGCCGGAATAACCACCAGGGTCAACACCGTGGACGAAATCATGCCGCCGATCATCGGCACTGCGATGCGCTGCATGACCTCCGATCCGGTTCCGCTGCTCCACATGATCGGCAGCAGCCCGGCCATGATGGCGACCACCGTCATCATTTTGGGCCGTACCCGTTCGACCGCGCCGAGCATGATCGCCTCCTGCAGGTCCGCTGCCGTGAACGGCGCGCCCTCGGCCTGTCGCCGGGCTTGCAGCTCCTGCATGGCAGAATCGAGATAGATCAGCATGATCACGCCGGTTTCCGCCGCGACACCGGCCAGCGCAATAAAGCCGACGGCGACGGCGACCGAAAAATTGAAGCCGAGCCACCACATCAGCCAGAGGCCCCCCACCAGCGAAAACGGCAACGACAGCATCACAATCAGCGTTTCGGTCAGGCGGCGGAAATTGAGGTAGAGCAGCAGGAAGATAATCAGAAGCGTGACCGGAATCACGACTTGCAATTTGGCCTTTGCCCGTTCCAGATATTCGTACTGGCCGCTCCACACCGGATAAAAACCTGGTGGGAACCGGACATTGGCAGCGACCGCCGCCTTGGCATCGGCGACATATCCGCCGAGGTCGCGGCCTCGAATGTCGACAAAGATATAGACCGCGAGTTGACCATTCTCGGTGCGGATGGTGGTCGGGCCGCGTGTGAGTTTGACCGCCGCGATCTCGCCCAATGGCACCGTGCCGCCGCCGGGCATCGCCACCAGCACATCGCGCGCGATCGACTGCGGATCGCTGCGCAGGTCGCGCGGATAGCGCAGGTTGACGCCGTAGCGCTCGCGGCCCTCGACCGTGGTCGTGATCGTCTCGCCGCCGAGCGCGGACGACACGACATCCTGCACATCGCTGACCATCAGGCCGTAGCGGGCCAGCGCATCGCGGTCCGGGATCACGTCCAGGTAATAGCCGCCGATCACCCGCTCCGCATAGGCGCTGGAGGTGCCGGGCACGGTCTTGACCGCCGCCTCGATCTGTCGGGCGAGGCGGTCCAGCTCGTTGAGATCGGTCCCCAGCACCTTGATGCCGACCGGCGTACGTATGCCGGTCGCCAGCATGTCGGTGCGCGCTTTGATGGGCATGGTCCAGGCGTTGGAGACGCCGGGAAATTGCAGCGCCTTGTCCATCTCGGCGATCAATCCATCGATCGTCAGCCCGGCACGCCATTGCTCTTTGGACTTCAAATTGATGACGGTCTCGACCATTTCAGTCGGCGCCGGATCGGTCGCGGTCTCGGCGCGGCCCGCCTTGCCGTAGACTGACGCGACTTCAGGAAACGTCTTGATGATCCTGTTCTGGATTTGCAGAAGTTCGGCCGTCTTGGTCACGGAAATGCCGGGCAGGGTGGTCGGCATGTACATCAGCGTGCCTTCGTTCAGGCTCGGCATGAATTCGGTGCCGAGCTGGCGGGCGGGCCAGATGCTGGCCGCCAGCACCGCGAGCGCCAGCACGATGGTCAAGGTCTTCGCCTTCAAAACGACCCGGATCAGCGGCCGATAGGCCCGGATCAGGAACCGGTTGATCGGGTTCTTGTGCTCGGGAATGATCCGCCCGCGGACGAACAAAACCATCAGGGCGGGGACCAGCGTCACCGACAGGATGGCCGCCGCTGCCATCGCAAAAGTCTTGGTGAAGGCGAGCGGGCTGAACAGCCGGCCTTCCTGCGCTTCCATGGTGAAGATCGGCAGGAACGAAACCGTGATGATCAAGAGGCTGAAGAACAGGGCCGGACCGACTTCGCTTGCCGCCGCGATCAATATCTCGATGCGCGGCTGGTCAGGTGGCGCGCGCTCCAGATGCTTGTGGGCATTCTCGATCATGACGATGGCGGCATCGATCATCGCGCCGATGGCAATCGCAATGCCGCCGAGGCTCATGATGTTGGAGCCGAGGCCCAGCGCCTTCATGCCGACGAAAGCCATCAGGATGCCGACCGGCAGCATCAGGATCGCGACCAGCGCGCTTCGGACGTGCAGCAGAAAGAAGACGCAGACAAGCGCGACCACGATGCTCTCTTCGGTCAGGGTCTTTTTCAATGTCGCGATGGCGTCGTGAATGAGGTTCGAGCGATCATAGACCGGAACGATCGCAACGCCGCTGGGGAGGCTCGCCGCCATTTCCGCAAAGCGCACCTTGACGTTCTCGATCACGTCGAGCGCGTTCTGGCCGAAGCGCTGCAAGGCAATGCCGCTGGCGACCTCGCCTTCGCCGTTGAGTTCGGTGATGCCGCGCCGCTCGTCGGGTCCGAATTCGATCCGCGCCACGTCCTTCAGCAGCACCGGCGTGCCGTTGTCCACCTTCAGCACCACATTGGAAAGATCGGCGATGCTCTTCAGGTAGCCGCGCCCGCGCACGATGAATTCGAATTCCGACAGCTCGACGGTGCGCCCACCGACATCCCTGTTGCTGCCCCGGATCACGTCACGCACCTTCGACAGCGGAATGTTCAGCGAGCGCAGCCGGTTGGGATCGATCACGACATTGTATTGCTTGACGAAGCCGCCGACGCTTGCGACTTCGGCGACGCCTTCCGCCCTGGCGATGCCATACCGGATATTCCAGTCCTGCAGCGAGCGCAGATCGGCCAGCGACATGTTTTTGGCCTGCAGCGCATACTGATAGACCCAGCCGACACCGGTGGCGTCCGGTCCCAAGGCCGGCGTGACGCCGGCGGGTAATTTGCGCGCCGCCGCGTTGAGATATTCAAGGACGCGCGAACGCGCCCAGTAGATATCGGTGCCATCCTCGAAAATGATGTAGACGAACGAAACCCCGAAGAACGAAAAGCCCCGTACCACTTTCGATTTCGGCACCGTCAGCATCGCCGTCGTCAGCGGATAGGTGACCTGATCCTCGATCACTTGCGGCGCCTGACCGCCATATTCGGTATAGACGATCACCTGGGTGTCGGAGAGATCGGGAATGGCGTCCAGCGGCAGGTGCGCCAGAGCATAAAGGCCGGCGGCGACCGCAAACACCGTTCCGATAAGGACCAGCATCAAATTGCGAGCCGACCAGCCGATGAGACGCGCGATCATTGCGATTTCTCTCCGGTGTCGAGGCCGTTGAGCGCCGCCTTGAGGTTGCTTTCGGCATCGATCAGGAAGTTCGCGGAAACCACGACCTTGTCGTTGTCCGAGAGACCGTCCGTAATCTCAACGCGGCCATCGCCGCGGCGGCCGAGTTTCACCGCGCGGGGTTCAAAGCGGCCGTCGCCCTTGTCCAGCAACACGACCTGCCGTTCGCCACTGTCGATCACCGCGCTATCCGAAACCGTCAGGACCGGACTCGTGGACCCCGTCGCAATTTCGATGTCGGCATACATGTCGGGACGCAACAGCTCGTCGGGGTTCGGCAATTCGATGCGTATCCGCGCGGTCCGCGTCTGCATGTTCATATGCGGGTAGATCAGTGCGACCTCGCCGCTGAAGACGCGATTGGGATAGGCGCGGGGTCGCACCGCTACTTTCTGCCCGATCGATATCGAGGCGAGATCACGTTCGGCGATATCGGCCATCGCCCAGATCACCTGGTGATCGGCGATGCGGAACAAGACCGCGCCCGGTGCGGCCCTCATGCCGTTCACGGCGGCGCGTTCCAGAATCTCGCCATCCTGCGGGGCAAGCCATGGCACGGAAAGTGCCATGTCGCCGGTGCGTTCGATCTCGGCGATTATCTGTTCCGACATGCCGAGATTCTCCAGCCGCCTTCGCGCGCCCCTGATGCCCTGGCTGGTAATTCCGCTGGCGGCTTTTGCGCCCAACACCGAAATGTATTCCGCGGCGGCACTCGCCATGGCCGGGCTGTAGACCCGCATCAGGGGCTGGCCCTTGTGAACATGTTGGCCGGTCGTGACGTTTTCGACGGATTCGATGAAGCCCTCGAACCGGAACGAAACGATCGATACCCGGCGTTCATCCTGTTCGATGGTTCCCGGCGCGCGCACCGGCACATTCAGGACCCGGCGTTCGACCTGCTCGGATCGCACGCCCGTTTTCTGCAGCTTGCCGAGGCTGATGCTGACCGTCCCGTCATTGGTATCCTCGTCTTCATAGACGGCGATGTAGTCCATCCCCATGGAATCTTTTCTGGGCGTCGGCGACGTATCAGCCAGCCCCATCGGGTTGCGGTAGTATTTGATGCCGCGTGACTTGTTCGCGGCAGCTTCCTGCGCGACCGCCGGCGTCATCCCGGACTGCCCGAACGGCAAATGGCCCGGCTGCAAGGCCAGCAAACCGCCGACCGCCGCTGCCGCGACGGTGGCGCCAGCCAACATGGCGCGTTTCATGATTGCGCCTTGCCAACGGAAGCGTTCGCGGCCGGTCCGGCGCGACGAACATCAAATAGCGACATGGTTTTTCTCCTGTTTTCCTTTGCTCGTGCCACGATCGATGTGGCGACGACCGTCTCGCGACAGGCGTCCTGCGTGCTTCGCGCAAGCCAAGGCTGCGAACGAAGCCGGCGCTCAAGCGCCAACAAGGAAAATCAGGCTCGGGGAGGTCGGGCGGGAGGCGAGGACGTCAGGCTCGCGAGTTGATGGAAGTCTTGAAACGCCGTGCGCAACTTTATGACGGTGGGGACGACGATCGAGCCGGCGACCGGAGGCATGCCCTGAAAGCACAATGACAGGCAGGCCACCATGCACGGGCAGGCTTTGCCGGAAGAAGAAGTGTCCGAGGAAGAGGGGATGGAGGAAGATTTGTCGGAAGCGGATTTGGCGTGATGGCACGGCATGTCGTCCGCCATCCCCGCCATCGAAGTCGCCGGCGCCGTACGCTCCATGCCCTTCATCGCGGCCGCATAGAGCGGAGACACGCCGATCCCGACGATCAAAAAGACCGCAAGCACTCGTTTCATGAGGCATGACATGTTCACATCGGAACACTCTCATATTGGAACCGGCTCGCAAAGCCCCCGGCTGCGGGCTGGGATCACAATTCCGCTAGAGGGTTAAGCCATTGGCGCGCCCTGAACTTCGGGGCTCTCCGTAATAGTATTCACTTTCGATGCAGGGTATGTGTGCCAGGTGCGGGCAATCCCAAATCGGACGGTACTCCGATTTTCGGACTGCCCGACGAGGGTCTTGAAAATGCCGGGTGACCGGCGTTCACTGGCGAACGATGACACGGATTGACGGGACCATAACGCAAGGAGCCTCAATCGGAAGTCGGATCACCCGACTGCCGATGGTGCTGTTGCTTGCGCTCGGCCTGCTTATCTCGCTCATCCACTGTGCCGGCTGCGGGATGTCTTTTGCTTTGGCCGACAATCCGGCCGTCTTGACGGATCTGGACCATGGCACGGCCCCGGACGCTCCTGAACAGCAGTTGCCTTGTCACAGCGGCCATTGCCTCTCGCACGTCACGGTTCAAGTTGTGGCGGCGGTCGTGACGCCGGCTGATCTTGTTCTGCGGACGCCGGATTTCGGCCGGGAGCAATCTCCGGCCACGCTCGCGGGCCTCCCGCCCTTCAAGCCGCCCCGCGCCTGATCGCCCCCACGGCTTAGGCCGTATGGCGTGCGCTTCCTGACGGAGCGCATGGGCCTGCACGCATCCAAAATGTGTTTGGCAATAGCGCGAGCACGAGGCTCGCCGCGGGATATTTCCAATGATACGAACCTATGCGCTGGCGGCCTGCCTTTGCATGGCTACGGCCTTTTCCGTTCCGGTTCGCGCCGAGAAGGCCGCAGCGGTTTCCGGACATCACAATGACGCTCTCATAAAACTGGACGATGCCCAGATCGATGCCGGCAAGTTTGCGGTCGCCGAAGCCGGGCCTGGCACGCTGACAAAACGCATCAACGTGCCCGGATCGATCATCCCAAGCGGCGACCACATCGCCCGCGTGGCGGTGCGCCTGCTGGGCACCGTTGCCGAGCTGCGCAAGCGGCTGGGCGATTCGGTGCGGGCCGGCGAGGTCGTCGCCGTCATCGAAAGCCGTGAGGTAGCCGATGCCAAAAGCGAATATCTCGCTGCGCGGCTGGTGTTCGATCTGCAACAGACATTGTTCAGCCGTTCGCAAAGATTGTTTGACGGAAAGGTGTTGAGTGAAAACGATTACCTGCGGGCGCGCACCGTCTTTGAAGATGCGCGCGTCAAACATGAAATTGCCCGACAGAAACTGTTCGCCCTCAGCCTCACAGCCGAACAGATCGAGGCGTTGCCTCAACAGCCGGTTGAGACGCTGCGCCGGCAGGAGCTCCTTGCGCCGATCAGCGGTCGCATAGCCGAACGCCGGGTTGAACTCGGATCGCTGGTCGGACGCGAAGGCCTGGAGAGCGAACTCTTCGTCATCGTCGATCTGGCCGAGGTGTGGGCCGAGCTGGCGGTATCGCCGTCTGACCTGGCCAACATCCGTGAAGGCCAATCCATCGCCATTTCGGCCGGCGCCGACGGCGAACCTTCTCCGGCGACCATCATGTTTGTCAGTCCCTTGCTGGACCGCGACACGCGCGCGGCGCGGGTGGTGGCTTCGGTCGACAACACCAACCGCAAATGGCGTCCCGGCTCCTTTGTCACCGCGGAGATTCCGGCCGGTGAGACAAAGGCTGAAATCGTCCTGCCGCTCACGGCCCTGCAGATGGTCAAGGGAGCGAGCACGGTATTCGTACGCGTCGCCGAGGGCTTTGCGGCCCGCAGAGTGACGGTCGGTCGCCAGGATGCGCGTGTCGCGGAGATTACCTCGGGGCTGGCTGCCGGCGAGCGAATTGCGACCGTCAACACGTTCGTTCTCAAGGCTGACCTCGGCAAAACCGAAGCCGATCGCGACGATTAGGAGGCTTGATGATCAGTCAGGCGATAGCACTTTCAATTCGGCATCGTTGGTTGGTGATCCTGCTCGGTGCGGGAGCCGTCGCAATCGGCGCATGGTCGTTGTTGCGCCTGCCGATCGACGCCGTGCCCGACATTACCGACAAGCAGGTGCAGGTGAACACCGCGGCACCGGCGCTGTCACCGGCCGAAATCGAGAAGCAGGTTACCTTCCGGATTGAAACCGCGCTTGCGGGGATTCCTGGTCTGGACCGCACGCGATCGATATCCCGTAACGGGTTCTCGCAAGTGACGGCGGTGTTCGCTGAAAAGACCGATATTTACTTTGCGCGCCAACAGATCAACGAGCGTCTCATTGAGTTACGCTCCAATCTCCCGCCGGGTGTCGAGCCAAGAATGGGGCCTGTCTCAACGGGTCTTGGCGAAATCTACATGTGGACGGTCGGATTTTCTTCGCCTGTTGTCGCAGACAGCTTCGTTACGCCGGAAGGCGAACGGCTCAACACCGCCGTCGAGCGGGCGGCCTATCTGCGCACGGTGCAGGACTGGATCGTGCGGCCGCAGATCAAGGGTGTAGTCGGTGTCGCCGGCGTCGATTCCCTGGGTGGCTACGTCAAGCAATACCTGGTGCAGCCGGACCCGATGAAACTTGTCGGCCTGGGGCTTTCGTTCGACGACATCGTCAGGGCGATCGAGGCAAACAATACCAGCCGGGGCGCCAACGTTATCGAGCGCAACGGCGAAGGCATTACCGTTCGAACGGGAGGACGCCTCGAACGCGTCAGCGACATTGAGCAGGTCGTCCTGAGCACCCGCGACGGCGTTCCGGTGCGGGTTGGTGATGTGGCCACGGTTGCGATTGGCGGCGAGATTCGCACGGGTAGCGCCAGCGAAAACGGCCGCGAGGTTGTTATTGGCACGGCATTGATGCTGATCGGCAGCAACAGCCGGACCGTTGCCGCCGCGGTCGATGCCCGGCTCAACCAGATTCGCCGCACGCTGCCTCCGGGTATCGAAATTCAGACGGTGCTCAATCGGACGAAGTTGGTCAATGCAACGATTGAAACAGTTGCCACCAACCTCGGTGAAGGCGCGCTGCTGGTGATCCTGGTGCTGTTCACGCTGCTTGGTAATCTTCGCGCTGCGTTCATTACGGCGCTGGTGATCCCGCTTGCCATGCTGATAACGGCCGCCGGCATGCTTCAAGGCCATATCAGCGCGAACCTGATGAGTTCTTGGTGCGCTCGACTTCGGGCTTATCGTCGACGGCGCGGTGATCACAGCGGAGAACACCCTGCGACGCCTTGCGGAAAGGCAGGCCATCAATGGCGGTCGTCCGCTTTCGCTTGCCGAGCGACTGAAGACGGTTCAGACCGCGGCGCAGGAGGTGATCGGTCCGAGTGTGTACGGTCAGGCCATCATCATCATGGTCTATCTGCCGCTGCTGACTTTCAGCGGTGTTGAGGCAAAAATGTTTGAGCCGATGGCGCTGACCGTCATCCTCGCTCTGGTCGCCGCTTTCGTTCTTTCGATTACGTTCGTTCCGGCCGCGATTGCCGTCCTGGTAACGGGGCGGGTCAGCGACGGCGACAACGCCGCGGTCGGATACCTAAAGAAGGGCTACGCGCCTTTGCTGGCGCGGGCGATCAACCGCCCACTGCCTGCGATCGTCGGCGCTGCCGTATTGCTGGTTGCCGCGCTCCTGTTGTTCTTTCGCCTCGGCCAGGAATTCACGCCGACGCTGGATGAAAAGGATGTGCTGCTGGAAACGCGGCGAATACCCAGTACGAGCCTCAATCAATCCCAGGCCATGCAACTCGACCTGGAGAGATCGCTCAGCGCCTTGCCCGAGGTCGCTTTCGCATTCTCCAAGACCGGTACGGCTGAGCTTGCGGCGGATCCAATGCCGCCGAGCGCCTCCGATACCTACATTATGCTCAAGCCACGGAATCAATGGCCAAACCCGAAGCTCACAAAGGCCCTGCTGCTGGAGCAAATCGAAGCGGCCGCCCGAGCCTGGCCGGGTAGCAGCTACGAAATCACCCAGCCCATCCAAATGCGTTTTAATGAATTGCTGGCAGGCGTGCGTGGCGATCTGATCGTCAAGGTGTTCGGTGACGAGTTCGGGCCGCTGTTGCAATCGGCCGATCAGATTGCAGCAATTCTGCGCCGAACCAGGGGCGCGACGGATGTCAAGGTCGAGCAGATGGAAGGACTTTCGACGCTCGATGTGACTGTGGACAAAACCGAAATCGCAAGGCGCGGATTGAGCCTTGCCGCCGTGCAGCAAGTGATCGGCACCGCGATCGGCGGTCGCGAAGCCGGCGCGGTGTTTGAAGGCGATCGCCATTTTGCAATTGAGGTGCGATTGCCTGACGCCATTCGCAATGACATCGACGCGCTCAAAAACCTGCCGGTGTCGTTGCCCTCAGCCGGTAGAACGACCGCGCTGACCGTACCTCTGGGCCAGGTGGCCTCGTTTACCCTTGGCGAAGGGCCGAACCAGATCAGCCGCGAGAACGGCAGGCGCCGCGTGGTGGTGACGGCCAACGTGCGCGATCGTGATATTGCCTCCGTCGTCAGTGACGCCCGGACGCGGATCGAGAAAGAGGTGAAGTTGCCGGCCGGCTATTGGCTGGCTTGGGGCGGTCAATTCGAGAATTTGGCCATGGCCCGTCAACGGCTCTCGATCGTGGTACCGGTGTGCTTTGTGCTCATCCTGCTGCTGCTGAGAAGCGCGTTGGGCACGGCGCGCGATGCACTGCTGGTTTTTAGCGCTGTCCCGCTCGCCTTGACGGGTGGCGTGGCGGCGCTGTGGCTGCGCGGGATGCCGTTTTCAGTGTCGGCAGCCGTCGGCTTCATCGCATTGTCCGGGATCGCCGTCCTCAACGGACTGGTAATGCTCACCTATATCAAACAGCTCATGGCGAGCGGACTGGATAAGCTCGACGCCATCAGGGAGGGAACGCTGACGCGGCTGCGGCCGGTCGCCATGACGGCGCTGGTGGCATCGCTGGGCTTCGTGCCGATGGCGCTGGCAACGGGAACGGGCGCTGAGGTCCAGAGACCGATTGCAACGGTGGTGATCGGCGGGCTGGTCAGCGCCACGCTGCTGACATTGATTGTGCTGCCTGCGCTGTACGCCCGGTTTGGCCGTGGCCCGCGACGAGCGGCCGAACTGGTCGAACCAATGCCGAGGGCGGCGGAGTGACCTTGCTTCGGATCGTTGCGGACCTGGGTGGCCAGGCCTGCCATCGTTGCGTCAGCGAGCCCCCGGAGGTCACCTCCGCCGGGAGGCAACGGCTCGCGGCGGTAGGCGCGCCTCTTGACATCGCCTGCGGCGGATGGTGTTTACGTGGCCCATGAACACCGTCGTCCGCGACAGCCGTCTCTGGTGGCCCACCTTCTAAAGGTGGCCGGTGCGATTTCATTTTCCCCAATCGTCAGAGGCCGTCATCGCAGCGCGACGGCCTTTTCGTTTGTCCTGTGTGGCGTTTCCTCAGCAAGTTTCGTAAGAGGATCACATGAACAGGACAGCCTTCTCCCTGCCGGCGCACAGCGAATACCGCACCCGTGGCGGGCTTTTGGTGTCGCGGTCGGTGGAGCACTTCACCGGCGACGCCAAGAGGCTCGACGATCTGATCGACCTTTTGGATCGTCGCAGCGGCGTAGTGCTGTCATCGGGCACCACCGTGCCGGGCCGCTATGAGAGCTTCGATCTCGGCTTTTCCGATCCGCCGCTGCGGCTGGAAACCGCCGGCTCCGACTTTTCGCTGCAGGCATTGAACCCGCGCGGCGAGGTACTGATCGCGTTCCTCGGTGACGTGCTGCGCGAACCCTGCGTCGTCGTCACGAAGAAAGACCCGACCCGGCTCGCCGGCCATATCGTGCGAGGGGCGGCGCCGGTCGATGAAGACCAGCGCACCCGTCGCGCCAGCGTGATGTCGCTGGTGCGTGACCTCGTAGCCGTGCTCGGCGCCAATGACGATCCGCTGCTCGGCCTGTTCGGCGCCTTCGCCTACGATCTGGTGTTCCAGATCGAGGACCTCGTGCAGAAACGCGCGCGCGAGAGCGACCAGCGCGACATCGTGCTTTACGTGCCGGATCGCCTGCTGGCCTATGATCGCGCCACCGGGCGCGGCGTGGTGCTGAGCTACGATTTTGCCTGGAACGGCGCGTCCACCGCGGGCCTGCCGCGCGCGACCCCCGAAAGCGTCTATGCGAAGACGCCGCGGCAGGGATTTTCCGATCATGCCTCCGGCGAGTATCAAGCCACGGTGGAAACCGCACGCGCGGCGTTCGCGCGCGGCGATCTGTTCGAGGCGGTGCCGGGGCAATTATTCGCCGAGCCCTGCGAGCGCTCGCCGGCGGAAGTGTTCCAGCGGCTGTGCCGGATCAATCCCTCGCCCTACGGTGCCCTGATGAATCTCGGCGAGGGGGAGTTTCTGGTGTCGGCGTCGCCGGAAATGTTCGTGCGCTGCGATGGCCGCCGGGTCGAGACCTGCCCGATTTCCGGCACCATCGCGCGCGGCGTCGATGCGATCGGGGACGCCGAGCAGATCAGGCAGTTGCTGAATTCCGAGAAGGACGAGTTCGAGCTCAACATGTGCACCGACGTCGACCGCAACGACAAGGCGCGCGTCTGTGTGCCCGGCACCATCAAGGTGCTGGCGCGGCGGCAGATCGAAACCTATTCGAAACTTTTTCATACCGTCGATCATGTCGAAGGCATGCTGCGGCCGGGCTTCAACTCGCTCGATGCCTTCCTGACCCACGCCTGGGCGGTGACGGTGACCGGCGCGCCGAAATTATGGGCGATGCAATTCGTCGAGGATCACGAGCGGTCGTCGCGGCGCTGGTATGCCGGCGCGATCGGTGCTGTGAATTTTGACGGCAGCATCAATACCGGGCTGACCATCCGCACCATCCGGATGAAGGATGGGCTGGCCGAAGTGCGGGTCGGCGCGACCTGTCTTTTCGATTCTGATCCCGCCGCCGAGGACCGCGAGTGCCAGGTCAAGGCCGCCGCACTTTTTCAGGCCTTGCGCGGCGATCCGGCGAAGCCGCTGTCGGCGTTCGCGCCGGATGCCACCGGCTCCGGCAAGCGGGTGCTGCTGATCGATCATGACGACAGTTTCGTGCACATGCTGGCGGATTATTTCCGGCAGGTCGGCGCCGCCGTCACCGTGGTCAGGCACATCCACGCGCAGCAGATGCTGGACGCGCAGAACTATGATCTCTTGGTGCTGTCGCCGGGACCGGGGCGGCCGGAGGATTTCGGCATTGCCAAAACGATTGATACCGCACTCGGCAAGAAGCTGCCGATCTTCGGCGTCTGCCTCGGGGTGCAGGCGATCGGCGAGTATTTCGGCGGCCAGCTCGGCCAACTTGGCCAGCCCGCGCATGGCCGGCCGTCGCGGGTTCAGGTGCGCGGCGGGCGCTTGATGCAAAATTTGCCCAATGAGATCGTGATCGGCCGCTATCATTCGCTGTATGTCGAGCGCGACAGCATGCCCGAGGTGCTTTTGGTGACGGCGAGCACCGAGGACGGCGTGGCGATGGCGATCGAGCACAAGACCCTGCCGGTCGGCGGCGTGCAGTTTCACCCGGAATCGCTGATGTCGCTCGGCGGCGAAGTCGGCCTGCGCATCGTGGAAAACGCGTTCCGGCTTGGTGTGAATTGAGAGATTGTTGGTTTAACGCGCACGTCATTCCGGGGCGTGAGCGTAGCGAGCGAACCCGGAATCTCGAGATTCCGGATAGCCGCTGCGCGGCTTCCGGAATGACCATCGATTTGAAAGAGACACCATGACTTTTGAACACGACTTGAAGGCCGCCGTCCGCACCATTCCGGACTATCCGAAGCCGGGAATCCTGTTTCGCGACATCACCACGCTGCTCGGCGACGCGCGGTCGTTTCGCCGCGCGGTCGACGAACTGGTGCAGCCATGGGCCGGCAACAAGATCGACAAGGTGGCCGGCATCGAGGCGCGCGGCTTCATCCTGGGCGGCGCGGTGGCGCATCAGGTCTCTGCGGGTTTTGTGCCGATCCGCAAGAAGGGCAAACTACCGCACACCACTGTGCGCATCGCCTATTCACTGGAATACGGTATCGATGAAATGGAGATGCACGCCGACGCCATTCATCCCGGCGAGCGTGTGATCCTGGTCGACGACCTGATTGCCACCGGCGGCACCGCGGAAGGGGCGGTCAAGTTGATGCGCCAGATCGGCGCCAATCTGGTGGCGGCCTGCTTTATCATCGACCTGCCGGACCTTGGGGGTGCTGCGAAACTGCGTGCGATGGATGTGCCGGTGCGCACGCTGATGGCGTTCGACGGGCATTGAGGATTTTCGCCGCGCCCTAACGACCCATGCCTCGTCCCTGCGCATCGCCGGGACGACCAAAACCTCAAGACTTCTGCAAAATCACGTTCAGCTCGAGCTCGCGAAAGCTGATGTAATTCCGGCGAATCCATTGATGCAGTTCGGTCGATAAATCCTTCTCGTGGCGAAGGTAGCCGGTAAACGAGAACGCCAGCCGGTCGATATAGGTTTTGAGGAACACCGGCAGCGCGCGGATGCGAAGCACGCGGCCGTGAGCAAACGCAGGCGGAAGCTCGCCGCGCACCACATGTTCGTTATCGATGGTCACCAGGGCGTTTGGCGGAATTTGCTGCTGCAGCATCGGATAGCCTCGCGCCGAGACCCGGTCGGTGTCGGCGACGAACAGGATAATCGGTGCGATGCCGCGCCGCGCCGCCTCCTTCATGAAGCCGATTTCATCGGACATCTTGAAGAATTCGTCGAAGGCGTGAAAGCCGAGATCGATCACCTTGGAGACGCCGTCATCGACGATCAGGCGGTCCATCAGTGCCATTTTGCCGAAGGTGTCGTCGACCTCGGCGGTTTCGGTGACTTTCGGCAGGTAGTCGAGCAGCGATGGCTCTTTCAGATTGATGTCGAACGCGGCCACCGTGCCGTCTTTCAGCAGCAGGAATTCGCTCAATAGCCGCGCGATCAGCGTCTTGCCGACCAGCGGACGAGGCGAGCAGATGATGTAGACGGGCGTGCGGCGCATCGGCGCTATATCAGGCGAATTGCGCGCCTAATCCAGTCCAATTGCATTCGGCCGGCAATTATTTTTCGCCGCTGTGCTTGCTCGACTTCCCGGAGCCGGAGCCGGAGCCGCCGACCAGGTCGGTCAGCTTGATGCGGTCGAATTCGCTCCAGACATTGGCCAGCCAGTGCCGGACATAACCGCGCAGCACGAACGAATAGTTCGCGGCCTCGTCCTGCATGCCCTTGTTGGCGACGAATTTGAGGAACGGCACCGAGGACACCTCGACCTGCTCATAGGCCATTTCGTTGAGTTTGGGGATGGTGAGTTCGGTGGCGTCCTTGATGCGGTGGAAATAGGAATTGTAGGTCGCCTGGTCCCACTCGAAAAAGCTGGTGTTGTTGATGAAATTCTTGACCAGGAAGTATTTGGCGCCCTGCATGAAGTTCGCGGTCTCCGCGATCTCGTCCAGCGAGGCGATCGAGGGCCCCAGGATATGGAACACGGCAAAGGTGATCTGTCCGGTCTTGGCCGCATCGAGAAAGCCGATATCGCGCAACGAGGCCAGTGCCGGCGATAAAAGTCCGGCGCGAACGTCGATCACGGTGACCGAGGGGGCTGACGAATTCAGCGTATCGAAAATCTTCATCTGGTCCGACGTCGTCGTCATGTCGACGATCTCGGTGAGGTCGGGATGGAAGCGCTTCAGCGTGCCGCGCGGCGATTCGGTATCGAATGCGCGGGTGGGTACGTTATTGGCACTGAAATAATCAAGCAGGGTGCGCGACACGGTGGTCTTGCCGACCCCGCCCTTGTCAGCGCCTACCACGATCACTACCGGCTTCGCCATGAATTGCCCTTATGCCCTTCGAGCCCCGATCGTTCAGGGATAAGTGTGCGATCGGAAAATCCCCACCCCTGCTTTGGGCGCGAACATGGCAGAAACAAGGGAGAATTCAATTCATTAGGCGGCCGCTTAGGGTTAATCCTGCCGAGTCGTTAACGCTGCAGCCGCCGTCCGAAGCCGCATTTCCCGGGCGAAGTGCCCGATGCTGCTGCAAAAATCGCTGTCATACTCGAGAAAGCGGGTATCCGGGAGGCTGAGCGTTTCGGTTCCATCGCGCAACTCGCGAACACCGGCTAACCGGACGTGCCCCAGGGACCGACATGACTGCCCCAAGGACCTTGAGAAGGACCTTGCGCCGGACCGCGCGATGGGCCGCTGGCGTCGCTTTCCGCATCGTTGCCGCTGCCCCATGGACCGGACGGCAGTGGCGGCGGAACTTGACCGGGCGCCGGCCGCTGCAGCCGATCGTCCGGCTCGACATCGGACGGCAAGGCCAAGGGCCCGGGATCGTGTCCGCCGGCGAATTTCACCAGCGCCCGCACCCGGGAATCCACCGATGGATGGGTCGCGAACAGGTCGGTAAAACCCTGGCGCGGATTGTCGACGCACAATTCCATGACCGCGGAGGTGGCGCCGGGAAGCTCGCCGCGGTTCTCGATCTTGCGCAGCGCCGAGATCATGGCGTCGGGGTTCTTGGTCAGTTCGACCGATCCGGCGTCGGCGAGCAGTTCGCGCGACCGCGACAGCGCGAGGCGCACCACCTGCGACAACACCCAAGCCAGCCCGATCAGCGCCGCGGCGACAATGATGACAATGACCGCGCCGCCGCCGGATCCCCGGTTGTCGCGGTCCGATGACGAAGAAGATGACCATGACCGGCCGCGGCCGTAACCCCAGCCGAAGTTGGTGAAACTGCGAAAAAACAACTCGGCGAAGAAGCCGACCACGCCGGCGATGATCACCGCGATCACCATCAGTTGCACGTCGCCGTTGCGGATGTGGGTGAGTTCGTGGCCCAGCACCGCCTCGATCTCCTGGTCGTTGAGCGCCTTCAACAAGCCGGTCGTGACGGTGACGGCATATTGCCGCTGGTTGAGCCCGGTCGCGTAGGCGTTCAGGGCGTCGCTGTCGATCAGCTTCAGCTTCGGCATCGGAATGCCGCGCGAGATGCAGAGGTTTTCCAGCAAATTGTAGAGCCGGGGCTGCTGCTGGCGGGTGACATCCTCGCCGCCGGTCACCGCGTCGACGATCGACTGGTGAAAGAAATAGGCGATCACGATCCACAGCAGGGCAGCACCCGTCGCCAGCGGAAAGTCCTTTACGAGGTCGCGCGCGGCCGCCGTCAAATAGTAATCGACCGACCTGCCGCCATCGATCATCACCTCCGCGATGAGTGCGGCGGCATAGACCATGACGTAGACGAGGACGAACAGACCGGCGAGCAGCAGCATCGAACGGAATTTGTTCGATGCGATGTGCGTGTAAAGACCGTACGCGGCCATGTTGCGCTGTTCTGCTAGAGGCGGTCACTCCGGGACGTCGCGAAGCGGCGAGCCCCGGAAGGGCTGAAATAGGCGCGCGTCATTTCAGAACTTCACCGTGGGAGCTGCTTCGACTTCGGTGCGGGTGGCACCGAGATCGAAGAAATCCTTGCGGGTGAAGCCGAACATTCCGGCGAACAATGCCGCCGGCATCTGCTGGATACCGGTGTTGTATTCCTGAACCGCGTTGTTGAAGAAGCGGCGGCTGGCGGCGATCTTGTTCTCGAGATCGGACAATTCGCTCGCCAGTTGCTGGAAGTTGGCGTTGGCCTTGAGGTCCGGATAGGCCTCCGACAGCGCGATCAGCTTGCCGAGTGCGCCGCTCAACTGGTTTTCGGCAGCCGCAACCTGTCCCGGTCCCTGCGCGGAGATCGCGGCACTGCGGGCCTTGATGACGTCATCGAGCGTGCCGCGCTCATGCGCGGCGTAGCCCTTCACGGTCTCGACCAGGTTGGGAACCAGGTCATGGCGCTGCTTGAGCTGCACGTCGATGTCGGCGAAGGCCTGGCTCACGCGCTGACCGAGCGCGACCAGCCGGTTGTAGGCCGCAAAAGCGAAAAGCACGAGAATGACGATAACGCCGAGAACGATCCAGCCGGTCGACATGGCAAGTAACTCCTGGTGAGATACCGATGCGGGTAACATAAACGAAAAAAGCCCCGCGCGGCAGGCCCGCCACGAGGTCGATATGCCCTTGGTCGGGCGCAAGGCGGGATAAGTTCAAGGGGGAGACCTCATCCTGTGGGCTTGATCGGAAATGCGGCCATTGAGATCAGACCGTCATTGCCAGCGAAGCGAAGCAATCCAACTTTTCGGTGCGGAAGGGTGGATTGCTTCGTCGCTTTCGCTCCTCGCAATGACGACCTTAAATCCCTTATTCTCATTTCGGCATTTCGATCAGACTCTTGAGGAAGTTAACCTTCTTCCATCACCGCATCGCCCCAGCGCCAGCGCCGGGCGCGGGCGTAGTCGGCCTTGGCGCGGCGCGACACTTTTGTGATGACGAGACCGCGCGAGGTGCAAAGCTTCGCGGTCACCTCGACCTTGGTCACATCAGGTTGCGCCAGCACGCGGGCGGGATGTGCTGCTGCAGGTGTGCGCGTCAGCGCGACATAGGCGAATTTCTCGTCCTCGAACGGCACCTCCGCGCCCTTGATCTGCTTGTGCGCGCGCGAGCGCGGCAGGCGCTGGGTGAAGTGACACCAGTCCGGTGCGTGAAGCGGACATTTGCCGTCATGCGGGCAGGGGGCTGCGACATGCGCGCCCAACGCGATCAACTGCTCCCGCAGCGCAAGGATCCTCGCAGTGCCCGCCGGCGTTCCCGGCTCGACGATCAGAAGCGTATCGCGGGTCTTTGCCCACATCAGCCCGGCCAGCGTTTTTTGCTCGGCGCTACCGATCTCGCCGATCATGTAGCTCGCCACCACGAGGTCGGCCGGTTCGGCATCCGCCAGCGCGGTGCGGGCTTCGCCGTGTTGGTAGGCCATGTCGCGCAGACGCGCGCTGCCGCTTACGAGGTCCAATGCCAGCGCGCGCAAAGCCGCATTGGCGTCCAGCAGCCCAAAGCTTCGCAGCGAGGAAAATGCCTCGCGCCGCGGCCCAGGTCGCGGTTCCTGGCCCGGCGCCCACGTCAAGCAGGCTTTCGGGGTCAAAATCAGGCGTGATCTCGCGGAGCGCGTTCAGGCTTGCGGTGACGGCGGCGTAGGTCGCGGGCATCCGCGCCAGTGCATAGGCGAGCGCATCGGTCTCCGACCGGATCGCGCCGGAACCACCGCCGCCGCGATAGGTCTGCGAGATGATCGCGGCGCGTCCGGCCGCGTCGTTCCGCGACAGGCCATGCAGCTTGGCGTCAAGCGCTGCCTTCAGTTCGGCGGAAAGATCGGGAGCGGTCATTTTCGTCACCCTCCCCCCAGGGGAGGGAAGAGAGATCAGGCCACGTGCTGGTCGAGAATCTTCACCGCGTCTTCGAGGTCGACCGATACCAGTTGCGACACGCCGCGCTCGGCCATGGTGACGCCGAACAGCCGGTTCATCCGCGCCATGGTGATCGGGATTGTGGGTGATGATGATGAAGCGCGTCTCCGTCGAAGCGGTCATCTCGTGCAGCAGGTTGCAGAACCGCTCCACGTTATGATCGTCGAGCGGCGCGTCGACTTCGTCCAGCACGCAGATCGGCGAGGGATTGGTCAGGAACACCGCGAAGATCAGCGCCAGCGCCGTCAGCGCCTGCTCGCCGCCGGAGAGCAGCGACAGCGTCTGCGGCTTCTTGCCGGGCGGCTTGGCGATGATTTCAAGTCCGGCCTCCAGCGGATCGTCGCTCTCGATCAGGTGCAGCGCCGCTTCGCCGCCGCCGAACAATTCGACGAACAGCCGCTTGAAATGGTTGTTGACGACCTCGAACGAGGTCAACAGCCGGTCGCGGGCCTCGCGGTTGAGGCTCTGGATGCCCTGGCGCAGCCGCTTGATGGCTTCCACCAGATCGTCGCGTTCGGTGGTCAGCGAAGTATGCTGGACTTCAACTTCGCGCAGTTCTTCCTCGGCGCGCAGATTGACCGCACCGAGCCGCTCGCGGTCGCGGCGCAGCTTTTCGAGATTTTCCTCGATCTCCGCCAGCGGCGGCAACTCTGTGTCCGGCTGGATTTCAGCGAGTGCCGCCACGCCCTGCGGCTCGACTTCCAGCATGTCGTGGATTTCGCGTTCGATATCGACCAGGCGGCGCTTGGCGCCATCCATGCGTTCTTCGGCGCGGGCGCAGGTTTCGCGCGCGCTCGACAGTGCTTCCAGGGAAACCTTGGCGGCGCGGTCGGTCTCCGCCATCAGGTTCTCGGCCGCCGCCAGCGCGTCGGCGGCGACGCGGCGGGCGCTTTCGGCCGATTCGATTTCGCTGATCAGCGCGCGGCGCTTTTCCGCAAATAATGCCGGCGCATTGTCGAGTTCGGCGCGCTCGGCGGTGACCTCGGTGACGCGGGCCTCGATGGTGGCGATCTGCGAGGCCGCACTCTGCCGGCGGTTTTGCCACTCGCTTCGCTCGGCCAAAATCGCCTGCAACCGGCGGTCCGCCAGTTCGGCCTCGCGCGCCAGCGCCTGCGCTTCGGCCCGCACCTGGGCGGCGAGACGCCGATGGCCGTCGATGTCGGTGCGAACGGCCGCAAGCCGGGTTTCGGTGTCAAGGCTGGGCGGCAATTCGGCCAGCGACGCGGTAGCGCTCTCATGCGCGCCATCGGCCTCGGCACGATCGGCATTGAGGCGGCTGTGGGCTTCGGTCAGCGCTGACTTCCGCGCGGCGTGGCGATTGATCTCGCGCTCGGTAGTGGCGTGGCGCTCGCGCGCGGCGTCGGCCTCGCGCTGGGCGGCGCGCCATGCGTCACGCGCCGAACTCTCGGCGGCCGATGCGGCCCGCAACTCGGCCTCGGCGGTTTCCAGCGCCTGCCGCTTGGCGGATGCATCGACGCGGGCCTGCTCAAGTTCGTTTTCGATATCGACCAATCGGGCCCGCTCGGCCAGGCGCCGGGCCGCGCCGGTCGGCGCGTGTGCGGCGGCAACAAATCCGTCCCAACGCCAGACGTCGCCTTCCGGCGACACCAGCCGCTGCCCGGTCTTGAGTTGCGATACCAGCTCCGCGCCGCGCTCTTTGGCGACGACGCCGATCTGCGCAAGACGCCGCGCCAGTTCGACAGGCGCTTCGACATGCACGGCAAGCGCCTCGACACCCTCGGGCAGCGCGGGATCGCCCTCGGTGACGCCGGCATGGGTCCAGCGCATCGGCGCGGACGGGTCGACCGGCGCGTCGAGATCGTCGCCCAGGGCGGCGCCAAGCGCTTTTTCATATCCCTTGGCGACGGTGACGCCGTCGATGATCGGCGGCCAGAGATTCTTGGTTTCGCCATTGACGAGTTTCGAGATGGTGCGGGCTTCGGTCTCGAGCCGCTGCACGCGCTTGTCGGCTTCGTTGAGCGGTGCGCGGGCGGCTTCCAGCCTCGCGCGTGCGGCGACGTGGCCGGCTTCGCTGCCCTGCGCCGCGGCCTCGGATTGCGCCAGATTCTCCTGCGCGGTCGCCATCGCTTCGGCGAGCACGGCAATATCGCCGAGACCGCTGGTTTCCTGCGCCAGCTTCTGCTCTTCGGTCTCGACGTTGGCGATATCCTGATCGAGCCGCGCCAGCCGATCGCGGTGGCTGCGCACGCTGGCCTCAAGCTGGGTTCGTTTGGCGGTGAGGTCGGCGAGAACGGTGGTCAATTCGGCGAACATCCGCTCGGCGGCGGCCAGGGTCGCCTCAGCGTCGGACACCCGTTCATCGACGCCGCTGCGTTTTTCAACGCGCGACTTGATCTCGTCCTTTAATTCGGTGTCTTCCGCATCGAGCCGTTGCAGCGCCACCTCGGCGTCGGAGGTCTGCTGCTGCTCGCGCGCGATGTCGGCGGAAAATTGCGTCAGCCGGCGGTCGAGTTCGGCGACGCGCTCCCGCGCGCGCTCTTCCTCGCGATCGAGTGTTTCGCGCGCGTTGGTCAGGCGCTGCAGCCCGGCCGCGGCACGGGCTTCGGCTTCGCGCAGCGCCGGCAGTTCGGAGGCGCGCACCGCCTGGATGCGGGCGGCTTCCGCCTGTTCGCGGGTGCGCTCGGCCATCTCGCGGACATTGAGATCGTGGGTATGGGCGGCTTCGGCGACGTCGGAATTGGCCTCCAGCCAGCGCAGATGGAACAGCATGGCCTCGGCCTTGCGGACCTTGGCTGCGACTTCGCGGTAGCGGATCGCCTGACGCGCCTGCTTCTTCAGGCCTTCGATCTGTCCGGCCAATTGACCGATGACATCCTCGACCCGGGTGAGGTTGGTTTCGGCGGCCTTGAGGCGCAATTCGGCCTCATGACGGCGGGCGTGAAGGCCGGCGACGCCGGCGGCATCTTCCAGCACGCGGCGGCGCTGTTCCGGTTTGGCCTGAATGATCTCGCCGATCTTGCCTTGATGGACCAGCGCCGGCGAACGCGCGCCGGTGGCGGCATCCGCGAACAGGATCTGCACATCGCGGGCGCGCACGTCGCGGCCATTGATCCGATAGACCGAGCCGGCATCGCGTTCGATCCGGCGCGAAATCTCCAGGATCTCCCGATCGTTCATCGCAGCCGGCGCGGTGCGATCGGTATTGTCGATCGTCATCACCACTTCGGCGTGGTTGCGCGAGGGCCGGTTGCCGGAACCGGCAAAGATCACCGCGTCCATGTCGGCGGCGCGCAGCGATTTGTGCGAGGTTTCACCCATCGCCCAGCGCAGGGCCTCGACCAGATTCGATTTGCCGCAGCCGTTGGGTCCGACCACGCCGGTCAGTCCGGCTTCGATCAGAAAGTCGGTGGGTTCAACGAACGACTTGAAACCATGGAGGCGAAGGCGCGTGAGTTTCATGGGCACGATGCTCTGTTGGCAGGGCGCGAATCTCCCTGCCGTGACAATACCATAGAAGGCAATGTCGGTGTGTGGGCGAGTCGCTTCTGGCGGCTCCGATGCGACGACAATGGCGACGGCGGAGCCGGAGGGCAACCGCCGGCCTGGGCTTTTCCCAAGGCTTTTGCTTGGGTTAAGAGGCTTTTGCGCGGGTTACCCGATGCCCATGTCACGCTTGGCGAAAAAACGTCGCGGCGGGGCCGCCCCTGCCTCGTTCAAGCACCGAAGGCGATCGGCGCCACCAAGCGGCGCGAATCAGTCAGCTCTTCAGCAGCGATTTGATTCGCTTGTCGAACTCCTCGAACGAAGTCTCGCCCTTGATCATCTCGCCGTTGATAAAGAAGGTCGGCGTCGAAGTGACCTTCAGCACTTCGCTGGCGAACTTCTGATCGGCGGCGATCTTGTCGAGCAACGCCTGGTCCTTGAGGCACTCCTCGACCGCCTGCTGGCTGAGGCCGGCCTGCTTGCCGATCCGCGTCAGGGTTTCGGTGGTGTTCTTCATCACCCAGTCGCCCTGTTGCTTGAACAGCAAATCGATCACCGTGAAATATTTCCCGGAATCGCCCTTGGCGATGCAGCGCGCCAGCATCGAACCCGCCGCCGCCTTGATGTCGAGCGGAAACTCGCGGAACACGTAACGCACCTTGTTGGTGTCGACATATTCCGACTTTATTTTTGGAAACACGTTCTCGTTAAAGGCCGCGCAATGCGGACAGGTCATGGAGGCGTATTCGGTGATGGTCACCGCGGCGTTGGCCGGACCGAGCGCCATGTCCGGCAACGATCCCGGCTTGGCGACCTGGGCAGCGTCCTGCGCCATCGCATCGGCGATCAGGCGCAGCGGCGAGAACCCGGCTAGCAGGCCAAGCCCGGTCAGCGACAGGGCGGCGGTGAAGGCGCGGCGCGTGATGATCAACGGTTTGCTCCCGGATTGGCGCGTTCACGCCCGGATGACCCAAAACGATAAGGCTGTTCGCTAGCTTGAAACCATGATTGTGGCAATGGCAGGCCGCGATCGAGGAAGGTCGCGGCAGGCTCAATTTCGCTTGATCAACGCGCCGAGCCGCGCCAGCGCGGCCCGCAATTCCTCGTCCTCGACCGCCGAAAGCGTCCCGGCGACTTCAGCCACGGCTTTCGGGTCCGGGGCGCGGGGGGGCGCAGGCCGATCCCGGCGCGACAGCGGCGCCTGCCGCAGCGCCAGCCGTCCCACCGCGCTCCAGCCGAAGAAGCGATTGACACGCTGCAGGATAATTTCGGAGGCATGCTGGATTTCCAGCGCCATCGGTCCCTCCACCCGCAGCACCAGCGTGGCCGGTTCCTGCGGCTGGCCTTCCACCGGCCGCGGCCACTGGATCTTCAACGGCTCGGAATGCGCGGCTATTTCAGGACCGGCGATCTCCGCCCAGCGCGTCACCAGCTCGCGCGCGGCGAAACCCTGTTTGGCATAGGCGTCCGAAAACACGTCGCTGAGCAGGACGGATAACGGCTTGGCGCTGATCGGGCCGGGCTTGTTCATCAGGGGACGCTTTGCGTACATATCCGCATGAGTTTATCAGGCGCCGCAGTCAGACGAAAGAAAGCTTCGCGCGCGGATCGCGTCGAGGCCCCAGGTCGTCCCACCTTGTTGCTCGACTGGTACGACCGCCATCGTCGCCGGCTGCCATGGCGGCCGTTACAAGGCGAAAAGGCCGATCCTTATAGAGTCTGGTTGTCGGAAATCATGCTGCAGCAGACCGGCGTCAAAACCGTCGGGCCGTATTTCGAGAAATTTCTGGCGCGCTGGCCCGGCGTCGACACGCTGGGCCGCGCCTCGCTCGATGACGTGCTGCGAATGTGGGCCGGGCTCGGCTATTATTCGCGCGCACGCAATCTGCACGCCTGCGCGGTCACGGTGTTGCGTGATCATGGCGGGGTGTTTCCGGACACCGAGCAAGGCTTGCAAGCCCTGCCGGGGATCGGGCCCTATACCGCGGCCGCGATCGCTGCGATCGCATTCGGCCGCCGGACCATGCCGGTTGACGGCAATATCGAGCGGGTGGTGTCGCGGCTGTTCGCGGTGGAAGAGCCGCTGCCGCAAGCCAAGCCGCTGATCAAGCAATTGGCGGCGACGCTGCTGGGCGAGGCTCACGCGCCGGCGATAGCGCGCAAGCGCTGATGGATCTGGGGTCCTCGATCTGCACGCCGAAGAAACCGGCCTGCGCGCTGTGCCCGCTGAACGACGGTTGCGCGGCGCGCGCGCGCGGCGATCAGGAGACCTATCCGCGCAAGACTGCCAAGAAGACCGGGGCGTTGCGCCGGGGTGCCGCGTTCGTCGTCACCCGCGGTGATGAATTGCTGGTTCGCACCCGCCTCGAAAAGGGCCTGCTCGGTGGCATGACCGAAGTGCCGGGCTCCAACTGGATCGCCGCGCAGGACGACAAGGCCGCCCTCAAACAGGCGCCCGTGCTGACAGGCATCGCGCGCTGGCGTCGCAAGGCCGGCATCGTCACGCACGTTTTTACGCATTTTCCGCTTGAGCTCGTGGTCTACACGGCGACCGTTTCCGCGCGCGCGCGTGCGCCTGCCGGAATGCGCTGGGTGCCGGTCGCGACGCTCAAGGACGAAGCCTTGCCGAATGTCATGCGCAAGGTGATCGCGCACGGACTGGATCTCTAGAGAGGTCGAGCGCTGCAGCCTGCCGACACCATCACGCCTGCTGACACCATGTTGTCAGCAGGCCTGGGCTACCGAGGGGCCGGAACGGAGGCTCCCATGATCAGAACGGCGCTCGACGGGTTCACCGCCCCGCCATCTTCCAGATTGCTTGGCTGGCACTTGCTCGATGCCCGGCCCGGCGATGGCTGGGTCCGGATCGGCTTCGACGGCAAGCGAGAGTTCTGCAATCCGGCGGGCTTTATCCAGGGCGGCATCCTTTCGGCCATGCTCGACGACACCATGGGGCCGGCTGTGTTCGTGATGTCGGAGGGACGGCTCTACACGGCGACGATCACCATGACGGTGAATTTTCTTTCCCCCGCCAAAGTCGGGCCGATCACCGGCGAAGCGAATGTCACGCAATTGGGCAAGACGATTGCCTTCGTCGCGGGAAGACTGACGTCCGACGACGGCACGCTACTCGCTACAGCGACGACGAGCGCCCGGCTGGTCGAGACGGCGAAGGCGGTCCGATAGCGGTACCAGATCCGTGAGCTAAAGAGGCTTGGCGGCAGCCGATGGTCAATGAAAAGGCGCCGCCTGGGAATCATTCCAGAGCGGGGCCAAGTCAATATGGAGGACACGCGCCATTCGCGTGCCGTCACAAAAGTGTCATAAAACATAAGCGGTTAGGACTCGACTTTAGGATGAGGATCGATCGGCCTAAACGTTAAGCGCTTCAGGCCTCTGCTTTTTTGGCGTTACGTTCTATTGCGGACCACCCCAAAAGATGTACAATTATGGCGGGAAGCGGTTACGCGTGGCGGGAGCTCGGCCGCCCGATTGGTAAGAATATTTAACAATAGTAAGCCCTTAGCTTCGCAGTTCCCGTTCCCGGCACCGGCGGTTGGCCACGTTTGAGACCGTCAACAAAGGGTCACGCCATTAAGGCGTGTCGAAGGGAGGACTGATTTTCATGACCAGTATCACTCGACTATTGGCCAAGTTTGCAATGGGCGCTTGTGCCGTTGCAGGCCTCGTGTCACAGGCGTCGGCGGCGTCGCCGGATGGAATGAAGCTATACACTTTCACGTCGTTTCCACTCGATATTTCCAAAGCAGCACTGTCGAGCGCTGCCACCGGAGACGAGAAAATTATCGTCCCGGTCGGCTTCTTCCTGATCAAACACCCCAAGGGGAACGTCATGTTTGATACGGGAGACAACGACAGGCTTGTTTCCGACAAGACCTATTGGGGGCCGATGGCCGCCATGCTCGACAAGGGTGTGGATCCTAACCTCACCATCGACGCCCAGCTCGGCAAGATCGGAATGAAAGCCAGCGACATCAACTATGTGGTCCTCGGACACATGCATCTCGACCACGCCGGCAACGCCAGCAAGTTCCCCAACGCGACGATCGTCGTCCAGCGCGACGAGATCATCAATGCGTTCTGGCCGCCGCAGTCCTTTGCCGGTCCCTATATCAGCGGCGACTTCGAGTCACTGCGTTCTCAAACGGGTTCGGCAGGGGCTGGCAAGCAACCGACGATCGAGCTCAACGGCGACCTCGATTTGTTCGGAGACGGCAGCTTCTACATTCATCGCTCGGCCGGTCACACGCCCGGAAGCCAAATGGCAATCGTCCGTATGCCCAAATCCGGCACCATCATACTGACCAGCGATGCCTGCTACCTGCCGGAGAACCTGGCGAAGGATATTCAGCCGAGCATCGGGCTGGCCTATAACCCATCCGAGATCATGAACGGCTACGCCTATATCAAGCGGGTCCGGGACACGGAGAAGGGCCAAGTGTTCATGGCCCACGATGCCGAAGGCTTCAAGGAGCACAAGAAATCGCCCGAGTATTACGAATAACCGGTTAGGACTCGCGCTGAGTCTGTGAACGGGTGGCGGAGCTTCCGCCACCCGTTTTTTATTTTTATGATCGCCTTTATTTTGTAATCGCGCGCGCCGTTTGCGTTTGCGGACGTTACGCCCCAAAGACCGTCCGCTCGAGAAACCAGTAGCAGCCCAGACATGCGATGATGCCGGAGACGGTGTAGACGAGCGCCGCCGTGCGATCCTGCGGCGCGCCGCGCGTCTTGGCGATCAGCCAGTCGACGCCGATCAGGAGCGGGATGACAAGACTGACGATCGCCACCTGGCCCACCTCCACGCCGATATTGAACGCCGCCAGCGCCGGCACCACCGCGCCCCGCGGCAAGCCGAACTCTTGCAAAGCGGAAGCAAAACCGAAACCGTGAACGAGACCGAAGGCGAAGGTGTCGCGCCAGCGCCCGTCGACATTGCGGGAGAAGAAGTTCTCGATCGCGACATAGACGATCGACGCGGCGATCGCCGGCTCCACAATGGAACTGGGAATAACCACGATCTGCAAGGCGGCCAGTGACAGGGTTATTGAATGCGCCACCGTGAAGGCGGTGACGATCTTGATGACCGGCCACAGGCGGCGCGCCCACAATACAATCGCGATCAGGAACGCGACATGGTCGTAGCCGAGGAAGATATGCTCGATGCCTGCGTCGATATAACGAAGGATCACGTGGAGCAGGGGCGGTGGCGGTGTCGAGATTTTGACTTCGGTTTGCGACGCGTCCAGCAGAGCCTGCGTTTGATTCGGCTCCGGCCCGATCAGTACGACCTGCTTGGCACCTGGATCAACGTCGACCAGGACCGTCGACTTATAGACCAGGTCGCCTTCGACTTCATGGCACGACCACGTCAGGCGGGTCACGACGCCGTCCTGGTCGGGAGCAATTTCGGCATCGCCGGCCTTGCACGGTGTACCGTCGGCGCCGTGAACGACGGCGTGGGCGGTCACATAGGCGGCGATTGGCGCCGTCGAGGCGGCAAGCCGAACGGCGTCGACCAGTCCCGATTGCGGGTCGAACACCCTGGTTCCGGCCACGCGATCGATGTCGCTTCCCTTGAGCGCGACCTCGAGATGCACCGTGCGATCGGGCTTGAGCTCGATGCGGGCGTTGGACAGGTTGATTTGATGTGCTGCCAGCCTGACTGGGCAGAGAGTGACGGCTGCCAGGATGGCCCAGGCGAGCACGGCAGTGCCTGCCTGCCTCATCACGAGGCGGCCCCGACCGCTTTCAAAAGCTGGACCATGTTGGTCGCCGTGTAGGCCGCGATGGTCACGACGTCGCCTCCCGCAAGCCGTGCGTAACGGCTGAAACCATCGCCGCTCACATTGCCGATCGCAAGGCGGGCCAACGGCGACGAGCTGTCGCGCGGGTACATCAGTGCGATTACCTCCGGTCGGCTCAAGCCGTATTGTTCGAGCTCCGCCTCGCTCGGCTGTTTCGCAACGACTGTTTCGATCTGGGTCTGGTCGAGCGCCGCCAGCGCTGTCGCGATGATGCGGGCCTTATCGGGATCAGCGTTGTGCACGTCGGAGCTGCCGGTGTGCGTATGCTGGCCGGTATGGAGCAGCCAGTTTCCGGCGCTGTCTCGCTCCAGGCGATGCAGTTTCCCCTGGATCACGATCTCGATCGCCCAGATCCGGTCGATCGATGCGGGCAGCAGCAAGGCCGTCAGGCGCTTCGCATTCTCATCGCCGCTGCCGGCTTCCGGCGGCAGGATGCGTCTCGCCAGGTCAGCCGTGACCTCCCACTCCGTTCCGACATGACGCGGCATCAAATAGACCGTGGGCTGGCCTACCAGTCTCAAATATTGCGCTGTGTTCGACGGATTCAGCGTGCCGAAATCCGCGACGATCGCGGATCGGTCGGGCTGCTCCAGCGAGACAATGTAAGCGGGCGGATCGAGCCCGAATTCGGCGAAGTTTGCGGCCTGGTAGTCGCCCGGATCGAGACTTCGCGTCGGTTCCGAGACGTGCATGAATTGAAGCGCCATATCGAGATGCGATGCGAGGTCGGCAGGGACCGGCGTGTTCGACCGCTCGAAATTCCAGGCGCTGTCCTTGCCGCGGCGGAAACCTATTCGCTCTCCGCCCGTCCTGATCTCGGCGGCGGTTACGGTAGAGGGAGTTGCGGCCACGATACCCTGCGGCGTGAATTTTATCTCGGGCAAGCCCGGCGACCGGCCTGACAAAGCCAAGCCGGCGAGCAGCGCTACCATCAACGCGCCGCCGGCCCACAATGCGATATTTCTCGCCCCGGATCTCAACGTCGTTTCCACCAGACCGCACCCCCCAGCAGCATGACGCTGAGCGGCAACAGCACCTCGACGACGAGGAACACGGTGCGCATCTGGTCTCTCGTCAGTGTGATCTGTTGCGCGGGGTTGAAGGATTGCGGTTTGGCTGCCGGCCTCGTTTCGTCGTCGGCCAGCCATCGCACCATCTCGACCGCGAGATCGCCGTTTGAGACGTACGGGAAATAGGAATTGGCGGCGAAGTTGCTGTTGCCGACCAAAACCAGCCGGAATGGTTTCGTCTGGTCGGCGGCACTGTCGGGCCAGCGCCCTTCGACCGCGACCGCCAGCGCCGCCGCACCATGCGGTGCATTCGATTCGGTCGGTTCGGCTGCGGCTGGCGTCTGCGACACCGGGCGCAAATAGCTGTCCTTGCTGCTGGTGGCGAGAACGGTCGTATTGACGCCAGGCGGAGCCGCTCCGACACGGATGGGTCGCGCGTTCGGAAAGATGGTCATGGCAATCCGTCGCGTGATCGGGTGCGGCGGATAGTAAGGCACCGCAACCTTCTCTTGATCCGATCCAGAGTGATTGAGCGGATCAATCACGGTGGCCGGGTCAGAGGCCAGTCCAAGTTTGGCAAAAAGGTCGCCAAGGCCGCCTTGCAGAGGAAATTCGGGGTCAATCATGGCCAGCACCCGGCCGCCGTGCGCCAGATAATCGGACAGCAGGGCGGCTTCCGCCGGCGCATAGGCATGCCGGGGGCCGATCTCGGCCACCACGCTGCAGTCGGGCGGAACAGCTGGAAGTTTCGCTAGCACAATCGCGCGGACCGTATAGCCGAGTGCCGTCAGTCCAAGCTGCAGCCGGTCGAGACCGTCGGTCTCGCCTTGCAGAAGGTCCCCCGCGCCCGGCGTCTCATGGCCCCGCAATGTTTCAACATGGCTATAGTGAAAATGCGGCGGGCCCTCTGGGACGCTTTCGCCGTGGCCGGTGACGAAACAGATGACATCGACCTTCTTTTTCAGAACCCGCAGGGTCGCAAACGCCATCTGGGTGAGATCCGCGGTATTCTCCACGACAACGCGCCGGCCGTCGGTCTCCACGACCGCGGTGTTATAGGCGCGAGCCCCGAACGCCCGCGCCTTCGCGGGCTCCTTGTCGATATCGACGGCGGAGAAATGGAAGTGCGGATTCTGTCGCGAGGCGACCGTCAGCAGGTCCTTGGCGTCGATCGCGTTGCGGTCCGAATGGTTGTAGAAATAGGTCAGCGAGACGTCGCTGCTCAGGCCGTCCAGCACCGATTCAAACTGCGGAGGCGGGGTATTCGCCGCCTCGCGGGTAGCGTCCAGATAGACATCGTGGCGGAACATCGCGACGTTAGCCAGAACAACCACAACGATGGCGCCAATCGCGAGCACGGCGTTGTACAGCATCGCTCTGGCCCGCGAACCCGCGATCCGCAGCGGGAGCTGAAGCCCAAGCGCAAACAGCATGAGCATGGCGGCACACCAACTGCCGAAGAAGAGCAGGTTGGAGCCGCGCTCGCCCCAATGATGCGAGACGCCGAGCGCGCCGAACACGAGCGCGGTGACCGCCAGCACCATAATGAAAAGCCATGAAGAGCCGCGTGACATCTTTTCCCTCGGCAGCGTCAGCGCCACGCCAGCGCGCGGACACTAAGGAACAGGCTGAGCATGCTCGCGCTCAGAAAGTAGGCGACATCGGTCAAATACATCGATCCGGTCGCGAACGGCTTGAAATGCACCGAGAGCGACAGGTTGACGAGCAGCTCATCGAAGGGATCGGGAACCAAATGTCCATATTCGTCGATGATCCATAACAGCAGGAAGATGCTGAGCGACAGCAGAGCGGCGATGATCTGATTGTTGGTCAGCGCCGACGTCAGCAGGCCGACTCCGACGAGCGCTCCAGCGAACAGCACGAGGCCGAGATAACCGCTGAAAATCGGCCCCCAATCAGGGTCGCCATAGATCGCGAGCACGAGCGGATAGGCGACGGACAATATCAGCATCAGTAGGATGAGGCTCATGCTTGCCGCGAATTTTGCGAATACGATCTGCGTTTCGGTTATCGGCGAGGTGAGCAGGACCTCCATCGTACGCAACTTCCGTTCCTCCGCGATGAGCCGCATGGTGATGATCGGCACCGTGAGCAGGAACAGCGTGAAGATCTGGAAGAACATGTGAACCAGCGTCATCGTATGACTGACAAAGAGAGCGAGCGTGAAGCTGTAGCCCATGATCAACAGGAACACGGCGATCAGCACATAGGCGATCGGAGAGGTGAAGAGGGCCTTTTCTTCCTTGACCAGCAGCGCCAGAAATTGCCTCACGCGGCGGCCTCGCTCGGTTGCCGGGTCAGTTGCAGAAAAATGCGCTCGAGATCGGGGCGCACGGTTGTGAGCTCGGACAGCGCCAGGCCGCGCCCCACCAGTGCCGCGGCCAATTGCTGCGCCACTTCGGGACGCTGGTCGGCTTTCACCAGATAATAGCGGAGATCGGGGCCGCCGGATTCAGGTTCGACCACAATCGAGTGGACCCCCGGTACGGCCGCGATGGCTTCGCGCACCATGGTCTCTGGCCCCGCGACTTGCAGACGCAGCCGCTGGTCATCGGCCGCCAGGGCCAGCGCGTCGGTTGTGAGCAGCTTGCCGTTGAGCAGGATCATCACCCGGCTCGCGATCTGCTCTATCTCGGGCAGCACATGGGTGGCCATCAGAACGGTCCGCTTGCCGGCCAGCTCTCGTATGAGATCACGGATGGCGATGACCTGGCTGGGATCGAGCCCACTGGTCGGCTCGTCGAAAATGAGCAGCTTCGGATCGTTGAGCAGCGCCTGGCCGATGGCGACGCGCTGCCGGTAACCCCTCGACAGCTTCGCGATCGGGACCTCCGCCACGGTTTGGAGCTGCAGGCGCTCCGCAACGGTCCCGATGGCGCGGGTGGCGGCGCGCCCGAACAGCCCCTTGAGATGAGCCATGAAACGCAGGTGCTCGTTGACCCGCATGTGATCGTAGAGCGGCGCATCCTCCGGCACATACCCGACCTCATGTCGCAAGGCGAGGGATTGGGTCGTCGCATCGTGGCCGGCCACTGCCGCAGACCCGGTCGTCGGCACGAGATAGCCGGTCAAAATTCTGAAAATGGTGCTCTTGCCCGAACCGTTCGGGCCGAGCAGCCCAACCACTTCACCTTCGGCAACGGAAAACGATACGTCCCGCACCGCAAGACGCGGACCGTACCACTTGACCAGGTTTTGCACGTTAACGACCGGCGCCCTCATCGAGGGCCTTTCAGGTGTTCGGTCCCGATCATCCCCTCACACCTCGGCGATAGCATATTGCGCGCCGGCACATCCGTTCCTCCATTGCCGCCGCCTTTCCGTCGCTCTCGGTTGGCTTTTATGCGGCTACTGGCTACAGGCTACGACGTGGAA
This sequence comes from uncultured Pseudomonadota bacterium, assembly GCA_963819325.1. Classification (GTDB taxonomy): domain Bacteria; phylum Pseudomonadota; class Alphaproteobacteria; order Rhizobiales; family Xanthobacteraceae; genus Bradyrhizobium. Next base: position 56,557 of record CAWFVT010000011.1, read on the forward strand.
ACGACAAGTTCAAGCTCGCATGCGGTCCGGTGAACCCGGCTTTGCGAGGTCAAGCATGCACGCACACCGTGCGTGTAATTAAAAAACAAAAACAGGTGGCGGAAGCTCCGCCACCTGTCCGCAGACCAGACGCTGAATCGCAGCGAGTTACTCGTAGTACTCCGGGGAATGCTTGTGCTGCTTGAAGCCTTCGATATCGTGGGCCATGAACACCTGGCCCTTTTCCGTATCGCGGATCCGCTTGATGTAGGCATACCCGTTAAGCATCTCGGAAGGGTCGTAGGTCAGCCCGATGCTCGGCAGGATATCCTTCTCCAGGTTCTCCGGCATGTAGCAGGCATCGCTGGTCAGGATCACGGTGCCGGACTTGGGCAGACGGATGACTGCCATCTGGCTTCCGGGCGTGTGACCGGCCGAGCGATGAATCAAGACGCTGCCGTCTCCGAAAAGATCGAGATCGCCGCTGAGCTCGATGGTCGGTTGCCGGCCGGCCGATGGCGAACCCGTTTGCGCACGCAGCATCGAGAAGTCGCCGCTAACAAAGGGACCGGCAAAGGCCTTTGGCGGCCAGAACGCATTGACGATCTCGTCGTGCTGGACGACGATCGTCGCATTCGGGAACTTGCCGACATTGCCGGCATGATCGAGATGCATGTGTCCGAGGATCACATATTTGATATCGCTGGGTTTGATCCCGACTTTATCGAGCTGGGTGTCGATCGCAAGGTCAGCATTCACACCCTTGTCAAGCATGGCGGCCATCGGCCCCCAATAGGTCTTGTCGCCAATAAGCTTGTCGTTGTCACCCGTATCAAACAGGATGTTCCCCTTGGGATGTTTGATCAGGAAGAAGCCGACCGGGATCAAGATCTTCTCATCTCCAGTGGCGGCGCTCGATAGTGCTGCTTTGGCAATATCGAGCGGATACGACGAGAACACGTATAGCTTCATTCCGTCCGGCGACGCTGCCGGCGCCTGTGATGTGAGGCCCGCAACGGCGCATGCGCCAACTGCAAGCTTGGCCAACAATCGAGTGATACTAGTCATGAAATTCAGTCTCCCTTCGACACGTCTTGCTGGACGTGCGCTTTTTATTGACGGTCTCAATCGAGGCCAACCGCCGAATGCCGGGAATGTAGACCGCGTGCTAAAGGCTTCTCTTGTTTTGCTATCGTGGGCCGCGTAAGCCCGCGCAACGCGTGACTCTCCCCATAACAATTGTACATCCTTAGTCGTGGTCCGCAATGCGAAGTGTGAAGTTCGCATTCGTTTACGCGTAAACGCCAAGAATATTTTGTGAAGATGATCCGAACGTTCGTAAAGTCGAACATGTAGATCAGGATTATGTTCGTTGATTCGAACGCAACTAAGCTCAGCTCAATCTGACAGTCAGGTCGCGCCCACTTACGATCCATGGTAACGGTTGGCATGACAGGCTTGAAAAAGCATGTCCTCCACTAAACAAACTTAGCTCCGCTCCGAGAATTGACTCCCTCAGAGCGGAGCATTTTATTGAGTAGCCACGGCAGCTCCATCTCGTTTCAGCAATCGCCTCACTCTTCCGCGCGAGGAAGCGCCATGCATTCTGACAATGACGAGGACGGTCCCCAACTCGCGAACCTCGGGCCAATCCTTATGCTGCTGCTTGTCGTGTGTTTGTTTGGGTCGGGAATTTATTACCTCGGTGAGAGAGTTCACGCGCCTGAGCAGTCGAGAATGATCGACGTCGGGCCGCCTGACTGAGGCAAAATAAAAGACTCCGCCATGCGGCGATGTATCCTTGCCGCTATCGTTGAGCGTTCGTGCCGTGATTATTTTGTTGGTATGCGCAAGAGCGATGCGGAGGCGAACTCGATGTTCTCCCGAAGCCTGCTTGTCACTGGAGATTGAGCCGACGCATTTTTTCCCACAGAGTTGTGCGGGAAATCCCGAGCAACACGGCGGCCTTGCCGATTTCGCCGCCGGTCTGCCGGATGGCTTCTTCGATCTGCAACCGTTCGGTCCGCTCCCGTGCCTCCGCAAGACTCGCAATGCGATTGCCTGGATATTCCAGCAGAGTTTTTTCCGGGAACAGGGCGTTCGCCGATAACTGCGTCATGCTGCCAGATAACCCAAGCGCCCGTTCCACCCTGTTGCGTAGCTCACGGATATTTCCTGGCCACGCATGCTCACACAGAGCGGCACGCGCTGCAGGCATCAACGACGGGGCCCGTTGGCCCATGCGCCGCGCAAACTGCGCGAGCAAGTGCTCGGCCAGGGGGATGATGTCTTCCGGCCGCGCGCGCAGCGGCGGGATGTGCAGCTCGATCGCGTTCAGGCGATAGTAGAGGTCGGCCCGGAACCGTCCGTCGGCCGCCAGCGCGGGAAGATCAGCATTGCTCGACGATACGATGCGCGCCCCGGACACCGTCTCTCGCGTGTCGCCGAGCTTGCGATAGGTTCCGTCTTCCAGCAAGCGAAGGAGCTTGCCCTGCAAGGTCAATGGCAGAGCCGACACCTCGTCGAGGAAAAGCGTGCCCGATCCTGCTTGCTCCACCAATCCGACATGCGCGCCTGCGGCCCCGGCGATCTCTCCACGCGCGTGGCCGAACATTTCGCTCTCGGCGCGGTCGACCGGAATCGTCGCGCAACTGACAACAACAAAGGGTAGCTCTCGCCGCATCGACGTGTCGTGTAGCTGGCGCGCCGCGACTTCCTTGCCGACACCGGTCTCGCCCAGAAGAAGTACCGGTGTCGCCGCATCTTTCACGCGCTGGAGTTCGGTGTCGACACCGCGCATCGCTTTGGAGGACCCGAGCGCCGCTCGGCCGCGCACGTCGTTGCCGGCGGTGATTTCTCGCGCGCAGAGGACCGCGATCTTGTGAAGCAGCGCCTCCACCTCGAAAGGCTTCGTCATATAATCGTCAGCACCGGCTCGCATGAGACGCACGGCCTGCTCCACCTCGCCGAACGCCGTAATGAAAATCACCGGCGTCGCTCCAAGATTGGCAAGCGCCCGCCGAAACAACTGCTCACCGTCCATATCCGGAAGTCGAATGTCGCAGACCAGAACCTGGCATGTTGCTTCGCGTAGATGCGTCACCGCCTCCTCACCGGAGTGCCACCAGCTCACGCGGTAACCCTCAAGCTCAAGGCGCTGCACCAGTGACTCTCCCATGATCGGATCGTCCTCGACGACACCGATCATGGGCGGTAGCCCGGTGCCCGGGCGGTCGGTCTGCCTTGCAGTCGCGGAGCTCACGTCACGGCCTCCTGTCTGGTCCCATCGCTGACGGGCAACGTCACGATGATGCGCGATCCCTGTTCGCTGGATGCCGTCGTCACGATGCGGCCACCCAATCCCCGGACAAGATCACGGACCACCCGGATGCCGAGGCCTCGAGGAGGGTCTTGCGGATCCGCGGCGTCGGTCTCCGTCAACGCCGCAGCGACGGCGTTCGGCAGGCCTGGACCGCCATCAACCACCTGCAAGACAAGGTTCGTTCGTCCCACATGATCGCTACCATCATCGATCCACGCCCGAAAGCCGACCTCACCATCGGACGGCGAGGCTTCACAGGCATTCAGCAGCAAATTAAGGATGATCTGACGGGTCTCGGTTGCCGAAATACCGATCGTTCCCTCGATACCACAATCCCACGCCAATCGAAGCCGTCGTCGCGCTATCTCGGGCTCGATCAAGATCCGAAGATCGTCCAAATCGCTCCCCGTGAGCTGGCGGCTGTCCGGAGGCATCCGATGGAAGGCCAGGACGGAATTAACGACGTCCCGTATGCTCCATAGGCCGCGCTCGATCAGATCGAGACCTTTGGCCCGGGTATCCGGATCATCGCCGAATTTGCGGACGGTGTTAAGTGCCGTAGACATGCCGCCGAGCGGATTGCGGACTTCGTGAGCCACGGTTGCGGCAAGCCGACCCAGTACGCTTTCGCGCTCACGCTGCGCGAGCTTCGCAGCAAGCAACTCGCGTTCGCTGATCGCGTCGATCAAATCATTGTAACCTCTGAGCAGACGGCCATATTCGCTCGAAGCCGGTGGAAGCAGGGCGAACGATACGCGCTCAAAATCGCCGGCCTGGGCGCGGCGCAGCCGCTCCGCCAGCAAGCGAACCGGTAGCACCATGCGACGGACGATCAGAAATCCGAACGCGGCGGCTCCGGACCCGGCCAGCACGCTCGCCAGGAGCAACTTGCGTCGCAGCGCTTGCCGCTCCTCGATCAGCGGTTTGAGTTCTACCGCGACGTACAGATCCGCGACATGCTTTCCGTCGCGCACGATTGCCCGCGCAGCCCACCCCGTGCCGGTTTTCTCGTCGAAGACGAAACCGCCACCCTGTTCGAGCTGCCGACGAAGGTCCGCGTCGTGAAGGGGATCGTCAGCGCCGACATCACCGTTCGGGCCGGACACGTCAGCAAATACCGTTCCATCCGGAAGTTGCACAATGGCGCGCTGCTCACGCATCCCCTGGTGAAACCACATGGTCCGGCGCAACGCCTCAGTTGTATTGGCCAAGTTCCGGGCAACGATGTGGGGATAAACAGTGGTCGAAATGCCGTCGAGATAAACGGCGGCGATCTGGCGCACGCCGAGCTCCTGTTCGTGAGCGACTGAAAACATCATGACGCGCGAAACCACGATGGCAACAGCAAGGATCAGAGCGCCTGACACGATGGGCACCCGTGCGGCCAAAGGCCAGGGTCGTTTCCAAAACGCCACTCCTGCCGGCTTCTTTCCGGAGACTCTTTTTCCCGTCTCCCCTTCGTTGCGATCGGCGAGCGCTACGCTTCCGAAAAACGCGAGGTTCGGTGCTGGATCGGCGGCACGCTTTTCTTCAGCGCCCGGCTTGCGAACCAATTCAGTTTCCTGGACCATCGTTCACTTGGAATGTCGGACGTATTGCAGGGCAATCGAAGTCTTCGGAGTTGAACGTTGGAACCGGGATCCCAAGGCCAACGATCGGTTGAAAGTACACTTTTTCCCGGATGAAAACGAAACTGGACGAAACTCTTCGCCGAGTTCAATTCTGCCGAGTTCAATTCTAATGCATTTTGACCAGGCAATTCCAGCGCACCTGGCGCGGCGCGGCCGTTTATTTCGTCGATCTTTGATGGCAAGCAAAGCGAGATTCAAGGGGCGGTGGCGGAAACGGTGGCGGCGACTTGATGAAAATGGCCTCCAACTGAGGCGGCAATCCCCCTTGAGTTAGAGCAGGGGTTGAGTCACGAAAAACACATGCGGCGCGCATACAGGCGATTAACCAGCCTCATGGCGTTGCGTTGCATGATTTAGGTTAGAGCCGCGGCCCCGGCGCCTTGGCTTGCGCGTTTCATTCTCAATCTCACGCCGACGAATTTGCCATCGGTTTCGAAAACGATACCGGCTTTCTCGAATGCGCTGCGAATTGCGATGAGATTCTCCGGCGTAGTCCTGCGCCGTGAATGTTCAAAATGCTTTAGCGTTGAGAGCCCGATGGCCGAAGCTGCCGCTAAATCGGACAGCGTCCAGTTTAACAAGCCGCGAGCGCCACGCGATTGCTGGGACGAAATGCACATTCCACGTCTGCTCTGTTCGGTTGAATAAAAAGCCCCACCCTGAGGGGAATCATCCCAGAGCGGGGCCAAAGTCAGTGGAGGACACGCAGTTCAACGCGTGTCGTGTCACAACACTATCATGAGAACTGAGCGAGCGCGATCCGACTTTTAGATATGGAACGCTGGGTGAGATAAGTTGTGTTCGAATTATCGAACATGATCTCGCGCGTGATGTTCGGTTTTTCGAACATTCGCCGATCTCTCAGAAAATATCTTGGCGCTATCGTTGTGCGCGCGTTCCGTGATAATCTTTTGTTTCGTATGCGGGCGGATCCGCGTGCGTGTCGAAGTCATGCAACTTGCCTCGCTCATGGGTGATTCTCTTGAGCGAGGCTTTTTATCAAGCCCGATAAAAACGGGCGCACAAGGAGGAAACATGGACAGACGAGCATTTCTGGCAACGTCCGCCGCAGCAGGTGCAATGTTGGCAACGGCGAGAGGCGCAATCGCCGAAACCGAGAGGCCGGCGGGAGAAACCGGTGTTGTGTTGCCCGCGTCACCGGAGGCAAAGCTTCCGCTCGGGGTGTTGCCCAACACCCGTTATCCGGACACCCACATCGAATCCCTCGACAAGCGATTCAAGGGCAGCGTCGGCACCGGCGCCGTCGAACGGGTCGCGACCGGCTTCCGCTGGGCCGAAGGCCCGGCCTATAACGCGGCAGGCCGCTATCTGATCTTCAGCGACATTCCGAACAACCGGATGATGCGCGTGCTCGAGGACGACAATCATCTTAGCGTCTTCCGCACGCCTTCCTACAACTCCAACGGCAACACCTTTGATACGGAAGGCAGGCTGGTCAGTTGCGAGCATGCCGGCCGGCGCATCGTACGCACTGAACACGATGGCACCATCACCGTCATCGCCGATCGTTACAACGGCAAGCGGATCAATTCGCCCAATGACGTGGTAGTTGCCTCCAACGGATCGATCTGGTTTAGCGATCCAACCTACGGCGTGGACGGAAACTACGAGGGCTTCAAGGCTGAGAAGGAACAGGAGAAGCACAACGTCTTCCGCGTCGACCCGCAGAGTGGGGCCGTCACCGTCGTCGTCGATGATTTTGTGCAGCCCAATGGCCTGTGCTTCTCGCCGGACGAAAAGAAGCTTTATATTGTTGACAGCGGCATCTCACATGGTGGTCCTGCCCATATCCGGTCATTCGACGTCGATATTGCCACCGGCAAGGTGACCAACGGGAAGGTTTTTGCAGAAGGCTTCGCACCCGGACTGAGCGATGGCATCAAGTGCGACGTCGAAGGCAACATCTGGTGCAGCATGGGTTGGGCCGATCCCAAGGAAGATGGCGTCCGTTGTTATCACTCCAGCGGCGACCTGATCGGCAAAATTCATTTGCCGGAAACCTGTGCCAACATGGCCTTCGGTGGAATGCTGCGTAACCGATTGTACATTTGCGCGACGAGTTCGATCTACGCCTGCTATGTCGGCGTTCAGGGCGCGGCCAGGTGCTGATCTAACGCCAATCCCAACGGCCCCCGGCACGCGAGCTGGGGGCCGTTACTTGGTTTGAGGCCGCCAGAAGTCAATATCTTGGAGGGGAACCGCGGCTGGCTGGAGCGAGTTCGCTCTCAAGAGGAAGGACGATGGGTCCTCGCAATAGGCGTGGATACGGCCAGCGTGGCGCTACGTCCGATGGGCCATCGGCTTACTTTACGCTACGGATGGAATAGAATTAGCGCGGACGATTCGTTCGGGAACGGCACGGACCTGGAATGGCAAAGTCATCCAAACTTGTTGCAGCGAAGCGAGGGCGCGTCTTATTGGTGAGAAGAAGACGTGACAGGCTATGGATGTTTCCGGGAGGCCGTCGGCGCGCGAGCGAAACGGAGAAAGATTGCTTGAGGAGGGAAATTCGCGAAGAGCTTCCTGAACTCAAGCTCGGAGGGTTGAGGCTCTGGAAAGAGGTCAAGGCCAAAAATCGCAGGTCGGGCCGAAAGATGAGCGACGCCATATTCTTCGCGAAGAAAGCGTCCGGTAGCCTCGCGATTGGCGATAAGAAGGAAATAGACAAGGCGACATGGCGTAAGCCGCGCGGCATTCGTTTAACACCGACCTCGCGCTACATCCGCGACAAACTATTCCCCAAAGGTCAGTAAGCAGCGATGCCATTGGCCGCTGCCGACTCTCGTTTCCAGCGCTCCGAAAGACATCCCGGCCGAAAGCCCCAGGCCCGATCGATCGGTCAGGCACCGCATCGACAACGCTGAAATTCGCATTGAAAGACCACGGGAATTTTCAGCAGCAACTTGCTGAACGCCGATCCGACTGCGATTCGATCGGCGGCGCAGCATTGAACCCGGCAAGCGACCTTGGAAAAACGTTCACTTGCTCGGCGCTGCCCGCCTTGTTCATTCGGCATAGCTGACGGCGCTCGAATCGTGGTTGCGGACCTTTATGTCGAGTCCTAGTCTTGAAGTGTTGGTCGCCATCCCGCTACCCTGAATTGTAATCAAAGCAAACAGCGGCCAGGGAGGACACAATGCGAAACATCAATCCAGACCGTCGAACCGTTTTGAAAACCATGACTTCGTTGGCGGCGGTGTCGTCAATGGCAAAAATCACTTCTGGACCTGCGGCGGCTGCCGCCGCTTCCGATCCGGCTCTGAGCCCGGCGCTTGGGGAAGTCGATCAGGCGCTGCGCCAGGCGGTCAACGCGCAGACCGTGCCCGGCCTCGTCGCGATTGCCGCAAACGACAAGGGCATCGTCTACGAGGGGGCGTTCGGGCCCTCGATCAGCGCGGACAGCGTGTTCTGGATCGCGTCGATGACCAAGGCGGTTACGGGCGCGGCCTGCATGCAACTCGTCGAGCAGGGCAAGCTGCAGCTCGACCAGCCGATGGGCAAGCTGCTTCCGCAACTCGAACAACCCAAGGTGCTCGAGGGGTTCGACGCCAGCGGCGCGCCGAAGCTTCGCCCGGCGAAACGAGCGATCACGCTACGTCACCTCCTTACTCACACGGCAGGTTTCACCTACAGTATCTGGAGTGAGCCGATGACCCAATTTGAGAAGGTCACGGGAACGCCTTTCGTCGGCGAATGCAAGAATGCCAGCTTCAACGCGCCGCTGATGTTCGATCCCGGCGATCGCTGGGAATACGGCATCAATATGGACTGGGTCGGCAAGGCGGTGGAAGCCGTGAGTGACCAGTCGCTGGAAGTTTATTTCAAGGAGAAGATCTTTGCGCCGCTCGGCATGACCGATACCGGTTTCCTGATCAGTTCCTCGCAAAAGGCTCGTGTCGCGCCGATGTTCAGCCGGCAAGGCGACGGCTCGCTGAAGCAAATGGATTTTGAAATGCCGCAGCGGCCGGAATTCTTCATGGGCGGTGGTGCGCTGTTCAGCACGCCGCGAAATTACATGGCGTTTCTGCAGATGTTGCTGCACGAAGGCACGTTCAACGGAGCGCAAGTGCTGAAGCCCGAGACCGTGGCGTTAATGCGACAGAACCACATCGGCGATACTAACGTGGTCACTTTGAAGACAGTTCACCCGGAGAGTTCGAACGACGCAAACCTGTTCCCCGGCATGACCCAGAAATGGGGACTGTCGTTCGACATCAACACCCAACCCGGCCCGGCCGGCCGCAGCGCCGGGAGCCTCGCCTGGGCCGGACTGTTCAACACCTACTTCTGGCTTGATCCGAACAAGCGCGTTACCGGCACGATCATGACGCAGCTGCTGCCGTTTGCCGACGATCAGGTCCTGAAGCTGTTCGCCAAGTTCGAGAGCGGTCTCTACGCCGCTGTCGCGTGACGCTTGATCCGGAAAAACGGGCACGGTTTTTCGTAGAACAGATAAAGAAAAGCGCGATAGCGATCAAAGCTATCGCGCTTTAGCGACATGTAGTGCGTCACCAGCACCGAGATCGTGACGTCGGACCCTCATAACTGCACGATCGGCGGCTTGGCGTTGAGGCCTTCGACCTGAAACCCGGCAACACGCTTGTAATTGGCGGCGATGTCTTCCAGTTCCTTTTGCGATAGCACGTCGGTGACGACGCCAAAGCCGTCCGGGGCGCGCTCTTCGACCAGTTGCATCACCTGCTCGGGCCCGTTGCGCCGGTTGAGCATGACAAGATCGGTGGTGGCTGGCCGCCGCTCCGCCTCATAGGCGGCGAGCGCCGTGCTGGTCGGGCCGTGCGCCAGGATCTCGCGGGTGATGACGCGGGCGTCGAGGATCGCCTGCGACGCGCCGTTGGAGCCGATCGGATACATCGGATGCGCGGCGTCGCCCATCAGGGTAACCGGGCCGAACGTCCATTGCGCCACCGGATCGCGGTCGACCAGCGGATATTCGTAAGCGTGCGGGCAGTTGCGGATCAGGCCGGGCACGTCGAGCCAGTCGAAGCGCCAGTCCTCAAACCAGGGCAGGAACTCCTCCGGCCGTGCTGCGCGGTTGTAATCCTCGCGGCGCCATTGATAGGTCGGCGGCATGTGCCGCTCGGCGACCCAGTTGATCGAGAATTTGCCGGATGAGTTCGGTTCCTTGGAGATCGGATAACAGACGAATTTCAGGATTTCGTGGCCGGCCATGATCATGGTGCGGCCGGAGAGAAACGCATCGCTCTCGGTAATGCCGCGCCACAGGATCCGCCCGTTCCAGATCGGCGGTCCTTCCTGGGGATAGAGTTTTTCGCGAACCGCTGAATGAATGCCGTCGGCGGCGATCAACAGTGCGCCGCCATGGCTGCCCACAGGCTTGCCGGTGGCCTTGTCGATGAAATCGGCGCGGACGCCGCCCGATGTCTCTGACCAGCCGCTGAGGTGATGGCTGGTGAGAATGTTGCCAGCGCCAAGCCGTTCGGTCGCAGCATCGAGCAGGATCTGCTGCAGCGTGCCGCGATGGATCGAGAACTGCGGCCATTTGTAGCCGGCCTCGATGCCGCGCGGTTCGCTCCAGATCGGCTTGCCGTGCTTGGAAAAGAACGCCAGCTCCCTGGTGCGCACGCCGGATGCGTCCAACTGGTCGAGCAGGCCGAGTTCGATCAATTCACGCACGGCGTGCGGCAGCACGTTGATGCCGACGCCGAGCGGCTTTAACGCCGGCACGCTCTCGAAGACTTTGGCGGGAACGCCGATCTGGTGCAGGCTGAGCGCCAGTGTCAGCCCGCCGATGCCGCCGCCGGCGATGAGAACGGTCATGATTGCGCCCCGGTTATGGATGGCGTCATGGCATGGCAGGCGGAAGGGGGCAACTGCGAAAGGCGCTCGACGGCCTCAGGCCGCGCGCCTCTTCGGGCCATCAAGCCCGCGCCCGGTCTCCAGCACAAGATTGCGCAGCCAGATCGAGCCGGGGTCGAACTGCGCCCGCGTCGGATAGAACATGAACTGCTCGTCCACCCCCGGATCGAGCGGTGGCGCGACGGTTTCCAGCGACAATGGCTTTGCAAGCGCGGCTATCAGCCGGTGGGGGACAAATGCCACGAGATCGCTGCGCGCCACGATATGGAGCGCCTCCAGATAGCCCGGCACCACCAGCGCGATGCGCCGCTCGATCCCGTTGGTCAGGAGCCAGTCTTCGATCAGGTCCGCGTTCTGGCCGCGGATGACGACGGCGACATGCCGTGCATTCAGGAAAACATCGCGCCGCTTCAGCCTGGCGCCGACCGGATGATCACGCCGCACCGCGAGCGCGTCGCGATCGGTATAGAGAAGCTGGCGGTGAAATCCCTTGAAGGCGTTACCGATGCTGATGACCATGTCGAGGGTGCGCGCAAACTCGGCTGTGACGATCGCGGAGCCGCGCCAGGGCACGATGTCGAGCCGGACGTTCGGCGCCCGCGCGGTGATCTTCTCCATCAAGCGCGGCACCAGAAGCTCCACGGCAAGATCGGGCATCATCAGGCGAAAGCGCCGCTCGCTGCTCAGCGCGTCGAAATCGTCCGGAATGAACAGCCCGCGCACCTGATCGAGCGCCTGCGCCAGCGGCCCGCGCAGCGCCTGGGCGCGGGGCGTCAATTCCATCCGGGCGCCGACACGCACCAACAGCGGATCGCCGAGCACATCGCGCAGCCGCTGCAGCGCATGGCTCGCGGCCGGCTGCGACAGGCCGATCCGCATCGCCGCCCGGCTGACATTGGCCTCGAGCAGCAGCGCGTCCAGCGCGACCAGAAGGTTGAGATCGAGCGCGGCTAAATTCATCAGCCGAATATATATCATACCAACTATCGATTGGAAGAATGATGCCGGACGAGGCCATGATGCCGTATCACGCTTGCAATGGAGAATTCGCAATGGGCGCCGCTGAAAACAGGAAATTGATGCAGACCATTTTCGCCGGTGTTGCGGCCGGCGACCGGGCCTTGTACGCCGACAGCCTCGCCGACGACGTCACCATGACCGTCACGGGCCAGTACTCCTGGTCGCAGACCTTTCACGGCAAGGAATCGGTGCTTCGTGACCTCTACGGCTACGTGGCTTCGTTGCTGAAGCAGCGCCGTACCGTCCCGTTTCGGTTTATCGCCGACGATGAATGGGTCGCGGTGGAGGCGCGGGGCGACATGGTGACCCACGCCGGCGAGCGCTACGACAATCATTATTGCCTGATCTACCGGATCGAGAACGGCAAAATTCGCGAAATCAGGGAGTACCAGGACTCCACCCTGTGCGAGCGGGTCTTGGGAAAGTTTCCGGCGTCCCGGGCGCCGGCTGCGGTCTGAGAGCCAGCGGAAAACAAAATGCCCCCGGATCCGGTCCGGGGGCATCCTGCCGAGAAGCGCGCGCGATCAGGCCGCCTTGGTCTTGAGATGGCCGAACATGATGTGCTTGGCCTCTTCGTCCATGTCCGCCTTGAAGGTGAACTTGTCCTTTAGCGCGATCGCCCGTGTTGCTGCCGGCCGCGCCGAGACCTCATCGACCAGCCGTTTCACGTTGGGATATTTTGCAAACACATCTTCGCCGAGCACGAACGGCGCAAGACGCGCCCAGCCCCAGAGCGCCATGTCGACGATCGTGTAAGTATCGCCGACCATATAGCGGCTCTTGGCGAGATGATCGTCGAGAATCTTATAGTGGCGATGCGCTTCGTACTGGTAGCGGTTATGCGCGTATTCCAGGTCCTTCGGGGCCGCATGCTTGAAATGCACCGCCTGGCCGGAATAGGGGCCGACGCCGGTGGCGACGAACATCAGCCATGACAGCGTCTGGGCGCGGTTGGCGGGGGTGTTCGGGGCCAGGAATTTGCCGGTTTTCTCGCCGAGATAAAGCAGGATGGCGTTGCTGTCGAACACGAACACGCCGTTATCGTCGATCGCCGGCACCTTGCCGTTGGGATTGACTTTAAGGAATTCCGGCTTGAACTGATCGCCCTTGCGGGTATCGACCGGCACCGGCTCGTAGGGAAGTCCGGATTCTTCGAGGAAAAGCGCGATCTTGTTGGGGTTCGGCGCGCCGTTGAAATAAAATTTCAGCATCGGAATATTCTCCCTCGTTGCTTGTTGTCGAAAAAATCGGGACGCAGCGGCAACGCCGCAGACAGCTTGTCCATGCGCAAATTTTGCGAGGCGCGCAACCGACGAGTTCGTGAGGGCAGCCGTGCAACTACGGCAGCCGCGCAAGATGTGCGGTAAGGAAACTAACCCGCAGCCATTCCGGAGCGGATTTCGGCGCGCAGTTCGTCGATCAGCCGCAGGCCCTTGCTGGTCTCGATGTGCCAGAAGGTCCAGCCGTTGCAGGCGCCCGAGCCTTGCGCCACCGCGCCGATGCGATGGATCGAGCCGACCTTGTCGCCGAGCATGATGGCGCCGTCGGCGCGCACCAGGGCGCCGTGGCGCTTCCGGGAATCGACCAGCTTTGTGCCGGGCGAAATCATGCCGCGCTCGATCAGTTCGGAGAATGCCACCCGCGGCGCGTCGCGCGCGGTCATGAACGGCGCCAGCGTTGCTTCCGGCAACGGCTCGATCGCGGCAATGCGGGCTTGCGCCGCGGTCGCGTAGCTTGGGTCGCGTTCGAAGCCGATATAGTTGCGGCCGAGACGTTTGGCGACCGCACCTGTGGTGCCGGTGCCGTTGAACGGATCGATCACGAGATCGCCTGGCTTCGAGGACGACAGCAGCACCCGCGCCAGCAGGCCTTCCGGCTTCTGGGTCGGGTGGACTTTCTTGCCGTCCTTGCCCTTGAGGCGCTCGTCGCCGGTGCACAGCGGGATCAGCCAGTCGGAACGCGCCTGCACGTCCTCGTTGGCGGCCTTCAGGGCTTCGTAGTTGAACGTGTAGCCCTTGGCCTTCTCGTCGCGCGCGGCCCAGATCATGGTTTCGTGGGCATTGGTGAAGCGGCGGCCGCGGAAATTCGGCATCGGATTGGTCTTGCGCCAGACAATGTCGTTGAGGACCCAGAAGCCGAGGTCCTGCATGATCGAGCCGACGCGGAAAATATTGTGGTAGGAGCCGATCACCCACAGCGTCGCCGACGGTTTCATGACGCGGCGGCAGGCCAGGAGCCAGGCGCGGGTGAAATCGTCATAGGCGGCGAAGGATGAGAACTTGTCCCAGTCGTTGTTCACGGCATCGACGTGTGATTCGTCGGGACGCTTGAGATCGCCCTTGAGCTGCAGGTTGTAGGGGGGATCTGCGAACACCAGATCGACCGATCCGGCCGGTAATTTCGACATCTCGGCGACGCAATCGCCAACGACGATACGGGCACTCGGATGGGACTCAAATTGAGTGCGGGGCGCCTTTGCAGACGCCCCGCGACGCGACACAACCATGACTCAAATACTCTGACTCAGGCGACGCAGCCGGCGACGCGGGACCAAACAACCGACTGGCGATACATTGACGGGCCAAAGTAAAAATCGACTTAACCGGGTAATTCTTTCACGCTAGGCAATTTTTGCCGGGCGGGTTATTGATTAATGGAATGGAAATTTTACGTGTGCCTGACTTGGATACCGGCATCCGGTTGCGGCAAGTTGGCAAGTTGGCAAGTCGGAGTTGGAATGAGGGAACAGCGCCATGCGTTACGATGATTTCCGTCGCAGCGACGACATCGAAGACCGTCGCGACGACAGTGGCGGCGGCTTCGGTGGTGGTGGCGGCGGCTTTGGGCTTCCGATCGGCGGCGGCGGGCTCGGCATCGGCACCCTCATCGTGCTCGGCCTTGTCGGTTACGCCTTCGGCATCGATCCGCGCATCCTGATCGGCGGCGCGCAAATTCTCACCGGCGGCCAATCGCCGACCGTTCAGACCGATCGCCGTTCGGCACCCGCCAAATCCGGCGCGCCGACCGACGAGATGGGCGGCATGATCGCCGGCATCCTCGGCGAGATCGACGATCGCTGGAGCGAAATCTTCCAGGCCAGCGGGCAAACCTACAGGGGTCCGCGCATCGTGCTGTTTCGCAACGTCACCAATGGCGGGCGCTGCGGCATGGCGCAATCGGCGATGGGCCCGTTCTACTGCCCGCCGGACCAGAAGATTTTCCTCGATACCGGATTTTTCCGTGACGTCGAGACGCGGTTTCGCGGCTGTTCGGGCAATGCCTGTAAGTTCACCGCGGCCTACATCATTGCCCATGAGGCGGGCCATCACATCCAGAACCTGCTCGGCATCCTGCCGAAGGTGACGGAGCAACAGCAGCAGCTACGGGCGGTCGGCGACAAGGCGGGCGCCAACGCCTTGCAGGTGAGGGTGGAGTTGCAAGCCGATTGCCTGTCGGGCGTCTGGGTCAACCGCGAGGAGAAGAAGCGTCCGGGCTTCCTGGAAGCGGGCGACATCGATGCCGCGCTGACGACAGCGACCGCGATCGGCGACGACACGCTGCAGCGGCAAGCCACGGGACGCGTGGTGCCGGATTCCTTTACGCACGGCTCGGCGGCGCAACGAAAGCAATGGTTCATGATCGGCTACCAGCAGGGCACGGTGCAGGCCTGCAATACGTTCAACTGATGATAGTCAAGGCCGGTTAATCGCGGGGCGTAGCCGCGAGCTCGGCTCGCCTCTCCCGCTTGCGGGGGAGGTCGCCTCGCATCGTCAGATGCGAGGCGGGTGGGGCTCTCTCCACACCAGCGCTCCAACTCGCGGCGGCACCCCCACAACAAACCCTCCCCCGCAAGCGGGAGAGGGAGCGAGAGAGCAACCCATGTCCTCGATCGACGAGACCAGAGCCTTCCTGCCGCTCAACATCGCGGTGCTGACGATCTCGGATACCCGTTCGCTGGAGAACGACAAGTCCGGAACCACGCTGGCCGAACGCCTCGTCGACGCCGGCCACACGCTGGCGGCGCGAGAGATCATCGTCGATGACGTCGATGCGATCCGCATCATCATCAAGCGATGGATCGCCGACGCCGGTGTCGACGTTGTTATCACGACCGGCGGCACCGGTTTCACCGGCCGCGACGTGACGCCGGAGGCGATCGAGCCGCTGTTCGAAAAGCGGATGGACGGCTTTTCGATCGCGTTCCATATGCTGAGCTACGCCAAGATCGGCACCTCGACGATCCAGAGCCGCGCCACGGCCGGCGTCGCCGGCTCAACCTTCATCTTCTGCCTGCCGGGGTCGCCGGGCGCCTGCCGCGACGGATGGGACGGCATCCTCGCCGCTCAGCTCGATTACCGGACCAAGCCGTGCAACTTCGTCGAGATCATGCCGCGCCTGGACGAGCATTTGCGGCGCCCGAAGGCGCAAGGTGCGTCGGCCTGATCGCCATTCCGGGATGCGCCTCTTGGCGCAGGCCCGGAATCCATACGCCCCGTGACAGCGTTCAGCGCCGAACTTGAACACCGGGGGTTATGGATTCCGGGCTCGCTCGCAAGGGCTCACGCCCCGGAATGACGAGAGAAAATCACAGCTCCAGCTCCCAGGTCTCGCCGGTCAGGCTTTGGCCGAAACTGCGATGCGGCTCGGTGCCAACCAGCACGAATCCGGCGTCCTGATAAATCCTGCGGGCGGCGACCAGGATGCTCTGGGTCCACAGCGTGATTTTGCGATAGCCGCACTGCCGCGCAAAGCTCACGCATTCGGCGACCAGCCGCTGGCCCAACCCATGTCCGCGCCCGGCCGGATCGACCAGCAGCAGCCGCAGTTTGGCGACATCGTCGCTGTGCCGGACCAGAAATACCGAGCCGACCGGGGCGCCGTCGAGTTCGGCGATCCAGCAACGCTCTCGCGAAGCGTCGAACGAGGCGAGAAATTTCGCTGATATTTCCGCAACCAGGCTTTCGAACGAGGAATCGAAGCCGTATTCGCGGGCATAGAGCGAACCATGGCTCTGCACCACCCATCCCATGTCGCCCGGGCGCGGGCCTCGCAGGATAGCAGGCCGAGGTGAGGGGCCGGATGCGCCGAGCAGGTTTTCGATCACGGCCATCGCCCCGATCAGCCGTTCGCGGCCACCATCCGGCAGCGCTGCGAGCATGGCGGCGACATCGTCGTGCGAACTGCGATTGAGTTTGTCGAAAGCCCGGCGGCCCTTGGCGGTGAGACTGAGCCTGTGTTGCCGCCGGTCCGAGGCCAGCGGCTTTCGGGTAACGAGCCCGCTGTCGTCGAAATTCTGGATCATCCTGGAGAGATAGCCGGGATCGAGGCCAAGCCCGATGCCGATTTCCTTGGCGGTCAGGTCTTCCCGGTTCGCGATCTCGTACAACACCCGCGCCTCGCTCAGCGAGAACGGGCTTTTCAGGAGTTGCTGATCGAGCACGCCGAGCTTGCGGGTGTAGAAGCGGTTGAAGGCCCGCACCGCGGATATCTGGCTGTCGGAATTTGGCTGGGACATGGCGCATCCTGATAATTGCCATTGTCAAATAATTATTTGACTTTGGCAAGCATATGGATGCTCACCTCACGCCACCATGATCCGGCTGCGCAGCAGGGTGCGCGACGAGCGGCCGAGCCGCCGCAGCAGTTTGGCCTCGGAGCGGCGGACGTCCGGCGCATAGCCGCCCAGCCGTTCGTAATGATCCTTTGCGATCAGCAGGCCCTGTTCGGCCGAGGGCCCGGCGATCATCCGGGCAACGAATTTGAAGCCGTCGCGAAGGCTCGGATCCGCATAGGGCGAGCGGGCATAGCGGAAGATTCCGGCGCGGGGTTTGTCGCTGGTCGAGACCCGCTGGATAAATTGCACGGCCTCGTCGATCCAGCCCTGGTCCAGCACGGCGCCGGCATGCAGGAACATCAGCCATGGCGAGCGGGCCTGGCGGGCGCCGGCCGCCAGCGCCGCCGCATGCGTTCCCTCAAAGCGCAGGAAGCGGCAGCCCGCGACGTCGGCGACCCGCTCGATGACGCCGGTGCCGGCCCGGTCGACCAGCAGCACCTCGCGCACCACGCCGGCCGCCGCACCCGGCACAAGGGCTGCCAGCGTTGCAACGGCGGTCTGTTCGACGCCTTCGGTGGCGATGACGACACTCAGCATTGAGGTCTCTTGGTAAGGCGAGGAAAGCGCCGCACTGTTATCATCTTGTCATATCCAAATCAGCCTTCCGGTTGCAGCTTTTTGCGGCAGGCGCGCCGCTCGGCCGTTGAATGCGGCTCGCCCTTTTTGGTTGTGGAGGGCTGCGCCATTGTTCTTGATTTGTTCTCATGACGTGCTATGTACGGAGCATGAGCCGAGCATCCTCACATGCCCTCAAGCACCCGCCGGTCACGGCGCCCTCCGAACCGGCGGGTGCGCTTTCCCCTTTTCCCGAAATCGCCGTTGCGATCGAGCGCGAAAGACGGCGCGGCCGCGGCGCGCAATCCAATGACAGCGGGCGCTTCGAGGCCGAAGCGCGGGTCGCATTCGACGACGGCTGGCAGAGCCTCGATGAACTGCCGCCGTTCAAGACCACGGTCTCGGTCGATACCGCGCGCAAGGTCATTACCCGCAACGATTCGCCCGATATCGGCTTCGACCGCTCGATCAACCCTTACCGGGGCTGCGAGCATGGCTGCGTCTACTGCTTCGCGCGGCCGACCCATGCCTTTCTCGGCCTGTCGCCGGGGCTCGATTTCGAATCCAGACTGTTCGCCAAGCCCGACGCGCCGCAGCTTCTGGAGAAGGAACTGGCGGCGCAGGATTACGAGCCGCGCATGATCGCGATCGGCACCAACACCGATCCCTATCAGCCGATCGAGCGCGAACGGAAGATCATGCGCGGCATTCTCGAAGTGCTGGAGCGCGCCTCACACCCCGTCGGCATCGTCACCAAGTCGGCGCTGGTGACCCGCGACATCGACATCCTGGCGCGGATGGCCAAACGCAACCTGGCCAAGGTCGCCCTTTCGGTCACGACACTCGATCCGAAGCTCGCGCGCACCATGGAGCCGCGCGCCTCGACGCCGCCGCGGCGGCTCGAGGCGCTGCGGCAACTGACGGAGGCTGGAATCCCAACCACCGTCATGGTGGCTCCGGTCATTCCGGCGCTGAACGATTCCGAGATCGAGCGGATTCTGGATGCGGCGGCGCATGCCGGAGTGAAGGAGGCGAGCTACGTGCTGCTACGGCTGCCGCTGGAGGTGCGCGACCTGTTCCGCGAATGGCTGATGGCGAATTATCCAGACCGCTACCGCCACGTTTTTACGCTGATCCGCGACATGCGCGGCGGCCGCGACTACGATTCGCAGTGGGGATCGCGGATGAAGGGCACCGGGCCGATGGCCTGGATGATCGGACGCCGGTTCGAGATCGCCTGCGAGAAGCTCGGGCTCAACAAACGACGCTCGAAATTGACCACCGACCATTTCGCGCGGCCGAAGCGCAGCGGCCAGCAGTTGAGTTTGTTTTAGAACGATGTCGTCTCCGTCATTGCGAGCGAAGCGAAGCAATCCATAGCGCCACAAAGCGAGGATGGATTGCTTCGTCGCTTCGCTCCTCTGACGAATGAAGGAGCAGGGGCATGAGAAACGAATTACAGGTCCCGATTCCCCGCCTCACCATGATTACGCTCGGCGTCGGCGATATGCGCGCCAGCATAGCGTTTTACGAGGCGCTGGGTTTTGCGCGCAAGTTTCGCGCAACGGGCGAAGTCGTCGCGTTCTTCGAAACCGGCGGCACTGCGCTTGGGCTTTTTCCATGGGATCAGTTGGCGCAGGATGTCACGCTGCCTGAACATCCGCGACCGCAGGCGTTTCGCGGGGCGACGCTGGCCTGGAATTGCCGCACGACGGAGGAGGTCGATGCGGTGCTGGCATTCGCGATTTCAAAAGGCGCGGCGCTCCTGAAATCAGCGCACGAGACCGATTACGGCGGCTATTCCGGATATTTTGCCGATCCCGACGGTCACCCCTGGGAAGTCGTTGTTGCGCCCAACATCGAAGTCGGCGACGACCGTCGCGTTCATTTGCCGGATTGAACCGGCGCATAACTTCTCTCCGCGCCCGAATTGCCGTATTGCGGGGTGATGGACGATAAAGCCGCGCCAGTACTGCAAGAGCAGCCGGTCGTTATTTTGACGACGCCCCGCCTGATCCTGCGCACGGCCACCGAGCCGGATATCCCGATCATGTGGCAGCGGATTTTGGGTGACGGCGATGTGATGCGTTACGTTTTTCACGGACCGATGTCGAAAGAGGCGGCCGAAGCGGTGATGCGAAAGTTCTTCACCTTCGGCGACAGCCTTACCGGGATAGCGATCCTGACTGAACGGCCAGCCGGCGACATCATCGGCTTTGCGGGTCTGTTTCCCTGCGAAGCATTGGGGGCGCAAGACCTCGAGATCGGGTTCGTGCTCGCCCGTCACGCCTGGGGCAGGGGGATTGCCACCGAGATCGGCGAGGGGCAACTCAGGTTCGGGTTTGAGCAGCTCAACTGCCGCCGGTTGCTGGGGCTGGCCGATCCGCAAAACCAGCCATCGATCCACGCGCTGCAAAAGCTCGGCATGCGGCATATCAAGGACGTCGTGGAACCCGGCCGCGCCAACCGCAGCGTTTTCTGCATCGATATCGATGCATGGCGCGCAAGGGCGGGTTAAGGGGCCCGCGAACAGCGGGCATAGATCGATTTTTTCGTTGTGCGGTGGCGGCTGCTTGCGCACCATCCCCGCATGATTCGCGATAAATCCGCAAAAGAGCAAGCCAGGCTGCCAAAAGGCGTGATCGCGGTGGCGCCGCCGAGCTTTCGGCGGGAGCGCGCGCTGATCAAGCGCGGCGTCTGGCCGGTGGCCGGCTGCGACGAGGCCGGGCGCGGTCCGCTGGCCGGCCCGGTGGTAGCCGCGGCAGTCGTGCTCGATCCGAAGCGAATCCCGAAGGGGATCGACGATTCCAAGCGGCTGACGCCGGAGCGCCGCGAGGAGTTGTTCGAGGAAATCTGCGCGACCGCGTCGTTCGCGGTCGCCTTTGCCTCGCCGGCGCGGATCGATCGCGACAATATCCTGCGCGCGTCGCTGTGGGCGCTGGCGCGGGCGGTGCATGCGCTGCCGGAAATGCCCAGACATGTGTTCGTGGACGGCCGCGACCGGCTCGATACGCCATGCGACTGCGACGCCGTGATCGGCGGCGACGGGCTGGTGCTCTCGATCGCGGCTGCCTCGATCATCGCCAAGGTCGCGCGCGACCGCCTGATGTGCAAGCTGGCGCAGGATTGCCCGGGCTACGGTTTTGAGTCCCACAAGGGCTATGGCGTGCCGGAGCATCTGGCGGCGCTGAACCGGCTGGGGCCGACCGTGCATCACCGCCGGTTCTTTGCACCTGTCGCCGCGGCCCGGGAAAAACATCAGGCGATGAGCGTCGAAGACATGACGATCCGGGACCAAGTGATCCGGGACCAGGTGATCCGGGACCAAGCGATCGAAGACAAGGTGATCCCGGCAGAAGCCGTCCGGGATGCGATCGAGGTTTCTGCCGCCGGCGTCTGACGTGGTTGCCTCGGTGGCCGACGCGCTCTATCACACCTGCGAGATCAAACAGGCTACCGGTCCGGCCTACAGGCCCGTTTGGGCATTTCGGACGTTTCATGCGTTTCACCTCGCTGATTATCGAACTGATCCGCGCCCGGCCGCGGCTGGTGGTCTGGCTTGTGGCGCTGTTTCAGGCGACGCTGTGGCTGGTCCTGGCGATGCTGCTCTATCGAAGTCCGCCCGGCGATCTTGCCATCGTGCTCGCCTATGGCAGGGAATACCAGGTCGGCACTGTTCTGGGTCCGCCGCTGGCGTTTTGGCTCGCCGATATCGCTTTCCGCGCCGCCGGCAATCACATCCTTGGCGTCTATCTGCTGGCGCAGCTTTGTGGGGTCGCCACGTTCTGGACGCTGTATCTGCTGTCGCGCGCCGTCGTCGGCAGCCAACAGGCGGTGCTCGCGGTATTGCTGACGATGACGGTGGTGGCGTTCGATTGGTCCAGCGGCGAATTCGGCCCGCTGGTGCTGGCGCGCCCGCTCTGGGCGCTTCTGTTGTTACATTCCTGGCAGTTGATCGGCCAGGGCCGCCGCAATGCCTGGTTCGGATGGTCGATCGAAGCCGGACTTTTGCTGCTGACGACGTCGGCTGCGATCGGCCTGTTGCTGCTGGTTGCCGGATTTGCGCTCGCCACCCGGCGCGGGCGGCGAACGCTGATGTCGTTCGATCCTTTTTTCGCGCTGCTCGTGATCGGGGTGCTGGTATTGCCCTATCTGATCTGGCTGATCCGCGCCGACGCTCTGGCAATGCCACCATGGCCTGAAGTCGCCGAGTTGAGCGGCAGGGCCCGGCATTGGGCCGCACTGCTTGGCGGCTTGCTGCTGGCGATGTCCGGCATCGTCGTGCTGGTGGCGCTCAACTCCGGCTGGTTCAGCCGCAATCCGGAAGACGCGCCGATCATCTACCGGCCGCCGGTCGATCCGCTGGCGCGCGACTTTGTTTATTTCTTCGCTCTCGCTCCGGCGCTGGCGGGCAGTCTCATCTCCGGCCTGTTCAATCTCGACTATGTCGCGGGCGGGACCGGCATCGCCTTGCTGCTGTCGGGACTGGCCGTGATCGTCGCGACCGGCGACCTCGTCCAGTTGCGGCGTCAGCGAATCCTGCGCTCGGTCTGGGCATTCGCCGTTGTAGCACCCGCGCTCGCGGTGATCGCGATGACGTGGTTGCTGCCATGGACCAGTAGTTCCGGGGTGACGACGTCGCTGCCGGCAACCGCGATCGCGCGCTTTTTCGGCGACAGCTTTGAGCGGCGCACCAACCGGCCGCTGCGGGCCGTGACCGGCGACACGCAGCTTGCGAGCCTGATCTCACTGGATGCCGGACGGCCGCATCTGTTTCTCGACGCCGCGCCGGAACGGACGCCATGGCTGACGATGGAGAAATTCAATCAGTCCGGCGGCGTCGTGGTATGGCGCGCATCCGACACCGACGGCACGCCGCCTGCAGATATCGCGCGGCGTTTTCCCGGCCTGGTGCCGGAAGTGCCGCGCGCGTTCGAGTGGCTGGTGAACGGCCGGCAGCCGCTGTTGCGGATCGGATGGGGGATCGTGCGGCCGAAGGCGCAGTGATTTTATTTTGGATTATTTTGAGTTCGGCAATTTCAGAACTGGGGCATTAAATGGATATGAATCCGCCGGCAGGTTCGAAGATTTCGGTTGCTGAGGACACCGGGGATCCGGTCATCGTTCTTCCCATCGCCGGCGGCGTCAGCCGTTATTTCATCGGCCTGTTCATGCTGTTCTGGCTCGGCATGTGGCAAATGGGATTTCGCGACGCGGCCTCGAAAATAATGGCCGGAAACGCGCCGGCCTTCCTGTTTCTCTGGTTGGGCGCCTGGACCCTGGCCGGGATCGCCGTAGCCTACACGCTGTTCCGGATTTTGCGCCCCTCGGTACCGGAAACCCTGACGCTGCGACGAAACAGCGTCGGCTATGATTCCGGTGTCGCGCCGCCGCAGTTCAATTCTTACAGGCGTAACCAGAACCCGTTCAGCGCCTGGCGCTCAATGTTTCCAGCGCGGGTACGCGCCGAGATCGAGCGCAAGCAACTTCAATCACTACGACTGCGCGAAACCGAGACCGGCAACCGGCTGACGCTGGACCTTGACGCCTCGCGCCTCGACCTCGCGCAAACCGCAACCGAAGTCGAACGCGAGTGGCTGGCGAAAGTTTTGGCGCGCCGCTATTCGCTGACGCAGGTTTCCGGCAACGCCGCGAACGACGCGTAGGACCTCACGGCGCCGCCACACCGAGGCGTGGCAATGAGGTGCGCGGCCATCCTTCGAGACGCACGCTGACGCGTGCTCCTCATGATGAGGGAGAGCTTCTTTGTTCGAGCGCCTTCGCGATCGAACGCAAATCCTGCCAGGCCATCTTCTTGTAGGACGGCGAGCGCAAGAGATAGGCCGGGTGGAAGGTGGCCAGCGCGCGGATCACGCGGGTGCCGGTATCGTAATCGAACCAGCGCCCTCGGGTCTTCATGATGCCCTCGCGCGTCGACAGCAAGGTCTGGGTCGAGGGATTGCCGAGCGTGACCAGCACGTCCGGATTGACCAGCTCGATCTGCCGCTGGATGAACGGCAGGCAGATTTGCGTCTCCTGCGGCGTCGGCGTCCGGTTGCCGGGCGGCCGCCATGGAATGACGTTGGCGATGTAGGCGTTGCTGCGGTCAAGCCCGATCGCCGCGATCATGCGGTCGAGCAATTGGCCCGAGCGCCCGACAAACGGCCGGCCTTCGATGTCTTCCTCGCGTCCGGGAGCCTCGCCGACGAACATGATGCGGGCCTGCGGGTTGCCGTCAGCGAATACCAGGCGGGTTGCGGTGAATTTCAGCGCGCAGCCGTCGAATTTTTCCAGCAGCGCACGCAGCGCATCGAGCGAAGGCGCGGTTCGTGCCGCTTCTCGCGCCGACTGGATGGCGGCTTCCGGGAGAGGCGCCGGCTCGCCCCGCGCAACCGGGGTCGCGGCAGGCGGTGTCCTGACGATTAGGGGCGGCGGCATTTCCTGTGGTGCGGGGATTTCGCGAGGTGCGGGCACGATATCGGGATCGGACAGCCGGTTGACCGGTTCCTCCGCCAACGCACAGTCGACTCCGGCCTCCAGATAGAAGGTGAGCAATTGCGCAATGGTGGGCGCGCGGTCAGGCGTCATGGCTGGAAGGGGCATCCAAGATCATGGGCATCCGGTCAATCTAGGATGGATCGCACCGCAGCGAAACGCCCCGCGAGCTGATTCCATGGTTGTTCTTCGGGCGAAAATCGGAAACAAACGGGCTTTAGAGACGTTCTCAACCGGGCTGAGATCAGATTCATGAGCACTGAAGAGCTTCCTCCGCGCGAATCCATGGAATTCGATGTCGTGATCGTGGGCGCCGGCCCGTCGGGCCTCGCGGCCGCGATCCGGCTAAAGCAGCTCAATGCCGATCTCGGGATTGTCGTGGTGGAGAAGGGCTCCGAAGTCGGCGCGCATATTCTGTCCGGCGCGGTGATCGATCCGGTGTCGCTCGACAAGCTCGTTCCGGATTGGCGCGAGGATGCCGATTGCCCGCTGAAAACCCAGGTCAAGGACGACCGCTTCTATTGGGCGACGGCGGCAGGCACGTTTCGGTTGCCGAATTTCATCATGCCGCCGCTGATGTACAATCATCACTGCTATATCGGCTCGCTCGGCAATGTGTGCCGCTGGCTGGCGCGCAAGGCCGAGGCGCTCGGCGTCGAGATTTATCCGGGATTTGCCGCGACCGAAGTGCTGTACGACGACAAGGGCGCGGTGCGCGGCATCGCGACCGGCGACATGGGCGTCGCCAAGGATGGCTCGCACAAATCGTCCTACACGCGCGGCATGGAACTGCTCGGCAAATACACGCTGTTCGCCGAAGGCGCGCGGGGCAGCCTCACGAAGCAGTTGATCGCGAAATTCTCGCTCGATGCGAACAGCCAACCTCCAAAATTCGGTATCGGATTGAAGGAAGTCTGGGAGATCGATCCCGCCAAGCACCAGAAGGGCCTGGTCCAGCACACCTTGGGCTGGCCGCTGAACGATTCGACCGGTGGCGGCTCGTTCCTCTATCACTACGACGACAACAAGGTCGCGGTCGGTTTCGTCGTGCATCTCAACTACGACGATCCATATCTGTCGCCGTTCGACGAATTCCAGCGCTTCAAGACCCATCCCTCGATCCGCACCGTGTTCGAGGGCGGCAAGCGGCTCGCCTATGGCGCGCGCGCAATCACCGAGGGCGGCTATCAGTCGGTGCCGCGGCTGACCTTCGCCGGCGGTGCGCTGATCGGCTGCGCGGCAGGATTTGTTAACGTGCCGCGCATCAAGGGCGTGCACAACGCCATGGGCACCGGCATGCTCGCCGCAGAGCATGTTGCCGCCGCGCTGGGCGCCGGCCGCAGCAATGACGAGATCGTCGACTACGAAAATGCCTGGCGCGATTCCGCGGTGGGCAAGGATCTGTATCGCGTCCGCAATGCCAAGCCCATGCTGTCGAAGTTCGGCACCATGCTTGGGATGGTGTTCTCCGGGTTCGACATGTGGACCAACACGCTGTTTGGCGCCTCGCTGTTCGGCACGTTGTCGCACGCCAAGCCGGACCGCAAGACGCTGGATGCGGCGAAGACCCACACCCCGATCGCCTACCCGAAGCCGGACGGCAAGATATCGTTCGACAAGCTGTCGTCCGTGTTCATGTCCAACACCAATCACGAAGAAGATCAGCCGGTTCACCTGAAGGTGGCCGACATGAACCTGCAGAAGACGTCCGAGCACGATGTCTATGCCGGCCCCTCCAACCGCTACTGCCCGGCCGGAGTCTACGAATGGGTCGAGGAGACGGCCGGGCCGCGCTTCCAGATCAACGCCCAGAATTGCGTCCATTGCAAAACCTGCGACGTAAAAGACCCGAACGGCAACATCACCTGGGTTCCGCCGGAGGGTGGCGGCGGACCCAATTATGAGGCGATGTGACCACGATTGCGTGAGCCGGCCGGCGCCCCACCGCCGGCCACGATACCGCCACACTGAAAGGGTTTTCAGGCAAAGTCGGCAAAATCGGCGGCCACCGGGCCTGCCGCCAGTCGATTAGCCATCCCCGTACCCCTGCCGTATCCTTGCGGTCGAACGCCAAACGCGGCATTGTCAGATGGCTTGATGCCGACGATTGGGTTCGCATTCGAGATCGACCGCGAGATCGTGTCGTCAACCTTCCTGCCGTAAATTCCTGGAGCTAGGGCGAACCGTGATGTTTTCCATTCGTTTAAGCAGCTTGACGATTGCCGCACTCGCCATCACCGCGCTCGCGGTGCCCGGCTCGCTTTCGGCGCAGACCCCGGATCATCCGGCCGACAACTCGGCGCAATTTCCCACCAGCCACGATTTGAAATCGCTGACGATGTCGGGCAGCTATCTCGCCGCCCGTCATGCCAGCGTGGAGCGGGATGCCAGTTCGGCGGCGACGTTCTATCGTTCGGCGCTTCGCACCGATCCGAAGAACAATGAATTGCTCGACCGTGCCTTCATCTCCTCGCTCGCGGACGGGGATATTGACGAGGCCGTCAAGCTCGCCGACCGCATTCTGCTGATCGACAAATCCAATCGCGTGGCCCGCCTTGTGGTCGGCGTGCGTGATCTGAAGGCAAAGAAGTACGCCAGCGCGCAAGCCAACGTCAATCAGTCGATCCGCGGACCGATCACCGATCTGGTGGCGACGCTACTGTCGGGCTGGGCCAGCTACGGCGCCGGCGACAGCAAGACGGCGGTCGCCAACATCGACAAGCTGACCGGACCGGAATGGTATCCGATCTTCAAGGATCTGCACTCCGGCATGATCCTCGAACTCGCCGGCAAGGAAAAGGACGCCGGCACGCGCCTGGAACGGGCCTACAAGCTCGACGATTCGATGCTTCGCGTCGCGGACGCCTATGCGCGCTGGCTGTCGAGCAACAAGGATCAGCCGGCGGCAACAGCGGTATATGAGGCCTTCGACAAGAAGCTGGCGCGGCATCCATTGGTGCAGGAAGGCCTGCGCGACACCAGGGCCGGCAAGAAGCTGGCGCCGCTGGTGGACTCCGCACAGGCTGGTGCTGCCGAGGCGCTTTACGGCATCGGCGCCACGCTGACCCGCCGCGGCGGCGAAGACCTCGCGCTGGTCTATCTGCAGCTCTCGCTGTACCTCGTGCCCAATCATCCGCTGGCGCTATTGTCGCTGGCGGACCTTTACGAGTCGGTGAAGAAGCCGGCGATGGCGATCAAGGTCTATGAACGCATGCCAGCGACTTCGCCGCTGAAGCGCAATGCGCAGATTCAGCTCGCGACCGACCTCGACGCCGCCGACCGCAGCGAAGAGGCGATCAAGATCCTCAAGACCGTCACGACCGAGGATCCCAAGGACCTCGAAGCCATCATGGCGCTCGGCAATATCGAGCGCGGCCGCAAGAAGTTCGCCGATTGCGTCGTGACCTATTCGCAAGGCATCGATGCCTTGCCGAAAATCGACGACAAGGCCAGCGAAGACAAGGCCAACGCGGTTTACTACTACTACCGCGGCATCTGCGAGGAGCGCTCCAAGCAGTGGAGCAAGGCCGAAGCCGATATGCGCAAGGCGCTCGAATTGCAGCCCGAGCAGCCGCATGTGCTGAACTATCTCGGCTATTCGTGGATCGATCAGGGCATCAATCTCGACGAAGGCATGAAGATGATCAAGCGCGCCGTCGATCAGCGCCCGGATGACGGCTACATCGTGGACTCGCTGGGCTGGGCCTATTTCCGCATCGGCAATTACGAGGATGCGGTGAAGAACCTCGAGCGCGCCATCGACCTCAAGCCGGAAGACCCGACCATCAACGACCATCTCGGCGACGCCTATTGGCGCGTCGGCCGCACCCTGGAAGCCAAGTTCCAGTGGTCCCATGCCCGCGACCTGAAACCCGAGCCGGAAGATTTGCCGAAGATCGAGGCCAAGATCGCCAACGGTCTGCCGGAAGACACCTCTTCGGCCGCCTCCGCGGACAAGAAAAAAGAAGACGGCAAGGGCGGCTGATTCCCAGAGCGTTTTCGAGCGAAGTGGGTACCGGTTCGCGTGAAGAAAACGCGTCAAAATAAACAGATAGCGGATCAAGGGGCTGGGACTGGTCGCCGATGCTGATCGAGGAGGGGCGCGCCAAGGTCAACCTGACCCTTCGGGTGGTTGGCCGCCGGGTCGACGGCTATCACGAGCTTGAGAGCGTGGTGGCGTTCGCCGATTGCGCCGACCGCCTCAGTCTCGCGCCCGGCGCGGCGCTCGATCTGACAATGTCAGGACCGCTGGCGCAGGCCTGCGGCGAGACATCGGACAATCTGGTGCTCAAGGCTGCGCATCTGCTCGGCGCGCGTGTGCCCGGCCTGAAGATCGGCAGCTTTACGCTGGACAAGCTGTTGCCGGTCGCGGCCGGTATCGGCGGCGGTTCGGCTGACGCGGCGGCGGCCCTGCGGTTACTGGCGCAATTGAACGGCCTTGCGCTCGACGACAGGCGGTTGCTCGATGTTGCGCTGGAGACCGGCGCGGACGTGCCGGTGTGTCTGACCTCGCGCGCCTGCGACATGACCGGCGTCGGCGAGAGCCTGTTGCCGCTCAGCCTGCCGATCATGCCGTGCGTGCTGGTCAATCCGCGGGTTCCCGTGGCGACCAGGGACGTGTTCAAGGCGCTGGGCTTGCGCAATGGCGAACTTCTGGTCGGCGCCAGCGACGTGATCCGGGCACCCGCCTGGCCGGAAAAGGGCGCCTCGGTCGAAGACTGGGTGGAGGTGCTTGCTGCCAGTTCCAACGATCTGGAAGCGCCGGCCACGCGCATCCAGCCCGTGATCGGTGAAGTGATCGCCGCACTCAGCGCCACCAATGGCGCCTGGCTGGCGCGGATGTCGGGCTCCGGCGCAACCTGTTTTGCGATCTTCGAGAACACCGCCGAGGCGCAGCGCGCGGCACAGAAAATCCAGCTCGATCATCCCCAGTGGTGGGTGCATGCCGGGGTGTTGAGCTAGGCGTTACGCGGCGGTCCTGCTTCTAAGGCGGTCTTGCTTCTAATGCGATCTCGCCAGACAGAACGCCACCACCTGCTCGAGCGCGGTTTTCATCGCCGACGCCGGAAACAGCGCCAGCGCGTCCACCGCCATTGCGCCGTAATGCTGGGCGCGGTTGATGGTGTCCTCGAGCGCGCGGTGCTTGGTCATCAGGCCGATGGCGTGATCGAGATCGCCGCCGCCGATCTCACCTCGCTCCAGCGCCTTGACCCAGAACGCCCGCTCGCCGTCATTGCCGCGGCGGAACGCCAGCACCACCGGCAGCGTGATCTTGCCCTCGCGGAAATCGTCGCCGATGTTCTTGCCGAGCTTGGCGGCCTTGCCGCCATAATCCAGCACATCGTCCACCAGCTGAAACGCGATGCCCAGATTCATGCCGACCGAGCGGCAGGCGGTCTGCTCGGCCTTCGGCCGATTGGCGATCACCGGGCCGACCTCGCAGGCCGCCGCGAACAATTCGGCGGTCTTGCCGCGGATCACGGCGAGATACTCGTCCTCGGTGGTCGCGGTGTTCTTTGCCGCGGCGAGTTGCATGACTTCGCCTTCGGCAATGGTCGCCGCGGCAGACGACAGAATGTCGAGCGCGCGCAAGGATCCGACCTCGACCATCATGCGAAAGGCCTGGCCGAGCAGGAAGTCGCCGACCAGCACGCTGGCCTCGTTGCCCCACAGCATGCGCGCGGACAATTTGCCGCGCCGCAATTCGCTTTCGTCGACCACGTCGTCGTGCAGCAAGGTCGCGGTATGCATGAACTCGACGGAAGCCGCGAGCTTGATATGGCCGTCGCCGGAATAGCCGGTAAGACCGGCCATCGCCAAGGTCAGCATCGGCCGCAGCCGCTTGCCGCCTGAGGAAATCAGGTGATTGGCGACCTCGGGGATCATCGTGACTTCGGAACCGGTTCGCGACAGAATTGTGGCGTTGACGCGCTCCATGTCGGCGGCGACGAGCTCGACCAGCTGATCGATCGAAGCGCCCGAGGGGCTCTCGAAGGGTACAATTACCGCCACGCGGGTCTCCACATTTGCCACATTCGCTCTCAGCGCACATATAACAATAGAAAGTGCCGGGGTAAGCGGCAAGGGCACGATAGGGGCGCGATAAGGGCACGATGCGGTTGACATACCCTGCGAAAGCCCGAACGTCGGTACGACAAAGGAGAGCCTCCATTGCGGGAATTGGTTCGGACCAACGACATGGTGCTGGTTTCGGCGATCGGCGCGCTGCTGGATGGTGCCAATATTCACCACCTGGTGCTGGACCAGAACATGAGCGTTATCGAAGGTTCCCTCGGGGTGCTGCCGCGACGGATTCTGGTGCATGACGACGACAATCGCGAGGCGCGTCAGCTTCTCAGCGATGCCGGGCTGTCTCACGAACTTCGGGCCGATGAGTGAGGGCTTGAGCGAATCCCGGGGCGAGTTCACCGACGATGCATTTCTCGGTGGCCGATTGCGTCTGCGGCAGCCGCGATCGGGGCATCGCGCCGGCCATGACGCCATGCTGCTGGCCGCGGCGACGCTGGCCCGTTCGGGCGATCGCGTGGTTGATTTCGGCGCCGGCGTCGGGGCCGCGGGCCTCGCGGTCGCCACACGCGTGCCCGGAATACAGCTCGTTCTGGCCGAGATCGATCCGGAGCTGGCAGGGTTGGCGCGCGGCAACGCTGCTTCAAATGCGATTGCCGCCGATGTCGTCGTGCTGGACGTGACATCGGCCGCCGACGCCTTTGCCGCCGCTGGTCTGTTTCCCGACAGTGCCGATGTCGTGCTGATGAACCCGCCATTCAACGATTCCGTGCGGCACCGGGCTTCGCCGGACCGGCAGCGAAAGATCGCGCATGTCGCGACGTCCGCAACGCTGGATGACTGGATTCACGCCGCCCGCCGAATCCTGAAATCCGGCGGCGTCCTCACCTTGATCTGGCGCGCCGACGGTCTTGCGGAGGTGCTGGCAGCACTCGATCGCGGCTTTGGCAGCCTCGACGTCCTGCCGGTCCACAGTGATGCCGCAACGCCGGCGATCCGGCTGCTGGTTCGTGCGCGCAAGGGCGGCAAGGCGCCGACACGGATGCATGCCGCGCTGATGCTCAATGATCAGCCATCGGTGCCCAATAAACAGGTACAGGAGGTGCTGGCCGGGAATGGGGTATTGCCGCTGGCGATACCCTGAAACCGGCTCAATCGCTCAACGCTTTGAGCAGGAGCGGCCAACAGGAAGTGTCTTATGGAAGCGGCTTGGAGCGCTGTTCTGGCGTCGAAGTGAAGTGAATCGCGGTTAAAAGTGTACCGATCAACATCACCAGCAGGTAGATTTTCATTTCTTTTCTCCGCTGCACCCTTGCGGCCCAGTAAAAAGGGGCAATGCAAAAGGCATTCCAACGGTTCAATGACAGTCGGGTGATAAGAAATGATTAAATCTGAGGTAACGGCATGACCGAACAAACGGGCGATCGCAAGGGATGGCCGGCTCTAGTCGACAGGTTGAAGGAATTCCTTCCGGCGCGCTTTCAGCGTGGAACCGCTATCGTTCCCGTGGTCCGGCTGTCCGGCACCATCGGGGCGGTGACGCCGCTGCGGCCCGGCATGTCGCTGGCCGGCGTCGCCCGCACGCTGGAGCGGGCTTTCGCCACCAGGAATGCCAAAGCGGTGGCGCTGGTGATCAATTCGCCCGGCGGCTCGCCGGTGCAATCGCGCCAGATCTATTTGCGGATCCGGCAACTCGCCGCCGAAAAGAAACTGCCGGTACTGGTGTTCGTCGAGGATGTCGCCGCATCCGGCGGCTATATGATCGCCTG
Source organism: uncultured Pseudomonadota bacterium (assembly GCA_963819325.1). GTDB lineage: Bacteria > Pseudomonadota > Alphaproteobacteria > Rhizobiales > Xanthobacteraceae > Bradyrhizobium. The sequence goes on from CAWFVT010000011.1 coordinate 88,828, forward strand.
CGCGGGCGACGAGATCTTCTGCGATCCCTCATCGATCCTGGGCTCGATCGGCGTCGTCGGCGGGTCATTCGGATTTCAGGAACTGATCAAGAAGATCGGCGTCGAGCGGCGGCTCTATACCGCCGGCGCGCACAAGGCGATGCTCGATCCGTTCAAGCCGGAAAATCCGGATGACGTGGCGCGGGTCAAGGCGCTGCAGGGCGAGATCCACGCCATCTTCATCGCGCTGGTGAAACAGAGCCGGGGAAGCCGGCTCAAGGGCGCTGACGAGGTGCTGTTCACCGGCGAATATTGGGCGGGAGAGACTTCGGTTTCGCTTGGTCTTGCGGACGCCATCGCAGACATGCGCTCGACCTTGCGCGCCCGCTACGGCGACAAGGTCAAGACGCCGGTGGTAGCACCGGCGGCCGGGATGCTGTCGGGCCTGCTGGGCCGCAAATCGGCGGGCGCCTCGGCGCTGAGCCAGTTGGACGGTATCGGGGGACTGCCGGATGAGCTGATTTCGGCGCTCGAAACCCGAGCAATTTGGGCCAAATTCGGGTTTTGAGCGGGGAAAAGCCCCGCGCCATTTCGTCCCGGATAATCAGATTGCAGGCCGGCCCGGCTTGCGCGAGAATGGCGGTGGGGGCTGACGAATGAACGACGAGGATCGACCGATGCCGCCGCTGATCGCATTTGCGGGTGCCCTGGGAGGGTTGGCCGTGGTCCGCTGGGCTTACCGGACCGCCCTGAGGGTCAACAGGGAACTCGAAGAGGCGCGCATGGCGCGCGTCGCCGAGGCAGCCCGATCGAGCGAGATCCCGACGCTGCGGCGGGACCCCAACACCGGCGCTTACCGCCCAGGTTGAACTCAGACCAACTGCGGTTCTAAAACGAATACGCCGGCCTCAGGGCGGGGGGACACCCTTGAGAACCGGCGATCGAGAGAAGCCTAACGGCTCGCCTCTGAGATACAAGACGGCACGGTTCTCGCTACTCACAATCCAATCGCGACCGATCACGAACACCGGCGCTGATCGACCCAGCTAAAACCCTTGTCCTGAGAGTTTGATTGAAAAAGCAGCCGATGAAATCAGCTGTCATTCCGGGATGGTCCGAAGGACCAGACCCGGAATCTCGAGATTCCGGGTTCGATGCTTCGCATCGCCCCGGAATGACTGTGTAGAAAGCCGCGGAAATGCTGGCTGCTTTTTCAATCAGACTCTGAGGAGCCGCACTTGGCGCGGCGTCTCGAAGGAGGCCGCTCGCTCCATGGTTCGAGATGGCGCAAGTGCGCCTCCTCACCATGAGGAAAACTGCTAATGATGGTAGCCGGGGTTGCCTTGATTATCGGTTCCCCCGCCGATACGGTCCCGCGCGCTTGCCGATCCGCAACAAAGATCTGACCCGATAATGGACGCCCTACCTCCGCATATGCGCCCGGACCGCTCGTTCCAGGGCTTCATTCTGGCTCTGCAGCGGTTCTGGGCCGATCAGGGCTGCGTAATCCTGCAGCCTTACGACATGGAAATGGGGGCGGGAACGTTTCATCCGGCGACGACGTTGCGCGCGCTGGGGCCAAAGCCGTGGAAGGCCGCCTATGTGCAGCCCTCGCGCCGGCCGAAGGACGGCCGCTACGGCGAAAACCCCAACCGGCTGCAGCACTATTACCAGTTCCAGGTGATCATCAAGCCATCGCCGCCGGACCTTCAGGAACTGTACCTGAAGTCGCTCGCCGCCATCGGCATCGATTCAGGCCTGCACGACATCCGCTTTGTCGAGGACGACTGGGAAAGCCCGACGCTCGGTGCGTGGGGGCTCGGGTGGGAGTGCTGGTGCGACGGCATGGAAGTGTCGCAGTTCACTTATTTCCAGCAGGTCGCGGGTGTCGAATGCGCTCCGGTCGCCGGCGAACTCACCTACGGGTTAGAGCGTCTCGCCTGCTATCTGCAAGGCGTCGACCGCATCATGGATCTCAACTTCAACGGCCGCGAGGGCGACGAGAAGGTCACGTATGGCGACGTGTTCCTGCAGGCCGAGCAGGAATATTCCCGGCACAATTTCGAATATGCCGACACCGCGATGCTGTTCGAGCAGTTCAGGATGGCCGAGCAGGCCTGCCGGAAATATCTCGATGTGGGCTGGAAAAGCGGCAGCAACCGCCAGGAGCACCTGATGGCGCTGCCGGCCTATGACCAGTGCATCAAGGCCAGCCACGCCTTCAACCTGCTCGACGCGCGCGGCGTGATCTCGGTGACCGAGCGGCAAAGCTACATCATGCGCGTGCGCGAGCTGGCGAAAGCCTGCGGCGAAGCCTGGGTGCACACCGAAGCGGGAGGTGCGACATGAGCGAGCAACCGGCGATAGGCGGCAGGGCTCCGATCCCGGTCGAGGTGGAGGCGGGCAAGGATTACTGGTGGTGCGCCTGTGGCAAGTCCGCCAGCCAGCCATTCTGCGACGGCAGCCACAAGGGCACGGTATTCTCGCCGATGCAGTTCACCGCGCCGGAAACCAGAAAAGTGTTCTTCTGCACCTGCAAGCGTACGACGACGATGCCGCTATGCGATGGCTCGCACAACAGGCTGGCGACCTGAGCAACACGCGATGAGCGCCTTGAGCAACCGGGAACATAGGTAACAGTTTTGACCGACGACATAGGTAACACAATTCTCGTTTCGTTCAGGTCTGTTGTTGTGGCTGTGGACCCTGTGGGCAACGCGCAGCGTTGTCCACAAGTCCACGGCTGGCACGTTTAAGTTTTTTCAAATGATCGCCGCGATGAAGTCCGAACGCGCTGGCTGAACTCAGAAGGCTATCGCGTGATACGGTTCTGGAACAACGATGTGATGAGCAAGACCGACGCTGTATTAGAGGCGATATATAACGTGATCGCTGTCACCCCACCCCGCCTGTCCCAAACGATGCAAAGCATCGTCAGGGCAGGCGACCTAGAGAGCGAGCTTCGCTCGTCTCGACCCCTTCAAGGGGAGGGTGGAAAATAGCAAATGCCTGATCTCCTGCTCGAACTCTTCTCCGAGGAAATTCCCGCCCGCATGCAGGCCAAGGCGGCGGACGATCTGCGCCGCATGGTCACCGACAAGCTAGTTGCCGAAGGGCTGGTCTATGAGGGCGCCAGGGCGTTTGCCACGCCGCGGCGGCTGACGCTGACCGTGCATGGCATTCCGGCGCGGCAGTCCGACCTGAAGGAAGAACGCAAGGGTCCGCGCGTCGGTGGGCCGGATGCGGCGATCGCCGGCTTTCTTAAAGCCACGGGGTTGACTTCGCTGGATCAGGCCAAGATCCAGCGCGATCCGAAGAAGGGCGATTTCTATATCGCGCTGATCGAGAAGCCCGGCCGCGCCACGCTTGAGGTGCTCGCCGACATGCTGCCGGTGATCGTGCGCACGTTTCCCTGGCCGAAATCGATGCGCTGGGGCGCGCGCTCGGCGCGGTCCGGCGCGCTGCAATGGGTGCGGCCGCTGCATGCCATCACAGCTACTTTCGGCATCGATACCGAAGAGCCTGACGTCGTGAAGTTCGCCATTGACGGCATCGAGGCCGGGCAGACCACCTACGGCCATCGCTTCATGGCGCCGGCGGCGATCAATGTGCGCCGCTTCGAGGATTACGAGGCGAAGCTCAAGGCCGCGAAAGTGGTGCTCGATCCGCAGGCCCGCAAGGACATCATTCTGGCCGACGCGAAGACAGCTGGCGTTCGCGCAAGGCTTTGAGCTGATCGAGGATCAGGCGCTGCTTGACGAAGTCGCTGGTCTGGTCGAGTGGCCGGTGGTGATGATGGGATCGTTCGAGCAGGAATTTCTCTCGATTCCATCCGAGGTGATCCGCGCCACCATCCGCACCAACATGAAATGCTTTGTGGTCAGCGATTCCGCGACGAGCAAGCTCACCAACAAATTCATCCTCACCGCCAACATCGAAGCACCCGACGGCGGCAAGACCATCGTCGGCGGCAACGAGCGCGTGATCCGCGCGCGATTGAGCGACGCAAAATTTTTCTACGAGACCGATCTGAAGACAAAACTCGAAGACCGGCTGCCGAAATTCGAGAACATTGTGTTTCACGAAAAGCTCGGCACGCAAGCCGAGCGCATCGCGCGGATCGAACGCCTGGCCGCTGAAATCGCGCCGCTGCGTCGGCGCCGATGTCGAAAAGACCAAACGCGCGGCGCATCTGGCGAAAGCCGATCTGCTCACTGAAGTCGTCGGCGAATTCCCGGAGCTGCAGGGTTTGATGGGCAAATACTACGCGCTGGCGCAGGGCGAGGATGCCTCCGTCGCCGCCGCAAGCGAGGAGCATTACAAGCCGCAGGGGCCCGCCGATCGCGTGCCGACCGATCCGGTGAGTATTGCCGTGGCGCTGGCGGACAAGATCGATACGCTGGTGGGGTTTTGGGCGATCGACGAGAAGCCGACGGGCAGCAAGGACCCGTATGCGCTGCGGCGGGCGGCGCTGGGGGTGATCAGGATTATTCTCGAATCGGACTTCCGTCTTAAAAATTGGTGTTGCGGACAATTGTCGATGTACAGCGTGTTCGAAAAATTGGTATGGCAAGGAATATCTAGATGTTGCACTCCCAGATCGATCATTTAATGTTGTTCTTCGCCGACCGGCTCAAAGTCCAACTGCGAGAACAGGGCGCGCGACATGATCTCGTCGATGCCGTATTAGCGCGGGATCTTGGTCGAGGACGATACTCCTCGATTCGGTCGTCCGCCGCGTCGAGGCGCTTGGAAAATTCCTCGACACCGACGACGGCAAGAATCTGCTGGCCGGCACCAAGCGCGCGAACAATATTCTCGCGATCGAGGAGAAGAAAGACAAGCGACTTTGCGGCGAGCCTAGCCTCGCGCTCTACGGCCTCGCAGAGGAAAAGGCGCTGGCAAACGCGATCGACCTGGCGAAGGTGGAAAGCAGCGTGGCCGTGATGAACGAAGACTTCGCAGAGCGCGATGGGCGCAATGGCAAAATTGCGCCCGGCGGTCGATGCGTTCTTTGACAAGGTCAAGGTCAACGACGACGATCCGAAAGTCCGCGAAAATCGCCTGAAGCTGCTCAATGAAATCCGCGCCGCCACCCGCGCGGTGGCGGATTTTTCCAGGATACAGGATTGAGCTTTGTTGTCATGCCCGAACTTGGGCATCCATCCATCTTCGTAAGAGGATGGATCACCGGGTCGAGCCCGGTGATGACGTGTTGAGGTCATCGCAGCCCGTAACGCCGTGATTTGCCGTCGAGGCTGTTTGGTGATTTGCCTGTCCAGTCCAGCCCCTATTCGTAAAAATATTTCTGTTCCCTCCTGACCCAAATCACCTCACGTATCCCGTCGCTGTCCCGTCCCACAGAGGGGCGGCTCGCGATCGTCACGGACGCGGGGCGGGATGCGATGGACGCTGAGCGGCGCATTGACGAAGGCGCTTAGCTGCGGACGGCGAAGCCGTGTGGTCCTGACGCCCCGACGCTGGCGTCAAGTCGGTGAAAGACATTTCACCGGCGATGGTGGCAAAAAGCCCGGTCACCAAGGAGAGCGCGGAGGAAACCGTAAAACCATTGCGCGGGGAATGCCGGGCGACCCGGCGTGACCGTGGTGACTAACGCGCGTGCTACCTACCACTCCACGCGCGGCTGCGGGCGCATCGGGCGCCCGGCATTCCCTGCGCCCTCTGATCTTCAGAAGGGCGGATGTCGATGGCAAAACTCGCGCGAAATGCGCGGCGAGATCGCGGACGTGTATGTGGAGATTAGAGCAACGTCGTTGCGAGCGAAGCGAAGCAATCCACTCTTGCTTTCTTGTTGCCTCATGGATTGCTTCGCAGCGCTCCAATGACGGTACTTTCCACCCAAAGAAAAGCCCCGTCCGGCGGGGGGGACCGGACGAGGCCTTTTTGTCCGGAGCGCCGCTGCGGCTGCCGGACCAATCGTTCAGGGCGTCAACCTATTCGACCACCTGAACGATGCGGCGCGAACGTGGCTCGACCAGCACGGTCCGGCCGTTCACCACCGTGTAGCGATAGGGCGTGGCGCCATATGTTTGCGGCACATCGTAAGTGGTGACGCCGGCGTCCGGCAGCACGCCGCCCACGATCACACGATCGGGAATGGTATAGTTCGGCACGCGTTCGCGTACGATATATTCGCGGAACGCCGGACGCTGATCGACGGCGATGCCCTCGAAGTCGCCGCCCGCGACCACGCTGCCGCCACGAACCACGCCGGTGGTGATCGCGCTCTGCGCCTGCGCCGCGATCGGTGCGCTGATGGCGCCTGCGATCACCGCGATGGCAAGTATCCTGTTTCGCATGATCAACTCCTTTGCGATGATGCACGCCCGCTTGCGCCGGCACGCAATTGCATCCAATTCATCGCGCGGAGCATCGTTCCCCGAAAAGGACGATCACATACGCGGCCATTTTTGGCTTTTTTCGCGTGCATGGGAACCCGATGAAGCCGCGGGCGTCTCCTATCGGGGAACCGCTCGAGCGGATAAAGTGCCGCCCTCGATTCGACGTTTCACAGCGCCAAAATCACAGCCACAGCGGAGACACTTCCAAATGACCCTGACCGTCGCTCACATTTCTCCAGTCATGTCGGTGATTGCAGGCCTGCTGATCCTGATCATGCCGCGGCTGCTCAATCTGGTGGTCGCGGTGTTCCTGATTCTCAACGGCCTGATCGGTCTCGGGCTGCTCCGATGGCTTCATCTGTAGCGTTGAAAGGCGCTTCGCGCCTTGCGCGGAACCGCCCAAACGTGGTGTATGGCGCGCATCTCCTTTCCTACCTTGCGGATATCAGCAGTCATGGCCAAAGCCGTCGCTAAACCCAAGAAAATTCCAGAGAAAATCGCAGAGAAAATCGTAGCGAAATCAAAGCCATCGGTCCCCGCTCGGGCCAAGGCAGCGCCACCGGCTGCCGCCCGCAAAGCCCTGAAGAAGAGCCCGGCCAAACCGGCGCCAAAGACAGCCGGTAAGGCGGCCGCGAGCAAGCCCGCGGCAGAGGCTGTGAAATCCGGCAAATGGGTGTTCACATTCGGCGACGGCAAGGCCGAAGGCAAAGCAGGCCTGCGCGATTTGCTCGGCGGCAAGGGGGCCAATCTGGCCGAGATGGCCAATCTGGGCCTGCCGGTGCCTCCGGGCTTCACCATTCCGACGTCGGTGTGCACTTACTTTTACGCGCACGACAAATCCTATCCGAAAGAATTGAAGGCGCAGGTCGAGAAGGCGCTCGACCATGTCGGCAAGCTTGCCGGCAAGGCGTTCGGCGACGCGAAAAATCCGCTGCTGGTTTCGGTGCGCTCCGGTGGCCGCGCCTCGATGCCGGGCATGATGGATACCGTTCTCAATCTCGGTCTCAACGACAAGACGGTCGAGGCGCTGGCTGAAATGTCCGGCGATCGCCGCTTCGCCTATGACAGCTATCGCCGCTTCATCACCATGTATTCCGATGTGGTGCTCGGCTTCGAGCATCACCACTTCGAGGACATTCTCGATACCTTCAAGGACGGCCAGGGCTATTCGCTCGACACTGACCTCACTGGCGACGACTGGGTCGATGTGGTCGGGCGCTACAAGGATGCGGTGGCGCGCGAAACCGGCCAGGATTTCCCGCAGGATGCGCACGCGCAATTGTGGGGCGCGATTGGTGCGGTGTTTTCATCCTGGATGAACGCGCGCGCGGTGACCTATCGCCGGCTGCACGACATTCCGGAATCCTGGGGCACCGCGGTCAACGTGCAGGCGATGGTGTTCGGCAATATGGGCGAGACCTCGGCGACCGGCGTTGCGTTCACGCGCAATCCCTCGACCGGCGAGAGCAAGCTGTATGGCGAATTCCTGATCAACGCGCAGGGCGAAGACGTGGTGGCGGGTATCCGCACGCCGCAGGACATCACCGAATATGCGCGCCAGGAATCCGGCTCCGACAAGGCCTCGATGGAAGTCGCGATGCCGGAGGCGTTCAAGGAATTGACGCGGATCTACACGCTGCTGGAAAAGCATTACCGCGACATGCAGGACATGGAGTTCACGGTCGAACAGGGCAAGCTGTGGATGCTGCAGACCCGCGGCGGCAAGCGCACCGCCAAAGCGGCGCTGCGCATCGCCGTCGAACTCGCCAATGAGGGCCTGATCTCCAAAAAGGACGCGGTTTCGCGGATCGACCCCGCCTCGCTCGACCAATTGCTGCATCCGACCATCGATCCCTCGGCGACGCGCGACGTCATCGCGACCGGTCTGCCGGCATCGCCGGGTGCGGCCGCCGGCGAGATCGTGTTCTCGTCCGATGAAGCGGCCAAGCTGCAGGCCGATGGCCGCAAGGTCATTCTGGTGCGGATCGAGACCAGTCCCGAAGACATTCACGGCATGCACGCCGCCGAAGGTATCCTGACCACGCGCGGCGGCATGACCTCGCACGCCGCGGTGGTGGCGCGCGGCATGGGCAAGCCCTGCGTTTCGGGCTGCGGCACCATCCGCGTCGATTACGGCCGCGGCACCATGAGCATCGGCTCGCGGACCTTCAAGACCGGCGACGTCATCACCATCGACGGATCGCTCGGTCAGGTGCTGGCCGGGCGGATGCCGATGATCGAACCGAAACTGTCGGGCGAATTCGGCACGCTGATGGGCTGGGCGGATTCAGTGCGCAAGCTCGGCGTTCGCGTCAATGCCGACACGCCGGAGGATGCGCGCACCGCGATCAAATTCGGCGGCGAAGGTATCGGGCTTTGCCGCACCGAGCACATGTTCTTCGAGGAGACGCGAATTCGCACCGTGCGCGAGATGATCCTCGCCGAGGACGAACAGACCCGCCGCGCCGCGCTGTCGAAGCTGCTGCCGATGCAGCGCGCCGATTTTGTCGAGCTGTTCGAGATCATGAAGGGCCTGCCGGTGACGATCCGGCTGCTCGATCCGCCGCTGCATGAATTCCTGCCGCACACCCAGGCCGAGATCGAGGAAGTCGCGCGCGCGATGAACACCGATCCGCGGCGGCTGGCCGATCGGGCCCGCGATCTCGCCGAATTCAACCCGATGCTCGGCTTCCGTGGTTGCCGGCTCGCAATTGCCTATCCGGAAATCGCCGAGATGCAGTCGCGCGCCATCTTCGAGGCCGCGGTCGAAGCCGAAAAACGCACCGGCAATGCGGTCGGCCTCGAGGTGATGGTGCCGCTGATCGCGACCAAGACCGAGTTCGACCTGGTCAAGGCGCGGATCGACGCCACCGCGCAGTCGGTGATGAAGGAAACCGGAAAGAAGCTCAGCTATCAGGTCGGCACCATGATCGAACTGCCGCGCGCCTGCCTGATGGCCGGCGAGGTCGCCAAGACCGCGGAATTCTTTTCGTTCGGCACCAACGATCTGACGCAGACCACCTACGGCATCAGCCGCGATGACGCCGCGGGATTCCTGGGCACTTATATCGCCAAGGGAATCCTCGAGATCGATCCGTTCATCTCGGTTGACCGTGATGGCGTCGGCGAACTGGTCAGGATCGGGGTTACGCGCGGGCGCAAGACCCGCCCCGATCTCAAGGTCGGCATTTGCGGCGAGCATGGCGGCGATCCGGCTTCGGTCGCATTCTGCCACGAGATCGGGCTGGATTACGTCTCGTGCTCGCCCTACCGCGTGCCGATCGCGCGATTGGCCGCGGCACAGGCAGCCCTCGGCAAGGCGGTTACCAGCCAGGCCTGAGGCTGAGTCGTTTCGTATCTAAGAATCAACGACGTCGTGGCTGGGACAAGACCGGCCATGACGATGGAACCGGATGCTGCTTCGAAAACTTTCTTCATCATTTTTGTTGACGCGATATTTACCACTTTGTTCGAGCGCCCGTTTACCAACGTTTTCGATGTGATGGCGCAAACCCCGCCGCCTGCTTGCCTGTATCCCGCGCGCACCACCGGTTAACCCCCTCGCAACCTAAATTGGATACCAACAAAAAAGATCGAATTGCACGGAAGTACTGGGTTCGGTCGCCTTTGTGTGTGTAGCGTTGCGTGAGCGTATCGATGTTAGAGTTGCGTAACCGGCCGAAGGGCGCGCGTTTCGCGTCCTTCGGCCTTGGTCTTTGCGTCTTCGCATTGATCCCGACAGAAGTCGGATATCAGGATATCGCATCACTGCTGGCTCGGCAGCCGGGTGTCGCCGAGCGCTGGCATAACCGTGTGTTCTCGGCGGTCTCCACCATTCAGCTCGCCACCTACAGCTTCGGGCGTCCGATCGGGACCGCTTCGCCGCAGAGCGCGACCTTTCAACTCGCCAGCCTCGACAATCGGAACGACATCACGGGCACGGTGACGCGCAATCCGATCGCGCAGCCGCCGCAGCGCTATCAGGCGGCGGAATTCCCCAAGGTCGACCGCACCCTGAAGGGCGATCGCCTCGCCAAGCTCCCGCCCGAGCCGGCAGCTCCGGTCAATGCCGCACCCGCGAACGAGGATCCCTCGACATCCAACGCATCGGTGATGGGTGCCAAAACCGCCAATGCTGCGCCCGCTGCCGATCACGCCTCGCTCGATCCGGAACTTCAGGCGGCGCTGAGTGCGCCGCCGCTTGCGCAATACGATGTCTCGATGTCGCTCGAAGCCCAGCCGCTCAACGACCTGAAGGTAGCGCCCGATGCGGCTGCCATCCCGCTGGAGCCCACGCCATCGCATGATGGCTTCTCGGTGAAGACCGCGAGCCTGTTTTTCGGAAGCTCGTCGCTGGGAGCCTCGGCGGAAAGCATGGAGCGCTGGCAGCCCGGCGAGGAGCCGATGGTGGTGTCACCGGGCGGCGCGCTGCCCGATCCGGACATGAAGGCAACGGCAGCGGGGACGCCGTCACTTGCGGATGAGCCAGCCAAGGCTGCGGCCAGCGGCGAGAGCATCGCCGCCAAGGGCGAAGTCAATTCAGACAATCAGCGCGCCAAGTCACCGGCCGAGCGCCTTGGCCTGTTCGACGAGAAGCGCGCGCGCCAAGTCGGAGAAATGCCTCGCCGAAGCGGTCTATTTCGAAGCGCGCGGCGAAGCCGTGCGCGGCCAGATCGCGGTGGCGCAGGTGGTGCTGAACCGGGCGTTCTCGGGCTTCTATCCGACCACGGTGTGCGGCGTGGTCTACCAGAACAAGCACCGTCACATGGCCTGCCAGTTCACCTTCGCCTGCGACAATAATCCCGAAGTTGTGCGCGAACCCGACATGTGGGATCGCGCCAAGAGGATATGCCAAGGCGATGCTCGACGGTCAGCTCTGGCTGCCGGAAGTGGACAGGTCGACCCACTACCACGCCTATTGGGTGCGCCCGTCCTGGGTGAGCGAGATGAAGAAAATGTACAAATTCGGCGTGCACACGTTCTACCGGCCGCGCGCCTGGGGTGACGGCAGCGAAGCGCCGAGTTGGGGAACGCCGGCTCAGACCGCGGAAATTTCGGCCGAACTCGCCGGAGCCGCCAAGAGCTCGGCGGAGATATCGGAGAAGTCGGTCCGGCGTTAGGATTCAAGCGTCGATATCGAGCGCGACATCGAAATTCGGCGCCGAATGGGTCAGCGCGCCGGACGAGGCATAGTCCACGCCGGTCGCCGCGATCTTCGCGATCGAGCCTTGCGTGACGTCGCCGGACGCCTCCAGCACCACGCGCCCCTTGGCCAGTTCCCTGGCCAGTTTCACCGCCTCGGTCAGCTCGGCGATATTCATATTGTCGAGCAGCACCACGTCGGCCAAACCGGTGTCGAGCACCTCGCGCAGTTGCTCCAGCGTATCGACCTCGATCTCGACCTTAACCAGATGGCCAGTATGCGCCCGCGCGCGCTGCAGCACGGCGGTGACGCCGCCGGCGACCGCGATGTGGTTGTCCTTGATCAGGATCGCATCATCGAGCCCGAAACGGTGGTTGAACCCGCCGCCGCAGCGCACAGCATATTTCTCCAGCGCGCGCAGGCCGGGCGTGGTCTTGCGGGTGCAGCAGATACGCATTTTGGTGCCGGCGGTATGGCGGACATAGTCGGCGGTGAGGGTGGCGATACCGGACAGCCGGCCGACAAAATTCAGCGCGGTGCGCTCACCGGTCAGCACGGCGCGCGCCGGCCCTGAAATCGTCAAGACCTGCACGCCCGCGGCGACCACGGCACCGTCGCGAAAATGAGCCTGGATGCTGATGTCGGGCGACAGCTTTTGAAACACCGCAACCGCCAGCGGCAGTCCGGCGATCACGCCGGATTGTCGCGCCACCAGGATGGCATGGGCGTGGGTTGCTTCCGGGATGGTGGCCATCGAGGTGATATCGCCGGCGCGTCCGAGATCTTCGTTGAGCGCGCGCTGCACGGCTTCATCGATCACGAGCGGCGACAGGAAGGCTTCCGGATGCAGGAGCGAGGCTAAAGTCGTCATGATGCGTGTTTCCAACATGCGTGCTTCCAATCAAGCGTTCACGGGTTGCGCCGGCCGCGCCGGAATGCGGCCCGATAGTGATGCCGCGATATCCCGCGCCGCCGCCAGCGTCGTCATGGTGCGATGCGCCAGCGCCGGCTTTTCGGCGGGATGATCGATGCGATATTGCGCGCCGCGGCTTTCGTGCCGCGCCCAGGCCGACGCCGCCACCAGCAGCGCTGAGGTTGCCATGTTGCGCAGCGCGATATTGCCGGTGTCTCGTTCGATGTCAGCGAACGACCGCACCGCTTCCGCGAGCCGGTCGCCATCGCGGATCACGCCGACATGCGAGGTCATCATCGCCCGAAGGTTTGCCTCGGTGAGCGGCGGCATGGCGCAATTTCGCGGCGTGACCAACGCCGATCGGCGCGCGGGACGGCGCGGCGATGGTCTGGCCCGCGATGTCCTCGGCGATGCGCGCGGCATAGACCACGGCCTCGAGCAACGAGTTCGACGCCAGCCGGTTGGCGCCATGCGCGCCGGTGCACGACACTTCGCCGCCCGCCCACAGCCCCTTCAGCGAGGTGCGGCCATGCGTATCAACCGCGATGCCGCCCATATGATAATGCGCGGCGGGCGCCACCGGGATCGGCTGTGTCGCCGGGTCGATGCCGGCGGCGATGCAGCTCGCATGGACGGTGGGGAATTTTTCGGCGAAATGCGCGCCGAGCGCGGTGGTGGCGTCGAGGAACGCGCCGCGGCCGGCGGCAATTTCGGCGAATACGCCGCGCGCCACCACATCGCGGGGCGCGAGTTCGGCAAGCGGATGCCGCGCCAGCATGAAGCGCTCGCCGCTGGTCGTTGATCAACGTCGCGCCTTCGCCGCGCAGCGCTTCGGTCGCCAGCGGCGCCGGATCGCGGCCGACCATGATCGCGGTCGGATGAAACTGCACGAATTCCGGATCGGCGATCACGGCGCCGGCGCGCGCGGCGATCGCGAGCCCGAGGCCGCGGGCCTCGGCCGGATTGGTCGTCACCGCATAGAGATGCCCGATGCCGCCCGTCGCCAGCACCACCGCACCTGACGCAACGAAGACCGGTTTCGCGGTGGCGTCGGCAACCTCGCGCAATTGCAGTCCGGTGACCGCGCCATCCTCGGTCAACAGCGCTTCGGCGACGGTGCCTTCGATCACCCGGATCGAAGGCGTGTTGCGCACCGCTTCGATCAATGCTGCGATAATAGCCTTGCCGGCCATGTCGCCACGCACATGCACGATGCGCCGCGCGGAATGTGCGGCTTCCCGGCCGACCGCGAGCTTGCCTTCGAGGTCGCGATCGAACGGAACACCGTAATGCAAGAGGTCGTGGACACGCGCGCCGGCTTCACGCGCCAATCCCAGCGCCACCGCCTCGTCGACCAGGCCGGCGCCGACTGCGATCGTGTCGGCGGCGTGCGCTTCGGCGCTGTCGCCTTCGGCCACCGCCGCGGCGATGCCACCTTGCGCCCACGCCGTCGAAGCGCCTTCGCCGAGCGGTGCCGCGGAAATCACCGTCACCGGACGCGGCGCCAGTTTCAGCGCGCAGAACAGTCCGGCGAGGCCGCCGCCGACAATGACGACGTCGCTGGTGTTGCGGGTGAGGTCAGTTTTGAACGCGTTACCCATGGCTCGATCTTCCATTGACTCAGTTCTTCAGGTTGATCATCCGCTCGACCGAACGCCGCGCCTTCGCGGCGATGACCGGATCGATGGTGACTTCCTCACGCAGGGTGACCAGGCTGTCGAGAATCTTGGGCAGCGTGATCCGCTTCATGTGCGGGCACAGATTGCACGGCCGCACCATCTCGACGTCAGGCAGTTCGGCCTGGACGTTGTCGGCCATCGAGCATTCGGTGATCATCACCACGCGCTTCGGACGCTTGTTGCGGACCCAGTTGATCATGTGGGCGGTTGAGCCGGTGAAGTCGGCCTCGGCCAGCACGTCGGGCGGGCACTCCGGATGGGCGATGATCTGCACCGACGGATCGGCCTCGCGATAGGCGCGCAGCTCGTCGCCGGTGAAACGCTCATGCACTTCGCAGGCGCCCTTCCAGGCGATGATTTTGACGTCGGTCTGCGAGGCGACATATTTCGCCAGATACTGGTCGGGCAGGAAGATCACGGTCGGCGCATGGAGGCTTTCCACCACCTCCACGGCGTTGGAGGAGGTGCAGCAGATATCGACTTCGGCCTTCACGTCGGCCGAGGTGTTGACATAGGCCACCACCGGCACGCCGGGAAAGCGCTCGCGCAACAGCCGCACATCCGCACCCGTGATGCTCGAGGCCAGCGAGCAGCCGGCGCGCGAATCCGGAATCAGAACGGTCTTGTCGGGGTTCAGGATCTTCGACGTTTCCGCCATGAAGTGCACGCCGCACTGCACGATGATGTCGGATTTCACCTTCGTGGCTTCGATCGCAAGCTGCAGCGAGTCGCCGCCGATGTCGGCGACGCAATGGAAAATCTCCGGCGTTTGATAATTGTGCGCCAGGATCACCGCGCCGCGGGCTTGCTTCAGTTCGTTGATCGCCTTGACATAGGGCGCCATGAACGGCCACTCGACCGGCGAAATCACGGTCTTGACCCGCTCATAAAGATGCGCGGTGGCGCGTTCGACCTCGGGCGTCCACGCAAGCGACGGCATCGGCAGCGCCCGCGCGCGTTCAACGGAATTGACGCGATAACGCGCGGGCGTCGCGGAATGTCCGCGAGGCGGATTTCCGAAATCATCGGGACCGTAGATTCCAGCGATCGGCATGGCGATCTCCTTAGAAATCCCTAATATACTCAATATGAGCATAATTAGGCTATGAGAAATCCGGCCTCAAGGGCCGGCGGTTTTTAGAGCTGCGTTGTCACCATTCTAGCCAACGCGCAGCACAGCGGAGGGTTCGGCCAGCCAAGAGGTAATCGACTTATCCTCATAACGAGCAAATCGAATATAGCACGCATCCTGTGGCTTCGCTAGGCGGCCAAACGGCCAAATCGTCACGGCTGCCCGCCGTGATTTGCAACGCTGCAATGCGGCACAAGCTTTGGCCAATATCGGCGTTGGGATTTCCATGCCGATGCATTAATTTCGGCTGGCGTTGATCCGCCGGCGATTTTCGCCCCTCGCACATCGACATCTCTCGTGCGATCCGCACCAACCATCGGGGAACTGGATGACCGCGACCGAGGACAAGCCGCGTCTGGCTTCCGCTGCAGCGAGCTGGCGGACCCCGCTGGTGATCGTGGTGTGCGGCTGCCTGATCGGCATGCTGACATTCGGACCACGCTCCACCTTCGGCTTTTTCATGCAGCCGATGAGCCGCGAGTTTTCGTGGGGCCGCGATGTGTTCGGTCTGGCGCTGGCGATCCAGAATCTGCTGTGGGGAATGGGCCAACCGTTTGCCGGCGCCATCGCCGACCGGTTTGGCAGCCTGCGCGTGATCGCGGCCGGCGCGGTGATGTATGCCGCGGGGCTGATCACAATGCGCTATGCCTCAACGCCGCTGTCGCTCGATCTCAGCGCCGGCGTTTTGATCGGCTTCGGACTGTCCGGTTGTTCGTTCAATCTGGTGCTGTCGGCGTTCGGAAAGCTTCTGCCGCCGGAATGGCGCGGCGTCGCGCTGGGGGCCGGCACCGCGGCGGGCTCGTTCGGGCAATTCGTGTTTGCGCCGTTCGGTGTTGCCATGCTCGACAATTTCGGCTGGCAACCGGCCCTGATCGTGTTTGCCTGTTTGATGCTGCTGGTGCTGCCGCTGTCGCTGGCGCTGGCAACGCCCACCTCGGATTCGAGCGCTGTCGCCGCGACCGACCAGCAGACATTCAAGCATGCGCTGGCCGAAGCATTCGGCCACCGGTCCTATGTGCTGCTGGTGCTCGGTTTCTTTACCTGCGGATTTCAGCTCGCGTTCATCACCGTGCATCTGCCGGCCTATATGGTCGATCGCGGCATGCCGGTTCAGACCGGCGGCTGGGTGATCGCCGTCATCGGCCTGTTCAACATCGTCGGCTCGCTGAGCGTCGGATGGCTGCAGAGCAGGTTGCCGAAGCGCTATATCCTCTCGGCGATCTACTTTGCTCGTGCGATGTCGATCGTGGCCTTCATCTCCTTTCCGATCACCACTTTCTCCGCGATCGCATTCGGCGTCGTCACCGGCCTGACCTGGCTGTCGACGGTGCCGCCGACCTCGAGCCTGGTAGCCCTGATGTTCGGGACCCGCTGGCTGGCGACGCTGTACGGCTTCGCCTTCTTCAGCCATCAGGTCGGTGGCTTCCTCGGTGTACTGCTCGGCGGTATCGTGTTCGAGAAATTCGGGTCGTACACGCCGATCTGGTGGCTGTCGGTGCTGTTCGGCCTGCTGTCGGCGCTGATCAACCTGCCGATCGTCGAAGCGCCGGTGACGCGCCCGGTTGCACAACCGGCATAGACCGTTCAAGGTTCATCGATTGAAGAAACAGGCATCAGGGAGTGCGTGGTGGGAACGTTCAGGGCAATCAGGATCGACAAGGCCGAAAAAGGCACCACCGTCGCGCTCACGCAATTCGACGAAGCTGAATTGATGGAGGGCGACGTCACCATTCGGGTCGAATGGTCGACGCTGAACTACAAGGACGGCCTTGCCGTCACCGGCAAGGCGCCGGTGGTGCGGCGCTTTCCGATGATCGCGGGCATCGACTTGGCAGGTACGGTCGAGCAATCCTCGCATCCGCAGTGGAAAGCCGGCGACAAGGTGATCTGCAATGGCTGGGGCATGGGCGAGACCCATCTCGGCGCCTACGCCGGGAAGGCGCGCGTCAAGGGCGACTGGCTGGTGCGCCTGCCCGAAGGCATGTCGGCGCGCGATGCGATGGCGATCGGCACCGCCGGCTACACCGCGATGCTTTCGGTGCTGGCGCTGGAAAAGCATGGCCTGACCCCGAAGGACGGTCCGATCGTGGTCACCGGCGCCGCAGGCGGCGTCGGCTCGGTCGCGCACCGCGGTGCTGTCGAAACTCGGCTACCATGTCATCGCATCCACCGGGCGCGTGTCGGAGGCCGACTACCTGAAAAGTCTGGGGGCGGCCGAGGTGATCGATCGCGCCGAACTGTCGGGGCCAGCCAAGCCGCTGGCCAAGGAGCGCTGGGCGGGCGGGATCGACAGCGTCGGGTCCACCACGCTTGCCAACCTTCTCTCGATGACCAAGTACCGCGGCGCCATCGCCGCCTGCGGCCTCGCGGCCGGCATGGATCTGCCGTCCTCGGTGGCGCCGTTTATTTTGCGCGGTGTGTGTCTGTTGGGCATCGATTCGGTGATGTGCCCGATCGAGCTTCGCAAGGCCGCCTGGAGCCGCCTCGCGACGGATTTGGACCGGGCGAAACTAGCTGAAATTACTCATGAAATTGACCTCGACGGGGTGATCGCTGCGGGCGCCAAAATACTCGCCGGCCAGGTCCGGGGCCGAATTGTGGTAAAAATTCTCTAACGTTGTTCAGACTTTACCAACCAACCTGCTCCAATGTTGCCACGGTTGGTATGGTAAGCAGCGGGTAAAGACGTCGGCGGTTGCCCCTGCTCGGTCAGTTGGAGTTACAGCATGCTTGCGCGATTTGTGTGGGGGGTCCTTACGGCCGGGGCGATGATCGCACCGGCGCTGGCCGGGCAGATGATGGGCGCCGAAGAGGCCCGCAGGTTTGTCAGCGGCAAGGTGTTCGCGTTTACCTGCTTCGATGGCACCCGCGGCGCAGGCCGCATACTCGATGATGGCGGTGCGGCAGGCGCGGTACAGTTCAGCGGCTCAGGTCCGGTGCGCCATATCCGGTTGCCCGGCAATACGCTTCAGGTCCGCGGTCAGGCCGTCTGCGCGTCGATCAAGGGCATCCCGTTCGAGCCGTGCTTCAACCTCGACAAGAAAGACGAACGCAACTTCCGCGGCTCGGTCTCGGGCATGGGCTTCGCCTATTGCGATTTCCGTCACCAGGGCGCGGCGCAGATGATGATGGCGCGGGCGGCGGCCCGGCCGCGTTCGCTGAAGCCGCCGGAGCAGACCGGGGCAGTTGCTGCGGCGCGGCCCGAGGTGACGGCGCGGGTCGAGACCCCCTCGGTCGAGAGCGCGAAAATCGAGCCGGTCAAATCCGAGCCTGCCAAATCGGAATCGGCGAAATCGGAAAGTGCGCCGGAGCTGCGCCACACGACCGACTGATGGCGTTTGCGGTTTGCTTCAGCTGGCAGCCGCTCCGCCGGGCGGTGCGGCCTGCCGGCGGAACAGGATGCGCTGGTACAGCCAGCCGATCGCCACCAGCACCAGCCCCAGGCACATGAACGACAGCGCGCGGTAGACCCCCGTCAGCTCCGACATGTCGATCAGGAACGCCTTGAGAATCGTCAACGCGATCACGACGGCGGATGCGAGCCGGGCGCGTTGCGAATTGAACAGGATGCCGATGGCGAGCAGCACCACGCCGAACGCCAGCCAGGCGATCGAATAGGTATATTGCTCGGCGCCGCCGGTGGGGCCGCTGGTCAATTCTGGCCCATGATAGAGCCTGCGGATTTCAAGCGTCACATAGCTCAGCGCCAGCACCAGCGCACCCGCAGCGATGGTATTGGCGTAACCAGCGGACCGCCGGCCCGCCACCGCATAGGACAGCAGCAAGGCGAGCACCGCCGGTATCGCATAGCCGAGCAAAAGGGTATTGATGAATGCGCCGTCGATGCTGATGCGCCAGAGCGCGGGGTTGTTCCAGAGCAACAGCCCGACCACGATGAACAATCCGGCATACACCGTCAGCAATACCGCGCTGACATTGTGGATGATGCTCTTGGTGCGAATCCGCAGCCGCTCCAACCCGATCGCCATCGCCAAGGCGACGCAAACATGCAGCGCGGTCTCGGTCAGGCCGGCGATATCGCGATAGACGTTGCCGTCGTTCATGGCGTGGCGAATTTCCATGAACGCCAGCAGCACCGTGAACAGGATCGCGGCCGACTCCACCGTTCGCAGCGGCGCGTCGTCGCCGCGCCGGCGCAGGAAGATGCTGGCGACCCAGAACGACAGCGCGGGAATGCCATAGCCCCACAACAGCCAGTTGAAGATCGGCGTGGTGCCGACCGCCTCGCCGGCGATGCGCGGCTCGTATCCGATCCGCAGCACTACGATTCCAGCGAGAATGGCCGAGAGCGAACGCAGGAACGGGATCGGTCGCTGCAACGAGATCCAGGCCGTGCCCATCGACATCAACGCCAGGGCGATCGTGAGCCAGCCTCTTTCCAGCGCAAAGGTCAGCGCCAGCGCCAGCGCGCCAAGCGTGCCGGTGGCAAACAGCGCGGTCGAAATCGCAAGGCCCGGCCGCGTGTCACGGCGGGCGAGCGCTTCGGTCGCAGCACCATAGGCGGCGGCGAGGATCACCGCCAGGATCGCGAAGGGAATCGAGCGGTCGAGATGGGCGATGCGGGCGTAAAGCGAGATCAACAGGGCCAGCGGCGTGAACACCGCGGCGGCCGACCAGACCACCGGCATGATGGCGCTGAGCGAACGGCCTTGCGCCAGGAATCCGGCGACGCCAAAGCCGGCGGCGAAGATCGCAGCGGTCGTCAGGTGCAGCGAGACCGAACCGTCGGTGGCGTTGGGCCCGATGCCGGGCAATGGTCCGCCCGGCAGCACCAGCATGTCCGGATTGCCACGAACCGCCCATTCGAAAAACACGATGGCGACGAACAGGGCGGCGAAGCCGACCGCGCCGGTGGCGGACGGTGCGCGCCACGCCACGAACAAGGCGCCGGCCACCAGAATTGCGAACGCGATCATGGCGGCATCGGCATGGAAACTGGCGAGCACGATCAGCGTGGCGCCCAGCAGACTGGCCGCGAGCGCGCCGGACGAGACCGGTTCGATGCGGCCTTCCTCGGCGGGCGGGCCGAACAGGAATCCGCACACCACCAGCAATGCGGCGAGGACAAACCCGGCGACGACATGGAATAGATGCGGCCCGAGCATCGAGGGCCCGCATTGCAGGCAGGGAAGGGTCCATAGCAGCGCCAGCACGATGGTGGTGACCGCCAGCCACTGCCATAGCCTGATGCGCGCCAGCCCGAATGCGGCCGCGGTGACGACGGCAAGATAGATGTAGAGCGCCCAGTAGTCCGGCTCGTTCGAAGAAACCAGTATCGGCGTGACAAAGGCGGCGGCAATGCCGAGGCCGGCCAGCGCCGGGCCGTGCAACAAGGCCGCGGCGAGCGTGCCGAGCGCCACCAGCCCGAGCAGAATGAATGCGGTAGCGGGCACAAGAAAACCGTATAATGCATAGGCGGCGTAAACCGTCGCGAACGCCACGGCCGTTCCGGCGGCGGTGAGCATCGCGGGAATGTTGGCGATCGGCAACGCTGCGATCGTGGAGATGCTTTCCTTGCGGCGGGTCCATTCGCCGGCGGCCAGCAGGGCCAGCGCGAACGCTCCGCCCAGAAGGGTGCGGACGCCGGGTCCGAGCAGCCCCGCCTCGATCGAATAGCGGACCATGAAGAAACCGCCGAGCGCCAGCGTCAAGCCGCCGACCCACACCACCCAGCGGGTGCCGATGCGTTCTTCGATGCCGGGACCGGGCAGCGGCGGAAGTGGGGGTGTCGCCGCGGCGCCGCCGATGGTGTCACCCGGCGCGGCATCCTGATCCGCCGCGAGCGGGGCGGCCGGTTCAGCATCATCGATCGCGGCCGGCTGTTCGGCCGCGACACCCGGCGCTCCGACCATGGGAGCCTGCTCAAGCTCATCGTGTGGTGGAAGCGGCGGCGGTGCAGATCTCGTCTGTGCAGGCGTTGCTTGCACAGGTCTTGTCTGCACGGGCCTTGCCTGCAATGGGTTCGCTTCCAAAGCCTCAAGCCGCGCGCGCAAAACGCTAACTTGATTGAACGCCTTGAATGCAGCAATCAGCGCAACAAGGGCCATCACCAACGTCAGAAAATCGAGCATCAAGCCTCCAGGCGATCGGCCCGATCTTCGGGGCTTACCGCATTAAATCCCCTAACGCTCGCGCCCCGGGCCGCCAGTGCCCCCGGGCCGCCAGTGCCCCGGGCCGCCAGTGCCCCGGCCGCAGTGCCGTCCGGCCGTCAGCGCCGCCCGCGCACCCGCAGGCCCGGCGCCGGCCGTTCCTGTAGCACCTCACGACGAAAACGAAACAACGCCGCGGGCCGTCCACCGGTCTGTGTCGACATCACGCCGGTCGGTTCGACAAGGGCGCCGGATTCCACCAGGCGACGGAAATTCTGCTTGTGCAGATGCCGCCCCGAGATCGCTTCCACGGTCCGTTGCAGTTCAGTGAGTGTGAATTCGGGCGGCAAAAGTTCAAACACCACGGGGCGGTATTTCAGTTTGGCGCGCAGCCGCGCGATCGCCGTGGCCAGAATCCGCCGGTGATCGAAGCGCATCGATACGCCGAGGGGAGGGATCGCCTTGCGCGCCAATGCCGCCGGCCGTCCGTCCCGCCGTGCCTCCTCAACCAATCCGGCTTCATAGAGCAGCTCATAGCGGTCGAGCACGCGCTCCTCGTCCCAATGCGCGCCTTCGGTGCCGAAATACAGCCGGACGCGATCCTTGCGGCTGAGCGCGCGCGCAGTGTCAGGCTGCTCGGCTTGCGCCGCCCAGTTCGTGAGCGCGGGAAAGATATCGCGCTCGATGATACCCGGCCGCGACTCCCGCCAGTCTTCCCATGGGAAAAAGCGGTACCAGGGCTCAAATGTCGCGCCGGGCGCCGGCGCGGCGTTGTCGGCCGCGCGGGTGAGCGCGAGATAGCCGATCGATGCGACATGGGCGCCGGTGTCGCCGGCCTGGGTGTGCCGGCCGCGGTCGCCGAACGTATAAAGCTGCTCGACGTAACCGAGCCGCAATCCCGCCTGTTCTTCCACCCACGCGCGCAGACCGATTTCGAAGGTGCGGTGGGCAACGGCTTCGAACGGACCGAACGGAAGTCCGGCGAGCTTGTCGCCGTCGCTGCCCGATGCGGTGAGTATCAGCGGCTCATTGCCCTCGATCGCGACGATGGCGGCGGTCAGCCCGATTTCGATCGGCGTCAGAGGCTTCTCGCTCATCTGGCGCCAGGCTCGGACATCAGTCGAGATCGACGCGGAACGGGCGGCCTTCGACCATCATGCTGCCCGGGCCCATCTGGTCGAGCGCGCGCAGCATCCGTCCATCGCGTCCCAGCGCCTTGTCCGCCAGGCTGACGATCAACCGGTTCGGCGAGGCGATCGGGGAGGCGGCACGAATCTGTCGCGCGATCGACATCTCGTCGCGATGCGGATTGAGCGCGCAGGCGGCGGCAAAGGCGCTCGCCGTCGAGCGGCTGATGCCGGCATAGCAGTGCACCACCAGCGGCGCGCTGCGGTCCCAGCCGCGCACGAAATTCAGCACCTGCTCGATATGGCTGTCCGAGGGCGCGACAAAGCCGTCCATTTCCTCGGTGATGTCGTCCATCTGAACTTTCAGATGATTGGCCGGGAGCACCGATTCCGGCCGCTGCACCTGAGCGACGTTGGCCATCACCGTGAGGACGTGGCTGGCGCCGGTAGCCTTGACGGTGTCGGGAAGAGCGGCGAGCGAGCAGACGTGAATCATGGTGGTCCTTTTGCTTCTGTCGATTATAGGCCTGCGCGCGAGGTGGTGAAAGCCGGTTCAAGCCTCCAGATTCAAGCCTCGGCGTTTACGTCTGCAATGTCTTGAACCTGGCCAGCAACCGCTTCTCGGCCTTGGCCGCGGACCATGGCGTGAGGTAATCCGCCCGGGTTGCCTCGGAGAGGCCGGGGTCGCGGCCGAACAGGCGTTTCGCTTCGGCTTGCGCAAAGCCCGCAAGCTCGGTGGCCTCAAGATAGGCCGCGCCGCGGTCGGCATCCTTGATCTGCCGGGTTATTTCATCAGCCAATACCGGCGGCAGTCCGAAGCGGATGTGAATGGCCGCCAGCAAGCGCTTTTCCACCGCCTTGTAGTCGCCGCCGAGCACCGCCTTGAACGGAGAGATCATGTCGCCGATGACATATTCCGGCGCATCGTGCAGCAGTGCCGCCAGCCGGAGGCGGATATCGACACGCGGCGTCTGCTCGCGCATGACGGCTTCGACCAAAAGCGTGTGCTGCGCCACCGAGAAGATATGCGCGCCACGGGTCTGCCCGTTCCAGCGCGCGACACGTGCGAGGCCATGGGCGATATCGGCGATCTCGATGTCGAGCGGTGAGGGATCCAAGAGGTCGAGCCGCCGTCCCGACAGCATCCGCTGCCAGACACGCGCGGACGGGTCACGCGCGGGCAGTTTTCTCCCCGTCGTCATTTGACCTTGAGGCGGGGGCTGCGAGGTTTTCCGCCGCAGGTTTGATGACAGAAACACGTCACCAGATGATCGTTGACCATGCCGGTCGCCTGCATGAAGGCATAGACGATGGTCGGGCCGACGAATTTAAAGCCGCGCCCGGCCAGCTCCTTTGAAATCTTGATCGAGAGCGGCGTCGAGGCCGGCACGCTGGCGGTGGTCTTGAAATGATTGACCTTCGGCTTGCCGTCGACGAAATCCCACAGGAATTTCGAAAAGCCCGGACGTTCCTCCATGATCTTGAGATAGGACTTCGCGCTGTTGATCGTGCCCTCGATCTTGGCGCGGTTGCGAACGATACCGGCATCGTTCATCAGCGCGTGGACCTTTTTGGCGTTGTAGCGCGCGATCTTCTCGGGCTGGAAATCGTCGAAGGCGCGGCGGAAGTTGTCGCGCTTGCGCAGGATTGTGATCCAGGACAGGCCGGCCTGGAAACCGTCGAGGATCAGCTTTTCATACAGCGCGCGGTCGTCATATTCCGGCACGCCCCATTCGGTGTCGTGATAGGCCATGTAAAACGGGTCTTCGCCGGGCCACGGGCACCGCGTCAGGCCATCGGCATGCAGGCGCGCCGTTCTCGTCATGCCACGGTCTGCTTCGGTGCGGACCGGACGTCATCCGGCTCGGCAACGCGGATGCCGAGGCCACCCGATGTCAGCGGCGTTCCTGCATCGAGCGCATCGGCGGCGCGATCGATCCGCATCAGTGCGAGACCGGCGCCGTCAGCCGACGAGCCCATGGTACCCAGCGATTTGTCGCCGGCGAGGATGGCTTCGCCCGGCGCCGGCGCCGGGCCGTCAAGAACAACGCGCACGGTTCGGGTGCGTGCAGTGCCGCGATGCTGC
The DNA here is from genome assembly GCA_963819325.1 of uncultured Pseudomonadota bacterium. Classification (GTDB taxonomy): domain Bacteria; phylum Pseudomonadota; class Alphaproteobacteria; order Rhizobiales; family Xanthobacteraceae; genus Bradyrhizobium. The sequence continues at coordinate 113,359 of CAWFVT010000011.1, forward strand.
ATCCGCGATACTACTTCCTGGCCGACATAACAGCCCTTGTCGAAATCGACGCCGTGCAGGCGGTCCATGTTGGTCTCGTGCGGAAATGCGTCGCCATAGATGAAGTCGAGCCCGCCGCGCGGAACGCCCGAGGCGATGCGATGCGCGTCATAGGCGGTGCTATCAATGAGGTCCGCGCCGATCAGATCGGCGGCCTTTTGCGCGAGCTCCTCGGGAACCAGAATCCGCCAGCCGAGTGCGGTCTGGCGCGGATCGGCGAAGGTCAGATCGGGCTTGACGGTGGGATCGCCGTCCCATGCCGCCAGTACGCCGAGACTGTCCGACAGATTTTCGACCTGAACCTTGGCGCGCAGCTTGTAGAAACCGAGTTTGTCGGCGAGGCCTTGCGCCAGCGCGCGCGGGCAATCGATCAGGAAACCGCCGCCGTGACCGGACGGCGCTTCGATGATCAGGAAATCCACAATTATCTTGCCCTGCGGTGTCAGCAAGGCGCCAAACCGGCCGAAGCCGGGCCGCAGCAGCGTCATGTCCGTGGTGACAAGGCCGTTGAGAAAGTCGCGGGCGTCGCTGCCGCTGACCTTGACCACGCCCCGGTCGGGTAGAAACGCTGCTTTCATGCCAAGGTCTCTGGGGAAATGCCGGTGTTGAATATCATACGCCAACGTAAGACGCTAAGATGCCCGGAACAAGGCCCGCGCGCCGGGCAATGGCCTTATCCCAACGAGGCGACCGATACGAGGACCGATGCAGCAGCGATTTGATACCATTCTAAAGTCCGGCACCGTGGTCAATCAGGACGGTGAGGGCGTGCGCGATATCGGCATCGCTGACGGCCGCATCGCCGGGATCGGCGGCCTGGGACAGGCGTCGGCCGCCGAGGTGATCGACTGCAGGGGCCTGCACATCCTGCCCGGCGTGATGGATACGCAGGTGCATTTTCGCGAGCCGGGCCTGACCCACAAGGAAGACCTCGAAACCGGCTCGCGCAGTGCCGTCATGGGCGGCGTCACGGCGGTGTTCGAGATGCCGAATACCGATCCCCTGACCGTCACCGAGCAGACTTTCACCGATAAAATAAAGCGCGGCCGCCACCGCATGCATTGCGATTTCGCGTTCTTCATCGGTGGTACCCGCGACAATGTGCAGGATTTGCCGGAACTGGAGCGCGCGCCGGGCTGCGCCGGCGTCAAGGTGTTCATCGGCTCGTCGACCGGCGCGCTATTGGTGGAGGACGACGAAAGCCTGCGGCGGATATTCAAGGTGATCCGCCGCCGCGCCGCGTTTCATGCCGAGGACGAATATCGTCTCAATGACCGCAAGGGCCTGCGCATCGAGGGCGATCCGCGTTCGCATCCGGTGTGGCGCGACGAGACCGCGGCGCTGATGGCGACGCAACGTCTGGTCAAGCTCGCCCATGAAACCGGGAAACGAATTCACGTGCTGCATATTTCGACCAAGCAGGAGATCGAATTCCTGCGCGACCACAAGGATGTCGCCTCCTGCGAGGCGACGCCGCATCACCTGACGATGGCCGCACCCGAATGCTATGAGCGGCTCGGCACCCGCGCGCAGATGAATCCGCCGGTGCGATCGGCCGATCATCGCGACGGGCATCTGGCGCGGCATCGAGCAGGGCATTATCGACGTGCTCGGCTCCGATCACGCGCCGCATACGCTGGAGGAAAAGGCGAAAACCTATCCGGCCTCGCCATCGGGCATGACCGGAGTGCAGACGCTGGTGCCGCTGATGCTCGATCATGTCAACGCCGGGCGATTGTCGCTGGCGCGCTTTGTCGATCTCACAAGCTCAGGACCCGCGCGGCTGTTCAACATCGCGGCCAAGGGGCGGATCGCGGCCGGCTATGACGCCGACTTGACGGTGGTCGACCTCAAGCGCAGCGAGACCATCACCAACAAATGGGTGGCCTCCCGCGCCGGCTGGACGCCCTATGACGGCGTGGAGGTCACCGGCTGGCCGGTCGGCACCTTCGTTCGCGGCCGCCGCGTGATGTGGCAGGGCGAGTTGCTGACGCCGTCAACCGGCGAGCCGGTGCGGTTTCTGGAAACGCTGAAGGCGTGATTTCAGACAAAACCGTCGTCGCCCGGCTCTCGACCGGGCGATCCAGTATTCCAGAGACTCAGCATTTTAACATCAACGCCACGGCGTACTGGATCACCCGCTTTCGCGGGTGATGACGATGGAGTTTGGCGCAAACCTACTGCCTCGCCAACGCGATCGAAAACTCGCCATTGCGGACGCGGACAGAAAGACCTTCGACGAATTTCGCCACCGCGTCTTCGCCGTAGGTTCCGACCAGTTCGGCGAAGGCTGCGAACAGGCTGGCCTGCGCCAGGCAGTCGCCGTCGACGCCATCGTGGCGCGCCTCCGCCCAGGCCTCGTTGAGATAGTTCAGCGCCGCCCGTTTCTGTTCCTGATCGGGCAGCGGATCGCGGGCGGTGGTGAAGGACGCTGGATGGCTCATGAAACCCAACAGGCTGTGGCGCGATCCAGGGCGGAACGCGCGAATGCATGAGGTTTAGCATGCGGCGCGCGGCCGCCTAGACCACTTCTTTAAGAAAGGTTAACGGCGTCGACTAACATGAATTTATCGTCCGATTCGGCTGTTTCGACCGCGTCCGGGGTGAAGAGAATTCCGGAACCTCTGTCCTAATTGGCGTAGCGTGCGGTCAGATCGCGCGAAATCTTCGAGCCTTCCTCGATGTAGCGGCGGATCGCAACGCTGGCTGCCGGCGTGCAGGTCCGGTAGGTCTGCTGGAAGCCGTTATAGCCGCGATTGAAGCCCGCGATCATGCGGGTGCGGCGATCGCCGCTGGGGGTTTCGGCATCGATCAGCGCTTGCATTTCGTTGCGCCATTTCGAGCCTTCATTGGTGCCGCAAATGCCCCGTAAATAATGCAGGGCGCCGAGGACCTCGGCCAGCCGCTGCAAATCGGCGTCGAACGGCGCGGGTGCGTCCTGGGCCCGCGCGGGCCCCGGATGGCATGCCGAAATGACGATAACGGCAGCCAGAAAATACTTTGCCAAATATTTTGCCATCAAAGGATCCGGGGACGTCGCTGCCGCCGATATGCCTTCTCAATGGGCTCGAAGCAAGGCGCGGGAACCCGAAGATGGAACCGTTTTCAGCCCCGGAGCAGGCGCCGGGCGGACTGGATCACCGAGTGCAGGCCGGCGGTGACCTCTAGATCGCCCAGATCATCCGGCGCGAGCCACCTGAAATCGTCAAGTTCGTCGTTGAGGACCGGCTCGCCGGCGATCCAGCGCGCCGCGAATGACATGATCAGATAGTGGCCGCTGCCCGCGGTCTGCGGCAGCACTTCGCGCCATCCGGCGAGACCGGCAATCTCGATCTTCAGGGCGGTTTCCTCGTCGACCTCGCGATGCAGGGCCGCATGCAGCGTTTCGCCGAATTCGACCCGACCGCCCGGAAACGAGTAGAGGCCGTTGGCCGGCGACCTCGCGCGCCGCACCAGCAGGAACTTGTCGTCGCGAAAGATCGCCGCGCTGACGGCAAGCTGTGGATGCGATGGCTGGACGGGGGGCGGCACCGCGGTCAATGCGTCATGATGTAGTCGACGTCGGCCTCGACCCCGCGGCCATTGATGATGCCGCCGGCCAGCATCGCCAGCGGCTTGACCCAGCCGGTGGCCTGCAGGGCCAGCGTGGTGCGGGTCTTGTCCTGATGGACTTCGCGCATGGCCTGGCTGACGGCAGCGAGGATCGAACTCATGGCGCCGGTGATATTATCGAACTCGGTGCGAATTTGCGGGTTCGCGGAATCGTAGGCCTCGATCGCAAGTTCGCGCGCCTTGAAATTGGACGCCGCGAAATGCTCGCGGTAGGAGCGCGGTTGCCATTCCAGGAATTCCTCGGCGCATTCCGGCATGTCCGGAATCATCTCCAGCAGCATGATGGCTTCATTGAAGTGATTCAGATAATCGGTGGCAAGGCCGGTGCGGGGATTGATGTTGGCGGCCTGCAACTGCGCGGCCCGTGCCTCCTCGTCGGGGCCGGTCTGGCGCGGCGTTTGGTGATCGGGTTGTGCGGGAGCCGTTGAGGTCATCGGTCGCAGTGTTGACGGTCGAGGGTTAAAAGGTGCTGAACGGATGTCTATCTGGAGCGTGGAATGTGCGGACGCTTCGTAATCACTTCGCCGCCGGCGGCTTTGCGGCAGATTTTCGGCTATACCGATCAGCCGAATTTCCCGCCACGGTATAATATCGCTCCGACTCAACCAATACCGGTGGTCATGGTTGAGAACGGCATCCGGCATTTTCGGCTGATGCGCTGGGGCCTGTTGCCCGCCTGGGTCAAGGATCCCGGACAATTCACCTTGCTGATCAATGCGCGCGCCGAAACGTTGCTGGAAAAACCCGCCTTCAAGAACGCGATCAAACGACGCCGCTGCCTGATCCCGGCGGACGGCTATTATGAATGGCAGGTGTCCGACAAACGCAAGCGGCCGCATTTCATCCATCGCCGCGATGGCGCGCCGATCGGGCTTGCAGGGCTCGCTGAAACCTGGATCGGCCCGAATGGCGAGGAACTCGATACGGTGGCGATCGTCACGGCGCCGGCGAGCGCCGACCTTGCGGTGCTGCATCACCGCGTGCCGGTGACGATTTCGGCCGATGATTTCGATCGCTGGCTCGATTGCCGCGCGTACGATGCTGAAACGGTGATGGCGCTGCTGACGGCGCCCGAGGAAGGTGAGTTTGTCTGGCACGAGGTCTCAACCAGGGTCAACCACGCCGCCAATGACGACGCCCAACTGATCCTTCCGATCACGCCGGAGCAGATGGCGGCGGAGCAATCGAAGCCGGCGCGAAAGGCCGCGCCGCGCAAGCCCGACCCGGCGGCGCGTGAGGATGACGGGCAGGGTTCGTTGTTTTGAATTCTCCTCTTCATGCCCGGCCATGACGAACTCAAAAATTCCGCTACCGGAAAATATTCAGCGCCGCATATTGCAGCAACAGGATGGTCTTGGCGTCGACGATGCGGCCGTCCGCGACCATGGCGAGCGCCTGGTTAAACGGCAATTCCAGCACCTCGATCTCCTCGCCCTCGGAGGCAAGGCCGCCGCCGCTGCCGACCCGCATCCGCGGCTCATATTCCGCGACAAAGAAGTGCAGTTTCTCGGTAACCGCGCCCGGGCTCATGAAGGCTTCAAAAATCTTGGTGACTTCGCCGAGCCGATAGCCGGTTTCTTCCTCGACCTCGGCGCGTATCCGCAACTCCGGCGTTTCGTTGTCCAACAATCCCGCCGCGGCCTCGATCAGGAGATCGTCGCAGCCACTCACGAAAGCCGGGTAGCGAAACTGCCGCACCAGCACCACAGTGCGCTGCGCCAGATTGTAGGGCAACAGGGTCGCACCGTTGCCGCGGTCGTAGGTCTCGCGGTGTTGGGTCTGCCACTCGCCATTGGCGCGCCGCCAGTCGAAGGTGGTGGTCTTCAAAACGTAGTGGCTATCGGAAAGCACGCGGACGTTCTTGACGCGGATACGGTCTGCGATGGTCATTGGAAATACCTTGCCTGTTCCCCTCACGATGAGGAGCTACAGCACCTTGCCGGGGTTCATGATCCCGAGCGGGTCGAGCATCGCCTTGATGCTGCGCATCAACTCGATCGCGACCTTGTCCTTGACCTCGGGCAGTTCGTCGCGCTTCAGCACGCCGATGCCGTGCTCGGCCGAGATCGATCCGCCCATCCGCAGCACGATCGCGAACACCACGGCGTTGACGTCGTGCCATCGCGCCAGAAAATCCGCAGCGTCGGCGCCGATCGGCTGGCTGACATTGTAATGGATGTTGCCGTCGCCGAGATGGCCGAACGGCACCGGCCGTGAGCCCGGAATCAACTTCACTACCGCGGCATTGGCTTCCGCGATAAAATCAGGCACCGCGGCGACCGGCACCGAAATGTCGTGCTTGATCGAGCCGCCTTCGGGCTTCTGCGCCGCCGACATTTCGTCACGCAGCTTCCAGAACGCCTGGCGCTGGCTGAGGCTGGACGCGATCACGGCGTCATCGACAATGCCGTCGTCAAGGCCCTTCGCCAGGATCGCTTCCAGCGCGTCGCGGGCGTCCTCGCGCGAAGACGACAGTTCCATCAGCACGTACCAGGGGTGCGGGTTCGCCATGGGATTGCGGATGTCGATGCCGTGGCGCACGCTGAAATCGACGGACAAATCGGAGAGGAGTTCAAAGCTGGTGAGGCCGCCCGCGGCCGCATTCTGCGAGATCGCCAGCAGCTTCAAGGCCTCATCGGGCGATTGGACGCCGACGAAGGCGGTCTCTACCGCGCGCGGTTTTGGAAACAGCTTCAGCGTCGCCGCGGTGATGATGCCGAGCGTGCCTTCCGCGCCGATGAAGAGGTTGCGCAGATCGTAGCCGGTATTGTCCTTTTTCAGCTTGGACAGGCCGTTCAGGATGCGGCCGTCGGCCAGCACCACCTCCAGCCCCAGCGCCATCTCGCGCGCCACGCCATAGGCCAGCGCCGCGGTGCCGCCGGCATTGGTGGAGAGATTGCCGCCGATGGTGCAGCTTCCTTCGGCCCCCAATGACAGCGGGAACAACCGGTCGACGTCGGCGGCCTTTTGCTGCGCGATCTGCAGCACCACACCGGCCTCGCAGGTCATGGTGTTCGACGCCGTGTCGATGTCGCGAATCTTGTCCATCCGCCGCATCGAAATCACGACCTCGCCATGGTGCGGGGTCTGCCCACCCACGAGACCGGTGTTGCCGCCCTGCGGCACCAGGGCAATCCGGTGTTCGCTGGCAAGCTTGCAGATGGCGGAAACTTCCGCGGTCGAGCCCGGCCGCAAAACGAGGGGCGACCGTCCGTGAAACAGGTCGCGCTCTTCGGTGACATAGGGCGCGATGTCGGCCGCGTCGGTTACCGCATATTTGTCGCCGACGATGGCACGAAAGCGCGCGACCAGTTCGGACGGGAGGGGCGGCGCGGCAGGTTGAACGATATTCATCTCGGTCTCGGTTTTCTCTTCCAAAGCAACTAGCAAGTCGGCGTCATTCCCGCCCTATCGCGGCGCGGTGCAGCCGGTCATTGATCGCCTCGCCGAGCCCGTGATGCGGCACCGGCATCACAGCGATGGCGCGCGCGCGTTGTGAGTCGAGCGCGCGAAGATAACCGAAAAGATTGGCTGCGGCCTCGTTGAGATCGCCCTGCGCGGACAAATTCATCGTCACGGTTATGGCATCGACGCCCGCCACCACGCCATCGCCGAAGGCCAGCAGCGCCTCGCCGGCCTCGACGCTGACGGCATTGAGCCGCACCGGCGTGCGCGGCGCGTAATGCGAGGCCAGCATACCCGGCGCCAATGGCTGGCTGGTGTCGCTACCGGGATCGTTGGGCGCTTGCTTGAGGATGCGGCCGAGCACGCGCTCGATCTCGCCGCGCGGCAGGCCGCCGGGACGCAGCAGCATCGGCGCCTCGAAGCATCCGACAATGGTGGATTCGACGCCGACCGCGACCGCGCCGCCATCGACGATCAGATCGATGCGCCCGGCAAGGTCGCTGTGCACATGCGCCGCCGTGGTCGGGGAAACATGGCCCGACAAATTCGCCGACGGCGCCACGAGCGGGCCGCCGAAGGCGCGCAAAATCCCCTGCGCTACTGGATGCGCCGGCACCCGGATCGCCACCGTATCGAGCCCGGCGGTAGCCAGATCGGCCACCGCGCAGTCGTTGGTTCGGGGCAACACCAGCGTCAGCGGCCCCGGCCAGAACGCTTCGGCCAGTGCTGTCGCCTCGGCGCCGAAAACCCCGATCCGGCGGGCGGCCTGGAGATCGCCGACATGGGCGATCAGCGGATTGAAGGCGGGCCGGCCCTTGGCCTGATAAAGCCGCGCGATCGCCGCCGGGTTGGTGGCGTCGGCGCCGAGGCCATAGACCGTCTCGGTCGGGAACCCGACCAGGCCGCCTTCGGCCAGACAGCGCGCCGCGGCGGCCACGGCGGCCTCATTGGCGGGCAGAATCGGCGTTGTCAGGCCTACATTCACAGGAATTGGCATCCTCAATTCGGCTTCTTGCGGTGTGCGAAACCCAAGGCTATAAGCCGCGTTCTTGTCGGAGTGTGGCTCAGTCCGGTAGAGCACTGCGTTCGGGACGCAGGGGTCGCAGGTTCAAATCCTGCCACTCCGACCAAGATATTATTGGGCTTTTGCCTCTTTTCCCGAGCATTTTCAAGGTCAACGACCGATACTCGATACCATCGGCAGCGCCGCGCTGCGAACAAGCGGCTGCGCAGTCGTCTGCCGGGCGCCGATCGCCGATGCTGCCCGACAAACATGAGGATGTTGCATGACCACTTCCGCTGTCAGACCCTACAGAGGCGTCTTCCCGGTGGTTCCGACGGTGTTCGATGCCGCCGGCCGCCTCGATCCCGAAGGCCAGAAGCGCGCCGTCGATTGCATGATCGATGCCGGCTCGCAGGGACTGTGCATTCTTGCGAACTTCTCCGAGCAGTTCGTGCTCACCGACGAGGAGCGCGACACCGTCCTGACCGCCGTGCTGGAGCACGTCGCCGGACGGGTCCCGGTCATCGTGACGACCACGCATTTCTCGACCTTCGTCTGCGCTGAACGCTCGCGCCGCGCGCAGGAGCGGGGCGCCGCCATGGTGATGGTCATGCCGCCCTATCACGGAGCTACTTTCCGCGTGCCGGAACCAGCGATTTACGACTTCTATCGTGGCATCTCCGACGCCATCTCGATTCCGATCATGGTGCAGGACGCACCTGTCGCCGGCACCCCGCTTTCGGTGCCCTTCCTTGCCCGCATGGCGAAGGAGATCGAGCGCCTCGCTTATTTCAAGATCGAGGTGCCGCAGGCCGCGGCCAAGCTGCGGGCGCTGATCGAGGCGGGCGGCGCGGCGATCGAGGGTCCGTGGGATGGCGAGGAGGCGATCACGCTGATGGCCGATCTCGAGGCCGGCGCAACCGGCGCCATGACCGGCGGCGGCTATCCCGACGGCATCCGCCAGATCGTAGATCCTTACTTTGCCGGCGATCGCGACGCGGCAATGGGCGCCTATGCGCGCTGGCTGCCGCTGATCAATTACGAGAACCGGCAATGCGGGCCGGCCGCATGCAAGGTCCTGATGAAGGAGGGCGGCGTCATCGCCCATGATACGATGCGCGCCCCGCAACCGGCCATGCATCCGGCGACCCGTGCGGGATTGATCGAGATTGCCCGCCGGCTCGATCCCGTGGTGCTGCGCTGGGGGCATTGACGTTGAGTCCCATCCGGATCGCCAGCCGCCGGGCCGACGCCGGATAGTTGAACAGTTCGAAGACTGACCATGCCTGATACAACCATGCCGGTCGCACGAGAGATATTTGGCATCCTGCCTGATGGGCGCGCGGTTGAACGCGTGGTGCTTTCCGATGCCAGCGGCTTCGAGGCGCACATCATTACCCATGGCGCGAGGCTGCAGGCGCTGTGGGTGCCCGATGCGCGAGGGCATCGCGACGACGTCGTGCTCGGCCATGACGATCTGGCAGGCCATCTCGCCGCGCGACGATTCTTCGGCGCCACCGTCGGCCGCTATGCCAATCGCATTGCCAACGCGCGTTTCGCGCTCGAAGGCTGTGTGGTGCAGCTCGCCGCCAATAACGGGGCGCATGCCCTTCACGGCGGGCTGCAGGGTTTTGACCGGCAGCTCTGGCAAATCGCCGAAATCGAAAACGGCGCGAAGCCCGGCGCGACGCTCGCTTATGTCAGCGCCGACGGCGAGGAGGGCTATCCCGGGCGGCTGGATGTTCGCGTCAGCTATCGCCTGACCGGACCTTCCGAGTTATCGGTCAGCTTTGCGGCGCGGGCTGACCGTCCTACCATCGTCAACCTGACCAATCACAGCTTCTTCAATCTTGAGGGCGCCGCTTCACCTGCGGACGTGCTAGAACATCGGCTGACGGTCGCCGCCGACCGCTTTCTGGCAATTGATCCTGACGCTATTCCGCTGCCGGGGCCGCCGCGGATCGTTGCCGGCACGCCGTTCGATTTCCGAAAGCCTTCCACCATCGGCGCGCGAATCCGCCACGACGATGCGCAGTTGCGGCACGGCAGAGGCTACGACCACAATTTCTGCCTGGATGGCGCCGGCGAAGTGCGGTTCGCTGCACGGCTCGAAGCGCCACGCTCGGGACGAATCCTCGAACTCCTGACCGATCAGCCCGGGCTTCAGGTCTATTCGGGAAACTATCTCGATGGTTCGATTGCGGGCAAGCGAGGCCGGTTGTACCGGCAGTCGGATGCGGTCTGCCTTGAACCGCAGATTTGGCCGAATGCGCCGAACCGGCCGGATTTTCCGACCGCGCGTCTTATGCCGGGCGGTGTTTATCGGCACCACAGTGTCTATCGTTTTTCCACCACGGGCCAGGGGCGATGATTTGGCGAGTGATCTGGCGGAGCAGGTGAGCCACTCAAATATGCTCGGCGGCCTGGGCGGCCAGCAAGGTGTCGGCTTCGGCCTGTTCGCTGCTGGTCCGGTTGAAGAAGGCGTTCAACAGCACGGCCGCGATCGACGTCAGGATAATGCCGTCGCCGAAAATCGGCTTCAAGACGTCAGGAAAGATGCGAAAGAAATTCGGCGAGACGATCGGGATCAGGCCAAAGCCGATCGCGATCGCGACCACCAGCACATTGTTGCGCTGGCCGGCGTAATCGACGGTCGACAGGATCTTGATGCCGGTCGCTGCCACCATTCCGAACATGATGAAGCCGGCGCCGCCGAGAACGCATTGCGGCACTGACGCGACGATGAATGCCAGTTTCGGAATAAGGCCCAGCACCAGCATGATGACGCCGCCCATCACGCAAACCCAGCGGCTGTAGACGCCGGTAACGCCGACAAGGCCGATGTTCTGCGAATAGGAGACGTAAGGGAAGGTGTTGAAGATCGCGCCGATCACGGTGCCCAGTGAATCGGCTCGCAGGCCGCGCTTGACGTCTTCGGGTTCGACTTTCCGGCCGGTCATGGCGCCGAGGGCAAGAAACATCCCGGTCGCTTCGATGAAGACGATGGTCATGACCAGGCACATGGTCAGGCACGGCACCAGGTAAAACTCCGGCAGGCCGAACTGCAGCGGCCATACGACACGCACCAGCGGTTCATTCTGGATGCCGGAAAAATCCGTCCAGCCCAGCGCGATGGTGACGAGATAGCCGGCCGTGATTCCGATCAGGACGGCCATGTTCTGAACGAAGCCGGTGGTGAATTTGATCACGGACAGGATCACGAGCAGTACTAGGGCGGCGATCAAGAGATAGCCGGCGGCGCCGAAATCCGCCGCCGCCGCACCGCCGCCGGCCCAGTTGACGCCGACGCGCGTCAGCACCACTCCAATCATGGTGATGATGGTGCCGGTGACGACCGCGGGGAAAAACCGCAGCACATATTTGACGAAAGGCGCGACGCACAATCCGAAGATACCGCCGACCAGGACGGCACCGTATATTCCGGTCAAGCCGACACCCGGCATGGCGGCCATTGCCAGCATCGGGGAGATCGCCACCGCCGTCACGCCCATGATGATCGGAAGCCGGATTCCGAACGGGCCGAAGCCGATGGTCTGGATCAGCGTCGCGATCCCGCACGCGAACAGATCGGCGTTGATCAGCATTGCGATCTGGTCTTTGGGAAGATGAAGCGCGCCACCGAGGATCAAAGGCACCGCGACCGCATTGGCGTACATCACGAGGACGTGCTGCAGGCCGAGCGCAAACAGCTTGGGCAGCGGCAGAACTTCATCGACAGGATGGACAGCGTCGGTCATTGCAAGGCCCCAAGCCTAGAATGCGTACTCTCTGGCTGCATTGCATGCCCATGTTGTGCGCTTGCATGCACAAAGATGGTGCAATGGAGAAATCCGCATGAAGCGCCCGAGTGCGGAATTGATAGCTTTGAAGCGCACCCCAACTCGCTTCAACCGCTCCGACACCAGCCGCGCGGCTGCGGTCGTTCGCCGCAGGGTTCTTGCCAAAGATTAATCCGACGAAAAGGACCACGTAATGTGCGTGCTCCATGTTGGGCGCAGGGGTTTTCCTCACTCAGCATTGGAGATGTCGCATGGACCAACAGTCGAACAGTTCACATCCAGTAGCACACCAAATTCTCAAGCCGCGCCGGCTGACGCTGCTGGCGTCGGTCGCAGCCCTCAGCATGGCCGTGCTGGTGGTCGGGCCGGGCGGATACCGGCCGTTCAACGCTCCGGCATGGACTGCGTCGGCGCAGGCGGCCGAGACGATTCAGAATTCCGCGGGCTTCGCCGATCTCGTCGCCAAGGTCAAACCGGCGGTGATATCGGTCCGCGTCAAGATCGATGGCGACGGCGACAACATGGCGGTTTCCCAGCGCGACGAGGACGGCAATTCCGATCAATCCGAGTCGCCGTTCGACCAGTTTTCGCAGCGGTTCGGCTTCCGCGCCCCCAACGGGATGCAGCATCACCACCAGATGGTCACCGGCGAGGGTTCCGGCTTCTTCATCTCCCCGGATGGTTACGCTGTGACCAACAATCACGTGGTCGATCATGCGAAATCAGTTCAGGTCACGACCGACGACGGCACGGTCTATACCGCGAAGGTGATCGGCACCGACAAGAAGACCGATCTCGCGCTGATCAAGGTCGAGGGCAAGAACGATTTCACCTTCGTGAAATTCGCCGAACAGCCCCCGCGTATCGGCGATTGGGTGGTTGCCGTCGGCAATCCCTTCGGTCTCGGTGGCACCGTGACGGCCGGAATCGTTTCCGCGCGCGGACGCGACATCGGCGCCGGACCCTATGACGACTACGTCCAGATCGATGCTCCCATGAACAAGGGCAATTCCGGCGGTCCGGCGTTCGACATGAACGGCAACGTCATCGGCGTCAACACCGCGATCTTCTCGCCGTCGGGCGGTTCGGTCGGCATCGGCTTCGACATTCCTGCCGGCACGGCGAAACTCGTGGTCGCTCAGCTCAAGGACAAGGGCTACATCACGCGCGGCTGGCTCGGCGTCCAGGTGCAGCCGGTGACGGCTGACATTGCCGACAGCCTCGGCATGAAGCAGGCCCGCGGCGCCATCGTCGATAACCCGCAAGACGGCAGCCCGGCGGTCAAGGCCGGAATCGAGGCCGGTGACGTCATCACCGCGGTCAATGGCGAGCAGGTGAAGGACTCGCGCGATCTTGCCCGCAACATCAGCATGATGGCGCCGGGAAGCTCGGTGAAGCTCGATATCCTGCACAAGGGCGAAACCAAGACGGTGACGGTGGCGCTTGGCGAAATGCCGAGCGACCGGCAGGCCAATGCGGACGATACCTCGCCGAAGGCGGCAGCCGGCACGCCGCGTCTGGGCCTCCGGCTCGCGCCCGCAAGTGAGGTCGAAGGTGCCGGCCAAAAAGGCGTCGTGGTGACGGCGGTCGATCCGGAAGGTCCGGCGGCCGAACATGGCCTGCAGACCGGCGACGTTATTCTGGATGTCGGCGGCAAGGCGGTCTCCAACACCGCCGATGTCCGATCGGCGCTGACGGCGGCCGCGGCCGGCGGCAAGCGCAGCGTCCTGATGCATGTGAAGACGGCGGATGCGACGCGGTTCGTCGCCGTGCCGCTGGCGAAGGGGTGATCGGCACCAACTACTGACCTCCGTTAGCAAAACCCAGGAGAAGGCCGGGCCCAAAGCCTGGCCTTTTCTATACTTAAAGCCTGACATTTTTCACTATTTCGGAATTGGTGATGCCATCTGCCGGGATCTTGATTGCAGCTTCGCGGTCCCGCAGGGAGAATAAATCCGCCGATGCCGGGCACATTCGATATGGGCGGGCGTTATCGGCGGGGCCGGCATCGATCCGATCCCATCCGCCTGTGAAAGCAACGTACCCTCAGCGCCAAACGGAGTGAGCCCCGATGAATTCAAGCCAAGCCACGCCAGCCGAATCGACCGCGCCTCCGGTTGCCGTTCACAAGCTCCTGACCGGCCAGAAGGCACTGGTGACCGGCGCCAATTCCGGAATCGGCAAGGCGGTGGCGATCGGGCTGGGGCACGCGGGCGCCGACGTTGTCGTCAATTATGTCGCCGATGACGCGGCCGCCGATGCCGTGGTCGAGGAAATCAGGAAGTCCGGCGCTGGCGCCTATGCGCACAAGGCCGATGTCTCATCCGAAGATCAGGTCGCCGCGATGTTTGCGCGCATGATGCGGGAATTCGGCACCATCGATATTCTGGTCAGCAATGCCGGCTTGCAGCGGGATTCGGCTTTTCATGAAATGACGCTGGCGCAGTGGAACACGGTCCTCGGTGTCAACCTGACCGGGCAGTTCCTGTGCGCGCGCCAAGCGGTGCGGGAATTTCTGCGCCGCGGCGTGGTGCCTTCGGTATCGAGTGCTGCGGGGAAGATCATCTGCATGAGCTCGGTTCATCAGGAAATTCCGTGGGGCGGCCATGTCAACTACGCCTCATCCAAGGGCGGCATCAAATTGCTGATGGAGAGCATGGCGCAGGAGCTTGCGCCGCAACGCATTCGCGTCAACGCCATCGCGCCCGGCGCGATCCGGACCCCGATCAATACCTCGGCCTGGCAGACCAAGGCTGCCTATGACGCGCTGATGACGCTGGTTCCTTACGGGCGCATCGGCGAGCCGGAGGATATCGCCCGCGCCGCGGTCTGGCTTGCATCGGATCATTCCGACTATGTGGTCGGCACCACGCTGTTTGTCGACGGCGGCATGACGCTCTATCCGGGATTCGCGACCGGCGGCTGAGGCGCGGTAACCTTGAAGGCAACAGCCGTTGGAATTGCGCGTTTCGCTTCCTACATACGGATATTGTTCCAGTTGTTGTTACTCAGGAGGCCTTGAGATGGTCCCCAGGCATTTTTTCATCGCCGCGATTTGCACGACGCTGCTGGCATGGAGCGGTCCGTCGATCGCGGAGCAGTACCAGCCCGGCGAGTTCCTCAGCCTCGATCTTTCCAAAGCGGTGCTGTCGCCGAAGCCGCTCGGGCCTGCGACACAATTTGCGCCATTTCCGGTCAAGGCCGGAGACGATGGTGCGGCGCCGCAGACGCACGCGGAAACGACGCACGCGCAAACCAGGACCGTTCCTGACGTCCGTGTCGCCCGGACAGCACCGTCGCATCCGAGCGTGAAAAAGCCGCATGGCCCGGCGCAAGCCAGGCTGGCGCGTCGCCATGGCAATCCGCTCGACGCGCAGGCGTCCGATACGCGGATTCAGGTCTGGCCATGCAAGTCAGGCGGCATCTGCAACTGGTCGCGGCCGGCGCCAGGGCGATAACGCATAGTCGCGTCGCGTTCTCGCCCTTGCCGTCTCAACCAAGTGTTGATTTGGACTTGGTGCCGCGGGCGGGTTATCCAACACGCCCGCTCTCTCATCCCCGCAATGAAACGCCGTTCATGCGGCCTCGCCGGTCGCAGGTCGCGCATACCCCCTCAGGAGCCATCATGGAAAATCTGCAAACCCAGGGCATCAGCCTGCCGCGGCTCGGGCTCGGCACCTTTCGCCTGCAGGGCGATGCCTGCCGCACGGCGGTCGAAAGCGCGCTGGCGCTCGGCTATCGCCATATCGACACCGCTGAAATGTACGGCAACGAAGAACCCATTGGAGCTGCGATCGCAGCCTCCGGCGTCGCGCGGAAGGATCTGCACGTCACCACCAAGGTCTGGCACGAAAATCTCGCCCCCGATGCGATCCGCCGGGCGTTCGACACCAGCCTCAAAAAACTGAAGCTCGACCATGTCGACCTCTATCTGGTGCACTGGCCCTCGAACAGCATGAACCTGCCGGTGGTGTTCGACACGCTGCTCAAGTTGAAGGAGCAGGGCCGCACCCGCGCCATCGGCGTCGCCAATTTCAACGTCGCGCTCCTGAAGACGGTGGTCGAGGAGATCAAGGCGCCGATCGCCTGCAACCAGATCGAATATCACGTGATGCTGGATCAGGCGAAGGTCGCCAAATATCTTGCTGCCAAATCGATTCCGCTGGTGGCCTATTGTCCGCTCGCGCAGGGCCGCGCCGCCAGCGATGAGACGTTGATCGCGATCGGCCGCAAGCACAAAGCCAGCGCCGCACAGGTGGCGCTGAAGTGGCTGCTCGATCAGGACGGCGTTGCCGCGATCCCGAAGGCATCGCGCGCGGAAAGCCAAAAGGCCAATCTCGACGCGCTGAAAGTGAAGCTCGACGATCAGGACCGAAAGGCGATCGCGGCGCTGCCCAAGGACAAGCGCTTTGTGAGTCCCGGCTTTGGCCCGGCGTGGGATTGAACAATAGGCCGATGCCCAATATCGATCGGCGGCTTGCGGAAAATCATCGTCCGGCGCATCATCCCTCGTAAATAAAAAGACTGTGGGGGAGGCCGGATGTCTGCAGTATCGCGCCGCCATTTTCTGGCGCTTTCGGGATCGACCGCCGCAATTGCCCTCTCGGGCTGCCTCGCAACCCCTGCCGGCGCGGCGATGGCGCCCACCGACAAGTTCGACCTCGTGATCAAGGGCGGCGACGTGCTCGATCCCAGCCAGTCGCTGCGCGGCAAGCGCGACATTGGCATCCGCTGGGGCGTGGTGGAGGCGATCGAGCCGGAAATTCCGGCCGCCCGCGCCTTGAAGACGATCGATGCCGCCGGAAAACTGGTGACGCCCGGCCTGATCGATCTGCATTGCCATGTCTATCCCTATGGCTCGGCGATCGGCATTCCGGCTGACGAACTGGTGCCGTATCAATGCACGACCACAGTGGTTTCGGCGGGCGATGCCGGCGTCAACAATCTGGCGGCGCTGCGGCGTTATATCGTAGCGCAGACCCGGACGCGGATGTACGCCTTCCTGCATATCGCCAACAACGGCCTGTCGGCGTTCCCGGTCGCCGAACTCTACAACATCGACAACGCGCAGGTGGAGGCCTGCGCCATGGCGCTGGCGGAAAATCCGGATTTCCTGATCGGCGTCAAGGTGCGGATGTCGGAGAATGTGATCTTCAAGCACGGCATCGAGCCCTTGAAGCGTGCGATCCAGGCCTGCGAGAGGTGCGGCTGGCCGGCGAAGTTGATGGTGCATATCGGCGGCGTCGAAACCACCGAACTGATGTCGAACATCCTGGACATGCTGAGGCCGGCCGATGTGCTGACCCACGCCTATTCCGGCGCGCCGAACAGAGAAGGCGTCTTCACCAACATCGTCAAGGACGGCAAGCTGCTGCCGGCAGCCCTCGCGGCCAAGCAGCGCGGCGTGATGTTCGATGTCGGCCATGGCGGCGGCAGCTTCGACTTCACGGTCGCGGAAGTCGCCATTCCCGCCGGCTGCACCCCGGACACCATCTCGTCCGACATGCACGTGTTTTCGGGCAATACGCCGGGCATGCCGTTCCTGCCGAATGTGATGAGCAAGTTCATGGCGATGGGCTATTCGCTGGACGAGGTGGTGACCATGACGACCACCGCACCGGCCGGGATCATCAATCGCGCGCCCAAAATCGGCACGCTGCAGGTCGGCGCGCCGGCTGACGTCGCGATCATGGAACTGGTGGAAGGGCCGGTGTCGTTTGTCGACACCCGCAACAACCGGCGCGACGGCAAGGTCTACCTGAAGCCGGTTCAGACCGTGATCAACGGCGTGCCGTTCGGCCGCCCCTATCAAGCGCCGTTCTCGGTGCGGTGAAGACCTCAGGGGCGCCGGCATCGGCGGCCACGATCCAGGATGTCCGGACAGCGAGTGCCGCCGCGGCAATGAGTGCTGCGGCCGCGATCAGGGACGCCACGCGAAAATCCCCAAGCCGTTCGGAAAGAAAGCCAGCCAGCGTCGGCCCCACCATCTGACCAATGCCGAAACTCGCGGTCATGCGCCCGAAGGCCTGATGGGGATTCCCGGCGGACAGGCCCCGGGCCGCGATGAATCCGAGCGCCGTCAGGCCCATGAACGTTCCGCCCAGCAGCAACGCCGAAAAGCACACGCCTGTGATCGTCACCCATTCGACGCTGGCGGCAACGCCAACGGCCTCGACAATGCATGCCACGGCAAAGGCATTCATGGCACCGATCCGTTCGCCGAGCCGGGCCCAGATCGTAACCGACGGGATCGCGGCGAGCCCGAACAGTATCCAGATCCATGGTTCGAGCACGCGTATTTCTTCCGTGAACCGGACAATGGCCACCAGAAACGTCGACGTGATGACATAGCCGAAACCGAACAACCCGTAGGCCACGGCCATCAGGGCGATCCCAGATGAACCGCCGCGAGATGGCACCGGTTTTGACGCTGCGACGACGTCGGGCGCTGCCGGAATCAGCATCGCGGCCACGACCGCAACCAGCATTGAAATTGAACCCGAACCGATCCACAGGCTGCGCCATCCCGCACCCGAGGCCAGCAATGCGGAAACGGCAACGGCCGACATCACGATACCGAAGCCGACACCTGCGAAGTGAATGGCCGACAGCGGCGCGCGTCCCGATGACGAAAGACGCTCCAGCACCAGCGTCGATGCGCACACGATCACAAAGGCGCTAGCGACACCGCCGATGAAGCGCAGAGCCGCGAACGAGGCGATATCCGACGGTACCGCCATGGCCGCTGTCGAGACGGCGCTGATGGCCAATGCGGTCAGAAGCCAGAACCTTGGCCGGCGCATCACGAATGGCAGGCCGGCGAGCAGCGCGCCAACCAAATAACCCAGAAAGTTTGCCGATGCGATCAGCCCCGCATCGGATTTGCTCCAGCCGAGCGCGCCAAGCATGGCCGGGAGGATCGGCGTATAGACGAAGCGGCCGATGCCAAGTGCGGCGGTCATCGCCGCCATTCCGCCGAAGGCCAGCGCTACCGAGCGGTCTCGTTGCATGATGTTGTCTGCCGTAGTTGCCTGCGGTCAAACTAGGACAGGTCGAGCAGCGGCCGGTAACGGTTTGATCAGATGGCCGCTATCGCATGCAGTGATGGCGGACGGATTTATTCCGCGGCTGCAATCGTCAGCGCCGGCCGGGCCATATCCATAAACGCGCGAAGGGCGCTTGAGGTGAAGGCTTCGCGATGCCGAATGAAGACGGTCTCGACCTGTCCCTCCTCATTCGGCAGAGGATGAATGCGAAGGCGGCCGCGTTCCCAGACAGAGCCAAGTAGCGCCCGTGGCAGCAAGGTCACGCCAACGCCGGCGCTGACGCAGGCAATGATGGATTCAATCGTGCCGAACTCGAGTTGCCTCACGCCGACAATGCCGCGCCGCGCCAGCATGGCTTCGAGTTGCAGGCGATAGGAGCAGCCGGCTTTCAACACCACGATTTTCAGGTCCGGCTTCCGGCTCAGGGCCTCGAAACTCGCAATGGCAGGCGCGGTCAGAATCACGAGTTCTTCCCGGACGAACGGCTCGACCAGCAGGTCCGGATGATGGGCCGGGCCGCAGACATAGGCGCCATCGAGCTGCCGATCGAGAACCTGCTCGACCAGTTCGCGAGTCGTTCCCGTCCTCAAGGACAAATCGACCGCCGGATGGGCTGCCACATAGCCAGCAAGAACCGGCGACAAATGAAGCGCCGCCGTCGTATCGAGCGAGCCGATGGTCAATGCCCCTGAAGGGGTTCCCTCGTCGGCCACCGCGCGTTTGGCGTCGTCGAGCAGGCGTGCGGCGCGGGCGGCGAATGGGAGAAGCCGCCGGCCGGCGGCCGTCAGCGTGGCCCCTCGATTGGTTCGCTCGAACAAGGCGAACCCGACTTCATCCTCCAACGATTTGATCCGCGCGGTGACGTTGGATTGCACGGTGTTGAGTTCGAGCGCAGCCTTGCTCATGCTGCCCGTGCTTGCCACGGATTGGAACATCCGAAGGTCGGCCGCGTCCATCTCGCGCGCTCCTTTATGCGCCCAGGTGCTATCCTAGCGGATCACAGCGAACCGCACCATTTCGATCTTGGGTTGATCCTGGGTTGATCTTGGGGCCATCACGTTCGGCCTTGCTTCTCCACATTGGCGCTGCGCGGTGGCACGCCGAATTCCCGGCGGCAGACGTCAGCCAGCACGGCGACGCCGTCGCGGATCTGGTCGTGCGAAGGACTGGCAAAACACAGCCGCAGCCGGCAGCCGGCATAGGCCTTGTCGGTGGACCATTCCGGCCCGGGATTGATGGCGACGCCGGCGGCCAGTGCTGCCTGATACAGCTTGAGCGTATCGACATGGTCGGGCAGCTTGACCCACAGGAAGATGCCGCCCTTGGGATCTTCAAACTCCGCCGAGGTGCCGAACTGCTCGTTGAGCGCCTCCATCAGCGTGTCGAGCTTGGCACGCAGGCCGCGCGTCAGCTTCGGTACATGGGCGGTGAAATGCGGCGCGCAATATTCCGCCAGCACCATCTGCTCGAGCGCGCCGGAGCCGGCGTCGGTCTTCAAGGCCAGCATCCGCGACAGCGCGTCCCAGGGCGCCACGATGTAACCGACCCGCAAGGCCGGCGCGATCGATTTGGAAAACGAGCCGATATGGATGACACCGGCGTTCCGGCTCATCGCGTATAACGCGGGCGGGCGTTTGCCGTCCCAGATCAGGTCGGCGTAGCAATCGTCCTCGAAAATCGGCACGCCATACTCCTGGCTCAGCTTCAATAGCTCGGCGCGGCGCGCCTCGGGCATGATGGTGCCGGTCGGGTTCTGCACGGTCGGGATGGTGTAGATGTATTTCGGTGTGATGCCGCGACGCTTGAGGTCGGCAAGCGCCGCCGCCAGCGCATCCATCCGCATGCCCTGATCGTCGAGCGGAATGCCCACCGCATTGACCCCGAGCCGCGTCAGCCGCGTCAATGCGCCCTGATAGGTGTCGCGTTCGATGATCACGGTGTCGCCGCGCGCCAGCAGCGTCTGGTTGACGAGGTCGAGCGCCTGCAGCGATCCGGAGACGACCAGGATGTCGTCGGCGACGCAGTCGATGCTGGCGTCGCGCTTGAGCTTTTTGGTGAGAAAGTCGCGCAGCGGCCGGTAGCCTTGCGGACCGCTGGCGAGGCCGTAGGTGGCCAGCGTCTTGCCCTCGCGCTTGAGAACGGCGTTCACCGCGTCGATCAGGCCTTCAACCGGGACCTGGTCGGGGTCGTTGTTGCCACCGATGAAGCTGTATTTCGCCAACCCGGTCCATTTGGCCGCCGGCGCGGGCAAGCCCGGCGGCAGCAATGGCGCAAAGTCGAATGGTGCTGCTGACGTCATGGACGCTCGCTCCCGTTCTGTTTTTGTTGAGAAAGCCGGTATCCAGCTTCCCGGAGATCAGTTCTGTCCGACGATTTTAATCGGTCTGCCCTGGCTGATGAAGGCATAATGTCCGCTGCCGACGCCGCCAACCATCAATGCTTCCACCGCCGGTTCGGCGATCTCACCGGCAGCCGCCCAGTCGACCACGAAATTGGCGCCAGTCCCGCCCCTTGTGTCGCTGCTGGCAATAAAAACCTCGATGGTCGAGAACGGCTTCAGCGCGATCGGCGATTTGAGGTAATTTTCGACGATCTTGCCCGACGTATCGAAATAGGCGATGCGTTTGAGTACCAAGGGTCGGGTTTCCGACGCGTTATGAACGCTGAGCGTGACCGAAAAATCGGCGCGCAGCTTGCCTTGGCTCATCGAAACGCTCGAATAGACCGGAACATAGAAAGCGCCGGAAACGCTGAGATTGTCGGTCGGCAGCGCGGTCAGCGAATTGGCGAAGTTTTGCTCGATGCCGCCGGCCTGCGCGTGCGCCATTGGTGTCGCGAGGGCCAGCAGGCAGGCAAAAGCCGCTGCCGAAAATCCGGCAAGGCGCCTGTGACACATTGCGTGTTTGACCGTGCCGCTCGGGCCTTTAGCCTGAGGCGAGAGGAAGTTCAAAAACGTGCACGAGCTCATTCGCGATATCACTTACTGCATCCTGTTCGCCTGGGCGCTGGGTTTGTTGGCCCATTTTTCCCGGCAACCGTTGATCCTTGCCTACCTTATCGCTGGCTTTTTCATTGGTCCATTCGGCATGGGCTGGGTCAAGTCCCAGGAATCGATCAGCATCATCTCCGAACTTGGCCTGATTTTCATGCTGTTCATGATCGGGCTGGAAATCGACCTCAAGAAGATTATCCGTGCCGGCAGGGTCATCCTGTTTGCGGCGCTCGGTCAACTGGTGGGCGGCTGCCTGCTCGGAATCCTGTTTTTTGTCGGAATCGGACTGTCGATCGGAGGCGGCCATTTCGACGCGCTGTATCTCTGCGTGGCCTCCGCGCTCAGCAGCACCGTCATCATTGTAAAGGTGCTTTACGAAAAGCGTGAACTGGACACGCTGCCGGGACGCATCACCCTCGGTATCCTGGTGCTTCAGGACATCTTCGCCATCCTGTTCCTGGCGGTGCAGCCAAGCCTCGATAATTTGCAAATCAGCATCGTCCTGCTCTCGATCGGCCGGGTCTGCGTTCTGGTGGCAACGGCACTGGTGCTGAGCCGTTACGTGCTGCCTCGGCTGTTTCACCAGATCGCGCGCCGGCCCGAACTCGTTCTTCTCGGTGCGCTGGCGTGGTGCTTCCTGATCGGCGAAGTCGCCGAACGGCTCGAGCTGTCGCGGGAAATGGGATCGCTGGTCGCCGGCGTCTCGCTGTCGACATTTCCCTACGCGCTCGATGTCACCGCCAAGGTCACGACGCTGCGCGACTTCTTCATCACGCTGTTCTTTGTCGCGTTGGGCATGACCATCCCAATCCCCAATCTGTCGGTGATTGGGCTGGCGCTGATGATTGCCGCCTTCACCGTGGTCAGCCGCGTGGCCACGACGTTTGGCTCGCTGTACATTATGAAACAGGGCCTGCGGGCCAGCCTGCTGCCGGCGATCAATCTGGCGCAGATCAGCGAATTCTCCCTCGTGGTGATCCAGACCGGCGTTGCCGCCGGCCACATCTCCACCGAAACTTCAAATGCTGTATCTTTTGCCTTTGTGGTGCTGGCGGTGCTCAGCACTTTCGTGATGATGCGCAGTAACGTCATCACGCGCATGGCAATCCCGCTTTTGAAACGGATCGGGGTGCGCGATCTCGATCACGACGATGCGGCAGATGGCGACAACCAAAGCGGCCACGGTGACAGCCGGCGGATCGTCATTCTCGGGTTTTTCCGGGCGGCCAGCGCGCTGCTTGCCGAACTTGATCGTCGTAACCCGTTGTTGCTCGGCCAGATCAGCGTGGTGGATTTCAATCCGATCGTCTTCCAGGCGCTTTCAGATCGAGGCCTGCACGTGATCTATGGCGATATCAGCAATTTCGACACCTTGCTGCATGCCGGCGTCGGCAACGCGGAAATCATTGTACTGAGCGTGCCAGATTCGCTGCTCAAGGGCGCCGATAACGAAAAACTGGTCCGCCACGTGCGTACGCTCAGTCCCACCGCCAAGATCGTGGCGACCGCCGACCTGTTGACCGATGTGGACGATCTTTACAGCGCCGGCGCCGATTACGTGACCGTGCCGCGGCTGAGCGATGCTCACGCGCTGTTTGAGGTGATCGAGGCGGCCGAGGCCGGCCTGTTGCAAGACAAGCGCGTCGAAATGGATGCGCAACTCAGCGATCGCCGCGAAGTGCTGCCGTGACCTCTCGCCGCTAGAGCGTTTTCGAGCGAAGTGGATACCGGTTCGCGTGAAGAAAACGCGTCAAAAACAAGAATTTACAGCCCCGTTTCCGATTCTATCGGAACGGAAATGGCTCTAGGTCCGGACCTCGCCGGTGGTCCGGGCGGATGGCTGCTTCAGAGCCATGCTGCCTTGCGGAATCGTGCTGGCGCCGGCACGCGAGTCCGGCTAATGCTCGCCTCGCACAAAAGTGAGACCTCAATGGCCGATCCGATTCAGGAAGTTCTGCAAGCCTTTACCAGCGGCGAACTCGTCGTTGTCACCGACGACGACGATCGCGAGGGCGAGGGCGATCTCATTATCGCAGCCTCGCTGTGTACCGCCGAGAAGATGGCCTTTATCATCCGCCACACCTCGGGCATCGTCTGCGCCCCGATCACGACCGAGGATGCGCGGCGGCTGCGGCTCGATCCGATGGTCGCGCACAACGAATCCAATCACACCACCGCCTTTACGGTATCGATCGACTACAAGCCCGACGGCGGCACCGGCATTTCGGCGGACGAGCGCGCGTCCTGCTGCCGCGCGCTGGCCAACCCCAATGCGGGCGCCAATGATTTCGCGCGGCCCGGCCACGTGTTTCCACTGATCGCGCGCGACGGCGGCGTGCTGCTGCGCTCCGGCCATACCGAGGCCGCGGTCGATCTCTGCAAGCTCAGTGGCCTGCCGCCGGTCGGCGTCATCAGCGAGTTGATGAACGACGACGGCACCGTCATGAAAGGCGAACAGGTGGCGCGGTTCGCCGCTGCCCACAAGCTCAAGCATGTCACCATTGCCGACATGATCGCCTATCGCCAGGCGCGTGAAAAACTGATCGAGCGGGTCTGGACATTCACCACGGAAAGTCCGATCGGGCCCTTGCAGGGCTATGCCTATCGCTCGCCGTTCGATTCCATCGCCCATGTCGCGTTCGTCTATAACGGTATCGGCGACGGCAAGAACGTGCTGACCCGGTTTCACAAGCCCAATATCGTCAAGGATATCTTCACCGGGCCGAAGCGCATGCAGGCGGTGCTCGAACATTTCAGGAAAGCCGGCCGCGGCGTGCTGGTCTATCTGCGCGATGGCGCCGCCGGCGTTCCGGTGACACCGCTCGCCGAGGAGAAATCCGCCGAGGCCGACCGCAACCGGCAATGGCGCGAGGTCGGCGTCGGCGCGCAGATCCTGCGTGATCTCGGCGTCACCTCGATCCGCCATCTGACGTCGTCGGTGCATGACTACAAGGGACTGTCCGGTTTCGGCATCGAGATCGTCTCCAACGAATTGCTCGAGGGTTAGATTTGCAATGTCATTCCGGGGCGGCTCGAAGAGCCGAACCTCGGATGTGCAATTGGACATCGGGGAATCCTTGAATTCCGGGGGCACGCTTCGCGCGCCCTCAGATGAGCAACGCACATCGGGGAATGACGCAGAGAAGGATTGCCCCAATTCAATTGCGCTTCCGCCCGTGGCGCTTTAACTTGGTGAACAAATCCGGGATAGAGACGCGAAAGGAATTTTTCATGAGTGTGCGCCCTCAGGCCAAGGACAAGCCGGCCCCTGTGAACTTCCAGTGGGACGATCCGTTCATGCTGGACGAGCAGCTCACCGAAGACGAGCGCATGATCCGCGACACCGCGCGCGCCTACGCGCAGGACAAATTGCAGCCGCGCATCGTCAAGGCCTATATGGAAGAAAAGACCGATCGCGAGATCTTCAACGAGATGGGCGAACTCGGCCTGATCGGCATCACGCTGCCGGAAGAATATGGCTGCGCCAATGCGAGCTATGTCGCCTATGGCCTGGTGGCGCGCGAGATCGAGCGCGTCGATTCCGGCTATCGCTCGATGAATTCGGTGCAGTCGTCGCTGGTGATGTACCCGATCTATGCCTATGGCGACGAGAACCAGCGCAAGAAGTACCTGCCCAAGCTCGCCACCGGCGAGTGGGTCGGCTGCTTCGGCCTGACCGAGCCCGATGCCGGCTCCGATCCCGGCGGCATGAAGACCCGCGCCGACAAGGTCGCCGACGGTTACCGGCTGACCGGCTCGAAGATGTGGATTTCCAATGCGCCGATCGCCGACGTGTTTGTGGTGTGGGCGAAATCGACCGAACATAACAACCAGATCCGCGGCTTCATCCTGGAGAAGGGCATGAAGGGGCTTTCGGCGCCGAAGATCGGCGGCAAACTGAGCTTGCGCGCCTCCGTCACCGGCGAAATCGTGATGGATGGCGTGGTGGTGCCGGAAAGCGCGCTGTTGCCCAACGTGTCCGGCCTGAAGGGGCCGTTCGGCTGCCTCAACCGCGCCCGTTACGGCATCTCGTGGGGCGCGATGGGAGCTGCGGAAGACTGCATGCACCGCGCCCGGCAATACACGCTCGACCGCAAGCAGTTCAATCGCCCGCTGGCGGCGACGCAACTGGTGCAGAAGAAGCTCGCGGACATGCAGACCGACATCGCGCTCGGCCTGCAGGGATCGCTGCGGGTCGGCCGGTTGATGGACGAAGGCAAGATGGCGCCGGAGATGATTTCCATCGTCAAGCGCAACAATTGCGGCAAGGCGCTCGACATCGCGCGGATGGCGCGCGACATGCATGGCGGCAACGGCATCCAGATCGAGTATCACGTGATGCGCCACGCCGCGAACCTGGAAACCGTCAACACCTATGAGGGCGCGCACGACGTCCACGCGCTGATCCTCGGCCGCGCCATCACCGGCATCCAGGCGTTTTCGTAAGTACCGATGCACGTCATCCTGAGGTGCGCGCCTTTTTTGGCGCGCCTCGAAGGCGAGAGGGTCGCGCCCCGCCATCCTTCGAGGCTCGCAAGAGCTCGCACCTCCCGAGTGAGCGCAATCGCGCTCATCCGGGGATGACGGGCACTTCAAACCGAGTATCCCCCATGGCCGATAACGACGACATCCCGTTCAACCGCGACTTTCCCCTGAAGCCAGGCGTGGTCGAAGAAGTCCGCCCCGGCGTACGGCGGGTTCTGTGCAACAATCCCAGCCCCTTCACCTTCACGGGCACGGTGAGTTACATCGTCGGCAAGGGCAAGGTCGCGATCATCGATCCGGGCCCCGACGATGAAGTCCATGCCGCGGCGTTGCTGGACGCCGTGCGCGGCGAAACCGTGTCGCATATTCTGGTCACCCACACCCACCGCGACCATTCGCCGAACACCGCGCGGATCAAGGCTGCGACCGGCGCGCCCGTGTATGCCGAGGGGCCGCATCGCGCGTCGCGGCCGCGCTATGAGAGCGAGAAGCACAATCCGGAATCCGGCGCCGACCGCGACTTCAAGCCCGACATCGCGGTACGGGACGGCGAGACCATCGAAGGCTCCGGCTGGGCGCTGCAGGCGGTGGCGACGCCGGGCCATACCGCCAATCATCTGGCCTTCGCCTGGCCGGAGCGTAAAATGCTTTTCGTCGGCGACCATGTGATGGGCTGGTCGACCTCGATCGTCGCGCCGCCGGACGGGTCGATGGTCGACTACATGGCCTCGCTCGAAAGACTGAGTGGCCGCAATGAGGATCTGTATTTTTCAGGTCACGGGCCGGAAATCCCGGACGCCCAGCGCTATGTGCGTTTCCTGATCCGGCATCGCCAGGCGCGCGAAGCCTCGATCCTGCATCGCCTCGCCAAGGGCGAAGCCGATATTCCGACCATGGTGCGCGCGATCTATATCGGCATCGACCCGCGGCTGACGACGGCGGCCGGCTATTCCGTGCTGGCGCATCTGGAGGACATGGTCGCGCGCGGCATCGTTGCGACCGATGGCGATCCGGTGATCGGCGGGAGTTACAAGCTGGCGAATGGCGGGCAAGGGGCGAATGGCAAATAGGGAGTGGCGAATAGGGAGAAGCGGTTGAGCGCTTTTTCTACTCGCCATTCGCCACTCGCCCCACGCCCCTCCTACTTCTTCACCGTCTTCGGCAGAACCTTCGGCAGGACCGGCGGCTTCTTGACCGGCTTCTGGCTGGCATTGTCGACCGCATTGTTGAGGTCGTCGATCAGCTTGGTGACGCGCGCGGCGTTGCTGCCGAGATCGCTTTCGAAATAGCGCGACGATGAGCGGATATCGACCCGCGAATCCTCGCCGTCGGGCGTGATCCGGATCGCCACGTCCTCGCGAAATCCCATGATCGGGGTCCGCGCCACCGCCTCGATGTGGCCGAGCAGTCGCGGCGGCTGCGGCGCGCGTTCGTCGATCACCAGCCATTTGCGCCGGGTGATCAGTTGCCGCGTGATCTCAAAGGCCCGTTGCGCCGGAACCTCGAGCTCGACCGTCTCGATATCGGGATAGGCCAGCCGCTGTTGTTCGGCCGAATACAGCCCGGCATAGACTGCGGTGTTGGCGCCGTCGGTGGCGCGCAGCCGCGCCAGCGCTTCGTAGCGCGGCGGATCGATCGGATCGGTGGTGATGTCGTGGAGCGGCGGCAGCTTGCGGTATTGCAGGGCGAGATAGACCGGATAAGCGAGGATGACCGCGTCGATCAGCAGCGCCAGCAAGATGCGGCTCATGCCGCGCGAACCGTTCTGCCAGATCGCGGCAAAGGCGGCGAAGCCGACCAGAATGGAAAGGCCGGCGCAGGCCAGCGCGCCGAAGAATGTCGCCAGCGCCGGCTTCATTTCGAGGAAGCCGAAGCGGACGATGATGATCGAGACCACGACCGCGACAGCCGCGAATACCGCGAGATGGCGCGCCCATGACGCCAGGCTGGACACGGGCTCCGACTGATAGGGAGCGGAAAACCTGCGGGCCATCGCTTCAATTCTGCCGGGTTGAAAACCTTGCGGGGCGAAATATGCCGGGCTGCACGCCCGTTTGAGACCATGGACCCGCGGCGAATTCAAGGGCAACCAGGCGAATAGCGAGTGGCGAATAGCGAATAGGGAAACAAGAGTTCGCCCCACCCTTCTTCCCTATTCGCTGCTCACCATTCGCCCGTGCCGCTAGGCCGCCGCGGTCGGAAAATGATAGGTCTTGAACTGGTCGCGCAGCGCGGTCTTGAGGATCTTTCCCGTGGCGGTGTGCGGAATGGCATCGACGAATGCGACATCGTCCGGCATCCACCATTTGGCGATCTTGCCATCCATGTATTTCAGGATGTCCTCGCGCGTCGCGTTCTGGCCCTGCTTGAGCTGCACGATCAAGAGCGGACGCTCGTCCCATTTGGGATGATGGATGCCGATCACGGCCGCTTCCGCAACCGCCGGATGTCCGACCGCCAGATTCTCCAGATCGATCGACGAAATCCACTCGCCGCCGGATTTGATCACGTCCTTCGACCGGTCGGTGATCCGCATGTAGCCGTGCTTGTCCATGGTCGCGACGTCGCCGGTGTCGAAATAGCCTTGTTCGTCGAGGATGTTGCTATCGACGCGGAAATAGGCCTTCGCGACTGCCGGGCCGGAGACCTTGAGCCGGCCGAACGTCTTTCCGTCCCACGGCAGTTCGTTGCCGGCATCATCGGTGATCTTCATCTGCACGCCATAGGGCGGGTAGCCCTGCGTCTGCAGGATATCCAGTCGTTCTTCGCCGGTGAGGTCGGCGAAAGGCGGTTTCAGCGTGGCGAGCGTCCCGAGCGGGCTCATTTCAGTCATGCCCCAGGCGTGGCGTACCTGCACGCCCATGTCGACAAACGACTTGATCATCGAGCGCGGCATCGCAGAACCGCCGCAAACCACCATCTTCAGGTGCGGCAGTTTGAGATTGTTGGCCGCCATATGATTGAGCAGCATCAGCCACACTGTCGGCACGCCCGCGGTGAAGGTCACCTTTTCGGTTTCGAGCAGCTCATAGACCGAAGCGCCGTCGAGCTTCGGGCCGGGCATCACGAGCTTGGTGCCCATCGTGGGCGCCGAGAATGCAATACCCCAGCTATTGGCGTGGAACAGGGGAACCACGGGCAGCATAGTGTCGCTTGCGGACGTACCGAGCGCATCCTTCGTGTTGGCCATGAAAGAATGCAGCACGTTGGAGCGGTGCGAATATAGTACGCCCTTGGGGTCGCCCGTTGTGCCCGAAGTGTAGCACATCGCCGCCGCGGTATTTTCGTCGAAGTTCTGCCACTCGAACTTGCCGTCGGCTTCGGCGATCCAGTCTTCATAGGCGACCGCGTTCTTCAGCGTGGTCTGTGGCATGTGCGCCTTGTCGGTGAGCACGATGTAGCGCTCGACGCTGGGCATGTTGCCGGCGATCTTCTCCAGCACCGGCACGAAGGTGATATCCACCATCACCACGCGATCCTGCGCGTGGTTGATGATCCAGGCTATCTGTTCCGGGAAAAGGCGCGGATTGACGGTATGGCAGATGGCGCCGATGCCCATGATGCCATACCAGACTTCGAGGTGGCGCCAGGTGTTCCATGCAATGGTGGCGACCCGGTCGCCGAGCTTGATACCGTCGCGCTCGAGCCGCTGCGAGACTTTCAGTGCGCGGGCATGAATTTCGGCGTAATTGGTGCGATGAATGGGGCCTTCGACCGATCGTGTCACCACCTCTTGTGAACCATGGAACCGTGCGGCGTGCTCGATAATCCGGTGACAAAGCAAAGGCCAATCTTGCATCAAACCACGCATACCGACGTCCCTCCCGAGTGTTATTCCCTGCCGCATGACCTGCCAGACGCCGAGCGGTTTGGCGAAAAGATCATGTGCCTGCTTGGTAATCCACAGCGCGCCCGGATACAAAACCGTTCTGCGGCCTTGCCGATCGCGCTTTCTGCAATGGACGGGAACTTTAGCGCGGCGACGGTACGGCGCAAATGGCCTTGTAGGGGCGGGGGCCGCATCGAAGTGCCAATGGTTACCGTTGCCGCGGTGTTGCTGACGCTGTGGGCGCCATCCGGACCGGCCGCGGCGCGGCATTCCAGGCCGGATCCATGGAGCGACCTGTTCAGGGTGGGCTGGCAAAAGCCACGCCGGGCAGCGCTTCGGACCCCGGCACCGGTATTGGTACCGTTGCCGAAACCACGCCCTGCCGATGCACCGGCGGCCGCGCCCGATGCGGCGGCCGACGGAAACCGGATGCCGGCCCCGAGCGACAAGCCGGCCGAACCGGTCGCCGCCGCGCCGCAGCCCTCGGCCTGCCGGCGGGCGCTGACCGAAGCGATCGCCATCGCCCCCAGCATTCCCGACATCCATGGCGAGGGCGGTTGTGGCGGCGTCGATCTGGTGCGGCTGGAGGCGGTGGTGCTGCCGGACAAGCGGCAGGTTTCGGTGAAGCCCGCCGCGATCCTGCGCTGCCCCATGGCCTCGGCGATTGCCGACTGGGTCCGTACCGACATTGCGCCACTGGCTGCGGGTACCGGCAGCGGCATCAGCAGTCTCGACAATTTCGACTCGTTCGAATGCCGCAGCCGCAACCGCGTCGCCGGCGCCCCATTGTCAGAGCACGGCCGCGCCAACGCGCTTGATGTTCGCGCCCTGAAGCTTGCCAACGGCCAATCGATCTCGCTCACCGACCGCACGGCGCCGCGCGAACTGCGCGAAAGCGTGCTGCATTCAGTGTGCGCACGATTTTCGACGGTGCTGGGGCCGGGCTCGGACGGATACCACGAAGATCACATCCACCTCGACCTGATGGAGCGGCACAGCAACTACAAAATCTGCCAATGGAACGTCTGGGATTCGCTGCCGAAGATCGCGCCGCTGCTGCCGGCCGCACGGCCGGACGAAGCGCCGCCGCGCGAGGCTGCCGCCAAATCCGACGCCGCGAAATGAGGTGCCAACAAAAAAGCGCCGGTAAACCGGCGCTTTTGAAACGTTGAATCCTTCGAAAGACCGTCGCTTGAACCTGCCGCTTATTGCAGGTCGCTGCTACCGCTGCCTTCGAACGCCACCTTTGAGCCTGAGATGGCCGCCGCCTCGCTGTGGTGCGGTTCGAGCACCACTACGATGGCTCCCATCTTCACCCGGCCATAGAGATCGATGACGTCCTCGTTGGTCAAGCGGATGCAACCGGAGGAAATCGACGCGCCGATATATTCCGGCTGGTTGGTGCCGTGGATCCGGAACAAGGTGTCCTTGCCGCCCGAATAGAGATAGAGCGCGCGCGAACCCATCGGATTGTCCGGACCCGGCGGCACGAAGGTCGGAACCCCGAGCCGTGCGATTTCGCTCTTGGTCGGATGCCAGGGCGGCCATTCGGTCATGCTGCCGACCTTGGCGATACCGGACCAGGCCATGGCTTCCTCGCCGACCGTGATGCCGTAGCGGATCGCCTTGCCGCCATTGAGCACGAAATAGAGGTAGTGATTATCGGAATCGACCACGATCGAGCCGGGCGCTTCCTTGCGGTTGAATTCGACGATGGCGCGGCGGTATGCGTCAGCCACCGGCTTGTTCACGTACTTTATCTGGGAGAGCAGTTCCCGGTCGCGCGGTTTGAAATTGGCTTGGTCAGCGGCTTGGTAATTCGCCGTCTCCATGCAACCCGACAGCATCACCCCGGCTGCTGCCAGAATCACCAGTCTAAATCTCAGCGACGACATTATGCTGGTCCAATCAAAGTGTTCGCCCAATCAGGGTGTTTGTCGAATAAAAATCTTCGTCCAAGCTGCGTTTGCGGTGTCGGTAGTTAAGACCCAAACGACCTGATTCTGTTAATCACGTTATCGTCTCAATCGAGCAATCACATTATGGTTGAAATCGGCCAGAATTCCAGAGTTTAGATGTTATTCCCGCGATGCGGCAGCCGCCTGTGACTTTTTTGCCGCAAGTTCTTGGCTTCCGGGTGCATTTTTGGGCAGATGGAGTATCTCCGTCGAATTGGTGCCGCGCTGTTGCCATCGGGTTGCCGCAAATCCGGGACGCGGTCATGAAGCGCTTGCCAGAATCGAGCTAAGTCCTGTTGGGTAGGCTTGCATACCCTTCCGCGGAGTTCTCCATGTTCTCGGTGTTTGTTCCCTCCGACTCCTCGCTGAAGAAAGTGGCGTCCCCCGATCTTGCCGCGCTGCCGCAAAACGCGGTCTGGATCGACATGGTCAAGCCGACGGCTGACGAGGACCACGCCGTCGAGGGGCTGGCCGGCATCGCGGTGCCGACCCGCGAGGACATGCAGGAGATCGAGATTTCGAGCCGGCTCTATGCCGAGAACGGCGCCCGCTACATGACCGCCAGCCTGATGTGCGCGGCCGACACCGAATCGCCGCGGATCTCGCCGGTGACTTTCATCCTGTCGGACCATCGGCTCGTGACGGTGCGTTACGATTTGCCGAAGCCATTCTCGTTGGTGGAGAACAAGCTGGCGCGCAGCGCCGTTGCCGGCATCAACGGCGAGACCGTGCTGCTCGAATTGCTCGACGCGGTGATCGACCGCTGCGCCGACATTCTGGAGCGCGCCGGCGCCGACGTTGACGCGGTCAGCCATGCGATCTTCGAGCCTGAAGGTGCCGCGCGCACTGGTCAGGCCAAGCGCTATTCCGATATCCTGATCGCGATCGGCCGCAAGGGCGATCTCACCTCCAAGGTGCGCGAGAGCCTGGTGTCGATCGGCCGCCTCGTCACCTTCGTCACCGCCGAGGCCGACAACGTCAAATGGTCGAAGGAGATGCGCGCGCAGTTGAAAACCATGCAGCGCGACGTGGCGTCGCTGACCGACCACGCCTCCTACCTTTCCAACAAGATCACCTTCGTGCTCGACGCGATGCTGGGCGTGGTCAATCTCGAACAGAACAACATCATCAAGCTGTTCTCGGTGATGGCCGTGGTGCTGATGCCGCCGACCCTGATCGCCTCGATTTACGGCATGAATTTCAAGGTCATGCCGGAGCTGGAATGGACACACGGCTATCCGTTCGCGCTGGTGATGATGCTGTTCGCGGCCGTGCTGCCCTATCTGTTTTTCACGTGGAAGCGCTGGTTGTAGCGGCGAGGCGTTCGGCACGGGTCGGCCGGGTTCCACCGGGCCAAGGGCCGCCACAATTTCTCGTCTAAAATTTGAGCGTTGGGCTGAACGTTTATGCGAGGGCTTTCTGCGATAACGCGGGTCTCACGCCGCGAGGACAGCAATGGTTGAAAAAGTCATAACGCCCGGACCCAACGTCGTCGATTTCGCGCGCTATCAAGCGGAACGTACTGCGCCCGCCATGCCGGGGCGGGCCTGCCGGCATTGCGGCGCGGCGCTGTTGGAGGGCGAGAGCGAGGACGAATGCTCCAGCGCCTTCAACATCAAGGCGCCGGCCCGTAAATTTTACGCGGATTGATTGTGTTGCCGTCATTCACCGATGTGCAATTGCAGATCTGAGGATGCGCCACTTGGCGCAGGCCCGGAATGACGATCAGACGTGCTGGCCGCCGTTGATGTGGATTTCGGCACCGTTGACGTAAGAGCTCGTCTCCGTGCACAGCACATAGATGATCTTGGCCACCTCGTCCGGCGTGCCCAGCCGATGCAGCGGGATTTGCTGATCGACGATCTTCTCGGTGCCGGGCGACAGAATCGAGGTATCGATCTCACCCGGTGCGATCGAATTGACGCGGACGCCGACGCGGCCGAAATCCGAGGCCATCTCGCGGGTCAGCGAGGCCAGCGCCGCTTTCGAGGTCGCATAGGCCGCACCGGCGAACGGATGCACGCGCGAGCCTGCGATCGAGGTGACGTTGACCACCGAGCCCTTCGCGGCCTTCAACTCCTCGATCAGCCCGCGCGCCATCATGATCGGCGCAAAGAAATTCACCCGAAATACATGGCTCCAGGTCTCGATGTCGGTATCGACCGAGCCGAGCCGCCCGCCGCCTGCCGCCTTCGGTGAAATCGCGGCATTGTTGACCAGCGCATGCAGTTCGCCGCCCTCCAGCCGTTCGCGGATTTCCGAAATCGCCCGCGTGGTGTCGTCATGGTCGGCAAGGTCGACCTGGATGTGATCCTCAGGTCCGGCGCCCCACGGACATTCCTCCGGAAACGGATGGCGCGAGCAGGTGATGACGCGCCAGCCGGCGCTGGAAAAGCGGATCACGGTGGCATGGCCGATGCCGCGGCTGGCGCCGGTCAGAAGCAGCGTGCGCCGTGGTGTGTTGGCGGAATTCGGCATGGAGATCTTTCAGACTTTCAGGCTCAGGGATAGAGCCGCGTTTTGGACCATGGCTGATCCGGTGCCGCGCGGCGGAATTCGATGCGGTCGTGCAGGCGGAACGGGCGATCGTGCCAGAATTCGAACTGGGCCGGCGCGATACGCCAGCCGCTCCATCCCGGTGGCCGCGGCACCTCGCCGACGATGTGTTTGGCGGCGAATTTGGCGATCGCCTGCTCGAAGGCAAAGCGGCTCTCCAGCGGCTGCGACTGCTGGCTGGCCCAGGCGCCAAGCTGGGCCTGCTTCGGTCTGGTCGCGAAATAGGCGTCGGCTTCCGCGTCGGTGACCGGCGACACGTTGCCGCGGATGCGCACCTGCCGGCGCAACGACTTCCAGTGAAACAGTAACGCCGCCTTAGGATTTGCGGCGAGTTCGCGGCCTTTCTGACTGGCGATATGGCTGTAGAACACGAAACCATCGGCATCATAGCCCTTCATCAGCACCATCCGCACGTCGGGAAGGCCGCTGGCGTCGACGGTGGCCAGCGACATGGCGTTGGGATCGTTCGGCTCGGCCTTCACCGCTTCGGCGAACCAGTCGGCGAACAGCGCGAACGGCTCCTCGGCCGCGGTGAAATCACCGGATGTTAACGGTGTCGGGTGTCTGATGGAGGTCGTGTCGGTCATGTCAGGAGATCCGAGTTGCGTCCGCCCGCGGTCCAGAGCGCGTTGCAGCCCCAGTACGGGCCCGCCCTATATAAGACATGGGGACGCGTTGGCCTATTGGCGATCTCGCCGGCGGGTGCGGTCATGACACTGATTCTAATCGGCGTGGGCGCGGGCGGCTGCAGCCTTAACCGGTCCGACTCAAGCTTCGCCAGGATGGGCGACGGCGATATGACGGGCTCGCTTGGCGCGGCCCGGTCCGAGCCGCCGGCGCCGACCGAGGCCGATCTTGCTTTGGCGCGCAATGCGGCCTCCGATGTGCTAACCAAAGGCAGCAAGGATTCCAGTCAGCCTTGGGAAAATCCCGAGACCGGCGCCCGTGGCTCGGTGACGCCGCTGGCCCAGGCCTATTCTTCGGAAGGCCGAACCTGCCGGGATTTTCTGGCGAGCTATGTCAACGGCCATTCGGAAAGCTGGCTGCAGGGCGCGGCTTGCCAGTCGGGCGAGGGGCGATGGGAAATCCATACCTTGAAGCCGTGGAAACAAGGCTGATCCCGGGACCGGTTCCCGTTGCAAAAATGCCACGAAGACACCAGATGAAGGCCGAAGGGCGGCCAGCCCTGCCAAGTTTTGATTTCCCTGAAGGAGACCTGACCGATGCGCGACCCCTATGAGGTCTTGGGGGTGCCGCGGGGCGCCAGCGCTGCGGCGATCAAGAGCGCCTATCGCAAGCTCGCCAAGAAGCATCATCCCGACAGCAACAAGAACGATCCGAAATCCGCGGCGCGCTTTTCCGAACTGAATTCGGCCAACGAAATCATCGGCGACGAGGACAAGCGCAAGCAGTTCGATCGCGGCGAAATCGATGCCGAGGGCAAGCCGCGCTTTCAGGGTTTTCCTGGCGGCGATCCGCGGGCGCGCGGCGGCCCCGGTGGCGGATTTGAATCCCGCACCTTCCGCACCGGCGGCGCCGGCGCGGGCGGCTTTGGCGGCGGCGGCTTCGAGGACATCCTCAACAGCATGTTCAGCGGCGGCGGCGTGCGCGGCGCGCGGCCCGGCGCGGGCAATACCTTCGAGTTCGATCCGGGCGGCATCGCGCTCGATCTCGATCTCAGTGTTGCCATGACGGTGTCGCTGGAAGAATCGGTCAAGGGCGCGGAAAAACGCGTCCGGTTGCCGACCGGAAAGGAACTCAATGTCCGGATTCCGGCAGGCGTTACCGCCGGCCAGCAGATCCGGCTCAAGGGACAGGGCGAGACCTCGCCCGGACACCGCCCCGGCGATCTCCTGATCACGGTGAGCATCGCGCCGCATCCATTCTTCAAGGTCGACGGCGGCGATTTGCGGGTCGATCTGCCGATCACGCTGTATGAAGCCGTGCTCGGGGGCAAAATCCGTGTCCCCACGCTCGGCAACGCCGTCGAGCTGTCGATACCGAAGAACACTTCGAGCGGCCGCACTTTTCGCCTGAAAGGCAAGGGATTGCCGAAAGCGGCGGGCGCGACCGGCGACCTGTTTGTCACCACCCGCATCATGCTGCCGGACGGGAACGACTCCGAGCTCGAGGCGTTAATGCAGAAGTGGCGCGACGGACACACTTACAATCCGCGCGGCGATCTGGGCTAGCGGAGATCTTGGCTAAACGAGATCTTGGCTAACGGAGATCTCGGTTCATCGAGCCACGCAAAAGGGTGCAGCCTCGACCGGGGGGACCAGCGCGGTAAACCCCGATCGAGGCCGCTTGCGTCGATCGGCGGATCGAACGCTTGTCATATTCGCGTGGGAACCTGGTGCGAATTTGCGACGCGCCGATGTCTTGATTCCAGATTTTCGGTGTTTTGATTCCAGATATTCGATGTCGGAATTGGGACATCGCTCCTGACGCCACGCATCCACCGGTGGTTGGCGTGCCCGTTACGCCATCTACGGCAGTCACATCTGCGGCGGTTACGTGGCCTCGAGCGCTGCTCTCATCCGCCGGTCTTTTCGGTCTGGTCGTAGACCAGCCGTGCAACCTGGTTCAGCCGGTCCTGGTCGGTGGGGCCGCTCAGCACGTAGCCGACGCCGTCTTCGGACCAGTACATGGCGCCGGAGTTCTCGGCGGCGGTGTAGCGCATCTGCGCGGTGTCGGTTTTCGCGCGCGACGCGTAAAGCGTGTAGCGTTCGCCCGAGGCGCTCTCATACATCAGAAATGACGCGGGCCCGGTGGGGCCGGGCAACAGCCGGCCGCCGACCAGCTTCAGCCCGGTCGCCCCCAGCTCCGGTGCGCGGACGTCCCAGCCGCAGCGCTTGGTCAGCCAGGCCTGCAGATGCGTGCGTTCACTGCCCGGTACCTCGACCGGATGGCGAACCTCGACGGTATAGAGCCGATGCGCGTCGAGCGCATCCAGCGTCAGATTCCACAACGCCGACGGCGCGGCTATCACGCCGCGCGCCATCCAGCCGACGCCACCGCCCCCGGCGAACGCGACCAGCGCCGCGGCAATCGCGCCGTACATCCATCGGCGCGGCTGCCGCATCAGGCGCTCGATCTCCAGCCGCTTCGGCACCACCTCGTCGGCCACCCGATCGTAGCGCTCGTGCAGCGCGTCCGCCATCGCGCGCCATGACTGCACCCGCCTGGCGTCGTCGGGATGTGCCGCAAGCCAGGCCTCGACATCGCCGCGCCGCTCCGCCGGCAGCTCGTTGTCGACGTAGGCGTGGAGTTCGTCTTCGGTGACGGGAATTTTTGGGTCGGTCATGGGCGTGGTCTCTGTCTGGTCCTGATCGATGTCGTTGCAACCTGTCTTGGTTTCGAGCGACCGGCTCTCTGCTCCCCGTCGCATCCACCATACCTGTCGTCTGCCATCTCACCTGCCATCATTTCACCCTCCGGAGCGCCGGGCGCTCGCCCTCCAGGGAAGCTTTCACCTGGGCGCGCGCGCGGGCGAGGCGGGACATCACGGTGCCGATCGGCACGCCCTGGATGTCGGCGACCTCGCGGTAGCTCAATCCTTCCAGCATCACCAGCAGCAGCACCGCGCGTTGCTCCTCCACCAGCGTCGCCAGCGCACGGGCGATGTCGCGGCCTTCCGCTTCGGTCCCGCTGGCGTCGGGATTGTCGTCGAGCAGCGGGACGAATTGCGGCCGCCGGGCCAGTGATCGCCGCCTGTTCTTGTTGAGGTTGGTCAGGATGGTATAGAGCCAGCTCCTGACGTCGCCGCCGAGAAACAGCCGTTCCGAACGCAACGCCCGCACCAGCGTGTCCTGCACCAGATCGTCGGCGGCATCGGCATCGCGCGCAAGCGCGCGGGCGTAGCGGCGCAGCGCTGGGATCATGGCCTCGACATTCTGGCGAAACGCAGTCATGGAAGCCCGATCTTGGAAGTCCGGTCTTGAAAAGTTCGATCCCGGATGGGTCCGGTGGGCGTCCGTTGATACCCGCCACGCGAGCGCCTTACCCAACATAACACCGCCGGGGCGCGGCTATTCCAGCCATCAGGCCTGCAAGGCAAAGCACTGTATCCGGGGGGATTTGGGCTGTACCGGCGGGGGGCGCTGGTGTACCTCCAGACCTGATCAATCAATGGGAAACCGGATGTCGGCAAATTCAGGTCTGATGCAGGGCAAGCGCGGGGTGATCCTCGGGGTTGCCAACAACCGCTCGATCGCCTGGGGTATCGCCAAGGCCTGCCGCGCGGCCGGCGCGGAAATCGCGCTGACCTGGCAGGGCGACGCGCTGAAAAAACGTGTCGAGCCGCTGGCCCGG
The DNA here is from genome assembly GCA_963819325.1 of uncultured Pseudomonadota bacterium. Taxonomy (GTDB): domain Bacteria; phylum Pseudomonadota; class Alphaproteobacteria; order Rhizobiales; family Xanthobacteraceae; genus Bradyrhizobium. The sequence continues at coordinate 152,398 of CAWFVT010000011.1, forward strand.
GAGCTCGACGGTATCCTGCTCGGCCATTGCGACGTCAGCGATCCCGCCACCATCGACGCGGTGTTTGAGGTGCTCAGGCAGAAGTGGGGCAGAATAGACTTCGTGGTCCACGCCATCGCGTTCTCCGACAAGGACCAGCTCGACGGCCGCTATCTGGAAACCACCGCCGACAATTTTTCCAGGACCATGCTGATCTCCTGCTACTCGCTGACCGCGATCGCCCAGCGCGCCGAGAAGCTGTTGACCGACGGCGGCTCGATCGTGACGCTGACCTATTACGGCGCCGAGAAATGGATGCCGCATTACAACGTGATGGGGGTTGCGAAGGCGGCGCTGGAGGCGAGCGTGCGTTATCTCGCGGCCGATCTGGGCGAAAAGAACATCCGCGTCAACGCAATTTCGGCGGGGCCGATCAAGACACTTGCGGCGTCCGGCATCGGCGATTTCCGATACATCCTGAAATGGAACGAGCATAACTCACCGATGCGCCGTAACGTGAGCATCGAGGAAGTCGGCGACAGCGCGCTCTATCTGCTTTCCGACCTGTCGCGCGGCGTCACCGGCGAGGTGCATCATGTCGATTCCGGCTATCACGTCGTCGGCATGAAGCGCCCGGACGCGCCGGATATTTCGCTCAGCCATTCGGCGAGCAAGGAATAGCTGTCGGCGCCGATGCCTGTGCCTAAGATTTACTACATTCGCCACGGCGAGACCGCGTGGAACGCGCAAGGCCGTTTCCAGGGAACGCAGGATATTCCACTCAACGATCTCGGACGCAGCCAGGCGATGGCTGCAGGCGCAATCCTTGGCGACGTGCTGGCGGGCGATGGCCATCAGCCGTCCTCGCTGCCGTACGTCGCAAGCCCGCTCGGCCGCGCGCGCATGACGATGGAATTGGTGCGCGATGCGATCAAGCTGCCGGCGGCCGATTACAGCGTGGACGCCCGGCTGCGCGAAATTGGCTACGGGCAATGGGAAGGCCTGACGCTGAGCGAAATGAAACTGCATGACGCCGCGACATTCGCGCGCCGCGACGCCGACAAATGGAGCGTCGCAGCACCCTCGGGCGAGAGCTATGCCAGCGTCACCTTGCGGATGCGCGATTGGCTCGATTCCCTTGTCACCGACACGGTGGTCGTCGCTCACGGCGGCACCATGCGGGCGCTGATGGTGGTGCTGGGCGTGGCGATGCCGCTTGCGGCCGCCGACACGCCGATCGGGCAGGGCGTGGTCTACGTGTTCAGCGACGGCGGGCTGGAGAAGTATAGTTAAGGCGACGCCGTCATTCCGGGGCGCCCGAAGGGCGAACCTCAGATGTGCATTGCACATCGGGGAATCTCGAGGTTCCGGGTTCGGTGCTTCGCACCGCCCCGGAATGACGCTCTGGTGTTTGACCATCTACCGCGCTATGTCGACATTCAACGTTAGTGCAAACAGTCAACGAAATGTCCTTCAACACCTTCGGCCACCTGTTTCGGGTCACGACCTTCGGCGAGAGCCACGGGGTTGCGATCGGCTGTGTGGTCGATGGCTGCCCGCCGCAGCTCGCACTGACCGCCGAGGACATCCAGCACGATCTCGACCGCCGCCGTCCCGGACAGTCGCGCTTTACCACCCAGCGCCAGGAAGCCGACGCGGTGAAGATTCTGTCCGGCGTGATGGCGCATCCACAGACCGGCGCGCAGGTGACGACCGGCGCGCCGATCGCGCTGTTGATCGAGAACACCGATCAGCGCTCAAAGGATTATTCCGACATCAAGGACAAGTTTCGTCCGGGCCATGCCGACTTTACCTATGAAGCCAAATACGGCCTGCGCGATTATCGCGGCGGCGGGCGCTCGTCGGCGCGCGAGACCGCCACTCGCGTCGCGGCCGGCGCCATCGCCCGCAAGATCCTGCCCGAAGTGAAGGTGCGCGGCGCGCTGGTGCAGATGGGTCCGCACAGGATCGATCGCGACAAATGGGACTGGGACGAGATCGCGCGCAATCCGTTCTTCTGTCCGGACAAGGACAAGGCCGCCTTCTTCGAGGGCTACCTCGACGACATCCGGAAAAAAGGCTCGTCGATCGGCGCGGTGATCGAGATAATTGCCGACGGCGTGCCGGCCGGCCTCGGCGCGCCGATCTATGCCAAGCTCGATGCTGAACTGGCCGCCGCGCTGATGAGCATCAACGCAGTGAAGGGCGTCGAGATCGGCGCAGGTTTTGGCGCCGCCGAATTATCCGGCGAGGAAAACGCCGACGAGATGCGGATGGGCAATCACGGTGTGAGCTTCCTGTCCAACCATGCCGGCGGCATTCTCGGCGGTATCTCCACCGGGCAGCCGGTGGTGGCGCGTTTCGCGGTCAAGCCGACATCGTCGATCCTGTCGCCGCGCCGCACGGTGGACCGAAACGGCGCCGACACCGAAATCGTGACCAAGGGCCGGCATGACCCCTGCGTCGGGATTCGCGCGGTGCCGGTCGGCGAGGCCATGATGGCCTGCGTGCTGGCGGATCATTTCCTGCGGCACAGGGGGCAGGTCGGCGGGTAAGGTCTGTAGAGCGGATTGGCGTCAGCGCAATCCGCCGTTACGCCAAGAGAGAGCGGATTGCAGTTAGGGTTCAATCCTCGCTACGGGCTTATGTCTGAATTTCCGGCGGCCGAAACTATCCGCGCACCATCTGGCCGACATGATTCAGCCTTTGGCGGGTGCTTTGGACGCCTTGTCTGACTTGCGGACGGCCCAGTAGAAATTTTCAACGTCACCGAGATGACGACGCATTTCCTGTTCGGCAAGATCGGGATTGTGTTCCTTGATCGCGTCGAAGATGCGGACATGGCAGGCGATCGCGGCGCCGAGCGCGTCGGGATGCTGAAGCGAGGTGTGCCGCTGGTCCTCCAACACGTCTAGCACGCTATTGTAGAGTGCCGTGATCAGAGGGTTGTCAGCCAGACTGGCGATGCCGAAGTGGAAAGCGTCGTCGGTGCGGATGAAGCCCTCTAAATCACCGACCGTCGCTTGGTTGGCCTTGAGCAGCATCTGCAGGTGGCGAAGGTCCGTGGGGCGCGCGACCCGTGCGGCCTCTCGAGCCAATGCGATCTCGGTTAAAAGCCGCGTCTGCTGAAAGAGCTGCATGCCTTCTGGACGCCGCACCAGCATAGAGGCGGCGCCCGAGAGATGCGCGAGCAGGTCTCTCGGGTTGGGTTCGGTGACGCGCGCGCGCTCGCCGCCGCTAACCGCAATAAAACCCTTTTTGTTCAGCCAGAGTAGCGCCTCCCGCACCGCTGGCCGACCGACACCGTAGCGTTCCATGAGGTCGCGCTCGGAGGGCAAAGTATCGCCGACAGCAAGCTCGCCCGACAGAATCAACAATTCCAGGCTACGGGCCACCTGGTCAGACAGGCGATCCCGCTTGAGGGCGAACGGTGGAATGTTGGCCACGGCTGACACAATCACATATCCTGCATTTTGAAGGCGCCTGCGCTAGCACGTCCATCAGTTACGCCCGCATTTCTTTTTAGTAGCGGGCGGCGCTGCTAAGGCCCCAACTCGGCAAGCACCTGGCGTTTGGCGCCGACGAGCGCGGCGAGGCAGCGGTCGCGCCAAGACCGGCGTTCGGGCAACCGGTCGGCTGGCGTCACAAGTCGCCGGTGGTCCTCGATTTTCTTGACGAGGGCCGGCTTCCAGTCGCGCGGATCAGCCTGTTCTTTGGCCAATCCGTAATACATTGGGCCGAGATTTTTGCAATATTCGGCGATGCCCTTCTGAGCGTTCAGGTCGATGGTTTCGAACGGCCCCATGAAGAACCACCGCAGACCAAGACCGTCGGCGACCGCCTTATCGACATCGCCGGCGTCGCAGATGCCGTCTTCGACCAGCCTGAAGGCCTCCGCAAGCATTGCGCTCTGCAGTCGGTTGACGACGAAGCCATTGATCTCGCGCGTTAGCCGGATCGGCGATTGACCAACCTGCCGCATAATTTCAGCAGCCTTCTCGACTGCCTCAGGTGCCGTCCAAGGCGCCGGCACGATTTCCACAAGTGGGATGAGGTGGGGCGGGTTGATGGGATGAACAACGAGGCAGCGTCGCGCATTCGCCAGTCCCTCGGTGAAGGAAGAGGCCGGAAGCCCCGAGGTCGAACTGCCGATGGTGACGTGCGGCGCGGCGAGGGCGTCGAGTTTCTTGTAGAGTTCGCGCTTGATCTCCAATCGCTCCGGCGCGCTCTCCTGCACGTAGTCCGCGCCGGCCAGCGCCTCATCGAGGCCGGTCGTTGTCGTTAGCCGGGCCATCACACGTTCGAGGGGATCGTCTCCGGCCAAGCCCTGCGCTTTGAGGTCCATCAGCGCCGAGCGCACGAACGCGATGGTGTCGCTCTGGGCAGCCGGCGACGCGTCGTAGAGCGAAACGTCAAACCCCGCGCGACTGAAAACCAACGCCCAGGAGGCGCCGACGACCCCACAACCCACGACTGCCACTTTTGACATGCGACCTTGCCTTGTCCGTTGTCCGGGCGCCGCCCTGAACGCATCCGATCCCGGCAACTCTAGCCGACACAATCGGGTTTAGCATGCCGGTTGTGGTATGACATGTTACCTATCGACTTAATTGCCATGTTGACGGGATCGATGTCAACGTGTCATACCAGAAGTCCGCTCTGCTCGTTCAAGAAGCAGTGTCAAAAATCGGGGAGGACTGTGATGGCATTCAAAATTCCGCGTTTGAACCGGGCCGCGCGGGTCAGCGAACTCATGACCAAGAAGTTTGTCGACGGCCATCTCGAGAGGATGGACGCGCACGGCATATCGCGGCGTGATTTCGTGCAGGTCGTTGGCGGTGGCATCGCTGCCGGCATGGCGGCGGAACTGATGGGCATGCCTGTCAGTGCTTACGCATCCGAAAACGGCAAGATCGCCTACATGTACTTTTCGGCGACGTTGGAATACTGCCGCACCGTCAGCCAGTCGGTGCAGGACACTGCATCCGCGCTCGGCGCCAGAAGCGTATCCCTGGATGCGGAATTCAACAGCAACAAGGAATACGACCAGTTCCAGCAACTCCAGGTCGCCGGTGATCTTGGCGGCATTATTCTCAATCCGCCGGACGCCAGCAACATCAAGCGCATTGCCGAAGATTGCCAGAAAAACAAGATATGGATGGGCAATGTCTGGGCGACGCTGCCGTGGTACACGCCCTTCGACGCTGGTGAATACTTCACGTATTATGCCTGTCCCGACGACTTCAACGCGGCAAAGGAAATCACCAGCAAACTTTTGTCCGAGCTCAGGAAGAAGGGCAAGAAAGGCAAGATCATTGCCCTCGACGGCATTCCCGGCTTCGTCATCGATGTGGTGCGGCAGCAGGGTCGGCTCGCAGCCATAAAAGACTTCCCGGAATTTTCGTTCGCGGATGCCTTGCCCGGAAACTTCAATATGGAGGACGGGCATAAGGCCGCGCAGGCCCTTATGACACGACATCCGGACGCGGTAGGCATCTACGCGGCAAACGACGAGGAGGCCCAGGGCGCCATTGCGGTCCTCAAGAGCCTCGGTTTGCAGCCCGGCGCAGACGTCCTCATCGCATCCGCCGGCGACGGAAATCCCGAGGCGGCCCAGTCGATCAAGGCGGGTTACCTGCTTTGCACGGCGGCCAACGTGCCCCAATTCATGGGAGCGATGATGACGGCGCGTATCTACGACGTCATGCACGGTTGGAAACCTCGCGCCCCTGAACGCATGATGCTTTGGGGCTCTCGCATGATGACGACCGAAAACGTCGATCAGTATCTTGAGCGTTACGTGAACAACGGCAAGGTGGCTCCGTTCGACTACAAGCTGATGTCCAAGGTGCTGCATCCCAATGATTGGGACCCGCAGGATCTCATCACGCCTTTGGACATGGACGCCGAATGGGGCGGGATCGCGAAACCGGCCGATTTCAAGTATCCGCAGGCGTATCTCGACGCAAAGAAGAGTGGCGAGATGGAAAAGGTCGCCGCCGAGTACAAGAGCCACTACAAGATCGACATGTTCGGACCTTCGCCGTTCAAGAAGGTGTAAAACGGTGGCGTCTGCGTCGACTTCCGGGCGGCCCGAGCTCCTTATGGTCTCGGGGCTGGCGAAGAGTTACGGGCCGGTCCGCGTTCTGCACGACGTGAGCCTCGCGGCACCGGCGAGATCGATTGTCGGTCTTGTGGGAGAGAACGGCGCAGGCAAGTCTACGCTGTTCAATATCATAACGGGGCTCACGAAACCGGACGGCGGCAGCATGTTCTATCGCGGCCGGCCGTTCGCGCCGCAGAGCTACGGCGAAGCGTTCGCGCATGGCGTCAGCAGGGTGTTCCAAGAGCAATCGCTGATCTTGAATGTCCCCGTCTTCGAGAACATGGTCCTGTCTCAAGAGCGTCGCTACACGCGGTGGGGTCAATTCGTCGACCGCCGCGCGATGATACGCGTCGCGGAAAAAATCGTCGAGGAAGCAGGTCTGGACGTCGACGTGCGGCGCAATGCCGGCACGTACGATTTCTCGCGCCGCCAGGCGCTGGAGATTGCGCGCGCCTGCCTGGCCCCGAAGCATTTGATGGGCATCGAGGATCCGCTTGTGCTGCTCGATGAGCCAACTTCGGCCCTCGACAAAAAGGACGAAACCGCCTTCATCGATCTGCTGACGAGGATGAAGCGGCATGCGGCTTTTATCTTCGTCTCACATCGGCTTACCGAGATACGCGAGATCAGCGACACCATCGTCGTCATGAAGGATGGACGGCTCAGCGGGTCGCTCTTGCCCGAGGCTGCGGATGAGAAGACCCTGCACGGCCTCATGGTTGGTCGTGATCGCGCTGAGGACTACTATCAGACGAACCGCCAGCGAGACATGGCGGGAGGTAGAACAGTTTGTACAATCCGGAACCTCTCGGACGCCGAGTTCAGCGATGTTTCGTTTGAGCTCGGGGCCGGCGAAGTACTGGGCATCGGCGGGCTGCTCAACTCCGGCAAGAGCGCGCTTGGGAAGGCGATCGCGGGAGTCCAGCCGCCCAGATCCGGTACGATGGCGCTTAAGGATCGAGCCCCACAACGGCCCCGCATCGGTGAACTGGTCCGCGAGGGAGTGGGCTATGTGCCGGCGGAACGACTGGTCGAGGGCATCGTCCCGGCCTTCAGCCTTGCAGTGAATCTGTCACTGCCGAGCTCCGACCGCTATTCGCCCAACGGGATCTGGCGGCTCGGCAAGGAGAAGGCCGCAGCACTCGATGCGATCCGCCAGTTCGGCATTCGCTCGGGAACACCGGCCATACCCCTTCGCGACCTGTCGGGCGGCAACCAACAAAAAGTGGTGCTCGCGCGCTGGCTGCAACGCGACCTCAGCCTGCTGATTCTCGACAATCCGACGCGGGGCGTCGATTCGGGCGCCAAGGAGGAGATCTACCGGCATATCCGGGGCCTGACCACGATGGGCGTCGGCATCGTTCTCATCACCGACGAACTCACGGAGCTCATCGGCCTTTCGAACAGGATTCTGATCATGCAACGAGGTTTGATTGTCGCCGAAATAGCCGCCCCGCCTGACGCAAAGCCGACCGAACATGACCTCATCCCACACATGCTCCCTAGCGCCGCCTAACTGAAGGTCGACGATGATCGAGACAGTCGCTTCGAAAACACGATTTGCGCCGCTTCACGGAATACGCGCGGCCGCTTTCCTCGATCGCGGCACGTGGCTGCCGGTCGGGGTGTTTCTGAGCCTCATCGTGATCTTCTCGATAGCGTCGCCAGCGTTCTTTACATGGCGCAACTTCGCGGCCACCACGGGCGAGGCCGCAACCTTGCTGATTGCCTCCCTCGGCGCAACCTTCGTCATTCTGATGGGAAGCATCGATCTCTCCGTCGGCGCCGTCGTACTGTTGGTAGGAACAACGGCGGTTGCCGGCCTGAAGATGTTCCCGGGCGCACATCTCGGCCTGCTGGTGTTGCCTTTTGGCGCGCTGCTCGGTGCGCTGCTCGGCGCATTTAACGGCGCCATCAGCGTGTTGGGCAGGGTGCCGAGCTTCGTGGTGACGCTGGGCAGCCTCTCCGTCTTCACCGGCACGGCGCTGAGCATTCTGGCCGGCGCGACCATCATGTTTGACCTGCCGATCTTCGATACGCTCTCGCTGCGGCAGACGGTCCCGCATCTCCCCAACATCGCGCTCTGGGCCGTGCTGCTTTGGCTTATTGCGATTTTCGTCGGCGCGCGGACGCGCTTCGGGCGCTTCGTCATGCTGATCGGTGGCGGAGAACAGGTCGCCCGTACGGCCGGCATCCCGGTCGACCGCTACAAGATCTACGCCTTCACGGTGTCCGGCATGACTGCCGGATTGGCGGGCATATTCGCCATGTCGCGACTAGGCGCCGTCGGGCCCAGCCTCGGCAGCGACCTTCTCCTGAACACGCTCGGCGCGATCGTGGTAGGCGGCACCTCGCTGGCGGGCGGCAGCGGGGGGGTCCAACGCACCTTCATCGGCGTCGCGATCATCACGGTCTTGAGTAACGGGCTGAACCTCGTGGGGGTGGGGCCCTACTGGCAGCTTGTCATCAAGGGGTTCGTCGTGATCGGCGCCGTTCTCGTGAGCCAGGACCGCATGCGCGGGCTGATCATCAAGTGATCCACCGATCGGGTGGGCAGGACGCCAAACACTCGAGTTTCAAGAGGAGCAGTAGAAAAGATGGCACACACACAAGACGCATTCGGCAAGGTCGCCTACGACTTTACCGGCAAGAACGTCGTGATCTACGGAGGAACGACAGGAATCGGCCGATCCGCCGCCAAGGACTTCGCCAAGGCCGGCGCGAGCGTCTACGTTTCCGGCCTCGGAGCCAAGGACGGCAAGTCGCTGGTTGACGAGATTAAGGCCGCCGGAAACGCCAATGTCGAGTTCGTGGAGGCCGACGTAACCAAGGATAAGGAAATCCGCCACGTGATGGATAACGCCGTCGCGCGCTTCGGTCGGATTCATTGCGCCTTCAACAACGCCGGCATCCCGGGGCCCAACAAGCCCGTGCAGGACATGACCGATGCCGAATATAGTCAACTGATGGACGTGAATCTGAAAGGCATCTTTCTGGGCATGCGCGTGCAGATCCCGCACATGCTCCAGCATGGTGGTGGCGCAATCGTCAACACCGCATCGCTGTTCAGCGATCTCGCCTTTCCAGGCACGGCCGTCTACTGCGCGACCAAGTCCGGCGTGGCGGCGCTGACGCGGTCGGCTGCCTTCGAGGTCGCGCGCAAGGGTATCCGCATTAATGCCCTGGCGCCCGGGCCCGTCATGACCAACCTCCTGCACGATATGTTTGGCGGCGCCGATGAAGCCAAACGGATCGTCACGCGCTTCGTACCGGTCAAGCGACTGTGCCACCCCGACGAACAAGCGAAGGTCGTGCTCTTCCTGTGCTCGGACGCGGCATCGTTCATGTACGGGCACCTGTTGCGCGTAGACGGCGGCGGCTTCGAGGCCAGCGCGATCGACATGGACATGCCGGACTAGCATTGCACCCTCGGGGCGCGGAACCGGTTTGAGGGCGCGCGTCGTCGCGCGCCCAGGATCCTCATCTCTCAAACGGACCAGCCGGATGTTCGCCCCTCCAGAAGTCATCAAAACTGAAGTTTTCGCCGAGCTTCCCGCTGCGTTTCACCGGGCGAAGTCGACCGCATGGACCAGGACGAACCGGGCCGGCGTTCCGACGCCGTCCTTTCTCGAAGGCCCGTCCTTCGATCGTGAGGGCAACCTCTACGTCGTCGACGTTCCGCACGGGCGGGTGTTCCGCATTTCTCCGCTCGGGTCGTTCGAAGTCGTGGCTGAGTACGACGGCGAGCCGAACGGGCTGAAGATCCACAGAGATGGCCGTATCTTCATCACCGACTACAAACATGGCCTGATGCGCCTCGATGCGGCAACCGGCGCCATCGAACCCGTGCTGGAGCGTCGGCGTTCCGAACAATTCAAGGGACTGAACGACCTCTTCTTCGGCTCAAATGGCGACCTTTACTTTACGGATCAGGGAGAGACGGGCCTTCACGATCCGACCGGCCGCGTCTATCGGCTTGCGACGGATGGGCGGCTGGATTGCCTGATCGGTACCGTTCCGAGCCCGAACGGGCTCGTGATGGATCTCCACGAGTCCGCGCTTTTTGTTGCGGCGACGCGGGGCAATTGCGTCTGGCGACTGCCCTTTCCGGATCAGGGGCCGAGCAGCAAGGTCGGGATCTTTGTGCAGCTCTCTGGCGGTCCCGGCGGTCCTGACGGCCTTGCCCTCGACCAAGCCGGCAACCTCGCCGTCGCTCATTTTGGGCTCGGCTGCGTCTGGGTATTCAGTCCGCACGGCGAGCCGCTCTATCGCGTGAATTCCTGCCGTGGCCGGCTCACCACCAACATCGCCTATGGCGGAGCCGACCAACGCATCATGTTCATCACGGAATCTGAGTCGGGATGCATCCTAAGGGCCGAGATGCCCGAGCCCGGTCAGCCTATGTACTCGCACCAAGCCTGAGTCTCGCCGGGAAACGGACAGGAGCGTTCAATGGCGAGATTTGAAGTCGTTTCTGGAGTCAGCTTTCGGACCGGGCCTCGCGACGCCGAGCGACGTGTTGGACGATCTTCCCGCAACAGCGGTCGGCATGCTGGGCATGTCGATCGCCGAGATCGATGACGCCACGACCGCCTACGTGCTTGCTATGCGTCCAGCGTTCAACCTGGTGCGAGAAGGCATCAGCCAGCTCGCTGGACTGATGGTGCTTGCGATGGTTGGCGCCCGCAACGAGGCGGCACACGACATCCTCGAACGGATCTGTCACGAACAAGCAGAGGCGCAGGACATTATCCGACGGCAAGCGGTTCCAAACCGTGCAGTCCATCATCATCGACATCTCGCGCAAGCGGGGAAGGGGCTGGATCGATCCCTGAAGGCCGCCGCCATGGGTATCAACCGAGCCGACCCTGCCTCTGGGGAGACGATCATGAAGCCGCTGCGCGCCGCCTATCAGCATCTGCAATGGGCTACCGGCGCTCTCCCCGGCTTTGAGGTGGTCGCCCTCTCGCAAGGGTGCTGCAGCGCCCATGCGGGCCGGGCCCGGGAAGCCAAATAAATTCGCGTGAGTCAAAGGGATATGCGCATGGGAATGTATTCGATTTGGGTTCTTGAGTATTGCTGGGTGCCACAAGCGCCGAAGGGTCTGACGGTGCACGGCGCGTTCAACCAGGGAACGGTAAAGCTGCCTTGGTCCTATGTCCTGATCAAAGGCGGCGGCCGCGTCATCATGGTTGATGTCGGATACAACCATAAGGACTACGGCGCCGTGATGGCCGACAGCTTCGGGGTTCAGAACTGGCGCCCGTCGTCCGTCGTGCTCGCGGAGTGTGGCGTGAAGCCGGCCGACGTCACAGACATTTTCATCACGCATGCCCACTTCGACCATATGGGCGGCACCGACGACTTCCCCGCCGCCACCTTCTACATCCAGGAGAGAGAACTATCGAAATGGATATGGGCGATGTCGCTGCAGCGGCGCTTCCGCTGGCTGATGGGTCCAACCGATCCGGGAGACATATTGCGCGCCGTGGACCTGGCGCGCGACGGACGCCTCGTCTGCGTCGACGGCGATCGGGAGGATGTGCTTCCGGGCATCGACCTTCGGGCCGCTTTCGACACCCATACCTGGGGTTCGATGTTCGTGCATGTCCGGAACGATCGCAAGAGGCCGAGCTCGGACAGCTACGTGCTGGCCGGAGATCTCGTCTACACGTATGAGAACCTGACCGGACCCGACGCCGGCGACCCTCAGTTCATTCCGATCGGCCTTGCAGCGGGCAGTCAGACCAACCTTCTGCTCAGCTCGCAAGCGATGCTGGATGCGGTCGGAGGGGAAGTGAGACGAGTCATTCCGATCCACGATGAGAAGCTGGGCGAGATCTTCCCATCTCGGGTCACCAGTCAGGGCCTGACTGTTTGCGAGATATGTCGAGGCGACGATGACAGGCCATGACGCGCGCCGGGTTTGCCGATCTTCGTGAGCGCTCACCGCTTTACTGATCCGTCGCCCGCTTCTGGCTATCCTCTTGTTCGAGGCATCCAATGATGTAAGCCGTGCGGTCTCTGGGGAGGATTTTCGCGGCCTCGGCCTTCTGGCGGCATTCGAGTTGCTCGATCTGCTTGCTGCGGCGTTTTTCATTGACCAGCGCGGACCGTACGATCCTCCGCACCGTCGTCGGCGTGCCGTCGGATTCGAACTGCACTTCATAGTTCTTGCCGTTGCGATCCGTCGCGCTGCAGGCGATGCTGGAAATTCCCGTCGTCCTCAGGTTGCCGAGCTGCTTGCATGTTCCGGTCGACAACTCGACTACCGGCACCGGCAGGCCATCGACCTTCGGCCGGTCCTTGGAGTTGAGCAGCATGCGGTCGACCTGCAGTTCGTACAGATCGTCTTTTTCCCGGCGGCCCTTGTCGCCGGAAAAAGTGATGATGTGACTGCCGTCATTGGGGTCGTCGAGCGCGATCACAAAATTGGCCCGGCCTTGCTCGTTCTGGAAGAACGCGACCGCCCGGCACGCAAAATCGCGCCCCGCGATTTTAAGCGTGCTGCACTTGCCTGTCGGCAACGCCAATATATCGGTGTCCGGGTCCTGTCGCTTGTCCTCATTGGCGACGGCAATAACGGGTCGCGAATTGCGGGCCTGCTGCAACAGCCGGCCGTCAAAAGTCGGCTCGGCACCCGACGGAATCGCCGTGAAAACAAGGCCAACGGCGAGGGCTTGCCAGCAAAAGCGCATGATTGAATACCCCACGCTCCTTGTCGTTTTGGGTAGGGAATCCAGCATTTCTCGTGTCCATGGCTTCACTTGGGCGGACTTTGCCCTGATGACGCCGAAACGCAAAGCATTTGTATCGCCTTGACGGGCCGGGAACTTGCATCGCAAATGCCACGATGATGAACGTGCCCGAGCTGCAGAAGATTGCCGATTGGCTGATCGACGGCGCCAGATCCGCGGTCAATCCGAGCCAGATGATGACCGAAACCTGCGAGCGCCTGGTGCAGGCGGGCTTGCCGCTCTGGCGCGTCGGCGTTTTCGTGCAGACATTGCATCCGGGTATTTTCGGCGTCAGTTTCATCTGGCGGCCGGGAGCCGAGGTCGTCACCAGCACGGCCGAATCTGATCCTCGCGTTAGACCGGAATTCAAAAGCAGCCCGCTCGCCATCCTGTACGAAAAGGGACAGGAGGTCAGGTTTCGCCTCGACGATCCGGAGACCAGGCGCTTTCCATTCTTCGACGAGATGCGGGCAGAAGGCGTTACCGACTATATTGCCCTTCCGCTTCGGTTTACCTCGAGCTCAATTCACGGATCGAGCTGGAGCACGAAACAGCCGGGCGGTTTCAGCGATGACGAACTGGCCGCGCTGAGAATGCTGGTGCGGCCGCTGACGCGCGTAATCGAGATCGTGAACCTGACCCGCACCGCTTCGAACCTGCTCGACACTTATGTGGGCAACCGCGCCGGCGAGCGGATTCTCGGCGGCCAGATTCGCCGCGGCCACGCCGATACCATGCAGGCCGCGATCTGGCTGTCGGATCTGCGCGGCTTTACCGCGCTTTCGGACCGGCTGCCGTCCGAGACCGTGGTGGATATTCTCAACCAGTATTTTGATTGTCAGGTGCATGCGATCAAGGCCCATGGCGGGGAAGTGCTGAAGTTTATGGGCGACGGCCTGCTGGCGGTGTTTCCGATCGCGGAAGCGATAGGCGACGCCGAGGAGGTGTGCGGCCACGTGCTGGAGGCCGCGCGGGAATCCCGCGCCAGCGTGGATGCGATGCATTACCCGATCGGCGAAACCATCGAGCGCTTCCGTTTCGGGGTGGCGCTGCATGTCGGAAAAATTCTGTTCGGCAATATCGGCGGCGGCAACCGGCTCGATTTCACCTGCATCGGCCCGGCCGTCAATCTGGCAGCCCGACTGGAGAAAATCGCCGGCCGGCTGCATCGCACCATCGTGGCTTCCGCCGGATTCTCACGAATCTGCCAAAGCCAATGGACGGATCTCGGTGAGTTTCCGATCTCGGGGTTTGCAAAGGCCGAGCGGGTCTACGGCTTGTCGGACGAAACGCCGGTCGGTTGAAACCGGCAGTACCCGGCTTATTCCCCCGCCCGCTATTCTTCCGGCTCGGTGGTGAACAGCAGCGGATAGCCCTTGGCGCGGCCGGCGTCGGTGGCCCGGGTCGCCTTGGTCTCGGCGACATCCTTGGTAAAGACGGCGACCACGCAGACGCCCCGCTGGTGCGCCGTGATCATGACCTTGTGGGCCTGGTCCTCGGTCATGCGGAATTCCGCCTTCAGGACCGAGACGACAAATTCACGCGGCGTGAAGTCGTCATTGACGAGGATGACCTTGTGCAGGCGCGGCCGTTCGGTCTTGGTCCGAACCTTGGTTTTCGGCCTGGTGACGGTATCGGTCATTCCGGCGGCACCTCCTGACGCTCGCGGGCTGATCCAACGAGGATACCGCGTCCGGAGCCGTCGTGGAACCGGCTGTTTGGCGATGGCTTCCTTGCACGCGGCGCCACAGGGCGAGCACCGATGCGACGGAAGCCCTGACCTGCCCTAACCGGAATGTGAACGCCAGGCGGTGTTCTCGCTTTTCGCAACGCAGTTTGCATGTCACCATAACGTCAGACAATGGAGGGCTGCTATGCGCTGGTATTATTCGGTCGGGGCGGTGCTGGTCGCAGGAGCGGTGGCGGGCAGCGATGTCGCAAGCTTTGCCGCGCCGAATCCCAGAACCCAGCTATCGGACAGCAAGGACAAGCCACCCGCCGTCGATATCGAGCTGATACTCGCCGTCGACGTCTCCTATTCGATGGACATGGACGAACTTGCGGTTCAGCGCGAAGGTTACGCGCAGGCCATCGTCTCAAAGGATTTTCTGCAGGCGCTGAAGGCCGGCCAGATCGGCAAGATCGCGGTGACCTATTTCGAATGGGCGGCATCGAACGACCAGAAGATCATCATTCCCTGGCGGGTGATCGACGGTCCGGAAACCGCGGACGCGGTCGCCGAGGAAATCCTCAAGACCCCGATCCGCCGCGCCTCCCGCACCTCGATCTCCGGTGCGATCAATTTCGCGATGCCGCTGTTCGAGGAGAACCCGTTTCACGGGCTGCGGCGCGTCATCGATATTTCCGGCGACGGCCCCAACAATAACGGCGGGCCGGTCCTTGTCGCGCGCGACGCGGCCCTTGAAAAGGGCATCACCATCAACGGCCTGCCGATCATGGTGAAGGAGCCGTCCTATTCGACCATGGATATCGAAAACCTCGATTTCTACTACGAGGACTGCGTCATCGGCGGCCCCGGCGCCTTTGTGGTGTCGATCAAGGATCGCGACAAGTTCAAGGAGGCGATCCGGACCAAGCTACTGCTCGAAGTCGCCGGCCGCACGCCCGAGCGACCGGTGGTCCCGGTGGCCGAAAAGGAGCCGCGGGTTTCCTGTTTGGTCGGCGAGAAAATCTGGCAGGACCGCTGGGGAAAGTGAGCGCGGGCCCCGTGCCCCGGATGCTGCGCAGCGCGCCGCTCTTTTGGCGGCATGGTGCGCTGCTGATCCGGGGTCCATATCACTTTGATGGGTCCCGGCTCTGCGGCGCACCGTGAAGGACGCTGCGCCGCGTCCGGGACACGTTGCTACTTCGCAAACCGCGCCACCAGTTCGACATGCGGCGTATGCCGAAACTGGTCGACCGGCGTCACGCTCTCGATTCCATAGCCGCCATCGATCAAAATACGCGCATCACGGGCGAAGGTCGCGACGTTGCAGGACACCGCGACGACCACGGGAATTTTGCTGAGCGCAAGCTGCCTGACTTGGGCCTGGGCGCCCTGCCGCGGTGGATCGAACACGACCGCGTCATAGTCGCGCAGTTCCTGGGGCATCAGCGGACGCCGGAACAGGTCGCGCGTCTCGGCCCTGATCGGCTTCAGCCCGGGCGTCGAGGTCGCGGCCTTCTGCAGGGCCGTTACCGCGCCCGCGTCGCTGTCGAAGGCCGAGATGCGCGATTTTGCCGCCAGCCGCAGCGCGAACGGTCCGACCCCGCAGAACAGATCGGCGATGTGCCTGGCGCGCCGGCCATGCTCGCCCACCAGTGCCGCCAGTGCTTCCTCGCCGGCGGCCGTCGCCTGCAGGAACGAACCCGGCGGCAGCGTGACCCGGGCTGTGCCGATCGTGATCGCCGGCGGGTTGCGCATCAGCACCAGTTCGCCATGGCGCGTCAGCCGTGCCAGGCGATGTCTTTCCGCGACCTCGGACAAGGCTGCGATCATTCTTGACGGCAGCGGGCCTGAGCCGCGCACATCGACGTCGAGGCCACAGCTTGCGGCGGTGAGCTGGATATCCAGCGGTTTGCCCGCCGGCTTCAAGACGTCGGCCAGCGCCCGGGCGGCGTCGAGCGCACCATGCAGCGCCGGATCGAGAATCGGACAATCTTCGATCGCGACAATGGCGTGGCTGTTGGCGGCGGCGAAGCCAGTCCGCAACTCGCCATCGCTGCCGCGGCGGGCATGGACGGTGATGCGCCGGCGGCCGGCGCCGTGGGCGTCAACCAGCTCGTGGACCACGCATTCGATGCCGGCATGCGCCAGCGTGTCGATCACGATCTGGCGTTTCCAGGCGCGATAGGCCTGCGGTTCCCAGTGCTGAATGGCGCAGCCGCCGCAACCGCCGAAATACTGACAAAACGGCGCGATCCGTTGCGGGCTGGCGCGCTCGATGCGCGACAGCTGCCGGCGGTCGGGGTGATCGGCCACCGGCTCGACCTCGACGGTCTCGCCGCCAAGCGCATAGGGCACGAACAGGGTCTGGCCGTCGGCGAAGGCGACGCCGTCGCCGCGATGGCCGACATGGTCGATGACCAGGCGTTCAACCACGGCGCGCGCCGATGAAGAATTCGATATTGCCGTCGCCGCCCTTGATCGACGACGGAAACACCTCGATCCCGGTGCACCCCTGCGAAGCCGCGAAGGCTGCGATGTCGTCGCAGATTTCCTGGTGCACCATGGCGTTGCGGATGATGCCGCGCTTGGAATGTTTTCGCGGCGCCTCGAATTGCGGCTTGATCAGCGCCAGCAAATGCATCGGCGCCGCCGCCAGCGACAGCGCGACCGGCAGCACGGCCTTCAGCGAAATGAAGCTGACATCGACGACGACGATGTCGGGCCGCTTCGGCAAACGCTTGCCCTCGAAGCTTCGGATATCGGTCTCCTGCATCGAAACCACCCTGGGATGGCCGTGCAGCGATGGATGCAACTGCTCGCGCCCGACATCGATGGCAAACACCAGGCTGGCGCCGTTGGCAAGCAGGACCTCGGTGAAGCCGCCGGTCGATGCGCCGACGTCGAGACAGACGTGATCCTCGATCTCGAGCGGATAGCGCTCCAGCGCACCCGCGAGCTTGACGCCGCCGCGCGACACGTAGGGATGGGCGGGCTGCGCCTGCAGCACGGCGTCGACGGCAATGGCCTCGGAGGCCTTCAGCACCGGCTGGTCGTTGGCGATGACGAGGCCGGCCTCGATCGCGGCCTGGGCGCGGGCCCGGCTTTCGAACAGTCCGCGCTCGACCAGCAACAGGTCCGCGCGCTTGCGGGGAGGGGGTGCACTCACGTCACGCTGACCAAGTTCAATCCGATGCGCGCGCGGGCGCGGAGCCGAGGCGTCCGGCGGCGAAGCGCACACAGGTCTCGAAGGCGGTCAGGTCATGCCAGATATCCGAAGGCGCCCGCCGTGGCGTTACCAGCGCGCAGCCGTGGAGATCGAGCGCATGGATCATCATCAGGTTATCCGCCAATCCGAAATCCTCGACGGTCAACCCCCGCGCATCGACCAGGCGTCCATCGCGCGAAGTCACCGCGGTGAATTTACGGACCCGGTCAGCATAGCACGAGGGATCATTGGAGTAGCCGAGACAGAGCTTGCCGCGCCCGGCCATATAGCCGAGTTCATAGACGGTGCCGGCATCGGCGCCCGGACCGCGAAACGGCGTGAGATTGGCGATAATGGCATCGGCCGCGATCATCATGGTTTCGTTACCGCGAAATATCCGCAAGGAGACGTCTTGGGCCGTGAGGTCGACGGTGTTGTCCAGCGGATAGAGCCCGGTCAATCCGTGACGCGCGCACAGTTCCACCTTGCGCTGGCCGATGTCGACGGCGTCATGCAGGAAGACGTCGGGACCGGCCAGGTAGATTTTCATGGTTCAAGCCGTCATTGCGAGCGAAGCGAAGCAATCCAGCGTCGCACAAAAAACTGGATTGCTTCGTCGCAAGAGCTCCCTTGCACAAACGCTTCGCGTTTGTCGCAGCCAATGACGAAAGCAAAGTGCCCCTCGTTCGGGCGAAGCCTTCAGGCCAGCTTCACCGTTTCGGCCTTGAAATCCTTGCCGAGCGCTTCGAACACCTTGGCGACGATGCCCTTGGCGTCGAGGCCGGCGCGGGCATACATCGCGTTCGGCGAGTCGTGATCGAGGAACACGTCGGGCAGCACCATCGAGCGCATCCGCAAGCCGCCGTCGAGCATGCCGTGTTCGGCCAGCGTCTGCATGACATGGGAGCCGAACCCGCCGATCGAGCCTTCCTCGATCGTGAGCAGCACTTCGTGCTCGCGCGCCAGCTTCAGCACCAGGTCGAGATCGAGCGGCTTCATGAAGCGCGCGTCGGCAATGGTGGTGGACAATCCAAGCGCCGCCAGTTCGTCCGCGGCCTTCTCGCATTCGGCCAACCGGGTGCCGAATGACAGCAACGCGATCTTGGTGCCTTCGCGGATGATGCGGCCTTTTCCGATCTCAAGCGCCACGCCGACTTCGGGCATCTCCACGCCGCGGCCTTCGCCGCGCGGATAGCGGACCGCGCTGGGGCGATCGTTGATGGCGACCTGGGTCGCCACCATGTGCACCAGTTCGGCCTCGTCGGAAGCCGCCATGATGACGAAATTGGGCAGGCAGCCGAGATAGGCATTGTCGAACGAGCCGGCGTGGGTGGCGCCGTCGGCGCCGACCAGACCGGCGCGATCGATGGCGAAGCGCACCGGCAGGCTCTGGATCGCCACGTCATGGACGATCTGGTCATAGCCGCGCTGCAGGAACGTCGAATAGATCGCGCAGAACGGCTTGAAGCCCTCGGTCGCCAGACCCGCGGCGAACGTCACCGCATGCTGCTCGGCGATGCCGACGTCGAAGGTGCGGTCGGGGAAGGCCTTGTTGAAGATATCGATCCCGGTGCCCGACGGCATCGCCGCAGTGATGCCGACGATCTTCTCGTCCTTCTGGGCTTCCTTGACGAGGCTCTGGCCGAACACGTTCTGATAGGCCGGCGCATTGGGCTTGGCCTTGGCCTGGGCGCCGGTGGCGACGTCGAACTTGACCACCGCGTGATACTTGTCGGCGGAGGCTTCCGCCGGGCCATAGCCCTTGCCCTTTCTGGGTGACGACATGGACCAGGATCGGGCCGGTCTCCATGTCGCGGACGTTCTTGAGCACCGGCAGCAGATGGTCGAGATTGTGGCCGTCGATCGGGCCGACATAATAGAAGCCGAGCTCCTCGAACAGCGTGCCGCCGTCCATCATGAAGCCGCGGGAATATTCCTCGACGCGGTTGGCGCGGCTGGAGATGACCTTTGGCAGATGCTTGTTGATCTGTTTGGCCGCCTCGCGCAGCGTGCGGTAGGTCTTGCCGGAGTAGAGCCGCGACAGATAGGCCGACATCGCGCCGACCGGCGGGGCAATCGACATATCGTTATCGTTGAGGATCACGATCAGCCGCGAATTCATAGCGCCGGCATTGTTCATGGCCTCATAGGCCATGCCGGCGGACATCGCGCCGTCGCCGATCACGGCGATGACGTTGTTCTTGCCACCGGCAAGGTCGCGCGCCACCGCCATGCCGAGGCCGGCGGAAATCGAGGTCGAGGAGTGGGCCGCGCCGAACGGATCGTAATCGCTCTCGGTCCGTTTGGTGAAACCGGAAAGCCCGCCACCGGTGCGCAGGGTGCGGATGCGATCGCGGCGCCCGGTCAGGATCTTGTGCGGATAGGCCTGATGGCCAACGTCCCAGATCAGGCGATCGCGGGGCGTGTCGAAGACGTAGTGGATGGCCGTCGTCAGTTCGACGACACCGAGGCCGGCGCCGAAATGTCCGCCGGTGACCGAGACGGCGTCGATGGTTTCCTGGCGCAGCTCATCGGCGACTTGCTGGACTTGCTCGACCTTGAGTCGGCGCAAATCGTCGGGGGTCTTGATGGTGTCCAGAAGCGGCGTTTTGCTAAATGTGGTCACAGCGATATTCCAATTTTGCAGGTCGGGACGAGCTCCGACGTGAGGCGGGTGCGCGGTATCAGTGCAGCAAAAACCCAGGCGCCGGCTGCCAGCTGGGCAAACCGAAGCCCGATTTGAAAGCCTAGATGCGCTCCAGATCGTTCAAGGTGATATACATCACTTTGGCGGCTTCACCCTTCTCGATTAATTTTGCGAGCTATTTGAAGCACTTGCCAGCACCGGAACCCCGCAACGGCTCGCTTCACCAGCTCATAACCCTCGAAGCTTTACACTAAAGTCATGTTCAAAGCCAACCCGCCGGGACCCGGCGTGCCCGGCTTGAGTGCAAATGGAACCGGCGGATTCTCAAACCTGGCGGCGCGCCGAGGGTTCCATCTCCCCCGAAATCGGAGGCTGGCAGCCGCATCACGGCGGCTATTTCGGTACTTTTTCAGGCCGATTCGCTTGCGAAAGCGGCATCCGTTGTGATCCCCAACGCCGTCTCCGGGCGCGCGTTCCACGTCTGCTT
The DNA here is from genome assembly GCA_963819325.1 of uncultured Pseudomonadota bacterium. Classification (GTDB taxonomy): domain Bacteria; phylum Pseudomonadota; class Alphaproteobacteria; order Rhizobiales; family Xanthobacteraceae; genus Bradyrhizobium. The sequence goes on from CAWFVT010000011.1 coordinate 173,228, forward strand.
CCACCAAGAGCCGGTTGAGGCTTCGACCCGGCCGCCGGTTTCAGAGCGCTAAATGTTTCTGACTGTTGCCCAAGAGTGACGCATAAGGGCGGCCCAAGGCCACCGGAACAGTCACTGCACGTCGAGCGGTTCCGTGCCGACGATCTGGCCACTGGCGTCGGTGGTGATCTTGTCGACCCGGGCCTCGGCCTGCCGCAGCAATTCCTCGCAGCGCCGCTTCAGGGCTTCGCCGCGCTCGTAAATGACGACGGATTCCTCCAGCGGCACCTTGCCGTCCTCGAGCCGCTTGACGATCGATTCAAGTTCCTCGATCGCGCGCTCGAAGCTCAGCTTCTTGACGTCCACTTGGGTATTTTCGGCCATATTGTTTTCCCGGATGCGCACGCTGCAAGGCGCAGATTCAAGGACGTCTATGCGGGCATATTGTGGCGGCTGATTACGCGCCCATTAACGCGGTGACGTGGGCGGCGACTGATTCCTTCAGGCCTTGCAGATCATAGCCGCCCTCCAGCACCGACACAATTCGCCCCCCCGCGCTTTTGTCGGCGACGTCCATCAGCTTGCGCGTGACCCAGCCGAAATCTTCCGATCTGAGATTGAGCGACGCCAGTGGATCCCGGTAGTGGGCGTCGAAGCCGGCGGAGAGGATGATCAGTTCGGGACTGAACTTGTCCAACTGCGGCAGGATCACGTTTTCGAACGCGGCGCGGAACTGGACGCCGCCGTCTTCGGACGCCAGCGGCGCATTGACGATGGTGTCGTGCTCGCCGCGTTCGCCGCGGGCGCCGGTGCCGGGAAACAGCGGCATCTGGTGCGTCGAGCAATACATCACGGTCGGATCGGCCCAGAAGATATCCTGGGTGCCGTTGCCGTGATGCACGTCGAAATCGACCACCGCGGCGCGGGCGATACCGTATTTGCGCTGGGCGTGACGGGCGGCAATGGCGGCGTTGTCGAAAAAGCAAAAGCCCATCGGCTTGTTGATTTCGGCGTGATGGCCGGGAGGGCGGATTGCCACGAAAGCATTGCTGTGGCTGCCGGCCATCACCGCGTCGGTGGCTGCGACCGCGCCGCCAACCCCGCGCATCACCGCTTCCCAGGTGCCCGGCGACATCGAGGTGTCGCCATCGATGTAGATCAGACCGCTCGACGGGGCGATATGCCGGAGTTCGCCGACGTAATGCTCGTTGTGACAGAGCATCACCGAATCAAGATTGCCTTCCGGCGCCTGGTCGCGCACCAGCGGCGCGAAGCGGTCTTCGCCGAGAACCTCCGCAACCGCGCGAATCCGGTCGGGTCGTTCGGGATGGCCTGGCGGCGTGAGATGGTCGAGGCTGGCCGGATGGCTGAGAAGAAGCGTCGTCATGCATTGCCTTGTGTAATGACTTGGCGCGTCAAACGCGCTTCTCGGGGAAGCGTTAATCTAGGGCCTGGCTGGCCACGGCGAAAGAGCTGCTGTGCGCGCCACGCAACTAGAGCCTCCGTTCCGATTGCATCGGAACGGAGGCTCTATCTCTTTATTTTGACGCGTTTTCTTCGCGCGAACCGGTATCCACCGCATCGAGGCGGGGCAGGCTTTCGCTGGAAAACGCGCTAGTTGATCCGCGCGATGCGGTCGGCGGCGGTCGGCCCGATCGGGCTGTTGGCCCTGAAATATCCATAGAGCGCATCGACGTCGTAGCCGCCGAATTGCGGCGCGGTCCCGTCTTTCAGGACGGTGAAGCCGTCGCCGCCGACTGACAGGAAACTGTTCACCGTCACCCGATAACTCGCCGCGGGATCGATCGGTTGCCCGTTCAGCGACATCGAAGCGGCAATTACACGATCGCCATAGGGCCGGGCGTTGTCCCAGGTGTAGCTGAATCCCTTCGAGACCTGCAGGATCCGCGGCCGCTTCGGATCGGCCCATTGCTGCTCCAGCATGTCCTTGATCTGTTTTCCGGTTAGCGTCAGCGTCACCAGCTGGTTGCGGAACGGCTGGCTGGCAAACACATCGGCGTAGCTCACCGCACCGTCTTCCTTCTTGGCGATATCGGTCCGGATGCCGCCCGGATTGGTGAATGCCACCAGCGCTCCGCCGCTGGTCGCCGCGCGGGTCACCGTAAGCTGCGCGTCGGCGATGATATCGCCGAGCGCGCTTTCGCCGGCTTCGTTCGGGGTGCGCGACAGGGTTTCGGCGACCGATCCGGCGGGGCGGTTGGCAATCGGCGCGGCGACCTTGTTGTAGGACTCCAATAACGCGGTCTGTTCCGGATCCTTGGCATAGACACTGGTGCGGACGATCATGTTGTCGGCTTTGGCGCTGACAATGTCGCGCGTCGCGGAATCGAGCTTGAGGTCGATCGCGGTCACGATGGTTCCGTATTTGTCGCCCGACGTGACCAGTCGCCCGTCGATGTCGCAGACATAGGCTTGATGGGTGTGGCCGCTGATCACGACGTCGACCGCGCGATCGAATTTCCTGACGATGTCGACGATCGGTCCTGATATCCCCGGGCATTCATTGTAATCGCCGGTCGGAAAGCCGCCTTCATGGATCAGCACGACGATGGCCTCGACCCCGCGCGCCTTCAATTCCGGCACCAGCGCATTCACGGTTTCAGCCTCGTCCCTGAATTCGAGACCAGCGACCCCGACCGGCGAGACGATGTTCGGCGTGCCCTTCAGGGTCAGGCCGATGAATGCCACCGGGATGCCCTCGAATTCCCTGATCTCGTAGGCGGGAAATACCGTCTTGCCTGTGTCCTTTTCGATCGTGGAGGCCGCGAGGTAGTGAAATTTGGCGCCGGTGAACGGATGCGGGCCCCGGCATTTCTCGGTGGGATGACAGCCGCCGTTCTGCATCCGCAGCAGCTCGTCCTTGCCTTCGTCGAATTCGTGATTACCGACGGAAGCCACCGCAAGCCCCATCATCGACAGCGCTTCGATGGTGGGCTCGTCATGGAACATCGCCGACAGGAAGGGGCTGGCGCCGATCAAATCTCCGGCGGCGACAAAGATGGTGTTCTTGTTTCCCTCGCGGAGTTGTTTGACCAATGTTGCCATATGCTCGGCGCCGCCGGCTTCCACCATGATCTTTTTGGTCTTGTCGGCGGGATCGGCGATCTTGATGCCGCCCGGGGAGGGACGCAAATAGCCGTGGAAGTCGTTGATGGCGAGAATTCGCAGATCGACTGTATCGGCGGCTTCGGCTGTTGACCGCGAGGCCGGGCCCAAGCAGGGCCAGCAGCGTGGCGAGAACAGACAGGGAAGGTCTCGATAGAATAGGTGTTTGGCATAGCAGGCGACATTTTCCGGGGCGTTGGGCTTTCCGAGGCGAAAACGGTATCGCTGGCGAGCGGCGAGCCGTACCCTACATGAACCCCGGCGACGCCCAAATGTCCCCACTGGGCTTCTCCGCAAAAGTGATGAAAAGGGATTCCTGAATGAGCGATGCGATGCAGTTGACGGGCATTCACCATCTGACCGCGATTTCGGCGAGACCGCGCGACAATCTGGCGTTTTACACCGGCCTGCTCGGCATGCGGCTGGTGAAGAAGACCGTCAACCAGGACGATGTCAGCGCCTACCATCTGTTTTACGCCGACGGAAAGGCCAATCCCGGCACCGATTTGACCTTCTTCGATTTTCCGGCTGCCCCGGAGCGGCGCGGCGCCAACAGCATTTCACGGACTTCATTGCGCGTCGCCGGCGAGAACAGTCTCGCCTACTGGAGCGATCGTCTCAAGAAAGCCGGCGGCCACAGCGGCAACGTCACGGAAGTCGACGGCCGGCTGACCCTGCCGTTTGAAGACGGCGAGGGTCAGCGTCTGGTGCTGCTCGATGACGGCGGTGCCGGTCCAGCCTCGCCATGGGCGAAGAGCACAGTGCCGGCGGAGCATCAGATCCGCGGCCTTGGTCCGATCGTGCTCAATGTGCATGATCTCAAGCGTACCGAACAGGTCTTGACCGGCGCGATGAATATGCACCGGGCGCGCAGCTATGCGGCGCCGGATGCCGCCGCACAGGTTCACGTGTTTGCGATGGGCGAGGGCGGTCCGGCGGCCGAACTGCACGTGATCGAGAATAAGGATTTACCGGTGGCGCGGCAGGGCGCCGGCGGCGTGCATCACGTCGCGTTTCGCACGCCGAACGACGAACAGTATCATGCCTGGACGCACCGGCTGAACGCGCTCGGCATCCGTAACTCCGGCGAGATCGACCGGTTTTATTTTCGCAGTCTCTATTTCCGCGAGCCGAACGGCATCCTGTTCGAGATTGCCACCGACGGCCCCGGCTTTGCCACCGACGAGCCGATGGAAACGCTTGGCGAAAAACTGGCGCTGCCGCCATTTCTGGAGCCGCGCCGCGCGCAGATCGAAGCCGGGTTGAAGCCGATCGGGTGATGTGACGTGTGCGGTGGGGTCAGCGCAGCGCAACCCGCCGTTGCATAAGCGATATGGCATCAGCACGCGTCCAGGTTTACTGTCGGCCCCGATTTACCCGATCAACGGAGAGCGTGATGCCCTACATTCACATGCTGCCCGACCCGGGCATGAACTACACCCTCAACCGCCCGCTGCTTGACGGAACGTCGCCGGCCCGCCTGAAGGAAATTGGCGCCGTCGCGCCCCGCATCAAGGATTACGAGTCCTGGCACACGGTCTGGCTCGAGCTTGCGATGCGCGCCGAATCCGAAAAGCGATGGTCGGATGCCGCTTCTTATTATCACGGGGCCGAGTTCTACCTTCCCGCCGGTGACGCCCGCAACAAGCTGTATGACGACTTCCAGCGCAATTGGGGCCTGGCCATGCAAGGCGTCGCTGGATATGAGCGCATCGCGGTGCCTTATCCAGGCGGACACTTGCCAGGCTTCCGCCTGCAGGCGAAAGGCAAGGAGATCAGCACCTTCATCTTCAACGGTGGCTACGATTCATTCGTCGAGGAATTCTATGCTTTCCTGCTGCCGCTGACCGACCTCGGCTTTACCGTTATCGGGTTTGACGGACCGGGCCAGGGCGGTGCCCTGCGTCAGGGCATCTTCTTCGAACACGCCTGGGAGAAACCGGCGAAGGCACTGCTGGATTATTTTGAGCTCAACGACGTCGAATGGCTCGGAGCATCATGCGGTGGCTATCTGTCGATCCGTGCGGCAGCGTTCGAGTCCCGCATCAAACATATCATTTCGATGCCTACCACCTATTCGGGCCTCGACATGACGCTGAAGCAGATGCGGCCGGGCAAGGCGCAACAGCTTGTCTCGCTCTTCAGGGCCGGCGACCGCAAGGGATGCGAGACCCTTGTCGCCGAGGAGCGGCTTCCCAGTTCGGTCTTCGACTGGTGCGTCACGCAGGGCATGCACATCACCGGCACAAAGACACCGTTCGATTTCCTCTCGGCGATCGCCCAGCACTCGCTCGATGGAATATTGCACCACGTCAAACAGGACATCCTCCTCACCGAGGGTGAGCAGGACCATTTATTCGATGTCGATTGGCTCTACAGAACAATGCGGGAACTGGTCTGTGCGAGGTCCGTCACGGCGCGCATCTTCACCGCGCGCGAAGGCGGGGAGCAGCACTGTCAGGTGGGTAATTCGGCGTTGGCTCGGGAAGAGATCATCAACTGGCTTGGCCGTTTCTATCCCGCCATCAGGGCCATACCCTCCACCAAGGCCTCGAAGCGGGCGGACGCAGCCTGACCGTCACCTGAAGATGCGGGCGACCTTCTATCGCTAGACCGCATGCATCAGGTTAAACGCGTTCGTGATCGGATCAGGAGGCCCTTGCGTCAGGGCTGTTTGACGCTCGCCGGGGCTTCGACCGGCTTACTGGCTGGTTTTTTCGCCGCACGCTTTTTTGGTTTGGGTCCGGCTCTGCCCGGTGCTGTGGCATCGTCGCCTTCGCACGGCCAGGCATCCCTGAGGGCTGCGATCGCAAGCGTGATTCCAGCCTCGTTCAGTCGATCCGGAGTCTTGTCGAGGTACCGCAACAGCGCCTTGGCGCTTTCCAGGACGCTGCCTTGCGCAGGGGCGCATGCCCGCGAGTCAGCCGGCATGTTGGGTGCAAACACCATGGCGGTCTCGATCATTCCCGCGCATGCGCCGGCAGCCCGTGCCTCGTCGGCATCGCCAAGCGAGCCCTCGACAAGGAATTGGCAAGATTTCTGCGCATCCGCTCCGGAATCGACAACCGAGCCGCGGGCACTTCCGATGACCGAAAGCGCAAGGGCGGCAGCAATGATATAGGCCCGCATGGTAGTTCCTCGAATAGCTGTTCAGATAGTCAATTTCCGAGGCCTCTGGCAAGACCAAGTCTCTGGCAAGGCCACATCGCTCGTTAGCCGGCCAAAGGGCGACTCATGACAGGATGACTGAAGAGGATAGCCGAGTGGACTGGTCCCGGACATACTACTTGCGGGTGCCCCTCCAACTGGTTCAAGCTCCGCGTCGATTTGCCTCGGCTTGCGTAGGTTCCCTGCTGCAGATTAGAGTCCAGGCGCGTTGGAGGCAATCTAGATGAACGTACTTGGAATCAATTCTGTGTTTCATGAATCGTCCGCCGCGTTGATGGTCGATGGAAAGGTGGTGGCGGCGTGCGAGGAAGAGCGGTTCAACCGCGTCAAGCATGGCAAGCCGGCGCAGATCGACAATCCGCACGAGCTTCCCGAACAGGCGATCCGCTTTTGTCTGAGCCATGCCGGGCTGAAAACGTCTGATATCGACCGGGTGGCGTACTCGTTCGATCCTCAGCTGCGCCGCGCGGAGTATCACGCGGATTGGTGGCCTGACATCCAGATGGAGGACACTTTCCTGGAGTGCCTGGGTGAGGTCGGCGACGCTGCCGACCGGCTCATGGGCCGGAAGCTCGGCCGGGCTTTCAGGTTCGTGCCCCATCACCTCGCGCATGCCGCTTCGGCATACTATCCCTCCGGCTTTGAATCGGCTGCGATCCTCGTCATCGACGGCATCGGCGAGGCCGCCTGTTCGACGCTGGCGGAGGGCGAGGGCGTGCGGATCAAGCCGGTCGAGACATTTTCGTATCCGCATTCCCTTGGATTTGTCTGGGAGCGCGCCAGTGATTTTCTCGGCTTCTCGCCTTACGATGCCTCCAAGGTGATGGGCCTCGCAGCCTACGGCGATCCCGAGGTCTTTCGGCGACAAATGGCGTCGGTGATCCAGGTGAGCGAGGACGCCTATCAGGTCGATCTCGCAGCACTCGGCTTCCCGTCCTACGATCTGCGGGGTTTCGAGCTTTTGCTCGGGCCGAAACGGGAGCCGGACGACGAAATTCTCGCTCAACACATGCACTTTGCCGCAGCGCTGCAGGACGTCACCAATGCGGCCGTGCTGGCGCTGGTGCGGCGTCTCGAGCGCACCGTCAAGTCCAGGCGTCTGTGCGTTGCCGGAGGCGTCGCGCTCAATTGCGTCACCAATGATCTGATCAGGCAGTCCAGCGTCTTCTCGGATATCTTCATTCCGTCGGCTCCGCATGATGCGGGCACCGCGATCGGCGCGGCGCTGGCCGTTCACTGTGCCGAAACAGGCGTGAGGCCGCCGCCCAGCGGCGCAACTCCCTATCTCGGTCCGGAATTCAACGAGCGAGAGGTTCTGGCTGCGGTCAAGGCCGCCGGTCTGACGCCGCGGCGATGCAAAAACACCGCTCGGGAGGCTGCCGACATGATCGCCGATGGCAATATCGTCGGCTGGTTTCAAGGCCGCATGGAATTCGGCCCGCGCGCGCTTGGCAATCGCTCCCTGCTTGCCGATCCCCGGCGGCCCGATACGCGAGCGATCCTCAATCGCAGGGTGAAGCACCGGGAAGACTTTCGTCCGTTCGCGCCCAGCGTCATGGCCGAACACGCCGACGAATGGTTTGATGTCGGGTCGCATCTGGCCAGTCACGAATACATGCTGTTTGCTTGTCCAGCCAAGGCGGACCGCCGCGATCGTATTCCGGCTGTGCTTCATCTCGATGGAACCGCGCGCGTGCAAATCGTGCCGCGCGCGGCCAATCCACGTTTTCACGAGTTGATTTCGCGCTTCTTCGAGCGAACCGGCGTGCCGATCGTTCTCAACACATCATTCAACGACAGCGAGCCGATCGTCTGCACGCCGGCGCATGCGATCGCCACGTTCCGCAAAACGGGGATCGATGCGTTGTTCATGGGAGACATCTGTCTGACAGCGCAGAGCTGAGCGGATGAGCCGGTGTGGTCGGCGCGGGGACAATGTGACCAGCCGTGCAAGAGGAAAAAAGTGGCGACACCGACCATCGCATGGTATCCATGAACCACTGCGATGCGGAGCACCAACGAGGCGGGAGACGCGTGCTGACCGATGACGGCTGATGATCCAACATCGCATTCGCGTACTGCGCTTTCGTCCGATGCGCAGAGTACCGGTGAGCTGAACGGCGACGAGCAGAGCGCCGGCGAGATCCGGTTCTCGCCTCATTTCTCGGTGTACATCCTGCCTCCCGATGGCGTCTGTCTGTATTCGGAAAACCGCAAGGTTTTTCTTCGCGGTGAACTCTACTGCGCCGTCGCCTCCCGCATTGGCGAGGGCGGGCATCCGGAAGCCATCGTCGAAGCGCTTTCCCGCGAATTCCCTTCCGACAAGATCGATGAAGCGATCCAGCGGATGCTTGATCGCCGCTTCGTGGTTCCTGCGGACCTGATCGACGAGGCCGCCGCAGGCTATTGGGCCAGCCTCGGTCTCAGCGACGAAATCGCCGCGACGAACCTTTCGAACACCAGCGTGCAAATTGAATCAATGGGAGCGGCCGGCGCAAAGGAGCTCGATGCCGCCTTGCGCAAATTCGGCGTTCGGGTCGTCGATCACTCCGGCAATCTGACGATCGTTCTGGTGGACGACTATCTCGATGGCCAACTCGCCGAAGTCAACCGTCAGCGGCTGACGCAAAAGCAGGACTGGCTGCTGGTGCAACCCACCGGTATTTTTCCCCTGATCGGTCCGATTTTCAGCCGCGGAAAGAGCGCCTGCTGGACCTGCCTTGCCGATCGCATGAAATGGAATCGCCAGATCAAGGCATTTCTCGACCGCAGTAATGCGCGCTGCGTGGCAGCGTCACCGCTCGGCAGCGATTTGCTCGCGCCGAGCGTGATCGGGCTTGCGGCGACCGAGATCGCCAAGGCCATTGCCAGCGGTTACCGCACGGATCTGAACCACAACATCGTCAGCCTTGACTTGCTGAGTTCGATGGTCGCCCGACATCATGTTCCGGCCCGGCCGCAATGTCCGTCCTGCGGCAGCAAGCAAGCGCGGGACCCGCATCGCCCCCCGTTGCCGGTCAGGCTCCTCGTCGGCGGCAAGGCCGTGATGACAAGCGGCGGCTATCGATCGGTAGCGCCGGCCGAGACGATCGCTCGCTTTCGAAAGCAGGTCAGCGCGCTGACCGGCGTCGTGTCACAGCTTGAACGGATCAAGAGCGAGCAACCGCTGGATTTCAATTTTCTCGCAAAGCACAACTTTTCGCCGCGTCCCGAAGCGGTCAATGCGCTGCAGGTCCAGGTGATCGCCGACAGCCATGGCAAGGGCAGCACCGCGGACCAGGCCGAAGCCAGCGCCCTGATGAAGGCCATCGAACGCCATTGCGGAATATTCCAGGGCGACGAGATCAGGACGACACGCCGCTTTGTCGATTTTCCGGCGGGCGACGCCATCCTTCCCGACGATATTTTGTTGTCAGGCGATACGCCGTTCGATCCGTCGGCCGAAATCGAATGGTCACCGGTTTGGTCAATGCGCGACGAGCGTTTCAAACACGTTCCGACGGGGCTGCTTTACTTTTTTCACGATGCCTCCGCCCAATTTGGTGCCGACTCCAACGGCTGCGCGGCCGGCAATACGCCGGAGGAGGCGATCCTGCACGGCTTCCTCGAACTCGTCGAGCGGGATGCGGTCGCGATCTGGTGGTACAACCGCCAGCAACGCGCCGAGATCGACCTCGATCGGCTTGGCGACAGCTACATTCGGGATCAGCGAGCCCAGTTCGCTGCGACCGGACGCCGCCTGTGGCTGCTGGATGTGACCAGTGACATCGAGATTCCCGTGGTCATGGCCGTCCTGCACTGGAACGAAGATGGGCAGGAGCGTATCGAGTTTGCCGCGGGCGCGCATTTCGACCTCCGCGTCGCCGCACTCCGGGCGGTGACCGGGCTCAACCAGGTTTTGGCGGTCGATCGGATCAGCCGCGTGGCCACCGCGCCAACCGCCGCGAACAGAGGCGAGGCGTTGCCATTGCCCTTGCGCAAGAATCCCTACGTACTGCCGCACGGCAAAGCGACCACGCGCGGCGCGCGATCCTCCAAATTTGCCGGCCTCGATCGGCGCGAGCAGATCCTTGGCTGCGTCAAAGTTGCCAGGCGGCTTGGCATGGATTTCCTCGTTCTCGACCAGACCCGGCCCGACGTCGACGTTCCCGTTGTCCGCGTGATCGTTCCGGGACTGCGGCACATCCATCGCCGTTTCGCTCCCGGGCGGCTCTATGACGTGCCGGTCAAACTGGGGTTGCGCAAACGGCCGGTGCGGGAAGCCGATCTCAATCCGCTGCAGCTGCGAATCGCGGGGTTCCGGAGCGATCGACCGGCGTCTTAGGTCAGCGGGCGGGTGCCATCATGCCGCCGAAATGCCGCCGTTCACGCTGATCGCCTGGCCGGTAATCTTGGCGCCGCCGGGACCCGCGAGGAAGACCGCTATCGCAGCGAGATCCTCCGGCTGCGCAATGCCGAGATGGGCGAGTTTCGCCGCCTTCTGGAACAGCCTCTGGCTGAAGCCCTCGGCCAGAATGCGATCAGCGGTCGCGGTTCCTTCCACCAGCGATGGCGTCAGCGCGTTGACACGCACGCCGTCGCGCTTGGCTTCCATGGCGAGCGTGCGGCTGAACATCACGATCGCGGCCATCACCCCGCCGATGATCGATTCGCCGGGGGTAGCCACCTTCGCAGCATCCGAGGCGATGTTGATGATCAGGCCGGACTTCTGCGCGCGCAAGCACGGCAGCACGGCGCTGCACATCAATAGCGGCGCCATGAGCTGCTGCGTGACGATGTTCGGGATGTCTTCGAGCGGAATGGCGTGGAACAGCTCGGGATTGAACAGCCCGGCGGTCGAATTGATCAGCACGTCGACCCCGCCGAGCCGGTCCACGGCCTCCATGCTCGCGCGCCGCGCCTGATCGGGAAAATTGGCATCGGCCTGAATGAAACTCACGGCCGCCCCGTGCGCGGTCACCTCGTTAGCGGCGCGGGTTCCGCGCTCGGCGTTGCGGCCGATCAGGCCGATCCGCTTCATGCCGGCATCGGCGAACGCCACGGCCGTGGCGAGCCCGATGCCGGACGTGCCTCCGGTGATGAGCAGGCGCTGGTTCTCGAACATGGTCCCGTCCTTCCGGCGTTTTGCCGGCTGCAACTTGTATAATAGTGAAAGATACGGTAGTGTACTAGTTGGCATCAGCGCTTTGCAAGCGGGAAAACTTTGCAAGCAGGAAAGCCTGGCGTCCATACGGGAGGAGATCATGGCTACATCGAAGGTGCTCTACGAAAAGCGCGGCCCGGTCGCGTATGTGACCCTCAACCGTCCTGAAGTGAAGAACGCAATCGACGTCGAGACGCACGAGCGCCTGTGCGAGATCTGGACCGACTTCCGCGACGATCCGGCCATGCGGGTCGCCATCATCACCGGCGCGGGCGACGCGTTCACCGCCGGCGCCGATCTCAAGAACTCATGCGCCGGAATGGCAGACGGTGGGTCCCATGGTGGGGCGCGAGCGGATCGATGCCGGGCTGTGCGGCATCACGCGCGGTCCGCTGGCGCGGTTCTACAAGCCGATCGTCGCCGCCATTAACGGCTGGTGCGTGGGCCATGGCGTCGAGCTGGCGATGGCCTGCGACATCCGCATCGCCTCCGAGCGCGCGCAGTTCGGGACCTTCGAGGTCCGCCGCGGCATGCACCCGGCCGATGGCGGCATCGTCCGCCTCGTCAATAGCTGTGGCGTCGGCTTCGCGCTGGAGATGCTGCTGACCGGCGAGCCGGTCAGCGCCGAGCGGGCCTATACGGCCGCCATGGTCTCGCGGGTCGTGCCGCATGAAAAACTGATGGAGGAGACCGAGGCGGTGGTGGCGCGCATCCTGCGCAACGACCAGATGGCGATCGAATCCGCCAAGGAGACCATCCTCGAGATCGTCGGGCGGCCGTTCTACGACCAGCTCCGCGTCGAGGCGATGTGGGGCTACGCGCTGTGCGGCGGCAATCCAAGCGTGATGGACCGCGCGGGGCAGTTCTTCGACAAGACCGACAAGGGGCGCGCCGGCGCAACCGCCAATTCGTTGTAACCGCGAAGGACAGGAGGCGTCGATGTCGCCGACCGACGAGATCACCACCGTTGCCGACATCGCGCGTTTCTGGGCCTCGTGTGCCTCCGGCGACGCCGCGCTGATCGGTGATACTCATGTCGTGAGCTATGGCGAACTCGATTGCCGCTCGAGCTATGTCGCCAACCGCATGCGCGAGGCCGGCGTGCAACCCGGCAGCCATGTCGGCTACCTAGGCATGAACAGCGTCGGCTTCTTCGACGCGTGGTTCGGCGCCGGCAAGGCCGGTTGCGCCTTCGCGCCGTTCAACTGGCGGCTGGCGCCGGCGGAGCTGGCCGAGATCATCGACGACGCCCAACCGTCGATCGTGTTCGTCGAGAGCGGCTTTGCCGAGAAGATGCAGGCGATCCAGGCGCGGACGTCGGCCCGGTTCGAGGTCGTGCTGTTCGATGGCAAGCTGAACGAAGGCGGCCTGCAAGTCTGGGCCGCCGGCGCTGGGGCGACGGATCCGGAGGTCGCGGTGGATGCGTCGGGTCCCTGCCTGCTCGCTTACACCTCGGGCACCACCGGCCGGCCCAAGGGCGTGGTGCTTTCGCACGACGCCATCCGTCACTCCTTCCTGAGCGCATCGCGGGAGCAGGCGATGTGCTGGACCCGCGACGATACCATCCTGCTCGGCATGCCCAACTTCCATTTGGGCGGAAGCTGTGTGGCGCTGCAGGCGCTCTACAACGGCGCCAGGGTATCGGTGGTGCCTGGCTTCGACGTCGCCTCCGCGTTCGAGCGCATCGCCCGCGACCGCGTCACCATCCTGCCGCTGGTGCCGGCCGCGCTGCAGATGTTGCTCGACAGTCCCGCCGTCAACACGGCCGACCTGACGTCATTGCGGACCATCATGTATTTCGGCTCGGCGATCGGCGCGGAGACCGTGCGTCGTTCGGGCGAATTGATCGGCTGCAATCTGGTGCAGCACTACGGCACCACGGAGACCTGGATCGTCACCGTGCTGCGGCCAGAGGATCACGACATCACGCGGCCGGCGCGGCTCGCCTCCTGCGGCGTTGCTGTGCCGCTGGTGCAGATACGCGTCGTCGATGCCGCAGGCCTGGAGCTCGCGGCCGGCACCGTCGGCCAGGTGACAGTGCGCTCGCCGACCGCGTTCAGCGGCTATCTCCGTCAGCCCGATGCCACAAGCGCGGTCATGCGGGGCGGCTGGTACGCGACCGGCGACCTTGGCTTTCTCGACGGCGACGGCTACCTCACGCTGGTCGACCGCGCCAAGGACATGATCGTCAGCGGCGGAGAGAACGTCTACTCGGTTGAGGTCGAGCGCGCGCTGATGCGGCATCCGGCGGTGGCGACCGCCGCCGTGATCGGCACGCCCGATCCGAAATGGGGCGAGAAGGTCACAGCCTTCGTGGTGCCCGTCCCCGGTTCCAACACCACGGCGGACGAACTCAAGCTGCACTGTCGCGACCTGCTCGCTGGCTACAAAGTACCGAAAGAGATTGTTCTTGAAGCCGCTCTGCCGATGACGGCGAACGGCAAGGTGCAGAAGGCGGCGCTGCGCCAGCGCTTCTGGGGCGACAAGGGCCGTGCGATCGGCTAACGTTAACTGACGGCGGGCTGCCGTCCACGGACCCTGTTCCACTGATACCGGCGAGTTGGGTGGCGGCAGCCTCGGTTCCATCGCCCCATGCGGGAACTGCACCGAACGGGTCCATTAGTCGGAACCAATCCGGGCCACTATCACTTATCGCAAATACCCTTTCAGACCGGGAGATGGCCATGACGATCGCAAGGATCCTTTCGGCTGGCACTGCAGCGGCCCTCATCGTTGTCAGTTCGGCCGCCTTGGCCCAGCAGGCGCTTAACGGAACGATCACGGGAATTAACCGGATCAACGACACCATCGCCATCAGGCAGACCCAAAGCGGCACCGTCGGCGCCAATACCGGCGGCGCGGCGGAGGAGTTCAAGGTGCAGAAGGGCCAGTCGCTGGAAGACTGGCACGCCGGCGACAAGGTGAACTTTTTCGTCACGACGGAAACCGGTGGAACCAGAACCATCACCAAGCTGCAGAAGTAGTGACGCTTCTTATCGGGAGACATTGATCTCTCCGTCTTTAGAGAGGTCGCCTCCGGGCGGGCGAGTTTCAATCGCGAACTATCGCAATTCCGGCGCCCTCGCGTATTCGCGCGGCCCCACGTGCCGGGTGATCGCCTGCCGTCGGGCCGTGCTGCGCTTTGCACGCCGCGAGCAGCATGGCGCGGGCCCGCGCAAGACGCGACATCACCGTTCCAACCGGCACGCCGGCCACTTCCGCGATTTCCCGGTAGGACATGTCGCCAAGCTCGCGCAGCACGACGGCTTCGCGGAATGGCGGTGGCAACGCGGCGACGAGCCGTCGGATGGCGGCGCCGTCCTGCCGACTCAGCATCACGGATTCCGGCGTTTCCTGCGGTTGCTGCCACAATGGTTCTGCAGCCGCGTGTTCGCTATCGGCAAGATCGGCCGACGTCTCGTATCGCCTGCGCCGGACGAGTTCCGCATAGCAGACGTTTCTGAGAATCGTGAACAGCCATGGCTTGATGGCCGGTCCGCGAAAGCCATCGTAATGGCGCAGCGCACGCAAATAGCATTCCTGCACGGCATCCTCCGCGTCCGCCTGATTGCGCATCATGAAATGCGCGAACCTGTAGGCGTCATCGAGACAAGGGCGCGCAGCATCTCGAAAACGCCGCGCGCGTTCCTCTTCGGCTTTCGCATCGTCCGTCACCGCGTCGCATCCCGCAGATGTCTTTCCCTGCCACTACGAAAGTGCTACCAACGGTGAGAGCCACGGTCGTGGTCTGGCGCGCCAAGCGTAGGGACTGGGACGACATCCGTCCGACGACGTGGAATTGATTGTTCCTCGGATATTTTTTGTTTGAATTTTCCGGAAAGCAGATCTCATGCTCGAGACACAACTGCCGAACCGCTTTTCGATATTCCATCGCGGGCGCTCCAAAGGACGGAATTATGAGGCGTGGCGGGAGGGCATCTGCCGCGGGTTTTGCCGGCTCGACGTTGGACCGGCGGAAGATGATTACATCGACTGTCACAACGAGTTTGCGCGGTTGCACTCCGTTGTCATCGCGACGCCCAAGGGGGGCTCGGCCCGCTTTGCCCGGACCCGCGATCTTCTGGATGACGGCTGCGACGACCTGGTCCTGATTTCCGCCACCCGCGGCACGGTGCGCGTGACCCAGGGAAGCAACGCGATCGATTTGCCCGCGGGGCAAATGTGCCTGACTGAAATGAACATTGCCGGCGCGGCCGATCTCAATAAGAGCGGAGGTTTTACGACGGCGCGATTCCCGCGGCGTCTGCTGTTGCAGGTCGCCCCGTCGGCGGAGACGCAGTTGGCCCGGCCGCTCGGGCACGATCGGGCCTTGAGTTCGATGATCGAACGCTACTTCCGGCTTTGTAACGATGTCGCCGAAGACCTGGATACGCTCAGCCAGAAAGCGGCGGCGCAACATTTGGCCGATCTCGTCGGTCTCCTGCTCGGAACCAGCCGCGAACAGAAGGATCTGATCGGGCAACGGGGATTGTCGGCGGCGCGGCTGAACCTGATGAAGGCCGGTGTTCTCAACAATCTGCACAAAAGAAATCTGACCATCGAAAGCGTCGCCAAAGCGCACGCCCTTAGCGGGCGACAGGCCCAGCGCTTGTTTGCTTCCTCGGGGACGACGTTTTCGGAATTTGTTCTTGAGCAACGGCTGCTATTGGCGCGCCGGCTTTTGCTCCACGAGCAGGGTCGCGATCGCAAGGTCAGCGATGTAGCCTACACGGTCGGCTTCAACGACCTCTCTTATTTCCATCGATCGTTCCGCAAGCGCTTCGGCGTGACGCCTTTCGATATGCGGACGGAGTTCGGTCGCAAGCCATGAATGCCGGCCGCTGATATCAGAATTGCGCCATCGAGGTAGACGCCTCAGTAGCCGATGGCGATGACGATCAAGCCGCCGCACAGCACGGCCAGACCGCCGACGATAACGGCCAGGAAGCTTCCGGAAACGCGATCAAGGTTACTCATGACACACCCCTTGGTTCGAACGGGATGGTGCGGACCAATTGATTAAAACTTTCGGAATCCTCGGGCGGCGGCGTTGGGCACCGAATTTTCCGCACGGTCCCGCCTTGCGCGCGTCCGGCGGGGGGTTGGCCGCCCTGCGCGCCGCGGACGAATTATCGAACCGGATCAAGCTGATGCTACCTGTCCAGTCCTGGCCGAAAAAATATTTCGCTTTCCGTCAGACCCAAATCACCTCTCTATCGCTCCCGTTCCGACCCATGGAGGGGCGTATCGCGATCGTCACGGACGCGGGGCGGAATGCGATGGACGCGGGTGGCGCTACTGACGAGAGCGCTTTCCTTGCGGACGGCGAAGTCGTGTGGTCCTGACACCCCGACGCTGGTGTCAAGTTGGTGGAAGCAATTCCGCTGGCGATGGTGGCAAGAAAGCCCGGTCACCAAGGAGAGCGCGGAGGAAACCGTTAAAACCATTGCGTGCGGGAATGCCGGGTGTCCCGGTGCGACCGTGGTGACTAACGCGTGTGCTTACTACACTTCGCGCACGCGGCTGCGGGTGCAACGGGCACCCGGCATTCCCCGCTCCCCCCTTGGGGTAGCGCCCACGCCCTCTGATTTTCAAGGCGAAGGGTTTTGCACAACTCGGACGCATTGCGCCGCGGGAGCGTGGGAGCTTGTCTTGCCGTCATTGCGAGCGAAGCGAAGCAATCCCTGAAATTTATCCGCGTCATTTCGGGATGGTCCGAAGGACCAGACCTGGAATCTCGAGATTCCGGGTTCGCGCTTCGCGCGCCCCCGAATGACGGTTTGCCTTTTTACGGAAACCTACGCCAGCAGCACCGCATCCGCGCCGTTGACGGCTCCCGCGCTGTCCATCACGGTGCGCTCGAGCGCTGTCGCTTGGACCGTAATGTTTTCAGCAAAGAATCTCGCCAATGTCGCGTAGCGTTGCGGATCGCCGGCGTCCTCGCCGAGGTCGCGCGCGGCGAGTGCTTCACCGGCGAGCATGCAGCCGCCCAGCGTCGATCCGAACAATCGCAGATAAGGCGTGGCACCCGCGAGCGCTTCGTCGGGCGCCGATGTCATGCGTTCCAGCAGCCATCGGCTGGTGCGGTCGAGCGCTTGCAACGCCTCACGCAGTTTGGCGCCGGTGGTGCCGAAGGCCGGATCGTTCGAGGTCTCGACCCGGATCACGATCTCGGTGAGTTCGCCGAGCAATGTCCAGACTGCCGCGCCGCCATTGGCGGCGAGCTTGCGGGTGACGAGGTCGATCGACTGGATGCCGTTGGTGCCTTCATAGATCGTGGTGATACGCGCATCGCGATAATGCTGCGCAGCGCCGGTCTCCTCGATGAATCCCATGCCGCCATGGACCTGTACGCCGAGCGATGTGACTTCGTTGCCGATATCGGAGGAGAAGGCTTTTGCGATCGGCGTCAGCAATGCGCCGCGGGCGGCGGCAGCACCTCGGGTCTTGCTGTCGGTGGCCCGCATCGAAATATCGAGCGCCACCGCGGTGGCGTAGCAAATCGTGCGTGCGGCCGCGGTGAGCGCGCGCATCTGCATCAGCATCCGCTTGATGTCGGGATGCACGATGATGGGGTCCATGCCGTTGCCGGTGCTGCCGGGCGCGCGGCCCTGGCGGCGTTCCTGAGCAAAGGCCAGCGCCTGCTGATAGGCACGGTCGGCGATGCCGACGCCCTCGAGGCCGACGCTGAGCCGGGCCTGATTCATCATGGTGAACATGCAGAGCATGCCGCGATTTTCCTCGCCGATCAGGTAACCCACGGCGCCGCCCTTGTCGCCCATGGTCATGGTGCAGGTGGGCGAGGCGTGAATCCCGAGCTTGTGCTCGATGCCGCTCGGATAAATATCGTTGCGCGCGCCAAGCGAGCCGTCGGCGTTGACCAGGAATTTCGGCACCAGAAACAGCGAAATGCCTTTGGTGCCCGCGGGCGCGTCCGGCAACCGCGCCAGCACGAAATGCACGATGTTGTCGGTCATGTCGTGATCGCCATAGGTGATGAAGATCTTCGTGCCGGAAAGGCGATAGCTGCCGTCGGAGCTGCGCTCGGCGCGGGTGCGCAGCGCGCCGACATCCGATCCCGCCTGCGGCTCGGTGAGCTGCATGGTGCCGGTCCATGCGCCGGATATCAGCTTTTCCAGATAGATCTTCTTCAATTCCTCGCTGCCATGGGCGTCGAGCGCCTCGATCGCGCTCAGCGTCAGCAGCGGGCAGAGGCCGAACGCCATGTTCGATGCGCTCCAGATTTCGGTGCAGGCCGCATTGATGGCGAGCGGCAGGCCCTGGCCGCCGAACGCTTCCGATCCGGACACCGCGTTCCAGCCGGCTTCGGTCCAGCGCTTGTAGGCGTCGGGCCAGCCGGGGGCGGTGGTCACCTGGCCGTTCTCGAGCTTGATGCCGTTTTCGTCGCCGATCCGGTTCAGCGGCGCCAGCACGTCAGAGGCGAAGCGGCCGGCTTCCTCCAGCACGGCGGCGGCGATATCGCTGTCGAAATCGCCATAATGGCCGGCTTTCACGGCGGCCTGCAGGCCCGCGCCGTGATGGAGGGCCAGCAGCATGTCGTTGATCGGCGCGCGGTAGGTCATGTCGGTGTCTCGCCAGGGGTTTGGAGCAGCGGACCGCCGTATTCCCACGAAACCGGCCGTCTCTCAACTCTCCGATGGCGGCAAAAGGGCATCGGGAGCGGGCCGGGAAGGGCGTTTTCGAGCCAAAAGCGACGCGGCCCGCGGGGTCGAAATGCCGCGTCAAGGCATGAAAAATCGGTGAAGCGAGGTTCGGTTGAAATTAGGGTTTCGGGCCTGTTGAAATGGCTCAACTCCCTCTATAGACCGGCGTTGCCTGAAGGAATCCGTGGGACGAACCTGTCCCGCCGCATTCCGGACAGCTTATTGGGGCGTAGCCAAGCGGTAAGGCAGTGGATTTTGATTCCACCATTCGGAGGTTCGATCCCTCCCGCCCCAGCCAGGCAGTCCCGGGGCCGGGACAGTGGCACCCGTCAAAGAGCCAGAAAAGCCCACTAATGGCGGGCTTTTGCGATTCGGCGCCGGTCTCTGAACTCCCAAGTTCACCGAATCCGACGGCCAATTCGGCAAAAGTCTCCGGCGACTACCGCGAATATTCCCGTTTTTCGGAGACTGTCGGCGGAGACTGGGTTCGATCACGACTGCTGCCCGCGGGCGGCAGTCAAATTCGCCGTTTTCTCCACTTCCGGAGCGGCCATATTGGGCGCCGTCAGTCATGTACTACCGCCTGACCTTGGCGCTCTGCCTTTAATATGCCGGCGGGCGACGATCTCACTCAATGAACATGTCGATAAGGAGATCGTTCCAACAGAATCTATAGCCGCGATATTTATGGCAGCACTGGCTCGGGATAATCGCATGTGCTATCGCGACTTCTTCTTAGGAGGACGTTTGTTGTCCTCTTTCGTTATCGGCGGCGGCATATGGCCCGGCTTGGTTTTGGTGACCGTCTGCGCGCGCCCCTTATTTTTCGGCTGCTCCTGCGACTTTTCATCAAGAACGATGCCGTGGTCAGAGTGTTTCGCCATGGCGAATTTCTCCTTTTGCGAGCGACGTATGGGGGCCCGTATCGTTCACAGGGCGTCGAATGGATCCATTACCTAGGCCGACTTTTCGGAGCGAAGCCCGATGGTCGATAGTTCGGTCGGCGGTTGGAGCCCCGGGGATGTCATCCATTCATTCATGTGGACAGCGACAGCCAACTGTCTGATCTTCTTCCGCATCGCGTCCCGCTCTGGACCGTGCGAAAGATGGGCGGCTTGCGTTTCTAATCGGGCCTTTTCGGCTGCTATCCGCTCTTCGAATTTAAGAGGGGATCGTTCGAGACGTGGCATGGCACACACCCTCATGATCGTGAAATGCTCCGGACTCTAAAATGCGGAACCCCGGCGAACGGTTCCCCGAATGGAACGCCTATTTTCTCGACCAATCGACTTCCGTCGCCAGGGTCAAGGTCGGCGACGCCGGGTTCTTGACCTTGATCCAGTCGAATGCCCCTGAGCGATAGACGCTATCCCGATGCTTCGATGCGACGCCATCGTCGGCGGTGCGCTTTGCGGCGAGGGCCGCTGTGCCGGCCCGATAACCGCGACATCGCATGTCAGATCGGTCATGCATTTGCCATTCGGACGCCGCTCTGGACGCCCGGCAAGGGCACCGACGAGTTTTGGTCCTTCGAGCGGCTGCGCTCGATCGCAGAGCCGTCCATCGAGCGCGCGCAATCGGTTGGGAGCCGGCTGACGGAACCCGGCCGTAAGGCCAGGGGTTTCCAATGCCGCATCGGTTCGTGAGCGACCGCTTGCGCTAAGGAGGACCGATGGAAGCGCAGGTCGATAAAAACGACAGAACCGAAGCCCACTCCATGGCCGGCTTCGTCCAGGTCCGCGGGGCTCGCGAGCACAATCTCAAGGACGTTTCGTCGAGATTCCCCGCAATGCGCTCGTGGTCTTCACCGGCGTCTCCGGATCCGGAAAGTCGTCGCTGGCGTTCGGGACGCTGTACGCGGAGGCCCAGCGGCGCTACCTGGAATCGGTCTCGCCGTACGCCCGGCGGCTTTTTCACCAGATGGCGGTGCCGGAAGTCGATGACATCGAGGGGCTGCCGCCGGCCGTCGCGCTGCAGCAGCAGCGCGGCTCGCCGACGACGCGATCGTCGGTCGGAAGCGTCACGACGCTGTCCAACCTGCTGCGGATGCTGTACTCCCGCGCCGGCGACTATCCGCCGAAGCAGCCGCTGCTCTATGCGGAGTCGTTCTCGCCGAACACGCCCGAAGGCGCCTGCCCGAATTGCCATGGCATCGGCCGCGTCCACGAGGTCAGCGAGCGCTCCATGGTGCCCGACGACAGTCTGACCATCCGCGAGCGCGCGGTCGCGGCGTGGCCGACAGCCTGGCAGGGCCAGAACCTGCGGGACATCCTGGTGACGCTCGGCTACGACGTGGACAGGCCGTGGCGCGAACTGCCGAAGAAGGACCGCGACTGGATCCTGTTCACGGACGAACAGCCGACCGTGCCGGTCTATGCCGGATACACGCCTGCCGAGACGAGGCGGGCGCTGAAGCGAAAGGAAGAGCCGAGCTATCAGGGCACCTTCACGGGCGCCCGCAAGTACGTCCTGCAGACCTTCGCCACGACGCAGAGCGCGATGATGAAGCGGCGGGTGGCGCAGTTTCTGTCGAGCTCGGACTGCCCGGTCTGCAAGGGCAAGCGGCTGCAAGCCGGAGGCCTTGTCGGTCAAGTTCGCCGGAATGGATATCGCGGAGATGTCGCGGCTGCCGCTGAAGGACCTGAGCGACCTGCTCGCATCCCATGCGGCGACACGGCGGAAGCTTCCGACGATCATCCGGAGAAGGCTCTGGTCGTGCAGCGGATCGTCGAAGACATGTCGGCGCGTCTGGAGGTGCTGCTCGACCTCGGTCTGGGTTATCTGACGTCCGGAGCGCAGCACGCCGACGCTTTCGCCGGGCGAACTGCAGCGGCTGCGCCTGGCGACGCAGGTCCGATCCAACCTGTTCGGCGTGGTGTACGTGCTGGACGAGCCGTCGGCGGGCCTGCATCCGGCGGATACCGAGGCGCTGCTGCGCGCGCTGGATCGTCTCAAGGCGGCAGGCAATTCGCTGTTCGTCGTCGAGCACGAACTGGACGTCGTGCGGCAGGCGGACTGGATCGTCGACGTCGGCCCGGCCGCCGGAGAGCACGGCGGCGAGATCCTCTATAGCGGTCCGCTGCCGGGCCTCGCCGACGTGAAGGAGTCGCGGACGCGACCGTATTTGTTCGGTGAGACCGAGAAGCGCGTCCGGAGAACGCGTCCACCAAATGGCTGGCTGAAGCTTCGGGGAGTGACGCGCAACAATCTTGATCGGCTGGACGTCGGACATTCCGCTCGGCGTGTTCACGTGCGTCACCGGAATCTCGGGCTCGGGCAAGTCGAGCCTGATAAGTCAGTTTCTGGTGGACGCCGTCGCCGACGGACTGGGCCAGCGCAAGGAGGCCGCCGACGATGACGAGGTCTCGAAGCGCCGGTCGAGACGCTCGGCGGCGAGATCGCCGAAGGGCTCGACCGGATCAAGAGACTGGTCGTGGTCGATCAGAAGCCGATCGGCCGCACGCCGCGCTCGAATCTTGCGACGTACACGGGCCTGTTGGATCACGTGCGAAAGCTGTTCGCCGCGACGAAGCAGGCGCGCGCCAGGCGCTACGATGCCGGCCGGTTTTCCTTCAACGTCGCGAAGGGACGCTGCGAAACCTGTCAGGGCGAAGGCTTCGTCTGCGTCGAACTGCTGTTCCTGCCGAGCGTCTACGCGCCTTGCCCGACCTGCAAGGGCGCCCGCTACAACGCCAAGACGCTCGAGATCAAGATACCGCGACAAGTCGATCGCCGACGTGCTGGCGATGACCGTCGACGGGGCGTTCGAGTTCTTCGCCGACGACGAGTCTCTGCGCCGATCGCTGGGCGTCTTGCGCGAGGTCGGGCTGGGATATATCCGGCTCGGCCAGCCGGCGACCGAATTGTCCGGAGGGGAGGCGCAGCGCGTCAAGCTCGCGACCGAGCTGCAACGGGCGCAGCGGGGAGGCACGCTCTACGTGCTCGACGAGCCGACGACCGGCCTGCATCCGTCAGACGTGGAGAGGCTGATGATCGCAACTCGAAGGACTGGTCGAAGCCGGAAACACCGTCATCGTCGTCGAGCACGACATGTCCGTCGCGGCGGCCAGCGACTGGATCATCGATATCGGACCGGGCGCCGGCGACGAGGGCGGCACGATAGTCGCATCGGGCAGCCCGAAGGAGGTTGCGGCCATTTCCCACAGCCGCACGGCGCGATATCTCGCGGAATGTCTCGGCGACGCGACCTACCACGAATGAACGCGACGTGCCGGGTCCGATGTCCCGGGACCTCCCAGCATCGCCGTAGGCTCCTTCAAGCCCCCGAGGGCGCCAGGTCGTCCAGCTCTCCGAGGACGGGCGACTTCACGGCCTCGCAGATTGCGCGCAGCGCGGGCTTGAGCCCTTCCTCGAAGGTAGGATGGTAGAACGGCAGCTGCAGCAGCAGGCGCGCGCCAAGGCAAAGGCCTTTTTGAGATCGTATCCGAAGGCCGCCTACATGAGCGAGGTCGAACGGTGGCGTGAACTGCCGGACGGCGCCATCGAATTCACCATGCGCCGGCTGCGAACCGCGGACTGATGGCGGCCGAAGACGAAAAGCTGGAGATCGCTCCCGAACGGGCGTCGAAGTCCGCGAGACGCGGACGCCGTTTCGCCTGGCGTCTGCTGCTGATAACGACCTTGGCCGATCCAGCCGCCAAATCGCCATCGTCGCAGCCGACACCGAGGAGGAGGCTCGGCAGATCGCATCCATACACGACGCCTTCGGACGCGATTGGCGGGATCCGCGCTTCGCGGTCTGCGACGCCCTGGACACGCCGGAGGCCCACGTGTTCGGCGATGTCGTCTTTCGGTCCGAGCCGGTTGCAGCCGAAGTAGGAAAGCGTGCGGCGAAGCGGAGATGACATGGAACGCGCAGGGCTCTCGTTTGTTTTTTGCTCATGACAGTCTCGCTCTCCCAACTCCTCAGGATTCGTTCCAGATCGCCTGGGAGTACCTTGAGCGGAGCGGCGAACTGGGAGACGGCGCTTCGGCAAGCCGGTTTCTCAGCGACGTCATCGAGACCATGATCCGTCGGGGCCAGCGCAGCCGGCTGGCGCTATCCAACCGGGCCATCAGCGCCTACCAACGTTTCCGCTCGTCGGGTGACGCAGGATCAGAACGGGCGCGTTCTTCCGCCTGAGGCGTCTCATCATCGAACCTGGAAATCGGGAATCACGAAATGTCAGCAAACGACGGCGATCTCGTCGACCGGATGGCAAAGAAGCATTCGGTCTCGCCCGCGGCGGTGCAGGTCGTACTCGCGGCTCTCCGGAGCGGAGGCGGCCGGATGGCCCAGTTCAGCCACGCCGACTTCGGAGGGATGTCGCAGTGGTCGCCGGGCATGTCGATGGTCGGCGAGATGTTCAACACCCAACTCAAGGCCAAGCTGGACGCGCTCTGCAGCGACATCGCGGCCCATCTGGACACTTCGGAAACAGCCGGCGGGGCACGGCCTGGGGGAGACGAGGTCAGCTACCGTTCGACGAGCCGATCGGACGACTGGTGGCCGGCCGGATTGGGGAGGCCGGCCGCGGTCGGCGCGCAGAACGATCTCCGATACGCGGTTTTTCCCGAGACCCGGCGGCTGGTGATCGACGATCAAGGTACCGTCTCGGTATACGACACCGGATCGCATCGGATTTTCGGCGTCGCGCAGGCCCAAAGCGCCGATCGGACGCTGACATTCACCAGCCAGGACGGGCTTGTGAGAATTGCGGACCTTCCGAAGGTCTCTGGCTGACCGAGGTGCCCGGCACCTCGACCGTGCCGGGCCACCTTCGTCACCTTCGAGATCTTCGATCGCGACGACCCCGCCGCCTTCGGCTGCGTCAGGTCCTTTTCCCATCCGAGTACGGACCGGCCGTCCAACAGCGGCGATGCGGCGCGCTCGGTGGCGACGAAAGATTCGAACGAGGGTCCTTCAGCCGTGCGTTCGAGCCGGCGCGCCTGGTCGTCGAGACGCTTCAACGCCTGCATCTCCTCGTCGCGTGCAAGCTTTGCGTTCCGGACGGCCGACTTCATGACGCGGATGGTCTCGTCGTAGACCTTGATGGGGACCGGGTAGGGATGCCGGTCCTTGCCGCCGTGCGCCAGCGAGAACCGCGCCGGATCCCGGAAGCGATAGGGCGCGCCGTGCACGACCTCGGCCACCATCGCCAGCGACCGGACCGTGCGCGCGCCGACACCCGGCGTCAGCAGCAGGTCCGGAAAGTCGACAGGACCGCGCTCGGCCGCAGCGGCGAGCGTGCCATGCAGCCGTCGCGTGAAAACATCGCTCGATCGCACGTCGTGATGCGCCGGCATGATGAGGTGCGGCAGCAAAGCTTGTGCCGGCGCCTCGCCCGTAAGAGCCGCCAACTCGGACACGATGCGATCCGGACCGAAATCGTCCAAGAGGTCGAGTTGCTTTGCGCGGGAGGTCTCAGCCCGCTTGTCCGTCAAGTTTACGATTTCGCCCTGCGCCGGCCCGTCGATCGCGCTGTGCGGCTCGTCGACGAAGCTCTTCAGGTTTTCGGAATGCCAGTGGTAGCGGCGCGCCTGCTTCTTGTCGCCGTTCATGCCCTGCTGCACGACCGTCCACTTCCCGTCGTCGGTCACGAAGAACCCGTGCAGATAAAGGTCGAAGCCATCCTGGACGGCGGCGCTGTCGACCTTTGCGACCAGACGGCTGGCGCGGGTCAGCTTGGCGCCATCGAAGCCGATGCGTTCGCCCAGCAGACGCAACTCGTCCGGCGTCTTCCTTGAATGCTGGCCGCGGCCGCCGCACACATGGATGCCGAGTTCGTTCGAGAGGGGTCCCAGGCCGCGCTTGAGGGCGCCGATGACGCTGGTGGTGATGCCGGACGAATGCCAGTCCATGCCCATGACGGCGCCGAACGACTGGAACCAGAACGGATGCGACAGCCGCTGCAGGAATTCGTCGCGGCCGTAGTGGTGGACGATCGCCTGAGTGATGACGGCGCCGAGCGACGACATGCGGGTCGCCAGCCACGGCGGGACACGTCCGCCATGCAGGGGTAGATCGGCGCTTCCGGTTCGTCTTGCCATTCGCTGCTGCGACTCCAATCACAGTCGAGGATAACAGAGGTTAGGGCGCGCCATCAGGATTTCGCGGCCATCGTCCGGAAGGTGATCGAGTAGCGCTGCGCCTCGACGGCAGGGATGCTGTGTTCCCAGACCTCCCGCGACGGCCCCGACATCATGTAGATCGAACGCGGCCGAGCCTCGAGCGTAAAACGCTCCCACTTGGTGTAGGCGGGCCTTCGAAACCGGAACTTGCACGCGGAGCCCAGCGACAGGCCGAACACCCGGTCGAAGTGCGGCTTGTCTCGGTGCCAGCCGATGCCGACACCGACGTCGTACTCGGTGCAAAGGACCTGGCCAATTCGGGTGCCTCGGCCGCCGAAAGCTTCGACCTTCTCGATGATCGGGCCCAGCCACTCGGGGATCGGATCGGCCTCCTCGAGCCGGCGCATGGTGTAGTCGTATCGGAATCCGAACGAGGCCACGCGGCGTTTGCCTTCGTATTGGCCGAACTGGAACGGCTGCAGCGGCAAAGCCGCGATGTGTCCGATCAGCGTCTTCTCCGCTGCCGGCGAGACGAACTCCTCGGCATATCGCAGACCTTCCGGCCCCGACAACTTGTCGGCAAAGAGGCTGAATTGCTCGGACAAAGCCGCCCTTCCTTCGAGATTAATGGATGAGCGATATATGGGTATAAAAGCGGATTTGAGAATATTCGCTCGCGCTGAACCTGGGGGACGGCCGCGCGTTGGAAGGTCCGCATCTCCAATCCTTGGATCCCATGATCCCATGCATACGGCAGCAAGAACTCGAGCCAGTCTTCTTCGTCGGCAGCCAAGGTTTCCGATCGCCGTCCGCCCGACGAAGGCCGATATAGCGATCGCGCGTGAAATCGCCCGCGACACCGGCCCGGCGCCGGAGGAGGTCGCACGCGCCCTGACCTGGGGCGCGGACGAGAAGGTCCTTCTGGTTCTGGCGGCGGCCGGCTGGCTGGCCTCGCGCGGCCGAGGCGAGCCGCTGAGGCGCGCCGGCAACCATGCCTTGCTGGTCGCGGTTGCGGCATCGTTGCTGCCGCACGGGATGAAGCTTCTGTTCGACCAGACCCGTCCGGACCGCAGGACGGTGCTGGGCCACATTCACGGCATCTCGTTTTCCGGCAAGCGTGAGGATGCCTTTCCCTCCGGCCACGCGCTGCATATGGGCGCGCTCGCCTCGGCCGCCGGCACGCTTCCCGCCGGGCCCCGCCGAGCGATCAGGGCGCTCGCGGTCGGGCTCTCGCTGACCCGCGTCGTGGTGTTGGCCCACTGGGCGAGCGATGTTGTCGCCGGATTCGCGCTCGGAGCCATCCTTGAGCGGACCCTCCGGCTGTGGACGGGCTATCCGCTCAATTCTCCGAAGGAGGGCAATCATGCCGATTATTGAAGACCTGAAGGAATACGCGGAGCGCGCCACCGGCCTACGGCGACCCGGCAAGGGAGAAGCTCCCGATTTCGCGCGGGCGAGAAAACCCCATGCCGTCCGCTTCAAGGACGACGGTCTCGTCCCCAACCATCCGCGGTGGCCGCTCATCATCTACCGGGGCGCCGTCGAACTCGATGACCGCCACGATCCTGCGGCCGTGATCGAGGACCTGTTCGAAGCGAACGGATGGGGCGACACATGGCGCGACGGCATCTACGACTACGTGCACTATCATTCCAGGATCCATGAGGTTCTCGGCATCGCACGCGGCAAGGGGAGGGTCCGCTTCGGCGGCAAGAAAGGTCGAATATTCACGTTGAAGGCCGGCGACGTCGCCGTCCTGCCCGCCGGCACGGGCCACCAATGCCTGTCTGCATCAGACGACTTCCTCGTCATCGGCGCATACCCGCCATCCGGTACCTACGACGAGTGCACGACCGTGGAAGACCGTGCCCGCGCCCTCAAGACCATTCCGAAGGTCGCATTGCCGCGCAAGGATCCCGTTTATGGGACCGGCGGCCCGCTATCCAAACTCTGGAAGAAAGCCAGATGACGGAGTACGTCGTCCGCTTTCTGGTCGGGGGCGTCGTGGTCTCGGCGTTCGCGATGCTGGGAGACATGCTGCGTCCCAAAAGCTTCGCCGGTCTGTTCGGAGCCGCGCCCTCCGTCGCGCTCGCGACGCTCGGCATCGCGGTGTACCGGCACGGAGCCGGTTACGCTGCCCAGCAAAGTTGGGCGATGACGGCGGGGGCGATCGCGCTCGCGGTCTATGGCCTCGTCGTCTGTCAACTCCTCATTCGCGCCCGGCTGCGGGCGGCGCCCGCCACGCTCCTGTCGCTCGTCGTCTGGCTGATCGTTGCCTTCGGCCTGTTCATCACGGACGCCATAGCGAACCGTGCCGGTAGGGCCCGCACGCCGTCCACATGGTCAAAACCCCGCCCCTGCCGGGCAGCAGCAAAAGGCGGGGCCAATCAAGGAGTATCAAGCCGGTTTGAACTTGCCCTTCGCCGCAACACAATCTCCCTTGCTCATCGTGGCGAAGCCCTGACCCTTGCAGGCGTTCTGGCCGGGACCGGAGGACTTGCCGCCCTTGCAGGCGCTCTGGCCCTTGCATGCATTCGCACCCATGCAATGGCCTTCAGCTGCCTGTGCGTTGGTCGAGATCGTCATACCAGCCAGGAACAGGGTGGCAGCAGCGGCGGCGATGGCGGCGCCGGACTTGGAAGTAACCTTCATGATCATTGCTCCGAATGGGGTTTAGCAAAAGTGCATCGGCTCTGGGCTGCTACATGGCTCACAAACCTGCACCAGTGGTTAGCTACGTGCGAGATTTGCTTTGGTTACACAGCGGACCAAACTTTATTTATGACTTTCCTTGGCTTCGCCGGGCTACCCTCGCTTAGCTCCGGGATGTAGACTTGACCTCGATCTTGGAGGTCGCGTCCATGATTAACACCCTCTTTTGGTACACCGGAATGATCACGTGGTCGCTGATCGCGTTGGCGGGCGCCATGTTCCTCGTTGCGGATCTTCATGATCGTTCCGTCATGCGGCGGACCCGCAACGGTTGGCGGACGGAGTGACATGGCATCACTATTAATGTCGTGGCGCGAAATGCCTCCAGGTGACTTAGAAATGGCCGGTGGTGCGTTACGGCTTTGTTCTGGTGTGGGGGCGTTTCTCGCGAAAAACAAATCCTGAGCCGTCCTAATGCGACTGGGCGATCATTGGGCGATGGCTGCCGTGGCCGTGAGCCAACTATCCGCTAACTGACAGTCGAGAGCAGTTCGGCAGAGCGCTGGATCGGCTAGTCGTGGAACCGGGTAGAGATCGAAGCATTGTGCCATATCACTCGGCGAGTAACGCATGCCAGAGCCTTCAGCTAATTCCGGTCGCATTGAAATTGAACGGCCGCCATGCCCAAAATGCCACGGACCGATGACGCTTACAGGCGTTGTTGCGGGACCTGACAGGCCCGAGGTACGCACCTTTGAATGCAGCTTATGCAAGTGCACCGAGAAGGTCACCGTTGAGATAAAATGACCGTGACCTAGCGCGATTAGCGTCGATCGCTTCGCGGGACGCGAAGGCACCATTGGCGGTTTGACAGCACTGGTAACGACAACTCAATCCTCGCGGATGCCTCTTCGCGCTAGCCTGTCTCGTTCGCATAGCTGCGTGTGGCGTCGATGGCTTCTTGCCAGAGATCGTCTGACGCGGCGTGATTTTCCTCGAGGCTTCGCGCGAGTTCCGTCACTGCGGCGATCGAGGCGCGGGCAACCGTGTCGCCAGATGCGCTTTTGCCCATCGATTCCAAAAATGGCCTTAGCGCTTCTGCCGCCTCGACGGGCGGTAGGCTTCTAGCACCGTGGAGTATCCGAAGGACATCGGAAGTCTGTTGCTTGTTGGTCATTACCTTAGTGCCTCCGGTTAATCGATGGTGGCGGGCCGGTCCGTCCCACGGTCACCCCAATCGATAGTCTTTTCGGCTGCGGTCACCGCCGCCTGTCGGGTTTTTTCGTTGCCCGTTGCAATCGTGCCTTCCACGAAGACGGACCACTTCCAGAAGCCGCGATCGATGCCCTGAACCATCGTATATTCAACGCCTCGATGCCGCATCATCAGCCCCGTTCGACCTCCTCAATTTGACGAGCTTTTTCAAGCGGCCTTTCCGGATTGCGATATTTTGGCTGAACTTTCGGATAGGGTCAACTCGCCTTGGGTTTGTTCTCAATAATGCCCATTGAGTCGAACCAAGCGCCGCTCGATCTGAGAAGCGGTGCGCGCCCTTTTCGCTAGCGGTGGCGCCGTGACTTGCTGAGATGAGAAGAGCCATCGCCGCAAATTATCAACGTATCGCCCCCTTTCGGAACTGCACGGCAATTCGGCTGCGGCCATTAGGTTCCGCTCCGGTGGCGGCAAAGGGATCGAAAGTCGCGCGAATGGGTTGCCCTCCATGCTGCCCGTTCGGACATCTACTCGCCCCACCGTCGGCCAACTGGCCAGAGCGCAAACGTTTCGCTTTCTGACGATGCTGGCGACTTGGGCGCTGATCTTCGCTGCCTTCATCTACGAACCGGGCTGGATCCGGGATTCGCTGCGGTTCATGACCCATTCGATCGAGTCGTTCGCTGATCAGGTGCCAGAGCCATGGGGCGCGCGGCTCGAGATCATGTTGCGAGAATTGGGCGGTATGATCTGGATTCAGATCGCGTCTGCGATCGTATTGCTAAGGCTAATCATCTGGGTGCCATTCCACCTCTGGCGATTGCGAAGAGAGCGCCGAATTCGCTATCGGACAAATCCGTGACCCAAGGGCGTGGCGATCATGAGCTTAATGCCTTCACCCATCGCACGCCGCCTCGACCACCGTAACATTTCAGTATAACGGTTGGACCATCCACAAGTGCAAGTTTCGCTGCGGTCGCTTTTTTGATCTTTCTCATCACGTCTTCTGATCCAGTAATTGAACCCTCAGCAATGACGATTCCGGGTTTCGGCACAACGGTTAGCCAATAATAAACGGTGGCAATGCTCTCACCGTCGAGAATGAGCATGCCGTCGCCGGCCAATTCGTCGTCCATCGGAGCATTCCTCTCTCAATCTCAAGGGGATTGGTTTAGGTTTGGTTCCGGCTCGGCACAAAGCTCGCGTCTCACGCCAGGCATGTCGCCGTCATAATGCCGTTAGGCCGCGGCGAGGTGGGGAGGGCTCACGCCATTCCATATTTTTCGATCACCACGGTCGAAGGCGAGCGTGGCTGATTTCTGATTTAAGAAATTCGACGTGAACTCTCGCAGTGAAACTTTGGCTGGCCGTTCAATATCGGCGGCCGCCGCTACAGCCAGCCTGGTCTCAATATCCAATATTCGGTCGGTAATGGGCGCCAGCTTGCCACGAGCTTGCGTAAGGCGGGCAACCGCTTCTTCGGGCGGGGACATCGTAATTAATGCTCCTGTTCTAACGGGCATCGAGCGCGCCTGTTCCAATCCAGACGCGGCAATGCGCTCCAGGCGTCCGAGGGAGATTCGCTCCTAACTTTTTGGAACACGCCGTTTGTTACCGCGTTGGCGTCAAAAGGAGTTTCCATATGCCCTGTTCATTATCCAAATTGCTTCTCGTTGCGGCCCTGCTGTCCCCAATGTCCGCTCTGGCGCAGGGCGAGGTGGAGGAGGTGCTGGAGGTGGTGGTGGGGGCGGTGGTGCTGGCGGGGCAGGCGGCGGATCTGCCGGAGGTGCGTCCTCCAGCGGCGCCGCAGCCGGCGCAGCCTCGTCACCAGCGGGTGCGCACGGCGTCGGTTCGGCGGGAGCGAGTTCGGCGCTCGGCGCACCTCCGCCGCCCAATGTCGGTAACCTCAACAACTCCGGCAACGAACCGAGCGGCGCAGGCAACGCAGCGAAGGCGATCAATACGCCCGGCACAAACTCTGCTGGAACAGCCAACTCTTCGGGATCCACCTCCAGTCCCGGCGGCGCGCCAACAGGTTCGACAACAGTGGGAACAGCGGGCAATCCTGCCGGCGGAGCGACGGGAGGTCGCATCGACGGCACCATAACTCAAGGGCCCGCAATGCAGGGCGACGACGCTATCCGCAAGGAAAGCTCAGAGGATTCGAAGGTGGATAAAAAGATCAAAAGCATCTGCAAAGGATGCTGAAGAAGGAAGCCCGTGAGCCCGCGTCAACCCGCGCCCGCTGCGCGAACTTCGCCGAGGCCGCCGATGGCGGTCGCTGGGGGCGTATGCCCCGATATAGCTAAGGGGACGCTTCCGGTCAGGTTTCAGGGGCTCGACGCGGGAGGCGGGTTAGAGTCGAAGGCGTGAAGAGCGGGCACAAGTCGCACGAAAAGCGGTCAGGTTGACGAGAGTGGTATAACAGGTCAGCTCAACTGATTCGAGGCTGATCATGAAAAGCAACGCGCAACGGAAACTGAAGCCGCTATCCCTCGACGCCAGGCCCGCTTATCGAACCTTGCAAGGTTGGGCCTTAGGAACCCTGATCGAACAGCACGCCGTGCGGCAATGTGAGCATCACGGTCACGCGCGCGACCGCGGCGATCCAGACGCATGGCGTCGAGCACGGGAACTTGCTTGGCACAATCCATTTCCTGGAACCTCGCCAGAGGTCTCGGCTGCGGCCATCGATGATGTCATGCGGTCGATCGGCGACAGCTGTCCTGACTGCGACTGATCGGACTCCACTTTAGGCCAGATCCACCTATATTGAGCTAAATTCAGTAGAGGTGGAGTTTGAGTACATGGCCCCGCGCGCCAATTGGAAGGGCTTTTTGCGGCTGTCTCTTGTGACGTGCCCGATCGCGCTGTTTCCCGCGACTTCTGAATCCGAGAAGATCAGCTTCAACCAGATTAATCGGAAGACCGGTCACCGGATCAAATATTCGAAGGTAGATGCCGAGACCGGTGAGGAAGTCGAGTCCTTCGATATCATGAAGGGCTACAAGGTCGACACCGACACGTACCTCGAAATCACAAAGGACGAGTTGGAAAATATCGCAGTTGAATCCACGCGCACGATTGACATCGACCAATTCGTGCCACGATCAGAAATCGATGATCTGTATTTGGTGCGGCCGTACTACATCGTGCCCGATGGCAAAGTCGGTCACGATGCCTATGCCGTGATCCGCGAAACCATTCGCTCGATGGACAAAGTGGCGCTTGCCCGTGTCGTCCTCACCAATCGGGAACACGTCATTGCTCTTGAGGCCCGCGACAAGGGCTTGATGGGGATGCTGCTGCGATATCCCTACGAAGTGCGCGCGGACTCGGAATATTTCGATGATATCCAGGACGTGAAGATCACCAAGGAAATGCTCGACCTGGCCAAGCATATCGTGGAAACCAAATCGGGCCACTTCGAGCCGGACAAATTCGAAGATCACTATGAGGCTGCGCTACAGGATCTTCTTGAGAAGAAGAAAAACGGAATGCCCATTGCAAAAGCGGCTGCGCCGTCAAAGGGCAATGTCATCAACCTAATGGAAGCTCTCAAAGCCAGCATTAAAACGACGGGCAAGAACGAGCCAACAGCGGCAGCAAAGGCTGGAAAACCGGCGAAGAAAGCGGCAAAGCCGAAGCGAAAAGTCGGCTGAGGCGGCCTCTCCCTTTTTTAGCTAGGTTATCCATCCGTTGCGGAACATTGGACGGCAAATGCGATTTGTACTCCTCAAAGGAGGAGACGAACATGAAACTGAGGACAACCGCATTAGCGATGGCCTTCGCGCTGTCGAGCACCTTCGCACTGGCACAACAAAATGAAGCGACCGGCGCCCAAGGTGGCGCGACCGGTGTTCCGGGAGTGAAAACCAACCCGACACCTGCACAAGCCACGCAAGGCGGGCCGACTGGTGTTCCTGGGGTGAAAACTGAACCGACACCGGACCAAGCAACGTCAACATCTGGTACGAGCGGCACGGCCACAACCAAAAGTACTGCCGACCCTACAACGCCTGCAAAGGGAATGACCAAATAAGAAAAAGCCCCGCGATGATGCGGGGCTTTTTTAAGATCGTTGTTGAAATCCGTCTGGCTGTCGGACAAACGATAAGCCCGCCGACCTCGTGGCCGGCGAACAAGCTCGCATTTTGCTATTCAACAACCCTCGTCGGCCATCTTTGCTGACGGCTTGGCGCCCTGAGCCTGTTGCGCGGCGGTCGGCTCTCCCTGCTGCTGCCTTTGAGCGTCCTGGGCCGACATAGCTTTATCTCCGGCTGCCCGATTCATCGTGTCGGTCGGAGGGTGTGCTTTCGTATCGGCTGCGCCGGTGGTGATCGACTGACCGGTGGCGCCTGGCGTCGGGCCGGAGCCAGCATCTTTACCGCCCGTGTTGCAGGGACCGGCGTAAGCGCTGCCGACGCTCAAGACCATGGCGGCGCAGGCTGCGAGGGTGAGCTGTCTTGTAATCATCGTGTTCTCCTTGGTTCCATCCTTCGACGAGCAGCGTCTTCGGCGCTGCTTTGAGGATCTACGAAAACGTAGGTGCGAAGCACGGGTTCCGACTGTGGACACTGTATCTTGCGGTGGACGCCCGCGACGAATCTAATCTCCTGCGCATGACAAGCGGAAGTCGACATCGTGCCGAACCGCGGCAGGACAGCGTAGAAAATCCGCGGGGACCCGGAACGTGCCGAAGCAACGCTCGCCCGCATGAAGACGGTTGAAGGCTGCTACCGGCACCGGCCAAGGGGCCGCGAAAAGAAGCGCGACTCCGTCGGCTAGGCGGGTGGGAAACTACCCGAGCGCGGGCCGACGCCATCGCGGGGTAAAGCAGCGACCCGTTATGAATGCCGGCCGGCATGTTCCTCGCAGTGTGACGCGGCCATCTGGAACATGCCGGCATCCTTGGAATTGCCCTGTCGGAACGGCTCTCGACGAGCATGGGTGCCGACCTGCACTGGCAGTGGCGAGGGCCGACGCCCAAGGGAGCGCCTTGATGCAGCGACTGTGCCTCGTCTGCCCGCCAACCCACGGCATCAGTTCTCAGAGGGTCAAACTAAGTTTCCCAATACGGGGGAGCAGCTGCGATCCTCAAAGCCGCGCTTCCCAGTTAAACGCGAGCGATCGGCCGTTAAAAGGGAACTCATTCGCCGTCGCGATGTTTATGCGGAGGACCTTCGATTTTGTGTTGCGGACCAATACATCGGGTCTACGTCGTCCAATGTTGTTATGTCGCCTCGCAAACAGTAGTTGGAGCACATGAGCAGCGAGACCGGCCTCCGATCATCGGCGAGAATCGGCCGCCATCCGATACATGCGATGCTCGTTCAATTCCCAATCGTTTGCTTCGTCGGCGCCTTCATAACCGATATCGTCTACTGGCGCTCGATGTCATTCATCTGGGAGACGTTTTCGGTTTGGCTGTTGACGGCGGGACTGGTTGGGGCGGCCCTCGCCGTGATTGCCGGGTTGGTTGACTTCGTTGCGAACCGCCGTATTCGACAGCTCCGACCGGCCTGGATCCACACCTTGGGAAGTGGGCTCGTTATTGCGCTATCAGTCATCAACGTTCTCGTCCATAGCCGCGACGGCTATACCGCGGTGGTCCCGACGGGCATCGTTCTGTCCGGCGTCGTTGTTTTGATCATGGTGATCACGGGCTGGCTGGGCGGAGAAATGGTGCATAGGCATCGTGTTGGAGTGACCGAGTGATGCGATTGGCAAGCCACGCACCCGGTCGGAGACGCGCGCCGCGGTTGGCTCCGATTTGTTTGGCGATCGCCACGCTTGGGCTAGCGGGTTGCAACGAAGACAGCTTCGACGTCCAAACCCAGATCGGCGCCAATCCCGTTCTTCCGGATCCGCAGCAATACCTGTTGCCGCCGATAAAAATAGCCAAAACAACGTCTTGGGGTAACGAAATTCCTACGGTCGCTCCTGGCTTGCACATCGAGGCGCTGGCCAGGGGCCTGGGGCATCCGCGCTCGATATATGTTCTTCCCAACGGAGATGTTCTGGTTATTGCAGCCAATGGGCCGCCAGCGCCGGTCAATCGACCTAAAGACCTGGTAATGGGCTGGGTGCAGTCTTTTGCAGGGTCGAAGGCAAAGGGTGCCAATCAGATCACTCTCTTGAGAAACGTGAAGGATGGTAAAGCCGAGATCCGAAGCGTCTTCCTAGACAATCTCAATTCACCATTTGGCGCAGCGCTCGTCGG
>CAWFVT010000012.1:0-485084 GCA_963819325.1 uncultured Pseudomonadota bacterium
GTCGGAATTGTTGAAGCGGATCGGAGTCGAGAAGGCCAGGTAGTGAGGTCCAGGGGAGATCAGAAAAGGAAATCCTCTACCGTCTATTTCCGAGGTCGAACTGCCGTTTGATGTACCTGGTGGCTGGGCATCGGCGCGGCTAGGTGACTTGATCCATCTTGTTTTCGGGGCAACATTGCAACCGCCAGAGTATTCAGAGGACCCTAGAGTCGGGCTTCCTTACATCACAGGACCATCAGATTTTGCTGTGGAGGGGCTTCAAATCAGTCGATTTGCTCTGGTTCGCAAGGCCGTCGCCAAGAAGGGCCAGTTGCTTCTAACCGTGAAGGGATCAGGCGTCGGGAAAGCAACAACGTGCGATATTCCAGAAGTGGCGATTAGCCGCCAATTGATGGCTTTAGCTGCTATCGCGTGGGACGATCGCTTCTTAGCTCTGATTACCCATCGCCTTGCCGTAAAATTGCAAGAAGGGGCACGCAGCCTTATTCCCGGCATTTCGCGCGAGGATGTTGAGGAGTTTGTTTTTCCCCTCCCACCCCTCGCCGAGCAGCACCGCATCGTCGCCAAGGTCGATGAGTTGATGGCGCTGTGCGACCGGCTGGAGGCGGCGCGGGGAAGCCGGGAGGCGGTGCGCGACCGGCTGGCGGCGGCAAGCCTTGCCCGCCTCAACGCGCCCGATCCCGAAACCTTCCAGGCGGACGCCCGCTTCGCCCTCGACGCGCTGCCCGCCTTCACCACGCGCCCCGACCAGATCAAGCAGCTCCGCCAGACCATCCTCAACCTCGCCGTGCGCGGCAAGCTCGTGCCGCAGGATGCGAGCGACGAACCAGCGTCGGAATTGCTGAAGCAGATTGCAAACGAGAAGGGCGGCTGGTCAAGGAGGGAACGGCCAAACGCCAGAAGCGCTGTCGGAAGTCGAACCTCGATAAAGTGGCCGTTCGAAGTGCCGCTGGTTGGGCATCGGGACGTCCCAGGTTGGCACGTTCGGAAGGGGCAAGTCGAAGCACCGGCCGCGCAATGATCCTGCGCTGTTCGACGGCGGCGAAAAGCGGACGATCCAAACCGGCGACGTCGAACCTATCAAGGAGTGTCATCGAGACTACACGAGCAAGTATAACGATCTTCGGGTTATCCCAGAGCTTCAAATGGCCGAAGGGGAGTTTGCATCACGATTACCGCGAACATCGCGGACAGTGGGATTTTGAGCTTTGATGCTGTTTTCCACGATAGCTTCGTCGGCGTTCATTCGGCGTCGATGTTCGAGAACGCAAGATATTTTGAGTATTTCGTGTGAACCGCAAAGGCAACCTCTTGGAGTTTGCACCAGCAACGGCGCAGAAGAACATCAATCTCGAAATTCTAACTCAGGTTCTCATTCCCCTTCCACCCCTCGCCGAGCAGCACCGCATCGTCGCCAAGGTCGATGCGCTGATGGCGCTCTGCGACCGGCTGGAGGCGAGCCTCACCGCCACCGCCGCCACCCGCCGCCGCCTGCTCGACGCGCTGCTGGCCGAAGCACTGGCGCCGGCCGAAGCCCGCGAAATGGAGGCGGCGGAATGAGCCGCGCGCCGGAGAGGCCCGCTGGTGGACCGCCTCGATCCCGAGAAGGTGGCCTATTGGTATTTCCGTTTGAACGGCTTCTTCCAGATCGAGAACTTTGTCGTTCACCCCGAACGGCGCGGCGGCCAGCGGACGGACGCCGATCTGCTGGCAATTACGATTTCCCTTTCGTGCCGAGCGCCTGTTCGATGATCCGAACGACATCATGGCCGACGATGTGCAGCAGCTCGCGTTATCCGGCGATCTGATCGACATCGTCATTGCCGAGGTGAAGACAAATCAGCCTTGCACCTTGAACGGGCCGTGGACGCGGCAAGACCGGCAGAATGTCCATCGCGTGCTTGCAGCGAGCGGATGCCTTCCACCCGACCGGATCGAAGAGGCGGCGGCGGACATCTATCGGGCGGGCTTCCATCGCAGCGACACGCTTCGCATCCGCCTCGTGGCGGTAGGGCGCGACCGAAGCGAGGGCCTCGGGGCGGCATATCCAGAGGTGACGCAGCTGATTTGGGCGGAAATGCTGGCGTTCATCTGGGATCGATTCCACCGTTATCGGCAGCAGAAGACGCAGGTGGATCAGTGGGACCAGGAGGGCCGCAAGATCAAGCGGCTGGCCGATCGGTCCAACGATGCGCGGATTTCATCGGACACGCCTTGCACCTCATGGGAGTGGCGGAATGACAATCCGGATCGATGACCTCTGGCCATCGCCTCCCCCGAAAACTACAAGCTGCATCTGGCACGCGTGGATGAGCTGGCAACCATGCGTTTGGAAGTCTGGGCACCGACAAGTCTCCGGTATGGCAGCGTTTCCACGAGGACCGGCTAGCGCGAGACGACGTCGAGCCGGCCGATGATTTTCGCACAGATGCCAATTCCGCCCTGGACCCGATAGAAGGGCATGTTCAGCGATTTTTTTCATGCGTTTTGAAGCATTTCTGTCGCTACGCGGTTGAACTTACCGAACTGACGGTCGCCGGTTTTCTCGGACGGCTCAAGCTTCGCTCGACCTGTCGGGAGAAGGGCAACGCGCATGTAACTGGCATCTCGAAAGAACCGCTATCCGGTCCTTCACGTGCAGGAAATCCATCGCGAGCCTTATTCCGGTCAATCGCCATTCCTGGCTTCAAAGATCATTCGATTTTTTGTTTCGAGGATCTAGAGTCGCTGGTGCGAAACAGCCGGACCGACGGAAGGAGGCACTTGCGAGCGTAGAAGGGCGCTACTATTTCGGATACCGGCTCGGGAAAGCGCTACATCGGATCCGCCTATGGTGATCAGCGGGAACTGGTCGCGCTGGAACAGTCTAAGTTGCACCCGAAAAGGCGGCAACTGTTCGAGACGCGCGCATTGGTGAGCGATCCAGCCTAGAAGACGGTCGCAAAGCGTTCCGCTTCGCATTTTTCGGAATATCGCTCGGCGCCAGACGCCCGATTAGGTTATCTCGCTGGTGAGAGCTTGCTGGAAGCCCATTACGCTAACGCGCGGAGACTTTGGATTGAACCGAAACTGATGCCCGCCTTCGCCCGCACCATCGGCATCGACTATTCCGGCGCGGAAACACCGACCGCCAGCCTAAAGGGCTTGCGCGTCTATCTGGCCGATGGCGATGCGCTTCCAGTGGAAGTACCGCCGCCGCCACGCCGCGCAAATACTGGACCCGCAAGGGCATCGCCGAATGGCTGGTAGAACGGCTGGCCGAGGACATGCCCACGCTGGTCGGCATCGACCACGGCTTCTCATTCCCGCTGCGCTATTTCGAGGCGCACGGGCTGTAGCCCGACTGGCCGCGCTTCCTCGACGACTTTCAGCGCCACTGGCCGACCGACGAGGATCACACCTATGTCGAGTTCGTCCGCGACGGCATCCTCGGCAACGGCGCGGCGCGCATGGGCAATGCCCGCTGGCGGCGATTGACCGAGGAGCGCGCGGGCGGCGCAAAATCGGTGTTTCACTTCGACGTGCAGGGATCGGTGGCGAAATCCACCCATGCCGGGATTCCCTGGCTGCGCTTCATTCGCCAGTGCCTCGGCGCCCGCGTGCATTTCTGGCCGTTCGACGGCTGGGACATTCCGGCCGGGCGCTCGGCCATCGCCGAGGTCTATCCGGCGTTGTGGTAGCGCGGCTTCGCCAATGAGGGCCGCACCGGCGACCAGCACGACGCCTTCAGCATCGCCGCCTGGCTTTCGCGCGCCGACCGTGACGGCAGCCTCGCGGCGCTCCTAAAGCCCGATCTTTCGCCGTCCGAACGCACGCTGGCGCAGGTGGAGGGTTGGATACTGGGCGTGCCGGGCTTGATTCGAACCGCTAAAGCAGTGGGCCAAACTAATGCACGAAATTGAAACTCATATTGTCTCCGAGGAATTTGCAAGCTGCTGGCAGGCCGCAGGTCGGTATATTGAGGCTCAAGCGCAAGGGCCGCTCCACAGTTGGCTTAAGGCAGATCTTCAACCCGCCATTTCTCGAACATTTGTCGTTTCGACTTGGCAATCAGTTATTCTTTGTTCGGATCGAGGACGCAGAAGAAAAGCTGGAGGTACCCGGCAGCCGAGGGGGACTGCGAGCGATTGCCGAAGGCTGTCGAGGGCATGCCTGCATTATGCCGATGCGTCGCCAGGCCGGAGCTGGAAGCCGGGACTCGTTGGGATGGGGCTTGCTCGATGCCGAGACTGACGTGCCAATTGATCCTGTCGCACGGATAAGCGACGAGCGGATTGAGATGACGGATTGGGAATTGCAGGACTTCGCCGTTCAGGTCTTGCGCGACCAATTGGAGAAGACCGGAAAAAAGCTAATGTCATGGCAGGGAAAACCCTTCTGTTGATCCGTCGATTTGGTTTGTTGGCGTCGATGGTCCAGAATGGGTGGTTGTGCGGGCGTTGAGGTATCCGCAGAAGACGGCAAAACTTCCGGAAAATTGGCGACAAATTGCCGAAAGCTGCGCGCGTATCGGCAAAGTTGGTCATTTTGCATCTGTGTCCGTTGCCAACGCAGACGATGCCTTTGATCCGACTGGCGTTGTGCCGGCGACGCCGCTATGGCGGGGGCACGCATTGCGGGCGTCGTTCGATGGGCTCGTTGCAGGGCCGGTTGACTGAACAAGATCGCTTGATTTCGGGTTATGTTTAGGTTACACTAAACAATATGAGAAAGCATTGAAACCCTCACCCGCCGCCGATCCCGCCCGCAAGCAGGCGGTGATCTATGCCCGCGTCTCCTCCAAGGAGCAGGAGAAGGAAGGCTTCTCGATCCCGGCGCAATTGAAGCTGCTCAAGGAATACGCGGCGGCGAACGGCTTCGCGGTGGCCCAGGAATATGTCGACGTGGAAACCGCCAAGCAGACCGGCCGCGCCGCCTTCGGCGAGATGGTGGCCTATCTCAAGGCGCATCCGTCCGTCCGCGTGATGCTGGTCGAGAAGACCGACCGGCTCTACCGCAACCTCAAGGACTGGGTGACGGTGGACGAACTGGACGTCGAAATGCACTTCCCCAAGGAAGGCGTGGTGCTGTCGCGCGAGTCGCGCTCCTCGGAAAAGTTCATGCACGGCATCAAGGTGCTGATGGCGAAGAACTACATCGACAACCTGTCCGAGGAAGCCCGCAAGGGCATGCAGGAAAAGGCCGAGCAGGGCATCTGGCCGACCAAGACGCCGCTCGGCTATCGCAACATCACCGGCCCGGACGGCAAGAAGATCATCGCCACCGATCCGGCGGTCGCGCCGATGATCGCCAAGCTGTTCGAATGGTATGCGCGCGGCGACATTTCGCTGAAGGAGGCGCGCAAAAGGCGCAGGCGGCGGGCCTCGTCTATCCCAAGAGCGGCGCGCAAGGTGCCGGTGAGCACCGTGCACACGATCCTGCGCAACCGGCTCTACACCGGCTGGTTCGAATGGAACGGCAAGCTCATCCAGGGCAGGCACGAGGCGATCGTCTCGGTCGAGCTATGGGAGCGGGTGCAGGGCGTGCTCGACGGGCGCTTCGCCAAGAAGGCCAAGCGCGGCAAGCACGATTTCGCCTTCTCCGGGCTGATCGCCTGCCATGCCTGCGGCTGCGCCGTGGTCGGCGAGATCAAGAAGGAGCGCTACGTCTATTACCATTGCACCGGCTACGCCGATAAGTGCCAGGGCAATCCGGCCTCCTGCCGCCGCAAATATGTCCGCGAGGAAGCGCTCGAAGCGCAGTTCACCGAATTGCTCGGCCGGCTGAAGTTCGACGACGAGGTGCTGGAATGGGTGCGCGACGCGCTGCACGCCAGCCACGCCGACGAGCGCCGCGAGCATGAGGAAGCGATCAGGCGCCATCAGGCCGAATACAAGCGGCTGCAGGATCGCATCAACGCGATGTATGTCGACAAGCTCGATGGACTGGTCGACGACGGCCTTCTTCGAGAAAATGTCGAACCAGTGGCGCGAGGAGCAGAACCGCTGCCAGCGCGAGATCGAGCGGCACCAGAACGCCGACAAATCCTATCATGGACGAGGGCGTCGCGCTTCTCGAACTCGCGCGGAACGCCCAACGGCTGTTCGCGAAGCAGGAGCCACGCGAAAAACGCCGCCTGCTCAATTTCCTGCTATCGAACTGCACCTGGGAGGATGGCGAAGTGGTCGCGACCTTCCGTCAACCGTTTGACATGCTTGCGGAAACCGCGACGGCTGTTACGCGTCTCGGGGCGGACGAGGGGGTCAAAGTCGGCGAAAAGTGAGATTTGGCTGGGGAACTAGGATTCGAACCTAGACAAACAGAGTCAGAGTCTGTTGTGCTACCGTTACACCATTCCCCAAGGAAGCATTTGATTTCATTTAACTATTTCCGATGGTCTCGCAAGAATCGGAAAGGGTCTAGCAAAACCAGCCACTCGCGACGTCGCTATAGCCGCCTGTGGGTTCATGGTCTAGTCCCCCTTGCCGACGATCTGGAGCCGCTTGCGGCCGTCCTCGGCGACCTTCATCTGGTCTCGGAAGCGCATGTAGTGGGCCACGTTC
The DNA here is from genome assembly GCA_963819325.1 of uncultured Pseudomonadota bacterium. Classification (GTDB taxonomy): domain Bacteria; phylum Pseudomonadota; class Alphaproteobacteria; order Rhizobiales; family Xanthobacteraceae; genus Bradyrhizobium. The sequence continues at coordinate 6,543 of CAWFVT010000012.1, forward strand.
TGGCGAGACATACCGATGTCGTTGGCGATCTGATCGACCTCGTAGCCCTGCTCGCCGCGGGCTAGGATACCGGTGCCGCGCAGACCGTGAATAGTCGGGTGATCGGCTGTCTTCGGGGTCGATGTCCCATTCATATTTCTTGACCTGGGCGGCGACCCATTCCTTCCAGCGCCGGCAGAGGACGCGACCTTCCTCTGTGTCGGCGTACCAACGCCCCAGCCGCGCGCGGAGGCTATCAGGCGTGTACGGCCCAGCCTTCGGCGAATAGAGATACAGATCCTCGCGGAAGCGCTCGACGGGCTTCTTCCACCGGGTGTTGGTGAACTCGATGGGCGTTTCGGCCCAACGATCGAGCTCGATCACATCGGCCGTCGCCAGAGGGATCACGAAGGCGCGCCGACGCTTGTAAACTTTTTTGGCGAACGGCGCCGGCTTCTCTTCCTGACCCGTGGGCATCCGGTTGAGTAGGAAGGGTTTGTGGTCCCGCCATCGGATATTCTAGTGGTGGAGCGTCGTTTCTCACGGAAAAGAATAAGGAAGCGTCCTTGGGGCTGCGGCGTGCGATTTGAGCCGCGATCCGGTCACTGATAAGTCTGAACAGGCTCAAGGAGGGCAGAACGAAGAGCGACTGAGAGCTCCCCTTCGGACAGCGGCTTTTTATTCGGCCAGCTTGACGGCCATTCCGGTACTCGGTTTCAATGCACCATGGTCCCACCTTGGAAAAAAGAGCTCGACGCGCTGGTGACGGAAACGATGGCCTTTGCGGCCAGCGTCCATGAGAAGAAGCTGGTTCAGCCTGAACCGGTTGACCCTCTCGTCACGGATGCGACGGCCTCTAAGGACGACACCAATAACGAGATCGTTCAGGCTGACCTGCCGGTGTTGGCAACCGTTGAGGCCGTCCTTGCGGAGCAGCCAACATCGCCCAGCCCCTTACCCGAAGCGCCCAGCCCTATACCCGAACCAAAGACTTGGCCTGCTAGATTGCCGCCGATGACGGTGCCGCCGTCAGAGCGCGACGAGATCAAGCAACGGCTCGACAACTTTAAGGCTCACCAATTAAGAATGCAGGCCGAGCGCGAAGATTATTATTTGCAGACGATGACGCGGACTCGCGCCGTAATCCAGAGCTTGCCCGAGCGAAAAGCTAAGTGACGGGAACGATCTTTTCCTCGCCAAGTTAAACTTATGAGAGCGTCGCCCGCCGTCAGAGACGGCGCATGTCGCGGATAGCCAAAGGCTCTGTTGCCCGCTGTTCACACTAGCGCTCGCGCGGATAGCCAAAGGAGGCGGTCTCGGCGTTTCGGAAATATTGGCGGTTGCCAGGCGTGGCTTCCGCGTTTTGGTCTATCGCGACGATGTCGCAGTGGGATTTAACCCTACGGAGATATTCATGAAGAAGATTGTTATCGCCGCGGCTGCTCTGACCTCACGTGCGGCTCTGCATTTGCACAGGGCAGTACAGGTCCGGCTGCTCAGCAGGACAACATGACGAAGCCTGGCCGGATGAACAATTCCACCGAGAAGGGCTCGATGGAGAAGGGTTCGATGAAGACAACCGGCATGAGCAACGACGGCATGAAGAAGGAAGGCATGTCAAAAGACAACAAGAAGAACAACTCGATGACGAAGGACGGGATGAAGAAGTAAGTCAGCCAAGCAACGGAACATTTGCGGCTCTGGCGCTCTGCGCCTGGGTCGTTTTTTGGAGGCCGCCAACGGACGCGGCCTTACTAATCGCGACTTTGCTGGCTCACAGTCAGTTTACCGCAAACGATGGTTCGACGCCGCACAATCCCGCCGCGACGGTGTAGCATTCCTCTGGCGGGACAGAATGGAACGAAATGCGATGCGGAAAACGATTATAGGTATGCTCGCACTAGCGGCTATCGGTTTGGTTCAGCCAACCGGGTTGTCCGCTCGCGGCGGTTTTGGCGCCGGTGGCGGCTACCCCGCCAGTTTCGGCGGCGACAATGATGAAAGGGTCAATTGTCGCCTGGTTTCGCATCGCTTCAAGACGCGCCACGGCTGGCGTATCCGACAAGTTCAAATCTGCAATTAAAATCTGAAACGCGCGGACCGTCCAAAGCTCGCTAGGGCCATTGATTCCTTCCGAAAGCAGAAGGCCAAGAATGAACAGAAGATATCCACGGCGCGAGGCGGACGGTGGACCCGTGGGACCGCGGCGAAGATCGTGGACGGCATCCAGACCGCCACCAGCGGTAAGCGATGCTATCGAGGCTGGTCGAGAGCCCAGTCCTAGCAAAAGCGGTACGCCAGGCGCCGTTGGCCGCGCTTGCGATTGCCCTCATGATCGGCGTTGTGCTTGCGAGCCCCCGCCGCTGAACGTTCCTCTGCCCGCGCTCGACTAAATCCCAAATCGGGCGGCGTTCTTTCCTCTTTTACTGATCTCGGTTCAGCTTCCGCTTTCCCCAGTGCGTCTCTTTGCGAACCGCGGTTAAACACGCGCTCGACGTTCCGGTGCAGCGCTCGCATGACGCCGATCCTGGCGAACATCGTCGGGCCGCCGCAGCCCGCCACCTTGGCTCCCGTTTGGCTTTAAGATCATTTCTGGTCGCTTTTCAGTTCGAGTCCGATTGCCATCGCGCGCATTTCTGCCTGTAGCTCATCGTAGCGTACCAGTTTATCTCCATTCGACGGGGATGCTCTTAGCAAATGAGTTCGGATGGTTTGGCTGCAAAGTTGTGCGGTGGTCGTCGCTATGTCTTCGAGAGCGGTAATAGTCGTGCCCCGTGTATTCATCAACCGGCCCACTTCACGATATAGACAATCCTCCCGAGCGGTGAACTCGCCCGCATTGACGAATGAGCCCGAACGGGGTGTTTGCGCTGCCGCGCCAGTCCCCACAAGCAACACGGCTGAGAGTAAGTTTATGAGTTTTCTCATTGGGGAGGCTGCTGCACTGGTTACGGTTGGTTACGTAATAGGGTCATCGCGCTGACCGTGGCCGGACGCAATTAGCCGTTCGCATAAGAACGGCCGCTGCACCGCGGCCGCGTTGGCGGCCGTGCTGAAGTCCTTTTCGGCGTCATGGGCGCGCTCCGCGTCCGCGACCAGCATCAGGGCTTCCATCGCGTCTTGCCACTCCGGCGCGCTATGCTGGGATTTCGGAAGCTTGGTGAGGTAGTTGCCGGCATCCTCAAGCGTGACGAACTGGCGGCCGGCTCCGGCATATGATTTCGCCGATCGGACATCAAGGGAAGCCGCTGAATTGGTGTCCCGGAAGCGTTGCCCACGCTAGAAATCCACCTTTTGGGCGCGAAAGGCTTACGGGTGTTTTTAAAGCCTCGGTCGGCTTTCGCAGCCGCTACGTGATGAATTATTTCTGCTCTCAACGAAACCGTTTTTGGTCCCTGACGGAACCGTCCTGAAACGGGTGCCGTGTATCGATTCGCCAACGAGGGCTGAAACAAATCAATTAATGAGTAAGTAAGAATGGCGTTTCCCCGGAAATTGGTGCTCCCGTTTGCCATCGTCGCAATATTCGCTTCGAGCGTTTTAATACCACCTGCACCCGTTGCTACTTTGCGGGGCCAGCCCGTGGTGGCACCCATCCCAGAACCGTTGCCGCTTCCATGCTCGAAGCAAGACTGGACGAATGCCGATCGTGGATGTCTCTCTTGGACCGCTCCACGGGACAAGACGCGTCAGACCACAACTGTCGCACCGGCAGAACTTGATCGCATGAGGCCGACCGCAATTCGTGGGCCGTATACCATCACCTGAAGCTATTTCTGAGGAAGGTCAGGGCGGCGGCGAGGCGTTATGTCGGTTGCCATGGCTGGGGTGGCGACCTTGGTCTGATATCGATTCTCCCGGTACCGCTCGAAACACTCTTTGGCGGCTGTACGTTCCTTGGTGAGCTTCTTGCGGGTGAACAAGTCTTTCAGCGTTTCAGGAGCCGTCATTGTCGGAACTTACAAGATTGCTGGTCCTAGCCGGCGCGTTCGTCGCTTTCATACTGGCCGCGTATCTGCAGGAGGGTGGGACCTGGCACGGTCCACACAGTCTGCGCAAATCGCTTCACCCGAAGAGCGCCACGGTGGGAATGCACGAAGTTCGTTACGGCTGTGACGGGTGTTACAGGTCTGTCGGATGACACTCACCTCTGCAGCCCGGCCTCGAATAACGCACCAGCGTTTACTTTAGGCGCGTGGGGCTCAATGATCTCGTTCGGCCATAAACTCGGTGAACTTTTTATACGTCCAATGACGTCCATCGTGACGCCTCCAGACTTGTCCATAGACGAGGCGGCCTGTGATCGATCGACGCGGGACGACTACGGTCCACAAATGCCATGCCTCTGTCCAAGCGGGTTGCGGCTTGGAGTCCGTTACGGTGTGATTATCGTTGCTAGCAAACATGGCTGCTCTTCAAAAACTAAGCCGCCGAGCGGAATATGATCGCGCGACGGCTTTGCCATGCAAGGTCCGGATGGGGGCAATATCCGGTGGAGACACGCTTACTGTTACTCGCTTTTTCATAATGGGATTTCTATTATCGCGCTGCTCATGAACGGGCGATGGACTGTCGATTACATCTTGTTAAGATGCCGACGTTAGCTCGCGCGCACATGTGCCCGACGCACCCGCGCCGCCACCGCGCGTCGGCAAGGGTCCATTTAGGTCGCTTAAACGATGGCGCAGCCTTTATCGATCGCCGTCTTGAAAACTGATCTTAAGCCGGGATCGTTCAACACTTCTTCGGCGGCGCTGAATGAATCGATCTTTCGCCATTCCATACCCTTAGACGGCCGGCGCAAAGCGCTCACATCCAGAACATAAGCCACGCGCTCAGGACCTTCCTCATGCGTCCCGTTTCAATGAATTTCTGAAGCCGCCTGGTCATTTCTTCGCCTTCAGCGCATGAGCACCACGGCAACATATCGCGCTGTGAGAACGGCGAGGGCCCCGAAAAGACCGATACGGACGCCCAAAAGCAGGCGGCGGTTTCGCATCATTTCCTCTTCGTTCGCCGGATCGAAAGGCCAAGTCTGGTCGCCCTTTTGAGAATTGCTTTAGGCGAGCGTTGGAGCTTAACGGCGATGGCTTCCAGCGTGTGCGTCTTCGATAGCACCATCAACTCGCGATCACTCTTCATGGGCCATCCGGGTCTTGGTTTGCGGGTCATTACGGCCTAGCGCTCTTCGCCTTCAGCCCGAGTTCGACTAGGCGGCGGATGGCCTCGGAGCGCTCAATTTTCATATTCTGATGCGCTATCCACTCATCAATCGACTGCATTTCGTGCTCAGTCCACTCGGGGTTAGGGTTGGCAGCTAGCGCCTTTTGTGCCGTCCTTTTTGCGGCGGTCGCGACTGCTGTGATCTTGGCAATGGTGCTTTCTTTCATCGGATCTTCGCCTTTTGCGATGTTTCACGATCCTTCCGGGTTAGCACAGACGCTATCGGAGTTTACGCGAAACGCCCAGCTACCGACGCTTGGAAAGCACCCAGATCGCCAATGTCCTAGTGGGAAAACGGCGGCGGCTCTCCAAATGACTCGCCTATCGGTTGTTCCCTTGGCAGACTGCCCCCGATTCCTTTAAGAACTAGTCAGGCGGGGGAAATGTCCGAGAGTGCCCACGAACGCATTGTACTGCTCAATCGTATTGTCAGCCGATCGGTTACGACCGCTCCCGAGGTCCACAAGCCGGATACTCATGGGCTTGAAGAATTGCTGAACATTCTCAATTCGCGACGAACCAAAGGTTTTGCAATTGAATATTTGGGCGGCCTCGACGACGAGGACGAGGATAGGCTCATGTCCACGCACGCCGCGTTCTTAAGGCGGCCAGCGCGCCGACCTCGTAGACAAGAGCGAGCCGCGCGGCCGTCGATATCCGCTGTAAGGTCCCGGGCCGTCGACTGTTCGCGACCCGTTGCGGACCTTTGAAGAGTGTAGCCTACGAGGATGCGCGCGCTGACCACGAACCAAAGGCGTCCGAGACGACCTCGTCGAACACGCCGAGATCAACGTCCTTCGTGGATTTGAAGCTGATGCAGTAGCCGGTGATCTTGGCTTTCCCGATCCGCGACCCGTAGGTCTTGGAAAGGTGTTTCTTGTCTTTCAGACCCATGACGTAGACTGAGATTCCGGACGTGTTCGCGCTCAGACCGATCTTGTAAAACGCTCTAGTTTCTCCGGAGGCATAGCTTAGGGTTTCTAGCCCATATCCGATGTTTGGATTGGAAACCACTTTGCCTTCACTGTTTCTGCCGTCCAGAAACCAGAGTTGGGCTTCGGGCGAAATCTGCAGGATACGCCGATCCAGTTCTCGCAAATCCTCGCTCTTAGCCCAGGACTGATCGTTGATGTATCTGTCGATCTGCTCACGCACGCTCACGCCACGATCTCCCTATCCGTTGCGCCGGCTGTGACTCGCGTTGCCAACACTGATTTCTTTCCGAAGCCGATCTCATGTCCGCTCGCCACCCCCAGCCGTCCATCGCAAGGTCCGCTTCCAGGCCCGCCTGACAGGGTTGTGTGAGCAACCGCAATCAGACAAGAGGTTGCACATTGTCGGGATGGGCGCTTTCTCAACGGTCTGGAAACCATGCGAATGCTCGATAAATCGCGCTAACGATTTGGAAAATTGTAGCCGACAAATTCGACCTGGGGCCAGAGGGGAAATGATTCATGAGTGACAAAGCCGTTCTTGAAAACGTCCGTCGGTATCGCGCGGTCGCTTCGTTATATCGCCAGACAGCAGCGTTCCGTCCAGTTCAAAGACGTTCTCTCTTGGCTGAAGCCGAACGATGGGAGCATTTGGCCCTATCGGAGCTTGAGGCTTACTTTTCGGTCTGCGAGGGAGCCCAGAGCGTCGAGCAAAACAGGGAAGCAGCCTGAACCTCCGCTTATCCGACGATCCAGGCTTGCCGTTTTTCACTCTTAATTGATGGCGCGATTCGCGCGCCATCTCGCGGCGAGCAGCGATAATGGTGCGGATGATTTTTTCGCGTACGTGGGGTCGCCCATGCTGGTGGGGCCGTAGTCGCTACCGCTTACGCCCGCCCCATCCAGCAAGTCCATCGCCTTATTTATTTTCGCTAACAGTTGTTCGATTTGCTCCCGTTCTTCTGGACTCGGGTCTTCCTGTAGCCGTTCGATAAGTTGCCTCTTTTGCGCCAGTAGTTTTGCAATGGCTGACATCAGATGGCCTCGGGACCTGCAAACCTAACGAGATAGCCGTTCAATCATTTTTCTCGGCGGACGTTGTGACGAGCGTGCGGCGTCGCTTGCCAGCGCGACTTAAAGCCGAGCGCCCAAACTTGAAACGGACACGAGGAACAATTTTATTCACCATATCGGGTTCGGATGTGGCAGAATGTTTCATCACCCTTGGCGCTAGGTGCTTTTGATACTATCGGCGGAAGAACTGGCAAAAGAGCATCTTCCCCAAAGCCCAAGGCCCCGCAAAGCGTGCGTGTTCAATTTCGACCTTAGGCGCGAAGCCAACAGATGACCGGGCAGTTAGGATTACACCCCAATGGAGAAAGACATGCGTGTATTTGTCCTCGCCGCGATGTTACTCGCCTCGTCAAGCCTTTGGTCATCCGCCGAGGAGCCGGGCAAAGCGCCGGCTGCAGCTCCGCAAGCTGGAACTCCGGCCCAGACTGACCAGAACTCCCAGCCACAACAGGATCAACGAATCGGACGCGACCAACCGAAGACCGAAGACCGCGAGATGGGCCCAGACTCTAAAACGCGCCGCGGCGACGGCGACCGCACGGGGCGCGACGACCGTGAGATGGGGCGCGGCGGGATGATGCGTCACAGCGATGGCGATCGTATGGGCCGTGATGACCACGAAATGGGTCAGGACTGGAGAAGGCATCGTGGCGATGATGTCAGTCGTGATCGCGAGCCGGAGCGCGGCGATCGGGACTGGGACCGTGCGGACCGGGATAGGGACAACAGGGGTTACGTCGATGCCGACCGACCCCGGCGCCGCGTGAAAGTCTGCGTTGAATACGACAATGGCGACGAATATTGCCGTTACAGACAATAAGACGCTACTGAGAATGAGCAGTGTGGGGACCGGCCCCGACCCGGACAATGCACGTGCGGCCACCGCGCGCGCCGACGCTGCCGGAGCGTGCGGCCCCCGTCTAATAATGCCAGGGCTTTGTGACCGTTCGCACTGTCATCGCAACAGTAGAATAGCTTTACATCGGAAACTGTAATGACGAGTAGCCAAGGTCTGACATATTTTAGGGAATCGCCGCGGTTGAACGTTTCACAGCCGGGACAGGATCGCTATAATGTTTTCTGACCATGATAGGTCAGCTTGCACTACCCATTTGATCCGAACAGTTTCAAGGGGAGAATAATTATGGCAGCCGCGTGGCAGATATCAGGAGACTATTTCGAGAACTGCAACTGCAGTGTGGTCTGTCCCTGTCTCATATCGAAATCCGCGCCGCTCACTTCGAGCCCAACCGAAGGCGTATGCGACGTCGCTCTGCTCTTTCACATCGACAAGGGAAGTTATGAGAGCACTGCGCTTAACGACCTGAACGTGGCGCTCGCAGTCCATACACCGGGACCTATGGCGGACGGAAATTGGTCGGTAGCAGCCTACATTGACGAGCGCGCCAACGAAAAGCAGACGGAGGCTTTGGGCGCCATTTTCACGGGAGCAGCCGGCGGACCCATGGCGCATTTTGCTCCACTGATCGCGAAGAACCTCGGCGTAAAGAAGGCTCCAATTACCTACAGCGTCAAAGGCAAAACACGCTCCGCGGAAATTCCGGGCATCTTGCACATGAGTGTTGATCCGCTGCCGACAGCACATCCTAGCGGCGAGATGTGGGCAAACGTCGGCCACCCCGTCAGCCCCGAAAAGCTCGCTTTTGCGGTAGGGGCACCCGGAAATACGTTTAATGATCACGGAATGCGCTGGGACAACTCCGGCAAGAATGGTCACTACGCGCCGATCCGGTGGTCAAGCACTTCTTGATAAACGCATCTGCTCTCGAAGGCCCTTTGCGCCGCGAACGCGCTATCATCATCGCCGCGCTCGGGGTACTCACCGCGCTCGCCTGGTTCGACCTCGTTTGGCTCGCCAACGATATGGCGATGGACGGCAGGGAGATGACCGGCTACCGCATGATTCCCGCAGGCCAAGCTCTGATGATGCCGGCAAGCTCGCCATGGCAGCCGATCGAATTTGCTTATGTGTTCGCCATGTGGGTTGTGATGATGATCGGCATGATGACGCCCTCAGCGGCGCCGATCATCCTGGTTTACGCACGCGTGGGACGCCACGCAGTGGCAAGCCGGCCGTTCCGCGCGACTGCATGGTTTGCGGGCGGCTATTTACTGGCATGGATCGTCTTTTCGCTCGCGGCGACCTCGGCGCAATGGGGCTTTGAGCGTGCAGCTCTGCTCACGCCGATGATGGCCAGTGCGAGCAAGATTCTCGGCGGTAGCTTGTTGATCCTTGCCGGGGTCTATCAGTGGACACCGCTGAAGGACGTTTGCTTGTCGCAATGCCAGGCGCCGCTTGGGTTCATCCTGAGGCACGGCGGCTTCCAAGGGACTGCGACCAGTTCCTTGACGCTGGGCTTTCGCCATGGGGTCTATTGTCTAGGATGCTGTTGGGCGCTGATGGTTCTCCTCTTCGCACTCGGTGTGATGAATCTTTTCTGGATTACCGCGCTCGCTATCCTCGTCCTACTTGAGAAAGTCATACCGTCAGGCCGTGTGATTGCACGGATTGCAGGCATCGCATCTATTGTCGGGGGCTTGTGGATGCTGTTCTAATTGAGTTAGGCGCCCGCGGGTCGCTAGTCCATCAAGCCGATGTCGCGTTCTGGCACGACACGGACCTGTTGCCGCAGCCGAGGGATGTCCGCAGTTGAGCGATGAACGGACCTTGGCTTGATACGGCTTCGGCCATACCGCGGTCCGCGCGAGTTGGACGGTGTCTCTTGTTACCGTGCAACCTCGGCTGCGGCAAATCGGTATCGCGCGAGGAGAGGGTTTGCTTTGTACCTTGCTAAACCTCGCCAGGTAGCTCGTGCGTCGACGATCCAAGCCGGAGCTTCGCGCGGGTAGGGGGTTCTAGACGTCGTTTTCCGCGATGCGCCGGCAACCGACGGTCCGCGAACTTAGCTTGACCGCCGCATTCGATCGGGGCGCTGTGGACGGCGTCTCTTAATCAGGCGCATTAACCGAGAGGGTGGCAGCGGAGCGGTAACTTCGGGTTTTGGTTCGTCGTTGTACACCGGCGGCGGGGCAACGGTTGGAACCCCCTCTACGATAGCAGAATAGTCTTCGGCGGAAGTAGGGGTTTCAAGCGAAACTAAAAAGACGCGCCCCGCATCGGTGATCTGCCAATTTGCGCGATCGACGAAAACGAAACGCGATCGGAAAATATCGAGGCCGGGCGCGAGCGCGGCTAGACGTTTCATCCTGCCAGTCCAGTCGGGACCACTAGAAACAAGAATGGAGACCTGTCGCGTCAACTCGGGCAGTGCTGCTCGCCCCTCAGCTTGTCCGGCTAGTACTTTCAAAATCGTGATTTGAAAACTCACGCTCGATCTCGCGCGCCGAGGATAAAAACATAAAGCCGCCTCCGGGACGATCGGGGACGGCTTTTCAATCAGGCGATACAAAGCCCGGTAAGGCATGATCAGGGTGGCGAAAATTGGTGAAGACGAGGTTGATGATTTTGAAATATTTGCCGTTCGACGAGGCCAGGACTGTCGCTCGTTCCGCAAAATGGCAACGGCCGCCGTCGTCCGCGGTAAGGTTAATGTCAGGTTGCGGTTGCCGGCTGGATTTTAAGTTCTAGCCTGGCCGCCAGTTGTAGGGATTGGCCAACGCCGCAAACGCTCCGGCCAGACTACCCTGCGATGAGGGACCGCTGCCGTCGCCTTTGGGGGCGGCGGCCCCGCCGAAATCAGCAGTGCGACGGAACCGACGCCGTGTCGGCAGTTGCGGAACGAGCCGTCCGGTGACACCCTGGCGGCTTTTTCTTTAGGTTCTGCCTTCCGCAGCAAATGCGAAGACAACAAGAGTGAAGTCGGATCGGCAGCCACAGACCGACTTAGAGGTCGATCAAGCCGCCGTCGACGAACAGTTCGGCGCCCGTGGTGTAGGTGGCATCAGCGGCGAGATAGAGGGCTGCTGCGGCGACTTCGGCTGCGGTGCCGGTGCGGCCAAGCGGAATGCGGATCTTGGCCCCTTCGATAAAATTGTCCTTCTGCGCCGGTGTGAGACCACCTTTGTCGAGGATTGGGGTAATGATCGGGCCGGGGCTGATGGTATTGACCCGGATGCCACGCGGCGTTAGCTCCTTGGCGATCGTGCGGCCGAACGAACGCAGCGCCGCCTTGGTCGATCCGTAGATTGTGGCGCCTCCCAGACCGCCGTTCGCGCCGGCCACCGAAGCGGTCAGGATGATGGCGCCGCCGTCCGGAATGATTGGGATGGCATGCTTGATCAGGAAGAATGCGCCCCTCACATTGATATTGAACTGACTGTCGTAAAAAGCCTCGTCGACTTGTTCGATCGGCGCGAGCTTGGCGATACCGGCATTGACGAAAAGGACGTCGATGCGGTTGTGTTTGGCCTTGACCTGGTCGACCAGGGCCTTGGTCGCGACCACGTTGCCGGCGTCCGAGACCAGCACCTCGATCCCGGGCAGCGCCGCCTTGGCGGCTTCTACCGAGCGTTCGCTAGAACCGGTAACGACTACCGTCGCACCTTCGGATTGAAAGAGTTTGGCGGTCTCCGCACCGATACCGCTGGTGCCTCCGCTGATAAGAGCGATCTTGCCGTCAAGCCTGGCCATAAAAGTTTCCTTACTGGAGTGGATTGCTGTGACCGAGAGATGGGTGGTCGCCGTGGCGCGAGCAATAACGCCGACGTGTGTTGTCGGCGAGGTGATCAAATTATTTCGGCTTTTGGCACAAATGCGAAGTGCTACTGTATTGCGCAACGTCTGCTTTCGGGGGTGACTGAGAAGTCATTTGCTCACGCTGAGTTCTTCTCAGTTTGACCCAACTCGGACATTTATTGGCCAAGTGAGATGTTCCGAAAATGCTGTACCCGTCGAGCCTAAGGCTTAATCTACATGTTTTGGCAACACGCCTATGGGAGCGAACGATGCCTGCTTACATGATTGCCTTGAACAGAAGCGTGCATGATCGACAAAAAATCGAAGCGTATTGGAAGGCAGCCGGCCCGACTTTTGAGGGGCGGGGCGCAAAGTTCCTTTCCATTTATACACAGCTCACACCACTAGAGTTGATGGGGTCGCTCGAAGGTGTCGTCCTGATCGAATTTCCCGATGTGGCGGCAGCCAAGGCTTGGTACGAAAGTTCGGCATATCAAAAGGCAAAGCAGCACCGGGACGGCGCGGCGGATACCGAGTTTTTTATTGTTGATGGTGGCTTGGTGCCCCTTGAAGATCGTCTCCCGCACATCAAAAGCCGGCAGGCTTAGTCCACTTCCGCAACTGGCACAAACCGGCGGTTGGATGATGCAGTTGTACCGGCCTGACGAAAGCGATCCCTTGATTATAGATGGATCATAGAAAATCCCGCCAGTGAAGAAGGTATGGAGAGAAAGCGGGGTCTGCTCCGACCCCGCAGCTCTTTCGTTAGCTTGCCGCTTCTGTGCGTGCTGCTGTCTGCTCAATTTCGTGGAACTTAGCAAATGCGGCACGCTCCCCAGCTTGCGCAGCAGCCGCCGACCCCGCAACCCCCGACACGGCAGCCACGGCAGCCACGGCAGCCACGGCAACCACGGCAGCCACGGCAGCCACGAACCCAGGCCAGCTGCATGTTACTGCCCGCGTTTTCCCTATCGAAGGCATAGAACGTGGCGAGAGAGACGTCGGTCATTTCCTCGTCGCTAAGAACGAAGCGCTGATTGGGCGAGGTGTTGTCAGATTGCGGGATACTGGCAGTGGGCATCGTGGATGCGGACGCACTACCCGCCAGCGAAAAACTCAGTCCGGCGGCACCCAGCAGCTTCACGGCGGCTTTGGTCGTGCGTTTCTGCTTCGAAGCTTGCTTGACCCATGACATGGTCGCTCCTCCGTAAGTTGTGAAATCGCTTGGCAATCGTGCGCTCGACGTAACCGGCGCGCAAGGGTTACTGTTGCCCTAAAACGCAAAATATCTCGTCCAGTTCCATTCATCTTGAACGAGACCGACACATAACCGCTTTTGGTAGAGCAGAATCCGCCATCTGCGTGCATACAGCAGCATGGACCTGTATGTCCGGTATTGGCACTTTTCGGACATGGAGCGGTGTGCAGCTAGAGTCCGCTTTGTGCACTAAAGCGGAAGTGGAGAATATCTCAAAGCAAACCAGCGCCAGCGTGATCCTTGAACAGCTCGGCGTCCCTTACGTAACCTCGCAAAGTGTCCACGGACTTGTGACGCGAAACGTCCATCATTTTGAATATCGAGGCGCCCTTGGCCGCTGCGGATGTCAGAAAGCCCGATCGTAGCGAATGACCGGAGAAGGTAGTGGCGTCAAAGCCGGCTCGCTGAGCATAAGCCTTGACGATGTTAGCCACGGATCGGTCGCTAAGACGACTGGGCGCCACCACGCCGCTTTTATTGACCGGCCGGAATATCGCTCCTGTTTCGATCCCCGCGGCATCCAGCCATTCCCGCAAAGCCTTGGCCGGGCAGGCGAGGTCACCTCGGGCAATGGCGATCGTAATGCCTTCGCCTTCCTGGTCGGTCTTGCTTCGGCGGATCGTAATCAGAAGCCCGGTTTTGGCTTCGGTTATATCTGCGACATCCAGCGCGACTAGTTCGGAACGCCGGAATGCGCCAGCGAACCCGAGCAGGAGCAATGCCCTGTCCCGTGACCCCGAAAGCCGATCGGGGGCCATGGCAACCATACTGTGCATCTCGGCGGCTATGGCAGGGGCCTTTCGGACCTTGGCGCCACCGAATGTGCGCCGAATGCCCCGCAGCGTCGCTTTGACGGCTTCTGAGTCGGTCGGTGTGTCGAGATGCGCCAGTTTGTGGGCGTAGCGGATCGCAGCGATACGCCGGCCGAGGGTGGAGGGCTTGGTGCCGGTGCCAGCCTCATGGGCCAGGAAGGCGGCCACCGTCTCAGGACTGGCCGGGAGCGCGCCAACGCCTTTGCCGTCGCACCATGCCTTGAACAGCCGGAAGTCGGTCCCGTAGGCCTTACGGGTACTGAGCGCCTTTTCCGCCTTGGCCAAATCAACCGCCGCAGCAAGGTCCGGGCCAAGTGCCGCCGGCAGATTCTGGGCGGTCCCCATAACGGTAAGTGATGCTGACATATGCCGACACCACCTTGAATGCCTTGGCGGTGGAGGCGTTCAATGATTTGCTCAAGAAATACGGCAAGCGCCAGTCCGTAGGGAACCCGCTGCTATAATGCGAGGTTGGCTGCGAACGAGCTATTTAAGCGTCGAGATTAATTCCCGGACATGATCATCGATCATAGTCAATGCGATGGATGGATGGACGAACTCAATGTCGTCGATGTGCCAATAGGTAACCCTATTGGCTACCCCGGGGAACCGCCGCTCGATCAGAGGGCGATGCTCCGCCTCTTTAAGGGCGACCACGCGCTGTGCTTCATCAAAGTCAGACAGGGAACACGATCGAGGATCCCGCAAACCGCCTTCAGGTACGATGCCTTTTGCGGCGAGAGCTTCGCGAGCGTATTCCGACATCGGACCCACATTCTCGGGGAAGGCCTGGTCGGCTGCGCCGCACGAGAACGCGCGCCATCCCAAGCCCTCAGCCCTAGCGATGTGATTGAACAACTCCTCCGCGTATCGGCTCCGGTAATAGTTGCCGGTGCAGAGGAAGAGAACACGTCGAATTGTTGTCATGCAAGATGGTGCTCCGTCAAAACTCCGATAGCTGAATCAGGCTACCTCATCATCGCATAAAATTTGAATTGTGCTTGCAACTCAATTTCAGGAGTTAGACGCTAATTTTTCTCGAAATGGAGCAAGCGGCGGTGACCGGTTGTTTTGAAGATCACAGATTGCCTCTCGTTCAACTCAAAGAACAGCGTCGCGATTTGGTTGTCGCACTGATGGGACGTTGCTCGGGTCCGATATCTAAAGAGCAGATTGCCGATATCGCTGCGATTCAGCAGGCTATTGCAGCCCTCGAAGCCGTCATTATTGATTTAGACGCAGAAATCTACCCTGTTTTTCGCGGAATTGCTCCGCAAACTCTTTGCAGCTTGAGGGGAGCTCGAGTTGAATGAGGGGCAATTCCTGATCTTCAAAAGAATTAGCCACTACCGCAGACCCCATTTCGAGAGGAAGTTATCGTCTAAGCTCCTGAAATTGAGTTGCAAGCACAATTCAAATTTTATGCGAAGATGAGCTAGTTTATAGTTCGGCGCCTTGATGGGCAGCATCTTGCATGACAATTCGGCGGGTTCTCTTCTCTCGCAGCGGCAACTTTGTCGTCAGGCCGGTTCGAGTTTCCTCACGTCGTATTTTTCCTGTCGCGTTTCGCTAGCCCGACGGTGCTAGGCGGTTCGTATCCAGACGGGTAAGAGGTCCGGGCAGCCGTTGGCAGCAAGGCGAGCCGCGCGAGCGCCGATCCGCCGCCATATGACAGTCCTCAACTCCCGAACTCACCGGCGGGCCACCTTGGGTCGTCTGACTCGGCCGTCGTGCCTTGAATGCCTATTGGAGGGAGTCTCGGAATGAAAAAACCATTAGCTCTTTGCGTCATTCTTTGCGTCATCACCCTTTCAGCCTCTGCCGCATTTGCTCGTGATAGACATGGAGGGTCGTCCCATCATTCAGGGGGTGGTGCTGCCGGGACGAAAGCAAATTCTCCTGGCACCGATTCGGCTGGGAACGGGCGTTCTTCTACTGATGATGGTGAGGGTTTTGGCAACTATACTGCACTTGTTCTTAAAGAGGAGCAAAAACTTCGAAAGATGCTCAGCTCGACAATTTGCCGGGGTTGTTGATGGCTCGGTGTCATGCGGGTTGCCGACGTGCATGGCAATGGTCCCGACATGCACATCGCCGTAATGGACGTGCCAGCAATCAGGGCGTTCGGGATAGCGGCGGCGGGTGAGCTTGGGCATGGCCCCTTTCATTAAAGACCCTGACCGCGTACCCCAACCCACTTTACTGGTGGCGGGGCCTCGCCGGCGAGATGGGCGCCGCAACGGGCGGCACCGGCATGCTGGCAACCGACTGCTGGAGGGCGTCAAGCTTCTCGGTCATAGCCGCCATTTGCTCGGACAGCTTCTTCGTCTCGGCCTTCTGAGCGGCCAACTGATCTTGAACGACCTGTAGCTGGTCGATGGCCTGCTGCTGCGTCACCTGGAGACCCTTCGCCGTCTCAAGAATCTCGTCTGAGACCTGCCCGTGCGCCGGCACCGGGATAGCAGTGGCGCTGGGAGGCAATGCTACGCTCCCGCTGCCGAAGCCCCAAATCATCGCGGAGCCGGCGCCGATCAATATGACCGCCAGAGCCGCGGCGAGGACCCTCACGACCGTGGGATCCAATTGCTGTTTCAGACGAGAATACGAAACGTCTACCATGGGGATCACTCGCTGGCGTTCTGAGTCTTCCGAGCACTTGGGCAAAAGATTTTTTTACCTTCCCATGATCTTCCCAATTCAATTCTCTGGGAAGATACGATCGGGAAAAATTTAGTGACCGAGCGCGACCAATGAACGCCGGCGGCGAAAGCGCGACCGGCAGCGGATCGCCGCGCAAGGGACGATAGGGTCGATCGCTTCGCTTCGACACCAATCCTTCCAGGCCCATGTCGCAGGCCGCCTAGCGATGATATTCCGCTAGGGCGCGTCGTGCTGTGCCGATTGAGTCAATCTGTCACACCCGAAATGAGATAGACATCATTTCCGCTTAAGGTTTTTTACGTTGGATGAATGTGCCCGCACCGCCGCGCGGGCCGAGTAGCCGGGTGCCGCTCTTTTGAACCTGCCCCAGGGTGCGCGCTCGGCTACTTTGTTTTATGCAAACCGACGATCCCCGGCCGGGAAGGGTCAGTTAGTTCAGGACTGTTGCAGCTATGCTATAACTCGGTGGCCACATTGTTGCCATGATTACACTTAGCCGGTTGGGGTGGGGCCAGCGGACCCCGACACGGCTAGGCTCGGCACACTAGAGGCGGCTGCGTGTGCCGAGCCGCTTCGCGCCGTACGGCTGTGACGGGTGTTACGTCGCGGTGACCTGAAATGAGAGAAGCCACCTGAGGCGCTCTTATTGGCTCAGGCTCTGCGGACTGAAACGAGCTTTTGCACGCGTTTCCCAAGTCGATAAAGGCCGCTGTCCACTTGCGGTCAAAACCATCACCGTTTTGGACTGGCCCGGTATCTGCGGTCCATAAGCGATCAGACCAGCTCGCATGAGTTCCCATAACGCCCTGCTGCCCACGGGTCCGGTGATCGTGTAAACGGATCCCGTATAGGTTCGGATCACCTCGCCACGCGCGGTCGCTTGCAATCCCTTTAGCTGGGGCTCACTGATCTTGGGCACTGATGGAACTCTAACGGGCCCAGATGTAGCTTGCAGGAAATACATCCAAATCGGGCCATCGAGGGGCCATTGGCTCTTTCGTGAGCTTCTCGCGGATGGAGTTCTTTCGGCATCATTGAGCGCACCCAAGGCTGAGGTGATAGCCGGCCTTAAAAAAGGGGGAAGCCCCGCCTGGGGGAAGCGGGGCTTTTCTAGTAGAAGCGGAGGGTGGGGACCGCACGCTTCATGAGTAGGTCGACGGGCGCCCGCAAAGGTTCAACAGATAAGGGCGCGAGCTCAGGTTCGCGCCTCATCACGGAACCAAGCCATAGGAGCAAATACGCAACAGTCGCCAAAGGACGCGACCGTGGCAAGATACATGCGGTGGCGTGACGGGCAAATGAATAGAGGGGTGCTCTATTTGGACATCATCCCGAGCAAATAAAACACCGCGAAAGAGAATGCGATGCAAACCGCGATCTCGATGAGGGTCGTAAAGTCGGTCATCGCTTCGCGCCGTCGGTTGCGCTGACTTGCCTCAAAGTATCCTTTCGCTCGAGGAATCGTATTGCTAAATATCGAAGGGGAATTGGTTCAGCAAAAAATTGCTTAAGCTGATCGATCATCAGCATTTCCTAAGGTAACCGAACGAAGCGGGAGCCAGCGCCATCGCCGTCTAACGGAGTGGGCAAAAAGCGGAAATCTTAGCGAAGCTGCTCTGGGCAGCTTGCTACTCAAACGTCGGCGATGATTTCACGGCTGCCCAGCGCGCAATTGAAAGACGGGCGCATACGGGCTTCGACATTATCTGGCGGATGGGCGGCCAGAAGAGCCACCTGGAATTTCACCAGGTCCACGCGAGTGCAACGAAGATCGCAAATTTTCAAGATACGTGTCAACTGCGGAGTGCGTCGCTGCAATGAGGGATATAGATGGGACCGGCCGTCAGTCGCTCAACAGGACGCCCCATCGGATAGCTGCAAACAGCATCAACCCGAGCAGTGCCGCTAGCACGGCGCGCATTGCGTCAGATTTGATCAAGCGATTGTCTTGTATCGAGGTCAATCCGAGAAATGCCTCGATGTCACGAGACCTATTTTGCTGCGGCGAAGTTGGCGCAGATGGGGCGGCGCCTGCCTCTGATTTGTCCATTGGCTTAGCCCGAAGGTTGGTAGGCTCTAGTCCGAAGGTCTTATGTTTGGACAGTCTGCTCCGAATTGCCCTGTTTATTGATGCTTCTCAAGTTCGCTAAAGTTTACCCACTTTCAGGACGCTCACGCGTTTAAATCACGGAAGGGTTGCTACAATTGTTAGTTGAATTGCTGTTAGGTCTCGTGGATTGCGGTTTCGTAGCGCGGATGGTCGGGACGGTGTGAGCGCCTATTTCAGATGTGAGCGGGTGATAGGGCTGGTCATTTTGACCCCAAATGGCGTGATTTTAAATCCAGCAGTGGGCCTTTGCAGCGCCTTGGCTTCATCCCAAGGCGCGCGCATCCAAACATCGCATTCTTCATCTGTCGTGTCGTCAGGATCACCAGCGTCGCCTTGGGATGGATCGGCTGGACGACGGCATTCGGCGAGGTGGGTCAGAAAGCCATAAACGAGATGAGGGCCGGGGATCGGTTTGATTTGGTGCCCCGGTCGCCCCGGTATTCGGTACAGATGCCGGCAAAGGCAAAAAGTGGCCGGTCATCGTTGAGCGCGAACCAGACGACATTGTTTTGCCGGTCTCAGGATTCTGCGTCGGCGCATATTCGGAAAAGCTGTTCGCCGGGACCAAGCACCTGGACTCAGGCTTTAGCTTTGATGCCCGGGGGAATCCTCTTCTTTCCACCTGTTTCCACTGCATCGCGCGAGGTGATCCAAATCACATACCGGACAAGCCACGCCACTATGTTCGCGGTGTCCAACTCGCAAGGAGGCGACTATGAGCAAGGATCAGATCACCATGGAGATGCCCTGCATCGAACTGGACGACGAAAATCTGTCGGCAGTATTGGGCGGCAAGTTCGATTTCTTGAAGATTGATGGCATCAAAGGCGAGTCGACCGATGCCGGGCACAAGGACTGGATCGAGATGCTGAATTTTCGCCACTAGTCGCGTGGGCCGCGCTGCGGCTGTCGACACGTTCAAACCGGCGTCAGCAACCGAAGGATTACCTTCATTTGGACGCTCTGCTTGCCCGCAAGAGCAGTTGCGTCAAATTCAGCGGCGTCATCGGTATATGTGCCGCTAAATCCCATGCTGACGGCCTTCCCTGCAAATGTCCTCGTGATCTCGGCAGGCGTGTGCTCTCGCACAGTCACTTCGCCCTTCCACTTGCCGCCAGAGCAGACATAGCTTCCTACATGATAGAAGAACGGGCCGCCCCCGCGCATAGTGCCGTCGCGCAATACGGATACACCGGTTGATCCGCCCTTCGCGTCGTCCAACAGTTTCGAAATTACCAAGTAGAGGCCATTTCTAATCATGACGATTGTCTTGCGTGTCGCGCCAATCCAAGGTCCAGTGCACCCGAAATGCCGGGATGGCCGACGGGGGCTAGTCTCCGAAAGGAAGTGTGCCGAAGTTGAAAACGACACTGTGGGGACAATTAACATCGTCGCCGAGGCCGGCACTATTGCGGGGGCGCCACACCGGCCGGCTCACCAATGGGCTTCCGAGAAGCGTGCACAGGGTATTTAGTGGAATTATCGGCAGCACCGGGGATGTTTGTGCTAACAATACCCACAAGTGGGGGCGGCGGATCGGACCGCAAGACCACCTCGGCAACGCTCGACCCGGTGAAGCTAACCCAGTTCGTTCCAATCTCCTTCCAGATCGACTGCGAATGGCAGGTATTGGTGCCTGGGCCGGAGGATTCTGTCTGCCACCAATCGATTCCCGACGTTGCGATCAGGTTGGCGTTGGGTTGGTCGACTTTCAGCTCGAAATACAGAAATGCACCGTCTACTGTGCCCGCCGCGAAGGAACCGCGCGCATCGGGCCAACCGAAGTTGATGTAGCCAGCGCCGGCACAGGGCCAGGTGTAACTACCGTCCGCGTTTTTGTTGATAGCGGGTTGAGTGGGCGCGTCAGCCGCCTGGTTGGGCGTCAGCGCCGCGACCATTGGCGGGTTGACCGCGATATCTTGCGTCAGCGTCCAGCCGCCAGTCTTCTTGTGCACCCACGTTTGGAATTTTCGCATTGAGGCTTGGCAGGCGACCGTCGGCAACGCTGCGCCGTGCCGCACTGCGGCTTTCTGATAGATAATGGCCCAGCCGGTCATTGCCGAATAAATCGGCAACGGAATCCGCGTCGGATCTCCGAGGTATTCGTCGCCGCCTAATTCCCAGGAGTAGCCGTTGATCCCGAACGGATAGATGCCTACGTCTCGCGGTAAACGTGGTGGCGGCGGAACGTTGTTGTCGGAGAGGACTTGCGCCCAAGTAAGGGCTGGTGGATTGGCCTGGCTGAACGCTGGTCCGCAGACAAGAGCTAGAATCGCGACAAGCATTATTCGTTTCATGGTCGTATTACCTTGGCCAGTGAGTCAGAACCTCACGACGTTCGATGCGGCAGCGGCGAGGTTAACAAGTTGCGTTTCCGACACCACTATCGCATTCGGCATGCGCTGAAATGAAATTCCCCTTTTAAGCTAAATGCGCACGGTGGAGGTTAATTCTGGAACTTCGGCTTCGCGGAATGAAAGAGTCTACGCTCTGCTCTTAGATTATTCATCGGGACTTGCAAGGTCCAAGTGTATGAACTCCGTCGAGCGGGCGGCACCTGAGCTGCTGCATGTGGAGTGATCACCACCCCTGGGTGCCCGGATCGTAACCCATGCGACCGTTCGCGCTATCAAGCGCTAAAATCGCCTCCTGGTCTTCACTCGTTAGCGCAAAGGTGAACACGTCCATGTTCTCCGCAAGATGAGATGATGTCACCGACCGTGGCACTGTAACAGCGCCGCATTCGATGTGCCAGCGCAGGATGATCTGCGCCGGCGTTCGCCTGTGACGGTCGGCAATCATTCTGAGAGTGGGATTGTTCAAGCTCTGGCCCTGTCCTAGCGGGCTCCAAGCCTCAGTAACGATGCCGTACCGCTGATGTGTTTCCCGCAAGGACCGCTGCTGGAAAGCAGGATGCATTTCAACTTGATTGAGAGCCGGCACCACACCCGTTTCGCCAATGATTCGCTCTAGCTGGCGGACGGTGAAGTTGGAGACGCCGATCGATTTAACGCGCCCCTGCTTCCTTAACTCGATGAATGCCCGCCAAGTATCAACATATTGGCCAAGCTGCGGCAAAGGCCAGTGAATGAGGTAGAGGTCAACCACGTCGAGCTTCAGCTTGCTGGCGCTCGCGTCGAACGCGCGCAATGTCTGATCATATCCGTGGCTATCGTTCCAGAGCTTGGTCGTTACGAAGAACTCTTCCCGCGGCAATCGGCTTTCCGAAAGGGCTGAACCTATCCCGGACTCGTTGCAGTAGTTTGCAGCGGTGTCGATTAAGCGATAGCCACATCCGATGGCCGCTTCGACAATTTGCGGCACCTGAGCTTCATCAATTTGCCACGTACCCAATCCGATCTGCGGGATGCTTTGGCCGCCATTGAGGGCGATGCGAGGAATTTGTAACGCCTGAGACGAGACGTCGAGCTTCAATGCGTCGGCATGAATACGAGATGATGACGTTCTGTTTTGCAATTTGCCACCCGGTTTGCGTCGAACACCACGCGGTGAGTTGGTGTTGTCTTGTACGGAGGCCACGTGATTGAGGCGATGGCAGCAGATCCTGCTTGCCGTTGTTGAGCTTCGTCAACCTCAGCGCCAGTAGAAAACAGTTGCCGGAAATCGCCTCCGCTGCCCGCTGCTCTTCTCCCCATAACCCGGCTCCCCTTGCTGGGTGCAACATGAAAACGGCGGACTTCGTTTTTTTGAAGGCCGGCCAAAGACGCACATTCCTCGTTGTTAGCGTCCCTCACCAAAATGTTGGGCCTGCGTGCATTTGTCGCGTTGTTTACGGCCGGTGGCATCCGCGACAATATCACCTAAATCAAATGGAAACCCATCAAGGCGCGTAATAGACCAAATTCCGGTAATCGACGGTCTTTCCGCGCAGCTTTGGCGGCAAATTCATTTCCAGTTTCAGGATGCGCGTCTTCAGCCGATCATACCGCTTGCGATGCATCCCGCGTGGCCGATCTGGAAACGGTTCAATTGGTGAGGCCATCCCGTTTAGTTGCAGCCGGAGCTTGCAGATCTCGAAATGCCGACGGCCATGGCTGCTTTTGGCCTGGCTTGCGTACATTGGGTTGCCGATACAGGACCGGCAGCAATATCCTCCAAAGCCCCGCAGCAATATTGCCTTCCGGACTTCGCAATAGGGGCAGTGCATCCTCCGGATAGTGTCTTCCATGTCGTGGCGTAATTGACATTGGATAGCTTGACCAATGCTTGACCAGTTATGCCGCCGGCAGGAAGGTTCGCAGGATTGATAGAATTGATGAGAGAAATCTGCGCGCGCTTTGTGGTCCCAGCCTGAACCAAATCCGTGTATTCGCTGCCGTCAAGCGAGACTGCGATCGGGAGGGAGCTAATGGGAATATTAGACAAACGTAGCTCCCCCATCCGCGAGGGGAACAAAAACCAACGAGCTATCTACGATGGCAAGCACGTAGTCATCTGGCGTCAATAAAGCGCGAACATCTTCCGTCGAACGCGCAGAATGACCGTTGGGGATCGAGATCGAGTCAATGCTCGACCAGGAACTGACCGGCGCCAAATCAAGTGACGGGTTGCCGGGTGAAGAAGGCCCGAGGGGTTTCACTGTGCTCGTCCCCTAGGCCGGCGCGGGCTCGATGCCGTCAGCGCGTAATCGCTCAAGCAATGCAGTTCGAATGTAATCCGACCGGGAGGTCAGTCGCTGGTCTGCAGCGCTATCCAATGCCTTGGTAAGAAATTCCGGCGCGCGGATTTGAATTAATCGATCGCAACGGGTTAGCTGATTCATCGGTCCACCGGTATTGAGGCTGCTTTGAGCATGCAGTCATCATTACCGGTTGAGCCGACAGGCCCGGAACATCAGGACTGTTGATGTTGCGGGGTTCGCTAAGATTGCGAAGATTGTTTGGTGGGTTTGGCCGACTTAGCGCGATTCAAAAGTTACGCGACGCGGGCTGCCATCACGCTCGGATCAGCGGACAAGCCCATCGTCGCCCGTGCCGCAAAACGGAACGTTTGAACTGTCGGTGACGAACGCAGGCGACGCGATTCCGCCAGATACCATGGTACAACTGTTTCAGCCGTTTTATAGGAGCACCCTGAAAGGTCGTTTCAGGGCTTGGGTCTTGGACTGTTCATCGCATCGGAAATTGCTCGCGCCCACGGCGGAACGCTCGATGTAAATTCGTCGGCGGACGAGACCCGCTTCACTTTTCGAATGCCAGCAACGTAAATAGTCTCATCCGTCTATCTTCCGCTTTCCCCAGGAGACACACGTTTGAGTGGATCTTGCGCTACATCGTGGACACAGGTCCGGTGAAGATTCTCATTCGCATGTGTACATGAGCGCTTTCGCCGAGATAGTAGATGCCGGCCCCCACCATGAACACAATTGCAACGACCGAGAGTATCGCCAAGAGGTCGCTGTGCCTCTGGACGTATCCACTCTTGATGTCCACGGTCTTTCCTCCTCTGCGGGAAGTGTCGACCAATCTTGCTGTTCGTCGGCCGTGCTTGCAAGTGGATATTTATTTCGGGGCACGATGATTGCATGAGCAAGGAGACGGGCGACGTCTTGGCTCCTCACCGGGCGGTTTTAAGCTAGGCCGAGCTTTCCCGCCGGCCTCCGACCGGTTCGAGCCTCAGAGGGCCGCCTGGTTAGTAGCCATATGCGAGAGCTGCTGCGGCACCGCGACATGAGGTAAGAAATCGCACCAATCGAGCACGGCGAACACTGTGCCCAGCACGATCATGCCGATAGCCATGCCCAAGATCCAAGTCGTCACTGAGTCGGTCTGGTCATGGTCGAGCCCGATCTCTCGCCCATGCTTGACGGCATTCGTAAATCCCATGGCTCTGATCCTCAGCCTAACGTTCGAGGTAGGCGACGGCCTTCGCCGCCCGCAATTCGTCGCGAATTTATCACGAAGCTGACACATTTCTCCCCGCTAAGGAGGCGTTCGCAGGCGTTTGGGGCCAAGTGTTGCTAATTTGTCGTCTTCGTTATGGCGACCACATGTAAATGAATAAGAATAAAAACCCAATCATCCGCGACACGATTCGAGCCACGTAGTTTCCGGCTTAAGCTAACCAATCAAGTTTACAGCCGCTTGGAAGAAAACTTAACTTTCGAACGCCACCCCGACAAAATCGCCGTCGCGCCAGATCAGTCGGCAACGACGCATCGTGTGGAAATTGTCGAACGAAATGCCGAACTCCGAGGGCACGATGTTCAGGCCGTTCAATCTAAGGCCGGCTCCGCGGTTGGTAACGTCGCGGACGCAACATTCGTGCTCGGGTTCTTGGCCAGCGAAAAACATCAATACGTCGCGATTGATCATCGTGCGGCCGATGGCGCGGCGCTCAATGTCGTGTCGGGGCTGGAGTATCTCCTGGAGAGTCGGCATGCTCGACTACCTCATGAGGAAAATGAAAGCCGCCAGGCGGAGTATGACGCCAACGCCGTGCTTGGTCCGGATGAGGGCAAGCTCCAGTGCCGACACGCTTACCGCTTTAGCTCTCCGGTGCAACAAACATCGCTCGTTAAGCTGAATACCGGCGCAGCGGGTTAATCTTGGAACCGCCAAGCAGGAAAAGCCGCCCTTTGATCTCATCGGGCAGGTTTTCGTTTTCGTGATCGAACTGCGTCATAAATCGTGCCGACAAGTCCACCGCGCCGGGGGATTTCAGGGGCCTCGGCAACTAAGTCAACGCCGCACTCGCGACCGTATTCCGCTAACGCAGCGTTATGCGTTTCAATGATCGGCTTTCAGAGGTTTCCAGTTAGGTTAATCGGTCACACCCAAAAATCGCGGAAGTGAGAGAACCGTCACACTTGACAAGCTTTGAGGAGGCGAACGGGCATCGGGCTGCCAAAAAAGCGATGATAAGTCGACACCGCGGTCGGCGTTGCTGAGCTGGCACGGGTGGAAGGAAACCAAGCATGAGCCAGCGAGAGACCAACGGCTTCGCTGTGGTCAGGCCGCTCTATGGCCCCGACGGCATCCGGGGTATGTCGCTGGAACCCGTCATCGCATGTCCACGGCAATGCCGACAGCGGCCGGGTCGTCCGGGTCAGGGACTACGACGACGAACCAACCGGATGACGTCATGCGATCCGTCACCCTAACGGGAGTTTTCGCTTTCCGGACGGTGAACGCTGCGACAACGAGAACGCTCTGCTCGCCAGATTCCGGAAGCGGAAAGCCGGCAAGTTGCCGGATTTGGCGAGATCGTGGCAAGCTGGGATGAAAATTATGTCACAGGCCGCTACGCAGACCCGGTCCAATTGGTTCGCATGGAAGTGGCATTAGAGTGCGTTTCTGCGCCCTTCGCCTTGAGGCCGAGCTTACGTTTTTCCCATGCCCCAATTTTCGAAACTACGGGCCTCCGTTCCTGGAGGTTCATGCGGAAGGCACGAGATCGAACTGCGGTCGCGGTTCGCTTGAGTTCAATTCCGATAGCCCGCGCGTCCACCCCCTTCAATGATAATTCGCGCAGGCGCTCGTCGTCCGCCGCGGTCCAATCTTTTATTGACGATCTTCTAAGCCCATTTGGTAGCGTCATCGGCCTCGCGCCTTTGTCACCTTCCGTATTCTAGCTCGCCAACGTTACCTATTTCTTTCCCGGGGCCGCGCCGTCTAAGAATGGGGTTGTGCAAGCGCGATTAAAGCTCGAATGGCGGCCATCGGTCAGCAGGCGGACTCACCAGCTGGCTTCCTAAAGTCCGGGAGGGTCAGCTAAATGGAGCAGGGAGCGGCTAGGGACGCTGTTCCTCCGAATGGCCTTGCTGCACATGATTCATAGCGTACGTTGCAGAAGCCATGGTGGCGAACGTCACCACGCATAATACGACAAAGCTGGACAGGCTGCGCGTGTAGGCGAGCGAGTGGAGTGCCCAAATCAGGCTAGACACGAATGCAGTCAGTAGCAGGATAAGAATGGCGTTCCGCGTGTTCATGGCTCAACGATGCCGAGCACGTAGTGAAAAAATCGTATTGTCGATCACTCTTGCGCGAATTTGTCGCGGATGAACGGGTCTTTCGGCACTGGGCTCACGCCCGGCGATGAGGGTTTTTTAAGGACCCTGGAATAGCCTCTTGCCGATCGCGGACGGGTCCCTACTCACGCCGCGATTAAACTTAGGCCCGCCGCCTCAACCCCGGCGGGTTTTTTCGCGCCTGTGAACGGTTCATCTCCGCTGCTGTAAGGATGACCGGCGTGCTGCATTCCGATGACGGCTTCCCGCAGTTAGTCTTTAGGTTTGTTGCCGCGTTCGGCCCCTCTGTCCGGATCGGACCGTCTATCATTCTGGGATCGGCGCTCACCTATCAGTCGCTTTTCTTCTTCCGAGCGTGTGTCTGTACCCGACCGCCTTTCCTTACCGGCTCGCCTATCCGTACCCGACCGCTTCTCATCATCGCCCATGGTGATATCTCCACCGGTTGCCGAGAATCATGCTGGATCGGTCGAGACTATCGAGGGTTGTGCGCCAGCGATAGCTGGCCGCGACGCGCTCAGAAACGTTCTATAAAGGACAGTTTGTGCCAAAATTCGATCGCGAACTATTTGCAGGGGGGCCATCCTGCGCCGCCTCGATCAAATTGGCGATCTCGGCCAGCTTGCGGGCAGCTTTTACTGGATCTGCGTAGGGACGATCAGCGGCCTATTTCATCGGCCTGCCGCTCGATCCGTAGGGTCGGGAACGGGCAGCCGACATCACGGGCGCGAGTGCGGACCTCGATCGTCGCGCGGCGGAGTGCGGCGGCAGCGGGGATGACTGACGCCCCCTGCGCAACGAACCCTCTTAGCCGCTCGTCGTCTCCTTTCGTCCAAGGCAAGTTTCTAGAAAGCAAGGGTATTCCGGTAATGTCAGCTCGCCGGGCCGGTTGGCCAGCCCTGTCGGATTTCATTGGATCGACCGCGACCGTTGACATCATGGTGCGGGGTGGCGATCGAGGTCGATGATGTGGATCACCGTACCGGCTCTTTAAGCCGCCGGGATTATTGCCACGAATCGTCGTCACCCTTGATTTAGCCACGCCTCGGTTCGATTCAGCGGTTTGGTCAGGCCCGACGTGTGTCGTCCGGCAATCGTCGTGCGTCGGGCCGCTTCAATCCAGCCGAAATCCGGGCGCACGTCGGCGCCCCCGTGACCGCAAGCCGGATCGATCGGCGCTGATCGCGATCAAGTTGCACGGTGGAACGACCGAGGCTGGTAGAGCATTGCCGGATTGGCCGACGCTCCAAACCCGACTGGCGCCGCCCGCGCGGTCTCGCGGCTTCATCCACCGGCTAGCGGGGCCGCGTACCCGCCTTGTCATCGTCCAGCCGCAAGTCGCATTCTGCCAATATTGGTCAGGCGAAGACCGTCAGGAGGCTTTTTCGCGTAGCCCAGTTTGATCAGTTTCTCTTCATGTTCAGCCGGTATGGCGTTCTGCATTACACCCTTCCTCAGCTCTTGCAGGGAGGCGAGTTCTTCGGAACTGAGAGGCGGTCCCACGAACGGTCTCATCTCGGCAATATGCGATGTTGATCGTCAACATTCCAGCCCGAAAACTTTGCCGCAATCAAACTGACCCAGACCTCACCTGTCGTTCGCGCGGCTCCTCGGGGTGTCGATTTTCGGGTCACGTACTTCTAAGAACGTGGGCGTTGCTAAGAGGGCCTGAAGAAATCGGTGTTTTCGCGCGATTGCAATCGCTGGTCACCGCCGGGTAAGCACGTCTTCTCGAAGCTCGCACCGCCCTGCGAAAATTGGCGCACGCGCTGAGAACAGATTAGACAAAACGCGTACCCATGCGTTGGTGCCGCAGCCAGAAACCGGCATATAAGCTGCGTCCATCGTCCCTATTGTGGCCGGTTGTCACCCAGCGCGTGCGTCGCCAACTCTTCGAATACCGGCAAACAGTTCCCGAGCCAATCAGTTGACACCTTTCCGCGGTTGACAACCGTGGGCAATGTTCAAGCCCGCCGCTCCCTGCGCTGCTCATCATGTATTTTGGGACCCATGATCTCGTGGTCGCACTGTTTGCAGACTAACACAATCGGCAAAATGCCTTGTCTTGGAAACGAAAGGGTGCGAATTGCCATCGGCCAGGCGCCGCAGCGTTCGCAGGTAATCAATAGGTTCTCAGGATTTCCGGCCATGCTCAACTTGGGTCGATCGAAGATCGTGCGCGACGGATCAACGATAGACCGGTGGCAATTTCGAGCAACGCAATCCCGGGCTTAACCTAACCAATCAAGGTTACGGCCGCTCCGATGGGTATCGCGGCCAGACGAATTATCTCGACTTCGAAATCCGCGTCCACGGCGAGATGGTCTTCGAGGTGAAGTGGGACAAGGCTCGCGCCAAGGTAGTCCACTTCGACCAGGACGATTGAGAGCCACGCTGCGCGTTTGGCCGGCGCCCATTCCGTTCGAATTGTCGGTAATCGGTGCCTCGCGCGCCGGCAAAGGCCCTAATTCCGAACATAATCTGTGCGTTAAATCGATGCAGGGCGGGCTCACTGTGTGAGGACGCATGTATCGAACCCTTTTTGTCATTCTTTTATCGTCGCTAATCGCTTCATCCGTTGCCCAAGCCGAGAGTGGCCTGGCGTCATTCTACGGTGGTCGTGGCGGCGGCATGACTTGTGCTCATCGAACCAGGCCGATGGGCACTGTCGTGACCGTTACTACGCGATCGGGTCGCTCGATCCAGTGTCGAGTTAACGACCGCGGACCATTTATCCGCGGCAGGATTATTGACGTTTCAGTGAGCGCCGCCCGCGCGCTGGGCATGATGGGCGCCGGTGTGGTGTCCGTTTCGGTCGAATAGCTAGCGGCGTTTCTTGCAACGTCTCCGCGCTAGGGCGATGGCGCCTGCGCGTCGCCGTCGCGTCGGGTTTTGCGCGGAAACTCATCCGGCCACGGCAAGGAGATCTGATCGGCGAGCGTGGCCATCAGAACCGCGGCGCCGGCGGCATAGGTCGAACCAACGGCGAGCTGCAGTCGATAGCACATGAGCGCTTCCATCTTTTCATGCTGCGCGACCACTTCGAAGGCGGGCTGCCACCACCAGGCCGGTGCGGGTGATCGCTCGTCCTCGGGAACGGCGCGCCATTGCGTAAATTCGCGTGCGGTCCGCTCGAATTGAAATTTTGCAGCGGGATGCATCTTCGCCGCGAGGGTCGCATATTGTGGTTGGCATCACTTAGTCGCGACGAGGTCTTCCGGTCCATGAAGGCCCGAGAGGGCCGGTCATTTGAAAAGCGCACTAACTCCTTCTGCTCGGCGATCGACTTTGTCCGTGCCGCGCATCCTGGCATCGCTGGGCACGTTGATCTGGACGCCATCGCCAACTCCGACAACAAAAGACGCAGCGACCATCACCGCCTCAAACGCCGCTCCTTTCGTTCCATAGATGCCGCCAAATCGCGCGCCATCAAGAAATAGCACCCAACCGGCTGGCCCCTTGAATAGGCTGTAGACACGGTCCGCCATTACAATTTCGCGCGGGCAATTATCATTGCCGGTTGAGGGGTCATTGACCAACGCCGCGCTGCAGACGGTCAACGGCGACCATGAGGGAGGGTCGATCTAGAACTTCGACGAGGCGGTCGAGGAGGCCTTCGTGATCGTGGGGTCTTGGCTCGAGGTATTCTTCCAGAATGCGCTGGGCATCCCTGACGGCTCGAACAGCTTGATCTTGGTCGCTCATTGATCGAAACTCCACGCCACATCACTGGCAACTCAATTAAAACCAGCCTTAACTTGTTCCGGGAATGTGCTGGCGCATTTTTGACTGCTGCCTATTGTAGGGCGCGCGGCTGTTCCCCGCTAATGCTTGTGGCCCTTGAAATGGCGATGGGTCCTCTGTTTCGTCCTGGATCTTGTCCTCGTGAGCTGCCTTATCACTCTCGCGCTCGATCTAAGGCGGTGCTGGCAGGTCGTCCCGCTCGATGCTTCAGCACACGAAATCGGTATTCGATCGCCGCTTCTGTTCGGTTCATCGCGGTGGCGATCGCGACACCGATGCACCCGCGGCATTCATCTCGCTTAGGAGCTGCTCATCAGCGGGGCTGCATGTGGTCCGCTTCCTATCGGCGGGAGCGGCCTTCGCGCGACCCGCGGCGCGCTTTCTTATGAGATAAATTCGACCCTGCACCGAACTTAGAGATCGGCGGAGCGCCGCGGCGATCAATGTGTTCGACTTTCCATCCGCTCGCATCTTGAGGAGCTGCTTATCTTCCGCGGGCTTCCATCTGTCGTTGCTGTTTTTCGGCATGGCGGTTGTTTTTCTCGGCGTAAGGTCGAGCGACGGATTAATCCGTACCGCGTTGCCTGGAGGCACGACGGTCCACTTTTGCACTTAGGAACCGGCTGTGTCGCGCGCCACTACATTGCACGGGCGCTTTAGAGACGCCTGAATTTACAATACTGACGTCGTTGCTTCATCGGGGGCCGATGGGATGACGAAGCCGCCCACCATTGACGACAAGGCGTTGGCCACAGTCGGTCGCGAGTGGCGCAGCGCTCGCGAGATTGTACGCGATCCTCGACGAAGGCGCATTCGTTTCCACCGCGGCGGCCCTGACGCGGCTTGTGAACGCTGGCAAGATCGAACGACGACATGATCCATACCGAAACGTGAAGGCCTCGCGCTATCGCGGCTTGGCATGAAGTTCAGCGCGCCAGAGGTTCTGCTATGTCTTTAGCTTGCGCTCAAACATCGAGGCGAGGGAAACATCCAGGGCTTCGCAGATCACGAACAAACGCGCTGCGCTGACGCGGTTTCGGCCCTTCTCATACTTCTGAATTTGTTGAAACGTGACGCCCAATTTCTCGCCGAGGTCGGCTTGGCTCATCTTGATAGCGAGCCGGCTCTCGCGCATCCGAGCGCCGATATATTGGTCGACGGCGCTAGCGTCCCTCGGAGACTTTGTTTTTCGCTTTGCTCTTTTCATGCCGCGTTCAGTCGTTGACCAGCTGGAAGAAGCAATAGCCGCGTGAGCTAATATCCCGATCGACATCCGAATGGAGGAGAGACTTGGCCGCCGGCATCAGCATCCAATCCTTGCGGTTGACGTGAGCAGGCAGGCCGGCGCCAGGCATAGTCGCCAACCGCAATGTGCGGTCGCTCGTCCCTCGATAAACGTCGTAAGCGATCTTGCCGTTCATCCCATGACGATAGCCATGCCGCCGGATACGGCAATCGGGACTGCTGTTTAACGTTACCTCTTAAGGTCCGAATGCGGGTTTGTCGATTGCGCCATTCCCGGCCAGCGAATTAACCTTAGGGCCATCCTGGTCCATAACGGAGAGGGCAGTGCCAAGCGGAATAGTGAAGTGGTTCAACCCAACCAAGGGTTTCATCGAACCCGACGGCGGTGGCGGCAAGGACGTGTTCGTCCATATCTCGGCCGTCGAGAAGGCCGGTTTTACGTCGCCGGCCGAAGGAGGCAAGGTGACGTTCGACATCGTGCCGAACCGCAGCTAGGAGAGCGCGGAAAACCTGCGGGTCTCTTGAGACCTATGGCTTGAGTGCTTTGACGATCGGTGTCTGCGGCAGCGATCGGGGTCTCAGCAAGCGCAACCGGCAACGGATGGCCGCTCACGCAAGGCGGCTGAAGCGATGAAGGGTTTGTTTACGGCACCGCAGTAGCCTTTTGCTGGCCGCGGATCGTCCGCCAACTCACACCGTGAGCTGAGCTTAAGCCCGCCAGCTCGACCCGGATTTTTCGCGCCTGTGAACGGTTGCGCAGAAAGCCCATGCGGACGCTCGCGCATGCCGAAAACCGGCCCTGTGGATATGCTGCGGATAACCTCGTGTAGGCTGTGTTGCTCATTCACCGCATCAATGAAAAAACGTTCCGCCGCCGGAATGGTCTGCAGACCTTCACGGGGACAGGAGATAGCCTCCTCACGTTGCGCATTTTTAGGCCGTTGCGTCTCGGGGTGTGTGGTGAGTTTTCAGATTACAGTCTTGAAGGTTTTGGCTGGCCATCCGGAAGGACGCGCCTCGATTGCCGACTTGACGCGCTATGTCAGTATCCTGATTTCAAGCGGTACAGATTGGACCAATCGAACGAGACGCTTGGCAGCGCGCGCCCCTAAACTGGACATCTTCGCGGATTGTCTTGTGCTGCGGGACGTTAATGGCTGGCAAATCACCGAGGGCGGGCGGCAGTTTCTAGGCTCGCTCGAAGCACCTCTTCCGATCGGTGCCGAGCCTGTGCAAGCACCGGAAGCTAACATGTCAAATCAGCTCCGGTCACCGGCACTACCCAAACTTCGACTTGTTGTTAACAACGATAAGCAGCCGCCTGATGGCCGGCAAAAAGGCCCCTCGCGACGATCGGCCTAACCCGAAACACCGCACTCGCGATGCAGCTTACTTACGGTCCCGCCGTTCTGGGCTCTAGTGGCTAACGACTGGGCGCGGGCGCAGATCCGCGCTTGCGATCCCACCGGTTCCGCACCGGCGGGTTTTGCTTTCGTCGGGCGCGGTGACCTGTTGATGCTGGTGCTGCTCTTCAAGGCGATGCTCTTTGGCGGGGCCGGAAAATCTGGCCGCCCACCGCCGCTCGAACCCTTCGCTCAAGGTCCATAGGGATATCGCACATAACCAAAGCTCCGGTTTGCTGTCGCCCCCCCCCGGAGTCAGGAGTTCCCAACGCGCGCCGGCCTCTAACGGTCCATCCAAAATGGCGTCTCGAGGAATCAGCGCTGGCGCTCCGTGCGACGACCGGGATTGGTCGGCATAATGCCGCGGGCAGATCCCGGACTTACCAGCGGGCTTCCTAGAGTCGGGGACGGGGCATCTGACGAAGCGAAAGGAAAGCTCTACCGCGGCGCGCGCTTGGCCAGGATACGCTGCAAGCTGCGGCGATGCATGTTCAGCCGCCGGGCCGTTTCGGAGACGTTGCGGTTGCACATTTCGTTGACGCACTGGATATATTCCCAGCGCACGCGATCGGGCGACATCGGATGTAGCTTGGAATTATCTGCGGCGCCGACGGCGGGCTCAGGGTCGTGCCTCGTTTCGGGCGCGGAACTTGGGCATGGTCCCAAGATAGGCGCTGCGAGCGGCTTTTGGAGTTGGTGGCCGGAACGAAAAACCCCGCCTGGTGGGATGGCAGGCGGGGCTAGTATCGGTAAGAGAGTGCCGAAGTTGAGATCGGCACTGCGGGACAATAACACCACGTCTTGCGACGTCGATGTCACCGGGGCACCACACAGGCCGAGAATCTAGGACTCACCAAATGGGGTTCGTAGAGTCACGACGAGGCATCTGACGAAAAAGGACGCCGACTGCCTTATTCAAACGAACTGGCGTAGTTGCAACCGTGCTTGCAAGCGTTGGGAAGTCCGATCTCATTGAGAAGCCGGTGGCCAGGTATGGTGTAGCCGAGAAACCCAACAATCACGACGGCTGCCACAAGTGCAATCTGCGCGAATCGCATGTCAGAAGGCCTCCAAGGGAGGACTCTAACCAGCCACCAAAACCTGGGAGGGACGGTTAAGTGACGCTGCGACGAAGTTGCCTATTCTGCCGAAGTCCTCTTCTGCGGTCAGCGGCTGCAGGCCGATCCGCTGAACGCCGGCATAAAAACGGACGGACGATCTCAGGTCATCCAACCGGTTGGGGTCGTTCCGGTGAGCCCCAGAAATCTCCACGCAAGAAAAATTCTGATCCGTTCTCTCACCGGAATAGATGTTCTCGTTTTGTGACCCGGAGACTCGATCTAGGTCAAAAGATCTAATGGCATAGGACCGCCAAGCGCTTGACCCGTTCGTTTTGCCTGTGGACCGTTGCGCAGCAAGTGCTTGCGGTGCCCGATTATTGTAAATCGGAAGGACTGTGGATAACCGGTGATTATGCTGCGGACAACATCGAGCCGCGATCATGCCGACATGGACATCGCCATAATAGACGTGCCAGCAGTCCTGGCGTTCGGGATAGCGTCGGCGGGTGACGGCGGGCATGGCCCGTAAGTCCGCCGATCGGGCACCAAGGAAGCCGCTGCGAGTCGGGTTAAAACGCATCGAACCGCTGCCGGTCGCGGGTGTGGAAAACTGTTTCGTTCGACGCGCCGTTAGCGAACGAGCAACGAAAGCAAGCGCCGACTATGGACGACGCGCCCCGACGGCAATGGCTGGGGCGCGGAGAGGTGATGTCGGAGGCGGAAATCTATCCGCTGGGATTCACGCCGCTTTGTCGTCGCGGACAGACACCGCCAAGGCGGCATTCAGGACTTGTACGCTCTTTTCAAGATTGTGGCCCATGTGTAGAGCGCAATTGAACAACGTCCAGACAAACCCCTCTCTGTCATAGCTGGTCGGCCGCAGGGCTCGGAGGCGCGTTGCCACAGCGTAGGCCTTCGACCAAAGCTGGCAATGCTCCGCCTCCATAAAATCGGTATCACCACTGCGGGGCTGGTTCTCAATCGAAAGGACTGCATTCGCCGCCGCAACGTACATGTCGAAAAGCGCGATTAACCCGCCGACATCCTGTTCGCTTGCCAACCTGTCGATCTCCGCCTTTAAATCGGGGTCAGTAGATATGGGTTGAATCGTCCCATCGATCATTTCAAGTGGAGAAGTTGTTGCGGACGCGTTCGCAAATCCTCCTGAGACCGGAAATGGTCCCAACGTTTCCGATGAAGCCCGCGAGAAGCTGCGCAAAGCCCTCGAAAAGGCCGGAGTTGAGTTTATCGCGGAGAACGGGGGCGGCGCTGGCGTCCGGCTAAAGAAGCGGGGCGGAAAGCGATAAGATTTGCTGGCGTGATTGCGGACGGCGCTAGACGCCTTCGATGCTTATGGGCACATTTCGGCCATATTGCGCATAGCTAATTAGTTATATTTTACTGGTGCTTACATTCATTGTGTTGAGTAGGGGGCGACCCCATGAGAGTCGCGGTGTTTTGTGCATTGATTTTGATGGTGGCCACACCATCGGAAGCTTCCGAGTCTTGCATGAGCATGACCGAAGCGCGTCAGCATTTTCGATTGGTGCACATCTACTGGCATGGTCCTGATCATTGCTGGGATGCTTCGCCGGGGCGTCGGCGGGGTCGTATTAGCCACACGGTTACGTCAAAGCCCGATCAGCGGAAATGGCGTGACGCGATGTCGGAGATGGTGCCGGATGCGCGAGTGGTGTCGGAGATTTCACCAGATGCAGAAGTGGCGCAGATACTCTGGCTGGATCGTTGGACGGATATAAAACCGTCAGCACCGCCCCTCATCGCGCGCCGGGTCGATATTTCTCATCAAGCCCTATCACCACCAACCGCCGAACCGATGACAAGATCGATCACCGTGATGTTGTTATTTGCGTTTCTCGTTATCGCGCTGCCGCTTGCGATAATAGCTCTACCTCAAGGCATGATCTATCGACGACATTCAGAATGATCAAAATGTATATCAGCCAGGGCGGAGAAAGAAGCTCCAGGTGGCGCTTCGCCGTTTCGACCTAGGGGCGCGCTTCGCAAAGTTGATGGAAATCAACTTCGGCGGAACAGACAATGTATGTCCGGGGTGCAAACAGCGAACCTCATTCCAAGCATAGGCGAGCAAGTTCATCGCGCGACCGCTTGTTTAATCGCTGTCGGGCGCGCTCGGGACATTGATTTGAACACCTGCACCATCGCGAACGGCAACCGTAACCGCGACAGTCGCGGCTTCAAAAGCAGCTTCTTTCGATCCGAACACCCCGCCGACTTTCACGCCATCGCTACCAGCCCAAGGGTGCGTTGACGATATTAAAAATGGATTGTGTCACTGAGTTTTACCGCCAGATCCGGTGTCCCCATTCGTTGCTGCCGCCAATAGAAGAAACAGCGCTCGTTCGCCTCTATACTTGGCGAGCCTGCGAATGCTTTCGAACCCTTGCTTTCGGACACTCCCATTCCTGTCGCACACTTGCCACTCCCATTTCGTCTGGCTGTGCTTGATGATTATCAGTTCGAACATGGCGGTGGCGGCTAAACCTCTCAGTCAATGCAGCCCCTGTTCCCGCACAAACTCATTGTATCGGTCAATTTGGCCTGCAAGCCTTAACCAGCTAAAAGAGATATTTCTCAGCAGTCGGGCCTGAGCCTCGGTTCGCGCTGAGTTCATTAGGCGAATAGATTCTGCCGCCTGATCTTTGCAACGTTGTGAGCTATCCATGAGTTCGATGACTTCGAGTGCGCTCGTCCCGCCAACAATTTCCGGTTGAGATAGCACTTCGCATTGACACCGCAACCGGAGTCGCTCCTTAAGCTGAATACCAGCGTTGCGAGTTAATTCTGGAACTCCACGAGAGACACCCGCCGTCCGTGCCGGCGGGTCAATTGCAAGGGATTGTGCGTCTGCTTCCCGGTGCTTTTTGTACTGAACCAATTCGCGATCACGGAGACGAATCTCTAGGTTCAGTAGGGTTGGTGGCGTCATGTATTTTAACGACAATCACACGAACCGTAGGGTAATGTTGATAGGCTTGCTGTTTTGCTCTGCCTTTGTGTTTGTGAGCTTTTTTGCGAGGCCTCAGCCTGGAAATGACCGCGTGCTCGTCAAAGCCGATCGTCTGACCTTGACGGCGGGAAAGTCGCGGCTGGCGAATTAGCAATCGCTGCGAAGGGGACGCGGCTGAGACGATGAAGGGTTTATTACCGACCCAAGGATAGCGTTTTTCCGATCGCGGCCGGTCCAAAACTAACGCCGCGATCTGAACTTACCCCGCCGCCTCAACCGGCGGGCTTTTTCTTTATGCCAGTTCAATGACCAGCTCAGCCTGATCCGGTCTTGGAAGTCGTCGTTCAAGCGCAGCGATGGTGTCCCGAAGATTATCGCGGCGAATTGCGAGCATTCTCGCCAGGATTGAATAGGCGGCGTCGGAGCGGTCCGATATTTTGGTCCGCTCCTCTTCGCTGGCAATGTCGCAATTGAGCAGATGGACGCTGCGATCGAGATCGCTCATCATCTGTCGGATCTTCACCGCCTCGCGCTGCTCGGCTTCGCTAGTATCAAAACGACGCTGGTGTTCCATTGCATTGCTCCAAAATGAGCCATTCTCGCGGGATTAGCGCGGGCTCAGGACAGTTTGGAGAGGTAAATCGCAAGAAGCTTGCCAGCGGTCGTTCGAAACGCCTCGCCGGGCAAATGTTCAACAGATAGGGGGCGGCTCAGGTCCGCGTCGAGTTTTCCTACGCGCGTGTGAATTTTGACACATATCACTGCCGCGAATCGACTTATAAAGATATTTCCTCCCTAGACTGCGACCCGTCGCCAATGGCGGGTCCCCTTTTTGAGACCTCGAAGGCGCGCCCTGCGGAATCGCCTATCGCGCTGGAGCCAATCGGCCGGCCGATCACAACCCGGACCTCCCGGACTCACCAGCGGGCTTCCTAGGGTCGCGGAGGGGCATCTGACGGAAAGAGGCCGCCATGTTGCGGCGAAGTAACACCGGTCTGCGAAACGAACATTCGAGGGCGGGACACAAGAGAGTCAAGAGAGCCCGATTGACCGAGGACAATCCAAAGTTGATTGTCGTCTGTTCGGGCTTACGTCCCAGCACGCGAACCAGGAGGAAGTTTCATCCGACACCGGCACGTCGATGTTCAGCTCACCTAATTTCAGCCAAGTGTCGTCGTTTTCGGAATAGCTCTTTTAGCAGTCTCGGTGGCCGCGGTTATGGGGCGACGGCTAATCTTTATTTGGGCTACGATTACATGTTGCTGAATGATTTCCTCGTGGGAGCGGAGATCGAAGGCGGCCTTTCGAATACGCGAACCACGATGGCTGGCGGGATGTCTGGCCTCCAACAAAATGTTTCGTCTGTCACGAACTTTGGTGTCAGCTCGACGTCAACTACTACAAGCACAAATACTGGCAACACGGTCTTGAATATGGAAAATCGTTGGGTCGTGTCCGCGCTGGCGCGCAGCGGGTTTCTGGTTGACCCGAAAGATATGATCTATTTGGTCGGTGGCGTTACATATGGGAGCTTCGAACTTATCGACCAAAGTAATTTAGGCACATTCGGAGGTACTGTAGGCGCCGGTTGGGAACGCAAGATCACGCCGTCTTGGACGTTCAAAGCTGGGTATCGCTACACTCGATTCCAGGACCGTACCGTGACAGAGAGCGTTGCCTCGAACAGCAGCGGGGCAGGAAATACCTCGACCAATGACACCTTGGTCAGCAGTAAGATCACGGGGCTCGATTGGCATGCGGTGACGATCGGCGTCTCGCACTATTTCGACGCCAATTGAGGTCATAAAGGTCGTCGTGGTGCCATTCACATCCGTAGCCAATTCTGTGTCCTGCGGCGCCATTTGGTGGCATTGGCTCCGGCACGGCTAACAATAAAGGCGCTAACCTGGAATTAATCTCGTCCGCTCATCATCCCTGATCAGTTTTAGATGAGTGTCGCGTAAGGGAGCCGTCGCTGGGTCGTCCTCGCGGCGGCTCCCCCTTTTGCTCACTCACTTGAGGTCGATGCACGTGACCAAGACATCGGAAACGCAAAGCCAAACCGAGCAACTCCTATCCCCAGGATCAAGCAAGACATCCCGACGAAAGTCGATTTTGGCGCTTTCGGTATTCGCCCTGGGCTTAAATGCTGCGGCGGCTGCCTATACAATGTCACCTTCCAATTTTGCGTTGCCAAACTTCAGCGGTTTGGTAGCCGAATTGCTCCCGCACGAGAGAGCTTCAGCGCCTATTCCGGATGCGGTTGTTGCAATCTTGACCGATATTCAGGCTTCGCAGGAGAGCGGCGGTGCCGTGCTAGAGGACCATAAATCCCTATTGCAACAAAATGGTGCCTTGTTGCAGAAAAATGCCGCTCTGCTGCAGCAAGATGCAGCTAAACTCGATACTCTTCTGTTGCAGCAGGATGCTGCTAAACAGGATGCTGCCAAGCTTGATTCTCTAAGATCGAGTCTGACGGACGAGCGCTCCGATGTGAAAGCAATATCTGCTCAGATGTCGACGCTCATTGCGAAGGTCGACGCGCTGCAAAATAAACTAGCGTCGGACATTACCGCATCCATTCCAAAAGAACGCGCCCGCGCCCGCCGGCTATCAGCAGTCACCCATAAGCGCCTCGCTCGGCATCCCAAGCCCGTAGGACTAATTTCGGTCAGGGAGGCTCCCTTGAGTTTCCCGGTCGCCGCGCCAGCCCCAAAGGGCTAAAGACCCAAAATAGGGCGCTGTCCTAATTAAGACACTGGCGAATTGGAACTAGGACACGTGAAACGACGGCAAGCGCGTGAGGCGCTTGAGAAGCCTGGGGCAAAACAAGAGCGGCGCAGGGAGCACGCCTGCGCCTGATCGGTGCAGCACTAAGACTTCCGCCTTCGATTACCTGAAAGTTGCGCGTCACTCGCTGGCCAATTCGGCTCCAGTGGCAAGACCGCGTCCAGCAATCGCAGATAGTTCACACCCGATCCGCGATGCCCAAGGCACCGCCCGGCGTGGTCCGCATAGCCTCACGGATGCGGCAGAGATTGAGGCTGACCAGCGGCGTGGTTCGTGAGCTTCTTTGAGAAGCCGTTCGTGAGGCGGGCGAACCGCTTTTGCGTCATCCGCAGTGTGAGGGTTTTGGCGTTCAACGTAGCTGGTCGTGCGCCGGAATGCGCAATTCTGGCCTTCGCCAATCGCTGGGAATCTGGCAGTGACCGAGCGATCGGGAACCGACAGCACAAGGCGTTCAGAAGGCTCTACTGTCGGGTCGACGTATTTAAGCCCTCTTGGTACCCGAAAAGATCATAGGACTCTTCCAGAGCCTCCCCAGGCGGCTTCAGCGCTCACGATGGCACCGTTGAGCAGGAGTCGCACCGCCCTTTCATGCAGGGC
The DNA here is from genome assembly GCA_963819325.1 of uncultured Pseudomonadota bacterium. Taxonomy (GTDB): domain Bacteria; phylum Pseudomonadota; class Alphaproteobacteria; order Rhizobiales; family Xanthobacteraceae; genus Bradyrhizobium. Next base: position 47,074 of record CAWFVT010000012.1, read on the forward strand.
GGAGTCTTGCAAACGTGTCGGGAGTACCCGGAAATAGCCGGACCAAAGAGGGGTGTGTTTGCGAGACTGGTCGAATGATTTCAAATAGATAGCGCGGAATCTGAAAGGCTACCGTTACACCATTCCCCAAGGAATTAACGAGAATTCTTTAGTAGATTCAGTTGCTTAAGATTTTGCCAGGCGGTCGCTTGCGGCCGGATCGATCAATCCCGCCGAACTGTGCGCCGTTCTACCCGCTAGGTCACGGCCTTGGCAAGCGCGCGGCGATGCGCTTGTTGCAAAGCGGGGCCGCGGGCGAAGCCGCCGCCCGTGCGCCTCAGGTCGCTTCGCAGTCAGGGCGAGGGCGCATGAGCATCTATTTTGAGGAACTGGATTTTCGTCCCACCCCGATGGGCGTGCTCAGCCTGCGGCGACGCCGGCAACTGTCGACCGGCCTCGACATCTATGAAATCAAACTCGGCGACCAATTCCTGATGTCGAGCCAGTTCACCGTCGCCGAGATCGCGCTGGCGCGGCTCGGCCTCGATGCTTTGCAACGGCCGAATCTGGATGTCGTCGTCGGCGGCCTTGGGCTCGGCTACACCGCGCAGGCGGTGCTTGAAAATCCGGGTGTGCGATCATTGATCGTGGTCGACGCGCTCGCGGAGGTGATCGAGTGGCATCAGCAGGGACTGCTGCCGCTCGGCAAGCCATTGACCGATGATCCGCGCTGCCGCCTCATCAATGGCGACTTCTTCGCCCTGTCGGATTCCGCCGGCGGCTTCGATCCGGATGCGCCGGGGCGCTGTTTCGACGCGGTGCTGGTGGATATCGACCACTCGCCGCGCAACCTGCTGCATCCGCGCCATGCCGCACTGTACGCGCCGGAGGGGCTCGCCCGGCTTGCCAAACATCTGCGTCCCGGCGGCGTCTTTGCGCTGTGGTCGAACGACCCTCCCGACGATGCCTTCCGCTCCGTCCTGGCGGGAGCGTTTGCAACATCCGCGGCGCATGTCGTGAGGTTCGACAATTTGCTAGGGGACGGCGAGGTCAGCAATACCGTCTACGTCGCCGCCAAGGCGGGCATTGGCGGATAGCCGCGCCGTCATGATCGACGGAAGACGGCTCTATTTTATCTTGTCGTAGGCGGCGGCAAAATCGGTCAGCGGCATCGGAATGGTGATGGTTTCCTTGGCGAGGTTCTGAAACGACAGCTTCAACTCCTTGCCCGATCTGAGGGCAGCCAGAACATCGGGCGTGATCGGCGCTCCGGCATAGCAGCCCCTGTTTTCGCAGGTCTGGATCTGCAGATCCGCGGTCTTGCCGTCATCGACCTGCAGTTTGGCGCCGCCCGGAAGGTTAAGTCCGAGCGGCAATTGCACCATGGCGACCGGTACGCGGGTGTCGCTGGGCACACGAATGTTGACCAGAACGATCAACTGTCCGGTTTTGCTCAGCACCGCGGTCTCCTCCATCGCGCATTCCAGCGGGGCCTCGCGGCTGGCGCTGGAGCATCGCACGGCCCAGCCGGACTGCGGCGCGGCCGCCGCAGCGGTGTCGGCCGCGGGCGCGGCTGGCAGCGTCGTTTGGGCGGCGTGGGGCGCGCTTTTGGACTTGGCTGCTTGCTGGGCGTGGCTCGCGCCAACGCAGCCAAAAGCCAAAATGGCCGCCAGGACGGCGAGTTTTGCGGAAATTTTCACGGACTGCGGCTCCAGAAAAGGGCCTTCGAGAAAGGGGCAAGTATCGGGTCAAAGTCAAGCCGTCAAAATCCGGTCATTCGGCGGCTTCCTTGGCCGAGCGGTGGTCGGTCGTCGGCCGCCCGCTTTCGATGGTCTTCGAACGCCCCATCTCCGAAAACGCATTCGAGAGCCGATCGAGATAGAGATAGACGACCGGCGTCGTAAACAGCGTCAGCGCCTGGCTGACGAGCAGGCCGCCCACCATGGCGTAGCCGAGCGGTTGGCGGATCTCCGATCCGGTGCCGGTCCCCAGCATCAGCGGCACGCCGCCGAGCAGGGCGGCCATCGTCGTCATCATGATCGGGCGGAAGCGGATCAGCGCCGCCTTGCGGATCGCTGCCTCCGGCGACAGGTGCTCGTCGCGTTCGGCCACGATCGCGAAGTCGACCAGCATGATGCCGTTCTTCTTGACGATGCCGATCAAGAGAATGATTCCGATCAGCGCGATCAGGCTGAAATCATAGCCAAACAGCATCAGCGTCGCCAGCGCGCCGACGCCGGCGGAGGGCAGGGTCGATATGATCGTCAGCGGATGGATGTAGCTCTCATAGAGAATGCCGAGGATGAGATAGACCACGACGAGTGCGGCCAGGATCAGGAGTGGCACGGTGCCGAGCGATTGCTGAAAGGCCTGTGCGGTGCCCTGGAAGCTGCTCGCGATGGTGGCCGGCACGCCCATCTCGGAGACCGCTTTTTCGATCGCGGTGGTGGCCTCTCCCAGCGAGACGCCCTGCGCGAGGTTGAAGCTGATCGTGGTCGCCGGGAATTGTCCCTGGTGGCTGATCGACAGCGGCTGCACCGGAACGGTGGTCCAGTGTGCGAACACCGACAGCGGAACCAGGTCGCCGGTCAGCGGCGACTTGATGTAGATGCTGTTCAGGCTGTCGACCTTGCCCTGCAGCTCCGGCAGGATTTCAAGGATGACATGATAGCTGTTGATCTGCGTGAAATACTGCGCGACCTGCCGCTGGCCGAACGCGTCCGACAGGGTGTCATCGATCAATTGCGGCTGGATGCCGTAGCGCGATGCGGTGTCGCGGTCGATCGCCAATGTCAGCGTGGTGCCCTCGGTCTGCTGATCGGTGGCGACATCGCGCAGCATCGGCAGCGTCTTCATCTTCTGCAGGATTTTGGGCGCCCAGCTATTGAGTTCATCGAGATTGGAGTCCTGCAGGGTGTATTCGAACTGCGTGCGCGTCGCGCGGCCGCCCAGCCGGACGTCTTGCGCCGCCTGCATGAACACCCGCGCGCCGACAAGCTTGTCGAACTGCGGGCGCAGCCGCGCAATGATCTGTTGCGCGTTGTCTTTGCGTTCGTCGCGCGGCTTCAGCGTGATGTACATGCGTCCGTTGTTCAGCGCGTTGCCGCCGCCGCCGATCGCCATCGCCGTGCTGGCGACATCCGGGTCCGCCAGCACGATGTTGCCGATCTCTTCCTGAATGCGCGTCATCTCGACAAAGGAAACGTCCTGTCCCGCCTCGGTAATCGAGGTGATCAGTCCGGTGTCCTGCTGCGGGAAAAAGCCCTTGGGAATGACAACGAACAGATAGCCCGACAACGCCACCGTCGCGAAGAACACCAGCAGCGTCGTCAGGCGCCATCGCAGCACGAGATCGAGGCCCAGCTCGTAAGCCCGCAGCAGCGCGTCGAAACAGCGTTCGCTCCACAGATAGAGTCGGCCATGCGCGGCCTGCTCGCTATGCGCTTTCAGGAAGCGCGACGCCATCATCGGCGTCAGCGTCAGCGACACCACCATCGAGACGAAAATCGCCATCGAAAGCGTGATGGAAAATTCACGGAACAGGCGGCCGATGATGCCGCCCATCAGCAGCAGGGGAATCAGCACGGCGACCAGCGAGACGCTGATCGACACGATCGTGAAACCGATCTCGCCGGCTCCCTTGAGCGCTGCGGCGTAGGGTCTTTCGCCTTCCTCGATATACCGCGTGATATTTTCCAGGACCACGATGGCGTCGTCGACGACGAACCCGACCGAAATCGTCAGCGCCATCAGCGACAGGTTATCGAGCGTGTAACCGAACGCCCACATCAGGGCACAGGCGCCGAGCAGCGCCAGCGGAACCGTAACGCTGGGGATGATGGTCGCCCACACGCTGCGCAGAAAGATGAAGATCACCAGCACGACGAGCAAAATCGTCAGCCCCAGCGTGTACTGGACATCGGTGACCGCCGCGCGAATGGTCTGGGTGCGGTCGCTGATGAGCGAGACCTTGATGGTCGGCGGTATCGACGCAATCAGCCGCGGCAGCTGCGCCTTGATCTTGTCGACGGTGTCGATGACGTTGGCGCCGGGTTGCTTGAACACGACGAGAAAGACGCCGCGCTTGCCGTTGGCCCAGGCCACCTGCTTGGCGTCCTCGGGTCCGGTGACCGCGGTTCCGATGTCGCGAACCCGCAACGGTCCACCGTTGCGATAGGCGATGATGACGTCGTTCCAGTCCTTGGCCTTCAGCAGTTGATCGTTGGCGTAGATCGTGTAGCTGCGCGAACCGCCATCCACATTGCCCTTGGCATTGTCGACAGTTGAAACGGCGAGCTGGCTGCGGACGTCCTCCAGCGACAAGCCCTTGGCAACCAGTTTGGCCGGATCGATTTGGATGCGAACGGCGGGCTTCTGCTGGCCGCCGATGGTGACCTGCGCCACGCCGGAAATCTGGCTGATCTGCTGCGCCATCTGGTTGTCGGCATAGTCGTCGACTTCCGTGACCGGCAGCGTGTCCGAGGTCATCGATAGCAGGAGGATCGGCGAGTCCGCCGGATTGACTTTCCGGTAGGTCGGCGGCGTCGGCAGGCTTTTCGGCAACTGGCCGCCCGCCGCATTGATGCCTCCGAGGATATCGTTGGTGGCGGCATCGATGCTTCGGTTGAGATCGAACTGGATGGTGATCGAGGTCGAGCTCAGCGAACTCGTTGATGTCATCTGGGTGATGCCGGGAATCTGGGCGAATTGCCGTTCCAGCGGCTGCGCTACCGACGTTGCCATGGTCTCAGGACTGGCGCCCGGGAGGTTGGCCGATACCTGGATGGTCGGGAAGTCCACCTGCGGCAACGGCGCGACCGGCAATAGCGGGTAGGCGACCAGGCCGACAAACAGAATTCCGGCCATCAGCAACGATGTTGCGATGGGGTATCGGATAAACGGCGCCGAGATGCTCTCGTTCATTCTATGGGACCTTGGCCGGGGCCTGTGCCGAATCCGCGATCGCGGTCGAGACCACCGAGCCGGGCTGCACCCGGTACTGGCCGGCGGTAATCACCCGCTGTCCCGGTGTCAGGCCTTCATCGACCACCGATCGGCCATCGACCGACTGGCTGACCTTGATTTTGCGCAGATTGGCCTTGTTGTCCTGGTCGACGACGAACGTGTACAGACCATCGCTGCCATGTTGAACCGCATTATCCGGGATAACGACGGCATCCTTGAGGGTCTTGACCAGCAAGCGCGTCGAGACCGATTGGCCCGGCCACAACGCGTGATCCTTGTTCTCGAAGATCGCCTTGAGGCGGATCGTCCCGCTGGAAGTGTCGACCTGGTTGTTGATCAAGGCGAGCGTACCCGTGGACAACACCCGCTTGCCGTCGGCCGATAGCGCGATCACCTTTGGCGGTTGCGAAGCAAGCGCAGCCTTGATTTCCGGAAGCTGTTCCTCCGGTGCCGTGAAGATCACGGCGATCGGTTCGATCTGGGCGATCGTGACGATGCCGGTCTGGGTAGAGGCGTTGACGATGTTGCCCTGGTCGACCAGACGAAAACCGGTGACGCCCGCCAGCGGCGCGCGAATGGTCGCATAATCGAGCTGGGTTTTGGCGTTTGCGATGGCGGCAACGTCGCCGGCGATCTGGGCGATGAGCTGCTGGACCGTGGAAGTCTGGGTGTCGGTCTGCTGCTTGGTCGCGAATTCGCCGAGGCTGACGTAGCGATGAAGATCGAGCTTGGCATTGGCCAGATGGGATTCGTCCCCGGCCTTCTTGGCCACCGCCTGATCGTACGCTGCCTGGTACGGACGCGGGTCGATCTCGGCGAGGATGTCACCCTGCTTCACCAATTGCCCTTCCTGAAAGGCGATCTTGTCGATCTGACCGTCCACCCGGGTGCGGACGACGACGGTGTTCAATCCCTGGACCGATCCCAGACCGAACAGATAGGCCGGGAAATCCGCCTTCTCGACCGACGCAATCGTCACCGGGACGGGTTTGGGTGCCGGGGCAGCGGAACGCTTTTGAGCGTTCTCAGCCTGCGCGCCCGGACTCGCGCCGCGATATTGCTGCAAGCCGAAGAACCCCAGCGCAGCAATGGCTGCGATCAACGCAATCCAGCGGATGGTTCGAGCTCGGGTCATTTGACCTCATTGGTTCAAAGTAGCGTGTAGCTTCTTCAAATAAACTTCCAGCAGCTACATAATATGCATGCACTTAATGTGTAAACACACTAACACTTGAGAATTCTAAATTATTGGAAAGCTTTGGGACCCGCCACCACTATGTCGCTCGATCTGAAACGCCAGCTGATTGCGCAAATCGTCGAAAGCTCGCGGTTGCTGCGCAACTATATCGACCAGCGCGCCAAGGGCCGCGGCACCACGCGCGCGCAGTGGATCGTGTTGTTCAGGTTGCGGCAGCAGGAAGGATTGTCGCAAGTCGATCTGGCTGAAGTGCTCGAATTGCAGCCGATCTCGCTGGTGCGCCTGCTCGATCGGCTGGTCGAGCACGGCCTGCTCGAGCGCCGGCACGACCCCAGGGACCGGCGCGCCAACCGGTTGTTTCTCACCGCAAGCGGGCGCCAACTGGTCGACGATCTCGACAGCCTGCGCGACTCCATTGCGATCGACGTGCTGCAGGACATTCCCTCGGCCGCGTTGCAGACCAGTCTCGAGACGCTCAAGGACATCAAGGAGCGTATCAAGGGCTTCACCGAACCCGGCGATATCGCCGCCAAATAATCGCGGGGCCATCCGGCTGGTCGCCTGAACGTCCTGACGCTCGCCGCGTTTGCATGACGTCGCGACATTTTTTCAAATTGAATCATTGCGCGAGTTGGTTGTAAGCGGAGTTGGCCCGCCCGTATCACCGCGCAACCCACGCAGCCAGTCAGGAACGCATGATGGATGAATTGAACGGACGCATGATCGCTTGTCAGCTCCTGATCGCCGGCCTGATTGCCCGTGTCGCCAATGGGCAGTCCGATCCGTTGCGCTTTCTCACCGACTTTCGTGACGAGATCAAAGCCGTGGCGAAGGGCGTCAACATTGCAGGCATGGAAAACACCGATCGCGTGAGGTTGACAGCGCAACAGACCATCGACGAGCTGTTCTCGCTGATGAAGGCGCCGAGTGTGGATTGATCGACACGTACGGAACCAGAAAGTCGAAAAAGGCCCGATTTACAGGCATTTCTTCGCACCAGTTTAGAACGCTTCGAATATGATTTTAGAACGATTTCAAACTGTGATTTAGAATCGTTTTGATCTGGATAGATTCAAACATTACGGCGCCGTAATCGGATTGACCCGAAATTTTACGTTCGATAACCAAGATGAAGTTGCTCGTCGCTGTGGGGTGCATGAGCAGACTCAATTTGGTTTTGGGGGCGTACTTCAATGAACAGGGCAAAGAGGCCGGGATCGCTGCGTTTGAACGCGGCGATGAACTCGGTCGGCGAAACATTCGACAATTATTCCGGCCGCAAGGTTTCGGCAGTCGCCGGCCTGATGGCGGTCGCCTCGTTCTCGGGCGCCGAAGCGCAGCAGGGACCGTTGCCGCCGGTAACGGTGGATGCGCCGGTTGCTCGCCCGCGCCCGGCCGCCTCGAGACCGTCGTCCGACCATGTTCGCGCCCGCACAGCCTTGCGGCGCGCGCCGCATCGGACGCAAACTGCGCAAGTCGCCCCGGTGCCGTTTCCCAACGCAGGTGCCCTGAGCCCGGACCGCAACCCCTATGCGGACGCGGCGGCGCCCTACAAGGTCGATCATGTCCAGGCATCGGGAAAATTTCCCGAACGGCTGTTGAATACGCCGAAGACGATTACGGTCCTGAGCAAGGAAGTGCTGGCGGACGAAAACGCCACGTCGCTGAAGCAGGCAGTGCTGAACACCGCCGGCGTGACGCTCGGGACCGGCGAGGGCGGCAACGCCTTTGGCGACCGGTTCTTCGTCCGGGGCTTCGACACCCGTAATGACATATTCATCGACGGGATTCGCAACTCCGGCGTCAGCGTCCGCGAGAATTTCTTCACCGAGCAGATCGAGATCCTGCGCGGCCCCGGCTCATCGTTTGCCGGTCGCGGCACCACGGGTGGCGCGATCAATATCGTCACCAAGCAGGCGACCACCGAACAAAACTTCTACAACATGGATACGACGTTTGGAACGGACACTACCAAGCGCGTCGTACTCGATGTCAACCAGGTCATCAGCCCGACCCTGGCCATCCGCGCCGGCGGCCTGTTCCAGGATGCCGGCGTCGAGGGCCGCAACTTCACCGCCGACGACCGCGGCGGCGGCTTCGTCGCGGCCAAGTGGACGCCGTATGACGCGGTGAAGGTGACCGCGAACTATATTCATACGGACATCCACGGATTGCCCGACTTCGGCGTGCCGTATTTTCGGCCCGGGGCCACCGGGGTCAGCGGCCAGGTCTTTACCACAACGGCCGGCGGCCCAGCCCCTGATTTCGGCATCAACCGCAACAATTTCTACGGCTTCGCCGACCGCGATTTCTACTCGGTTCACCAGGATATCGGCACGCTCAACGCCGAAATTCAGATCACCCCAGATCTCGTGATCAGCGACAAGGTCAGAGCTTCGCAGTCGCTGCTGAACTACATCGGGACGCTTCCTGAATCGCCCATTTACGCGACTGGCGGAAAGGGAGCAGTAGGAACCCTGACTGCCAATCCGCAGAGCCGCTACCAGCCGACCGACGTGGTCGATAACCAGACCGAGGCGACCTACAAGTTCGACACCTTTGGCTGGCATCACACCGCGGTTGCCGGCGTCGAGGTGGCCCGCGAGACCTCCAGCATCGACACCTATACCGGCTTGAGCTCGGAGGCGCTGCCGGGCGGATTCAACGGCGGTGGGTCTCTGGCCGGCGTGAGCATTTCCAATCCGCAATTTACATTCTTGCCGTTTTCGGGGACCCCGACGCTGACGGGAAAGCCCACCAAGATCGCCATCGACACCACCAGCGGGTATGTGATCGATAGCGCGAATTACCATGATGTTTTGATCCTCAATGGCGGCTTCCGCTACGACAACTACGATATCAAAACCAGTGGTTTCGGCACGTCAGGCTCTGTCCTCGGCCAGTTCGGGCAGCAGGCCGCTGATTTCTTGATGCCCAACTTCAACCTGGGCGCCACGTGGAAGCCGATCCCGATTACCAGCATCTATGTTGCCTATGCGACGTCATCCAATCCGGTGGGCGCCGAGTTTGACGGAACCAGCGCCAACTACGGCGGGTTGGCCCCGATCATCAACGGTGGTGCGAACCAGATCTTCGGGCCGCAGCAGAACCGGGCGATCGAAGTCGGCAACAAATGGGAATTGTTCGATCGGCATCTGCTCGTGAGCGGCGCATTGTTCCAGACCGACGTCACCAATGCGCGTGAGGCGGTGAATGCAACCCCGACAAACCCGACTTGTCCCTCGACTTCGACTACAATAGGCACGGTTTCCTGCATCACCGCGGGTGCTGCTTATCGAATCCAGGGCATCGATCTCGAGGTTGCCGGCAAGATCACCGACAAATGGAGCGTGTTCGGCGGCCTGGTGCTGATGAAAACGGAGGTGACGAAGTCGCTGGTTCCCTCCGCCAACCCTGTATTGTTCCCGACAAACGTCGGTCTTCCGCTTGCCAACATCGCCAATCAATCTTTCAGCCTGCTCAGCAAATATCAGCTCACCGATGTCTGGGAGCTTGGCGGACAGGCCGTCTATCGGTCCCAGATGTATGGCGGCACCTTGCTTGCCGCCAACCAGGGCACGTCGATTCCGAGCTTCTGGCGCTTCGATGCGTTCGCGGAGGCGAGGATCAACAAGAACTGGCAGGTGAAGTTGTTCGTGAACAACATCTTCAACAAGCTCTACTACACCGCGTTGTATCAAAGTGCGACGCCGTTCGTCCTGGAAGCGCCCGGCCGTACAGCATCCGTGATGCTCTCGGCGAGGTTCTGATTGGATAGTCTCAGCGAGGTTCTGATTGCCGGATAGATGCTGATCTGTGTTCCGGAGGTGCTGAGCAAGGAGGATGTGGCGGATTTCCGCCGCATCATGGACGGCTGTGCCTGGGAGGACGGCCGCTCCACGGCCGGGGCGCAATCGGCGCTGGTAAAGAAAAACCAGCAATTGCCGCCGGACGGCGAGGTCGCGCGCAAGCTCGGCCGTCGCATCATTTCGGCGCTATCGGCCAATCCACGGTTCATTTCCGCGGCCATCCCGCTGCAGATCTTCCCGCCGCTGTTCAACCGCTATGCCGCGGCCGACGGGCATCATTTCGGCATCCACGTCGATAATGCGGTACGCGGCGATCATCTGACCGGCTTGCGCATCCGGACCGATCTGTCGGTCACGTTGTTTTTATCGGAGCCGGATGAATATGACGGCGGCGAACTCGTGGTCGAGGACGTCTACGGATCGCATGAAATCAAGCTGCCGGCCGGCGATCTCGTGGTTTATCCTGCGTCTAGTTTGCATATGGTCACGCCGGTCACACGAGGCATGCGCGTTGCGTCTTTTTTCTGGCTGCAGAGCATGATACGAGATGCCCACGCCCGCAGCCTGATCTTCGATCTCGACACTGCAATTCAGGCCCTGGTCGAACGTCTTGGGCGAGATGACCCTGAAACGGTCAAATTGACTGGTATCTATCACAATCTGATCCGCTACTGGGCCGAAGTATGAACACATCAACTTTCCGAGCGATCGCTGTTGTCATGTTCGCGTTGGCGACGGTGTCGCCTTCGCTAGCGCAGCAGAAACCGGCTCCGTCCCCCGCGCCGCAACAACTGGTGCCTGCACCGACGGCGGCGCCCGTCGTTGCCGCGCCGCCTGCTGCCGTCCCGTCGCCTGCGGTTACGACGCAGCCGGTTGCATCGCCGGCGCAGGCTCCCGCGTCGGCAGCGGTTGTTCAGTCCGCTCCCGGGCCGTCTCCGGCGGTTCAGTCCGAGCCTGCCTCTCAGTCCGCTCCGCCTGCATCGACCGATCCGGCGGCGGCGCCTGCCGATAGCGGCGGCAGGACGCTGAAGTCGACGGCCGTCGCCCTCCGTGAATTGTCGCCGTGGTCGATGTTTCTGGCGGCGGACGTCCTGGTCAAGGCGGTGATGATCGGTCTCGCGTTCGCCTCGCTGGTGACTTGGACCATCTTCATTGCGAAAATGATCGAGCTGTCGCTGGTTCAGCGCAAACTGCGCAACGCCCTTGCCAAGATCAGCGACGCGAGATCGCTGTCGGAGGCGCAGTTCGCGCTTGGCGCAAAGGACAGCGTGTTATCGGCGTTGCTGGCGGCGGCGATGCGCGAGGCGCGGCTGTCGGCGGGCATCTCCAGCGATAGCGGCATCAAGGAACGGGCGGCCTCTAGCTTTGCCGAGATCGTGCGCGCCGAAGCGCGCCGGATCCGGCTCGGCATGGGACTGCTGGCCACCATCGGGGCGACCTCGCCATTCGTGGGACTGTTCGGCACCGTCTGGGGCATCATGAACAGCTTTATCGGCATCTCGAAATCGCAGACCACGAACCTGGCCGTGGTGGCGCCGGGCATCGCCGAGGCGCTGCTGGCCACCGCATTCGGCCTGGTCGCGGCGATCCCGGCCGTGATCATCTACAATCATTTTTCCCGTGTAACCAAAGGTTACCTCGAACTGGTCGGCCGGTCGTCAGGCGCCGCGGGCCGGCTGCTGTCGCGCGATCTCGATCGCACCCACATCAGCGGTCACGGCGTTTCGCATTCCCGCGCGGCGGAGTAGGCGATGGGCGCTTCGATCGCAGACAGCGAACTCGACGACGACAGCGATTTTGCGGAAACGCATGATATCAACGTCACGCCTTTCATCGACGTCATCCTGGTGCTTTTGATTATCTTCATGGTGGCGGCGCCGCTGTCGACCGTCGACCTTCCGATCGATCTGCCGTCGTCGACCGCGACCCCGCAGAAGAAGCCGGACAAGCCGACCTATGTCAGCATCAAGCCGGACCTCGCGGTGGCGATCGGGGAAAACCCGGTCAAGCGGGTCGACCTGGTTCGTTCGCTCGATGCGATGTCTGACGTGAACAAGGATCGCCCCATCTTTCTGCGCGCCGATCGCGCGGTGCCCTACGGCGAAATGATGGACGTGCTGGAAATCCTGCGCGCCGGCGGCTACACCAAAATCAAGCTGGTGGCGCTCGAAGGCGTGCCGGATGCGGCGCAATCACCGCCGGGGCCTGCAAGCCCCAACCCCTGAGCGCCGGCGAGAGCGAGATGTCCGACCTCAACACCGAGCAAAAACCTTCCTGGCGGCTGTGGATTTTCGCAGCGGTAGGCGCGCTCGTGCTTCATGTCGGCGGCGTGGCGCTGGCAGTGGCGCATCTGCAGAACGACGATTTCGACGATTCGCTGGGCGCGCCTGCGATCGAGGTCGGACTGGAGATGCAATCGCCGCACCTTGAAGCCACCGATCTGCCACCGGGTCCGGATGCCGATGCCTCGGTCGCTTCGCCGGCGCTGGCCGAGCAAAAGGCCGAGGTCAAGGAAACCGAACTGCCCAAGGACGTGCCGACCGAAACCGAGGATCCCGATCTGGTGGTGGCGCCGAACAACTCGAAGAAGCCCAAGGAAGACGATCCCAAGGTCGCCGCGGTCCAAACATCGGCTTCAATGGAATCGGTGGCCGCCGAAGCTACTGCCACGCCCTCTACCGAAGCCATCCCGGAAGGCCCGCGTTCGGTGGCTCCCGTGCAAGGCACCGGAGAAAGCGTGCAGCGGATGCGCGCGACCTGGCAGAAGGAGCTGGTCGCGCATCTCGACAAGCACAAGCGTTATCCCTCGGAACGTTCGGAAAAGAGCGCCGAGATCCTGATCAGCTTCGCGCTCGACCGGTTGGGTCATGTGCTCTCGGCCAACATCGTCAAGGGATCCGGCGATACGGCTTTCGATGAAGCAGCCCTGGCGATGGTGCGAAAATCCGATCCGGTGCCGATGCCGCCGCCGCTGGTCGCCGATGAGGGACTGAATTTCACCTTGCCGGTGATCTTCCGGGTCAAGGGGCGAAGCTAACGCGCGGTATTCCGCCAGGAAGTCCTGCTCGGGGGCGAATGCGCATTACTGCAGGAAGTAGCGGATCCCGGCATAGACGACGACGAGGCAGGCAAATATCAGGGCCACCGGGAGCCGCGGCTTGGCGTTCGAACCGCTCACCGGTTTGGGCTGTGGGGCCGGCGGGCGCCGGAAGGCCGTGACGTTGCCGATGACCGGATCGCTGGTTTGGGCCTTGACGTCGGGCGGTACGCCGGTGCCGCCCATTTCGCCGTAATAGCTTCTGTAAACGAGCTGGATGATGGTCTCCGTCGCCTTCGGCTCCGGCATGTCCTTGAGCAGTGCCTGATAGCGCGCCAGGAAGGCTTGCGCTTCGTCAGGCAGCGCCGAGGCGCCATTCAGCTTTGCCATCATTTTCCAGGTCGCAAAATCCGCCCGCGCCTTGGTGTCGGCACGTCGGGCGATCATCATGTCGGCAGCTTTGATCACCATGAATTCAGCTCTTCGGCGGGTCGTCGACTTCAATTACGCGTTGCCGGTCACGAGGAGAAGTAGCGAGATTACATACCCGGTCGCCGTCCGCAGTATCGCCGAAATAACATCAAGATTTAGACCGAGTTGGCTGCCGAGCATCGGCAGCAGGATCAGAAATCCGATCAGGATCAGCATCCCGTACGGTTCCAGCCGCGAAAGCGGCACCGCCAGCACATTGGGCAGCAAGCCCACCGCGACCCGCCCGCCGTCCAGCGGCGGGATCGGCAGCATGTTGAAAATCGCCAGCACGACATTGATAACGAGGGCGTTTTTTAGATTTTCGGCAATCCATTGCGCAGCATTCGCAGGCGCGTAGGCCAGCAGGTGAAAGGCAGCCGCCGCTACCAAGGCGAGCGCGATATTGGTGGCAGGACCGGCCAGCGCCACCCAGACCATGTCGATCCGGGGATGGCGCAGGTTGCGGAAATTCACCGGCACCGGCTTGGCGTAGCCGAACAGAAACGGCGAATGCGACAACAGCAGCACCGCCGGCAGGATCAGGGTGCCGAACGGATCGATGTGCTTGAGCGGATTGAAGCTGACGCGGCCAAGCTGCCAGGCGGTGTTGTCGCCAAGCCGGTGCGCGACAAAGCCGTGGGCGGCCTCATGGAAGGTGATGGCGATCACGAGCGGCAAAACCCAGACCGACACGGCATAGAGTGTGCTGTTAGCGAGCAATCGATGATCCTGACCGGTTCAACTCTTGGACGACGCTAGCATGCGCCCGCTTCATTGGGGAACCGTTCCCGGATATTGCGGCAGGCCGGCTCTAATACGTCGCCCGCCCGCCGGAAATGTCGAACACCGCGCCGGTGGAGAACGCGCAGTCCTCCGAGGCCAGCCACGCCACCATCGCCGCCAGCTCCTGTACCAGAACGAAACGCCCCTTCGGAATCTTCGACAGCATGAAGTCGATATGCTGCTGCGTCAGCTGGTCGAAGATCGCAGTCTTGGCCGCGGCCGGCGTCACCGCGTTGACGGCGATGTCGTGGGCGGCGAGTTCCTTGCCGAGCGACTTTGTCAAAGCGATCAGGCCGGCCTTCGAGGCCGAGTAATGCGCCGCGTTGGGGTTGCCTTCCTTGCCGGCGATCGAGGCGATGTTGACGATGCGGCCGTATTTCTGTTTGACCATCGCGGGCACGATCGCCTTGCAGCAGATGAAGGGCCCGTCGAGGTTGATGCGCAGCACCTTGCGCCATTCGTCGAGGTCGGTTTCCCATACCGTCTTGTTGATGCCGGCGATGCCGGCATTGTTGACCAGAATGTCGATCTTGCCGAACGCCTTGAGCGTGGTGTCCGTTGCCTTTTCCACCGCGGCCCAATCCGAGACGTCGACCTTGAGCGCGGTGACCCCGGCGCCGATTTCCTTGGCAGTCCTCTCGGCAAACGCCAAATCGTGATCCCAGATCGCGACCTTGGCGCCGGAGGCAATGAAGCGCTCGGTAATGGCGCGCCCGAAACCCTGGGCTCCGCCGGTGACCACGGCGTGGCGGCCGTTCAGATCGATCTTGTTCATGGTGGAAAACCTCGGGTCGGATGAATGTCAGAGCATGTAGCCGCCGTCGACGAGCAGGTCGACTCCGGTGGTGAACGCAGCTTCGTCGCTTGCGAGATACACGGCCATGGAAGCAATTTCCTCCGCAGTGCCCAGCCGGCCCATCTTCTGGCGCGCAACGAATTTTTCCTTTCCGTCCGGGCCGGCTGCGGCGGCGCGCTGCAGCATCGAGGGTGTTTCCACGGTGCCGGGGCAGATGCTGTTGCAGCGTATGCCCTGGCTGACGAAGTCGAGCGCAACCGCGCGCGTCAGCAGCGAGACCGCGGCCTTGGAGGCGCTGTAGACGTAACGATTAGCCGGCGGGCGCAGCGCCGCGCAGGACGAGATGTTGATGATGCTGCCGCCTCCGCCCGCCAGCATCGCCGGCAGGAACGCCTTGATGGTCCGGTGCATCGACTTGACGTTGAGGTCGAACGAAAAATCCCAGTCTTGCTCGGAGCACTCCAGGATGGTCCCGTGATGCACGAAACCCGCCGCGTTGAGCAGCACGTCGACCTTGCCGACGCGCTTGGCGAAGGCGTCGACGTCAGCGGTGCTGCGGACGTCGAGCCGGGCCGTTTCGGCGATACCTTCCTTGGCGAGGGAGGCGATGCCCTTTTCATCGATATCGGTGGCGATCACGGTCGCACCCTCGCGCGCGAACGCTATGGCGCAGGCGCGTCCGATGCCCGCGGCCGCGGCGGTGACAACGGCGCGCTTGCCCTTCAGGCGGTCTGACATTCGCTTCTTCCTTAATTTGTCGGCGATTATTTTTGCGTCATACGCGGGCTTGACCCGCGTATCCATCCTTTTCTGAAAGATGATGGATTGCCGGGTCAAGCCCGGCAATGACGACGTGTCGTTCTAATGATTATCCCTCGCCACGCCGACCTTGCCGGCGATGTCTTGATAGCGGGTGGCGAACTCCATGCAGGCGCCGGTGGCCTGCTGGCCGACGGTGGAGCGATAGAGCTCCTGCCACGGCGTCTGGTTGGCCGGATAGGGGAAGCCGCCCTTGGCTTTCAGCTCGGCGCGCCGCCGCTTCAGCTCCTCGTCCGATATCAGGATGTTGGCGCTGCCCTTGTTGAGGTCGATGCGCACCTTGTCGCCGGTCTTGAGGATCGCAAGTCCGCCGTCGGCGGCGGCTTCGGGCGTCGCATTCAGGATCGACGGCGAGCCCGAGGTGCCGGATTGCCGGCCATCGCCGATGCAGGGCAGGGACAGGATGCCGCGCTTGATGAGCGCTGCCGGCGGCTGCATGTTCACGACTTCGGCGCCGCCGGGATAGCCGATCGGGCCGGTGCCGCGCACGAACAGGATGCAGTGCTCGTCGATGTTGAGCGAGGCATCGTCGATCCGCTTGTGGTAATCCTCCGGGCCCTCGAACACGATGGCGCGTCCCTCGAACGCATTCAGATCCTTGGGGTTGATCAGATAGCGGTCGCGGAATTCCTTTGAAATCACGCTGGTCTTCATGATCGCGGAATCGAACAGATTGCCGCGCAGCACCAGGAAGCCGGCGTCCTTCACCAGGGGCTTGTCGTAGGTCCAGATCACGTCGCCATCGGCCTTCGGGGCCTCGCGGCAGTTGTCGCCCATGGTGCGCCCGTTCACGGTCATGGCGTCTTCGTGGATGCGCTTGTGCTGCATCAGTTCGCGCACCACCGCCGGCACGCCGCCGGCGCGGTGGTACTCTTCGCCGAGGTAAAAGCCGGCCGGCTGCATGTTCACCAGCAGCGGGACGTCGTGGCCGAATTTCTGCCAATCGTCGATCGACAATTCTACGCCGATATGGCGGGCCAGCGCGTTGATATGGATCGGGGCATTGGTCGAGCCGCCAATCGCCGAGTTGATGACGATGCAATTCTCGAACGCCCGGCGTGTCAGGATGTCGGAGGGCTTCAAATCCTCCCAGACCATTTCGACAATGCGGGTGCCGGTCTCGTAGGCGATCTGGCCGCGCTCGCGATAGGGCGCGGGGATCGCGGCACAGCCCGGCAGCGACATCCCCAAGGCCTCGGCCAGCGAATTCATGGTGGAGGCGGTGCCCATGGTGTTGCAGTGGCCGATCGAGGGGGCGGAGGAGGCCACGATGCTCATGAACTCCTCATAGTCGATCTCGCCCGCGGCGAGCTCCTCGCGCGCTTTCCAGACCACGGTGCCGGAACCGGTACGCTGGCCCTTGTGCCAGCCGTTCAGCATTGGCCCACCCGACAGCACGATGGCCGGCATGTTGACGGTGGCAGCCGCCATCAGGCAGGCCGGGGTGGTCTTGTCGCAGCCGGTGGTCAACACCACGCCGTCGAGCGGATAGCCGAACAGAATCTCGACCAGGCCGAGATAAGCGAGGTTGCGATCGAGCGCCGCGGTCGGGCGCTTGCCGGTCTCCTGGATCGGGTGCACCGGAAATTCCATCACGAAACCGCCGGCGGCGCGGATTCCCTCGCGCACGCGATGCGCGAGTTCGAGGTGATGGCGGTTGCAGGGCGACAGATCGTTGCCGGTCTGCGCGATGCCGATAATGGGCTTGCCGGATTGCAGCTCATGGCGGGTGAGGCCGTAATTCAGATAGCGCTCGAGGTAGAGCGCGGTCATTCCCGGGTTGTGCGGGTTGTTGAACCACTCGCTGGAGCGGAGTTTGCGTCGGATTCCGGTAAGCGGCTTGTTCATGATTCTCTCCCGCAGCGCACAGGCCTTGTTTTCGTGCGCAATCTTTGTGATGGCGGCCGATGTTTGCACGTCACCGCGCGGTTCGCAACGTTCGCGGCGGGAAGGGAACGAGGACGATTTTGATCCGGCGACTTCGTCGAAAAACTCTGGTAAGACCCGGCCAAATCACGCCGATCCGGCCATTCCGATCCCGGTTTCGACATGGCTGCTGATAGGCTATTTCATAGCCGTCCCGTGTAAACGTCAGGGGGACCATGAGATTGGATTGATCTGCGGATGCAACGCGCGCCCCCTCTCGCCTTGTGGGAGAGGGTTGGGGTGGGGGTTACAGCCTGACGATAGGTCGCAACCCCTCACCCGGATCGCATCTAACGATGCGATCCGACCTCTCCCACAAGGGGAGAGGTGAAGTGAGTTCGTTGGCAGGCTGGTTCAATCAAGAATAAAGAACGAAGAAACAAGAGGGAGATACGTCTTGCACATATTGGTTCTGGGTGGCGCCGGCATGGTCGGCCGCAAATTGACCGAGCGGCTGTTGCGCGACGGCCGTCTCGGGTCTCGCGACATCACGCGGATGACGCTGCAGGACGTGGTGGCGCCGGCCAAACCCGCTCACGCAGGATTTCCGATTCATACCGTGACCTGCGACTTCGCCGTGCCCGGTGCTGCTGAAAAGCTGGTGGCGGATCGGCCCGATGTGATCTTCCATCTGGCGGCGATCGTTTCCGGCGAGGCCGAACTCGATTTCGACAAGGGCTATCGCATCAATCTCGACGGCACCCGGATGTTGTTGGATGCGATCCGGCTGATCGGCGGCGGTTACAAGCCCCGGGTGGTGTTCACCTCGTCGATCGCCGTGTTCGGCGCGCCGTTTCCGGACGCGATCGGCGATGAATTCTTCCATACGCCGCTATTGAGCTACGGCACCCAGAAGGCGATCGGCGAATTGCTGCTCGCCGATTACTCGCGCCGCGGCTTCATGGACGGCATTGGCATCCGCCTGCCGACCATCTGCATCCGTCCCGGCCTTCCCAACAAGGCGGCCTCCGGATTTTTCTCCAATATTCTGCGCGAGCCGCTCGCCGGCCAGGAAGCGGTGCTGCCGGTGTCCGAGGACGTCCGCCACTGGCATGCCTCGCCGCGTTCGGCGGTCGGCTTTCTGATCCACGCCGCGACCATGGATACGGCGACGGCGGGCGCGCGCCGCAACCTCACCATGCCCGGCCTTTCGGCGACCGTCGGCGAAGAGATCGCGGCCCTGAAGCGGGTGGCGGGCGACAAGGTGGCGGCGCGGATCAAGCGCGAACCGGACGCGTTCATCATGGGGATCGTCGACGGCTGGCCGCGCAATTTCGACGCCAGCCGGGCCCGTAAGCTCGGCTTCACCACCGCCGAAAAGACCTTCGACGACATCATTCGGAATCACATCGAGGATGAATTGGGTGGTAAGTTCGCCGCCTGATCTCAATAAGCCGGATTCTTGCATAACCACGGGAGAAAACCATGACAGCCAGCATCGTCGGATGGGCCCACACGCCGTTCGGCAAGTTCGATACCGAAACCGTCGAGAGCCTTGTGGTCCGCGTGGCGACCGATGCGCTCGCCGATGCCGGCATTTCCGCAGGCGACGTCGATGAAATCGTGCTCGGGCATTTCAACGCCGGGTTCTCGCCGCAGGATTTTACGGCGTCGCTGGTGCTGCAGGCCGACCCGCAATTGCGGTTCAAGCCGGCGACCCGGGTCGAGAACGCCTGCGCCACCGGCTCGGCGGCGGTGCATCAGGGTGTGCGGGCCATTGCATCTGGTGCCGCCAAGATCGTGCTCGTCGTCGGCGTCGAGCAGATGACGCGGACGCCGGCAGCCGAGATCGGCCGCAACCTGTTGCGCGCGTCGTATCTGCCGGAGGACGGCGACACCCCCGGCGGCTTCGCCGGCGTGTTCGGCAAGATCGCGCAGGCATACTTCCAGAAATACGGCGACCAGTCCGATGCGCTGGCGATGATCGCGGCCAAGAACCACAAAAACGGCGTCGCCAATCCCTATGCGCAGATGCGCAAGGATTTCGGCTACGAATTCTGCCGCTCCGAAAGCGAGAAGAATCCCTATGTCGCCGGGCCGCTGAAGCGCACGGATTGTTCGCTGGTCTCGGACGGCGCCGCCGCACTGGTGCTGACGGATTCGGAGACCGCCAAATCGATGGGCAAGGCCGTCAACATCAGGGCCACCGCGCATGCCCAGGATTTCCTGCCGATGTCGAAGCGCGACATCCTGCAGTTCGAAGGTTGCAGCATCGCCTGGCAGCGCGCGCTGCAGTCGGCAGGCGCCCAGCTTTCGGATTTGTCCTTTGTCGAAACCCATGACTGCTTCACCGTCGCCGAACTGATCGAATACGAGGCGATGGGACTGACGCCGAGGGGACAGGGCGCGCGCGCCATCAAGGAAGGCTGGACCCAGAAGGACGGCAAGCTGCCGATCAATCCGTCCGGCGGTCTGAAAGCCAAGGGCCACCCGATCGGCGCCACCGGCGTCTCCATGCATGTGCTGAGCGCCATGCAGTTACTCGGTCAAGCGCCCGAAGGCATGCAGATCAAGGACGCCAAACTCGCCGGCATCTTCAACATGGGCGGTGCGGCGGTCGCCAACTACGTGTCGTTGCTGGAGCCGGCGAAGTAGGGGGCCATCTACGGCTACACACTCTCCGTCATCCTGAGGTGCGCGCTCTTGCGCGCCTCGAAGGATGGCCGCACGCCATGATGCCATCCTTCGAGGCTCGCCGAAGAGACTTGCACCTCAGGATGACGGCGAAGCCGTTGCGCGGGGATGACGGCAGCACGCGCGCTATCAGGCGAACGGGCATGCGGTGGCAATAGATAATTTCGGAAAATCAGAAATTTTACTTGCTTTCGGACCCAAATCACCTGCATACCTCCTGCCATCCCGGCCCACTACAAAGGGGCGCTTCGCGATCGTCACGAACGTAGGGCAGGGGATGCGGTGGACGCGGATGCGCTTATGACGAATGGCGCTGATGCGGACGGTGAAGTCGTGTGGTCCTGACGCCCCGACGCTGGCGTCAAGTTGGTGGAAGCAATTCCGCCGGCGACGGTGGCAAGAAAGCCCGGTCACCAGGGAGAGCGCGAAATAAGCTGTTAAAACCATTGCGTGCGGGAATGCCGGGTGATCCCGGTGCGACCGTGGTGACTAACGCGTGTGCTTACTACACTTCGCGCACGCGGCTGCGGGTGCAACGGGCACCCGGCATTCCCCGCTCCCCCTTGGGGTAGCGCCCACGCCCTTTGTTGGGCGGACGAATTACGCAAAACTCGGGCGCATCGCGCGGCGAGAACGCCAAGTCGTATCGAGTTGATGTCGTCCAGGATTCAATTTCCTTTCGTCATTCCGGGATGCGCCCCTTGGCGCAGGCCCGGAATCCATACGCCCTGTGGCAGCGTTCAGCGCCGAACTTGAAAACGGGGGTCATGGATTCCGGGCTCGCTCGCTTCGCTCGCGCCCCGGAATGACGACCTGGTGTTCATCGCTCCGCGCGCATACGCCCATACGCCGGGCGCCATTGATCTTCCCGGCGGCCTGCCGTTACTAGGCCCGTGACATCCACAAACGCTGGCACAGACCAACGCGCCATCACCACATCGCCGGGAGCGAAACAAACCATGGGACCGCTATCGGGCGTCAAGATCATCGACATGACGACCGTGCTGATGGGGCCGTACGCAACCCAGACGCTCGGCGATTACGGCGCCGACATCATCAAGATCGAATCTCTGGAAGGCGATGTGACGCGGCTGATCGGGCCGACCCGGCATCCCGGCATGGGGCCGGTGTTCCTCAACACCAACCGCAGCAAGCGCAGCCTCTGCCTTGATCTGAAGAAACCGGCAGGGCGCGACGCTGTGCTGCGGCTGATCGCATCCGCCGATGTGCTGGTTTACAATGTGCGGCCGCAGGCGATGGCCCGGCTGCAGCTTGGTTATGACGCTGTGTCTGCAGATCAATCCGCGGCTGATCTATGCCGGCGTGTTCGGCTTCGGCCAGGACGGCCCTTATGCGGCCAAGCCCGCTTATGACGATCTGATCCAGGGCGCCACCGCGCTGCCCGCTCTGATGGCGCAGACCAGCGACGGCGTTCCGCGCTATGTGCCGAACGCGCTGGTCGACCGCATTGTCGGGCTCACTGCGGTGGGCGCGATCTGCGCCAGCCTCGTGCATCGCGACCGCACCGGGCGCGGCCAGCGCGTTGATATCCCGATGTTCGAGACCATGGCGGGCTTCGTGATGGGCGATCACATGGGCGGTCTCACCTACGAGCCGCCGCTCGACAGAGGCGGCTACGCGCGGCACCTGTCGCGCGACCGGCGGCCGTATAAAACCTCCGACGGTTATATCTGCGTGATCGTCTACAACGACAAACAGTGGGACAATTTCTTCAAGGCCACCGGACGCGAAGATCTGCGCCAGAATCCGAAATTCGCGACCTTCGCCGCGCGTGCTCTCAATATCGACACGGTCTATGCTGAACTGGCCCGCATCTTCCAAACCCGAACCACGGCCGAATGGACCGAGTTACTCGATAAGGCCGATGTGCCTGTGCTGCCGATGCACGATCTGGAGAGCCTGTTGCAGGATCCGCATCTGGTGGCGACCAATTATTTTCCCGTGGTCGATCATCCGACCGAAGGCCGGATCCGCAACATGAAAGTATCCGCTACCTGGTCGGAGACACCGGCAGAGCCGACGCGGCTGGCACCACGGCTGAACCAGCACGGCGCCGAGATCTTGCGTGAAGCCGGATACTCCGCCGAAGAAATCGCCGCGATGGTGCGCGACGGCGTGACCAAAGCGGCGGCAGGCACGGCGGAAGGATGTTAGAGAATGAAGCTCGCAAATTTTAGACCGTCATTCCGGGGCGCGCCCTTGCGCGAGCCCGGAATCCATAACCCCCGCCGGGAGTATGGATTCCGGGCCTGCGCCAAGAGGGCGCATCCCGGAATGACGAAGGTAAAGCGCGAAGTCCTGCCATGAGCTTTATCACCGGCGTTGGCCTGACGGCATTCGGCAAGCATGAGGGCTCGTCGTCGCTCGACCTGATGAGCAAGGCGGCCGAACTTGCGATCGCGGATGCCGGCGTGAGCCGCGCCGAGATCGACGGCATCCTGTGCGGCTACAGCACGGTCGCGCCGCACATCATGCTGGCGACCGTGTTTGCCGAACATTTCGGTATCAAGCCGGCCTATGCGCATGCGGTTCAAGTTGGCGGTGCGACGGGTCTGGCCATGACCATGCTGGCGCATCATCTGGTGGAAGCGGGCGTGGCCAAACACGTGCTGGTCGTGGGTGGCGAGAACCGGCTGACCGGGCAGAGCCGCGATGCCTCGATCCTGGCGCTGGCCCAGGTCGGTCATCCCGATTACGAGGTGCCGCTGGGGCCGACCATTCCGGCCTATTACGGCCTCGTCGCCTCGCGTTACATGCATGAATATGGCGTGACGCAGGAAGACCTCGCCGAATTCGCAGTGCTGATGCGCAAACATGCGCTGACCCATCCCGGCGCGCAATTCCACGACGCCATCACGGTTGCCGACGTGATGGCATCAAAACCCGTCGCGCTGCCCTTGAAACTTCTGGATTGCTGTCCGGTGTCGGACGGAGGTGCTGCGTTCGTGGTCAGCCGCGAGGCTACCTCCGAAACCGGCGTGCGCGTGCGCGGCTGCGCGCAGGCGCATACCCATCAGCATGTCACGGCTGCACCGGCTTTAAGCGAACTCGGCGCTGAAATTGCGATTGCGCGGGCCAAGGCAAACTCGGGTATCGCGATTTCCGACGTGCGCTACGCAGCGGTCTATGACAGCTTCACAATTACGCTGGCAATGCTGCTGGAAGACCTCGGCCTCGCCGGGCGCGGCGAGGCGGCTTCGCGCGTGCGCAGCGGCTATTTTGACCGCGACGGCGCGATGCCGCTCAATACCCATGGTGGATTATTGAGTTACGGTCATTGCGGCGTCGGCGGCGCGATGGCGCATCTGGCTGAAACCCATTTGCAGATGACGGGGCGTGCCGGCAATCGCCAGGTGCGCGATGCCTCGATCGCGCTGCTGCATGGCGATGGCGGGGTGCTGTCGTCGCATGTCAGCATGTTCCTGGAGCGGGTGCGATGAACGGCGCCAAGCAACATCCCGCCGATTGGACCGCGGGCACGGAAGCGATCGTCTATCAGTGCTGCGCGGCCTGCGGGGGCCAGCAGTATTTTCGCCGCAGCTTCTGTATCGCTTGCGGCGCACCTGATCCGGTCGAAAAGCGCGCCAGCGGCAACGGCACGGTCTACGCGACCTCACTGGTCTGCCGCGCCGCCACGCCGGAGACGCGCGCGCACGTTCCCTACAACATCGTGCTGGTCGATACCGCCGAGGGATTTCGCATGATGGCACATGGCGATCATGATCTCGCCATCGGCGATAAGGTTACGGCCCGGTTCGCACCATTCGCCGGCCGTCTGGTTCCCTATTTCGAGAAAGCCAAATCATGACCGGCAGGGGGCGCGTCTGATGCGGTGGTATTGCAGGGATGATGCTTGGGGCTGGCGTTCCCCGGATGCGGCGCAGCGCGCGAGCGGTACGCTGCTGATCCGGGGTCCATCTTTAACCAAGATCGGTCCCGGCTCGGCGGAGCGGCACTGCGCACCGCACCGCGTCCGGGACAAGAGATCTTCAGCGAGAGTAAAAGATAAAGCTGGCGATGACGAGCATGGCCGTCACCGCCAGCGTTTGCGCGAGCGCTTCCGAGGCCGCCTTTTTAGTGGCTTCCTTCATTCAGTTCTCCCTAGACTTGGGCATAGCTCATCGCTGCGTGAAAACGCGAACGAAGTCCGGAATTTTTACTCGGAACACCCCACGACGAGTATTCGCTGGATTGAGTCCCCACTCAGGCGAATATCGACGATGTCAGACTCGAACATCAATGCGGCGGCATTTTGGCTCGCATGCAGCCGGTTTATGCGCAGCCGATGGAATTTTGAGAGCGATTTCCGGGCGTGACGCCAAATCGCGAACCGCCGCAAGCCGTTGCTCGGGCATCGTCAGCTCGATAATGTTTCGGATGGAACCCGGCACCCAATAAAACAAGTCACGGAAACCCTAGGTGAATAATGGCCCGCATCGACTATTGCGATACTTCGAAATCGAATGACCGCACCCGCGAAATCCTCGACAAGAACCGCAACGCCAACATCTTCCGCATGATGGCGCACTCGCCGAGTTATTTTGAGCAATATTGCCGGCTCGGCGGCGCCATCCGCCATCGCGGCGAACTCGATCCGGTGGTGCGGGAACTCGCCATCACGCGCACGGGAATCCTGTGCGAGGCGCCGTATGAAATCGTGGCCCACAAGCGGATCGGCAAGAATGTCGGCGTCACCGACGAGCAAAACGCCGCGCTGGAAGACTGGAAATCGGCAACCTGCTTTAACGATGTGCAGCGCGCGGCACTGGCCTTTACCGACGAGATCGTCCATCTACGCCGTCCGACCGACGCGACATTCAACGCGATTGCGGCGAAACTGACGCCGCCAGCACTGATCGAGCTGCAGCTCTCGGTCGGGTTCTACATCATGACGTCGAAGTTTCTGGAAACCTTCGGCATCGACATGCAGCCCGTGACGGAAGTGATCTGAATGACCGATCGTGCTTTGCGGGCGGAGGCTCGGCGATGTCCGGGCTTAACGCGCTGGCGGGGTCGGAAGCGCGATGGCGCCGGCCTGCTCGACAACGGAGGCCGTGATCATGCTGATTCCGCGCGGCAGTTCGTTTTGCTCGGCGAAATCCAGCCAATACTGCGCCGCCGCGCCGACGATCGCGATGACCGCAACGGCCGTCACCGGCACCAAGTCTCCGCGTCCGGGTTCGTGGGCGTGCATGGCCAGCTTCCCTGATTGGGTCGATGCTCCAGCTACGGGTCCGGGCGGAATGAGTTTCAAGGGATTGAAGGCAGGCGTTAATGGACCGAGCGAACGTGATCCGATCGTCAATGGCCCCTCGCGGCGTAGATCTGATAAAAGGTAACGACGATCTCGAATGCGATCAGCACCACGACAATCAGTTCGAGGCGCAGCGATCGGCGGGTGTCGATGATGTCGGCAAGCGTATCGGCGGTTTCGGACACGACGGCGAGCTTGCGGTTGAGCGTATCGACGCGCTCCTTGAGTTCGTATTCGTCTTCAAGCCGGGCATAAAGACGCTCGAGGTCGGGGCGCTCCCACAGCGCATCCGGCTTTTCTCCGATCGCGACGCGACCGGATACGCGGTGCTGGACCAGCAGCGCATTGCCGATCAGTTGCAAAACCTGTTTTCGATCCCTGCGGGTTCGTCCGTGGTCGGCCAGTTCCTTGGCGAATGGTTCGATGATCTCGAATACTTTCGCGACCTGGCGTTCGTCATGGGCCAGCACGACGCTTTTGGCCAGCACATCGGCAATGACAAGAAGCCGTTCCAGCAGCAAGTCCCGCAGTTGAATCGGGCCTCCGGCCTGAACCTGATCCTCGGTTCCGCCGGCGAGGGTGACGACCGCGGTTTCTTCCTCATATCGTTCGAGCTTGCCACCGACCCGCGGCTTCAGCCTCTCCAGAAAGCCCGCTTGATCTTCCGGCGTAAGGCCGATCAAAACCGCGACGCCATAGCGAAACAGAACGGCGATGCCGGCGTTGCCAACCCGGACCGCGAGCGGGACGGCCGAAAGAGCTTCATCCTCGAAGCCCATGGTATTGATGCGGTCGCCCAGATGCAGCGCGTGCGCCGTGACCCGTGTCCCGATTTCGGCCGAAATGAATTCGGGTTTGGTCATCCGGCCGTCTCCCCGAGCTTTGCAGGCTTCGAAGACAGCCTATCATTGCGGCAAGCCGCAGCCAATCAAGCCACTGGCTGCCGCCGCAGCGATACCGATGCCGGCTCTATTGAGGAGATGGCGGCGCTGGAATGTGCGGATATTTATGCTCCGCCGACAAAACCAGCCGATAAGCCCTCAGCCGGCGGTCGCGCCAGGAGTCCAGCAGGTCGCCGCACACCGCGCATTCGGCCTTGCCCGAGCCGCCTTCCGCCGAAATCGATTCGGCAACTTCATAGATCGACCCACAGGATCGGCAGGTAAAGTCTGATATTTTCATTGAATCTTACGTTTCTGATCTTACGCTTTTGGTCTTGGCGCATTGTCCTCAAGCAATGCGCCGTTAGTAAGGACGCCTGCGTGAGCGGCAATCCTTTTCGACAGCTTCCATGATTTTCCGGTGCATAACGCCGGGACGTGCCGTGCAAGAAAATGTGATTCAACCGGCGGTCTTTGCCCAGCCGGCGCGCTCGGAATCGACCATGAAATCCCGCGTGATCGGCACCGCTTCGCGTTTGGTCGACAGCAGCAATTGAAACACCATATGAGAGCCATGCAGGAATTCGAGTTCGACGGCGGCGAGATAGAATTCCCACATCCGGCAGAAACGTTCGTCAGTGATCGCCACCGCCTTGGCCCTGTTGGCGGCGAAACGCTCGCGCCAGTGTTTCACGGTGTAGCGATAATGCAGCCGCAGCACTTCCATGTCGTCGCACCACAGACCGCAGCGCTCGGTGGCGGCGAAGGTTTCCGATAGTGCCGGCACATAGGCGCCGGGAAAGATGTATTTGCGGATGAAAGGACCGGTGGTGCCGGGCTGCGACATCCGGCCGATACAATGGATGAAGGCATAGCCGTCAGGCGTCAGCAGTTCGCGGATCTTGAGGAAATATTCGTCAAAATGACCGATGCCGACATGCTCCATCATGCCAACCGAAACCACCCGGTCAAACTGTCCGGTGAGCTGGCGATAGTCCAGCTCGCGAAACTCGACAAGATCGGCGACGCCGGCGGCTTCGGCATGAACGCGTGCGATCTTGATCTGCTCGGGTGAAACATTGATGGCGGTGACACGGGCGCCGGTTTCGCGCGCCATATGAATGGCAAAGCCGCCCCAGCCGGAGCCGATCTCGGCGACAGTCATGCCGGGCTTCAACTGCAGCTTGCTGGTGGCGTGGATCAGCTTGTTGCGCTGCGCCTGTTCGAGCGTTTCATGCTCGGGGTCGCGAAAATAGGCGCAGGAATATTGCATCTGGTCGTCGAGGAACAGTTGGTAAAGCTCGGTCGAGATGTCGTAGTGGTGGCGGGCATGAGCAGCCGCAAGCCCGATCGGATTGGCCTGATGCCAGCGGCGCAGGCCGCGCCACACCCGCCGCATCAGCTTCTGTGAGCCGTACGAGTAAAGCCCGGCGCGGTTGACCGAGAACAGCAGCAGGAAATCATGAATCTCGGAACCGCCCTCCAGAGTCAGGGTGCCGTCCATATAGGCTTCGGCGGCGTATAATTCCGGATTGATGAACAGCTGGTTGTAGAGCTTGCGATCGTGCAGATGAATGGCGACGTCAGGGCCCGGCAGGCGTTCGCCGAAGACATGAATCTTGCCGTCGGCGTCGCGGACCCGCAAGGTGCCCTGGCGGATGAAGCGTCGAAGCAGATTGGACAACAGGCGCACGTAGCAGTCCTCCGTGATGGCCGCAGACCTCTTTGGCCAAGTCTCTTTAGCCAAGTCTCTTTAGCATGTACCCGAAAAAGGTCACGCGGCCGAACGAAGCAGCTTGTGCGGTCTTGGCACTCGAGCTTCACACGATCCAAGGCGACGCTTTAATTCTCCGTCAGCAAACTCACCTTGGTGTTGGCCACGATCAGGCGATCGGCGAGCAGCCGTGCAAGATTGCGCATGATCCGTTCGCCGGTCCGCGGATGCGTCTCGCGAAAGCGCTGGAAATCGCGCAGCGGCACTTCGAGGGCGGTGACGGACTTGTCGGCCAGTACATCGGCGGAGCGTTGCGTTTCCAATAGCGCCATTTCTCCGAACGCCATCCCGGCCGTAAGCGTGGCGAGCCGCACACCGCTCGGCAACGTGACGTGGACGACGCCACTTCGAAGGAAGAACAGCGACACCGGGGGCTCTTCGGCGGCGATGATCCTTTGTCCGGGCTGATAGGTTTGCGTCGTGCCAAGGGCAGCGAGCGCTTCGAGTTCCCCCGCCGTCAGCCCGGCCAGCAGCGCCTGTTCGGAGAGCTCGGTCATTTCCACGGAGTCGATGGCGCCGCCGTGCCGGTAGATCACCTGGTCCTCGGCCCATTCGATGGCGTCGTCGAGCAGGTGGTAGTGGCGCAAATTCGAGATGCCGTCGGCCCATTCACCGATCGCCTGCCATTCCGGGGACGGGCGCTTGATGCCGGACAGGATCGCCGTGACATTGAAGGCGGCCAGCTCGCGGAAACCCTCGGTGAACAGGCGGGCGCCGGCCCGCGTCATCGCCGCAACGCGGCGCAGGTCGAAAATGATGAATTGCGGGCGCGGCCGCGCCGCGAGCTGTCGCGAGAGGTAATCGACATTGGAGAATGTCAGCGTGCCCACCAGTTCGATGACACGGACATCATGATGATGCGCGGCCAGAATTTTCTGCTCATGCGGCCGCCGGCTGCGGCGCGACGCGCTTTCGCCGATGTTGTAGTCGGCGATGATGCTGTTGCGCGCGTCGTCGCTGCGGTTGAGCATGTGCAGATCGTAATGCAACGACAGCGCCTCGCAGACCTTGATGCCGCGCACGCTGTTGCCATGGCCGTCGAGCCGCGGCGAGTAGCTGCCGAGCCCGAGCCGCGCCGGAAGTGCTGCCAGAATGCCGCCGCCGACGCCGCTTTTGGCGGGAATGCCGACCCGATAAATCCATTCGCCGGCATAATCGTACATGCCGGAGCTGGTCATCACCGAAAGCGCTCGCGAGATGGCGTAGGGGGTCATCACCTGCTCGCGGGTCACCGGGTTGATGCCGCGATTGGCGAGCGTCGCGGCCATGATCGCGATGTCGCGCGCGGTCACCAGAACGGCGCATTGCCGGAAATAAACCTCAAGCACCGCGCCGACATGATCCTTGATGACACTGGCGTTGCGCAGCAGATAGCCGATGGCGCGGTTGCGGTCGCCGGTCGCACTTTCGGAGGCATAGACGGCCTCGTCGACCCCGAGTTCGCGCCCGGCAAACCGGCCGAGCGCCTGACGGATATAGTCGAAGGCGCCGTCGCCCTTGGCTTCATGGATCAGGCCGGAGCAGGCGATCGCGCCGGCGTTGACCATCGGATTGAAGGGATGGTTTTCGGCATTGAGGCGGATCGAATTAAAGGGATCGCCCGATGGCTCGACGCCGATCGCCTTTTCCACCCGCGCCGCGCCGAGCGTATCCAGCGCCAGCGCGAACACGAAGGGCTTTGACATTGACTGGATCGTAAACGGCATACGGCTGTCGCCGACCTCATAGACGTGCCCGTCGAGGGTCGCAAGGCTGATGCCGAAATGATCGGGATCGGCCTTGCCCAGTTCCGGGATGTAGTTGGCGACAGCGCCGCCGGTCACGCCGGAAAAATCGGTGTGACAGGTGGAGAGAAAACGCAGCAAAGGCGGTTTCGCAGCAGCCCAGCTATTGGCATTTTGGGCCGGGGCCGGAGGCGACATATTCATGGTGGGTCCTGCCGCGAAGGTCGTGACTTGTTTGCTTCAAGTGACTTGCCTGTTCCGGCTTTTACCCCGATCCGGCATCTTCCGGCGCTGTATTTTTGGCCACCGGGGCCTGCCAACAGGCACGAATAATCTCCGCAAGCTCGCTGGTGTGAGTCCAGATCAATGTGTGGCCCGCCCGTTCGACCAATCGGCCACGCGCGCCCGGAATTCCGTTTACCAGCGTATCGAAATGATATCGTGGTACAGCGGCATCATCGGCGCCGCCGACGACACATGTCGGGAGATCTATGTCCTTGAGCCACGGACGGCTGTCGAATGTGGTCAACCCGCGAACGGCGCCGCGCATCGGAGCGGAACGGTTCGCTCCGAGGATCTCGCGCAACCAACTGGCCTGTTCGCTGGTGAGGCCAATCGCGCCGGTCGGCTTGGGGCTCGATGGTTTGATGACGAGATTTGCAAGGGTCCGCGGACTGAGCACGGTCAGAAGTGCCAGAAATATCTTCGCCTCCATGTATTCCCTTGCTGTCGCGACGTTGCAGGCATAGGTGCATGCCAGCATCATCCGGCTCACCCTGGCGGGCCGCGTATAAGCCAGTTGCTGCGCGATCGCGCCGCCATGCGAATATCCCAGAACCGCACATCTCTCTAATCCGGCTCCTGCGATGACGGCCTCGAGGTCGGCTGTGAGTCCCGGCACATCATATGGGCCGGGCAGATCGCTGCTCTTTCCATGACCGCGCAGATCAGGGATGAGCATGCGGAATCCGTTTTGCAGCAACGGCACCAACGGGTCGAACATGGCGCCGGAGGCCAATAGCCCGTGCAGCAGCAGCAAGGGTTCGCCATCGCCGACGATCCTGAAAAAGATTCCGTTCGATGCGCGGTATTCTTTCGTCGACATCACGCGTCCGTATCGCCTGGACGGTTTGCCGGCCCGGCATTCTCCATCTTATCCGGGATTGAACCGCCGAATACACCCCTTGCCGCGCGTGGCTGGATGTTACGTCGCCCCGGCAAGTGCCGAAAGCGTTCTGTTGGGGTTTTATGCGGCAGGTGGCGAGCGGCGATTAAGCGTTCAGGTCTCGAGGATAGCGAGGACCTGTCCTTCGGCGACCACGTCGTCGAGGCTGACGAGGAGCGATTTGAGCTTGCCCGCGGCCGGTGCAGCCACCGGGATTTCCATCTTCATGGCTTCCACAAATACAATGTCGTCGCCGTCGCCAACGGTTCCGCCGATTTCGACGGGGAGCGCGCAGACGCGCCCCGCCACCTCGGTCACAATCTTGATCTCTGGCATTCCGTTCCTCGGGCACCGTTTGACGAGCGATGGCCCTCGTGAACGGCTTTTTGTTGTGGCCGCAGATTGCCTGAGGTAGCTTGATCTGCAAGTGGAATTTTATTCCGTGAAACGGAATATGGGCGGATCATGGGAAGGCGTTCGGAGCGGCTCAGCAAAGAGGGAAAGCTCGCCAGCGATCTGGCGGGCGAGGGCGACATTATTCAGGTGGTGTCGCGCGCCTTCGACATCTTGCGCTGCTTCGAGGGCCATGAGGCGCGGCTCGGCAATCTGGAAATTTCCAATCGATGCGGGCTGCCGCGATCGACCGTCTCGCGCCTGACCCACACCCTGACTCGGATGGGCCAACTGGTTTATCTGCCCCGCGACCAGAAATATCGCATCGGCCCGAGTGCTGTGGCGATGAGCACCTCGATGATGCGCGGGCTTCAACTGCGCAACCTGATCCGGCTGCGGTTGCAGGACGTCGCCGAACAATTGCCGGGAACCGTCGGCTTCCTGATCCCCGACCGCTTCCATCTGGTCTATCTCGAACTGGCGCGCGCGGACAATGCGCTCGGCCTGCAAGAAAGCGTCGGCAGCCGCATCGCCATGGCGACCACCGCCGCGGGCCATGGCTACACCGCGGCGCTCGATACCGATGTCGGCGACGCCTTGCTGGTGGAAATGGAACGCGAGATTCCGGAAGACGCCAAGTTGTTGCAGCCGCGCATCGAGGGCAACCGCAGGTTTTTGCGCGAGCATGGTTACGTCGTTGCCTGCGGTCTATGGAGTCCGCATATCAACGGTCTCGCCGTCCCGATGTGGTCGCCGCAATATCAAACATTCGTGGTGGTCACGATCGGTCTTCTGTCCGCGATGTATGACGAGCGGCGGCTGCACAAGGAGGTTGCCCCGCCGCTTCTGCAATTGAGCGCTGTGATCGGCGGCATGCTTGAGGGCGCCGACGATCTCTTCAGCAATCGGATCGAGAGCAGAGCACTTCCGGTGCCAACGCATAACAACAAGATCGTCACGACGGAGGATATGCATGAACTGGAAGCCGGAACTCGACGACCTCGCCCGGCGCGAAGCGTTCGCGCGCGAGATGGGAGGCGTTGACAAGGTCAAGCGGCAACGCGACCAGGGCCGACTTACCGTTCGCGAGCGCATCGATAAACTGGTCGATGCGAAAAGCTTCCACGAGATCGGCGCGATTTCCGGTATCGCCGAATATGACGAGAACGGCGAACTCACCAACCTGACGCCGGCCAACTGCGTGTTCGGCCGCGGCAAGATTGACGGCCGCACCGTGGTGGTGGTCGGCGACGATTTCACCGTGCGCGGCGGTTCGGCGGATGCCTCGATCTCGGCCAAGCCCTTGATGGCCGAGGAGATGGCGCATGATTTCCGGTTGCCGATTATCCGCGTGATCGAGGGGTCCGGCGGCGGCGGCTCGGTGAAAACCATCGAGACCAAGGGGGCGGCCAATCTGCCCGGCGGCATCGGCGGCACGCGCTGGTACGCTTACACGACGGCGAACATGGCTCGGGTGCCGGTGGTCGGATTGGGGCTCGGCTCGGTCGCAGGCCTGGGAGCGGCGAGGCTGGCGGCCAGCCATTATTCGGTGATGACCAAGAATTCGGCGATGTTCGTGGCAGGTCCGCCGGTGGTGAAACGCCTGGGCCAGGATCTCACCAAGCAGGAGCTTGGCGGCGCCGATATCCAGACCCGCGCCGGCGGGGTCGATCATGCTGTTGATACCGAGGAGGAAGCCTTCGCCTGCGCCAGGCGGTTCCTCTCGTATCTGCCGTCGTCGGTTTATGAGTTGCCGCCGACGCTTGCCTGCAACGACGATCCCGAGCGCGCGGAAGAATCGCTGATGAAAGCGGTGCCGCGCAACCGCCGCCAGGTCTACAAGATGCGGCCCATCATCGACGCCGTCGTCGACAAGGGCTCGTTCTTTGAAATGGGAGCGAATTTCGGCCGCTCGATCATCGCCGGATTTGCCCGCCTCGAAGGCCGCGCCGTGCTGCTGCTGGCCAGCGATCCCTTTCATTATGGCGGGTCATGGACGGCGGAAGCCTGCCAGAAGGTGGTGCGGTTCGCCGATCTCGCCGAGACCTTCCATCTTCCGGTGGTCTATCTGATGGATTGTCCGGGCTTCATGATCGGGCTCGATGCCGAGAAGGCGGCCACCATCCGACACGGCGTGCGCGCCATGGCCGCCGTCAACCAGACCACGGTGCCCTGGTGCACCATTATCGTGCGCAATTCGTTCGGCGTCGCCGGCGTCGTGCATCAGCCGGCGGATCGCTTCTCGATACGTTACGCATGGCCATCGGCCTATTGGGGTTCGCTGCCGCTGGAAGGCGGCATCGAAGCGGCCTACCGCGCCGACATCGACGCCGCGGAGGATCCGAAAGCCAAGCTGAAGGAGATCGAGGATCGCCTCAACAAGCTGCGCTCGCCGTTTCGTTCAGCCGAGAAGTTCTGGGTCGAGGAGATCATCGATCCGCGCAAGACCCGTTCGCTGTTATGCGAATTCGCGCGGCTGGCCGAGCCGATCCGCACGCCCGGGCTTGCGACCAACATGACGATCCGGCCGTAAGAGGCGAATGGCGGACACTGTCTCCGTCATTGCGAGGAGCGCAGCGACGAAGCAATCCATTCTTACTTTGCAGCAATGGATTGCTTCGCTTCGCTTGCAATGACGATTGAGGGACTTTAAGCGGCCACCGGCACTGCCTTCGTCTGACGCGAGATGGCGAGCGTGAGCAGCGCCGCGACGATGCAGAGCGCACCGGCCGCAAAGAACGCCGGTAGATAACTCAGCAGCACCGTCCGCGACAGGCCCGCACCGAACGCCGCAACGCCGGCGCCTAATTGATGGCCGGCAAAGATCCAGCCGAACACCAGGTTGGCGCGCTCCGGTCCGAACCGCTGCGCGGTCAGCCGGACCGTCGGCGGCACGGTTGCGATCCAGTCGAGACCATAGAACATCGCAAACAGCGACAGGCCGTAGAACGAAAAATTGGTGAACGGCAGGAACAACAGCGACAGGCCGCGCAGGCCGTAATACCAGAACAGCAGATATCGGTTGTCGAAGCGGTCCGACAGCCAGCCCGAAGTGATGGTGCCGAAGAAATCGAATATGCCCATAGCGGCAAGCAGGCCCGCCGCCTGAACCTGCGGGATGCCGAAATCGAGGCACATCGGAATGAAATGCACCTGGATCAGACCGTTGGTGCTGGCGCCGCAGATGAAAAATGTGAAAAACAGAATCCAGAACACCCGCGTCTTTGCGGCGTCGTGCAGCGCGCCAAGTGCGGCCGCCATGATCGGCGCATTGTTGGCCGGCGGCGCCGGCAATGGTTGCGTGCCGTCGTCGCCGAATGGCCGCAGGCCGACATCGCCGGGACGATCGCGCATCAGCATCAGCACCGCAAAGGCCGCAACGCCAAGCATGACGCAGATCAATCCCAGCGCGATCCGCCAGCCCATCCGTTCGGTGACGCTGGCAAGCAGCGGCAGGAACACCAATTGTCCGGTGGCGACGCTGGCGGTGAGAATTCCAACCACCAGACCGCGCCGCGCGGCGAACCAGCGCGCCGCGATGGTGGCGCCCAGTACCAGCGCGGTCATGCCGGTGCCGATGCCGATCACGACACCCCACAGCAGCATCAACTGCCAGACCTTGGTCATCCCTAAGGAGACGACCAGCGCCGAGGCCACAATCAACAGCGCCGAAAGCGTGACGTTGCGCAGGCCGTAGCGGTTCAACAGCGCGGCGGCAAACGGCGCCATCAGCCCGAACAGGATGAAGCGAATCGACAGCGCCGAAGAAATCTCCGCGGTGGTCCAGCCGAATTCATGTTGCAGCGGCACGATGAACACGCCGGGCGCGCCGACCGTGCCGGCGGTTATCAGCGCGGTGAGGAAGGTCACACCGACCATCACCCAGCCGTAATGGATGTTACGGCGGGCGAGGGCAGCAGACAGCCAATTCGAGATCATTGAGCCTCTGAAAACTTGCCTGGAAGTTGCGTGATGCGTCGACCCGCATATCCTAACGTAATGGTCGCCCGGCATAAATGCCGCACTTCCCTCGTTTTAGGACTCGGCCGTTAGTGCGAAATGCGTTCCACGGCGATCGCGGTGGCTTCACCGCCGCCGATGCACAGGGCGGCGACGCCGCGCTTGAGGTTCTGCGCTTCGAGCGCGTGCAGCAATGTCACGATCAGGCGGGCTCCGGTGGCACCGATCGGGTGGCCGAGCGCACAGGCGCCGCCATTGATGTTCAGTTTCTCGCGTGGGATTCCGAGATCGCGTTGCGCGGCCATCGCGACCACCGCGAACGCCTCGTTGATCTCGAACAGGTCGACATCGCCGACGCTCCACCCGACCTTGTCGAGCAGCTTTCGGATCGCCGGAATCGGCGCGGTGGTGAACCATTGCGGCTCCTGGCTGTGGGTTGCGTGGCCCTTGATCTCGGCCAATGCCCGCAGCCCGTCGCGATCGGCGAGCGATCGTTTCGCCAGGACAAGTGCTGCCGCACCGTCGGCATTGGCGGAAGAGGCCGCCGGCGTGATGGTGCCGTTGGCGCGGAAAGCCGGCTTCAGTCCCGGAACCTTGGCAGGATCGACCTTCAGCGGAATCTCGTCATTGCCGATCGCGCGCGGACCGGCCTTTTCCGCCACCGTGATCGGCACGATCTCGGCCTTGAACGCGCCGCCTTCCACCGCTTTGCGCGCCCGGGTCAGCGTTTCCATCGCATAAGCGTCCTGGTCGGCGCGGGTGAACTGATAGGCCTCCGCGGTGGCCTCGCCGAAATCGCCCATCGAACGGCCCACTTCATAGGCGTCTTCGAGACCGTCCATCATCATGTGGTCGATGACCCGGTCGTGACCGGCGCGATAACCGCCGCGCGCTTTCGAAAGCAGATAGGGCGCGTTGGTCATGCTCTCCATGCCGCCGGACACGACAATGTCGGCGGAGCCGGCGTGGATGATGTCATGCGCCAGCATCGTGGCCTTCATGCCGGACCCGCAGACCTTGTTGATGGTGGTCGCGCCCGTGGCATCCGGCAGCTTCGCGCCGCGGGCGGCCTGCCGTGCCGGCGCCTGGCCCTGTCCGGCCGGCAGCACGCAGCCCATGAACACCTCGTCGATCCGCTCAGGCGACAGTTTGGCCCGGTCGAGCGCTGCGCCGATTACATGGGAACCAAGCTTGTGGGCGCTGAACGACGACAGATCGCCCATAAAGCGGCCGAGCGGCGTGCGGGCGGCGGAAACGATGACAACCGGATCGGAAGCTGTGGCCATGGCGAGTGCTCCTTGGTTTCGCGCTCGGATGAGCGGACATCATATGGAATTACAATCATCATATGATGCGCTGCGGAATTTGCAACGGCGGCGCGGGATAAATTGTCGTGAGATGGCGCTAGCGTTTGCGGTCGATAAAACCCTGCATCATCCGATGCGGTTCGTCGGTCAGGAACGATCGTCCGAACACGCCGATACTGAGGTTGACGGATTCCTTCAGCGGCAGTTCTTCCCACTGCCGCAGCAGGGCTTTCTGCGCACGCAGCGCTTCCGGACCGCATTCCAGGAGCGCCGCCACGACGCGTTCGACCGCGGCATCGAGGCCGTGTTGCGGCGCGACTACATCGACCAGCCCCCAGGCAAGGGCGGTCGGCGCGTCGATATTCTCGGCGGTCATCACCAGCCAGCGGGCGCGGCCCCAGCCGATCAGCCGCGGCAGCAGCGCCGCATGGATCACCGAGGGAATCCCGACCCGCACCTCGGGCATGCCGAACCGCGCATCATGCGCGGCCACCCGGAAGTCGCAGGCCGCGGCGAATTCGAGGCCGCCGCCAAGGCACCAGCCGGGCATCCGCGCGATCACCGGCCCCGGAAACGCGCGCACCGCCTCGCAGAGGTCTCGCAGTCCAGTAATGAACTTCTCGGCCGAGGCCTGATCGAGCTTCGCCATTTCCTTGATGTCGGCGCCGCCGATCATGCTCTTCTCGCTTTGGCCTGCGATCACCAGCACGCGAATTTGCCGCTCGGTCGCCAGTACCTCCAATCCCTCTCGAACGCCGTTGATCACGGCCGAGCCGAGAATGTTGAGTGAGCCGGCATTGCAGATGGTCAGGCGAACGACGCCGCGGCTGTCGCGGTCGACGCCGCAATAGGGATTGAGCATGTGCATGGAAGGTCTCGCAGTAGATGGGATGCGTCGGTGGAACGCAGGTCCTTGATGTACTTCCTCGCCAAAGCGCAGGCTTGTCAAGTGCCGACCGCCGGCGCGGCCAAGCAGCCGTTGCGAAGCGATCGCCGCTTCTATAATATGACAATCATCATCTATCAGGGAGCAGCCGATGACGGTCTTGGGCAATTTCGATGCGGCGGACATGGCGGACCTTTTCGCCACCGCATCGCGGCGCGAGCGGGTGGTCGAGTGGCAGGCGCCGGGTCCGGTCGCAAAGGCCGCCGCGGCGATGTCCGGACTGGAGGTGATGTGTGCTATTCGCGACGGCGTCTTGCCGCCACCGCCGATGGCCCGGCTGATCGGTTTTCGCATGGCCGTGGCTGAACCGGGACGGATCGTGATGGAACTGGAGCCGCATGAGGGACTGGAAAACACCATCGGCTTGCTGCACGGCGCCACTGCCGCGGCCTTGCTCGATACCGCCATGGGCTGTGCGATCTCGACCAGGCTGCCGGCCGGGCAGGGCGCGGTCACCCTCGACCTGAAACTGACCTATCTGCGGCCGCTGTCGGTGCGATCGGGCATCATCTCGGCGGAAGGAAAACTCATCAAGCTCGGCCGCCAGACCAGCTACACCGAAGGATTCGTCCGCGACGGGTCGGGCAATCTTGCAGTGCACGCGACCGCGACCTTTTCGATGGTGGGCGAAGCACCGCAAACGAAATAAGATGCAGCTTTCCTGCGCGATATCCGCTATTATATGATTATAAACATCTTATGGAAACCGGCCGATGCGTTATTCCAGGGAACACAAGCTCGAGACCCATGCGCGGATCGTGAGGAAAGCCTCGGTGCGGCTGCGCGAGAAGGGCGCCCATGGCATCGGCGTCGCCGACCTGATGAAGGAGGCCGGCCTCACCCATGGCGGGTTCTATGCCCATTTCGATTCGCGGGAAGCGCTGGTGATCGAGGCCTTCGCGCATGCGATGGAGCGGTCGACCGATCGCTGGCGCAAGCTTGCCGAGCAAACCGCGCCGGACAAGCGCCTGGCGACCATCGTCGATTCCTATCTGACGACGATCCATCGCGATGATCCCGGCCATGGCTGCGCCATTCCGACGCTGGGCGCGGAAATCGCCCGCGAAAGCCCCAAGACCCGCAAGGCGTTCGCGGCCAAGCTGGAGCAGATGATCGACATGCTGGCCGAGCAGATTCCGGCCGTTCCGCGCAAGGCCGCGCGCAAGCAGGCGATGGCTGCCCTCGCCACCATGATGGGAACACTGGTGCTGGCCCGGGTCGCCGGCAATGGCGAGTTCTCCGACGAGATTCTCGGCGCCGGCCGCGAGGCCGTGCTGGATCGCGCGAC
Source organism: uncultured Pseudomonadota bacterium (assembly GCA_963819325.1). Taxonomy (GTDB): domain Bacteria; phylum Pseudomonadota; class Alphaproteobacteria; order Rhizobiales; family Xanthobacteraceae; genus Bradyrhizobium. The sequence continues at coordinate 86,204 of CAWFVT010000012.1, forward strand.
GCCCGTAAAGCAGGCGGCGAAGAAATCCGCGCCCCGGAAGGCTGCAGCGTCGGCCCGGCATTGAGCGAACTGACGGTAACCGCATTCGACGTTGGTCGTAGCTTTCCAAAAAGCCGGCCCGAGCCTGCATTTTCGCAAACGGGCTGCGCGTAGAATCCCTTTCCAAACCCTGCAAAGACTGCAAGATGCCGCCAAAATCGGCACTCGCACAGGTTCGGGAGGAACGCATGCGCACAATCGGGCATTTTATCGGTGGCCGCGAGGTCAAGGGGACTTCAGGCAGGTTCGCGGACGTGTTTCAGCCGATGACCGGCGACGTCCAGGCCCAGGTGGCGCTGGCGTCCAAGGCCGAATTGCGCGCCGCGGTCGAGAACGCCAAGGCCGCGCAGCCGGAATGGGCGGCCACCAATCCGCAGCGCCGGGTTCGCGTCCTCATGAAGTTCCTGGAACTGGTGGCGCGCGACAATGACGCGCTGGCCGACTTGCTCGCCCGCGAACACGGCAAGACCATTCCCGATGCCAAGGGCGATATCCTGCGCGGCGTCGAGGTCGTCGAGTTCGCGATCGGCATTCCGCAGATGATGAAGGGCGAATATACCGAAGGCGCGGGTCCCGGCATCGATCTCTATTCGATGCGCCAGCCCTTGGGCGTCGTCGCCGGCATTACGCCGTTCAATTTCCCGGCGATGATTCCGATGTGGAAATTCGCGCCCGCGATTGCCTGCGGCAATGCCTTCATCCTGAAGCCGTCGGAGCGCGATCCCGGCGTGCCGATGAAGCTCGCGGAATTGATGCTGGAGGCGGGGCTGCCGCCGGGCATCCTCAACGTCGTCAACGGCGACAAGGAAGCCGTCGATGCCATTCTCGACGATCGCGATATCGCCGCCGTCGGATTCGTCGGCTCGTCCTCGATCGCGCAGTATATTTATGAACGCGCCGCCGCCACCGGCAAGCGCGCGCAATGCTTCGGCGGCGCCAAGAACCACGCCATCATCATGCCCGACGCCGACATGGACCAGACCGTCGATGCGCTGATCGGCGCCGGATATGGCGCCGCGGGCGAGCGCTGCATGGCGGTGTCGGTCGCGGTCCCCGTTGGCAAGACCACCGCCGACCGGCTGATGGAGAAACTCATTCCGCGAGTTGAAAGCCTGAAGATCGGTCCCTCGATCGATCCGACCGCCGATTTCGGTCCGCTGGTGACCCGTGCCGCGCTGGAGCGGGTCAAGAACTACGTCGAGATCGGCATCAAGGAAGGCGCTACGCTGGCCGTCGACGGCCGCGGCTTCAAGATGCAGGGCTACGAGAATGGCTTCTACATGGGCGGCTGCCTGTTCGACAACGTCACCAAGGACATGCGGATCTACAAGGAAGAGATCTTCGGACCGGTGCTCTCGGTGGTGCGCGCCCACGACTATGACGAGGCGCTGAAGCTGCCGTCCGATCACGAATATGGCAACGGCGTTGCGATCTTCACCCGCGACGGCGACGCGGCGCGGGACTTCGCGGCCAGGGTCAATGTCGGCATGGTCGGCGTCAATGTGCCGATCCCGGTGCCGGCGGCCTATTTCACCTTCGGCGGCTGGAAGCGCTCCGGTTTTGGCGACCTCAACCAATACGGCCCTGACTCCGTACGCTTCTACACCAAGACCAAGACGGTGACGTCGCGCTGGCCGTCCGGCGTCAAGGAAGGCGCGGACTTCTCGATCCCGACCATGAACTAGCCGGGAAGCGCGCGGGCACCTCATGCAATTCGCTCTCAACGAGGATCAGATTGCGGTTCGCGATATGGCGCGGGATTTCGCCACGGAAAAAATCGCGCCGCATGCGATCCGGTGGGACGAAGAGAAGCATTTTCCCGTCGACGTGATGCGCGAGGCGGCACAGCTCGGCATCGGCGGCGTCTATATCCGCGAGGATGTCGGCGGCTCGGCGCTGACACGGTTCGATGCGGCGTTGATCTTTGAGGCGCTGGCGCAGGGCTGTCCGACGGTGTCGGCGTTCATCTCGATCCACAACATGGCCTGCTGGATGATCGATGCCTTTGGCGACGACACCCAGCGGCACCAATGGCTGCCGAAGCTCTGCACCATGGAATGGCTGGCGAGCTATTGCCTGACCGAGCCTGGTTCGGGGTCGGATGCGGCGGCGCTGCGCACCCGCGCGGTGCGCGACGGCGACCATTATGTGCTCAACGGGCAGAAGCAATTCATCTCCGGCGCCGGCAAGGGTGACATCTATGTGGTGATGGTGCGGACCGGCGGCGACGGACCCGGCGGCATCTCGACGCTGGTGATCGAGGGCAACACGCCCGGCCTCTCGCTCGGCGCCAACGAACGCAAGATGGGCTGGAATGCGCAGCCGACCCGCGCTGTGATCTTCGAGAATGCGCGGGTGCCGGTGGCCAACCGGCTCGGCGATGAGGGCATCGGCTTCAAGATTGCGATGGCCGGGCTCGACGGCGGGCGCATCAATATCGCGGCCTGTTCGCTCGGCGGCGCGCAATCAGCGCTCGACAAGTCGCTGGCTTACATGAAAGAGCGCAAGGCGTTTGGAAAACGCCTCGACGAATTCCAGGCGCTGCAATTCCGGCTGGCCGACATGGCGACCGAACTGGAGGCGGCGCGCACCTTCGTGTGGCGCGCGGCGGCGGCGCTGGACCGCAAGGATGCCGACGCGACCATGCTGTGCGCGATGGCCAAGCGCTTCGGCACGGACGTCGGCTTCGAGGTCGCCAACCAGGCGCTGCAACTACATGGCGGCTACGGCTACTTAAGCGAATACGGCATCGAGAAGATCGTGCGCGACCTGCGCGTGCATCAGATTCTCGAAGGCACCAATGAAATCATGCGGCTGATCGTGTCGCGCAAGCTGATCGAGGGGACGCGATGACGGTTGCGACGGCTGCTGTCGTGGGGCCTGAGCCCGAGGTGATCGCGCGCCGCGAAGGATCGGCGGGCGTGATCCGGCTCAACCGGCCGAAGGCGATCAACGCTTTGTCGCTCGAGATGTCGCTGGCGACCGATGCGGCGCTGGATCAGTTCGAAGCGGACCCGGCGGTGGCATTGGTGCTGCTGGAAGGTGCGGGCGAACGCGGTCTGTGCGCGGGCGGCGACATCCGCGGGCTCTATGAGAGCTCGAAAGTCGGCGGCGATCTCGGCAAGGTGTTCTGGCGTCAGGAATACACCATGAACGCCCGCATCGCGAAGTTTCCCGAAGCCCTATGTCGCCTTCATGGACGGGCTGGTGATGGGCGGCGGCGTCGGGCTTTCGGCGCACGGCCGCCATCGCGTCGTCACCGAAAAGACCAAACTTGCAATGCCGGAAGTAGGGCTCGGCTTTTTCCCAGATGTCGGAGGCACCTGGCTATTGTCCCGCTCGCCCGGCGAACTCGGCGCCTATTTCGGATTGACCGGCCAGACCATGAACGGTCCCGATGCGATCCATGCGCGGTTTGCGGACGCGGTCGTGCCGTCGGGCAAATTATCAGCGTTGCGCGAAGTCCTGACCAAGGTTCGCGTCGGGACGACGTCCCAAGAAATTCAAACCCTGATCGACGGGTTTGCGACCGGCGAAACCGCAGGGCCTGTGGCTGCACTGCAGCCGAGCATCGACGCCTGGTTCGCCCATGACCGGATGGAAGATATCGTCGCGGCATTGCAACGCGACGGCTCAGAACTGGCGCAATCGACGCTCAGGACCTTGAGCGAGAAATCGCCCCGCGGCATGGTGGTCGCATTGAAGCTGCTGCGCCTGGCGCGGGGCTCGTCCTCGTTGGAAGAGTGCCTGGTGCGGGAATATCGCGCGGCGCTTGAAGTGTTCGCCAGCGATGATTTCCGAGAAGGCGTGCGCGCGGCGGTGATCGACAAGGATCGCAATCCCCGCTGGTCGCCGTCGCGCATCGAGGACGTCACGCCGGAGATGGTGGCGCCTTATTTCGCGGAGATCGGCGCCGACGAGTTGGTGTTCAACAAATCATAACAGAAACGCTGCGGGCGAAGGGAACCAAAGATGGCGAGCATTGCATTCATCGGTCTCGGCAATATGGGCGGGCCGATGGCCGCCAATCTGGTCAAGGCCGGCCACAAGGTGGTGGCGTTCGATCTGGTGGAAGCCTCGCGCAACCAGTCAAAGGCCGATGGCGCGACCATTGCCGACAGTGCGGTGGCCGCGGTGAAGGGCGCCGAAGTCGTCATCACGATGCTGCCGGCGGGCAAGCATGTGCTGTCGGTCTGGACCGAGATTTTGCCCTCGATGACCAAAGGATCGCTGATCATCGATTGTTCGACCATCGATGTCGAAAGCGCCGTGCAGGCCCATGCGCTGGCGGTCAAACACAACATTGCCTCGGTCGATGCGCCGGTGTCCGGCGGCACCGGCGGCGCCAAGGGCGCGACGCTGACATTCATGGCCGGCGGCGACGCCAAGGCCTTTGCCGCAGCACAGCCGGTGCTGGAAAAGATGGGCAAGAAGATCGTGCATTGCGGTGGCGCCGGCGCGGGCCAGGCAGCCAAGATCTGCAACAACATGATCCTCGGCATTTCCATGATCGCGGTCAGCGAAGCCTTTGCGCTCGCCGAAAAGCTCGGACTGTCGCATCAGGCGCTGTTCGACGTCGCCTCGACCTCATCGGGGCAATGCTGGTCGCTGACGACCTATTGTCCGGTGCCCGGTCCGGTGCCGACTTCGCCGGCGAATAACGAGTATCGGCCGGGCTTTGCGTCGGCCTTGATGGTAAAGGATCTCACGTTGGCGCAGGATGCGGCCAAGGCCGCGGGTGCAGCGACACCGCTTGGCAAGCACGCGCAGGAAATCTACCGGGCGTTCGACGCCGCCGGAAATGGCGGGGTCGATTTCTCGGGGATTATCCGCCATGTTCGCGAATTGGCGGGGAAATAGCGAGCGGCCCATGACAACCTTCCAGCAGGCGCGCGCGTTTCTGCTCCAGCACCGCACCGACTACGATGCGGCGGTCAAGGGGTTCCGCTGGCCCGATCCAGCGCCGTTCAACTGGGCGCTGGACTGGTTCGACGCGGAGCTTGCGCGCACGGCCGAAAGCAGGGATCGCCCGGCACTCTGGATCGTCGACGGTGACAGCGGGCGTGAAACAAAGCTTTCGTTCGAAGCCCTGTCGCGCCGTTCCAATCAGGTCGCGAATTTCCTGCGAGCCCAAGGCCTCAAGCGTGGCGATCATCTGCTGCTGCTGCTCGGCAACGTCGTTCCCCTGTGGGAGACCATGCTGGCGGCGATCAAATTGGGCGTGGTGGTGATTCCCGCCACCACGCTGCTGACGGCGGACGAGTTGCAGGATCGGCTCGATCGCGGCCGTGCCAGGGCCGTGGTGGCGTCGCAGGACCAGGTTGCGAAATTTGCCGGCCTCCGCGGCGACCGTCTCATTCGTATCGTCGTCGGCGCGTCTTCCAAACACGAAGGCTGGCTGCCATACGAACAGACCGCGCAATTCCCGGAAACATTCAAGCCGGATGGGCCGACCGGGGCTGATGATCCGATGCTGCTGTATTTCACCTCCGGCACCACGGCGAAGCCGAAACTTGTACGGCACAGCCAGCGCAGCTATCCGGTCGGCGCGCTGTCGACGATGTACTGGCTCGGGTTGCAGCCCGGCGATATCCATCTGAACATTTCGTCGCCAGGCTGGGCCAAGCACGCCTGGAGCTGCCTGTTCGCGCCGTGGAACGCCGGCGCCACGGTGTTCGTGGTCAACCAGCCGCGCTTCGATGCCAAGAGCCTGCTCGCGACCATCGCCCGATGCGGCGTCACGACACTTTGCGCGCCGCCGACGGTGTGGCGGCTGTTCATCCAGGAGAAGCTTGCAGACCACAAAGTTTCGTTGCGCGAGGTCTGCGGCGCCGGCGAGCCGCTCAATCCGGAAGTGATCGATCAGGTTCGCACCGCCTGGGGCTTGACGATCCGCGACGGCTACGGCCAGACCGAAACCACGGCGCTGGCGGGAAATTCGCCCGGCCAGGAGGTGAAGGTGGGATCGATGGGCCGTCCGCTGCCCGGTTACCACGTGCGGATCACCGATGGCGACGGACACATCACCAAAGAGGGCGAAGTCAGCCTGTTGCTCGGCACTGAGAGGCCCGCCGGCCTGATGCAGGGCTATCAGGGCGACGACGGCAAGGTGAGCGGCGCCGACGGCGATCTCTATCGCAGCGGCGATGTGGTGTTCGCCGATGACGACGGCTATCTGACCTTCGTCGGCCGCTCCGACGACGTCTTCAAATCATCGGATTATCGCATCAGCCCGTTCGAACTGGAGAGCGTCCTGCTCGAACATGAAGCGGTGGCGGAGGCCGCGGTGGTTCCCAGTCCCGATCCTATCCGTCTGGCGATCCCGAAGGCCTATGTGCTGCTGGTATCGGGCACGGAGCATTCGCCGCAGACCGCGCTGTCGATCTTTCAAGCACCTGCACACCAGGCTGTCGCCATTCAAGCGCATCCGGCGCATTGAACTCGTGACCGAACTGCCGAAGACGATTTCCGGCAAGATCCGCCGCGTTCATTTGCGCCGGCTGGAACACGACGATAATCGCGGCGACGCGCTGCGCGGCCAGGAGTTCCGCGAAGAGGATTTCCCGGAATTGCAGAAAGATACGGTCAGCCTGATCGGTGGAGAACTAACGATGAATGAAGTCTGGAAGAAGCCGCCGATTTCGCTGGATGCCTATCAGAAAATGGTCGGCCACGAGGTTGGCGTGTCGTCATGGCATCTGGTCGATCAGAGCCGGATCGATGTCTATGCCGATGTGATCGAGGATCATCAGTTCATCCATGTCGATCCCGAGCGGGCCAGGCGCGAGACATCGTTCGGCACCACCGTTGCGCACGGTTTCCTGACCATGTCGCTGATGAGCATCATGTCGTACGAGGTCATGCCGGTGATCTCGGGCACGACGATGGGTGTCAATTACGGCTTCGACAAGCTCCGCTTCATCTCGCCGGTGCGGTCGGGCTCGCGCGTCCGCGGCCGCTTCACGTTGGCGGAAGCCAAATTGCGCAAGCCGACCGAATTGCTGTCGCGCACCAACGTCACCGTCGAGATCGAAGGCGAGGCCAAGCCCGCTCTGGTCGCCGACTGGATCGGGCTGATCTATTTCGAATAGCACCAGATCCGTCGTTGCCGGGCTTGACCCGGCAATCCATCGCTGCTCAAAACCAATCGAATTTGGATGGATGCCCCGGGCGAGCGGAAGCTCCGCTGCCTTCGGACGGCTCTGCGCGGGCATAGAAGCAGGAACAATACACATGACAATCAGGTTTGACGGCCGCGTCGCTATCGTTACCGGCGCGGGCAATGGTCTCGGGCGCGCCCATGCGCTCGGGACTCGCAAGTCAGCGGCGCAAAAGTCGTGGTCAATGATTTCGGCGGCGCCCGCGACGGTACCGGCGGATCGCTGACGGCGGCGGAAACCGTGGTCGAGGAAATCCGCAAGGCCGGCGGCACGGCGATGGCCGATGCCGCCGACGTCTCGAACTTCGAGCAGGTCAAGGCGATGGTCGCCAAGGCCACGGAGAAATGGGGTAGCGTCGATCTGCTTTGCGCCAATGCCGGCATCCTGCGCGACAAATCATTCGCCAAGATGGAAGTGGCCGATTACGCCAAGGTGCTCGACGTTCACTTGAACGGCACCTTCTATTGCTGCAAGGCGGTGTGGGACGGCATGCGCGAGCGCAATTACGGCCGTATCGTCGTCACCACGTCGTCGTCGGGGCTTTACGGTAATTTCGGCCAGGCCAATTACGGTGCTGCGAAAACCGGCATGGTCGGACTGATGAACGTGCTCGCCGAGGAAGGCCGCAAGACCGACATCCGCGTCAACATGATTTCGCCGACGGCGGCGACGCGGATGACGGAGGAACTGCTTCCGCCGCAGGCGCTGGCGCTGATGAAGCCCGAGGCGATCACGCCGGCGGTGCTGTATCTGCTCGGCGAGGACGCTCCGACCCGGACCATCATGGGGGCGGGCGCGGGCTCCTTTGCGGTGATCAAGATCATGGAAACCGAGGGCGTCAACCTGGCCCCGTCGGAATGGACGCCGGACGCCGTCGCCGCGCATTTCGCCGAGATCAGCGACATGTCGACGGCCAAGGCGCTGGAAGGCGCGTTTCAGCAGACCCAGAAATACGTCGCGCAGGCCGCGGCGAGGGCGGGCGTGAAGCTGTAGGGGCGATGGTTTCAAAATCGTCATTCCGGGATGCGCGTAGCGCAGGCCCGGAATCCATAATCCCAGTCGTGGTTATGGATTCCGGGCTCGCGCAAGTGCGCCCCCCGGAATGACGATCCTCGTTTCTAATCCCGTTCAAAGGCCCGTCGCCATCATCGGCGCCGGTCCGGCCGGGCTGATGGCCGCCGAAGTGCTGGCGCAAGGCGGCGCCCGCGTCACGGTCTATGATGCGATGCCATCCGCCGGCCGCAAGTTTCTGCTGGCGGGGCGCGGCGGCCTCAATCTCACCCACAGCGAACCGTTGCTGGAATTTCTGACGCGTTACGGCAAGGCGACGCCGCGGTTGGCGCCCGCCATCGAAGCGTTTCCGCCGGACGCGTTGCGCCGATGGAGCGAAACGCTCGGGCAGCCGACCTTTGTCGGCTCCAGCGGGCGAGTGTTCCCGGAAGCGTTCAAGGCGTCGCCGCTGCTGCGGGCGTGGCTGCGGCGGCTGGATTCGATCGGCGTGCAATTCGCGCTGCGTCACCGCTGGACCGGCTGGGACGGCGATGGGCGTCTTTCGTTTGTAACGCCTGACGGAGCCCGCGTTGTTGATGCCGATGCGACCGTGCTCGCGCTCGGCGGCGCGAGTTGGCCGCGACTCGGGTCCGATGGTGGATGGGCAGAAACGCTCGCCGCCAAGGGCGTGGCGATATCGCCGCTGCGGCCGGCCAATTGCGGGTTCACCGTCGCCTGGTCCGATATCTTTCGCGATCGCTTCGAAGGCCAGCCGCTGAAAGGCGCCGCGTTTTCGTTTGGCGGCCACACGCTGCGAGGCGAGGCCGTCATAACCCGCACCGGCATCGAGGGCGGCGCCATCTATGCGCTGTCGGCCGATCTGCGCGAGGCCATCATCTCGGCAGGCGAGGCGACACTTCACATCGCGTTGCGGCCCGATCTCGACGCGCGCGATTTGGTGGCTCGACTGACGGCGCCGCGAGGCAAACAGTCCTTCTCGAATTGGCTACGCAAGGCGGCGCAGCTTTCGCCCGCCGGCATCGGCCTGTTGCAGGAGGCGGCGGTTGTGTCTGGCACGCCGCTGCCGTCGCTCTCGCCCGCGGCTCTGGCCGAATTGATTAACGCCGTGCCGGTCAAATTGAATGGCGTCGCGCCGATCGCGCGCGCGATTTCGACGGCGGGCGGAATCTCGTTTGCGGAAATCGATGCAGGTTTCATGATCCGCCGCATGCCCGGCGTATTCGCCGCCGGCGAGATGCTCGACTGGGAAGCGCCGACCGGCGGCTATCTGCTGCAGGCCGCGTTCGCGACTGGTGCGGCGGCGGGGCGGGGCGTGTTGAAGTGGCTTGAGAAGCGAATGGCGAATAGCGAGTAGCGAGTGCAAGTTTCCCTATTCGCCATTCGCCACTCACCATTCGCCCTACCTCAACTTCCCTCTCGCCGCGACCGGCAGCACGCCGATGATCTCGTCGCCGCGCACCATCACGACCTCATCCATCATGTTGACGACGACGCAGACATGGTTCGGCACGATCCGCACGACGTCGCCGACATTGGGGCGGGTGTTGCTGCGGGCCAGATCGAGGAAGCCGTGTTCCTCGGCAAAGCGCGCGATCCTGGCTTCCGGGTGTTCGAGAATGAGGCCGTGGCCGTCGAGCCCGCCGCCGGTATCGGACGTCAGTGTCTTGGAGCCGGCATCGAGAATGCCGCGGTCGGGACCGGCGCGGCTGACCACGGTTGAATAGATCTGCAGCGCGCAATCGTCCCAGCCGGCGACGCCGGCCGCGACCTGCATCCGGTCGTTGTAGATATAGGTGCCCGGCCGATGCTCGGTGGCGCCCTTGAGTTTGCCGACATGCTTCAGGTTCGGCGTGCCGCCGGTGGAGACCATCTCCGCATCCAGTCCATGTGCGCGAATGCCGGCCAGCGCCTCGTCGTAAAACCGTTGTGCGTCAGCCCAGCCGGTTTCGGTCGGATACAGCATGAAACCTGCGAAGGTCAGTCCCTCCAGGCCTGCGATCTGGCGTGCGAGCGCGATGGCTTCCGCCGGGGTTTCGACCCCGGCGCGTTTGCGCCCGGTGTCGCACTCGACCACGACCGAGAGCGGACGGCCGGAAGCCCTCGCGGCCTGCGGCAGGCCGGCGATGACAACCGAATTATCCGCGGCAACGGTCATGTTCGCCTTGGCCTGCAGCGCGCCGAGCCGGGCCATTTTCTCGTCGCCGATCAAATTGTAGCTGATCAGGATGTCGTCGATGCCGGCCTCCGCCATCACTTCGGCCTCGCCGAGTTTCTGGCAGGTGATGCCTTTGGCGCCGGCCGCGATCTGGAGCCTGGCCAGGACAGGGCTTTTGTGGGTCTTGATATGCGGCCGGTTGGCGACGCCGGCCGCGTCGCAGGCGGCCTGCACGCGCGCGATATTGCGTTCGACGCGATCCATGTCGATAACGGCGGCAGGCGTGCCGTAGTCGCGGGCAATTCGGACGGCGAGGGGCGTGGACATCAAGTTGCCTCCTATGTCAGGCCTGTTCGATCTCTTCGCGCAGCACTTCAAGCTCCAACCATTTGTCTTCAGCGGCCTCGAGCTCCTTCTGCGCCGTTGACAGCGCGGCCGAGGCCGTATCGAATTTCTTGCGATCCTTTTTGTAGAGATTGGGGTCGTCGAGATGGCGTTGTTGCTTGGCGATTTCGGCCTGCAGCTTGGCAATGGTCTTGGGCAGCGTTTCCAGCGCATGCTTTTCGTTGAAGTTAAGCCGCCGCTTGACGGCACCGGATGGCGCTCCGGCTGCCGTGCTCTTGGCGCGTTCGGCCGTGGCGGCCTTTACGGCTTCGCGTTTCAAATCGGCACCGCGCTGCGCCAGCATGTCGGTATAGCCGCCGGCATATTCGATCCAGCGGCCGTCGCCTTCCGGCGCGATCACTGAAGTGACGACACGGTCGAGAAAATCGCGATCATGGCTGATCAGGATCACGGTGCCCTCATAGTCGCCGAGCATTTCCTCCAGCACATCGAGGGTCTCGAGGTCGAGATCGTTGGTCGGCTCATCGAGCACCAGCAAATTCGACGGTTTGGCGAGCGCCCGGGCCAGCATCAGGCGGCCGCGTTCGCCGCCCGAAAGCACTTCGAGTGGCGTGCGCATCTGCTCCTGACCGAACAGAAAATCCTTCATGTAGCTGACGACGTGCCTTGGCTTGCCGCCGACCATTACATTGTCGCTACCGCCCCCGGTCAGCGCGTCGGCCAGCGTCGATTTCGGATCGAGGCTTTCGCGATGCTGGTCGAGCGTCGCCATTTCGATGTTGGCGCCGAACCGGATGGTGCCACTATCAGGCGGATTGGCGCCGGTCAGCATGTCGATCAGCGTGGTCTTGCCGGCGCCGTTCGGCCCGACGATGCCGATCCGGTCGCCGCGCTGCACCCGGATCGAAAAATCATCGACGATAACGCGGTCGCCGTAGGTTCGGCCGATGTTCTTGGCTTCGATGATCAGCTTGCCGGATTTGTCGGCCTCCGCGGCGGCGAGGTTGGCGTTGCCGGTGGCGCCGCGATAGTCGCGGCGCTGTTCGCGCAGCGCATAGAGATTGCCGAGCCGCTTGACGTTGCGCTTGCGGCGGCCGGATACGCCGTAGCGCAGCCAGTGCTCTTCGTTGACGATTTTGCGGTCGAGCTTGTGCTGTTCGCGCTCCTCTTCCGCCAATACCTCGTCGCGCCAGGCTTCGAAGGCGCTAAAGCCGCGATCGATCTGCCGGATCTGACCGCGATCGAGCCAGGCGGTAGAGCGCGACAGGTTCGACAGGAAGCGGCGGTCATGGCTGATGATGACGAGCGCGCTGCGACGGCTGTCGAGTTCGCTTTCCAGCCATTCGATGGTGGTGAGATCGAGATGGTTGGTGGGCTCGTCCAGCAGCAGGATATCGGGCGAGGGCGCCAGCACCCGCGCCAGCGCCGTGCGGCGGGCTTCGCCGCCGGATACATGCGCGGGATCTTCATCGCCGCGAAGCCCGAGCTGTTCCAGAATGTAGCGGGCCTGATAGTGATCGTCGCCGGGCCCGAGACCAGCCTCGACATAGGCCAGCGTCGAGGCGAAGCCGGCAAAATCCGGCTCCTGCGGCAGATAGCGGATGGTCGCACCCGGTTGCACGAAACGGCTGCCGCTGTCGGGTTCGACGAGGCCGGCGGCGATCTTCAATAGCGTCGATTTGCCGGACCCGTTGCGGCCGATCAGGCAGACGCGCTCGGCCGACGACACCGATAATTCCACACCGGACAAGAGCGGCGTGCCGCCGAAGGTCAGCGCGATGTCTTTCAACTGGATCAGGGGAGGCGCCATATCTTCTCAATTCAACCTTGTTGCGTTGGCACCGTATGCTTCGTCCGCTCGCGCTCGATGCGGCGGATGGTCTGGTCGAGCGCCGACAGGAACGCCGAGCGGTCGCGCGGAGCAAACGATCTGGGACCGCCGGTCACCTCGCCCGAGGAACGCAGATCAGTCATCAAATTGCGAACCGCGAGCGTCATGCCGATCGATTGCTCGGTAAACGGCTTGCCGTTCGGCGCGATCACCTCGCAGCCTGCCTTCACGCAGCGGCTCGCCAGCGGGATATCGGAGGTAATGACGATATCGCCCTTGCCGGCGCGCTCCGCAATCCAGTCGTCGGCGGCATCCATTCCGGAACCCGCCGCGATGCGCTCGATTAGCGGATCCTGCGGCACTCGGATGAAATTCCCCGCGACCACGCTAACCGGCAGCCCATGGCGGGCAGCGACGCGGTAGATCTCATCCTTGACCGGGCAGGCGTCGGCGTCGACATAGATGCGGGTGGTATTCAATTGGGCGTCATCGGTTGGGGATCTGGTCACAGAACGCGAACGGGGCGCTCTCAAGATGCGCGTCGTACCCCATTGGGCGGGAAATTGCGAGCAAAACACGGGCTGGAACGCGCTTGCCACGGCATTTTGTTCGCGTACCATTATCGGCCGAAACACTGCCGAAATAACCAGGAAAACAGGGATGACGAGCCGGCTCGAAGCGTACAGCGTGGTGGCCTACAACACCGCGAAATTGTCCGAAAACAAGATGCATGACGACCAGGTTGCGCGTCGGTTCGGATTCAGCGGCGGGCTGGTGCCGGGTGTCGATGTCATGGCCTACATGATTCACCTGCCGGTGAAGAAGTGGGGCCGGGCGTTCCTGGAGCGGGGGTTGATCGAAGCGCGCTTCGTCAAGCCGGTCTATGACGGCGAAACCGCCTATGTCACCAGCGAAGAGAATGACGGTGTGCTTTCGATCGAGGTCGAAAGCCGCGGCGAAATCTGTGCGACCGGAGCTGCGTCGCTGCCGGCATCGGCGCCGTCGATTTCGATTTCGGATTTCGCCGAAACGGCGGCTGTGGCGGAGCGCGTGCCGGTGAATGCGGCCTCCTATCAGCTCGGCAAATGGCTCGGCACGGTGCCGCGCGCATGGGCCGGCGATGCCGCCCGCGAATATCTGACGGATGTGCGCGAGACCGATACGATTTATGTGCGGGAACGGCTGGGTCATCCCGGCCTGCTGCAGCGGATCATGAACAAGGTGCTGGTCGACAACGCCATCCTCGGACCGTGGATTCATGTCGGAAGCCGGATGCAGTTGCTGGCGACCTGCGGCAGCGGCGATGAACTAACCGCGCGCGCCACGGTCACCGGCAATTACGAAAAGAAGGGCCACCGTTTTGTCGAGCTCGACGCGCTCGTCGTCGCCAACGGCCGCACCCCGGTGGCGCGTTGCGAACACATTGCGATCTACCAGCCGCGCGAGCAGGCGGCGGCGTGAGGGGTCTAACGACGGAATAACTCGTCATTGCCGGGCTTGACCCGGCAATCCATCCTCTAAGCAAAACTCTTGTGAAGATTGATGGATACGCGGGTCGAGCCCGCGTATGACCAGTGTTTGGTGCGGCGCGCGCTACGCAAGAACCTCACGCCACCTTCGCCTTGGCATCCTGGATGGCGCGCCAGACCCGCTCCGGGGTCAGCGGCATGTCGAGATGCGCGATGCCGAATTCGGATAGCGCGTTGACTACCGCGTTGACGATGGTGGAAATGCTGCCGGCGCAACCGGCTTCGCCGCAGCCTTTGGTGCCGAGCGGATTGGATTTGGCGGGCACCGGATGATCGCCGACCGCCATCAGGGGAATATCCCCGGCGCGCGGCATCGCGTAATCCATGAACGAGCCCGTGATCGGCTGGCCGTTTGAATCATAGCTGACGCATTCCATCAGCGCCTGCCCGATGCCTTGCGCGACGCCGCCATGCAATTGTCCGGCGACCAGCATCGGGTTGACGATGATGCCGAAGTCGTTGACGCCGGTGTAGCGGACGATCTGCACGATCCCGGTTTCGGGGTCGATCTCGACTTCCGCGACATGGCAGCCGTTCGGGAAAGTCGACGGCACGCCCTCGGCGGTATGGTCGACGTCGAGCGACGAGGGCACGCCTTCGGGCATCTTGCCGTCGCGCAAGCGGCGCGCCAGCTCGATGATATCGATGCTGCGATCGGTGCCGGCAATGGTGAAGCGGCCATGCCCGAATTCGATGTCGCCTTCGGCGGCTTCCATCAGATGCGCGGCCGCGCGCTTGCCCTTCTCGATGATCAGCTTCGAGGCTTCGACGATCGCGGTTCCGCTCGCGGTGATCGAGCGCGAACCGCCGGTGCCATTGCCGGTATGCACGATGTCGCTGTCGCCCTGCTCGAGCTTGACGCTTTCAAAGGGCACCCCGAGTTCGGCGCAAAGCACCTGCGCAAACGGTGTCGCATGCCCCTGGCCGTAATCGAGCGTGCCGGTGATCAACCTCACCGAGCCGTCGTCCTCGAACACGATCTTGCCAAGCTCGACGCCGGGAGGTGCCGTGACTTCCAGGTAGGAGCCGATCGCGATCCCCCTGAGCAGGCCGCGCTTGCGGCTCTCCTTTTTCCGTTTGGCAAAGCCGGCATGATCGGAGATCGCCAGCGCCTTGGTGAAGACGCCGTGGAAATCGCCGCTGTCATAGGTGACACCGGACGATGCGGCGAACGGCATTTGCGCGGGCTTGATGAAATTGCGCTTGCGCAATGTCAGCCGGTCGATGCCCATTTCGTCAGCGGCGCGATCGATCAGGCGCTCCATGAAATAGTTGGCCTCCGGCCGCCCGGCGCCGCGATAGGCGCCCATCAGCGTCGTATTGGTCAGCACGGTCTTGATGTCGACGCTCATCTGCGGCGTGCAATAGACGCTGGCCAGGTTCTTGCCGATATTCATCGACAGCGGGATCGGCGCGACGCCGGCGACATAGGCGCCGAGATTGCCGTAGCCGGAGACCTTGACCGCGAGAAACCTGCCTTCGCGGTCGAGCGCCAGTTCGCAGTGGATCTGCTGGGCGCGGCCGTGGCTGTCGGACAGGAAGCTGGTCGACCGCTCGTCGGTCCATTTCACCGGACGGCCCAGCACCTTTGCCGCATGCAGGATGCAGATATATTCGGGGTAGTTGATGTTCTTCATGCCGAACGAGCCGCCGACATTGGCGGTCAGCAGGTGAACCTTCTCGTTCGGCACCTTGAGCAGGTTCTTGGCGAGCATGGCGCGATTGCCGGCGACGCCCTGGGTCGGAACCTGGATCGTATAGCGTTCGCTCGCCTTGTCGTAGGAGGCCAGCGCCGCGCGCGGCTCCATCGCCACCACGGCCACGCGGGTATTGACGATGTCGAGCCTGGTCACATGCGCGGCCTCGGCGAAGGCGGCCTCGACCTTGGCGGCGTCGCCAAAATGATAGTCGAGCGCCACATTGTTCGGGATGTGATCGTAGAGCAGCGGCGCGCCGGGCTTTGCCGCTTCCTCAGCGCTGGTCACCGACGGCAACGGGTCGATATCGAGCACCACGGCTTCGCCGGCGTCGCGCGCCTGCGCCAGCGTCTCGGCCACCACAAACGCCACGGGGTCGCCGACAAAACGCACCTTGTCGCTCACCAATGCGGGACGGTTGGTCTGCAGCAGCGGCGAGCCGTCGCGGCTCTTGAGCGGCAGGCCGCAGGTGTAGGGACCATAATCCGCCGACGCGAGGTCGGCGCCGGTCCAGACCCCCAACACGCCCGGCATTGCCTTGGCAGCGTCGGTGTCGATCCCGCGAATGATGCCGTGGGCGTGGCTGGAGCGCACGATCCAGGCGTAGGCCTGGCGGGGCAACGAGAAATCGTCGGTATATTTGCCCTTGCCGCGGACCAGCGTGTCGTCTTCCTTGCGGCGGACCGGCTGCCCAACACCGAATTTTTGCAGTGCGATAGCGTTGTCCTGGGCGTTGCTGGAAGTGTAATCTTGCATTGCCGGATCCTTGGAATGGCTATTTTCTGCGCATTTTCGTGGCTCCACTGCAGATAAAGCAGCCTTAACCTAACGACAACGCCTGATTGGGCATGGTCCCATGTGGACGGCTGTTGCACCGCCGCCGCGCGCTGCTAAACTTTCCGTGAACGGAAATTCCTCGTTGGTCGCTGGCGGCCACGGAAAGACATGGATGAAAGACGATACGCGGCTTCGCGATGGCCTCGGGCTGCGCGGAGACGACGGCAAGGGGCCGCATGGCGGCCTGCTGCGGGGATCTGCGGCGGCGGGTGCTGTCGCGCCGGAGGCTGTCAGGCCGGCGGCGGCCGGAACCGGCGTCTATGCGGCGCTCGACCTCGGCACCAACAATTGCCGTCTCCTGATCGCTACTCCGACTGCCGACGGCTTTCGCGTGGTCGATTCGTTCTCGCGGATCATCCGGCTCGGCGAAGGTATCTCGGCGACCGGTTACATCAGCGATGCCGCGATCGACCGCGCCATCGCCGCTTTGAGCATTTGCCGCGACAAAATCCGCTCCAGAAAGGCGAGACGCCTGCGGTTGATCGCAACCGAAGCCTGCCGCGCGGCGTCGAACGCCGATGGCTTCATGGAGCGGGTTGCAGCCGAGACCGGCATCCGGCTTGAAGTGATCGACCGCGAGACGGAAGCAGCCCTTGCCGTCGTCGGCTGTTCGCCATTGCTCGATCCGCAGGGCCGGGGCGCCATTCTGTTCGACATCGGCGGCGGATCGACCGAACTGGTCCGGATCGAACGCGATCCGGGCGGGCCGGACGCCACATCCCGCACCAAGGCATGGATGTCGATGCCGCACGGTGTGGTCACATTGGCCGAGCATTTCGGCGGCAGGGACGTCAGCCCGCAATCCTATGCGTCGATGGTGCAGGAGGTCGCTCGATATGTGGCGCCGTTCGCTGCCGAGCATGGCGGCGATCTCGGGGGTATGCACCTGCTTGGCACCTCCGGCACGGTGACCACGCTGGCCGGGATTCATCTCAATTTGGTGCGGTACGATCGCCGCCGGATCGACGGCGTCTGGATGAGCGACGCGGACGTCACCGCGACCATCGCGCGCCTGCTCGGCATGAGCTATCAGCAACGCGCCAGCAATCATTGTATCAGCGTCGAGCGCGCCGATCTGGTGCTGGCGGGCTGCGCCATTCTCGACGCCATTCGCCAGGCATTTCCGCTGCGGCGCTTGCGCGTCGCCGATCGCGGCCTCCGCGAGGGCATGCTGGTCGAGATGATGCGCGAGGACGGCGCGCTCGGCGCAAGCCGATAGGCGCATCGATCCGCAATGTGCTAGAGCCTGCGACAACGAGCAGGCTGTTTCGAAGGCTGGCAATACCGATATGGCGAAAGAC
Organism: uncultured Pseudomonadota bacterium; assembly: GCA_963819325.1. Lineage (GTDB taxonomy): Bacteria > Pseudomonadota > Alphaproteobacteria > Rhizobiales > Xanthobacteraceae > Bradyrhizobium. The sequence goes on from CAWFVT010000012.1 coordinate 104,109, forward strand.
ACCACCGGCCGGTTGCGGGTCACCGTCAAGAGCGGCGGCAGGCTCAAGCTGTCGTCGAAACTCTGGCTGGAGCGGCAGCTCAACGATCCCTATGTGGCGCAGGCCAAGCGCGACGGCTTGCGCTCGCGGGCGGCCTACAAGCTGATCGAAATCGACGACAAGTACCATTTCCTCAAATCCGGCATCACGGTGGTCGACCTCGGTGCCGCGCCCGGCGGCTGGAGCCAGATCGCCGCAAAGCGTGTCGGCGCCGCCGACGGCAGGGGCAAGGTGGTCGCGATCGATCTATTGGAGATGCCGGAAATTGCCGGCGTGACGTTCGCGCAGCTCGATTTTCTTAAAGACGATGCGCCGGAAAAGTTGCTCGCGATGCTGGGCGGCCGCGCCGAAGTGGTGTTATCCGACATGGCCGCCAACACCACCGGCCATCGCAAGACCGATCAATTGCGCATCCTCGGTCTGGTGGAAGGCGCGGCAGCCTTTGCCGCCGACGTGTTGTCGCCGGGCGGAACGTTCGTCGCCAAGGTGTTTCAGAGCGGCGCGGACGCCGCACTGATGACGCAACTCAAGCATGACTTTGCGACCGTCAAGCATGTCAAGCCGGCCTCGAGCCGCAAGGATTCCTCCGAACGCTACGTGGTGGCGACGGGATTTCGGGGTCAGCCCAGCCGCTGATCCCGGGCGTTGGCGGTCTCGGCGGCGGCGGTCTCTTCCGGTTCGGCGTCGCGCTCGGGGCTGGGGACCACGATCACGCCGCGCCCCGATACCTGATGACCGGCATCTGCGGGCATCTGGTAGAAGAAATACGCCGAAATCGTCGAGATGATCGCGACCACGATGAAGCCGGGCGCGAAATCGGCGGCGCTGAGTTCGGTGACATGATGCACCCACATGGTCAATTCCACCGAAAACGCGCCGACCGCGACGCCGGCTGAAACCGCCAGTTGCTGGTTGACGCTGACCAGTGTGGTGGCCCGGCTCATCTGTTCCGGCTCGACTTCCGCATAGGCCAGCGTGTTGATGGCGGTGAATTGCAGCGAGCGGAAGAACCCGCCGACCACCAGCAGAATCATGATCAGCAGCAGCGGCGTCGTAATCGTGAACAGCGCGCAGGCGGCGAGGAAGACCGAACTCACGACCGCGTTGATAATCATGATGTTGCGAAAGCCGAAGGTGCGGATGATGCGCGCCGCCAGCGTCTTCATGCCCATGGCGCCAGCCGCCGAGGCAAATGTCACGAGGCCCGAACGCAGCGGCGACAGGCCGAAGCCGACCTGCATCAACAGCGGCAGCAGAAACGGTAACGCGCCGATGCCGACACGGAACAGAAAGCCGCCGATGACGCTGGCGCGCATCGTCGGCAAGCGAAGCAGCGCGAAATCCAGCACCGGCGACGCGGTGCGCCTGGCGTGGATCACATAAAGCGTCATGGAAACGGTGCCGATCGCGACGAGGGCGACGACGACCGGCCATGGCAGGAGATTGAGGCCAGCGACCGAAAGGCCGAACGCGATGCCGCCAAGCCCGATCCCGGCCAGTATCAGCCCGACCAGATCAAAGCGCTCCGGGGCCTCGGTGCTGATCGGATCGATGTAGCGCAAGGCCATGAAGATGCCGACCAGGCCGATCGGAATGTTGATCAGGAAGATCCAGTGCCAGGTCAGGTAGGTGGTGATGAAGCCGCCGAGCGGCGGACCGATCACGGGCCCGACCAGCGCCGGCACCGTGACCCAGGCCATCGCGTTCACCAGCGCGCTCTTGTCGATCGTGCGCAGCAGCACCAGCCGTCCGACCGGCGTCATCATGGCCCCGCCGATGCCTTGCAGGGTGCGCGCGATCACAAAATCAGTGACCGAGGACGACAGCGCGCAGCCGATCGATCCCACCATGAAGACGGCGATGGCGATCGAAAACACCATGCGGGGACCGAACCGATCGGCGGTCCAGCCGCTGGCCGGGATGAATACCGCGAGCGCCAGCAGATACGAGGTGATGGCAAGCTTCAGCGTCAGCGGGCTGGTGCCGATGTCGGCCGCGATCGCCGGAAGCGAGGTCGCAATGACCGTCGAATCCATGTTCTCCATGAACAGGGCGGTGGCCACGATGAGCGGGATCAGGCGTTCTTTGTTCATCGAAATTTTGGGGAGAGACACGAGAGCGGGGCGAGCAGGGGCTGTATCACCCCCTTGCGGTCGAGGCTATTGCGGAACCGCTGAAACCACCTAAATCCAGCGCAACACCACCGCCGGAGATCCGACGATGATTTATGTCCTCGCCGCTCTATTGCCGCCGCTTGGGCTGCTCCTGAACGGGCAGCCTTTTTCGGCGATTTTCAACCTGATCCTGATCGTGTTTTGCGCGATTTTCGGGCTGATCTTTCACGTCCTGCTGCTGGTGCCGTCGGCGCATGCGCTGATCGCGGTTCATATGAAGCGCGAAGACCGCAGGCACCGGGAGGTGGTGGAGGCGATCCGCCGGTATGGGCCGCCGCCGGGTTATCCGCGCTGACGCCGGGAACAACTCGGCTCTCGGTCATGAAAAGGCTGTGCATGGCTGGCAAACGCTTTGATTCGGCGTTCGGCCATGCTATCGACCACCGCCAACCCTACCGATGGGCTTCGATTCGACGGTGATGCCGACGGCATCGCCGAAGGTCCTGTTCATCCCTTAGGTCGTAGCGCGGCGAACCGGCCGCCGAATGGAGTTGGTGATGGCGCAGGGATTTCAGGCAATACGCGAAGCCTTTACGTTCGACGACGTGCTGCTCAAACCGGGCCTGTCGGATATCCTGCCCTCGGAGGCCGATATCCGCTCCCACGTCACCCGCGCCATTCCGCTCAATATTCCGATTATCGCTTCCGCGATGGACACCGTCACCGAGGCGCGGATGGCGATCGCAATGGCGCAATCGGGCGGCATCGGCGTCATTCACCGCAATTTTGACGTCGATGGCCAGGCCGCACAGGTGCGCCAGGTCAAGAAGTTCGAATCCGGCATGGTCGTCAATCCCTTGACCATCGGTCCCGACGCGATGCTGTCGGACGCGCTAGCGCTGATGAAGGATCATGGCTTTTCCGGAATCCCGGTTGTCACGGGTGCCGCCAAGGGCGTGCCGGGCAAGCTGGTCGGCATTCTCACCAACCGCGACGTGCGTTTTGCAACCGATCCGCGGCAGAAAATCTCCGAACTGATGACGCACGAGAATCTCGTGACGGTGCGCGAAGGCGTCAGCCAGGACGAAGCGAAGCGGATGCTGCACCAGCATCGAATCGAGAAATTGCTTGTGGTCGACGATCAATACCGCTGCGTCGGATTGATCACCGTCAAGGACATGGAAAAGGCGGTCGCGCATCCGCTCGCCTCCAAGGATGCGCAAGGCCGGCTGCGGGTCGCGGCGGCAACGACGGTGGGCGCGGACGGTTACGAACGCACCGAACGGCTGATCGAGGCGGGGGTCGATCTGATCGTGGTCGACACCGCGCATGGTCATTCCTCGCGCGTGCTCGAAGCCGTCAACCGCATCAAGCGGCTTTCCAACGCGGTGCAGGTGATCGCCGGCAATATCGCCACCATGGAAGGCGCGCAGGCGCTGATCGATGCCGGCGCCGATGCGATCAAGGTCGGTATCGGCCCCGGTTCGATCTGCACCACGCGGATTGTCGCCGGCGTCGGCGTGCCGCAACTGACCGCGATCATGGATGCGGTGGAAGCCGCGAAGAAGGCCGACGTGCCTGTGATTGCCGATGGCGGCATCAAATATTCCGGCGATCTCGCCAAGGCGCTTGCCGCCGGCGCCGACATCGTCATGGTCGGCTCATTGCTGGCCGGCACCGACGAGACGCCGGGCGAAGTGTTTCTGTGGCAGGGCCGCTCCTACAAGGCCTATCGCGGCATGGGCTCGGTGGGTGCGATGGCGCGCGGCTCCGCCGATCGTTACTTCCAGCAGGACATCAAGGATACGCTCAAGCTGGTGCCGGAGGGGATCGAGGGCCAGGTGCCCTACAAGGGCCCGGTCGGGAACGTGATGCATCAGCTCGCCGGCGGCCTGCGCGCGGCGATGGGATATGTCGGCGCGAAAAACCTCACCGAATTCCATGACAAGGCGCAGTTCGTGCGCATCACCGGCGCGGGCTTGCGCGAAAGCCACGTCCATGACGTCACCATCACCCGCGAGAGTCCGAACTACCCCGGCGGGGCCTAGTTCCGACGCCAAGGATTGAGCACCACAAGGCCGCGAAACGCGGTATTATGGTGATGGGACAGCCACGCGGCCCGGAAATTCATACGCGGATCGAGGCGCGGCTAGAGCTTGGTCGCAACGCCATTTGAAAAGAGAAGTTGGTCACCATGGTCGATTGGTCGGACGACAGGATTGCGGCACTTTCAGATCAGGATCTGAAGAATCTGCTTGTCAATGCGGAGCGGAAATCCGTCGCCGGGGTGATTGCGCAATGCCAGGCCGAGATCGAAAAGCGCAATGCCGCCAAGCCGCGCAAGGCCTCGAAGCCGCGCACCGAAGTGAAGGAATTCGAGCACGAGATGTCCGGGCAGCTTGCTGTGATAGGCAAGGAGATGGCCGCCAAATACGATCTGTCCGAAGAGACCGCGAAGGCAAATTCGGCCGGCGTCAAAGGCTTCAAGGCGCACAAGCTGCTCGACGCCAAGGGCTACGCGAAACTGGGCGGCATGCAGCGCGACGGCTCGGTCGCGGTCGATCGATACATCTCATATCGGCGCGGCAAGGACATCGTCTCGCTCAGCGTCTTCCTGCTCAAGGATCAGCCGGTCGAGGCCCACGAGTTTCACCTGATCGCGCCGCGAGCCTTGCTCGATGGCGGCAAGCCGGTGGCCGAGATTCGTCCCACCGCGACCGAAGCCCAGAAGCAGTCGGCCGATAGCGGCCAGGCGTTCAAGGATTTGCCGAGCGCCGCGGCGGCATTCGACGCGGTGCTGGCGAAGATCACCACCTGATATTCGAGCCCGATCAATCACCGTCACTTAACCGTCATTGCGAGCGCAGCGAAGCAATCCATTCTTGTCGCAGAAGAAAAGCTGGATTGCTTTGCTGCGCTCGCAATGACAAAGAACACCCATCGGAGGAAACCACCATGTCGCAACAGGCCAAACGTGTCGTTCTCGTCTCCCGTCCCGTCGGCGAGCCCAAGGCGTCGGACTTCCGGGTCGAGGATTATGCGCCGCCGGCGCCCGGTGAGGGCCAGGTCCTGCTGCGCACCATCTGGCTGTCGCTCGATCCCTATATGCGCGGACGCATGAGCGACGGCCCGTCCTATGCCGCGCCGGTGCCGATCGGTGGCGTGATGGAGGGCGGCACGGTGAGCGAGGTTGCAGCCTCGAACAATCCGGCCTTTGCCAAGGGCGACGTCGTGCTGTCGCGCGCCGGCTGGCAGACCCACGCGCTCTCCGACGGCAAGGACCTGCGCAAGGTCGATCCGAAACTCGGCTCCGTCTCGACCGCGGTCGGCGTGCTCGGGATGCCCGGCATGACCGCCTACACGGGATTGCTCGATATCGGCAAGCCGCAGCCCGGCGAGACCGTGGTGGTGGCGGCGGCATCCGGCGCGGTCGGCTCGGCGGTCGGGCAAATTGCCAAGATCAAGGGTGCCCGCGCCGTCGGCATCGCGGGCGGCAAGGAAAAATGCGATTACGTCAAAAAGGAACTCGGCTTCGATGAATGCCTCGATCACCGCGATCCCCAACTCGCGGCCAAATTGAAAGAGGCCTGCCCCAAGGGTATCGACGTCTATTTCGAGAATGTCGGCGGCGCGGTGTTCGAGGCGGTGTTTCCGCAGCTCAACGCGTTCGCGCGGGTGCCGGTGTGCGGCCTGATCGCGCATTACAACGACACCGAAGCCACCACGCCGAAATGGGCGTCGTCGATGATGCGCGCGGTTTTGACCAAACGTCTGACCATCCGCGGTTTCATCGTCAGCGATTTCGCCGCGCGGCACGCCGACTTCCTGCGCGACATGTCGCAATGGCTGCGCGAAGGCAAGCTCAAGCATCGCGAGTTCGTCACCGAGGGCCTCGACAGCGCCCCCGGCGCATTCATGGGACTTCTGAAGGGCGCCAATTTCGGCAAGCAACTGGTGCGCGTCGGACCGGATAAAGCGTAAGCTAATAATCCTTCGGAACCAGGGCCAGCAGCAACTCCATGTCGACATCGATCTGGCCGGGCGCCCTGACATGGCGGACTTCAAAACTGTCGGGCTGGAAGCGGTATTCCACCAGCCCGACCTCCTTGATCCCGATCACTTCCTGCCTCGCATCGGAAATGATGAAGCCGGCCGACGGCGCCCAGACGTGCCGAGTGTGGGCAAAGGTGAAATCGCGGCGCTGGTGGACATGGCCGCTTCCAACCAGCCGCAGGTCGACGGAGCGCAGCATCTCGATCAACCGGCTCCGTGCCGGCATCGGAACGTAGCGTATCGAGGTTGCCACCAGTTCTGGATCATCGGGCGCATTCAGAAAAAGCGGCTTGTGCAGGAACAGCGCGACCGGCTGGCCTTTGGTGCCGGCGAGTTGCGCAGCGAGCCAGTCGAACTGTTCGGCCTCGTCCACCAGTCCCGTGTTCATGATCAGCGAATTGAGGCCGATGAAACACCAGCCGGCGGCATCGAAGCGCCAGCGGTCTTCGCCGATCGTCGCGCGGTATGCCTTCAGGCTTGGTTCGGTGACCGGTTGGGTCGGAGCCGGGCCCACCGCGGTCGGGTTGTCGCCGATGTCGTGATTGCCCGGCAGATAGCGGCGGGCGACGGGAAGCGCGTCATGCAGCGTGCGCGCAAATTCGAGCTCGTCAGGTTCTGCGGGTCCGTCGAACGAGATGTCGCCGCTGTTGAGGACGAGATCGGGACGTCTGGCGTCGATGTATTCGCTGACCCGATGAAAGTTGTCGATCAGCGACGTCATGCGGCGGGCAAGATGGGTATCGGAAATCTGGATCAGGCGAAATTCGGTCATTCAAGTTCCTCCGGCGCCATCATACGTCGGCTGGACGTCGGAATGATGAAATGGGGAAGGACCGAAAGCCGACCTAGAGCACGCGATAGCGGATCGCAAAGGCGTCGTTCTGCGGGTTGGGTGGCGGTTCGGCCGCTTCAGGCGAGCCGACGCGATCGGCGAGGTGCCACGGGCCGAACTGATCGGAGTGACTGGGGCTTGCCGCCAGCCGCAGTTTGAACTGGCGAAGCGGCTGACCCGGTTGGTTCAGAACCACCACGCGGTCAGTGGTGCGAAAATCGAGTGGCACCCAGCCTCTGAGCACGCTGTGGCTATCGTCGCCGGGCTCCAGTTCGCGCTCGATCTGGGCAAGCTTCTGGTTTCGGTCGGTATGCAGTTCGATCTGGGTATCGGCCACCGCGAATGCTGCCGCCTTCGGCAGCCGGATTTCAAACTCGACCTCGGGTTTTGACGGATTGATGCCGAGATAGGCCAGTGCTGCATCCCGCATGTCATGGGCCACGAAGGCGAGCAGCCCGAGCACCACGGCCGCCGCAAGCCCGTGTTTGGCGATGTCGCTGGTGCTGCGATATCCGCTGCGAAAATACACAATCAGTGCGAGCGCAACGGCCAACGCGGCGGCGAGGCCGGCGGCACCGGACATCAGGACGCCGGACCAGCTATCCGGGCTTCCGTCGAGCGCAAGACTGGTGCGCTCGGCGACCCCTTTGAGAAACGCGATCACGGCTTGGGCCAATCCGGCCAGATCGGCCATGCCATTCGAAAATGAGGAAATCAGGTCCATCGCAATATCTCGCGGGTGCCTTGAAGCCTATTGAAGACCGAAAACACGGAACCGCTGCCATTTGGTCATCGGAACACGGGTGGTGGTTCAACGCCGCCGGCCGGGATTTCCGGGATTCATTGTCACGGGCAGGTGCGATCGTTATAGCGGGGGGCTCACGCGGGGACGCGGGAAGACTTGCGGGAGAATTTCAATGTCCATTCAAGCGGTTTTGCTGCCGGTCTTCGTGCTCGTGGGTCTCACCTTCGGGCTCTTGTTGTGGACGAATGGAGCGCGCCGGGGTGCCCCCGCCGGCGGCGAGGCCAGGGTCCGGGACATCGAGATGCCGCTGCTGTTTTATATCCTGATCGCGCTGGCGCTGCCGATCCGCCATGCCGACCTGGTAATCGTGCTGTTGTCGTGGGTGTTCGTGGTCACCCGTTTTGCATATGCCGGAATTTTCGTAACCTCAGACAACGTGCAGCAGAGTTCGATGGCGTGGTTTGCCGGCGTACTGGTGTTGTTCGCGATGTGGCTCTACTTCGCGCTGAAGATCCTGCTGTTGATCTGAATGAGTGTGCCCGGCGCTCTCTCTCGAACCGAAAGCCTTGAATGACTCCCGCAGCGCGGCTCTCCGCGGCCATCGAACTGATCGATAGCATCGACACCCAGCGCGTTCCGGCCGCAAAGGCGCTGAAGGAATGGGGTACCGCGCATCGCTATGCCGGCTCGGGCGATCGTGCCGCGATCTCCGGCCTGATCTGGGATGTGCTGCGCCGGCGCGCCTCCAGCGCATGGATCATGGACGAGGATACGCCGCGCGCCCGCGTGCTCGGCATGCTGCGGCTCGAACGCGGTCTCGATGCCGACGCGATCGCGGCCTTATGTGACGGCAGCCGGTTCGCGCCGGAGCCGTTGACGGATCGCGAACGCACAGCCTTGGTGTCGCGATCGCTTGCCGACGCGCCGCCACATATCGCCGGCGACTATCCGGAATGGCTCGATGGACATCTGGCGGAGGTTTTCGGCGACGATCGCGTCGCGGAAGCCGTCGCGATGGCGAGCCGGGCGCCGCTGGATTTGCGCGTCAACACCCTGAAGGCCAAGCGCGAGAAGGTGCTGGGATCGACCGCGCATCTTGGCACCATGCCGACGCCATGGTCGCCGCTTGGCCTGCGCATCGAGCTAGGCGCCGACGCCCGCAACCCCGGCATTCATGCCGAGGAGGATTTCATCAAGGGCGCCATCGAAGTGCAGGACGAAGGATCGCAGCTTGCCGCATTGTTGTCGGCGGCCAAACCGGGCGAGCAGGTGATCGATCTCTGTGCCGGCGCCGGCGGCAAGACCTTGGCGCTGGCCGCGATGATGCAGGGCAAGGGCCGGCTGATCGCAACCGATCACGACAAGCGGCAGCTGGCGCCGATCTATGAGCGGCTGTCCCGCGCCGGCGTGCACAATTGCGACGTGCGGACGCCGAAGGGGCCGAACGACACGCTGGCCGACATTCATGCCTCCGCCGACCTAGTGCTGATCGATGCGCCCTGCACGGGAACCGGCACCTGGCGGCGCAATCCGGATGCCAAATGGCGGATGCGCCCCGGAGCGCTCGAGGTGCGGCTCAAGGACCAGGTCGAGGTGCTGGACCGCGCCGCAGCGTTGGTCAAGCCGGGCGGGCGGATCGCCTATATCACCTGCTCGGTGCTGCCGCCGGAAAACGGCGAGCAAATCCGCAGCTTTGTCGCCCGCCATCCGGAATTCGCGGTGCTGCCGCCAGCGCAGACCGCGGCCGTGCTGTGGGACAAGGCGGAGGATTTTGCCGCCGCGACGCTGCAATCGGCGGAGGGACTGCTGATGACGCCGCGGCGGACTGGAACCGATGGTTTTTTCGTGTCGGTGCTGCGAAGGCGGGCATAGCCCTATAAGTCGTCATTGCGAGGAGCCCTTGCGACGAAGCAATCCATCCTTCGGCGCAAAAAAAGCGTGGATTGCTTCGCTTCGCTCGCAATGACGGCTGATGGGTGGGTTTTTCAGGGTTGCCCGGCTTCCCCCGGTCGCGTAATTGCTTGCCATGACCCCAGCCCAGCCTATCAGCGAGTCGATGCCCTCCGTGGCCTCGGCGCATGACAAGATTCTGATCGTCGATTTCGGCAGTCAGGTGACGCAGCTGATCGCGCGCCGGGTGCGCGAGGAGGGCGTCTATTCCGAGATCGTGCCGTTCCAGAAGGCCGAAGCCGCCTTCGCGCAGATGAAGCCCAAGGCCGTCATCCTCTCCGGCGGGCCGGAATCCGTACATGAGAAAGGCTCGCCGCGCGCGCCGCAGGCGATTTTCGACTCCGGCGTTCCCGTGCTCGGCATCTGCTACGGCCAGATGACCATGGCCGCCCAGCTCGGCGGCGATGTCGAAGGTGGACATCACCGGGAGTTCGGCCGCGCCGATGTCGAGGTCAAGGCCGCAAGCCTTCTGTTCGATTCCACCTGGGACATGGGCGAACGGCATCCGGTCTGGATGAGCCATGGCGACCGCATCACCCGGATGCCGCCGGGCTTTGTCGTCGCCGGCACCTCGCCGAATGCGCCGTTCGCCGTGATCCAGGACGAGACGCGGAAATATTACGGGCTGATGTTCCACCCTGAGGTGGTGCATACGCCTGATGGCGCCAGGCTGATCCGCAATTTCGTCCGCAAGGTCGCAGGGTTGACCGGCGACTGGACCATGCGCGCGTTCCGTGAGGAAGCGATCGAGAAGATCCGCAATCAGGTAGGCAAGGGCAGGGTGATCTGCGGCCTGTCCGGCGGCGTCAATTCCGCGGTCGCCGCGGTGCTGATCCACGAGGCGATCGGCGACCAGCTCACCTGCGTGTTCGTCGATCACGGCCTGCTGCGCAAGGACGAAGGCAAGACCGTGGTCGACCTGTTCCGGCACCACTACAACATTCCGCTGGTGCATGTGGATGCCTCGAAGCAATTCTTGGGCGAACTCGCAGGCGTTACCGATCCCGAAATCAAGCGCAAGACCATCGGGCGGCTGTTCATCGATGTGTTCGATGCCGAGGCCAAGAAGATCGGGGGCGCGGAATTCCTGGCGCAGGGCACGCTCTATCCCGACGTGATCGAGAGCGTGTCGTTCACCGGCGGACCTTCCGTCACGATCAAGTCGCACCACAATGTCGGTGGTCTGCCCGCGCGCATGAACATGAAGCTGGTCGAGCCGCTGCGCGAATTGTTCAAGGATGAGGTGCGGGTGCTGGGCCGCGAATTGGGCCTGCCGGAAATCTTTGTCGGCCGCCATCCGTTTCCGGGACCGGGGCTTGCGATCCGCTGTCCCGGCGAGATCACGCCGGAGAAGCTCGAGATCCTGCGCAACGCCGATGCGGTTTATATCGACCAGATCCGCAAGGCCGGCCTTTACGACCAGATATGGCAGGCGTTCGCGGTGCTGCTGCCAGTCAAGACCGTCGGCGTAATGGGCGACGGGCGAACCTATGAGTACGTGGTTGGCCTGCGCGCGGTGACCTCGACCGACGGCATGACCGCGGATTTTTATTCCTTCGACATGAAATTCCTCGGCGAGACCGCGACCCGCATCATCAACGAGGTCAAGGGCGTCAACCGCGTGGTCTACGACATCACCTCAAAGCCGCCGGGAACGATCGAGTGGGAGTAGGGGAAGGCGCCCGGCGGATTAAAGAGGCCCTGCGCGGCTGACATTGACAAGCAACGGATGGTCAACCCTCAACGCAGCGTCGAAGGCCTCGTCCGCTTTTGCGTGGCGCCTGAGCGGATGAAAAACAGCCCCTTTCATTCGTTGTCCTTGGGAAGCGAAAGGTCCGGATTTGTCGTGCCCAGCACGATGCGCTTGTCCTTCCCGCAGCGGAAATTTCGCGCGTGTTGATCGGCGATCTGCCGGGCGAGATCGTTGGCGTCAGGGTTGGCCCCAGCGTCCACATATCCGACATGACACACGCCGCCTGGACCGAGCCGCGTCACAACAAGCACGCGACCGGTAGGCTTTACCGGGCCTTTCGCACCCTCAAGATCGCGGCCTGTCATGACGTTCCATCGCAGGATGGTTGCGAACGGCCGGCTTCGACCATCGGCGTCTGTGTCGATGAGCCACTCGACCTTGCCCTCGTAAACGTCGTTGAAGCCGGGGAATGTCTGGGAGAGCGCGATGTCGTCCTTCGAGCGCCCGAACGAGACATACATGCGTTGATCTCCCGCGCTCAACAACACGCGCCGGCCGCCATAGCCGGGGCAACTCCAACTCCCGTAGTCCTCCACCGCGGCATGGCCGGGTTCATGCATGCATGTTTTGGCATCAAACGTCGTGTAAACGCTTCGGGTTTGCTGGGCCTCCACGGGTGTTCCGACCAGCATGGCTGCGAGCATCGCGATGCCGGAGAACTTCTGGGGCCTTGTGGCAAACATATAGTTCTGCCTTTGATAACGTGTATTCATCCGGCTCGCGCTCTTTCACATCCGCAAGATTATGTTCACTCCAGGGCAGTCCTGCGGTTGGAGATCAGTATCAAGAGAAAGCCGCGACGGCCCGCACCAGATCGGCTGGCGATCGATATCCGATTTTTCCAAGGCTATGGCCCTTCGAGAGTGTCTTCCATCGGTTTGCATTCCGCCGGCTTCGTCCTCATCAATTTGAATTCTCGATCCTCATTTCCGAGCTTGAGGTCGGAAAGCGATCCATCCTTGTCGAGGCCACGTTTCGCGTTGACAGGGCTGTCGATGTGAAGCACCAGGGATTTGGCATCCAGCGCCGGATCGATCAGGACATAACCGCCTTCTTCGGCAGACATTCTCGTGACCATGACGATGCAGTCGAACCCCGCGCTCCCACGGAATGCTGCGATCATGCGCTTGCCTTCAGTATCAACCCCGGCTCGTTCCGACCATTCGCAGCTCGACACCACGTACATGGGGTGCCTGGACTGTTTCTGGCGCAGCATGATGCGTATCGCGTCCTGCCTGAAGGACAACATCACGGCTTGCGTCAATTGCCCGGGATGGCGGGCCAGATGCGCATCCGAATAGGTCCGGCTGAAGCACAGACTGTCCGACTTCGACGACACCAGACCTGACAGCGGATTCATGGCGCGTTCGGCGCTCGCGTCCGGCGCTGCAAAGCACAGAGACGTCGCTAAGCCTGCGATGAATCGAATTTGCATGCGCATGTTGGAATACTCTTCGTACACTGTATCAATTGTCGCGGCCGAGCGCAGCCTGTGAGATCAGTTCGATGCAACTGAGGATTTCTGGATCAGGGAACATTGGCATTCCTCACGACCGAGCCTACCTCTTGGTTGCGCGTGGCCCAAATCGGGTTCGAGCCCGTAATATTATCGCGGTGCAATAGACGCGCAATTTTTGCAGCCGCAAGGGCCTGCGGGCCTTCTGAAGCAGACCTCGGTGATACTTTCGCGTGGCGACGAAGCATGTGGCGAGGGCGGCGCCATCGGCACGGAAAAGGCTCATCTAGCCCTTCAGATATCCGACCACGAGGCGGGTGCCGGCTTCGACCAGCAATTCCATGGCGTCGTCCGAAAGAGCCCGGGAATGATGCAGCACCGCGTTGTGCGTCAGCGCCTCGATCGAGGTGACGCAAACAAATGACGCGAGCTCGAGGTCGTCGACACGAAGCCCATCGCGATGGTTTTCAAGGTAGTTCCGAAACTGCGCGAAGTATTCCCGGTTGAAGGTTTCCACGTTCTCAAGTTTCCCCACGCGCGGAATCTGCTCCGCCAGCACGCGATGCAGCCTGGGATCGACGCGGTGTGCCTTGACCGCCACGGCAACGAGCGTGCGCACTGCTTGTTCCACCGGCAGGCTCATCGCGTCAGCCAATTCGCCGCGCACGGTTTGCCTGATCTCCTGACTATGGCGCTCGATGACGGCGGCAACGAGCGCCTCCTTGCTTGGGAAATATTGGTAGAGCGAACCGACGCTCACGCCCGCGACCTCCGCGATGCGGTTGGTGCTGGCCTTGTCGAAGCCTTCGCGGACGAGAATGCGAGCGGTCGCTTCCACCAGCGCGTCCACCGTCGCGCGCGATCGCTCCTGAGAGGCGTTTTTCCGGGGTTTCGTGAGTGGTTTTCGCGTCATTTTCCGCGCCATCAATGCGAGTATAAAAAGCGAATGATCGCTCATATTATACCATGTGTGGACCAACGGACAACACCTGGCGCCACGCGCGCAACAAGCAAGCCATTCAGGAGACCACGACATGCACGACACACTGCAACGCTTGTTCCAATTCAAAGCCTGGGCGAACGACGAGCTGTTGACCCCACTAACCGAGCTCGGCCGCGAATCCCCCATAACGGGACTGGCCATCAAGGCCTTGAGCCACACCTATGTCGTCGACCGGATATTCCTCGCGCACATGACGCGAAAAGCTCACGCGTACGGCTCAGCCAACTTGAGCGAGATGCCGACGCTGGAAGATTTGTCCGCAGACATCAGAAAAAGCGATCGGGAATATATCGACTATGTGGCGGGGCTTGATCGTAGCCAATTGGCGGAACAGATCGACTTCGCGTTCACGGATGGCGTGCCGGGCCGCATGTCGCGCGAGGAGATGCTGATGCATGTGATCACCCACGGCGTCGGTCACCGGGGACAGGTCAGCGCGCTCATGCTGCTCAATGCCGTCACGCCGGCAAAGGATGGTTTGACGACCTATCTGCATGAGGCCGAGGCTTCGACGAGACGGCGGGCCGCTGCGTGAAAACTTGCGCCGCTCGATTGTTCTCGTCGGGAGGCCAGCGCATGGTACGATGCGGCAACGTCGGCGGCGACGGCCGCGCAGCCGAGCCCGAAACGCTTCGCTGCGCGGCGGATAACCGGCGCCGGCGAGGTCCGCGTTTGAACACGTCGATTTCATTGCGGGAGAAGTGGCCTTGGGTCAGAAAGGCGAGATTGACGACATCCGGGCGCTGTTGGGCTCAAAGCCCCGGCCGGTCGGATGGTCGGAGCGTCGTCAGCGTCTTGACGAAGTGGGATCGTTTTGGCCGGTAGCCGGTGATGTAAAGCTCGAAGCCGTTGACTGCGATGGCGTTCCCGGCGAATGGTCGCTGGCGCCCGGCAGCGACGCTTCCCGGCTGCTGATATACTTCCACGGCGGCGGCTATTGTTCGGGTTCGATCCTCAGTCACCGCCGGATGGTGACCGAGGCGGGCCGCGCGGCCCGCATGCGCACGCTGGCGATCGGCTACCGACTGGCGCCCGAGCACCCCTATCCGGCGGCGCACGATGATGCGATGACGGCATGGCGCTTCGTCAGGCGACAGGGTATCTCGCCCGATCACATCGCCGTCGGCGGCGACAGCGCCGGCGGAAATCTCACGATTACCCTCGTCAACGGATTGCGTGCCGCCAGTGAGCCGTTGCCTGCGTGCACGTGGCTGATCTCACCCTGGACTGACCTCACCATGTCCGGCGCCACCTTGGACACCAAGGATGCAGTCGATCCGATTATCCACAAGGGCTACCTCGGCGAATTGGCGGTCGCTTATGTGCCCAAGTCGGTCGACCGCAAGAACCCCCTGATATCGCCGCTATTCGCTGACTTGAACGGTTTCCCGCCAACGCTGATCCAGGTTGGGTCGGCGGAGACATTGCTTTCAGATGCCACGCGGTTCGCCGCCGCCGCCGGGTCGTTCGACGTCGATGTGACACTGGAAATCTGGCCGCACATGATTCATGCATGGCCTTTGTGGAATGCGAAGCTGGCCGACGGGCGGCACGCGCTGGCGCGTGCGGGAGAGTTTATTCGTGCCCATGATCGAAGGCGCTGAAGGTCCGCGCTGGACAGAACCTATTGGATTGAAACGGACTTGCGATCCGCCCGACAAGAAACCATTGCTAAGCGGAATCGCCAACTATGGTGGTTTGGATTGAGAAGCCCTGCGCTCCGACAGCTCGGCCGCCGCCAATGATGCGGCGTATAGATTGAGGCGCGAGTAGACGCCGAAGGAAGACCCGTCATCCAGGAAGCCGCCGCCCGGGCCTTCCGTGTCGGTCAGGATCTGATTGGCTTCCTCAAGCGTCAGCGAAGGGAAGGCAGTGGTCAGAAGATAGCCCGCTTCCGGCGCCAGCTTGTTCACGTCCTCCTTCACGCCGAAATTCTTTGGATAGACCACGGGCAAGCCGTAAGTCTGCGTCACGTCGTAGGCAGCCTGGTTCATCGCGGGATTGCTCAACCTGCCAGTGTCATCCTGAGCACAGGAGCGGATCTCCGCGCCACAGCCGGCCTTGAGTACCTCGATCAAATCCGCTCGCGCCGTTTTCACGGCAGCCTGATAATCCTTGATGACGGGAGCCCCTTTCAAGGTCTGGCCCACATAAGCGGGATCGTTGGCGAGCAGATGCGCGAGATCATAGGTAGCCAGCGTGCGGCCGCCGAGAACGTCCATGGCATAATGAGCGCCCATTAAGATGCGGTCATTGCCATATTCCGATGCACGCGTGATCATCTGCGGATATCGTTCCGGCACCAGCACCGCCAGAAGGATGGACCCCATATAGCCATAGGTCGTGTGTCCACTGGGAAAGGAAGGGCTGTCGATCAGGTTCATCACCGGCCCGCGATTGTAGACCGTGTTGTTGGCCGGTACGCCGAAGAAATCTCGCCCCACGATGGAGCGGGTCTGCGGCTCCGTCTGGAAGGGGCGGGAGTTACCGAACGCGTCGGCGTCCGGGCTGCCCGCCGCACGGCCATAGTTCGTCCCGAAGACATCGAGACTACCGCCGATCTTGTTCAGGATGTCAGCTGCTTCAGCAGAGACCGGCGTCCTGCCGTCCGTCGTGGCATTGGCGAAGAAATATTTGCCAGCATTGGAATCCGACATCGTGGTGGCATTGGTATAGGCGATCAGGTCTGCCACAGACTGAGACACACTGGTGAAATGATCGCGGTCCCGGTAGTGCGCCCGAGCCACATAGGCGCCACCCAACGTAGTGCCGAGACCATCGGCCAATTCAGACAGGTTGCCGTCGGTGATGAAAGCGTCTCTGAGAGCCTGCTGCTGCTGTTCGGCAAAGGGCAGTAACGTTGGCTGACCGATGTCACCCGTCTGTATGCCGCCGGTGACCGCGTAGTTCGAAGACAAAGCGGCCTTGCCGCTTTGCGATTTGCCGAGCACTGTTAGCGGCGAGAGACCTTTCAAGACCGCAAGATTGGTGATCGTTTGGGCGCCGCCAGGGGCCACACAGGATAGAGTGACGCCAAGTGCGATCATTGCGCAAGTCAATATCCGCATCGTTTCATCCCTATTGGGTGCAGCGTCATCGATTCCTTTAACAATTCACCCATTTCTGCGCAATCAAGCCCCCGGCCTCATCGGAAGACGCTTCGCCGCAAGGCTTATCAATCAATTAAAAGCCCACCGGCTTGTCGCCGGCGGGCTTGGTGTTTCGTCAAGGACAGCTTTCGTTATACGCAGTCGTCAGTGGTCCCAACCGCCACCGTGACCGCCGCCGTCACCGTGACCACCATCGCCTCCGTTTCCGCCTCCGTGATGGTGATCGGAGTCGAAGTCAAAGAAGTCGAACAGGTCGTTGATGGCGGGGCTGTTGACCGGCACGTAGGGATTCGCGGGGCTCGCGATCGGATTCGGGAAGTTGTCGCGGCTGCGAGCGGTGATCGGCTGCAAACCCCAGTTCCGGTCGATGAACTTGATGATCGAAACGTGGTCGGTGTATTCGTGGGAGATGTGGCCGGGCTTCACGAACGGCGCAACCACGATCAACGGGATACGGGTGCCGTCGCCGAAGAAGTCGAGCGGCTGCACGTACCCTGAGTCGTAGTAGCCGCCACCTTCATCGAAGGTGATGAAGATGACGGTATCCTTGGCGTAGTCGGAGGCCTCAACCTGGTCGACGATCTTCTTGGTGAAGCCTTCGAACAGATTGAGCTTGGACGACGACGGATGACCGTCGGTGTATCCGCTCGGCTTGACGAACGAGACGGCGGGCAGGGTGTGCTTCGCGATGTCGCTGTACAGGTTCACCGAGTCCTGGATGTGCGCGGCAACCTGATCCGGATGCGACATGATCGACGTGTCGAACTGGAACGGGTTGCAGATGTTGCAGTATTCGTCAGCCGTCGGTCCGGGCGTGCCGTAGTTCAGCTGATAGGGATCGTTGATGTAGTTGTTCCACTGATCGCCGTAGTACTTCCACGAGATCTTGCGGTTGTTCAGGCTGTCGCCGATGCTCGGGGTGGTGGACGGCGGGATCGTGAACGCGGTGTTGGCCGGATTCCTGTCGATGTAGGCGTTCTTGCCGTTGCCGAACCAGCCCGGGTTGTAGTTGTTCAAAAGATAATAGTGGCCGGTCTCGCAGCGCGAATTGATCGGGCGCGGCAGCGACTTCAGATAGTCCAGGATCGGCTTGACGCCCGGCTGGGTGGCATCCGAGCAGTCGGAGTAGGAGCCGCCGCCGGACACCGGGTTCGCCGAGTAGGGCGGCGGAAAGCCGGCGTTGAAGTCGTTGCCGTAGCCGTCTTCGGTGTACCAGTTGTTGGTGCCGGTCGCCGGATTCGGATTTTCCACCTGGTTGACGATGCCCGCATCGGGGGTTCCGGTAAACACCTGCTGGCCGTTCGGCGGAACAGCCGGGCTGCCATTGGAATCGCTGAACCAGATCATGTCGGCGTGGCCGAGCATGATGTGATTGGCGCCGGTGCCGCCATTGACGGACTGGTGGAAGTTGTCGCTCATCGCGTACTTCTGCGCGAGGCTGGTGAAGTAAGGCACGTCGCCCTTCTGCACGTTGTAGAAGCCGAGCGCCGTCGAGCCTTCGCCAGTCGTGGTCGCGGTCGGCGAATATTCGGTGCTGAAGTTGGCGGGCTGCGCGGCGCCGTTGGCCCCGGCGCCGACGGTCACTTCGACCCAGGCGAACAGGTTGCCGTTGCATCCCGACGGGTTGTCACGGGCGGCGGCGGACGTGTTGCAGTTCAACTGCTGCCACATCTGATAGAAGCGGTGCACCGGGCTCGCCGCATAGGAGTCATACGGGAGCTCGCTGCCGTTGGTCAGCTGAAACGGTCCCGCAGGCAGCGCGTTGACATTGCTGATGCGCTGGTCGGGCGTCTTGGAAGTTTGTCCGGTGCCTCCGGTCAGCAGGTACTGATAGTAGTCCGGATCCAGTCCGGATTCCGACTGCTTCGCCAGCGCCAGGCTCGCCGAGCAGCTGGTGATCGGCGTGCTTCCGCATTCGTTGGGGATATAGGAGACCTTCGGACCACCCACCAGCGGAGCCGGCAACTGGTCGTTGGGGAACGCCTGCTTCGGCGGGCTGAGCAGGAACGCATCGGTGGTGCCGACATCCTTCGCCGCGAGCTGGTGCGCCTTCTCGAAGTTGGGGCCGGGCAGCGCGTTGTTGTTGTGGTCGAGCTTGACGATGCCCTGGGAGAGCAGGTTGAAGACTTTTTCTTCCGGCCGCTTCGGCACGTAGGTGGCGAACACATGGTCGAAGCTGCGGTTCTCGCCGATGATGACGATGACATGCTTGATCGGCGAGCCGGATTCGTGTTCGTTCTGCGATTCGGCCGCCAGCACCGGGCTGACGATCAGCTGCCCCAGCGCCATGGCGCTGAGACCAAGGCGGCAACTCCGCAGCCAGCGTGATTTATGCTTGTCGTGCATCAAAGCTCTCCTTTGGTGGGTGGAATACGTAGTTTGGTGGACGTTGCGGTGGTTCTGGGCAGCACCTGGATTCGTCCCATCATTCCCCCGTCCTCGTGTTCGAGAAGGTGGCAGTGGTAGACGAACGTGCCGACGATGTTCGGATCGCGAAAATCCATGCGAAGCCGCACGCTGGGATAGCCCAGCATCCGGCCGTTGTAGTAGGGGACATTCACGGTATCGCGCAGGAACGGCTCGTTGACGGCAAGGCCGGACCATTCACGCAGCTGGAAGTGCAGCTGGTGGATATGGAAATCGTGCAGCTCCGTCGAGCGGTTCTCGATGATCCAATCCTCGACGTCGCCTTGCCGCGCGACGATATCGGGCGCGTCCGATTGCGGATCGAACGGCTTCGGCGTTTCCCCGTCGGTACTCAGAAAGAACTTGGTCGGACTGTTCGGGTCATCAGGATTTTCCGGTTGCTCTGAAAAAAACAGTTTCCGGACCCGCACCGGCGCGACGCTGCCGAGCCATGGGCGAGACGGCGGCGGCAAAGGTTCCGCATGCGCGGGCAATGTTGCTTGCGGATCGGGCGCGTTGGCCGCGGCCGTGATCGCGACGAGCTTGCGATTGGGATCGTTCTCGCCGGCTGGGCCGGTGTCGACCGCGCGCGTCACCAGCAGCGCGGGCACTCCAAGCGGCGGGGCTTCGACGATGAACTCGACGCGGGCGCCCGGCGGAACGCCGATGTGATTGATCCATTCCACCGCGGGCGACGGGCTGCCCTGGAAGCGGATCGGCGTGCCGTCGATCGCAACGATGCCGAGCGGCTGCGGCACATTGCGAACCAGCAGCGCGAGATTGAGATAGGTGATTGCGGAGGCGTTGAGCACGCGCCACAGCTGCCGTTGGCCCGGCTTCATCGCCAGCGTGGCCGGCGGGTAGTCCGGATACGGTACCGGCACGAAGTTGACGGACAGATCCTTTGACGGCTTGCCGAATCCGGTGCCGCTGTTGGCGGCATCGCCGTCGCTGTCGACCAGGTTCTTCGAGATGACGGGCTCGGATTTGGCAGGCGGCGCGTCGGGGTTCAACAGGTCCTGATCCCGGATCACCAGCGTGCGCTCGGGTAGCCCCACCAGCGACGGATCGGCCCGCTCGATGCCTTCGATGATGATCGCGCCGGAGGCGCCGCCGAGTACCTGCGTTTTGCTGAAGCCGTGAATGTGCGGATGATACCAGTACAGACCCGGCGGCTCGTCGTCGGGAATGCGCAGGCGATATTCGAACGGCGAATCCTCAGGCTGGATCGATGTTTTCAGCACATCGTCCTGGTGGCAGACCGGCGGCGCGGTGAAGCCGTGGAAGTGCAGGTTGGTCGACACCGGCGTCATCGTGCCACTGCTGCAGGGGTCGGCGGCTTTTTTCGCGGTGCAGATCGGAGCGGCGCCAGGCGCTGGCGTGCCGGACGGATCGACTTCCGGTTTCGCCGCGGCGTAGTCGACGAGATCGTTCGTCAACCGGATGACGAGCTGATCGCCGGGCCTGAGCCGCAATGTCGGTGACAGCTTGCCGTCAGAGCTGACATAACAATAGTGCGTGGTGCCGTCGGGCAGTTTCTGATCGTCGATGGCGAGATCGAGTTCCAGCACGCCGTCGTGGCTGCGTAATTCCCTTGGTTCTGAAATTTCGCTTCCTTGTTCTGGCCGCACGCAACTGTCATGTCGCGCGTTGCGTTGCGCCAGTGGCCCGTCGGGCAAGCCGGTCGCGCCGAGCCAGCCGATGACGCCGCTCGCGGCAAGACCGAGGCAAGCTGCGAGACGACGCAGACCGTTGTGGAGGATTGTCGAAGCACGCGCCGCCCGCTGAGATCGTTCAGCCAGCCGCGCGCAGAAACTCAACGGTCATGAGTGCTCGACCCATGTCCCCGAGCGACTCTGGCCGCTGACGATGATTTGCAGGTGCGACGCTATCGTCGCGTTGTTACCGGAATCTTGCAGCGTTCTGACAGGCAAGTGACAAACGGATTACGCACGCTGACCGCAATTGACGACGCGCAACCAGCGTCGCGTTTTTCTCCTGATCGATTAACCGGTTGCGTGTCGCGTCGCGCGGCGCCGCGCGATTGGCCGCGCCCAACCGAACGACGACGGCGCGTCGATTTAAATTTTGAATCTCGTCCGGAACTTTTCGTCGGGCAACGGTACAGCGTATCGCACCCGATCAATGGGCGCTGGTGCGATCGACCTTGCGCAACCGTCGCCCATTGGTTTCGTCGCCAGGGGCGTCGGCGTTCTGGCTTTTGATGTGCTCGATGAAGGCGCGCAATTTGGGCAAGACCTGACGTTTGCCCGGATGATAGAGAAAAACCCCGGGCGTGGTGACCGCGAACGGCGTCAGCAGCGCCTGCAACCGGCCATCGGCAATCGGCGCTTTGGCAATCGGGCCCGGCACCAGCGCCAGCCCCACGCCTTGCATCGCCGCGCCGAGCAGCGTCGGATAGTCGTGCGCGATCAGCGGGCCTGAGACGATCGCCTCGATTGGCTTGTTGCCGTCGGTGAAGGGCCACGGCGCGATGGCGCCGTTCGAGCGGCGCAGTCGCAAACAGGCGTGGTGGCGCAATTGGTCAAGCCGCTCCGGCCGTCCGTGTTGCGCGAGATAGCCGGGGCTGCCGACGAGCACGAACGGGAACGGCCGCGTCAGCCGCACCACGACCATATCGGGCGCGATGAACTGGCCGAGACGGATACCGGCGTCGAAGCGGCCCGCCGCCAGATCCACCATCTCGTCGCTGGCGGCGATCTCCAGTTCTATCTCCGGATAGGCCCGGCAAAACGAAGCGATCACCGGCTCCAGGATCAGCGGAACCACCCCCCGGGGAACGGCGAGGCGCAACAGCCCGGTGGGACGCTGGCCCAAATCACGCGCGGTCTGGCTGGCGGCGACAAGTTCGTCGAATGCGGGAGCGGCGCGTTCGAGGAAGCGCTGGCCGGCCTCGGTCAGGCCGACGCTTCGTGTTGTGCGTATCAGGAGTGCTGCGCCGATGCGCGCCTCGAATGCGCGTACCGTCTGGCTCATGGCCGACGGGGTGACGCCGAGTTCCGCGGCGGCTTTACGAAAACTGCGGTGCTGGGCAACGCGCAGGAACGCCTCGACGCCGTCGAGCGCGCCCTGCCTGACTGTGAAGTTCCGCTTCATAACCCATCGACATTATCGTGGATAGTCGATCGCGGGAAGCGGTCATAGACCTGACTGGCAAATCACCGGGAATATCAGGGAAATATCAAATGTCTCCGCAACCCATTTTCCAGATCCATCTCGTTTTGGGCTATGTCGCCTGGTTGCTTTGTTTCGGCACCTATATCTGGCCCTGGCTCAAGTCGATGGATCGCGTCAGCGCGCACCGCGCCATCGCCACCCTGCACAGCTTCCGTTTTTTCGGACTGGTCTTCATCGTTCCCGGCGTCGTCGGCCCCAATCTGCCCGCCGGCTTCGCACCATTCGCCGCCTACGCCGACTTCGCAACCGGCCTGCTCGCGATCGCGGCGCTCCTGACAATAAGGGTACGCCCGTTGTTTTGGCTGTTCGTCGTTGCCTTCAATGTCGTGGGGGCGACCGACTTCCTGCTCGACTACTATCACGCCATTCAGGTTGGACTTCCCGCCGTGGCGGGGGAACTTGGCGCGGTCTACGCGATCCCGATCCTCTACGTGCCGCTGCTGATGATCACGCACGTCGTCGCACTTTATTGGCTGGTGCCCTGGCCGGTTCGGCAGGCGCACGCTGCGGCGTAGGAATCCCGTCACACTTGTCACTCCCACCGCTGGACATCTGTTGGCAATATCGGCCCATGACCAACAGAAGAGGACAGCACGCCATGAACACGCCAACAATCGTATCGCCGCAGGAGTGGGAGGCTGCGCGCGAGCAGCTTCTCGTCAAGGAGAAGGCACAGACCCGCGCCCGCGATTCGCTGGCTGCCGAGCGGCGGCGGATGCCGTGGATGGCGGTGGAAAAGGCCTATACGTTCGACGGGCCGGACGGCAAGGCGAGCCTGCTCGATTTGTTCGCGGGCCGCCGTCAACTGATCGTGTACCGCGCCTTCTTCGAGCCCGGCGTGCATGGCTGGCCGGAGCATGCCTGCATCGGCTGTTCGCTCGGAGCCGACCAGGTCAGCAACCTTGCGCACCTGAACGCGCGCGACACCACGTTGGTGTATGCCTCGCGCGCGCCGCAGGCCGACATTGCGCGCCTCAAGAAGCGGATGGGCTGGGACGTTCCCTGGGTCACGATCACCGACAGCTTCGACGCCGATTTCGGGGTCGACGAATGGCACGGCCACAACGCCTTCATCCGCGACGGCGAGCGTGTGTTCCGCACCTACTTGATCAACAGCCGCGGCGACGAGGCGATGGGCACCGTCTGGAGCTATCTCGACATGACCGCGTTCGGGCGTCAGGAAGCCTGGGAAGACTCGCCGGAGGGCACCCCGCAGAGCCGGCCCTACAAGTGGTGGAATTGGAACGACAGCTACGTGCCCAACGCCGCGCCGGACCCGAAATGGGTCAAGGTCTCCGACGCCGGCGAGGCCGCCTTCCGGAACCGCGGCGGGTAGGCCCGCTGGGACACAACAGCCATCGGGTCGCACTATGCGCGGACCCGGTGGCCAGTCCACTACGCGCTGCTGATGGTGACGTAATATCCATCCGGATCGCGGAGCGAAAACTCCGCCGTTCCGGTGTTCGGATTCAGATGTGGTTCTTCTTCCAGAACGCCGACCAGCGCGCGTGCCCTGGGCAAGGCGGCGTCGAAGTTGTCGACCCGGAAGAACAGCAGGAGGCCGTTGCCGGGCGTGGCATCATGCGGGCTGGCCAGTGAGGGGTGGTCGTGGGCGCCCCATTTGTGCAGACAGAGCAGGACCGTGCCATCCGCGTCCATGATCTGCCCGAAATAGTCGTGCGCAGGAACCGTCTCCGGCAGGCCCAGCAACGACTGGTACCATTTGAAGCTCTGCGGCACGTCGGCGACGCCAATGATCGTCCATAAGCGTTTCATGATTCCTCCGTGCCTGCGTGCGCGTGTGCGCTCAAAGGTCGCGCGTCGTTTGGGCGCCCCGCCACCCTGCGTCTCTCCGTATCGCGCCGCCGTGCCAAGACTGGTGGACTACGCGTCGCGAATCCACCCTACACGCTGCCATTTCGCGCCTTCTCACGAGTGCGGCCGGGATCGCTAAAAATTACCAAAAATTAATTGCGTTCAAAGAAAGCCCTCCATGTGTCGACCCGGAAACAATACCGCCGTGGATCCGTCAAAATATCCGTTGATCGTCGCCATGGGCGATTTTCAGCATTGAAGGGTTCTCACATGAAGGTTCTTGTTGCCGGCGTAATCGGATTGGCTGCCGTGGGGATCTCCGGCGCAGCTTCGGCCGCGGATTTTTCCTCTCGCGCCCCTGCAAATGTGCCATATGCGCCTGTGGTCGTCGCGACCGTCTACGACTGGACTGGTCTCTACGTCGGCGCCAACGGCGGTGGCGCCACCGGGCGCGTCAACTGGAATGCGGATGGCTTCGGCGACGAGGGTAGCCACGATCCGTCGGGCGGAACGTTCGGTGGACAGGTCGGCTATCGCTGGCAGACGCCTTCTTCCTGGGTCTTCGGTGTGGAAGCGCAGGGCAACTGGTCTGATTTCAAGGGCAGCAATGTCAGCCAGCAGTTTCCCGGCCAAACCAACCAAACCACGATTGAAAGCTTCGCCCTGTTCACCGGCCAGGTCGGCTATGCCTGGGACCGTACTTTGATCTACGCGAAGGGCGGTGCCGCCGTCACCGACAACAAGTACACGGCGAATTCGACGCTGCCGCCGCTGATGGGGTTCGATGTGGCGCGGGAATCCCGCTGGGGTGCCACGCTCGGCGCCGGCGTCGAATACGCCTTCGCTCAAAACTGGTCACTCGGCTTCGAATACGATCATCTCTTCATGGGCAACGAGGGCGTCAGTTCACCGACCGGCTTCCTCATCGCCGACCATATCAAGGAGGACGTCGATCTCTTCTCCGCGCGTGTGAACTACAAATTCGGCGGACCGGGGGTTGGTCGCTACTGATTTGATCCGAGACTTGGCCTGAAAGCCCCGGCATCGTCCGGGGCTTTTTTTCGAGATGCGGTAGATCAGCATCAGGTTCAGAGGCCGGGCTTGTCGCTGGTTTGCCCCTGTAGCGAATGACCCATGGCTGACTTCATAGCATCGAGTTATATTACCCTCACGGCCAACGTACTTTAGAAAGTCTGGTGACGGTCAAACATGTCTTGCAGTAGGAGGCATGAAAATGAGCCAGCAAGGACAGTGGCAGGTCGCGGGTAGCGCGCCCGAGGTATACGAGCGTGAGTTGGTGCCGGCTGTGTTTGGGGTGTGGGCTCCGATACTTGTTGAGCTAGCTCAACCCCGGCCAAGCGAGCGCGTTCTCGATGTGGCGTGCGGTACTGGTATTGTGGCGCGCATCGCCGCAACGCGCGTCGGTCCAGGTGGTACTGTGGTTGGGATTGATCTCAATCCTGGAATGTTGAGTGTCGCTAGATCGGTGGTATCGCCAGACCCGCGATCCGCCGAGCAACTCCAGTGGCAAGAAGCTAGTGCCGACAAGCTGCCATTCCCAGATGGTTCATTTAATGTCGTATATTGCCAGTTGGGCCTGCAATTCTTCCCCGACCGACCCGCGGCGCTACGCGAAATGCATAGAGTTCTTGGTGCCGAAGGAAGACTGGCACTGATGGTGTGGCGTGGCATACATGAAAGCCTCGGATTTGCGGTGCTGGCGGAAGCATTGGAACGACAGGTTGGTCAAGCGGCGGCGGCTATCATGCGCGCGCCATTTGGATTATCCAATGCCGACGAATTAGAAGCTCTCGTTCGCGCCGCAGGTTTTCAGAACGTTGCAATTCACCAGCGGAGTGGGACGGTCCGCTTTCCTTCGGTCGAGCGATTTGTATTGAGTTACGTTGCGGGCTCGCCGCTGGCCAGCCCGGTATCCAAGGCCGGCGATGCGGCGCGCGGAGCTCTAATCACTGACGTTAGGAAGGCCTTGGAAAAATACACCAGCAATACCGAATTAGCATTTCCGATAGCTGCGCATCTACTAAGCGCAAGAGTGTAGCTCGTAGGGTGGAATAGCGTAGTGTGTTCCGCCGATCCATCTCATCCCCGTGACACTTTCTCGAATCGCTTGATCAACCGCTCGCGCTTGAGGCGAGACAACCGCTTGATCCAGAACACGCCGTTCAGTTGATCGATCTCATGCTGGTGGCAGACCGCGCGCAGGCCTGTTGATTCTTCGGTCTGTATATTGCCGTGGATGTCGTGATAGTTGATCCGGAGGCGCGCATGACGCCTGATCTCGTCGTTGATGCCGGGCATCGAGACGCTACCTTCCTGATGCAGGATGGTCTCGGGCGATGCCCAAATGATTTCAGGATTGACATAGGTCCGCGCACCACCGATCGGGTCGAGGTCGAGCACCACGACGCGCAGGGGAATGCCGATATGCGGCGCGGTGATTTCGATCCCCGGCGCGGCATGCATCGTCTCGATCAGGTCGCTGGCCAGGTCGCGCAGCGCGCCGTCGAACACGGTCACGGGCTGCGCCGGGAGCGCAAGGCGAGGGTCGGGATATCTGATAATCGGCCGGATGGGCATGTGCTCTATTATCTTATGGCAGTGAAGGTCGTAGCGGACCTCGTGCAAAAAATATAATCGGGAACGCGCATCCATCTGTCGGTTCCAGCCCATCCCGTTCGTCTTCCACTCAGAGACCTGCTCGGGAGACCAAAATGACCAATTCCAACTACCGCTGGGTGATTGTCGCGGCGGGCGGCGTGCTGGGCTGTGTCGCCATCGGCGGCATGTTTTCGCTGCCGGTATTCCTTCGGCCCATGACACAGGATACCGGCTGGTCGGTCACCGGCGTCTCCAGCGCCATGACCATCGGCTTCCTCGCCATGGCGTTCACCAGCATGATCTGGGGCACGCTGTCGGACCGGTTCGGGCCGCTGCCGGTGGTGCTGACCGGGTCGATCGTGCTGGCGGCGAGTCTTGCGCTGGCGAGCCGGGCGCCGTCGCTGCTGTCGTTTCAGATCATGTTCGGACTGATGGTCGGCGGCTCGACCGCCGCGATCTTTGCGCCGATGATGGCGTGCGTCACCGGCTGGTTCGACACCCATCGCAGCCTCGCGGTCTCGCTGGTTTCGGCCGGCATGGGGATGGCGCCGATGATCATGTCGCCACTCGCCGCCTGGCTGGTCTCGAACCATGACTGGCGGACCTCGATGCAGGTCATGGCCGTGGTGGTCGCCGCCATCATGATTCCGGTCTCGCTCTTGGTGCGGCGTCCGCCGGCGCTCGCGAGCATGGAGGTCGCCCCGGCCGGCGACGACGCGCCGCCAGCGGAAATGTCGCGTCGCGCAAGCGCTGCGTTCGCCGCAATTCATCATCCTGCTCGCGACGAACTTCTTGTGCTGCGCCACGCATTCGGGACCCATTATCCATACCGTGAGCTATGCGGTGACGTGCGGAATCCCGATGATGGCCGCGGTCACGATCTACAGCGTCGAGGGGCTGGCAGGGATGGGCGGCCGCATCGCTTTCGGCCTGCTCGGCGACCGCTTCGGCGCCAAGCGCGTACTGGTCCTGGGCTTGCTCGCGCAGGCCTTCGGCGCGCTCGCTTACGTCTTCGTGCGCGAGTTGGCCGCGTTCTATGCGGTGGCGGCGCTGTTCGGCTTCATCTATGCCGGCACCATGCCGCTCTATGCGGTGTTGATGCGCGAGAATTTTCCGCTGCGGATCATGGGCACGGTGATCGGCGGAACGGCGATGGCCGGCAGCCTCGGCATGGCGACCGGGCCGCTCGCCGGCGGTTTGATCTACGACACCTTTGCGAGCTACGCGTGGCTCTATATCGGCTCCTGGGCGGTAGGACTCGGCGCGTTCCTGATTGCAATGACGTTCAGGCCGTTTCCCAAAAAGGACTCCAAGGGAGCAACGCAGCCCGCACCTGGAAAGCTCCTCAGAGCCTGACTGAAAGGCAGCCAGCATTTTCAGGCTCTTTCCAATCACGGAGAAATGTTTCGCTTTTTCGTCATGGCCGGGCTTGTCCCGGCCATCCACGTCTTTCTCGCGGATTTGTCGTTAAGACGTGGATGCCCGGCATCGCAGACAAGTTTACGCAGTCTGCGCAAGGCAGACTGCTATGGCCGGGCATGACGAGCTTTGCGGTAAAGGCCCAATTTCATTGGCTGCTTTCTCCGTCAGCCCTCAGGCAACGTATCTCTTGATCGCCTCCGCGCTGACCGGCGTGTAGAGATTGATCAAGTTTCCATCCGGGTCGCGAAACAGCAAAGAGCGGTTTCCCCATGGCTGGGTCGTCGGCCGCTGCACAAAGTCGCCGACCACGTTCTCCAGTTTTTCATATTCCTTGTCGACATCATCCACGCGAAACTCGAGGATCGCGCTATGGTTGTCGGCGGGGCGAGCCGCTCCAGCGCCGAACAGATCCATGGTGCGTTGGCTGCCGATCGCCAGGGTACAGGACGGCGTCGCCAGTTCCGCATAGTCCTCCGTGTACCATTTCGGCGATAGGCCAATGGCTTCTTCATAAAATCCAACCAGACGCTTGATGTCGTCGGTGATCAACCGCATCGAGACCAAATTCATAACAGGCCCTTTCTGTCGCCAAGCTTCGGCGTCCTTACAGCGCGATATCGCACCGTATGTTCGGATCGTCGCACAGCCCTGCTGACAGCATGGTGTCAGCAGGGATGTTGCCACAAGCCAGACTGCCCGCCGGGCAAATCAGCGGTTACCTGTCCAGCCCTTTTTGCAAAAATATTTCGGTTCACTTTTGACGCAAATCACCTGCACATCTTTCGCCATCCCGGCCCACACAGAGGGGCGTTTCGCGATCGTCACGGACGTAGGGCGGGGATGCGGTGGACGTGAGGCGGCGCGTTGACGAAGGCGCTGATCTTGCGGACGGCAAAGTCGTGTGGTCCTGACGCCCCGACGCTGGCGTCAAGCTTTTGCAGAAGTGTCTGCGGGGGCGACGGTGGCAAGAAAGCCCGGTCACCGGGGAGAGCGCGAAATAAGCGAAAACCATCGCGCAGGAAATGCCGGGTGTTCCGGTGGACCTGTGGCGACTAACGCGCGTGCTACCTATTCTACACGCGCGGCTATGGGTGCAACGGGCACCCGGTGTTTCCTGCGCCCTCTGTTCTCTGAGGGACAAAGTTCCTGCACAACTCGGGCGCATCGCGCAGCGAGAAGGCGAAGGTGTATCTGGCCGTCATGGCGCGCGCCAGTGTCCACTCCGCGTCGCTGCGAATCCCTTTAAAGCTGAGCCTCAATCGCGGCCTTGTCGATCACGGACCATACTTTCTCGATTCTCTGGTCCAAGAATTCATAGAACACGTTTTCGGTAAACGAGATTTTTCTGCCGTTTACCGGGAGACCAAACAGCACTGCCTTCGGCGTGCAGTTGAAGTTCAGCCGGCTCGCGACCCGGGGCGGATCGGAAATCAAGAGGTCGATATCAAAATGGAGATCCGGGATCGCCCGAAAATCTGCTTCCAGCATCTCGCGGTAGCCCGACAACCCGATCCGCTTGCCGTTGTAGTGGACATCGTCATGAACGAACCGCCCCAAATTCGGCCAGTCCTGCCGGTTCAGGCAGGCAATATAGTTTCGGTAGATGTCGGAGAGATCGGTTTTCGTCATGCGGCGCCGGGGAAACGATCGATGCCGGGGTCTCGCCCCGCGGCCGCCATCGTCAGCCGGCCAAGGTAATGCGCCCAACCCTGGTCGTGGCTGGCGCACTGCGCCGCCGTGGGAAGACCGCTATGGGTCATTTGCAGCAAGGTGCCGCCGTCGCGGTCGAGCAGGTCGATCTCGATCAGGCCCGATCCCGGCGGCACTTCTTCGCTTCCTTCCCACCCGAAGCTGTAGGCGAGCCGGTGCACCGGCACGACTTCCCGAAACGCTCCGCGCGCCACGCGGCTGTTGATACCTTTGAGCAGATAGAGTCCACCCGGATGCAACTCGGTTTTTGCCTCGGTGCCCATCCAGCTCATGATCTTTTCCGGATCGGTGAGGAAAGCGAACACGGTAGCGGGCGGGGCTGCGATCTGGGTCTCGCGCCGGACCACGAACGGTTCAGTCATCGAAGCCTCCTTGTTGCGGCCGCGCGGAAAGCAGCCCCTGGGCCGCTGCTTTCGGGAATAATTCGTGACAAGGCAACGGTGTCAACCCATGTTCGATCCATGCAGCTCTCTTCGACGCTTTCCTGGCTCGTCGATGCGGCCGCCGAGACGCCCGGCGCCGACCGGCTGCTGGCCGAGGTCGGCGCGCGTCTGCTGGCCGATGGCCTGCCGCTCGCCGGCGGCGCGCTGACATTGGCGGTGCCGCATCCGTTGATTGCCCGGCGCACCTGGCTGTGGCGGGCCGAAACCGGCGAGGTGATCGAGGCGTTTGGATTTGTGGCAGGGGTGCTCGCGGCGGCGGAAGCGGCGCACGCGCCGGACGAGGCGGGGCGTCGCTGGCTCGCCGGCATAGCTGAGGGCATCGTCCACGAAGACGTCGTCGGATCGAGCCCGGATGGACCCTCGCTCGGCTGGATCGGGCCGCGTCCGTTCACGCCTGGTGAGATCAACGAGCTGCGTCAGGTCGCGCGCTTTGCCGCGGCACCGCTCGCCGTCCTCGCCGCGCGCGCCACGCTGACGGCGGCTCTCGATGCTTATCTTGGCCGGCGCAGCGCCGCGCGGGTGCTCGCGGGGCCCTTGCGGCGCGATATCGGCGAGACCATCCAGGCAGCACTGTTGTTTGCCGATCTGCGCGGCTTCACCGCGCTGTCGGAGAGCCATCACCCTTCGGTCGTCATTGCGGCGCTCAATGCCTGGTTCGACCGCATTGCAGGTCCGGTGCACGCCTTCGGCGGCGAAGTGCTCAAGTTTATCGGTGATGGCTTGCTGGCGATCTTCCCGGTTGTCGGTGGCGCGCCGCGCGAGGCTTGCGTCTCGGCACTGCGCGCGGTCTCCGCCGCACGGGTCGGCATGGTGCATCTCGACGCGGCGCGCCGCGAGCAGGGGCTACCGCCTCTCGCCTTCGGTGCTGCGCTTCATCTCGGCGAGATGTTGTGGGGCAATATCGGTGCGGCCGATCGGCTGGATTTCACCGCGATCGGTCCCGCCGTCAATCTGGTCAGCCGGCTGGAAGGACTGTGCCGGCCGCTCGGCCAAACCGTGCTTGTCTCGGGCACACTCGCCGCCGAGTCCGGCCTGCCGTTGATCCCGCTTGGAACACATGAGCTGCGCGGCATCGTATCGCCGTGTGCCGTCTTCACCGTGCCGGAGGATTGAGCCGCCGATGGTGAAGCGATCATCATGCTCGTTCGCGTGCCGGCGCCGAATCGATCAACGCGCTGATCTTTGCTTCGATCGCCGCACGGCTCGCACCTTGCCGCTGCTGCCGCCGCCGCAGAAGAACCGATCGCCGCCATCGGACTCGAGCCCCGATACGCCGGCGCCGGGCGGCATGTCGAGCTTCTCCAGAACCTCTCCGGTCTGGGGATCGATGCGCCTGAGATCGCTCTCGTCACCTTCCCAGGTGCCGTGCCAGAGTTCGCCGTCGATCCAGGTTACGCCGGTGACGACCCGGCTGCATTCGATGGTGCGCAGGATAGCTCCGGTTTCGGGATCGATCTGATGGATCTTGCGGCCCCGATGTTGTCCCACCCAAAGCGAGCCTTCGGCCCAGGCGAGGCCGGAGTCGCCGCCGCCTCCGGGCGCCGGAATCGTCGCGAGCACGCGGCCGGTCTTGGGATCGATCTTGTGAATGCGATCCTCGGCGATCTGAAACAAGTGCTGGCCATCGAAGGCCGTGCCAGCATGGGCGGCGACGTCGATCGAGCGTATCGTCTTGCCGGTCACGGGATCGAAGGCGTGCAATTGGTCGCCGGACGCAAACCAGACGTGCTGACCGTCAAACGTCACGCCATTAACCCGGTCGGCATTGGGAAAAGGACCATATTCGCGGAGGATTTCGGCTGCTGATTGTTTCATCTGTTCATCCCAAAACGTTTTTGCGTGAAGACGGTTCTAGTCGCTCGGCAGCGGACCCGGGAGTAACAAGACTGTCGGGAAGCCCGGCACCGGCGGGGTCATCCAGCGGCGCGCGCGGCCGCGACCGAACGATTGCACCTTGCCCGCCGTGTTAAGCTCATCGAGCGCGCGCTGCACGGTGCGCGGGCTGGCGCCGAGCGCAATTGCGAGCGCCGAACTCGACCACAATTCGCCGTCGGCGAGGAAGGCGAGCACCTCCGCGTGCGGCTCTTCGACCGATGGCGCCAGCACGACGATCTCGCTGGCACGGCGCGGCGCCAGCGCAAAACCTCCTTTCGTCGCGCTCACATCGGCCAGCGTCCGAAGCTCGGCGCGCAGCCGTCCGATCTCGACCCGCAACCGCGCGCGATGCGATTCATCGGCGTGTTTTCCCCGGAAGGCGCGCGCGACCAGCGCATCGCGCGATACGTCGGCGGGCCAGGCTTCCGCCAGCGCGCGTGCCAGCGCGAACAATACCGGGCGGGTCGCGAGCGAAACCACGGAGCCTGCGTCACGCACCGCATAACGGCACGCATCCACCACCATCGCCTTCGACGTCAGCAGCGCTTCGACATCGGCAAGCAGGAGAGGGCGCTCCTCGCCGCGTGCGATCAGCCGCGCCGCGGGGGTGTTCAGGACGAGCGATGCGCTTTCCACCTCCGCCATCAGCACCGGGATATCTGCCGCGCGCGCGGCCGACTCGGCCCGGGCGAGGGCTGCGCGCGCGGTCTGGATTCGAAGGCGCCGGATCGCAATCCCCGCGACCACCAGTTCGTGGGCAGCCTTCCACGCCGGCGGAAACGACGCCGGGTCGAATTCGGCGAGTGCCTGCTCGGCCTCATCAAGACGGCCGATCAAAAGCAGGCGCCGGATCGCGAGATTGCGCGCATGCGCGGCATTGACGCGGTCGCCATGCGCCTCGAGCGTCCCCCGTGCGGCGTCGAGCGCCTTCGCGGGCCAGGCAAGATCTCGCGAGACGAGGGCGATCTCGGCCTCGGCGACAACACATCTGGCACGGGCCACGGTTTCTTTGGGACCGAAAGCGCGCGCCGCACTTCGCAGCAGTGTTTTGGCGCGAACGAGATCGCCGAGTTGCGCCATCGCGATGCCGCGCAGCGCCAGTGCCGGCGCGTCGTCGCGCAAGGCAACACGCTTCAATGCGCCGAGGGCGTCGCCAGAGGCGAGTGCGCGCGCCGCGGCGGTGATCAACGAGTCCATGGCAATCCCGTCACACTTGTAACTCTCACCATTCGATCTGCGGTCCTATTCTATCACACGACGACAAGCCAATGCGTCGGTGCGAGGAGCCAATGTCATGGTCGACTGGACAGTCTTTACCCCAACGTTTCTCACAGCCGCGGTCGAATGGGCTGAAGCCGTTGTGACCGTGCTCGCGGTTGGTCCCGGCCGACCTGCGAGGGAAACCAAGGGAGAAGAACGATGACGACGCAGGTGACGGAGATGCGCGCCGTCCGTCGTGAAAGCGACGGCGCCGCAACGCTCGGCGCAGCCGACTGGCTATGCCTCGCGGCCGCGCCGACCTTCGCCATCATGGCGCTGCTGACCGGCGTTTGGGGCGGCGGGCAGATGGCGATGATGTGCTCGACCGCGCCGGATGCGTCACCGCTGAGCGGAATGGCCGCGATGTACCTCTTGATGTGCGCGTTCCATTTGACGCCGTGGCTGAAGCTGATCTCGAGGCGGCGAAGCGTCGCTTTTGGTCCATCAAGTTAAGGCCCAACGACGCGTCGTTATGGCTTAATGGCGGCCCGGTCATTTTGATTCGCTGGCCTGCCGCTTTCGATGATCTTGCCGGACTATGTGATGCTGTTCAGGCGAGAGGGGGACTGGGATGGGCGCCAGACGGTCGTTGGGGCGGCAGTTCGAATGGCTCTGGGCGGCGTATGCGGCCAGCACGGTCGGCACCTGGCTCGGGTTCGGTGCGTTTCCGCTGATCGCGATCCTGGTGTTGCACTCCGGGCCGACCGAGGTGTCGGCGCTGTCAGCGGCGGGGCTCGCGGTGGGGGCGGTGGTGTCGCTGCCGCTCGGCCCCTGGGTCGAGTTCCGCCGCAAGCGGCCGGTGATGATCGCGATGGACCTGATCCGGTTCGCGGCTTTGATCAGCGTTCCCGATCGCGTTCGCGCTCGGCCGGCTCGGCTTTGTCCAGCTCCTGGTGGTCTCGGTCATCGTTGCCGCGGCCAATATCGCCTTTACGGCGGCGAGCGGCGCCTGCCTGAAAGTACTTGTGCGCCCCGAAGACCTGATCATCGCCAATGCGCGGCTCGAGTCGACGCTCTGGACCGCTACCGCGATTGGACCGCCGCTCGGTGGCGTCGCGATCGGGTTGTTCGGCCCGGTCACGACGGTGGTGATCGACGCCGTCAGCTATCTGTTTTCGGCGGCAGCGATCCGCGCCATCGGCGGCAGCGAGCCGCACCCGGTGCGAACCGATGCATCAAGGTTACGCGCCGGCGACTTGCTCGAAGGCTGGCGGACCATCCTGACCAACCCGGCGTTGCGCCCGCTGTTCTTCAACACCATCCTGGTCAACGGCCTGATCATGGCGACCGCGCCGGTGATCGCGGTCCTCATGCTCGGCCATATCGGGTTCACGCCGTGGCAATACGGCCTCGCCTTCGGAGCGCCCTGCATCGGTGGCCTGATCGGCGCGCGGCTGGCGCGGCCATTGGTGGCGCGGTTCGGACAACACCAGGTCATGCTGATCGCCGGCGCGCTGCGCGCGTGCTGGCCGCTCGGCCTGGCCTTCATTCAACCCGGCGCCATCGGGATCATCCTCGTCATCGCCGTCCAGTTTGGCCTCGTCATCTGCATCGGCGTGTTCAATCCGGTGTTTGCCACCTATCGCCTCAACCAAACCGCGACGGACCGGGTCGCGCGCACACTGTCCGCATGGTCGGTCACCAGCAGCGCCACCATCGCGGTCCTGACCGCGCTGTGGGGTCTGCTCGCCAGCCTCACCAGTCCCCGCATCGCGATCGCGATCGCAGGCGTGTTGCTGCTGGCCACGCCGCTGCTGTTGCCGCGACGCGACCCCGTATTATCGCAGGAGCCGGAGCATGCTCCGAACCTTGCATCGGAGGCGACGATCTGATCGAGGCCTGCGCCGGCTATTTCGTTCGTAAAGCTTCGAGCAGGGACCGGAACGCTCGCGCATATTCGGCGCCGGTCTTGTGCAGGTCGCCGCCGGCAGAGCAGGCGACGGCGGCTTCGGTCACCGCGCCGAGCAGCAAGCGCGACAGCGGCTCGACCGATTGCCGCGCGATCAACCCGTCATCCATGGCGCGTGCGATCGCGCGCGGGAATCCTCCGCCGAAATGCCGGGCGTCGATTTCGCGCCAGCGCTCCCAGCCCAGCACGGCCGGCCCGTCGCGAAGAATAATCTGGCCGGTTGCATCCTTCGCGCAAGCGGCGAAATAGGCTTGCGTTCCCGCGGCCATCGCCACGAGCGCATCCTTCTCCGATCGCGCCGCACGGTCGACCTCGGCGACGAGATCCTGGGAGACTTCGTCGAACACCGCTTCGAACAACGCCTCCTTGGTTTCGAAATGGTGGTAGACCGCGCCCTTGGCGACATGTGCCGCGGTTGCGACATTGTCGATCGTGGTAGCAGCGAAACCGCGTTCGCCAAACAGGCGTTTCGCCGCCTTGACGATCGCGGCCCGGGTCGCCTCGCGCCGTTCGGATTGCGTTGCCATGCGCCATTCTAGCCGACGGGAGCGCATTCGCAATTGACTTTCCGACCTACAGTCGGTAGATACCGACCAATAGTCGGTATAGGAGCCAGCGATGCCCACGCTTTCAACCCTTCAAGCTTTTGCCGATACGGTCGAGTCGAATGACCATGTCGGCGCCATCGAGAAGTTTTATGCACCCGATGCAATAACCCGGGAAAACGACGCGCCGCCCATCGTCGGCCGCGATGCGCTGGCCGAGAAGGAGCGCCGCGTGCTGGCCTCGGTCGCCAGCGTCAAGACCACGCGGCTGGGGCCGCCATTGCTCGATGGCGACCACTCGGCGATCCGGTGGCGGTTCGAGTTCACCGCAAAAGACGGATCGAAGCGCGTGATGGAGGAGGTAGCATGGCAGCTTTGGCGCGGCGAGAAATTGATCGAGGAGCAATTTTTCTACGATCCCGGGATGATGAAAAAAGTGACTCGCGACACTGCGGCCGAATAGCCGGATCATGCCATCCGGAATGCCATCCCGGCCGTTGCGACGGAAAGTGCTGATCGCCGTTGCGGCCGGGATGGTGGCAGGCGCGACCAATCTTGTGGCCGCGGCGGCGATCTTCGGCGGCACAATGATGCAGGGCTTCCAGATGATCGCGTCCGGACTACTGGGCGGACAGGCCTTCAGCGGAGGACTCAAGGCCGCCATCCTTGGCGCGGTGCTTCACTTCGCGATATCGATCGCCGCTGCGGCACTTATGTCTCGGCGGCCTTTCATTAGGGTGCGCTGACCAAGCACTGGCTGCTCGGTGGTGCATTGTTCGGGCATTGCGCGAAACGATTAGCGCGTCTTCGCGCGAAAGCCAGTCCCACATCTGACGCGGAGTGGATACTCGTTTTCGTAGAGCATCAATTCTGATTCAATCAGAACTAATCGCACTCCTTGATTTTCGATCGCGCGCGCGCATGTGAGGGATATTTTTAACCCTGCTGCGATAAAGATAATTTGTTGGCCATCTGCACATATTCTTTGCTGATTCGGCTGTGAACCAAGGGGCCGTTGATGTCGCTGTTCAATAATCTTCGCATGTCGTTCAAGGTCGGTCTCATCGCTCTGTTGATGGGTGGGGCCATGATCGGCCTCGTCAGCTATCTGGGAAGCCGAATGTCGGCGATGGACGAGGCTTACTCAGACCTCATCAAGAGGGTCGACACCTCCACCATCTCGATCTCAACGACGGCGCGCCGAGCAGAGACCTACCGGGAGGCGGCCTTCGAACTTCTGACCGAAACAACCGATGCGGGAAACGCGCGGTTGCTGCAAGCAACCCATGACGCTTCTGCCCAGGTCATCGAAGTTCTCAACAAGATGAAGGCCGACCTTCCTGAAAGGGCGTCGGAAGTCGGCCGGCGCCTTGATGAGTTTGGCAAAGCGTTCGCCGCCTGCAAACCCGTGGTCGAATACGCATCCACGACGACAACCCCCGAAGACAACGCCAAGGCCGCGCAACGGATGCGTGCAGAATGCAACGGTCTGCTTCAGGATGCTGTCGCCTCTCAGCTTAAGCTCGTGGACGACATGGAGGCCTTCTCCAAGGCGAAGGCTGACGAGCAGCATGACAATGCCGCCGCAGAAATTCGCACGATCTTGATCCTTGCCGTATCGGTGAGCCTGGCTACGATTGGCCTCGCGCTGGCACTGGGCATCTTTGGTATCGCCCGGCCCCTCGGCGAGCTCGTCGCGCTGTTGCAGCGAATGGCGCGCGGGGAGGCTGTCGAGATGACCGCGCTTGGCCGCAAGGATGAAATCGGCGATACCGCGCGCGGCGTCGAGGCGGTCAAACAGATGTTGTCCGAAAAGGCTCGCGCGGAAGCCGAAACCAAGGTTCAGCAGGACCTGCTTTCTGCCCAGCAGCGCAAGGCCGAGATGCATCGGCTGGCAGATCGGTTCGAGTCCTCGATCGGAAAAATCGTCGAGACGGTTTCCTCGGCTTCCACCGAACTAGAGGCCTCGGCGTCTACTTTGACAGCGACCGCTGCGCACGCGCAGGAAGTCACCACCATGGTCGCTGCTGCGTCGGAGGAAGCCTCCGTAAATGTCAACACTGTCGCCTCGGCAACGGAAGAGCTTTCATCGTCCGTCAACGAAATCAGCCGACAGGTCCAGGACTCCGCCCGGATAGCGAGTGAAGCTGTAAGCCAGACCCGCACCACGACTGATCGGGTCAGCGAACTGTCGAAAGCCGCCGCCCGCATCGGCGACGTGGTTGAGCTGATCAATGCGATCGCCGGCCAGACCAACCTGCTGGCACTCAACGCCACAATCGAAGCGGCGCGCGCCGGGGAGGCCGGCCGGGGCTTCGCGGTTGTCGCAGCCGAGGTCAAGGCGCTCGCCGAACAGACGGCCAAAGCCACGGGCGAGATCGGTCAACAGATTTCCGGCATCCAGTCAGCAACCGAAGACTCGGTGAACGCCATCCGGCAGATCAGCGGCACGATCGAAAAGCTGTCCGAAATTTCATCGACAATTGCATCCGCCGTGGAGGAGCAGGGCGCGGCAACGCAGGAAATCGCCCGCAACGTGCAGCAGGCTGCGCTGGGAACAAATCAGGTGTCATCCAATATCGTCGATGTTCAGCGAGGCGCGAGCGACGCCGGATCGGCATCGTCGCAAGTGCTATCAGCGGCGCAATCGCTCGCCTCCGACAGCAATCGCCTGAGGCTTGAAGTGACGGAATTCCTCCACTCGGTGCGCGCAGCCTAGAGCGCGATGCATTTTGGTTGAATCGGCATCGCGCTCTATCTTTCTGTTTGAGCATGATCTCCGCGCAAACGCTTCGCGTTTGTCGCGAGGGAAAAACCGGTATCCACTTTTCCGGATTATGCTCTAGAAGCTGCCGCTACGTTGCGTCGCTATTGCAACGCGGCGGGACGCGATGCGTTTGATCCGCTCTTCGGCGGCGGCTGCAGATGATCTCGCAGCATCTGGCGGGGTCGGCGCGGTACTCATCGCAGGCTGCAGGACTTCGTGCTTGTACACAGCATTATCGTCCAGCATAAACACATCGCGTTGGCGTGGTGGCCGTTGCGGGTTAGTCTTGCGCGCAAATCCGCGCGAGGGCAGGGCTTTGGCGATCACCATCTACGGCATCAAGAACTGTGACACCATGAAGAAGGCGCGCGGCTGGCTCGACAGCCACGGCGTGGCTTACAGCTTTCATGACTACAAGACCGAAGGCATCGCCAAGGACAGGCTCAAGACCTGGTGCGATGAACTTGGCTGGGAGACGCTGCTCAATCGAGCCGGAACCACCTTCCGCAAATTGCCCGACGCCGACAAGGAAGGCCTGAACGAGCGCAAGGCCACTGCGTTGATGCTGGCCCAGCCGTCGATGATCAAACGGCCTGTACTTGATCTCGGCGGCAAATTGCTGGTCGGGTTCAAGCCCGAAATCTACGCGAAGGAAGTCACTTCGTCAGGCCGGGCGCGCAAAGACTAGCCAAGCTCGATGACATCGTCGGAGGTTCGGCGTCCCCGAGCGCTGGGTGCGAAATCGAGATCGATGACCACATTGATGACGCTGACGGGTGTGGTTTTCGGCGCGATGCCCATCAGGTTGTTGATCTTGAAGTTGCCCTCGATGCTGATGGACTTGTAGGAGCCGATGATCTGCTCGACCGCACCGGCACTGCCGAACGGCAGCAGCAATCGTTCATAGGACACATCCTTGCCGTCCGGATCCTGCACCTTCGACACCGAATAAGTCGGCCGCTTTCGCATCAGGCAAACCCGGTAAGGCGCAACCACGCGGGCATATCGCTCCGGCCCGATCGCGTCATCGAGATAGCGGTTGGTTCTCTTGTCGGGATCAACGTAGTCGTTGCCGTAGGTTGCGGTCAGCCTCGTGCCTTCATGGGTGATCAGGAAGCGCGCGCTGTCGGCCTCGCCGGTGACGTCGAAGCTCATCATGTCAGGCTGCTCGTCGGCGATCCGGTCGGGTTGATAATCCGCCAGCGCAGGCAGGGTCCGTAGTTTGCCGGCCGCGCGCAGCCACGCATTGAGCAGATCGCGCTGCTTGATGGATCGGACCACCGAGGGATCGGCGCTCTCGAATTCCATTTGCTAACCGAATTCGATGACGTCGCCGGCCGGAATGCGGCCGGGGGCGCGGTGGAAAAGGTCGCGATCGATGACGGCGCGAAGCTTTGCAGTCGGCAAGGTGTCGTTCCCCCGCATCAGATTCCTGATCTCAAAGCCGCCGTCTTCGCTGATGGTCTTTAACGATGCGATCATATGCGTAACGCCGCCGCCACCCGAAAACGGCAGCAGCAGCCGCTCATATGCGACGATTCGTCCATAGATGTCATCGATATTGGAGATGGTGTAGACGGGAAGGCCACGCTGCACGGCCTGGTAATAGACCGGCATCACCAGCGGTGCGAGCCTGGATCCGAGAAACTCGTCGAGATAGCGGCCCTTGCCGGTATTGCCATAGGCGCTCGACAGGCGCGTGCCATCGCTTTGCACCGTCAGGCGCGGAGGCACTGCCGCGGAATCGACCGTATAAAACACAAGGTCGGGAAGTTCCTCGTCAAGCCGCGAGGGTTGGTATTCCTCGATGCGCGGCATCCGCTGCTCGCGGGCATAAAGCCGCAACCAGGTATTCAGCAGATCCCGTTGCTTGATCGATTTGACGATCGTTGGGTTGGCGCTCTGGAATTCCAAGGTTGTGATCCAAAAAGGCTGCAATCCAAAAAGGCTGTGATCCGAGCTGAAATCCGATCCCGATGCAAAACGACCCAGCATCGGCCTCAGGCGCAAATTTTTGGTGAAAATGCCAGATTGCGTCGAAACACCGTTAATGGCTGCTTTCCCGGGCGGCTCGACGGGGCTGCCGACACCCCAAGGCAAACCGGCCAATCGGGGGCTTTTCGCAATTCGACTATTGGCGAATCTGCATCACGATCGCTCTGCCCTATGCCCAGCATTGCACCTTGCGTAACCCATGCCGTTGACGGCATATTCCCGGCCGGAGGCGGCCGACCGCGGACGGGAACTCCTGAGGTGTCTGGGGAAACCTGCCGGGTCGGGAGAAATTCGGCTAAACGCGACAACGCTTCGCGGCGATGGCTGATGGGGGAAATTTGATTGGCCGATGAGTTCATTCTCGAAACCCACGGATTGACCAAGGAATTCGCGGGCTTCTACGCCGTTCGCGATGTCGATCTCCGGGTCCGTCGTGGCAGCATTCACGCGCTGATCGGGCCGAATGGCGCCGGCAAAACGACATGTTTCAATCTGTTGACCAAGTTCCTGAAGCCCTCGGCCGGCCGGATTCTCTATAAGGGGCAGGACATCACCGCATTGGCGCCGGCCGATGTGGCGCGGCTTGGTCTCGTGCGCTCGTTCCAGATCTCGGCCGTGTTCCCGCATCTGACTGCGCTGGAAAATGTCAGGGTGGCGCTGCAGCGCCAGCACGGCAGTTCATTCGACTTCTGGCGTTCCAAAACCGTGCTCGACCGCTTTAACGGCCGCGCCCATGAATTGCTCGACGATGTCGGCTTGAGCGAATTTGCGAAGATACCGGCGGTTGAGATGCCCTACGGGCGCAAGCGCGCCCTCGAAATCGCGACCACGCTGGCGCTCGATCCGGAAATGATGCTGCTCGACGAACCGATGGCCGGCATGGGACATGAAGATATCGACAAGATCGCAGCGCTGATCAAGCGCATCTCCGCCAAATACACCATCCTGATGGTCGAGCATAATCTCAGCGTGGTAGCGAACCTTTCCGACATCATCACCGTGCTGACGCGCGGCCACGTGCTGGCGGAAGGCAATTACGCCGATCTGTCCAAGGACGAGCGCGTCAAGGAAGCCTATCTGGGGGCAGGTCATGGCTGATTTGAAAATGCCTGACGCCGCGGTGACCAAATCCGCGCCAACGGCCGGCGCCGGCGCGCCGGTGCTGTCGGTGCAGAATCTTCAGGCCTGGTACGGCGAGTCGCACATCCTTCACGGCATCGATTTCAACGTCAACGCCGGCGAGGTGGTCACGCTGCTCGGGCGCAACGGCGCCGGCAAGACCACGACGCTGAAATCGGTGATGGGGATCATCGGCAAGCGAACCGGTTCGGTCCGCTTCAACAACCAGGAAATCATCCGGGCCTCATCGGACAAGATCGCCCGTCAGGGCATCGCCTTTTGTCCGGAAGAGCGCGGCATCTTTGCGAGCCTCGACGTCCGTGAGAATCTGCTGTTGCCGCCGATCGTGCGCAGCGGCGGATTGTCGCTGGACCAGATCTTCGACCTGTTTCCCAATCTCAAGGACCGGCTCAACAGCCAGGGCACCAAATTGTCCGGCGGCGAGCAGCAGATGCTGGCGATCGCGCGCATCCTGCGCACCGGCGCGCGGTTCCT
The DNA here is from genome assembly GCA_963819325.1 of uncultured Pseudomonadota bacterium. Classification (GTDB taxonomy): domain Bacteria; phylum Pseudomonadota; class Alphaproteobacteria; order Rhizobiales; family Xanthobacteraceae; genus Bradyrhizobium. The sequence goes on from CAWFVT010000012.1 coordinate 146,742, forward strand.
GATGCTGGACGAGCCGACCGAGGGCCTTGCGCCGGTCATCATCCAGCAAATAGGTCACACCATCGGGCGGCTCAAATCGGAAGGATTCACCATTCTTCTGGTCGAACAGAATTTCCGGTTTGCCGCAACCGTCGCCGATCGCTTTTTCATCGTCGAGCACGGCAAGATCATCGACGGTTTTGCCAGCGCGGAACTGCAAGCCAATATGACGAAGCTGCACACCTATCTCGGCGTCTGAAAACAACAAAAAAAGATAAGAAGAAGGCCAATATGAAAAAAATGATTGCAGCGCTGTTGCTCGGAAGCGCCCTGGCGCTTGCCGCCGGGAATCTGGCTGTCGCCCAGGACAAGACCGTCAAGATCGGATCGCTGAGCGATCAATCCGGCCTCTACGCCGATCTCGGCGGTCCCGGCTCGACGCTGGCCGCCCAGATGGCGGTCGAGGATTCCGGCATGACGGCCAAGGGATGGAAGATCGACATTATTTCCGGCGATCATCTCAACAAGCCCGACGTCGGCGTGAACATCGCGCGCCAATGGTTCGATGTCGACAAGGTCGATGTCATCGTCGACATTCCGAACTCCGGCGTAGCGCTGGCCGTCAGCAATATGGTGAAGGAGAAAAACGGCATCCTGCTCGATTCCGGCGCGGGAAGCTCGGATTTGACCAACGCGCAATGCACGCCGAACACCATCCACTGGGCCTACGACACCTACACGCTGGCGCACGGCACCGGTACGGCGCTGGCCAAGGCCGGCGGCGACAGCTGGTTTTTTCTCACCGCCGACTATGCCTTCGGCGCTGCGCTCGAGCGTGACACCACGGCGGCCGTGAAGGCCGCGGGCGGCAAGATCGCCGGCGGCGTCAAGCATCCGCTCGGCACTTCGGACTTCTCATCGTTCCTGCTGCAGGCGCAGGCCTCCAAGGCCAAGATCATCGGCCTTGCCAATGCCGGCGCCGATACCACCAATTCGATCAAGCAGGCCGCCGAGTTCGGCATTGTCGCCGGAGGCCAGAAACTCGCCGCCTTGCTGCTATTCATTACCGACGTTCACTCGCTCGGTCTCAACACCGCGCAGGGCCTCAATTTCACCGAGACCTTTTACTGGGACATGAACGACCAGACCCGGGCTTTCTCCAAGCGCTTTCAGGAGCGCATGAAGAACCACAACATGCCGACCATGGTGCATGCCGGGGTCTATGCGAGCCTGCTGCATTACTTCAAGGCGCTGGAAGCGCTCGGCGGCAATCCGCATGATGGCGCCAAGGTCGTCGCCAGGATGAAGGAATTGCCGACCGACGATCCGTTGTTCGGCAAAGGCAACATCGAGCCGAACGGCCGCACCATCCACCCGGCCTATCTGTTCGAGGTCAAGAAGCCTTCCGAATCCAAAGGCCCGTGGGACTACTACAAGCTCGTGGCCACCATTCCCGCGGACGAAGCCTTTACGCCGCTGGACAAGAGCACCTGTCCGCTGTTGAAAAAGTAACCCGTTGTTTTTGAGACGCTGAGCGCGAGACACAATCATGCAGGCCCTTTACGCCCAACTGCTGGTCGGACTGATCAACGGCTCGTTCTACGCACTGCTCAGTCTCGGCCTCGCCGTGATCTTCGGGATGCTCAACATCATCAATTTCGCCCATGGCGCGCTCTACATGATGGGCGCGTTCTGCGCCTATTTTCTGCTCAACGGCGCCAATATCGGCTATTGGCCGGCGCTGATCCTTGCCCCCGTCGCGGTCGGAATTTTCGGCATGATCCTGGAGCGGACCATGCTGCAACGGCTGTCCGGCCTCGATCATCTCTACGGGCTGTTGCTGACATTCGGGCTGGCGCTGATCATCCAGGGCGTGTTTCAGAACTATTTCGGTTCCTCCGGTCTGCCGTATTCGATCCCCGATCAACTCAAGGGCGGCATGAATCTGGGATTCATGTACCTGCCGATCTATCGCGGCTGGGTGGTCGTCTTCTCCCTCGTGGTGTGCCTCCTGACCTGGTATCTGATCGAGCGGACCCGGCTCGGCGCCAATCTGCGCGCCGCCACTGAAAATCCGACGCTGGTTCGGGCCTTCGGCATCAACGTGCCGCGGATGATCACGCTGACCTATGGGCTCGGCGTCGGCCTTGCCGCGCTGGCCGGAGTGTTGTCGGCGCCGATCAATCAGGTGCGGCCGCTGATGGGCGCCGATCTGATCATCGTGGTGTTCGCGGTGGTGGTGATCGGCGGCATGGGATCGATCATGGGATCGATCATCACCGGCTTTGCGCTCGGCGTGATCGAGGGCATGACCAAATACTTTTATCCGGAAGCCTCCAACACCGTGGTGTTTGTCCTCATGGTGCTGGTGTTGCTGGTGAAGCCATCGGGACTGACGGGGCGGGCGAGCTGACATGACAGTCACCACTGACGATACGCTGCCGGCCACCCCGCGCGCCATCCGCGACGAGATGATCGCGTTCGGCATCATGACGGCGCTGCTCTTGATCGTGCCCCTGACCGGGGTCTACCCGTTCTTTGTGATGCAGGCGCTGTGCTTCGCGCTGCTCGCCTGCTCCTTCAACCTCTTGATCGGCTATGGCGGATTGCTCTCGTTCGGCCATGCGATGTTCCTGGGCACCGCGGGCTACGTCACCGCCCACGCCCTGAAGGTCTGGGGCGTCACGCCCGAGCTTGGAATCCTGATCGGCACCGCGGCTGCCGCCGGACTTGGCGTCATCACCGGCCTCGTCGCCATCCGGCGCCAGGGTATCTATTTTTCGATGATCACGCTGGCGCTGTCGCAGCTTCTGTACTTCATCTATCTGCAGACGCCGTTCACCCATGGCGAAGACGGCATCCAGGGCATCCCGCAAGGGCGCCTGTTCGGGATTTTCAATCTCGAGAACCCGACCGTGCTTTACTACGTCATCCTCGCCGGTTTCCTGCTCGGCTTCCTGCTGATTTTCCGCACCATTAACTCGCCGTTCGGCGAGGTGCTGAAATCGATCCGGGAAAACGAGCAGCGCGCGATCTCGCTCGGCTACAAGACGGATCACTACAAGCTGCTCGCCTTTATCCTGTCGGGAACGCTGGGCGGATTTGCCGGCGCGTTGAAGGTGTTCGTCGCGCAAAACGCCTCGCTGACCGATGTGCATTGGAGCATGTCGGGCGAGATCGTGCTGATGACACTGGTCGGCGGTCTCGGCACCGTGTTTGGTCCGGTAGTGGGAGCCTTTGTGATCATCGCCATGCAGCAATATCTGGCCGGGTTCGGGCAATGGGTGACGGTGATCCAGGGCGTGATCTTCGTGGTCTGCGTGCTGACCTTCCGCCGCGGCATCATCGGCGAAATCGCGCACTTCTTCCGGCGTTCGCTGTAAGGGTCTGATTTCCCGGAGGTTTCAGCGACCGATCAAGCGATGTATGACCGGGCTCCCCGGCTGCTCGCGGCGCTTTCCCCGGCGAATATTTTATGACAGATATGTGACGGCTGGCCACCTGGGCCGGCCATTTTCGCAAGCATGGACATCTCAGATGCTGGGCTGGTTTCGCGCCTTTCTCCCGAAGGAGGAACGGTTTTTCGATCTGTTCGCCCGGCACTCCCAAACCGTCGTGCAGGGCGCATTGGCGCTGCAGGACATGCTGAAGGGCGGCGACGAAACCCCGGTGTTCTGTCAACGCGTCAATCAGTTTGAAAATGACGCCGACAACATCACCCGCGAGGTGCTGACCGCGGTGCGCCGGACCTTCATTACCCCGTTCGACCGCGGCGATATCAAGAACCTGATCACCTCGATGGACGATGCCATCGACCAGATGCAGCAGACCGCCAAGGCGGTGGTGCTGTTCGAGGTTCGCAGCTTCGAGCCGCCGATGCGCGAAATGGGGACGCTGCTGGTCGAATGCGCCAATCTCGTCGGCCGCGCACTGCCGCTGCTGCAATCGATCGGCGACAATGTCTCGATGCTGACCGCGATTACCGAGGAAGTGACCAAACTGGAAGGCCGTGTCGACGATCTCCACGATATCGGCCTGAAGGAGCTGTTCCTCAAGCATCGCGACGCCAACACCATGGATTTCATCGTCGGCGCGGAAATCTACGATCATCTCGAGAAAGTCGCCGATCGATTCGATGACGTCGCCAATGAGATCAACAGCATCGTGATCGAACAGGTATAGGGCAGGGCCGCGCAGTGGATGCCACCCTTGGTCTTCCGGTTCTGGTCGGATTAATTGCGGTCGCGCTGCTGTTCGACTTCCTCAATGGTGTGCATGACGCCGCCAATTCGATTGCGACGATCGTCTCCACCCGGGTGCTGCGGCCGCAATACGCGGTGATCTGGGCGGCGTTCTTCAACTTCGTCGCCTTTACGGTGTTCGGGCTTCATGTCGCCAACACCATCGGCACCGGCATCATCGAGCCCAGCATCATCGATGCGCAGGTGATTTTCGCCGCCTTGATCGGCGCCATCGTCTGGAATCTCATCACCTGGGCGCTGGGGATTCCCTCCAGCAGTTCCCACGCCCTGATCGGCGGATTGGTCGGGGGCGGCATGGCCAAGGCCGGGATTTCGGCCGCGGTGTGGAGCGGTCTGTCCAAGACATTGCTGGCGATCGTGCTGTCGCCGGTGGTCGGATTCCTGCTGGCGCTGGTATTGGTCGCAATCGTGTCCTGGGCGTCGGTGCGCTCGACGCCGTTCGCGGTCGATCGCGCGTTCCGGATCCTGCAATTCGCCTCAGCGTCGCTGTATTCCCTGGGGCATGGCGGCAACGACGCGCAGAAGACCATGGGCATCATCGCCGTGCTGCTCTATTCGGAGGGGCATCTCGGCAAGGAATTCTTCGTACCCTTCTGGGTGGTGTTGGCGTGCCAGGCCGCGATGGCGCTGGGCACCCTGATGGGCGGCTGGCGGATCGTCCGCACCATGGGGCTGCGGATCACCAAGCTGACGCCGATGCAGGGGTTTTGTGCGGAGACAGGCGGCGCCGTGACGCTGTTCATCGCCACCTTTCTCGGTGTTCCCGTCTCGACCACCCACACTATCACCGGCGCCATCGTCGGCGTCGGCGCGGCGCGGAGGGTCTCCGCGGTGCGCTGGAACGTGGCGAGTTCGATCGTCTATGCCTGGGTGATCACCATTCCGGCCTCGGCCATCGTCGCGGCGGCGGCTTATTGGCTGGTATCGGCGTTCCGATAATCCCCCCTGGATTGGCGTTAAGCCCCGCAATTCCTATGTAAATGATGCCGATCTTCCTTGATCCGGCCCGGTTTCCCTGTCACAGGCTCGCTGATGTCCGACCTCGCACTTTCAGCCGAATCGCCGTCCCGCTCGCCGCTCGCCACCGAGGTGGCGCGGCGCCGGACGTTTGCGATCATTTCGCATCCGGACGCCGGCAAGACCACGCTGACGGAGAAGCTGCTGCTGTTCGGCGGCGCCATCAATCTGGCCGGGCAGGTCAAGGCCAAGGGCGAGCGGCGCAATACCCGTTCCGACTGGATGAAGATCGAGCGCGAGCGCGGCATCTCGGTCGTGACCTCGGTGATGACGTTCGAATTCGAGGGCCTGGTGTTCAACCTCCTGGACACGCCGGGCCACGAGGATTTCTCCGAGGACACGTATCGGACCCTGACCGCGGTCGACTCCGCGGTGATGGTGATCGACGCTGCCAAGGGCATCGAGGCGCGGACCCGGAAATTGTTCGAGGTCTGCCGTCTGCGCGACATTCCCATCATCACCTTCATCAACAAGATGGACCGCGACAGCCGCGACACTTTCGATCTGCTCGATGAAATCGAAAAGACACTGGCGCTCGACACCACGCCGATGACCTGGCCGGTCGGCCGTGGCCGCGACTTTCTCGGCACCTATGACGTCGTCAATGGCGGCGTGCGTTTGCTCGAGGGCGGCGGCGCCAAAACGGGTGCCACGCAACAGATCGACATCGCCGATCTCGCCGGCCGCAACGCCAATCTCGATGTCGGCGCCATCAAGGACGAACTGGCGCTGGTGTCGGAAGCCTGCAAGCCGTTCGAACTCGAGGCCTTTCGCGAGGGCCATCTGACGCCGGTGTATTTCGGCAGCGCGCTGCGCAATTTCGGCGTCGGCGATTTGCTCGAGGGTCTCGGGCGTTTCGCGCCGCCGCCGCGCGCGCAGGACAGCAATTTGCGCAAGGTCGATGCCGCCGAGCCGCGCATGAGCGCGTTCGTGTTCAAGATCCAGGCCAATATGGACCCGAACCATCGCGACCGCATCGCCTTTGCGCGGTTGTGTTCGGGCAAGCTGACGCGCGGGATGAAAGCCAAGCTGGTGCGCACCGGCAAGAATATGAGCCTGTCGAGCCCGCAGTTCTTCTTTGCGCAGGATCGCGCGCTGGCGGACGAAGCGTTTGCCGGCGATGTGGTCGGCCTGCCCAATCACGGCAGCTTGCGGATCGGCGATACCCTGACCGAAGGCGAGGAAATCACCTTTGTCGGCGTGCCCTCCTTCGCGCCGGAAATCGTCCGCCGCGTCCGGCTTACCGACGCGATGAAGGCCAAGAAGCTCAAGGAAGCCCTGCAGCAGATGTCGGAGGAGGGCGTGGTGCAGGTGTTCCGCCCCCGCGACGGCGCGCCGGCCTTGGTCGGCGTGGTCGGCCCCTTGCAGCTTGATGTGCTCAAGGCGCGGCTCGACGCCGAATATGCGCTGCCGGTGGAATTCGAGGTCTCGGAGTTTCAACTGGCGCGCTGGATTTCATCCGACGACCGCAAGAAGCTGGAGGCGTTCATATCAGCCAACGGCTCCGGGGTCGCCGACGATGTCGATGGCGATCCAGTGTTCCTGGCCAAGAACGAATTCTATCTCGGCTATACCAGGGAACGCGCCGAGGGCATTACGTTCTCCAGTATCAAGGACGTGAAGAAGAAAACGTAAGGCGAGGGCTTGAAGCGTGCCGCGCCGCCTCACACCTGACCGTCATACTCCGCGTAAGCGGAGTATCCAGTATTCCGAGGTCTCGCGATTGACTGAAGCGCTCTGGAATACTGGATCGCCCGGCATAGGCGAGCGGAAGCGACGCCGTCCTTCGGACGGCTAGGCCGGGCGATGACGCCGGTTATACGTGATCCAAGAGCAGATCCATGCTGCAACGCCTCTTTGCAATTTTCATCCTCGCCCTCAGTCTCGCCGCCGCCGGGACCGCCGATGCTCGGCGCCGGCATCAGATCAATCCGACGCCGTTTTCCCACGAGCCCTGCAGCGTGCTGGATGGAAGGCCATGCACGCCCTCATTCTGCAGCGTGTTCAATCACGGTCCGTGCATTCCCGAGATCGACTACCCCTATGGCGAAAACCTGCAGCTCACAATCCAGACCGTGCCCTCGCAGGAAGACGCCGCTAAGTACCAAAAGCCCGACCACGACCTCGACACCATCGGCGACCTGTTCGCAGAGCTGCGATCCTGCTGGTCACCGCCGCCGACGGATACCGCGCGCGCGGATATGCAGATGTCGGTGCGCTTCAGCTTCAAGCGCTCCGGCGAGATCATTGCGGCTCCGCGCCTGACCTACGCCACCGCGGGCGTCTCCGCCGATACCCGCGCCACGTATTTGAAGGCGATCACCAGTTCACTCGACGCCTGCGTGCCGCTGAAGCTCACCAGCGGGTTGGGCGGCGCCATCGCCGGCCGCCCGATCATGATCCGCTATGTCGACAATCGCGAATTGGCAAAGCAGCCGGCAACGCCGTGAAATACGTCATCCCGCCGTGAGCGCAACTGCGCTCACGCGGGGATGACGGTAGTTCCGGACGTCGCGCATAGCGGCGACGCGTCGGCCGTGAGGTGATTTGACCTTCCTTCCCTCCCAGACAAGACACAAGCCGGACAACGCGCACTATAAGATCGCCGCAAAACGTTCCAGGCTCGTTGGACGATAAAGTATTGGAAGGAAGCAACATGAAATCGGTAACTGCAGCGTGTTTCGTCATATTGGGGTGCCTCGTCCATGAGGCGAGGGCGCAGCCAGCGGCGAAACTGCCGGCGGTCGATTTCTCGACCATGACCTGTGAACAGTTCTGGGAGAAAACCACAGCCGCCGATCGAGGTCCGTTTTTGTTCTGGTTGAGCGGCTATTTCGGCCACAAGAAAAACTCGCCCGTGCTCGACCCCGTGGATTTTACCGACCGGACCAAAGCCCTGTCGCAATACTGTTCCAAGCAGCCCAACGACAGCGTGCTATCTGCGGCCGAAAAGGCTTTTGCGAATTAGAGCGGGATGAGATCGAGTTGAATGGCGCCCACGACAAGCCGGCCGTGCGCGACGGCCTGCTTGCAGGTCGTGCAAGTCGTCACGCACGATGTCTGCTTCCGTTCCGATGATCGGACATTGGTTGGCGACGTCCGCAGTTCCGAAAACCGGAAGTGACCGGGCGCGCCTACTGCTCCGGCATTCCGGCCTTGCGCAGTCCGCTCTTGAACCGCCAGTGAAATTTCATAAACGCGGCGTTGTCGTCGGGCACATAGGCCCATTGCGCGATCGTCCGCGTGCGGGTGCTTTCCAGCGCGAGATACCGGGCCAGCGTCGCGCGTGCTTCCATATCGCGGCCCGTCAAAGCAAGTTCGGAGGTTAATCCAGCGATAGCAGTCGGATTTGGCGGCGATACGGCTGCCGCACGGCGGAACCAGATCAAGCCTTCTTCATCTTGCTCCAGCATCATGTAGGCCCATCCCTTTAACAGCAGGAAAGTCGACGTCTGCGGATCGCGCGGGCTGAGACGAATTCCGCGGTCGACATATTCGAGCATCTTGTCCGGATGGGCGAGAAAAAAGTGGAGAAGCGCCAACCTCACATAGGCGCCGGCATAAGTGGGATTGAGTGCCAGGCAGCGCTCGGCAGCGGCTATACCGTCCGGGACGTGGTGCTGACCCTCCAGCACCGTGGCCTTCGCGCAATGAGCGGCATAATATCCCGGGTCAATTTCAAGCGCGCGCGTTACCAGAACATTGGCGCGCTCCAGGTCGGCCGCGGAGTCGGAGCTTTGCACCCGCGATACCCGATAACCGTAATGCATCGCAAGCTGGACCAGGGCACGCACGTTGCCTGGATCGATACTCAGCGCTCGCTCGCACAGTTCGGAGCCGGGCATCCCTGCGTAACCCAGGCGATACGTGACCGCCTCGCACTTCATCGCCAAATCTTCCGCGTCGAGGTTCGATGCATTTGTGGTTGTCGAGCGCCGGGTTTCCGCCTGAACCAGTTCGCCGTGAAGCGTGCTAGCAAGACGCGTGACGATTTCGTCCTGTGTGCGCAGGATATCGGCGCGATCGACATCAAATCGGTCCGACCACAGGGTTTTCACGGTCTGGGTGTCGATCAGCCTGGCGTTGATGCGCAGCGACGTCTCGCTGCGCAGCACGCTGCCCTCCAGCGCATATCGCACGTCGAGATCGGCACCCAACTGCTTGACGTCGACCGGCTTGCCCTTGAGGGTGAGTGCACTGCCGGCCGCGATCACGGTCGCGCCGCGCAGCCGCGATAGCGCTGTCGTCAATTCGCTGGTGATGATTTCACCGAGATAATCCTGGGCGGGATCGGCGTTCAGGTTCGCAAATGGAAGCACGATCAGCGACAGGCGCGGATGTTCCGTGGCCGGCCGCGCTTTGATAGCGGCGTACCAGATTGCCGCCGCAACAGCGAGAACGCCGAGGACGATCGGCAGCATGATGGTTCGGGGCCGTCTTTGAAAGGCGTGTCCCGCCACCGGGTTCGTATCGGCCACCGGCTGGACGACCGTTTTGTCGTGGATCTCTGTCACAGGCTTGGCAAAAACATAGCCGCGCTTCGACACCGTCTTGATGGCGGTCTGCTCGCTGTCTCCGAGCGCGGCCCGGGCTTCGCTGATGCAGCGCGTCAGCGAATCCTCGGTCACGATCACATTGGGCCAGATTTCCGACATCAACTCGTCCTTGGTGACGAGGCGGCCGGCGTGGATGATCAGGTGCTGTAGCAGGGCAAAGCTCTTCGGCCGCAATGCCAACTCGATGTCACCGCGGCGCAGGCATCCCTGCGAAACATCGAGCGTGAATTCGCCGATCTTGTACCGGTCCGTCGCCATCCGGATTCCCAGTCTTTCCGGCCAACAGGGGCCAGCAGCGCGTAATCCTAGCTGTTTTCAGCATTGCTTCGGCAATTTTTCAGCGTTCCTTCGGGACGCGAAAGGGTTGCGACGGCGAAAATGGCCACACACGAAAATGGCCACACAATTGGGGCCGCACCCATGGAGTGCCGCATGTCCCACCGGATCGATCGTCGCCAAGCAATTCTGGGGGGCGCTGCATTTGCCGCTGCGATGGCAAGCCCTCTCGTTGCGCGGACGGCCTTGGCCAAGGCTGAACCGGAATATCGCACCGCGCATCAGTTGACCGCAGCACTTGCTGACCGGAAGGTCTCCTCGACAGAGCTCGTCGATCAGGCAATTGCTCGCATCGAGGCGCGCGATCATGAGCTCAATGCCGTCGTCGTCCGCGACTTTGAGCGCGCGCGGGACGCCGCAGCGGCGGCCGATGCTGCGTTGGCGCGTGGCGAGAGCCGCCCGCTATTGGGCTTGCCGATCACCGTGAAGGAGGCCTTCAATGTCGCGGGCCTGCCGACGACCTGGGGTTTCCCCGCCTTCAAGGGTTGGCAGCCGACGCAGGATGCGCTTGCCGTGGCACGGCTCAAGGCGGCAGGCGCGGTGATCCTGGGCAAGACCAACATTCCCGTCGCCATCAGCGACTGGCAGAGCTTCAACGATGTCTACGGCACCACCAACAATCCGTGGGACCTTGGCCGCACACCAGGCGGCTCGTCGGGCGGTGCGGCGGCGGCAGTTGCCGCCGGCTATGTCGCGCTCGAGCTCGGCTCCGACCTCAACGGCTCGATTCGCCAGCCCGCTCATTGCTGTGGAGTTTTCGGACATAAGCCAAGCACGGGTCTGGTGCCGTTGCACGGCCACGCGCTGCCGCGCTCGTCGCCGAGCGCTGCCGATGGCACCGTCGGTCTTGGCGTGGTCGGGCCGCTGGCGCGTTCCGCTGATGATCTCGAGCTTGGAATCGGGCTGATCGCTGGTCCGGATGACGCCGATGGCATTGCTTACCGACTGACGCTGCCGCCGCCGCGCCGGGAACGCCTCGCCGAGTTCCGCGTGCTCGTGGTCGATGCGCATCCTCTGATGCCAACCGCGCTCGCCGTGCGCGGAGCGCTGGATCAACTGGTCGAGAAGCTCATCAGGCAAGGCGCTCACGTGGCGCGCAGCAGCCCGTTGCTGCCGGACCTCGCCGAGGCGGCACGCCTGCACCAGAAGCTGGTGTACGCCTTCAGCCAAGCCTTCGGTCCGCCCGAGGTCTATCGTCGCATCGAGGCCGCGGTCGCCCAGCTCTCGCCCGACGACCAAAGCCTCGCTGCCTGGCGGCAGCGTGCCTCGATCATGAGCCACCGCGAGTGGATCGCGGCCAACGCGCAGCGCGGGCTGCTGCGCGACCAATGGCGCGGACTGTTCAAGGAGTGGGACGTCGTCCTCTGTCCTCCCGCCGTGACACCGGCATTCCCGCACGATCACGGTCCGCACAACGAACGGCTCATCGATGTCGATGGCAAGACCTATCCCTACAGCGATCAGTCCGTGTGGCCGAGCATCGCTACGGCCCCCGGCTTACCGGCGACGGTGGCGCCGATCGATCGTGGCGACAGTCCGCTGCCCGTAGGCGTGCAGATCGTCGGTCCTTATCTCGAGGATCGCACCACCATCGCCTTTGCACGCCTGATCGAGCGCGAGTTCGGCGGCTTCGCCCCGCCGCCCTGACCCAAAGCCGCCCCGACGCAACTTCCAGAGTTGGTTCAAATTGGTGGAGCGGTCGGTCTTACTTGTGTGATGGCGACGCCGGAGATCGCGAGCAGCCCACCGACAATCAACTTTGGGGTCATACGGTCGCCAAGGAACAACACGCTCGAAATCAAGGCGAACACCGGAAGCAGCAGGCCGAACGGTGCGACGCGGCCCATGGAGCAACGGGCGATCAGCCAGAACCAAAGGCCGAACCCGACAATTCCTCCGATGAAAATGGTGTAGGCGAGCGCCAGCCAACCACGTTCATCCGCCGCGACAAGGCTCGCCAGTTGTCCATGTTCAAGGAGCAACGACATCAACATGACCTGCGGCACCGTGAGCAGCGACGACCACCCCATCAACATCAAAGAGTCAAAAGGTCCGTAGCGCTTCGTCAAGACGTTGGACACCGCGAATGCGAAGGCTGCCCCGACCACAAGCAGCAGCGGAAGCGCGTTTGCCGAAAGGCCAGGCCCCGCTGCCAACACCACCACGCCGACGAATGCAAGCACCACTCCGGCGGACGTCGTCAGAGATGGCCTCTCCGCAAGCAGCGGCCAGGCCAACAGGACCGTGAAGGGCGTAGCGAGTTGATATGCGACGGCCGACATGCTTCCCGAGCCGAGGCCAAGGCCAACGTAGAAGAGCCCGAAGTTTAGTCCGCCAAGGAAAAACGAAATAGCAGCGATTGGGCCGAACTGTTGACGCTTGGGCCTTTTAACGAAGGGAATAAGCAGCAGCGCGATGGCCAGGAAGCGCAGCGCAAGGAAGAAGAGAGGTGGAAACTCCATGACGCCCACTTTGATGGCCACGAACTGATAACCCCAGAGCAGGGGGACGGCCACCGCGCAGGCAAGCTGGATGGCAGACATGGCATCCTTTTTTTCAAGACCATTCGGTCCAGATATAGGCGAGCTAAAGGCGGAGGCGTCCATGGGTTGTCTACCTGATGAAGCGGTCGAGAAGAGCGTCGACGGTGGCTTGCGATGTGATCCGTGTCGGCGCCGTTTTGCCGACCACTCGCAGCCCTTCGACGAAGCAGACGAGAATTCGGGCGGCACTTGAAGGCTCAATACCATCGGCCAGCTTGTCCGCCGTCTTCGCACGGGAAAGTGCATCCGCCACCCTGGCTTCCATGGCCTTGAAAAAACCGGCGATGCGACGATCAACTTCAGCATCACGGCCAGCCAGTTCCATGGCTGTGGCCACCAGCAGGCATCCGCGCCGACCGTTAGCACCGCTCGTGCGGTCGACGTAGCCGGCAAGGTAGGCCCGCAGGCCGTCGACCGGCTCCCTGCGGGGGGCGAGTTCGATATCCATCCGTGTCACGGCATCGGCAATGTAGCGATCAAGCGCACGCAAGAACAGAGAGTGCTTGTCACCGAAAGCGGCGTAAAGGCTGCCACGCGAGAGCTTCGTCGCACGAAGCAGGTCCGGTAGCGCCGTGGCGTGATAGCCGCGCGACCAGAACACACCCATCGCGCGCTCGACAGCCGCTTCGGTGTCGAAACTTCGGGGGCGGCCACGGGCCAACCGCACTGGGGTCTGGTGGTTCATCGACGATATATAGACCAATTGGTCTTTAAATTGCAAGTAGCCGCTTCTACCCCAAAAACCAGACATCGCGGTCGCCGGAGAAAAGCGGCTTGACCTGACGGCTCGGCTTACCGAAGCGGATCGCTCGCGCAGCCTTCAGCCCTTGGGGAAATCCTTGCGCAACGCGATCTCCGCGGCGTCGGCAGGGGATAGCACAGGGCTATCAAACACCGGCTGCGGCTCGGTGACGATGTCATAGAGCGAGATCTGCTTGACCGGCTTGGCCATCAGTTCGCGGATGCATTCCGCCAGCGTGCCGTTGAAGACCAGATAGGGCTGTCGTCCGCCGTTGAGCCGCTGGCCGTTCAGGGACGGCCATTTCTTCAGATCGGCGGGGGCGTCGTAGGCGATCGGGGAGCCTTCTCTAAACATGGCCGAACCTCGCGTTCCGAGGCCCATGAATCTGATCCAACCCGGTAAACAGAAGCTGAATATCGGGGTTTCCCGATCTGCAATGGTGTATTTGAGTTGAACGCCGGTCGCGCCATGATGATGTCGCGGCCAATTTCGGGAGGGAGAAGGCCATGGTGAAACTGCCGCCGCCGGTTTGGATGGTTCTTTACGTAGTGATCGCGGCCGGCGCGAGCTATCTTGCCGGTTGGCCGCTGATTCCGGGCCTGCCGGTCGTGCCGCTCGGCGTCCTGCTCATCATCGCCGGCGTTGCCTTGGCCGTCGCGGCGACCAGGCTTTTCCGGCGCGAGGGCACGGAGATCAATCCGACCTCACTGACCAATCGCAAGCTCGTCACTTCCGGACCTTTCAATTTCACCCGCAATCCGATGTATCTCAGCCTGGTGACCATTGCGCTGGGGATCGCCTTCGCGGTCGGCGCCTGGCCGATGTTCCTCGTCCCGATCGCGCTTTTCGCAACGGTGAATTGGGTGCATGTACCGTTCGAGGAGGCGAAGATGCGCCGCCAATTCAGCGAGGCTTATGATGATTATGCGCGAAGGGTGAGGCGGTGGATTTGATAGCGGGCCGAGGCTGTCAATGCGTCTTATGTGCGTACTGAGCCGCGCTCGGCATTAAGGCCAAACGCGCTTCGCGCGTCGCCACGCTCACGCTCCGCGAGCCATTGCGTTGGGCTCGCTCCGCGAGCCTTGGCGTTGGGTCGCCAGGCCGGCGAAATCACCCGCTGGCCGTTTTGTTGCATTGCGGTGTGATCGTCTAGGGTGATATGCGGGGCTTAAAATCCGGCCCTGTTGGGAGGACGTCGTGGGACTGCTGGTGATGATCCTGGGCCTCGCGCTTTTCCTCGGCGTTCACGGGCTCACGACGCAGCGCGCCTTGCGCGCGCGCCTGATCGCGGCATGGGGCGAGGCTGCCTACAAGATCGGCTATGCGCTGGCCGCGCTGGTGGGTCTGGTGCTGATCGTCTGGGGGTTTGCCGATTATCGCGCGACCGGCTGGATCCATGTCTGGCATCCGCCGAAGGCATTCAACCACATCACGGTCGCGCTGATGCTGCCGGCGGTGATCCTGGTGGTGGCGTCCTATGTCCGCGGCCGCATTTACTTGGCGCTCAAGCATCCGATGCTGGCGGGCGTCAAGCTGTGGGCGGCGGCGCATCTGCTCGCCAACGGCGATCTCGGTTCCATCATCCTGTTCGGATCGTTCCTCGCATGGGCGGTGTTTGACCGGATTTCGCTGAAAGGTCGCGCCGATCCCGGGGCGCCGCCGATCCCGGTCGGCGGCATCGGCAACGACCTGATCGCGGTGGCGATCGGCGTCGTCGCCTATCTGGCGCTCGCCTTCGTGTTTCATCCCGTCGTGATCGGCGTCGCAGTGTTTGGAGTTTAGGTAAATGTCAGTTCAGTCCGCGATCAGGCGCAAGACCGCGCCGGATATTCGTGCCCGCAAGAACGGCGAGCCGATCGTGATGCTGACCTCGTATCACGCGCATACCGCAGCATTGGTCGATCGCTATTGCGACGTCATCCTGGTTGGCGATTCACTCGGCAATGTCATGCACGGTTTCGAGACCACAGTGCCGGTCACGCTCGAGATGATGATCCTGCAGGGCCGGGCCGTGATGCGTGGCTCGCAACATGCGCTGGTCGTGGTCGACATGCCGTTCGGCTCCTATGAAGCTTCAAAAGAGCAGGCGTTTCATTCCGCGGCGCGAATCCTCAAAGAGACCCATGGTGGCGCGGTGAAACTCGAGGGCGGCGAGCGGATGGCGGAGACTGTCGCGTTTCTTGTCCAGCGCGGCATTCCCGTGATGGGCCATATCGGGCTGACGCCGCAATCGATCAACACGCTCGGCTCGTTTCGCGCCCAGGGCCGCGAGGAGGGAAGCTGGGAACCAATCGAAAACGACGCCCGCGCGATTTCGCAGGCCGGCGCCTTCTCGGTCGTGATCGAGGCGGTCGCCGAGCCGCTGGCGCGGAAGATCACCGAAACCATCGCCATTCCGACCATCGGCATCGGCGCCAGTGCGGCCTGCGACGGCCAGGTGCTGGTGCTGGAGGATATGCTGGGGCTGTCGCCACGGACGCCGAAATTTGTCCGCCGCTACGGCGAGCTTGGCCCGATGATCGAGGCCGCGATCGAAGGCTATGCCACCGACGTGCGCGCCCGCGCGTTCCCGGGTCCGGAACATGTTTACGGGATGAAGGCCAAGGGCTGAGGTGAAGCGCAACCCAGGTTTTTGGGCCCCAAACAGCGTTAACGCTTTGATCCGGCTGGTTTTGCCTTGTCGCCGCCATATCGCTAGGGTATCGCCGCCGCCACGCGGGGATCAGGCGCGGGGCGAGTGTTGCCGGTTCGGCCTGGCTCATCGGGGATGGGATAGCTTTAAGTGACTGAATTATTTGATGAAGTCGACGAAGACGTACGCCGGGACCAGCTCAAAAAGCTATGGGACCAGTACTCGATCTATATCATTGTCGGCGCGCTTTTGATTGTCGCCGCGGTCGGCGGCTGGCGAGGTTATCAGTACATGGAGGCGAAGAAGGCGGCCGAGGCGGGTGCGGCCTTTGACAAGGCCGTTGAGCTTTCCGAGCAGGACAAGCATTCCGAGGCCGAAGCGGCCTTCAACAGCCTCGCTGCCAGCGCGCCGTCGGGGTATCGCATGCTGGCGCGGTTGCGCGCCGCGGCGGAAGCCGCAAGCCACGATCCGCAAGCCGCGGTGAAATTGTACGACGACATCGCGGCCGATCGCAGCGTCGGAGCGCTGGCGCAGGAACTTGCAAAGGTTCGCGCGGCGGGATTGCTGGTGGATAGCGCGACCTATCCCAACATGGTTGAGCGCCTTGAGGCGGAAGCCGCAGCCGGGGCGACCTTTCGCCACACCGCGCGCGAACTGCTGGCGCTATCGGCCTGGCGCGCCAACGATGCCACGGCGGCGCGCAAATGGCTCGATCTGATTGCCAATGACGGCGAGACGCCGTCAAGCCTGCGCTCGCGCGCCGAAGCGCTGCAAGCATTGCTTCCGCCGGTCGCCAAGAGCTGACGGCGGGAAAAAGAGTTGAGTGAGAAATCGACCATGCGCCGCTCGCAACGCCTGATCGCCGCCGCTGTCCTGATCTCGCTGTCGGGCGTGCTGGCCGGCTGCTCGGATAGCCTGAGCAATTGGGATCCGAGCGACGTTCTCGATTTTATCGACACCAAGAAAAAGATTCCGGGGGAACGCAAGCCCGTATTCCCCGAAGGCGTGCCGGGCCTCGAACAGGGCGTGCCGAAGCAATTGTACAAGGGCTCGGCGCAGGAACAGATCGATCAGCAGAACGCCGCAGCAGCGGCCTCTGCTCCTCCCCCGGGCGCGCCGAAATCGAAGCACGCGAAATCGAAGGGCAATCCGCCGGCCGCGGCCGCGGCTCCGGATGCCGCAGCAGCGGAAGACGGTGGCGCCAACGCGGCACCCCCGGCTCCCAAGCCCAAGAAAATTGTGCGCAAGCGCACCACCGCGCCGCCGCCGGATCAGCAAACGGCGCAGCCGGCGCCGTCCGGTCAACCAGCGCAGCCGCCGCAGCAATCCGCCGCGCCATTCCCGGCGCCGATGCCGAGCGGTACCTTCACGCGATAGATTTTCGGATTTCATCCGATTGAGGCACGCCACGATTCAATGATCCGCGGGTATGTTACCGCGGATAAGTCCGCCCAATCCGCGTAAGCTGATGGCGAAACCAACCCGCTACGCAGTTTTGCGAAATACGCGCGTAAGGCGCACGGATCGCTGATGTCCTCCTTCACCATTGCCATTATCGGCCGGCCCAACGTCGGAAAATCGACGCTGTTCAACCGGCTGGTCGGACAGAAGCTGGCGCTGGTCGATGACGAGCCCGGCGTCACCCGCGATCGGCGTGAGGGCGAGGGGCGCCTCGGCGATCTCGAATTCACCATCGTCGACACCGCGGGCCTCGACGAGGGCGCCAAGGGTTCGCTGACCGCGCGGATGCAGGAGCAGACCGAGACCGCGATCGGGCTGGCCGATGCCCTGATGTTCGTGATCGACGCGCGCGCGGGTCTGACGCCGAACGACCGTGCCTTTGCCGATTTCGCGCGCCGCGCCAACAAGCCGGTGATTTTGGTCGCCAACAAGAGCGAGGGCCGGCAAGGCGATGCCGGCGCCATGGAAGCCTATGCGCTCGGGCTTGGCGATCCCATCCAGGTTTCGGCCGAACATGGCGAGGGCCTCAGCGATCTCTATGACGCGCTGCGCGCGCTGATGCCGGAGCCGGTCGAGGAAAGCGAGGAGTTCGACGATGACGACATCATCGAATCCGATGAGGATATCTCGAAGCGGCCGATCCGGGTGGCCATTGTCGGCCGTCCCAATGCCGGCAAGTCCACGTTGATCAATCATCTGCTCGGCGAGGAGCGCTTGCTCACCAGCGCCGAAGCCGGCACCACCCGCGATTCCATCGCCGTCGAGATCAACTTCAAGGGCCGGGAGTTTCGCGTGTTCGATACCGCGGGGCTTAGGCGGCGCTCGCGGATCGAGGAAAAACTTGAAAAGCTGTCGGTGGCGGATGCGCTGCGCGCCGTCCGCTTCGCCGAAGTCGTGGTGCTGATGATGGATGCGCAGAACAAGTTCGAGGAACAGGATTTGCGGATCGCCGACCTGATCGAACGCGAGGGCCGCGCGCTGGTGATCGCGGTCAACAAATGGGATTTGATGGGACGGCAGTCAAAACTCGTCTCGGCGCTGCGCACCGACGCCGATCATCTGCTGCCGCAGGTCAAGGGCATGCCGATCGTCGCGGTCTCCGGCCTGATGGGTGAGGGCATCGACCGGCTGATGAGCGCGATCGAAGAAGCCTATGCGGTATGGAACCGGCGCGTGCCGACGGCGTCGCTCAATCGCTGGTTCGAGCAGGCCGTCGACGCCAATCCGCCGCCCGCGGTATCGGGCCGGCGGCTGAAGCTCAACTACATCACCCAGGCCAAGGCGCGGCCGCCGAGTTTCATATTGTTCTGCTCGCGCGCGGACGCGGTGCCGGAATCCTATCTGCGGTATCTCGTCAATTCGATGCGGGAGTTTTTCGAGTTGCCGGGCACCCCGGTGCGGATCACGCTGCGCGAGAAGGCCAATCCCTTCGCGCACAAGCGCAAGCGGCCGTCGTGAGCGACGAGGTTACTCCCGCGAGCATGGCCGGCGCGTCCCCGGTGCGCGCTGGCGCCGTGGCCTTCATCTTCATCACCCTTCTGCTCGACATGTTCGCGCTCGGCTTGATCATGCCGATCCTGCCCAAGCTGGTGGAAAGCTTCGTCGGCAACGACACCGCGAGTGCGGCGCGAATCTTCGGCCTGTTCGGCACAGTTTGGGCGCTGATGCAGTTTTTCTTTTCGCCGATCCTGGGTGGGCTGTCGGACCGTTTCGGCCGGCGGCCGGTGGTGCTGTTGTCGAATTTCGGCCTGGCGCTCGACTACGTGCTGATGGCGCTGGCGCCGTCGCTGATCTGGCTGTTCGTCGGCCGGGTGATCTCGGGCATCACCTCGGCGAGCGTGTCCACGGCCTTTGCCTACATCGCCGATATCACGCCTCCGGACAAGCGGGCGGCGGTGTTCGGCAGGGTCGGCGTCGCCTTCGGCGCCGGCTTCATTCTCGGGCCCGCGGTCGGCGGCCTGCTCGGTGACGCGGATCCGCGGCTGCCGTTCTGGGTCGCCGCGGGCCTGAGCTTTGCCAATACGCTGTACGGCTTTTTGATCCTGCCGGAATCGTTAGCCTTGGATCGGCGCGCCCCGTTTCGATGGCGAAACGCCAATCCGCTCGGCGCGCTCAACTTGCTGCGTTCCGATTCTGTACTCACCGGACTGTCGGTGGTGAATTTCGTGGCGCAACTGGCGCATGTGGTTCTGCCCTCGACCTTCGTGCTGTACGCGACCTATCGATATGGCTGGGATGCGAGGACCGTCGGCCTGACGCTCGCCATGGTCGGGATCTGCGCGATGGTGGTGCAGGGGGCTGCGATCGGGCCGATCGTCAGCCGCTTCGGCGAACGCCGGGCATTGCTGCTCGGGCTCGGCTTCGGCGCCGTCGGCTTTCTGATTTTCGGCGTGGCGCCGACGGGCGCGCTGTTCTGGCTCGGCATTCCCGTGATGGCCTTGTGGGGCGTCTCGGGTGCAGCACTCCAGGCGCTGACGACGCAATTGGTGGCGCCGGACCAGCAAGGCCGGCTGCAGGGCGCGACCACCAGCGTGCAAAGCGTATCCCAACTCGTGGGACCGATTCTGTTCACACTGACGTTCGCCTATTTCATCGGCGCGCAGGCGCCATTGAAATTGCCGGGCGCGCCGTTCCTGCTGGCCTCGGCGCTGTTGGTGCTGGCGTTGCTGCTCGCCGCGCGCACGCTGTCGCGCCGCGCGGCCGGCTGACGCGCTATCACTCCGGCAACCTGAAACTCATGAGCGTGCGGGTCTTGTAGTCATACAATTTGCCGGTCTCGGTCCAGGACGGCGCGCACATCGGCACGATGAATTCCGCGGCCTGATCCGGCGTGTCGAGCGTCAACGGATCTTCGCCGGGAAAAACGCTTGCGCGCATTCGTGTGCGGATCGGGCCGGGACTGAACAGGTTGACGCGGATCGGCGTGATCGCGGTCTCGTGGGCCCAGACCCGCACTAGCGTCTCGAGTGCGGCCTTGGACGCGGCGTAGGGGCCGAGATAGGCGCTGGCCTTGTTCGCGACACCCGAAGTGACGAACACCGCGCGGCCGGCGTCGGACTGCTTGAGCAGTGGTTCCATGCAGCGGATCAGTTGAAAGTTGGCCGTCACATTGACGGCCATCACGTCGGTCCACGGCTTCAACTCGATATGGCCGAGCGGCGAAGAAGGTCCGGCGACGCCGGCATTGCCCACGAGAATGTCCAGCTTGCCGTGACGTTCGTTGAGCGCCGCGCCGAGGCGGGCGATGCCGTCGAAGTCGGTGAGGTTGAGCGGCACCAGTGTCGCACTGCCGCCGTCGTTGCGGATTTCGTCATCGAGTTCCTCGAGCCCGCCTTGGGTCCGCGCCACCGCAATCACATGCGCGCCGGCCTTCGCCAGCGCGCGTGCGGTAGCATAGCCGATGCCGCGCGAGGCACCGGACACGAGAGCAATACGGGAGGCGAGGGAAAGGGTCATGATTGCTGGGACTTATGATACGATGGGGCGAGGAAATCAAAGAGGTTTCGAATGACCGTGTATGTCGCGATGTTGCGCGGTGTCAATGTCGGCGGCAATTCGCTCAAGATGGACTGGTTGCGGGCTGCCTGCGAGGACCTCGGATGTCAGAACGTCCGGACCTATGTCCAGAGTGGAAATATCGTTTTCTCGTCGCGAGCGAGCGCTGCGAAGCTCATGCCAACGCTCAAGGAGACGATCGATGCGCAAACGCGGTTGCCGGTTACGGTGGTGCTGCGAAGTGCTGCCGACATGGAAGGGATCGTCGCCGATAACCCTTTTCTGAAACAGAAGGGCATCGATGTGACAAAGCTGCACGTCACTTTCCTGGGCAAGGCCCCGGTCAAGCCGGCGCTCGACCGGCTCGATGCGCTCGCCGGCACCCGCGACCAGTATCGGCTCAACGGGGTCCGAGCTCTATCTGAATTGCCCGATCAATTACGGCGAGACCAAGCTGTCCAATGGCGCAATCGAGAAAGTCCTCGGCGTGGGTGCCACCACGCGAAACTGGAAGACCGTGACGACGCTGCATCAGATGGCGGAGGAGTGATTCCCCGTGTGCCAGCGCGGGAATACTGTTCCAGCAGTTGGCTCTTTTTGACCGCTTCCTAAAAGCCGCCCGGTAGCTGGTTCGTATCGTTGTTGGTTCCGTTCCCGGAGCCGTCGGGTGTTACCTTCGTGCCCTGCCTAAAGGCGTAAACGATAAATCCGACCAGCAGCGCTCCGCAGAAAATGGCGACGAGCGGCTGCATGTGACCGTCTCCCTAACTCGCTTCCGCCAGCAGCGACAATTGCCGCGGCTGCGGCTCGGTCTGGGTCATGTCGGTGAGCGGGGTCGGATAGTCGCCGGTGAAGCAATGGTCGGTGAATTTCGGATGCGCGGGATCGCGGCGGGGCTCGCCCATGGCGCGATAGATGCCGTCGACCGACAGGAATGCGAGTGTATCGGCGCCGATCAACTGGCGCATCTCTTCGAGATTGTGGGTCGCAGCCAATAGCCCGGTGCGATCGGGCGTATCGATGCCGTAGTAATCCGGATGGGTGATCGGCGGCGAGGCGATGCGGAAATGCACCTCGCGCGCGCCGGCGTCGCGCATCATCTTGACGATCTTCTTCGAGGTGGTGCCGCGCACCAGCGAATCGTCGATCAGCACGATGCGCTTGCCCTCGATCGCCGCGCGGTTGGCGGAATGCTTCATGCGCACGCCGAGTTCGCGCACGCTCTGGGTCGGCTGAATGAAGGTGCGGCCGACATAGTGATTGCGGATGATGCCGAGTTCGAACGGCACGCCGGATTCCCGGGAATAGCCCAGCGCCGCCGGCACGCCGGAATCCGGCACCGGCACCACCACATCGGCTTCGACGTGGCTCTCGCGGGCAAGTTCGGCGCCCATCGCCTTGCGCACATCATAGACCGAGCGGCCGCCGACGATCGAATCCGGCCGCGCGAAATAGATGTATTCGAAGATGCAGGGCCGCGGCGGCATCGGCGGGAACGGCTTGTGGCTTTGGGCGCCGTGCTCGTCGAACACGACGACTTCGCCGGGGTTGATGTCGCGGATGTATTTCGCGCCGATGATGTCGAGCGCGCAGGTTTCCGATGCGAGAATCGGACAGCCGTCGAGTTCGCCCAGCACCAGCGGCCGGATGCCGAGCGGATCGCGGGCGCCGATCAGCTTCTTGTTGGTCATCGACACCAGCGAATAGGCGCCTTCGATGGCGCGCAAGGCTTCGATGAAACGGTCGATGAAGCGGTTGCGCTTGGATTGCGCCACCAGATGCAGGATGACTTCGGTGTCGGTGGTGGATTGCATCATCGCGCCATTGCGCACCAGTTCGCGGCGCAGGGTCAGCCCGTTGGTGAGATTGCCGTTGTGGCCGACCGCGAACCCGCCGGCATTGAGCTCGGCGAACAGCGGCTGCACATTGCGCAGGATGGTCGCGCCCGTGGTGGAATAGCGGACGTGGCCGACGGCGGTGTTGCCGGGGAGGCGCTCGATCACCTCGCGGCGGGAGAAGGTGTCGCCGACGAGGCCGAGCCGGCGTTCTGAGTGGAATCGGGTGCCGTCGAAGGAGACGATGCCGGCGGCCTCCTGGCCGCGATGCTGCAGGGCGTGCAATCCGAGCGCGGTGATGGCGGCGGCCTCGGGATGGCCGAAAATGCCGAACACGCCGCATTCCTCGCGCAACGTGTCGCCTTCGAGATCGGAGTCCAGCAAATCTAGATCAGGCAAATCGCGATCGGGAAAATCCAGGTCCAGATCACGTTGCGCGGCTTCATCGGAAGGGCTCTGTATCTCGTCCATCGCGCCTCTCTTTTGGCCTGGTATCAATGTGCCGCGGGCTTCTCGATCAGCTTTTTCAGGCTGTCGCGCGCAGGCTTAGTGTAGCCATCACCGGTCGCCGGCGCCGCCGCCGGGTCGGTGTCAGTTTGCTCATCTTCCGGTTTATTCTTCTTGAATCTCTTCAAGATGGTGTTCTCGGGGTCATCCGGCAAGAGCGACATCAGCCAATCCCCGGTTCCCTGCAGCACCACGCGGGATTTTGCCCCCGTCACCCAATCCGGCCGCTGCTTGTCCGGCACCAGCCAGGTGAAAAACATGAAGGCGACGACCACGATCAGCAGACCGCGCGCCAGCCCGAACAGGAATCCGAGGGTGCGATCGAGCGCACCGATCCGGGAATCCAGGATCATGTCGGAAATCCGCACCGTAATGATCGAGACCACGATCAGGGTGGCGATGAACACGCCGGCGACTACGACCACGCTGGCGACCGTATCGTTGTTGAAATAGGTCTTGGCGGTCGGCAGCAGTTTTCCGAACGCATAGAGCGTGACCAGCGCCGCAGTGCCCCAGGCCGCGATCGACAGAATCTCGCGCATGAAGCCGCGCACCATCGCGAGCAGGCCGGAAATCAGCATCACGGCGAGCAGGACGAGATCGAGTATCGTTATCGGCATCGGCTGGTCAGGTCCGCATCAAAGGTCAAAAACCGCGAATCGGTGGGTCGGTGCCGCCTTAACTGAGGGGCATACGGCCCATCCCGCAAGGCTGGAAATCGTGTCACCCCCAAGCCGCGCGGGTTGTATAGTGCATGATCCCCAAAAGTGGAAACCGGCTAGCCTTCCCGGCGCCGGAATCTCGCAGGTGTGGCATTTTTCTCAGGCACTCCCTCCCGCTCCTGGTGGGTCTCCCTGTTTCCTTTGGGAGGCGCGCGGGCGGCGATATCCGCAACCAGACTGGTCAATCCACCGACGGTATTGAGGACCAAACCAGCGTCGCCGCCGGCATCGCCACGCGCGGATTCGGGCAGCACGGCGCGGCCGAACCCGAGTTTGGCCGCTTCCTTCAGGCGCGCAGAGGTCTGTGCCACCGGACGGACCGCGCCCGACAGCGAAATCTCGCCGAAATACACCGCATCGGTCGGCAGCGGCGCATTGACCAGCGACGACACCAACGCGGCGGCCGCGGCTAGGTCGGCCGCGGGTTCCTGGATCCGCAGGCCGCCTGCGACATTCAGATAGACGTCGTAGCCGGACAGTTTGACGCCGCAATGGGCCTCCAGCACCGCCAGCACCATCGACAGCCGGCTCGGATCCCAGCCCACCACGGCCCGACGCGGGGTGCCGAGCGAGGTCGGCGCCACCAGTGCCTGCAATTCCACCAGCACTGGTCTGGTGCCCTCGATTCCGGCAAATACCGCCGTTCCCGGACTGCCGAGATCACGCTCGGACAGGAACAGTTCGGACGGATTGGAGACTTCGCGCAGGCCGAGACCCGTCATTTCGAACACGCCGATCTCGTCGGTCGGACCGAAACGGTTCTTCACCGCGCGCAAAATACGGAACTGCTGCGAGCCTTCGCCCTCGAACGACAGCACCGCATCGACCATGTGCTCGACCACCCGGGGTCCGGCGATCTGGCCGTCTTTGGTCACATGGCCGACCAGGATGATCGCGGCACCTGATTTTTTGGCGAATCGTATCAGCGCCTGCGCCGAGGCGCGCACTTGTGTGACCGTGCCTGGCGCGGATTCCACCGTGTCGGTCCACATGGTCTGGATCGAATCGATTACGATCAGGCGCGGCACCGCACCCTCCGACAAGGTCGAGACGATGTCCTCGACCGAGGTTTCCGCGGCAAGCTGCACCGGCGCATCGGCAAGACCTAAACGCTCGGCGCGCAACCGCACCTGCGCCACGGCTTCCTCGCCCGAAATGTAAACCGCGCGATGGCCGGCCCGCGCCAGCAACGAGGTCGCCTGTGTCAACAGCGTCGACTTGCCGATGCCGGGATCGCCGCCGACCAGCAGCACCGAGCCCCGGACGAACCCGCCGCCGGTGACGCGATCGAGCTCGGCCATGCCGGAGGGCAGGCGAGGGGCCTCAAAGCTCTTGCCGGTCAGGGTTTCCAGCGCGAACAGCCGGCCTTTGCGTTTGCTCCGGATCGAGACCGGCATCGTGGTGGCGCCGGTGGTGTCCTCCTCGGCCAGCGTATTCCACTCGCCGCAGGATTCGCACTTGCCTTGCCAGCGGTTATACGCCGCGCCGCAATTCTGGCAGACAAAGGAGAGGGTGGATTTGGCCATGAAGGGGGTGAGTCGCTTCCGTGCAAGGGTGGGGCTACATAGCACGAAATCCTAAAAAGTTCCTATTTTGTTCTAAAAGTGCCCGCCTGAGCGCGAGGGGTCCCTTTTGATTTTGCGAGTGGTCCGTTGAAACCGGAGAGTGGGGCCGTCCGCAAGTCCTAAAAGCGGACGGCCCCTGCCGACCACTTCCAATTGCCCTGCCTCAACAGAAGCCATAGCCGACAACACAACTACGGCTTAGCCTTCCCGCCGGTTTCAAAAAGGTCGCCTCAATTGGCGGCCTTTTCGTCATCAATTCCGGCAACGGACTATATCGCCCCCCATGGCATGGATCAGCCCGCATATGCCTTGTCGAGATCGGCGATGACGATCTTTTGCATCTTCATCATGGCCTGCATGACGCGATCGGCCTTCTTGCGATCGGGATCGCTGAGGTAGCGGCCGAGTGCTGCCGGCACGACTTGCCAGGACAGGCCGAATTTGTCCTTGAGCCATCCGCATTGCGATGTCGCGCCGCCATCGGCGCTCAGACTGCTCCAGAAATAGTCCACCTCTGTCTGGGTCTCGACGCTGATGAAAAAGGAGATCGCCTCGTTGAACTTGAATCGGGGGCCGCCATTGAGCGCATGGAACTTCTGCCCCTCGAGTTCGAAGGTGGCCATGAAGTCATTGACGGTTTCGACCCTGGCATTGGGAAACACCGATTTGTAGAAGGCAACGGCCTCGGGGACGTTTTTGTCGAGCCAGAGGAACGGCGTGATGGAAGTCATGTCGGAGATTCCTGTTGGTTGAACTCGCAGGACGAACGGGAGGACGGGAGTCCGACAGGGGTCCTGATTTTTTATCGGCCGATTTTGCGGTAAAGGCCCGCCCCGTTCGGATGCTGAACCTTAACTGACCGGCGCGCTCCACAAGGCGTTGAACAGCATCGATAACCCCGCCGCGATCATGATCCCGTCCATCACCAGCCGGAACACATTTTCGTCGAGCCGCAGCACAAAACGTTTGGCGATGAAGGCGCCGAACATCAGCGACGAGCCGGCGATCAGGCCCTTGAGCGCGACATCCGGGGTCAGCGCGCCGAAGCGCTGAAAGGTCACGGATTTGCTCAAGTAAAGACCCAGCGAACTCGCCGCTTCCGTGGCGAGGAAGGCGCCCTTGGTGAGGCCGTAGAACAGAAACAGCGGCACGCTCAATGGCCCGGTCGACACCACGATGCCGGTGAGGTAGCCGATTCCCGCGCCGCCGATCGCCAGATGCCAGAGCGAAAATTTGAGGTTATGCCGCGCCAGCCAGTGCCGCACCGGCACCATCGCGATCAGAAACAGGCCGATCGAAATATCGACGGCATGCGCGGGCAGCGCCAAAAGAGTGCGGGCGCCCAGCGCTGCGGCGGGGATGCCCGGAATCGAGTAGGCGGCACAGGCGCGCCAGTCGACCTCGCGCCACCAGGCAAGGATGCGCGACAGGTTCGCCATCACGGCTGCGACCGCCATGATCGGCACGGCTTGCTTGGGCCCGTATTGATACACCAGCACCGGCATCAGCATGATCGACGAGCCGGTGCCGACAATGCCCGAGATGGTGCCGGCGACCAGCCCGACGGCGAGGACAAAGAGAAAGCTCAAGGTTTTTTCCTGCGAACCCGTTTCTCATCCCCGGATGAGCGCATTCGCGCTCACTCGGGAGAAGCGGCGTTTGCGCCGCGTCTCGAAGGATGAAGACACGCACTGTGATCTCATGATTCGAGACGGCGCAAGAGCGCTTCCTCGCCATGAGGACCCCGCTAGGCAGTGCGTTGACCTGACCTGAAAGATCCTCCGAACACATCATCCCGCGTCACGGCTTCGCCGTTATCGCTGTAGCCGATCACGGCGCCGCGCGTCCGCAACCCCATCGCCGTCCACGGGACGATCGCGCAGCACGCCGATGAACCAAAGAGGTGCCACGGTAACGATCGAGGTTTATGGAAATTGGGTGGCCACTACGCATCCGATCATGGTATCGTTGATGAGCTTTTCCCGACTACGTATCGCATTCGGAAATTTCGATATGGGCAGGATCAGGAAATTTGCCGCTGCGTTGGCCGTTGTCTTAGTGGGATCGGCGACGCCTTTTCTTGTCGCCGCTCAAACTCCCCAGAGGTCATCGCCAAAATACGTGCCTCGGCTTAGCGATATCATGAGTGCGGTCCAGTCCAGGCACCTGAAATTGTGGGCTGCAGGTCAAAAGCAGAATTGGGAGTTAGCTGCCTATGAGCTCGACCAGGTGAAGGCAGCTCTTGCGGAGGCGTTAACGCTTTACAGTGAAATACCCGTGACAAGTTTCTCAGTGATTGAAACACCGCTTAAATCAATTGATGGCGCGATTTCCACGAAGAATAGTGCCGAATTCAATAAGTCATTCAAGGGACTGACCGCGGCATGCAATTCTTGCCATCAATCCATTGGCCGTGGCTTCATTTTCATAACAGTCCCCACTACCACGCCCTTTAGCAATCAGCTGTTTTCGCCCCGCTGATGGAGCTGCTTGGTGCGATCGACCGCATTTTCGACTGGGGGAAGGCCACCGGTTCACAGATTCCTGCAAAGCGTGTCGCCATGACAAATGATTCCCGGGGGCGTCTACAAGGCACAACGATAGTACGTGATCTCCATTCCTTCCATGCCCGGGAACAGCCGAGAGATCCTGTTGTCGTCGAGAAACTTTACGGTGAACTCCACGTTCTGCAGCATGATGTCCGTTGAGCACGCGGTAAGGAGGTGCGTGGTGTCGCCTACCTGCTTTGTTGTTTTGATCGTGCATCGGGCAGCTCTTCCTCTAAGCTGGTTACCGTCAGCAACGAAGCCGGCGCCGTAAACATCCGAATCTCGCTGGAATGTGATTCCATTCTTGTTTTTCTTGAAGATTTTTCCGCACTGACTGGCGTCGCTTGCCCAGGCACCGGTGAGATCAACCGCCCACGCCTGCGCCGGCAGCATCAGCAGCGTGCAGATCAGGATGAGCCTTGAAGCTGTGGCGTGTCTAAATCGGAACATCACACTCTTCCTCTTCAGTTCGCAATTAAACCCGAGGATAGTTCCAAACCGTCGGTTCGGATCAAGCCCGAGCAAGTCATTCCGCCGCGGCATGGTCAGGCGGCAATATCTCTTTCTCACCTGTCGCAGGCAGTTCTTTGTTTGGCCGCGCACCCGGCCTCAGGCGTTCGCGAATGGCCTGGAACATCACATATAGCGGCGGAATTGCAAAGATGCCTATGAAGGACGCCAGAATCATTCCGCCAAAAACCGGGGTGCCGACGCCTTGCCGCGCGAGCTCGGAGGCTCCCTTTGCCACCACGAGCGGATAGAGACCCAGAATGAACGCGAATGACGTCATCATGACAGGCCGGAAGCGCAGACGCGCGCCTTCAGTCGCCGCTTCGAGCAGCGGAATGCCTTGCTCGCGCTTCTCCTTGGCGAACTCAACGATCAGGATGCCATTTTTAGCCGCAAGCCCGATCAGCACGACCATGCCGATCTGGCCGTATAGATCGAGCGTCAGCCCGGCCATGACAATCGCGGCGAACGATCCGAGTATGCCGATAGCAACCGACAGCAACACGGGAACGGGAATGGTCCAGCTTTCATAAAGAGCCACCAGGAAAAGATAGGCAAACAAAACAGCGAAGCCGAGAATGATCGCAGTTTTGCCTTCCGCGCGCTTTTCCTGGAACGCCGTATCAGTCCATTCGCCCTTGAAACCTTGCGGCAGCGTTTTCGCCGCAACCGCTTCCATGGCTTGAAGTGCCTGGCCCGACGACACGCCCGCGGCGGGGCCACCCTGGATCGTTACGGCGCGAAGGTTGTTGTAGCGGATCAGCGCCGGCGGACCGACGACGACGCGGATCTCCGCCAGACTTCGCAGCGGAATCATCTTTCCCTCGGCATTTCGCACATTGATGCGAAAGATGTCATCGACACTCGACCTGTCGGCGGCCTCCGCCTGGACCTGCACCTGCCAGGTACGACCAAACAGGTTCATGTTATTGATGAAGTATCCACCAAGGGAGGCTTGCAGGGCCTGGAATACATCCTTGAGCTGAACGCCCAGGACTTGAACCTTGTCGCGGTCGATGTCGAGATAGATTGACGGATTGGTGGCAGAGAATGTGCTGAACACTCGCTGCAGGCGCGGGTCTTGGTTTGCAGCCACGGTAAGCCCGCGAACCACCTGGGCGAGCTCCTTCGGATCGCCGCCGCGGAGATCCTGGAGGACGTACGCAAAGCCGCCACCAGTGCCGAGACCGACGATCGGCGGTGGTGCCAGTGGAACGACAGTGCCGCCCTGGATCTGTCGGAATTTCGGACCCAGTCGGGCGATTACGTCGCGTGCGCCCATGCCGGCGGTTTTGCGCTCCTCAAATGGCTTGAACGTCACGACCATAAAACCGGAATTGGATTGCGAATAATTGTCGATGAAGTTCAGCCCGATGATCGAGGTGTATTCGTCGACGGCAGGATCTTCCTTGACGATGGCCTCCGCCGCGCGCATCACCTCCGAGGTTCGACCCACCGATGCGCCGCCCGGCAATTGGGCAACCACGAAAATGGCACCCTGGTCGTCCTCGGGCAGAAATCCCGTCGGCGTAATCTTCGACAACGCAAAAACGCCGACGCCGGCGACCGCCACCATTGCAATTCCGATCACCGAGAAGCGAACGAGCCGTGCGACGACGGCTCCGTAGCCATTGGCCACCCGGTCTATCGACCGCATCAACCAACCGATAATGCCCCGCCTTGGCCCGTGATGCGGGCGAAGCAAGACGCCGCAAAGCGCTGGTGAAAGCGTCAGGGCATTGATGGCTGAAAGAAACATTGCCACCGAGACCGTGACGGCAAACTGGCGAAACAGTTCGCCGGAAATACCCGGAATGAAGGCGACGGGAACGAAGACCGACAACAGCACCAGCGTAATCGCAATAATCGGAGCCGTGATCTCCGCCATGGCGCGCTTGGTGGCTTCCGCCGGCGACAGTTCGGGATGCTCCTCCATGACGCGTTCGACATTTTCGACGACCACGATGGCGTCATCGACGACAATGCCAATCGCCAGCACGATCGCGAGCAGCGAGACCGTATTGGCGGAGTAGCCAACGGCCTTGAGCGCGATGAAGGCGCCAATCAAGCTGACGGGGACCGCGAGCGTCGGTATCAAGGTGGCGCGCAAGCTGCCGAGAAACAGGAAGACGACCAACACGACGAGGATGAAAGCCTCGATCAGCGTCTTCTGCACCTCGTGCATGGTATCGGTGACGAAAATCGTCGGATCGTACGTTACCTTCCAGGCCAGATCTTCGGGAAAACGTGTTGCGAGCTCGGTCAGCTTTGCACGCACGGCATTGACGGTGGCGATGGCGTTACCGCCCGGCGATTGGTAGATCACGACGGCGGCAGCATCCTGACCATTGAACCGCGTGTCGCGGTCCATATTGGCGGCACCAAGTTCGACGCTTGCGACATCGCGCAAGCGCAGAACCGAACCGTCGGGATTGGTGCGAATCACGATGTTTTCGAAATCAGCGACGGAGTTCAGCCGGCCCTTGGTCTGGATATTCAGCTGCAGCTGCTGATCGTCGGAAATCGGCCGTGCGCCGACGCGCCCCACCGCGGCCTGAATGTTCTGCGACTGGATCGCATTGATGATGTCGCCGGTCGTGAGATCCAGACCGGTCAGGCGATCGGTCCGAACCCACGCGCGCATCGCATAGTCCTGGGCGGCGAACAGGAACGCGTCGCCGACACCTGGAGTGCTCTTGATTGAATTGAGCAGATTGATGGTGACATAGTTCGACAGGAAAAGAGGATCGTGCGTTTGCTTCGGCGAATAGACCGTCACAAAGGCGAGGATCGCCGTCGACTTCTTCTTGACGTTGATGCCCTGGCGCTGGACTTCGGGTGGAAGCGAGGACAGCGCAGTCTGGACCCGGTTGTTGACGTTGACCGTGTTGATGTCGGGGTTGGTGCCGAGTTCGAATGAGGCAGTCAGCGTATAGCTGCCGTCATCGCCGCTCGTGCTCTTCATATATATCATCTTGTCGACGCCGACGACCTGCGCCTCGATCGGCTGGGCTACCGTCGCATCCACCACGGCGGAATTCGCACCGGGATACATGGTCGTGACCGAGACCTGGGGCGGCACGATGTCGGGATATTGCGCAACCGGCATAGCCAGAAACGCCAGCGCGCCAGCGATCGTCGTGACAACCGCAATGACAATTGCGAGACGCGGACGGTCAACAAAAATCGCCGACAACATGACTAACTCCTGCCGGGTGTCGGCGGTAGCGGCGTAGCGCGGACAGGGGTATTCGCGCGCAGGCTCTGTAGTCCCTCGACGATCACCAACTCGCCTTTAGCAAGGCCTTCCTCGATGATGATGCCTGTCCCGCTCTCGCCTGCCGGCTTGACCCTTCGGACCTCGGCCTTTCCGTCGCTTGCAACAAAGACGTAAACACCCTCCTGATCGGAAATCAGCGCGGCCTGAGGAATCACGATCTTCTCCACCGGAGCCCCGACCTCGAGCCCGACCCGCACCAGCTGACCATCGACCAGTGCGAAGTCGGGATTTGGAAAGCTGGCGCGGACCGAAACCGTATCGGTGGAGCGATCGACGCTCACATCTACAAAATTGATTTGGCCGAGGTGTTTGTACACACTGCCATCGGCGAAGCGCAGCTGCACCTTGATGCCGGTGATATCTTCCTTGTGCTGCTCTTGCTGGGCACGCAGAAATTCGCGCTGGCTGACCGGAAAGGTAACGTACATCGGATCCTGACTCACGATCACAGTCAGGGGGCCGCTCTGCGGATTGACGACGTTGCCCTTGGTGATGTTTGTCTTGCCGACCTTGCCGGCAATCGGAGAATTGATGTCGGTATATCCGAGATTGATCTTCGCAGTCCGAAGATTGGCTTCATCGATCGTGATAGCGCCTTTGGCTGAGTCGTCCGCCGCAAGTGCCTGGTCCCTTGCGACCGCGGTACCCGAGCTCTTCGCCAGCAAATCCTCTGCGCGCTGCAACTGAACTTCAGTCAGTATCTTCGCGGCCTTGCTGCGTTCCAATGCACCGTCGGCCTGTCCGACGGCCGCCTCGAACAGCCCCTTTTCAATGCTGTAAAGCGGCGCGCCTTCCTTGATAAGATCGCCTTCCTTGAACAGAATACCTTCCAGGTATCCGGTAACACGCGCTCGGACCTCAACCCGATCGATGGCTTCCACGCGTCCAACGAAATCCAGCCCCTTGGTCACGGGCTTTAGTTCCGCTGTAACGACGCCCACCGGTACTGCGGGCGGAGGCTGGCTTGTTTGAGCGCCGCCGGGGACGTTTAGTCCGGCCATCAATAAAACGACGCAGATCAACACGCGCATCGCTGACTCCTCCAAGAGCTCAACCGACACGATCCTAGTCGCAACCCAAATCCACCGAAAGGGTACATGACATTAATCGACGATGTATCCGCTGTCGATATAAAGCACATCTCCGCCATCAGGCGCGCAGCGTCCTGCGGTCGATCGCATCGAGTTTTTCTATCCCTGTTATCGGAAACGTTCAACCAACCTCGATGCATCTCGATGGTCCCTTTGCGATTAATGGGCGAGAGAATCGAGCGCGGCCGCCCCGCGGCACGCTCGGATGGCTCAGCGTTCCGTGGAGGGAAGCAGCTAGATCTCCATGCAGCGGACGGCTGCGATGACTTTTCCGGACAGAGCGAAGTCGCCTGGGTGAAAGAACCGTTCCCGGATCGCAAGGGCTATCGGCGGTGAGGCCGCCAGGGCGGTGGTCATTTTGCCGCAGCATATTTGATCGATTGGCCGAATTGGATTAGCCTATTCCGCCTCGGGAGCGCTGGTTGATGGAGGAAGTCATGCCGTCCAAACCTGATGACCTGTTGCCAAACGCAAAAGATTTCATGAAGAGGCTCGCTGTCAGCGAGGCGGATGAAGCCGAAAAAGCGGCGCGCCAACATGAAAAGGCCGAAGCCGAAAAGCGAAAGCTTCTCGAGCAGTTGGAGAGGCCGTCGGGCGTATCGGACGAGGAGCGGATTAAGCGAGCGGTGGTGATCATCGAGCGCGCCGTGCGCAACGGGAAAACCGAAGTTCAACTAATTCGTTTTCCGAGCGACCTCTGCAGCGATCATGGGCGTGCCATCAATCAGGGGGAACGGGGCTGGGAAAGCACCCTGCAGGGGTTGCCAAAAGAACTCTACGACGCCTGGGCCAAATACTTCCAGCCGCGAGGATATAAATTGCGGGCCGAAATCGTCGATTTTACCGGCGACAGGCCAGGCGACGTCGGTATGACGCTGAGCTGGAACTGAGTCGGTTCGTCCACTCCACAGTCCCGGGAGCGCTCCACACTGCTGTGCGTATGGTGTTGAGATAGTTTCCATCTCCAAACGAGCCGGCCAATTGAAAGGCAATTTCAATGACGCTCAAGGAAAACCGCGGAGATGACGGCGAAGTGAAGGAAAAAGCAAACGATCGCCCTCCCGAAAAGATGAAGCGCAAGGCTTATGAGCGTGAATTGCGCAAGCTGCAGGTTCGGCTCTGCAAGCTGCAGGATTGGGTGAAAGCGAAGGGCCTGCGCGTCGTCATCGTGCTCGAAGGACGGGACGCCGCCGGCAAGGGTGGAACGATCAAGGCTCTTACAGAAAAAGTCAGTCCGCGCGTCTTTCGCGTTAACGCGCTCCCGGCGCCTTCCGATCGCGAAAAATCCCAGATGTACATCCAGCGCTACATGGAACGGTTTCCGGCCGCCGGCGAGGTCGTGATCTTCGACCGCAGCTGGTACAACCGGGCCGGCGTTGAGTACGTCATGGGATTTTGCACGGAGCAGGAATGCAAACGTTTCCTGGAGCTTTGCCCGCAGGTTGAACAATTCGTGACCGATGGCGGCATCATATTGATCAAAATTTGGCTCGAAGTCGGACAGGACGAGCAAAAGCGCAGGTTTGAGGCCCGCATCGAGGATCCGCTCCGGCAATGGAAGCTGAGCCCGATGGATATCGAATCGTACGATCGCTGGTACGAATACTCGCGGGCACGGGACATGATGCTAAAAATGACCGACAGCAAGCACGCGCCGTGGTTCATCGTGCGTTCCGATGACAAGCGGCGGGCGCGGCTCAATTGCATTTCCCACATCCTCAGCCAAATTCCGACCAAGGCGGTGAGACGGCCCAAGATCAAGTTGCCGAAGCGCTCGAACAAGGGAAAATTCGACGATCAGGCGACGTTGAAGAACAGGAATTTCGTTCCTGAAAGATATTGAGGCAGGCAAAGATCAAGTGTCGCAATCGTTATCTGCCAAGACTGCGTGTGCGACATATCAAGGTCAGTGTCATGGCAGTTTCAATTCGTTCGGCAAAGCTACCGATCGTAGCGCAACTGCTTGATTATCGACAAGATTGGCTCAAGTCGGATTTGGCTGCCGGTTTATCCGTAGCCGCAGTATCGCTCCCGTCCGCGATCGCTTATCCGGCGATCGCGGGTTTGCCCACTGAGGTGGGGTTTTTCGCTACCATCCTGGCCCTGGCGGCCTATGCGACGTTCGGACCATCGCGGCAACTCATCGTCGGACCCGATGCCGCGACCTGCATCATGCTTGCCAGCGTCCTGACTTCCCTGGGTGCCGCCACTGCGGCCGACCGCGTTACCTTTACAACCGCATTGGCAGTGGAAGTGGGCATTCTCTGCTTTGTTGCAGGCGTCTTGGGGCTCGGTTTCGTCGCGAACTTCCTTTCACGCCCGATATTGGTCGGCTTTCTGGCAGGCATTTCGATCAGCCTGATAATCGGGCAGATCACACGCCTGACCACCGTCAAGATTGAATCGAAAGGCCTCGTAAGACCCATCGTGGAGTACGCCGCGAAAATCAGCGAAACACATGTACCGACCATGCTGGTTGGGATCGGGGCGTTAATTTTTCTGCGAATATTGCGGCACTCAAAACCAACGGCGCCGGGACCCTTAATTGCGATTGTTGCGGCCATAGCGCTGTCGGCTGCGCTGGGATTGGCGTCCCTCGGGATATCGGTTGTCGGGAAATTGCCGCCAGTCACCTTCGCCTTAACTCTCCCGACGCTCGATGCTATTGCTAATTTGGATCTTCTGGAAGGTGCCGTTGCGATAATGATAGTCGGTTTTGGATCGGGCATTGTGACTGCGCGCAGCTTTGCCGCGAAGAGCGGCAACGAAGTAGATGCGAGAAACGAATTGATCGGCTTCGGTACAGCCAATGTTGCCAGCGGCTTGTTCGGCGGCTTTCCAGTTACCGCAGCCGACTCGCGCACTGCCGTAAATTATGCGATCGGAGGAAAAACGCAGCTTGTGGGTTTGATCGCCGCGGCCGCACTCGCTGGAACCATACTCTACATTGGCAATGTGCTTGCCTATTTGCCAGTCGCTGTTCTTGGTGCTGTTCTCGTGTCGGCCGCGATTGACTTGATCGATTTGCCGGAACTGAAAACCCTTTACCGCATCAGTCGGCCGGAGTTCGCGTTCGCAATCGCGACACTTCTCGGCGTCGTGGTCCTGGGAGTGCTGCCAGGAGTGTTCCTTGCGATTGCCGCCACCTTGGCTCATTTGTTGTGGCTCGCGTCGCAACCTCGGATAGCGCATCTTGGTCAAATCGAGGGCAAACAGGGGCTCTACAAATTACACCGGTATCCAGAGGCCCGCGCGATTCCGGGGCTGACCATAGTAGTCCTCCAGGCCGCACTCATCTTCTTCAACGCCGATTACGTCAAGCGTCGGATGATCGAGATCGCGGATTCCTTGGGTGACGACGGCAGATGGCTTGTTCTGGACGCCGAGGCCATAAACTTGCTCGATAGTACGGGAGTAGCAAAGCTGGAAGAGTTGCAAATCCTGTTGCGCGAGCGCGGCGTGGCGTTTGGCATAGCCGACCTGAACAGCCGTTCGCTGCTCATGGTCGAGCAGGCTGGTCTCGCTGAAAGAATGGGCAGGCATATGATTTTTGTGAGTTCCGAGGCTGCGGTTGCGGCCTTCAGCAGATCGCCAACGACGCGTGATTGAGGTCCAGGCAGGTATTGCGAAAAATATTGCGGGCGCCCTATGTGCAGTGGCTCCGTTTGCATAAAAACTTATCCGGCATCACTGGCTAAGTCCCGTGTTCTGCCGAGATCGAACAACCCCTTCTGCCAATGCAAAAAGGACGGCGTGGACGCGTCTCGTCAAAACAGTGATGCGTGTTGAGGTAATGGCGGATGCGCCTGGCGATCGCTGCAAGGGCCGTGGCACCAATGGCGGAAATAAGGTAGATCTGTATTCGCCATTCATGCCGGAGGACTGGTCTGCCTTATTTCCGAGTCGACTAAACAAAGGGAGCGATTCTAATAGGGAGCCGAACGCTGTCTAAGCCCGGAATGACGCTCCAACACCAACTGATGGATCATTAGCGGGGTTCGAATACCCTTTCACTGTAAAGCGACACGTCTCACTGTAAAGCGACATGTCGCCCATGGATCGCAACTTTGCCTCGGAGAGCAACCAGCGAATGACATCACCATCCGAAGTACCCCCTCCAGCTAACGGCATCACTTTGCGCCCGATTCCGATGATCATGTTTGGATCACGCTGGCTGCAATTGCCGCTCTATCTCGGACTGATCGTCGCCCAAGGCGTTTATGTCGTGCTGTTTCTCAAAGAGCTTTGGCATCTCATCATACACTCATTCGATTTTTCCGAACAGCAAATCATGTTGGTCGTCCTGGGACTTATCGACGTGGTCATGATCTCAAATCTTTTGTTGATGGTCATTGTCGGCGGCTACGAGACCTTCGTGTCCCGAATGAACCTCGCGGGGCATCCGGATGAACCGGAATGGCTCAGCCACGTCAACGCCGGTGTCCTGAAGGTCAAGCTGGCGATGGCGATTATCGGGATCTCCTCGATTCATTTGCTGCGGACTTTTATCGAGGCGGGCAATCTCGGTGGCGCGGGCCGCACCACTGACTACACCGAAGCCGGGGTGAAGTGGCAGACGATCATCCACATCGTATTCGTTTGTTCGGCGATTGGCATTGCATATGTAGATCGCATTTCGAATGGATTGATTGCTGCAGCGAGCAAACATACCGATGCCCACGAACCCTAAACGAATGGCGCACAACGGGCTTGAGCGCTTATTACGTTCGCTTGATCCCTTTTTTTGGCACTACCGGCAACACGAATTTGCTGAAGCAATTCAAGCTGATGCTACCTGTCCAGTCCCCCTCGCAAAAATATTTCTGTTCCCATTTGGCGCAAATCACTTCTCTATCCGCGGCCATCCCGGCCCAACATAGAGGGGCGTTTCGCGATCGTCACGAACGTAGGGCAGGGATGCGATGGACGCGGATGCGCTTTTGACGAGATGCGCTGAGGCGGACGGCGAAGTCGTGTGGGCTATATTTTGAAGGACGGTGAAAGACCCTGAAAGCAACAAAACCCTTTAAACAAAGGGGTTTTGCGTTACCCTCATTCATCGGCTTTCAGCGCATTTCGCCAAATCTAGGGCCCGGCCCTAAGCCTCTCTCGACCCTCCAAGGACTGAGAGGCCGAAGGCCAAGCCCATGGTCCTACACCCTTCAGGAGCCTGAAACCACCATGGATACTACCACAACCACCGAACTCGTTGCCAAGCGCGCGCGCAACGGCAGCGTCGTCTTGACCAAACGTCATTGCGAGCGAGCGGGTCGCCAAGCGGGTCAAAATCTACGACCGCAAATGTTCTGGCTTGTACGTCAGCCTCACCACGGCTGGCGTGGCGACCTTCTCGTTCAAGTTCACCGACCCGGCGACCGGCAAGCAGCGCACCGGTTGGCTTGGCGTCTACAATCCCGAGACCTTCGGCGTCGAGGACGCCCGCAGCCGGGTCTATGGCCTGCGGGGCATGGGCAGCTGGCGCGCTCGCCGAGACGTTCCGCGACCGCAAGGTGCAGCAGGCGAAGCGGGGCAAGACCGTCGATGACATCATCGAGGAACGTATCGAGTGGATGAAAACGCCGGTCAAGAAGCCGGACGGCGAAATGCGGCCCCGGATCGAAAGCTGGGAGAACGTCGCCAGCCACCTGCGGCGTTTCCTCAGCCCAGGGCTCGGCAAGAAGATCGCAGGCGAGGTCACCAAGCACGACATTGCAACGCTCTCGAACGACATCGTCGCGGGCAGGTTCGGCGGCAAGGCGTCGGTGAGCAACGCCCGCCAACATGCGGCGTGCGGCGTCCGGCCTGTTCAACTGGGCGGCCGAAGCGGGCCGCGACTATGTGAGCGCCAGCCCCTGCGTCAACCTGCCGAAGCTGGACGATGAGCATCCGCGCGACCGCGTCCTTTGCGAAGATGAGGTCAGGACGCTGTGGCACGGCCTCGACCGTGAGGACATGCCGTGGGATCGCAGGACAAGGCTCGGCAATCAAGTTTGCGCTGACCACGATGTTGCGCTCGGGCGAATTGTTGCCGATCCACCGCGACGAACTCAACGCCGGGAACGGCACCGTCGATATTCCGGCACGACGGGTCAAGCGGCGCCGCGTGATCAACCAGCCGCTCTCGGATCTGGCGCTGGAGGTCATCAACGAGGCGATGGGTAATTACGAATATGCCTTCACGGGCCGGTACGGCGATGCGCCGCTATCGCGCTCGTCAATGGTCGAACGTGCATCATGGGTCTAACCAGCGGCCATTTTTTACCGCAACCTTCAATGCCATCGCTGCGGCACGCGAGAGCGCGTCATAACCGAGGTCGGCGTCCCAGCATGACGAACACACCGCACAGACACTCGCAGATGTCGGCTTGGCGACGACCGGCGTGCTCAACAGCACCGCGCCCACATCACGGCCGGTGGCGATCCATGAACTGCAAGTGATGCATGTCCGAACCCGCGGGCCTTATATGGACCTTGATGAGGACGACCCAAAAGATGCCCATGACGCTCGGCAGGCGATTTTTGTCGTTAAGATGGACTTTGAGACTTGTGATCTACTCTACAACGCTCCAGACGGGATGCGCGGGCGCTATTGGCAAAGTCCCGATCACGGGTTTCTCGCAACTAAGCATCTGATCAGCAAGTTGCTGCCGACGCTGCTCACTTTCGCCCAAAACACCACGATGGAGACGTTGGGGCACGCTGCGTCGATGTCCCAGAGCGAGGTGCAAGCGTCGCTAGAGTTACCATCAGCGAAAGCGTGGCCGGTCGAGCGGAACTGGATGGACGATCGCCTGATAGTGCGGCGTTGGGTTGACAATGGGAAGACCTCATGGAGGCGAGGCCCAACCGGCGACAGTATCGACGTAAAGGGCGGGTTGCTGGGTCTCGACGGCACCGAATACATACCGAAATGCAAAAGAGACCGCTCTTCTCAGCTCTTCCAATCTGGATACTCGTGACATGACGGCGCGCAACCACAGAACCCAGCCCCGCCCCGCCTCATTGCAGCCGTCGCCTGCGCACCTTCTCGATCACGGTCTCGAACCCGGCGAGGAACGCCGCGGCGTCGGCAAAGTCCAGCGTCGGGCCACCGCCGACCGCGAGCAACCCCACCTCGATCAGGTCGAGCAGCCCGCCGCGCATCGCCGCGTTGAGGTTCGCCAGATTGCACATCGTCACGAACGGCACCGCGTCCAGCGTCGAGGCGATCCGCTGAAGCCCGCGACGTTGATAGTCCGTGCATGCGCTGGCATGATCAACGACCGTCGCCGCGATCATCTCGCGGAAGTCGGCAATGAAGCGGTCAGCGCGCGCGATCTGATCCGCAACCTCGGCGTCGGTCATCTGGCCACTGATCATTGTTCAGTCATCCGCTGGAGGTTCGCCGCGCTGATCCGCCAGCTTGGTGCAGGCTTCGGATATCTCAAGCCGCAGGTCATACACCGCTTGATCGATCACACGACGCGCGGCCAGATCACGACCGCCGCACCGGGCCGCGAAGCCCGACAGGCGCGAGAGGAACAGGCCGACAACTTCGTCCATGTGGCCGACCGCTTCCTCCAGTGGGATCAGGTGCCGTTGCTTCTCGGCAATGCGGAGCCGGATCAGTTCGGACTTCGCCCGCTGAAAATCAGCGTCCGCCTCACTGCGGGGCGATTGCCGTCGCTCGCGTCGCAAGTATCGCAGGTAGGCAACGCGGCTCTGATCGAGCGGGAAACCGTCACCTTGCCGCTGGATCACGCCTTCGGTTTCGAGCTTGCCGATGTAGGTCCGGCTGCGATCGAGATGCTGGGCCAGTGCCGACGCGCTGACGGTGGCGGGCTTTCTGGATCGCGGTCGAGAGACAGGCTTGGCGACGGGCGGCGACGGTCTCGGTCATCAGTGTCATTCCTGCTGCGTCGCCGTAGGATAGCTCACTTCCGCTTTCGGCGTCCATGCCAGACCGGCCACTGGCTCAATCCGGTCGCGAACGACCCGAGGCGGTCCTTTGATGCAATTACTTTGGATCAAGGATTCATGTGTTCCCTAACTCAATTCGCGATGCTCTCTGTACCAGGCGAAATGGC
This sequence comes from uncultured Pseudomonadota bacterium, assembly GCA_963819325.1. GTDB lineage: Bacteria > Pseudomonadota > Alphaproteobacteria > Rhizobiales > Xanthobacteraceae > Bradyrhizobium. Next base: position 187,890 of record CAWFVT010000012.1, read on the forward strand.
GAGCTTCTCGCATTTCCCTTCGTCGTGTGGGTTAGCGTATGGTGTATAAGGTTTCCGGTGACGGCGGAGCTTCGCTCTGCTACATCCGGCACATTGCCTGCGCCTTGCTCCGTTGGGCTTGTCTTTTGCTTGGACTTAGTCTGTTTGGACTTCATCGTTTGGACTTGGGGGAGACTCTCGAATGAAGCGCGCTATTGGTCTGGAAACTGATCGTCCAAGCCAATGTTGAGACTTTCGCCGGATCAGACGGTATCCGGAAGGACGGCAGTATATCGCGCGGATATCGATGGCTTGCGTGGGATTTCGGTACTGGCGGTCATCGCCTTTCATGCATTCCCGGACCTCGTCCCCGGCGGGTTCATCGGGGTGGATGTGTTCTTCGTCATTTCGGGCTTTCTGATCTCGGGAATCATCTTCGACGAAATGCGAGCGGATGCGTTTAGCCTGCGGTCATTCTACGCGCGACGGATTCGCCGTATCTTTCCGGCTCTCGTATTGGTGCTGACGGTCACAGCTCTTGTCGGCTGGTGGATTCTTCTGCCTCAGGACATGCTGCGCCTGGGCAAGCAAATGCTTTCGAGCGCGGCCTTCGTCGCCAATTTCTATTTTTGGTTTCAGTCCGGATATTTTTCTCCGGACGCGCAAAGTTTTCCGCTGCTGCATCTGTGGTCCTTGGGCGTCGAAGAGCAGTTCTACATCGTCTGGCCGCTCGTGCTCCTGCTGCTTCGACGTAGACCGGATCGGATCTTTGCCGCTATCCTCGTCATCGCCACCTTGTCTTTCCTTCTGAACATTCTGTCCATCGATCACCGTGAGGCCAATTTCTATTCACCGCTGACACGTGCATGGGAGCTGATGCTGGGAGCGGCGGTGGGGTGGTTGGTGCGCCATTATCCGTCTGTTGTGACAGCGCGACAGGCCGAGCCGCTCCGTATTCTCGGCCTGCTTGCGATCCTTTCGGCCGTCTTCATGTTCAATAACCAGATGCGCTATCCTGGCTGGTTCGCGCTTGTTCCGACCATCGGGTCCGCATTGCTTGTCGCGAGTCCAGGCAAGGGCGGCGTCACCTCCTATCTTACGGCGACGGGACCGATTGTCGCGACCGGCCGCATCAGCTATCCGCTTTATCTCTGGCACTGGCCCCTGCTTGTGCTTGCCGAAGCGTTCAAGTTTGGCACGCTTACGGTCCTGGAGCGGGCCCTGATCGTCGCGGTCAGTTTTATCCTCGCCAAACTGACTTATGAATGGGTCGAGAAGCCGATCCGCTTCGGGCCCGCTCGCCGCGCAAAGATCGCGTTCCTAGGAGCAGGCATGATTTCGGTGGCTGTTGCTGGCGTTGCGATTATCAACGCGAGGGGATTCGAGACGCGATTTCCGCCCGAGATTCGAGCCTTGGCCGACGTACCGGCCATATCTCGCGAGCAGCGACAACACGAATGTTTCCTCGATCTCAGGCAGGAGACGACGTTCGCGGACAGTTGTGTAGAAGCGAAGCGGCCGCTCGTTCTTACCTGGGGGGATTCGACCATCGCCGCGCTCATGCCTGGCTTGCGCAAGCGCCAGCAGGAAGTTCATTTTGGTCTCGCCCAGTTCAACGCGAGTAGTTGTCCGCCCCAGCTGTCGGTCGACATTCCCGGCTATCCCGCCTGTCGAGGTGTCAATGAGGTCGTTCTGCAAAAGATCGCACTCGCGCACCCCGATGTCTTGGTGATGCAGAGCAGAGGCACGATCCATCCCCATGACGAGATGCCCGCGCTCAAGCGGACCTTTCAGGCGCTTCACGAGTTGGGAGTGCCTCGCATTGTCCTGCTCGGTCCGGCTCCGGTCTGGAAGCGAACGCTTGCGCGCGAAGCGCTGAGCTATTTCATCAAATATCATGCGGTGCTGCCGCAACGTTATGTAAAGGGGGTTACGAACCTCTGGGACGATGCGGAAATGCGAGCATTCGCGGATGAGCAGGGCGTCGAGTACATCTCGACCTGGGACGCAATCTGCAATGCTGAGGGGTGCTTGACGCGATTGAGCGACACGCCGGGTGACCTCATCATCTACGATGCGCATCATTTCACCGAAGCGGGCGCGATCTTCTTCGTCAACAAGGTGTGGGACCGGATCTTGCCACCGGACAAGCAGCAGAGGGCGGCGCTCCGAGGCTCCGAACAGTCAAAATGATCCAACAACGATAGATGTGAGCGTGCTTTTACTGACGCGGAAATCAGAACTCTTGCTTCATCGCAGCATGCTTCCGGTTCTTCACCTCGCCTCTGGAATTGGGTCTCACGAGAGGCACGTGCGACTTATTACTGCCCATCGCGTCATTTCGCTGCGCTGCGGAATTTGGCTGCCATCGGGGCGTAGCGGACATTGAGTAGGACGCACCGCAATCCTGTAACTGCAACCAAGGATTTTCTCGCATCAGATATCCTCAATAAGTGCGGTGGCGCGGTCCCCCCGGAAGGTCGCGCCCTCCACAGGACCCCCGGATCGTCTGATGCGGAAGGTCCGCCATCCCTGAACCCGGAACGCACAAGTCGCCTTTCCTCAGCATTATCTGCTAGAAATCAAAGATGAGCTACGAAACCGAAAATCTGTTGCCAAAGGGTGTGTCGATAGCGCAAGCGGGAAACTTCGCATTGCTATTGGGCTACAAGCGTAGCGGAACCTATGCTCATATGGGTTCGCCGAAGACACTGTCATTCTACCATTTTGAGGAGAAGGACTTTCAATCGTGGCAAGCCGTCGAGTTGTCAATTTCCTCAACCGAAAAAGGCGTATCGGTCGGAACGAGAACAAGGGTCGGGCGCAGCTCCTACGATTTTCAATTTCAAAACCGAACTGTAAGCGAGTTTAAACGGCGATTTGGCGGTCAAGCATCCAAGGACGGGCGCAATGGTGCGGGTTATGACCCCGGTCCACCCGTGCCCCCCTGCCTCAGGTTGCTATCTCTCGATGCGGCGGTTTGATTGGCATCTTTCCCGCCTCGAACGGTATCTTAAGACACGAAACATTCCAAAATCTCACGAGAGCATGGTGTTCGCCGAGAAGACGTGGCCCATCATCATCGAGCTTAATCCTGAGATTTTTTCGAACAACATCATCGTGCCCTACGTTGTCAGCATGATGGAGGATTTTTTAAAATCGACCTATATCGCGTTGCTGCGTTACTCAGAAAAGAAACAGGCTATCTTTAAGGGTGCGCGATTAAGTGGCGAACAGCTAGCCAATATTTCTGCTGGCCTGCTGACCGTCGAAGAGGCTGTCGCCGAAATGATGGCATTCCAGCGTATTTCAGTTGCGTCACGCCACTTCAGAGAACTCGACCCCAAGATCGACATCGCTGGTGCGCTGAAAAAACCGTTCCGAAGGCGTAAGCAGACATTGTTCGAATACCTGGACGACTTGACCACACGCCGCCACGCCCTCATTCACGGCATTCACATCGACATCAGTCTGCGAGGGAAGAAGATCGACGCTCTTGTGGGGAATGTAGCCGCCGGGACTGGACGCATCTACCGACATGTCACGGAACACCATGGCTGGTTCAAGCAGCTAACTAGTGTCCCGATTCTGAAGTCGGCTTCATTCTAGGCGTTTGCGGCGAGTGTGCGAAGGCAAAAGCGTTGGATGCTGGCCAAGATGTCGTCGGCGGTCTTGGTCCAGCGGAACGGTTTGGGATCGGCATTGGTGGCGTCGATGTAAGCCTTGATCGCTTTTTCGAGCTCGGCGACCGAGCGGAACACGCCTCGTTTCAAGGCGCGCTCGGTCAGCAGGGCGAAGAAGCGCTCGACCTGATTGATCCATGACGCTGAGGTTGAAAGGCACTTGCCGACGATGGTGCCCGCTTTCACATCGAGTGCCGCGAACAACGATGTCGTTCCGTGCCGCTTATAATCGTGCGTGCGCCGCTCGGCCTGTCCAGGCCGCATCGGCAACAGGGGCTGCGTGCGGTCGAGCGCCTGCACCTGGCTTTTCTCATCGATACACAACACAATAGCGCGTTCGGGCGGCGACAAGTAGAGCCCGACGATATCACGCACTTTCTCTACGAACAGCGGATCGGTGGACAGCTTGAAAGTCTCGACGCGGTGCGGTTGCAGACCGAAGGCGCGCCAGATGCGATGCACCGTCGAAGGCGCATGACCGATCTCTTTAGCCATGCTCCTGAGGCTCCAGTGGGTGCCACCCTTTGGTCGCGTCTCCAACGTTTTGCGGATCGTGCTCGCGATTTCGTCGTCGCCAATCTCGCGCGGCGCGCCGGGCCGCGGCTCGTCGTAGAGACCGTCCATACGGTGGTCGGCAAAGCGGTTGCGCCAGGTGCCGACCGTGTGCGTGCAGACCCCAAGCTTCGACGCGATCTCTTTGTTCTTCAGGCCGCCGGCCGCCGCCAACACAATGCGCGCCCGCTCTGCCACGGCCTGCGGCGCGCCGTGCTTGCGCGTCAATGCCGTCAACTCGCGCTTCTCCACGTCATCGAGTACGATCGCGACAGCTCGTCCTTTGGCCATTCCCGTCTCCCGATCTAAAGGTCGGCGGAAATGTAACCGATTTGTCGATCAAGACACTAGGTGGCTTTGACGATCTTTCGGCCCGGGTACGTCCATAGTCCATCCGTCTCGACTGACATCACCACGTCGCGCTAAGTGTCACGACGGCGGCTGGCATCGCGCAGGCGCCGGTCAGACGGCTGCGGCGAGGCCGCAGGAAGGCCCTACAGCGCGCGCCAGTCGTCTAAGGATCACGGGCAGTCGCGGCAAGCGCACAGCCAGCCACGGGGCGCGATCCGCCGGGCCATCGCGCGCATTCCGAACGGATCAAACCTTGCCGGGCTCAGCCGAATTCTCGCCCAAACAGCAGGATCTGAAACTAGGGCCTAATAGGTCCCGCCGGGTTTCGGCGGGCCTTTCGTTCTTCCGGCGGAAATCAAAGAAAGCCTCTATTTTCGGGCACTTCCGACGTTTTCAACAGGCCGAAAAAATCGCTAGACTGCAAGTCGTGTGGTCCTGACGCCTCGACGCCGGCGTCAAGTTGGTGAAAGAGATTTCACCGGCGACGGTGACAAAAAAGCCCGATCACCGGGGAGAGTACGAAATAAGCTGTTAAAACCATCGCGTGCGGGAATGCCGGGTGATTCCGGTGCGACCGTGGTGACTAACGCGTGTGCTTACTACACTTCGCGCACGCGGCTGCGGGTGCAACGGGCACCCGGCATTCCCCGCTCCCCCTTGGGGTAGCGCCCACGCCCCTTGTTGGGCGGATCGTTCATGCACAACTCGGGCGCGATGCGCCGCGGGAGTGCGAAACTGTATCTTGCCGTCATTGCGACCCGTTGGCTCGCAATGACGGCCTCTACCGCAACACGACCCACGCCGGGGCATGGTCGCTGGCGCCTTCTTCGCCGCGCAGCTCGCGGTCGACGCCGGCCTTGATCAGGCGCGGCGCCAATACCGGGCTCAGCAACAGATGATCGAGCCGCAATCCGGCATCGCGCGGCCATCGGTTGCGTTTGTAGTCCCAGAACGTGAACATCGGTTTTGACGGATGCCTGTCGCGGATCGCATCACACCAGCCTTGCGCCACCAGCGACTTGAACGCCGCACGGCTCTTCGGCTGGATCAAGGCATCCTTGTCCCACGAACGCGTCGGATAGATATCGAGTTCGGTGGGCGCGACGTTGTAGTCGCCCGCCAGCACCACGGGGATGTCCTGCTTCAGAAATTTCGCGGCGTGCAATCGCAGCCGCCTGAACCATGCGAGCTTGTTGTCGAATTTCGGCCCCGGTTGCGGATTGCCGTTCGGAAGGTAGATGCTGGTGACGATGATGCCCTTGACGGCGGCTTCGATGTAGCGCGCCTCGCGATCATCAGGGTTGCCGGGCAGTTCGGTCCTGATCAGCACCGGATCGGCCTTGCGCGCCAGGATGGCGACGCCGTTCCAGGTGTTCTGGCCGCGCCAGACCGCGCCGTAGCCGGCCTGATTGATCGCGCCAAGCGGAAAGTCATTGTCGGCCGCCTTCAACTCCTGCAGGCAAACGATGTCGGGTTTTGCCTGAGCCAGCCATCGCAGCAGGTTCGGCAGGCGCCGGTTGACATTGTTGATGTTGAACGTGGCGACCTTCATGCCCTGATTGAAAGGTCAGGCCGGTATCGGGGGTGGCTGTTCCGGTGTCGGGGCTTGCTGTTCGGTTGCCGGCGCGCCGCCCTTGTAGACCCGCGCATAACGCGGCCCGAGGCTGGTCAGGACTTCGTATCCGATGGTGCCGAAATGATGCGCCAGATCGTCGACGGTGATGCCCTCGCCAATCAGCGTTACCATATGGCCGCGCCGCGCGGCATTCTTGTCGAGGTCGGTGACGTCGATGGCCATCAGGTCCATCGAGATGCGGCCGGCCACCGGGCAGCGCTTGCCCGCGACAATGACCTCTCCGCTGCGGGTGCCGTCGACGCCGCCGGCAGCCCTGAAATAGCCGTCGGCATAACCGGCGGAAACGATCGCCAGCCTGGTCGGCCGCCGCGTGGTCCAGGTGCCGCCATAGCCGACGCTTTCGCCTTTATCGAGATTGCGGATCTGCACGATGCGGGCCTTCAGCTCGACCACCGGCTGCATCGGATTGTCGGCTTCCGGCGTCGGGTTGACGCCGTAAAGGGCGGCCCCCGGGCGCACCAGGTCAAACTGGAACGCCGCGCCCAGAAAGATGCCGGAGGAATTCGACAGCGAGGCAGGCACGCCGGAAAAAAGACTGGCGATCTCGCGGAAGGTGGCGAGCTGCTTGGCGTTGAGCGGATGGTTGAGGCTCTCGGCGCAGGCCAGATGGCTCATCACCAGCGTGATGCCATGGTCGCCGGCATTGATCCGGGGGACGATGCCTTGCGCCTCGGTGATGGTGAGCCCGAGCCGGTTCATGCCGGTGTCGATGTGAATGGCAGCACCGCCGGCCCAGCCGGAGCGCCGGCAAAACACGTCCCATTCGGCCAACTCATTGAGATCGCCGAGCACGGGTTTGGCGTCGATCTTGGCGTAGGCATCGCCGGTATTCTGGAAAAAACCGTCGAGCACATAGATGGTCGCCGTCGGCAGCGCTTCACGCGCGGCGCGTGCTTCATCCAGCGTGGCGACGAAAAACGTCTTGCAGCCGGCGCCGGCGAGCGCGCGCGCGACCGGAGCGGCGCCGCACCCATAGGCGTCCGCCTTGATCACGCCGGCGCATTCGGCCGGCACCGCGGTTTTTTCAAGCTTGCGCCAGTTGGCGACGATGGCGTCGAGGTCGACCGTCAGCACGCCGCTGGCGGTCGCCAGCGACGCCGCCAGATTGGCTTCGGGCGACAGCACCGTGCCGGGCGGGGCCAATTTCGGGTCGGAAACGATGTTCATGCCGCACTTTACGCGCGGCCAAGCGGCGGTTCAACCGGGCAGGGAGGGTTAGTAGGTCCGCTCCGGCAGATGGCCCTCCTGCGCCAGATCGCTGAACCGGGTAAACTGGCCCTCGAACGACAGTTCGACCGTGCCGGTCGGACCATGGCGCTGCTTGCCAATGATGACTTCGGCCTTGCCGTGCACCAGCGACATGTCGAGCTGCCATTTTTCGTATTCGGGGGTGCCGATGCGCGGCTCCTTGTTGGCGAGGTAGTATTCCTCGCGAAACACGAACATCACGACGTCGGCGTCCTGTTCGATCGAACCGGACTCGCGCAGGTCGGACAATTGCGGGCGCTTGTCGTCGCGGCTTTCGACCTGACGCGACAACTGGGAGAGCGCGATCACGGGGACGTTGAGTTCCTTGGCCAGCGCCTTCAGGCTGGTGGTGATCTCGGTGACTTCCTGCACGCGGTTGTCGGAACGCTTGCTCGATCCCTGCAACAACTGAATGTAGTCGACCACGATCAGATCGAGGCCTTTCTGCCGCTTCAACCGGCGGGCGCGCGCGGTCAACTGCGAAATCGACAGGCCGCCGGTTTCGTCGACATAGAGCGGCAGGGACTGCAATTCGATCGAGTAGTTGCGGATTTTCTCGAAGTCGGTCTCGGTAATGCCGCCACGGCGGATCGAGCTCGACGCGATGCTGGTCTGTTCGGCGAGAATACGGGTGGCAAGCTGTTCGGCCGACATTTCGCAGGAGAAGAAGCCGACGATGCCGCCATTGACCGACTTCATGGTGCCATCAGCCTGCACTTCGGCGCGATGCGCTTTGGCGATGTTGTAGGCGATGTTGGTCGCAAGCGCGGTTTTGCCCATGCCGGGACGGCCGGCGATGATGATGAGATCGGAGGGCTGCAGGCCGCCCATCTTGATGTCGAGATCGCGCAGGCCGGTGGCAATGCCCGACAGCTTGCCGTCGCGCTGAAACGCTTTGGCCGCCATATCGACCGCGACGGTGAGGGCCTGGGCGAAGCGCTGGAAGCCGCCATCGTAGCGGCCGGTCTCGGCCAGTTCGTAGAGCCTGCGCTCGGCATCCTCGATCTGCGCCCGCGGGGCAAAGTCCACCGGCGCGTCGAACGCGACATTGACCATGTCGGTGCCGATGCCGATGAGGTCTCGACGCTGCGCCAGTTCGTAGATGGTGCGTCCATAATCCTGCGCGTTGATGATGGTGGTCGCTTCCGCGGCGAGGCGCGCGAGGTATTGGCCGACCGTCATGCCCGCGCCGAGGTCGGTTTCGGCCGGGACGAAGGTCTTCAGCGTCACTGGAGTGGCGACCTTGCCCATCCGGATCAGGCTGCCGGCGGTCTCGAAGATGGTCTGGTGGATCGGCTCGAAGAAGTGTTTCGGCTCCAGGAAGTCCGACACCCGGTAGAACGCGTCATTATTGACCAGGATCGCGCCCAGAACGCTCTGCTCGGCCTCGATATTGTGCGGTGCGCTCCGATAGGCCGGAGTTCCCGCGTCGGGAGCGAGTTTGAGAACGTTCGAATCAAGTGGAGCCATGGTCAGGATTGGTTCTTTGGATTTTGTCGGATGCGGGGCGCGATAGAGCGCCACTCTCGCCCGGAACGGAAGCAACAACGCGCCTTATGCCCGATTCACACAATGCGGCGTGTGAATCCTGACCTGGCCGCGCATTGGCGCTTGACCGATGTCGGTTGTTGCCGGGCGTCGCGCGATGCAAGGCGGAAGGAAATTTGGGCGCCGGCTGAACCTTATTCCCGCGCGGGGATACTTATCAAATCAGGATGAGATAGATCAGCGCACCAAGGGCAGCGGCGACGCCGGTGACGATCAAGGCATAGTCGGTGACCATGTCGCCACGGGAACCGAACGTTGGGTGTGTTTTCTGGGCCATTTCGCTGATTTACGACAAGGCTCGCGGGTCTTTTGTGAAGCAGGTCACACCCGGCGGGTTTTCTTTACGGCAGGGTCGCCGGGAACGGGATGGCGAGTTCCGGGTTGATAACAGGGCCGGTGGATACCGGCTTAGGCAAGGACAGGCGATGGGTCAGCAGCTGCAGCCTTGGCATTCAGGTAGTTCCCGGCATTCGGGAAAGTCCTGGCGTTCGGGAAACGGCGAACGACGCTGGCTGTCGATGCTGGTCGGTGCCATGGAAGAATTTTCCCGACCCGATATCCGCGCCTTGCCGTGCCATCCGTCGCTGCTGGTCGCGGCGCGCGCCCAGCTGGCGCGTCCGGTATCACCGGGTGCGCTTGGCGCGTCCGGTTTCAGCCTGCGAAACTAGATCCCGAAAAACAGACCGTGTCTCTTTCATTCACCCGCGATTTGCAGCCGCGGCTGTCTGCCGCGCTCGATCCCGCGCAGTTTGGCTTCCTCATGCGCGATGTAGTCGCGCGTCATCGGCACCACGCCCTGCCGCTTGGTGATCTGGATTTGAAAATTCATCATGTTCTGCTTGCGGAACGACATTTCCGAGGATGCCAGATAAAATTCCCACATCCGCGCGAAGCGCTCGTCATAGAGCCGCACCGCTTCCTCCCGCCGCGCCATGAAACGCTCGCGCCAGGCCTTGAGCGTTTCGGCGTAATGCAGCCGCAGGATTTCGATGTCGCACACCAGAAGTCCGGCGCGTTCGATCGCGGGGATCACTTCGGAAAGCGCCGGGATATAGCCGCCCGGGAAAATGTATTTCGCAATCCAGGGGTTGGTGACATCGGGCCCGTCCGAGCGGCCGATCGAGTGCAGGACCATGACGCCATCACGGGTCAGGAGTTCGGCGCAGCGCCTGAAGTAGGTCTCGTAGAAGTCGACGCCGACATGCTCGAACATCCCGACCGACACGATGCGCTCGAAGGGGCCTGGAATGTCGCGATAGTCCTCGAGCAAGAACCTGGCCGATCGCGCCAGATCCTTCTCGGCGGCGCGGGCATTCGATACCTGCAATTGTTCGGTGGAGAGCGTGACGCCGGTGACATCGGCGCCGGTCATTTCGGCCAGATACAATCCAAGGCCGCCCCACCCGGAGCCGATATCGAGCACACGGTTGCCGCGCTCGATCAACAGCTTGGCGGCAAGATGACGCTTCTTGGCGAGTTGGGCATCGTCGAGGGTCGCGTCGGGCGTTTCGAAGTAGGCGCAGCTATATTGCTTGTCGGCGTCGAGGAAGAGGGAATAGAGCCGCCCGTCGAGGTCGTAGTGGCGCGCAACGTTATTTCTCGAACGAGGCCGCGGGTTGAACTGCTGGGCATGCCTGACCAGATAGCGCAGCCACCATTGCAGCTTGGCCCAGCGCGGCAATATTTCGGGTTGATTCAGCAGGATCGCCAGTGCATCGGCGATCGTTCCATTCTCGACGACGAAAGTCCCGTCCATGTAGATTTCGCCGAGCGCCAGTTCCGGGTTGAGCAGAACCCGACGTTCGGCTTCGGTGGTCAGAAACCGCACGGAGACCGGCGTTCCGGTGCCGTCGCCGCAACTAAATTCTGCCCCACTCGCGGTCGTAAATCGCATCGTGCCGCGGCGGATGAACTGCTTCAAGAAGTAACGCAACAAACGATCCATCGAAACCACCTGATAAGCGATCCCGTAGAGGCGAAATACTTGTTGTTATACCCGACGGAATGGTTCCCAAGAGTGCCCAACAGCGATCATAATCACGGTCATCGGAATACGCTAGTGCGCTGTTCACAAAGCGGATATTCCGAAATATGACAGTTGTGCTGTTGGGCGATGAGCGTGCTTCCATTCGCGGCATAATGGGCTAAAAGGTGACCGCCGCCATCAGCCTCGGATCAGGGTGCTGGAGCGGTTTCCGCATCTGGAGAACAAGAATGTCGAGCCGAGCGCTCAGTTTAGCGGCGGTGATGCTTCTGATCGGCTGCCTTGCGGCAGCTTCGGCGCAGGCGGAAAATCTCGACGCCGGCAAGACTGCCTCCCAGATTTTCGCGGGCACTTGCTCGGAATGCCACAAGAGCTCCCGGGGTCTGCTACGGAAGGTCCCCGCGGGCTCGCTGCCGGGCTTTCTGCGTCAGCACTACACCACCGGCGGCCAAATGGCCGCGGTGCTCAGCGCCTACCTGATCGCCAATGGCGCGGCTGACAGACGCCTGCCCCCGCCGGATGGACAGCCCAAGCCTGGCACGGATGCCAAGCCCGACGCCGAGCCGCGACAGGCTACCAGGCCGGATACCGATGGATCTTCGCCACAGGTCGACCGCAGGGGCCGCAGGCGGCTGGTGCGACCGGGAGAGGCGCCCGACGCCGCCAAGCCGGGAGACGATGTCCCGGCTCAATCGGCAAGCGAGCGCGGCCCGGACGGCCGCAGGTTGAGGCGCGGCAGGCCCGGTAGCGAAGAACTGCCAAAAACGGACGCCGCCAAGACCGATACCTCCAAGACCGATACCTCCAAGACGGACGCTGCCAAGACCGACGCTGCTAAAACGGACACGTCCAAGACTGATGCCGCCAAGACGGATGCCGCCAGGGATGAGCCTTCCAAGGGCGAGCCGGCCAAGGACGTCAAACCGTCGAGCGAGACCGCCAAAGGCGAGGACGGCAAACCCGAGGGCAGCAAACCGTCGGGCGATGGCAGGTCTGAAGCCGCCAAGGAAGCGGTCAAGATCGATGCACCAAAGGCGGCGGGGGAGCCTCCGGTATTGCGGGCCGATCCGGTTCCTCCGGTTACGCCGGCGCCGGCCGTCGCTCCGGCCCCGCCCGCGGCGGCTGCCAATGCGGTTCCCGAACGGACCCCGGAGCCGCCGCCGGCACCCGCTGCGCCGTCTGAGCCACCATCGGTAACGGCATCGGCCCCGCCGCCGGCCCCGGCCGGTCCACCGGCGCCGCCGATCTCTCAATAGGTTCTTGCAAACGCCCTTGCCCTCCCGCTGGAGAATTTGACCAATTTTAGAGTATTGCTCTAGAGTAGAAATCTAGGCTGGAGACGATCATGGCCGTCGGGGTTCGACAGGATTTGCTGGCCGCGGGATTGGCGGTGTTTGATCGCGACGGCTTTGAAGGCGCGACGGTGGCGGCCATTCGCACCCGGGCGCGAGCCTCAAACGGCAGCTTCTTTCATTGCTTCGGATCGAAGAAGGAACTGGCCGGCACCCTGTTTCTGGAAGTGCTGCGGGGCTATCACGCGGCGATGCTCGCCGCGATCGACCCGGCCTTGGGGGCTCGGGACGGCATCGGTCGACTGATTCATGCGCATCTCGACTGGGTGGTGAACAACCGGCGCGAGGCGCGCTATCTGTTCGAGATTTCCCGCAGCGAGTGGAGCGACGAGGTTCGCGATGCGCAGCGCACCCAGAACGCGCGCCTCGCTGACGGCATCGAGGGCTGGCGCGCGCCGCTGATCGCGCGCGGCGAATTATTGCCGATGACGGCCACGCTGTTCTTCGGCCAGATCATCGGACCCGCGCAGATTTTCTGCCGCGCGTGGTTGTCGGGTCGCGACAGTTCCGATCCACGGCTTCAGGCCGAAGTGCTGATTGCCTGCGCCATCCGGGCGCTGGTCGCGCCGGACGCTGTTGCGAAAGCCGCGGGCACGCCATGACCGCTAAACCCGACTTGAAACCCGATCTGGATTTCGCGCCAATCGCCAAGCGAATCCGCGAGGGCGTCGGCCTGCAGGGGTTCATGACCCATATCGGAGCAGAAATTTCAGAACTGGCGCGCGGGACATGCACGCTGGCGGTCGATCGGCGGCCGGAGCTGTTGCAGCAACATGGATTCTTCCACGGCGGCGTCACCGCCTTCCTGGTCGACAACGCGACCACAATCGCTGCCGCAACGTCGCGCGGCCAACCGGCGCTTACGGCTGAATACAAACTGAACTTGTTATCGCCGGCGTCAGGGGATCGCCTGATCTGCCGCGCTCGCGTGATCAAGCCCGGACGTCAGGTCGCGGTTGTTGCCGCCGACGTCTTTTGCGTCATTGACGGGATTGAAAAGCACACCGCAACCGCATTGGCGTCGATTGCGATGCTCGCGGAAAGCGTGTCGGCCAGAATTCCAAGCCCGGCCTGATCGGCCGGGCTTGGGCGGGTTCGATGTAGCACGCCTGTTACTTCTCGGCAGCGGCTTCCGGCTGCGGCTCGACGTCGTCGTGGCGCGCTTCGGGATCGAAGAATTCGCCGGCGGCGGCGAGCGCTTCGGCGGCGGCGTCCTGGTCTTCCTGACGGGTCGAGATGTCCTCGCCGCGATTGATGCGCTCGGCCTCATCGGCACTTCGCGCGACCGTCACGGTGACGCCGACTTCGACTTCCGGATGCACAGCGATGGCGATCGCGTGCTTGCCGATGGTCTTGATCGGGGCGTCCAGCATCACCTGGCTGCGGCTGATGGTGACGCCGTCATGCTCAAACGATGTGATGATGTCGCGAACCGACACCGAACCGAACAACTGACCGGTTTCCGACGCCTGGCGCAACACCACGACGTTGCGGCCGTCGATCTTCTCGGCGACCTTGGTCGCCTCGCCCTTGGCCTGCAGGTTGCGGGCCTCGAGGTCGGCTTTCATGCCTTCGAACTTGGCGCGATTGTCTGTCGTGGCGCGCAACGCCTTGCCGCGCTTCAACAGGAAATTGCGGGCAAATCCGTCCTTGACGCGGACGACTTCGCCCATCTGGCCGAGCTTGGCGACGCGTTCCAGCAAAATGACTTCCATATTCGTTCTCCTTTTAAGTGATGTGCGTTGTGGAATGGGGTTGAAGGGTAGAATTCAGGGGGCGGGGATCGGCGGCGGCCTTCCCTGCAGGTAGCGTTGGCGTAGTCCGAAAACGGCATCGGCAAGGCCGAGAGCGGCGATGACGAGAACGGGCCAGCTGAAAACGATGACGACGGTGTAGGCGCAACTGAGCCAGAGCGCGCGGCTTTTCAGCGCCAGCGTCAACGTATGCAGCACCGCAAAGCCGGTGAGCGCGTAGGCCATGATCAGGGCGGTGGCGACGATCAGCGCCAGGATCGCCAGCAATCCGCCGACAAAGCAGAGCGCAATGGCGACGAACAACAGGACCAGCGTCATCGGCGGCAGCGCCGTGCTTTTCAGATCGGGCCAGGGCCGGTGCAGCCGTCCCGAGGTCGCCGTGATTTTTGCGGCCAGCCAGACATTGAGTGTCAAAGTCATCATCGCGAAGATCGCGGCCGCGGCCGGCGCGATGGTCACCAGAGCATTGATAAACTGTTCGATCTCGCCGGCCGAAGCAGCATCGCTGGAGCCGATGATGCGCAGCAGGCCCCGCCGCAGCGTGCCGGTGATGGTGTCGGCGTCAGTGCCAAGGGTGAGAAGTGCTGCCATCGTGGTCAATGCGGCAAAGCCTGTGACCCAGAGCAGGATGCGGCCGACCGGATACCATTCCAGATCGGGCGCCACCGGCGAAGCGCCATTGCCCGACGAGATGCCGTTGGTCACCGGCCGCCCCAGCAGCGCGAGATGCCCCAGCCAACAGGCCGGCAGCGCGACCATGATGACGAAGGCGATGCTATAGGGAAGGCCGAAGATCGCACCGAGACCGATCGCGGCGCCGCTGCCGCCGATGATGGCGCTGAGCGGTCCCCATCCGATTGCCGCCACCATCAGCGGCAGCGGCGCCAGATAAAACAGCAGCAGTGAGATCAGCGCGCCCGAGATGATCGAGGCGAACATCAGCGCCGACGCGCAGCCGGCCGCAATGGCTATGAGAACAATCACGATCATCAGCTGTCCCGCTCCTTTCGAGCGGTTAGAGGTTCGGCGAACCCCAACCATCGGCAACCGGACGACCCGGAAGCCTTATGAAGATTTCACTCCGCGGCCTACGCCGCGGAGCGAAGGCCTTATTACCTGATCACGTAAGGAAGCAGACCGAGGAAACGCGAGCGCTTGATGGCGCGTGCGAGTTCACGCTGCTTCTTGGCGGAGACGGCGGTGATGCGGCTCGGCACGATCTTGCCGCGCTCGGATACATAACGCATCAACAGCTTGGAATCCTTGTAGTCGATCTTCGGCGCATTCGGGCCCGTGAACGGGCAGGTCTTGCGGCGGCGGAAAAACGGACGGCGTGCACCAGCTTCGGCCATGATTCTTACTCCTCAACCGCTGCTTCATCGTCGCGCGGCCGGCGCGGACCACGATCACCGCGGTAGCCACCGCCACCGCCATCACGATCGCGATCGCCACGGAAGCCGCCTTCGCGGTCGCCGCGGAATCCGCCGCCACCACGATCATCGCGATCGCGGTCACGATCGGCCTTGCGCATCATCGCCGAGGGGCCTTCCTCGTGCTCGTCGACGCGAACGCTGAGATAGCGAATCACGTCTTCGCTGATCCGCTCCTGCCGCTCGATTTCGGCGACCGCGGCCGACGGGGCATCGATGTTCATCAGCACGAAATGCGCTTTGCGGTTCTTGTTCATGCGATAGGTGAGGGAACGTACGCCCCAGTTTTCCATCTTCACGACCTTGCCGCCGAGTTGCTCGACAATGCCGGTCATCTGGGTGGTCAATTCCTCGACCTGCTGGGTGCTCGCATCCTGACGCGCGAGAAAAACATGCTCATAAAGAGGCATGGGTGTCCTTTCCAATGTTAGCGCGGTTCCTGGCGGCAAGCCCTTCGAACCCTTCGGAAAGGACTCGATATGCTCAGAAGGCGGAAGCACGGGACGACGGACCGACTGGCCCTGCCACATCAACATCGCCGAAAGGGTGAAATTGCTGAGACCGTCCGTTCAGCTCCCGGCCGGGATCCACGGATGGCGCGGTTTATACGGATTTTCGGCGCGATGGCAAGGGAAAGCGAACCATTTGGGGAACGGCGCCGGCCGGGAACCAGGGGCAACTTGACACAACCGGCTCCTGCAGTGTCTTTCGGCTCAACTTTTGGGATTTTCAGCATTCAGGGGCGCCGATGACGGCAGCATTCACTTTTCCGGGGCAGGGCTCGCAGGCGGTCGGCATGGGTAAGGCGTTGGCCGAAGCTTTTCCGGCCGCTCGGGCAGTATTCGATGAGGTCGATGCGGCGCTCGGGGAGAAACTGACCACCATCATCTGGGACGGTCCCGCCGAAACCTTGCAGCTCACCGAAAATGCCCAGCCGGCATTGATGGCCGTCTCGCTTGCGACCCTGCGGGTACTGGAGACGGAAGCCGGCTTTTCGGTGGGACGGGACGCTGCTTTCGTTGCCGGACATTCGCTCGGCGAATACTCCGCGCTCGCTGCCGCCGGCAGTCTTAGCATCAGTGACACCGCGCGCCTGTTGCGCACCCGCGGACTTGCCATGCAGAAGGCCGTGCCGGTCGGCGTCGGCGCCATGGCTGCTTTGCTTGGTCTGGATTATGAGGCGGCCATGGCCGTCGCCGACGAGGCCGCACAGGGACAGGTTTGCCAGGCCGCCAACGACAATGGCGGCGGGCAGGTCGTGGTCTCCGGCGACAAGGCCGCGGTCGAGCGCGCGCTTGAAATTGCAAAAAACAAGGGCGCCAGGCGCGCGATGCTGCTGCCGGTGTCCGCGCCCTTTCATTGCCGTCTGATGCAGCCCGCGGCCGACGTGATGGCCAAAGCGCTGGCCGAGGTCGCCATCAAACGGCCGGCTTCGCCCTTGGTATCGAACGTATTGGCCACGCCGATTTCCGACCCGGACGAGATCCGCCGCCGCCTGATCGAGCAGGTGACCGGAACCGTGCGCTGGCGCGAGTCGGTGGCTTACATGGCCAGCCACGGGGTTACGCGGTTTTTCGAAATTGGCGCCGGCAAGGTGTTAAGCGGACTGGTCAAGCGGATCGCCGACGGCGCCGTCGGCGTTTCGGTCGGCGGCCCCGGCGATATTGCTTCGGCGAAAGACGCGCTCGCTGCCGCGCAGACGGCTTGAGCGAGGGGAGGCGAGGATGTTCGATCTGACTGGCAGGACGGCGCTCGTTACCGGCGCGACCGGCGGCATCGGCGGCGCAATCGCGCAGGCGTTGCACGCGCAAGGTGCGACCGTGGCTATCTCCGGTACGCGACGTGAGGTGCTGGACACGATCGCCGGCAAGCTCGGCGCGAAGGTTCACGTGCTGCCGTGCAATCTTTCCGATACCGCGGCGGTCGAGGCATTGGTCCCGGCGGCAGAGAAAGCAATGGGGCAGATCGATATTCTCGTCGCCAATGCCGGCATCACACGGGACAATCTGTTCGTGCAGTTGCGCGACGAGGACTGGGACGAGGTCATCAAGGTCAATTTGACGGCGACCTTCCGTCTGGCGCGGGCGGCGACCAAGCTGATGATGCGCAAGCGGTTCGGCCGGATTATTGCGATCACCTCGGTGGTCGGCGTCACCGGCAATCCAGGCCAGGGCAATTACACCGCGTCAAAGGCCGGACTGATCGGCATGATCAAGACGCTGGGGGCGGAGTACGCCAAGCGCAACATCACCGCCAATTGCATCGCCCCGGGATTTATTGCGACGCCGATGACCGACGTACTCAACGACAAGCAGCGCGAAACCATCCTCTCGAAAGTTCCTGCCGCCCGGCTAGGAACGCCCGAGGATATCGCGGCGGCCGCGGTGTATCTCAGTTCGAATGAAGCGGCGTATGTCACCGGGCAGACGATTTACGTCAATGGCGGCATGGCCATGTTTTGATGGCTATGTTTTGAGCCGTTTGCCGGCGCGTTCCGGCAAGGTGAAAGGCCGTTTCGGCCGTCGATTGAGGCTTGTAGTCAAGGCTTGGGAAGTATGATAACCGAACCACCAACGGATGGGCAAAGAACGCCATTGCAGGATTTTGAAACCCTGTATATTGGCGGTGCGGAGCCTGCCGTCGTTCGCCGGTCCCTTGTCGGCTATGACGGGGCCAAATCAAGATGATGTGCGGCTGCGAAGAGAATTTAACGATCACGATGGCTCGTATCGTTTTGGGGTCGGGTCCAATGGAACAAGCGCGAGGTTGAACGATGAGTGAAATTGGCGAGCGAGTTAAGAAGATTGTGGTCGAACACCTTGGTGTCGAACCTGAGAAGGTTGTCGACAACGCGAGCTTCATTGACGACCTCGGTGCCGACAGCCTCGACACTGTCGAACTGGTGATGGCCTTCGAAGAAGAATTTGGTTGTGAAATTCCCGATGACGCGGCGGAGACGATTTTGACCGTCGGTGACGCTACGAAATTTCTGGAAAAGAACGCGAAAAGCTGACGTCCCCGCGCGGTGTTGACGAAGCCGGACGGGCCGTGGTCGCGCGGTCCACCGGCTTCTTGTTGTGGGCCGCGAATGCTGGGCTGGAGTGCTGGATATGAGGCGGGTTGTCGTCACGGGCCTCGGCATGGTTTCGCCACTCGGCTGTGGCGTCGAACCGACCTGGAAGCGCATCCTCAACAGCGAGAGCGGCGCCAGGAAGATCGACACCTTTGATGTTTCCGATCTGACCAGCCGCATTGCCTGCGTGGTTCCGCGCGGCGACGGCACCGGCGGCACCTTCAATCCCGACCAGTGGATGGAGCCGA
Organism: uncultured Pseudomonadota bacterium; assembly: GCA_963819325.1. Classification (GTDB taxonomy): domain Bacteria; phylum Pseudomonadota; class Alphaproteobacteria; order Rhizobiales; family Xanthobacteraceae; genus Bradyrhizobium. Next base: position 206,728 of record CAWFVT010000012.1, read on the forward strand.
AGGACCAGCGCAAGGTCGACGATTTCATCATTTTCGCCATGTGCGCGGCCCGCCAGGCGCTCGACGATGCCGATTGGCATCCTTCCAGCGAGCAGGATCGTTGCGCCACCGGGACCATGATCGGTTCGGGCATAGGCGGCCTTTCGGGTATTGCCGATACGGCACTGCTCCTCAAGGAACGCGGTCCGCGCAAGGTGTCGCCGTTTTTCATTCCCGGCCGCCTGATCAACCTCGCATCAGGTTATGTGTCGATCGAGCACGGCCTCAAGGGCCCCAACCATGCGGTCGTGACCGCCTGTTCGACCGGCGCGCACGCGATCGGCGATGCCAGCCGGCTGATCGCGCTCGGCGATGCCGACGTCATGGTGGCGGGCGGAACGGAATCGCCGATTTGCCGGTTGTCGATGGCTGGCTTTTGCGCCTCGCGCGCCCTGTCGACCGGCTTCAACGATACGCCGGAAAAAGCGTCGCGGCCCTATGACAAGGATCGCGACGGCTTTGTAATGGGCGAGGGCGCGGGCATCGTGATCCTCGAGGAATACGAGCACGCCAAAGCGCGCGGCGCCAGGATCTATGCCGAAGTGACCGGCTACGGATTGTCCGGTGACGCCTATCATATCACCTCGCCATCGCCGGATGGCGATGGCGCGTTCCGCAGCATGAGCGCTGCCATGAAACGCGCCGGAATCACTTCTTCCGACATTGATTACATCAACGCGCACGGAACCTCGACGCAGGTCGGCGACGAAATCGAGCTCGGTGCCGTGGAGCGGCTTTTGGGGAATGCGGCTTCCAAGGTGTCGATGTCGTCGACCAAATCGTCGACCGGGCACCTTTTGGGCGCCGCCGGGGCCATCGAGGCGATCTTCAGTATTCTTGCGATTCGCGATAATATCGCCCCGCCAACCATCAATCTTGACCACCCGTCGGTAGAAACGGCGATCGATCTCGTGCCTCAGACGCCGCGCAAACGCGAGATCAATGTCGCGCTGTCGAATTCGTTCGGCTTCGGGGGGACCAACGCATCCGTGATCGTGCAGCGCGTGGCCAGCTAACGCGTCACACCAAGAGTCCACCGTTTCGCCGCATTCGGTGATAAATCCTAGTTTTGGGCGTAGACTACCGGCGGAGGCGGAGATCTTCGCAAGGCCACGATTGAACCGACAGGATTCAGGTTGCATCGATGAGTGAGAGGCCGCCCATTTCGCCACGGAGCCCGCGCGCCGCGCTGGAGCCGGAGCAGGTACCACCGCCGCCAAAGCGTTCCGAGCGCGCCCGCAATCCGTTTGTCGTGGCCGGCAACGCGATCATTACCATCGTGCTGGTCCTGATGATCGGCGTCGGCGGCGGCTACATCTACGGCAGGCAGAAGATCGAGGCTCCAGGCCCGTTGCAGGAGGACAAGATCGTCAACATTCCGGCGCGCGCGGGAATGACCGACATTGCCGAAATCCTGCAGCGTGAGGGCGTGATCGACAATAACCGCTGGGCCTTCATCGGCAGCGTGTTCGCGCTGAAGGCGCGTTCCGAGCTCAAGCCCGGCGAATACTCGTTTCAGAAGAACGCCAGCCTGCGCGATGTCATCGGCACCATGGTCGAGGGCAAGGTGGTCCAGCATGCCGTCACGATTCCGGAGGGCTTGACCTCCGAGCAGATCGTGGCCCGGCTTACGGATAACGATATTTTTGCAGGCACCGTCCGCGAAATTCCCCGCGAGGGTACGTTGCTGCCGGAAACCTACAAGTTCCCGCGCGGCACCACGCGCGAGCAGGTGATTGCGCGCATGCAGCAGACGCAGAAGCGCGTGCTCGCGGAAATCTGGGAGCGGCGCAATCCGGACGTTCCGGTCAAGACGCCCGAGCAGCTGGTAACGCTGGCTTCGATTGTCGAAAAGGAAACCGGCAAAGCGGACGAGCGCAGCCGCGTCGCCGCCGTATTCGTCAACAGGCTGCGGCAAAAGATCAAGCTGCAATCCGATCCCACCATCATCTATGGGCTGGTCGGCGGCAAGGGAACGCTGGGGCGGCCGATCAAGCGCAGCGAAATCCAGCAGCCGTCGCCTTACAACACCTACGTGGTCGACGGCCTGCCGCCCGGGCCGATCGCCAACCCCGGACGCGCCTCGCTGGAGGCGGCGGCCAATCCGGCGCGCACCCGCGATCTGTTCTTTGTTGCCGACGGCACCGGCGGTCACGCCTTTACCGAAACCTACGACCAGCATCAGAAGAACGTCTCCAAATTGCGCGCGATGGAAAAGCAGATTCAGAACGATACGGTCGAGCCGGCCGACGATCCTCCGCCACCCGCCGCAACTGCCCCGGCTGACGCCAACCCCACCGCTACGACCACCCCGAAGCCGGCGGCGCCGAAAAAACCGGGGCGGCGGCAGGGTGCAGCGCAATCGACCGCATCGCCGGCGCTGGCGCAGCGCTAGCGCGGGAGCCGCGGCAAGCTGGAGCCGAATTCCACTTTGCTCGAAAACGTCTTAAGGTCGCATCGTCTTTCTGCGAATCTCACGCCCGTACCATCAGGAGAAATTCACGCGATGCCGCTGTCGAGCATGACCGGCTTTGCCCGTAGCCACGGCGCCAGCGGACCCTATGCGTTCGAATGGGAATTGAAGTCGGTCAACGCCAAGGGCTTTGACCTGCGGATGCGGTTGCCGCCGGGATGGGACGAGCTTGAAGCACTGGCCAAAAAACGCGCCGGCGAATTGCTGTCGCGGGGTACGGTGTATGCCAATCTCAACGTCAAGCGCACCAATGCGGTCTCGACCATCCGCATCAACGAAGAGGTGCTGGCTTCCGTTGTGAAGGTCGCCGGCGTCCTCGCCGGCAAGATCGATGCGGTGGCACCCAGCATCGATGGCCTGTTGGCGATCAAGGGCGTCATCGAGGTCGTCGAGCCGGAAAGCAACGAGGCGGAGGACAAGGCTGCGAAGGCCGCCGCCGCGGCGGCGTTCGAGCAGGCGCTCGCCGACCTGGTCAAAATGCGCCAGCGCGAGGGCGTGACGCTCGGGCAGATCCTGTCGCAGCGCATGGACGAAATCGAAAAACTGGCGAAGAAGGCCGAGGCCGCCCCCGGTCGCAAGCCCGAAGCAATCAAGGCGCGGCTCGCCGAGCAGATCGCGGCGCTGCTTGAATCCTCCGAGCGTTTCGATTCCGACCGGCTCAATCAGGAAGCGATAATGATCGCGGCAAAGGCCGACATCCGCGAAGAACTCGATCGCATCGCCTCGCACATCTCGCAGGCCCGCGAGATGATCGGCAAGGGCGGCCCGGTTGGGCGGCGGCTCGATTTCCTGGCGCAGGAATTCAACCGCGAGGTCAACACCTGCTGCTCCAAATCGAACGACCTCGAATTGACCAACACCGGTCTCGAAATGAAGAATGTGGTCGAGCAATTCCGCGAGCAGGTTCAGAATCTGGAGTGATCCATGACGGCTGGAGGCCACGGCATCGACGGGGTTGAGCGGCGCGGACTGATGTTCGTGCTGTCATCGCCGTCGGGCGCCGGCAAGACCACGCTGTCGCGCCTCCTGATCGAACGTATGCCCGGCCTGAAGATGTCGGTGTCGGCGACCACGCGGCCGATGCGGCCCGGTGAAGTCCATGGCCGCGACTATTTGTTTGTCGACAAATCCAGCTTCGAGCAGATGGCAAGGCGTGACCAGTTGCTCGAATGGGCCATCGTTTTCGACAATCGCTACGGCACGCCGCGGGCGCCGGTCGAGGCCGCCTTGTCCGCAGGGCAGGACGTGCTGTTCGACATCGACTGGCAGGGTACCCAGCAATTGCGGGAAAAGGCGCGAGCGGACGTTGTCAGCGTGTTCATCCTGCCGCCGTCGGCGGCCGATCTCGAGAAACGGCTGCATACCCGGGCGCAGGATTCCGACGAGGTGATCCGGGGACGGATGAGCCGCGCGACCCACGAACTGAGCCATTGGGCGGAATACGATTACATCGTCATCAACCACGATATCGACGAGGCATTCGCCGAGGTGCAGTCGATTCTCAAGGCTGAGCGGCTCAAGCGCGAACGTCGCACGGGTCTCACGACATTCGTGCGGGGATTGCAGCGGCAATTGGAGAAATAGCGGACCGGTTAGTGGGTCGCGCTTCGGGCCAGCCGCGCGAGCATTTCCTGGATCCTGCCGTTCGGGTCATCCGCCGTGCGCAACTCCCAGGGAATGTCGTCCCTGCGGATGCGGGCGGCCGGATCGAAGTCAACCGGTGGCGATCGGCGATCGATGTTGGCGGTTTCCCAGAGCGCCTGCCGATCGAGCTGAATAGTGCTGCGGCCGCTCCATCGCAGGTTTCCGAACCTGAAAACCGCGCTTCCGATCAGACCGGCCAGCGCCAATGCGCCGAGAATGACAAGCAACAGTGTCTGAATCGATCCCGGCTGTTTTTCAGGCCCGGACTTTTTTTCAAGCGATGAGTCCACTGCGGCGAGGGCAATCGCAGCAGGGGCTGCAGATGGTGTTGCGTCCGGATCGGATGGCGCGGCGGCAGTTGAATTGGCTGCGTCCGACGACGGAACGGTCGAGGAACTGGTTGCCGACTGCTCGGGCCAGCGCGAGCCGATGGCCGATCGTTCTGTCTCTGCGGCCGGCGTCGCGATCGTTGCGTCGGCGGCTACCGCCGGCGCGAGCCCGTCGCCGCGTTTGGGCGCTTCAACGGGAGTTTGCGCGGGCAGTTCGGCGTGAGCGTCCGCGATCGAACGTTGCGTCGTGCCTCCTGCAGTCGGCGAAACCGGCTTCGCCGACGGCGAGGAATTGGCCGCAGCGCTTTGGGAAGGCGCTCCGTCCTTGAGATACCAGCAATGACGTTTGGTGGCGCGATCGATGCGATAGTACCAATGGCTGCCACGGGGCGCCGGGTCTTTCGGTCCGGCGAGGCAATCCTCCGCTGCAGGCGTGGCGCCATGTGAAACCGTTGCCAGCGGGATGCCCGCGAGAACGGTGGCAAAGATGGCTGACACGAATTTCGCGGTTCGGCCTGGCATGTGAATCTCCGGTGATACGCGGCACTTTATTCCCCCAATCTCTGGAAAGACTTGGGTGGTATTACGCCGCAATTCCGGACAGCATGAGGCTTAATTCGGGCTTGCCTTCGCGCCTGAAAGGCGCAAAGGCTGCCGCCAAAGCCCCAAAATGGCTCCGCCTTCAGTTTTTCAACACGATGCGTCCGACCACCTTTCCGGCGCGCAACTCGTCGATCCATTTCTGGACGTCGCCCATCGGTTCCTCCTTCATCGGCGTCGGCTTGATCTTGCCGCTGCGGGCGAGCGCCATCAGTTCCTGAGCCTCGGCCAGCGTTCCGACCATGAAGCCTTCAATCGTCATGCGCTTGTAGATCCATTGCACCATCGGCAGGCTGAAATTGCCGCCCATCAGACCGGAGACCACGATCTTGCCGCCGCGCGCGACCGTGGAGACCGCAAAACCCATCGATTTTTCGTTGCCGGCGAAATCGACCACGCCGTCGAAACCGCCTTCGGTTTCCTTGATCATCCGTTTGACCACGTCGGGCTCGGAGGGATCGTAGGCGACGGCAGCCCCGTTCTTGAGTGCGGCTTCGCGTGCCGCCGGGCTTAAATCCGCAACCGCGATTTTCTGCTTGAACATGGCTTGCGCGAAGGCCAATCCCATCATGCCGACGCCGCCAAGGCCGATCAGCAAGAGGTTGCGCTGTCGCGGGCGGTCGACGAGGCGCTTCAAGGCGCCATAGGCGGTGATCCCGGAGCACATCAACGTCGCCGCCTGATTGACCGGCAACGGATCGTAGTCCAGCAGGTATTTTGCGTCCGGCACCAGCACGTGGCTGGCGAAGCCGCCGTCGATGGCGACGCCGAGAAAGCGCTGCTTGACGCAGAGATTTTCATCGCCATTGAGACAGTCGCGGCATTGGCCGCAGCCGATCCAGGGGAATACCGCCCTCTTCGTGCCGATCAGGTCCTTCGAAACATCCGGACCGACCTCCGCGACGATCCCCGCGATCTCGTGTCCCAGCGTGAACGGCAGCGTCATGCCGCGCGTGGTGTCGAGTTTCTTGCCACCGCCGAGGTCGGCGTAACCGTCCTGAATATGCAGGTCGGAATGGCACAGCCCGCAACGCTCGATCCGGACCAGCACTTCCTTGCCTTGCGGCTTCGGCGTGTCGACGATGGTTTCACACAGGGGCGCATCGAACTTGATCAATGACTGGCGACGCATCAGCGCCATGGGGCTTTCTCCTCAGGGAATGTTCAATTTTCCGGTTCGTATATCGGTCAATTCACGGGCCATGGCAACAAAGCCACTGACCGGAATGGTTTCAGCGCGTCGCGTCAAATCGATATCGGCAGCCTGGGCCAGCCGCGCCGGATCGACCGGCAGCGATTTCAGGCTTTGCCGCAGCATTTTTCGCCGCTGGCCGAACGCCGCCGCTGCCACCATCTCGAGCGCCTTGCGGTCGCATGGCTCCGGCGCGATGCGGGGCACCAGTCGCACGACGGACGAGGTGACCTTGGGTTGCGGAACGAAGGCCGCGGGTGAAATGTCGAACAGGATTTTTGGTTCGGTGCGCCAGTTCGTAAGCACGCCGAGCCGGCCGTAGGCTTCGTCATTGGCGCGCGCGACGATTCGCTCGGCCACTTCGCGCTGAAACATCAGCACCATCATGTCATACCATGGCGGCCATGGCTCGATCGACAGCCAGTCGATCAATAGCGCGGTCGCGATGTTGTAGGGCAGGTTGGCGACGATTTTGGCGCTGGCGCCGCCGAGCAACGGCCGCGGATCGAAATGCTGAGCGTCGGCGCAGATGATTTCCAGCCGCCCCGGATAACGCGCCGAAATTTCCTCGAGCGCCGGCAATGCGCGCTGGTCGCGCTCCACCGCAATGACACGCCGCGCGCCCAGCGCCAGCAATGCGCGCGTCAACCCGCCGGGACCCGGGCCGATCTCGATGATGGTGGCATCTTCGAGCGGGCCCGCGGCGCGGGCGATCCGCGCGGTGAGGTTGAGGTCCAGCAGGAAATTCTGTCCAAGCGATTTGCGAGCCGACAAGGCGTGCTGGCGAATGACGTCGCGAAGCGGTGGAAGGTCGTCGATCGCGCTCATGCCGGCTGCGCTGCCGCCAGGCGGGCGGCCAATCGCAAGGCCGCGATCAGGCTCGACGGATTGGCGCGGCCGGTGCCGGCAATGTCGAAGGCCGTGCCATGATCGGGCGAGGTGCGCACGAACGGCAATCCCAGCGTGACGTTGACCGCATCGTCGAACGCCAGCGTCTTGACCGGGATCAGCGCCTGATCGTGATACATGCAGATTGCGCAGTCGTAGGTTTTGCGCGCGGCGTCATGGAACATGGTGTCCGCCGGCCGCGGTCCGGTGACCTCGATGCCCTCGGCGCGCAGGATTTCGATGGCGGGCGCCACGATGCTCCGGTCCTCGGTGCCGAGCGTGCCGTCTTCGCCGGCGTGCGGATTGAGGCCGGATACCGCGAGCCGCGGGTGGGCGAGCCCGAAGCGGGCTTTCAAAGCCGCATTGACGATCCGAACCGTCGTTACGATGAGGTCGATCGAGAGCTGCGCGATCGCCTCCCGCAGCGGAACATGGATCGTGACGGGCACGACGACGAGGGCAGGGGACCACAACATCATCACCGGTTGCGGCGTGTGGCCACCGGTCGCTGCGAGTTCGGCGAGAAATTCGGTATGGCCGGGATGCCGAAATCCGGTGCGGTAGAGCACGCTCTTGGCAATGGGATTGGTGACAACGGCGCTCGCCCGTCCGGCAAGCACATCACCGACGGCCTGGCGAATAGAGAACATGGCTGTGCTTGCACTGGTGTGATCGGGTTGGCCTGGTCGGGCGGTGGCGATATGGCCGGTGGCCACGACCGGCAAAGCGTCCGCGAACGCGTCCGAGGCATTCTCGGCCCTAACGTCGGCGAGTTTGAGTTCGAGTCCGAGCGCCTTCGCCCGCTTGCCGAGAAAGTCGCGATCGCCGAGCAGATAGAATGCCGGGAGTTTCAGCTCGTTGCGGCGCAGCCACGCCTGGATGGCGATGTCGGGTCCGATACCTGCGGGTTCGCCGATCGTCAGCGCGAGGGGCTGTGCCATGCGTCAATGGCGTTTGTTATTGTGAGGCTGTTCGTTGCTGTTTTCATTCTCGCGGTATTCGATCATCGCAGCTTTACGGACTTCCTGCAGATACGCTTTCGACTTTGCCTCGTACTTGTCGAAAAACATCTTGTCCCGAATTTCCTTCTTTTTCGGCGTATCGACGCTGGTCGGCTTGCGGTCGCAGAGCGCCACCATCTCCACGCCCTGTTTTGTCACTTCGGGCTCGGTCAAATGACCGATCGGAGTCTTGTCGAGCAATTCACGAAGGGGCGCCGGCAGGTCCGCCGATGTCTTCGTCACGGCGTCTCGTATCGCCGCATTTTGCATGGACTTGAACAAGGCGTTCGCCTCGTCGCAGGTCTGCACGCGATTGCGCAGGGCTTCGGCTTCCTTGCGCCTGGCCTCGGTGGCGGCCGGCGGCGATCCCCGTTCGACAATCAGGACGATCGGCTGCATTTTATATTCGAAGCTGTCGGCGCCCGCTTTATCGGGGGTCTCGCTGCTCTTGGCGGCGGCGGCGACCTCTTTCTCTCCGACCTGCAGGCTTTCCTTGAACCGCCCGCGGATCAGGCTGGACCAGATCATCTCCGCCCGCATGCGTTCCTTGAGCGTTTCGGGCCGAATGCCCGAGCTTGCCAGGGATTTGGTGAGTTGATCCGGCGTGATGTGCATCCTTGAACTCATGCCCGAGTACAAGCCGTCGATGTCGGATGAGGACGGGTCGATACTGTATTTCTTTCCTTCCCTGATCTTTATCTTTTCGTCGATCAGTTCGTCGATCACTTGCTTGCGGACCTGAGGCTTGTGCGTCGACAGGAAGTTCAGCTTGCTGCGCTGTTCGATGTCGAAATTGGTGATGGGGTCGCCGTTGACGATGACGGCGACGGTCTGCGCGCGAGACGGCGTTGCGCAAAGCATCAGCAATAGCGCCGCCGCGCAACCGAGGCCGAGAAACGAAAGGCGCTGAGGGGATGTGGTCGTCATGATCATATTCGCCGTATCAACCAATTCGAGTTCGATCCGCGACGTGCCGGCCAGTCATCCGTCGGGAGATGCCGCCGCTGTTCTATTGCGTGCGTATTGGCAAGCGTCCGCAAGCCGAGCTGCAGCATGAAAACATGGTCGAGGATCGGCGGCGAGGTGGTGGTGGCGTAGGAAAAGGATGTGACGTAGTTCACTCCTATTACGAAGCAGTCGTCCACATAGCCAAAGCCGACGGCGTATTGGTTGAGTTCGTTCAGGATCAGATCCCAACGGGCGGATCCGGTCAGCACCCAGTTTGACGCCAGCTTGATATTGGTAGTGCCGAGAACACCTTCACGGCGCGTCAGGTATCCTATCTCGGGCTGCGGGGCATAGTCACCGTACAGCAGGCTGACCGAAAAGCGATCGTAGTTGGCTTTGCCTTCAGCCTCGAAGCGCTCGACGCTCCCGGTCGCCTCGTCGAATCGCGCGCGTGTGCTGAAGGTGTAGGTCCTGTTGGGCGAATAGTTGATGCTGGCGACATAGTCCGATACCGGCTTGTCCAGACCGGAGTCCAGCGCGGTATTGGTGACGTCGTGCACCGCAAAGGAATTCAAGCCGAACAGCTGATAGGACTGTCCGAACACCGCGGTGACCGAGCCGCCGCGGTCGAACTGCGTCGTCGTCTGTACGCCGACATTGGCGCGGCCACCGCCTTCCTCGCGATCGTAGCCTGAGAATTTGTCGACGCTGAACAGGTTGGTGGTGTCGAAGGTCATGCTCTGCGCGTCTTCGTTGGGAAGCTTGCCCGCCTGGGGTTCGTTGGGACGGGCGATGACCTGTACAATCGGTTCGATCGTCGTGGTTCCCCACGGCTGAACGTTGATGAAGGGGTAGCGATATTCGAGGCCGACCGTGGGCATCACCCGCAGCGCCTGCCATTCGCCGGTCTGAAGGAAATTCGAAACGCCCGGCTGGTTGGCAACCGAGGTATCGATCGCATCGACCCGAACGCTTGCAAAGGGCGTCCAGATCTCGCCGGCCGGATCGGTGAACGAGCGCCGCCAATCCACTTCGCCCGTTGCCCGGGTATAGGTGCCCGGCATGCCGCGCAGCAGACAGTTCGCAGGCGTTATATTCCTGGCCGGGTCGGCTCCTGTGGCGAGGCATGAGCCGTTGGCGAGCGCCGCTGCGGTGATCGGATCGAAAGCCGCGGTATCGCGAGTCAGGCTGGTGAAGTTGCCTTTGTAGCTGAGTTCGCCGCCCAGCACCGAGTGATTGATCACGTTCGAATAGTCGATAACCGGCGCAACCACGGGTACCTGGGACTGATTGCCCGAAAGGCTGAGAAAGTAGATCGCGCGTGCGTCGAAGTAGCTGCGATTGCCGACGCCGGTCAGATAGAGTTGCGAAATGGCTTCGGTCGGCAAAGCCAGAAATGCGGCAAGCGGGTCCTTGTACAGCGACAGGTTGTAGTCGGACATCACCATATAATCGGAGAGCGCGACGCCCTCCCAGCCCCAGACCCATTTGTCGTTCAGCGCGAACTGGCCCTTTGATTCGACGCCGCCGCGGAACTGACGGTCTCCGGGCTGACCGGCGAACGCTGAGGGATCCTGCTGATCGATGCCATAGGCGCGGATTTCATAGGATCCGTTGAGCAACCGCTGACGGAACTCGGCCTGCAACAACACGCCTTGCTGGGTCGTGTAGCGCGGGCTGAAGGTTGCGTCGTAGTCAGGCGCGATGTTCCAGAAGAACGGTGCTTCAATGCCGTATCCGTAAATCGCCGGTTCTCTTGATTTCCGGCATCAAGAAGCCGGATTTTTTCTTGACGGTCGGGTCGGGGGCTGAACCATACGGCAGGTACGCCAGCGGAACGCCAAAGAATTCCAACTGCGCGTTCTCGAAGTACAGCATCTTGTCGGTCTGGTCGTGAATGATGCGCGCGGCCTTGACCTGCCATAGCGGCGGCTTCTTCGGATCATCCTTGCAGGGTGCGCAAGCCGTGTAGACGCCGTTCTCGAACACGGTGTAATTGCCGTTGGAGCGGTCGGCGCGCGTCGCAGCCATTCGCGTCGCATCGGCGGTGTCGACATGCAGCGAATTGACGAACCCGTCGCGGTAGTCGTCGCTCAAATCCAGAATGTTGGCATAGGTGATCTTGCCATCCACATCGGTCATGCGGATGTTGCCTTCGGCATGCAGCCGTTTGGTCTTTTGATCGTAGATGACCTTGTCGGCCTCGACGCTGGTGCCGTTGTAGAACATCTGCACGTTGCCGACCGCCGACACCCGTGAATTGTTGTAGTCGTAATCGACCTCGGTTGCCTGGACCAGCATCTGTCCGTCGTTGGGCGGACGTTGCGGTCTCGGATGCGGCGGTTGCGGATTGTAGGTGAAAGTCTGCGCCGAGGCCGGAGCTGTCAGGACAATGCCGAGCGCGGCGGCGAAAATGACGCCGAAAACGAGCGCGAGAACGGGTCCGCTGGCGGCCAAGCGACCCCGACGGCGGCGCACACCGGTGCTCCGCCGCAACGCAGACGACCTTCCCTGGCGGGCGGCGACAACGGCCACTACCCGTCCTCCTGGTACAACAAGGCCAAAAAGCCGGTGAGGCCGCCCACGCATACGGGCAACCACGCCGAAGCGATCGGATGCATCAACTCAGCCTTGCTCAAATCCTCGGTTACTTTCGACAGAACGTAGAGCAGAAAGCCTGCACCCACGCCACTCAAAACCATCTTTTGCACGCCGCCGAAACGGAAGAACCGCAGGCTCACCGCGGCCGCCACCATCACCATTGCCGCCAATAAAAACGGCTGTGCGAGCAGCTTGTGATACTGCAACCGATATCCGGCGGTCGCGAATCCGGAGCTCTCGGACGAGCGGATATAGTTCGGAAGTTGCCAAAAAGACACAGTCTCCGGCGTGGAGAAACTGTTGCGAACCTGGGCGGGGGTGAGGGTGGTCGGGAGGACGAAGCTGTCCTGATCAACGGCGGGACGATCGAGGGTGTATCGCCGTACCGATTTGAACACCCAGCGCCCATCCTCCAGCGTTGCCTCCTGGGCTTCGATTCGCTCCTTGAACTGGTAGTCGGTATCGAATTTGAACACCGTCAATCCGGTCAGCCGCACGCCCTGCCGTTCGCTGCGGGCGGCGTTGATGATGGCCTGGCCGTCATTGTTGACCTGATTGATCCAGAAACCGGCTGCGTCCTGTATTCCGCCTCCGGGAGTGGAGCCGAACAGCTCCGCCTCCATCCGTTTGGAGACTTCGCGCAGATTGGCGGACATCGGGTTGTAGGCAGTCGTCGCCACGATCCCGAGCATGATCGCGCTCGCCAATGCCGGCGCGATGAACTGCCAGGCGGAAACGCCGGCTGCGCGTGCGACCACCAGCTCCAGCCGCCGCGAAAGCGCGAGGTAGCAGGTCATCGCGCCGATCAGGATGCAAAACGGCATCATTTTTTCGAGCAGTTGAGGAACCCGGAACAGCGACGTCTCCGCGACGGTAATGGCGGATGCCGTCACCAGCCCAGAGGTCTTCCGGACCATCTCGATGTAATCGACGAGCACAAGCAGGACGAAGATGCTGGCGAATACGCCGATCGCCGAGACCACGAAGCGGCCCGCAAAATAACGCCCGAGCGTGTTGGTCATCATGCTCATGCGGTGACCGGCCGCCCCAAAAGCCGTGGAAGACGCGCGTTCGATTCGCCGATCGCGAACACCGGCGATTTGCTGATCGCGAACGCCGGAATCATTCGGCTGTCGAAACCGAGAATTGTCGGGATCGTCCAAATCCGGCCGGTCATCGGATCAATGCCGCCCGAGGTCGGTTCAAGGTCCGGCGCCATCTGGAAAACTGCGGCCAGGCCGACAGGAATCAGCGCAAACGACGCAAGCGTCGTGCGAAAGATGTATTTGACGATCGACCCCATCGTTACCGCACGACCCCGCCCTGCGAACCGGAACTGACGCTGCGACCAATCCCGAAATTCGGGATCCCCTTTGGTCGCGCGCCATTGCTCCGGCCGGCCCCACTCTCTCACTACCATCCCTTTGATCCGTCAACAAAATGGCTGCGCCAAGGCACCCTTAGGATATGGTTAATAATTCGCGCTCTGTGACCTCTCGGCCACGGGGACGCTTGGCAGCGCCGCGGCTGACAGGCAATAGTGCCCCGACCACGCTCTAAATCTATCTGCATCACAGCCAAAGTGAGCATTCCACGCATCGCGCCCCGCGGGTTTCTTCTTACCCGGTTACAGCCTTATTCTGGAGGATTTGCCTATGTCCGACGCCGTCAAGGTCGGCTTCGTTCCGTTTTCCACCGCTCCGCGCGGCATTCTGGTGGTGTTCTGCGACGACACGTTGAAATTCGGCGCCGCGACCCGCAAGGCGCTGGGGGACGCGACCGACGTCGTCGGACGCGCCGCGGCCACCAACCAGTTCAAGGGAAAGAGCGGATCCGCACTCGATATTCTGGCGCCTGAGGGTCTCAAGGCCGCACGCCTGATCGTGGTCGGCGCCGGCAAGCTTTCGGCGATCAAAGACTATGATTTTCTCAAGCTTGGCGGCGCGGTCGCCGGCAAACTGCGCGCCGGCAATGACGCGGTGACGATCATCGCCGAACTGCCGACAGGGGCCTTGAAGCCCGAGCAGGCCGCGGCGGTCGCATCCGGCGTGCGGCTGCGCGCCTATAAATTCGACCGCTACAAGACCAGGAAGAAAGACGGCGAGGACGCCGCGTTGCGCGCTGACGTTTCGATCGCGGTCGGCGATGTGGTCGCCGCGCGCAAGGCGTTTGCGCCCGACGCGCACATCGTCGACGGCGTCATCATGGCGCGCGAACTGGTGAATGAGCCTCCGAACGTGCTCTATCCCGTGGAATTCGCGCGCCGCGCCAGCCGGCTGCGCAAGCTCGGCGTCGATGTCCAGGTTCTGGACGTCAAGGCCATGACGAAACTCGGGATGGGCGCGCTGCTCGGGGTCTCCCAGGGCTCCACGCAGCCCGGCCGCACCGTGATCATGCGCTGGAACGGCGGCAAGCGCGGCGACCAGCCGGTTGCCTTCATCGGCAAGGGCGTTTGCTTCGATACCGGCGGCATTTCCATCAAGCCTGCAGGAAGCATGGAAGACATGAAGGGCGACATGGGCGGCGCTGCCTGCGTGGTCGGGCTGATGCATGCGCTGGCGGCCCGCAAGGCCAAGGTCAATGCGGTCGGGGCCATCGGCCTTGTCGAGAACATGCCCGACGGCAACGCGCAACGCCCCGGTGACATCGTGACGTCGATGTCCGGTCAGACCATCGAGATCATCAACACCGACGCCGAAGGCCGCTTGGTGCTGGCGGATGTGCTCTGGTATGTGGCGAAAAAGTTCAAGCCGAAATTCATGGTCGACCTTGCGACCCTCACCGGCGCGATCATGGTCGCACTCGGCACCGAATATGCCGGGCTGTTTTCCAACAATGACGAATTGTCGGAGCGGCTGACGAAGGTCGGAATGGAGACCGGCGAGCGGGTCTGGCGCATGCCGCTCGGTCCGGAATACGACAAGCAGATCGACTCGCAGTTCGCGGACATGAAGAACACAGGCACCCGCAACGGCGGCTCGATCACCGCGGCGCAGTTCCTGCAGCGCTTCGTCGATGATACGCCGTGGGCGCACCTCGACATCGCGGGAACCGCGATGGGCGCGCCGAAATCCGAGATCAACCACAGCTGGGGCTCGGGCTATGGGGTGCGCCTGCTGGAACGGTTGGTCGCGGAATATTACGAAGCCAGGAAGTAGCTGAACACGGATGACGGAAGTTTTGTTCTATCATCTGCAAAACATGTCGCTCGAGAGTGTTTTGCCGCCTCTGCTTGAGAAGTCGCTGGAACGCGGCTGGCGGGTTGTCGTGCAGTCGACGTCGCAAGAGCGCACCGAGGCGCTGGACGCTCATTTGTGGACCTATCGCGACGATTCGTTCTTGCCGCATGCCACATGGCGCGCCGGCGACGCACAGGATCAGCCGATCGTGCTGACCGCCGAGGAGGGCAATCCGAACCGGGCCAATGTCAGATTTCTGGTCGACAATGCCGCTTTGCCTGTCGATTCGGACGCCTATCAGCGGCTGGTTCTGGTTTTCAACGGCGATGATGGCGAAGCGCTGGCCGCGGCACGGGGCGCCTGGACCGATTGCAGGACGCGAGGGTTCGAGGTCACCTACTGGCAGGCCGATGATCGGGGCCGGTGGCAGCGGCGGGAATAGCGATCCCTGACAATTAATGATAATCTGCGGTTTCGGCCGGGGGGCTTGCGCTTAGCCACGGTCGTGCCGCAAAGTGATGTTGGGACAACCGCTTAGGGCGGTCTAGGAACTTAATTCATCGTGCGAGACAAGAACGCTCATCGAAAGCGCCTGCTGGCGTTGCTGCTGTTTGCCCCGGTCGTGGCGGGCTGCGCCGGCGCGTCCGACATGTTTTCGTCCGACCTTCTGTCAAAGGACGCGGAGTGGTTTTCGCGCTCGGGCAGGTTGTTCATCAAAAACGTTTCGATCGAAACACCGCCCCTGACGCCCAACAAGCCGATTACGGCCGACGATCTGGTCAGTGCCGAGGGCTATTGTGCGGGAATGGCGCCTCCCGGCGGCTCCAACGCCTTGGCCGAGGGAGCCGCCGCCTCACCGCCGCCAACGACCACGGGGACGGTGGCGCTGGGTCACACCGAATGCGATGTCGTGCGCGGCATTGGTTCACCTGGCAGCGTCAATCTGTCGAACAATGGGCGTGGCGATCGGGTGGCGGTCATCAGCTATATGCAGGGCCAGCGCGCCGGGATCTATACCTTCACCGGTGGACGGCTGACATCGATCGAGCGCGCGCCTGGCGCGGTGGTACAGCCCAAGCCCGCAAAGTCGAAGAAGAAGCCGGCGGCGACCTGAATATCGTCCCTGGAAAAGTTCTCATCTTGTTTGACGCGTTTTCCTCACGCGAACCGATACCCACTTCGCTGGAAAACGCTTTAGTTCAGCCGGCCGCCTCGTCATACTGCGAACTTGCGGTCAGCCAGGCTTCCTCGGCTTGCTGCAAGGCGTTGGCCGCGCCGGCGCGCGCCTTGCTGAGCTGGGCGGCCTGCTTCGGGTCGCGCTGAAACAGATCCGGCAGCGCAAGCGCAATATCGATCTTGGCGATGATGCCGTTGATGCGCGCGATCTCGGCCTCGGCCTCGGAGATCCGCTGCTTCAGCGGCGCGCGTTTTTCGCTCCTGTTGCGCTGAGGCTTGTCGCGGCCATTGCCGCGTTCGCTGCTGTCGCGGTCGCGCGAACTGGCGCGCATGCCGCGCGCCGACAGCACCATCCGCCTGTAATCGTCGAGGTCGCCATCATAGGTCGTGACGGCCTGATCGGCCACCACCCACAATTGATCGGCGCAGGCCTCGATCAGATAGCGGTCATGGGAAACCATGATGACCGCGCCGGGAAATTCATTGATCGCTTCGGCAAGTGCCGCGCGGCTGTCGATGTCCAGATGGTTGGTCGGCTCGTCGAGAATGATCATGTTGGGACCGAAGAAGGTCGCAAGCCCGAGCAGCAGCCGCGCCTTTTCACCCCCCGACAGGCTTCGAACCAGGGTGTCGCCGGTCTTGCCGGAGAAACCGATCGCGCCGGTGCGCCCGCGGATCTTGGTTTCGGTGGCGTCCGGCATCAGCTTGCGGACGTGATCGTAGGGCGATCCGTCGAGATTGAGCTCATCGACCTGATGCTGCGCGAAATAGCCGACCGACAATTTGTCCGCGCGGGTGACATGGCCGGCAAACGGCGGCAGCTTGCCCGCGAGCAGCTTGACCAGCGTCGACTTGCCGTTGCCGTTGGCGCCGAGCAGCGCGATGCGGTCGTCGGTGTCGATGCGCAATGTCACGCGATTGAGCACCGGCTTTTTCGGATCATAGCCGACCGAAACATTGTCGACGGCGATGATCGGCGGTGACAGCATCTTCTCAGGATTCGGAAATGAAATCTCGCGCACGTCCTGCGTCACCAGCGCGGTGACCGGCTTCATTCTTTCCAGCATCTTGACTCGGGACTGTGCCTGACGGGCTTTCGAGGCCTTGGCCTTGAAGCGGTCGACGAAGGCCTGCAGCCGCTTGCGCTCGTCGGCCTGGCGTTTGGCGTGCTTGGCATCCAGCATTTCGCGCGTGGCGCGCTGCTCTTCGAACGACGAATAGGTCCCCTTGTAGAGCGTCAGCTTGCCGCGATCGAGATGCAGGATCTGGTCGACCGAGGTGTCGAGCAGGTCGCGGTCGTGGCTGATGACGATCACGGTGCGCGGATAGTTCGCCAGATGATCTTCGAGCCAGAGCGTGCCCTCGAGATCGAGATAGTTCGTTGGCTCGTCCAGGAGCAGAAGATCGGGCGCCGAAAACAGCGTCGCCGCGAGCGCGACGCGCATCCGCCAGCCGCCGGAAAATTCCGAACAGGATCGCGCCTGGTCGGCGGTGGAAAATCCAAGGCCGCTGAGAATGGAGGCCGCGCGGGCAGGGGCGGAATGGGCGTCGATGTCGACAAGCCGGGTCTGGATTTCGGCGATCCGGTGCGGATCGTGCGCCGTCTCGGCTTCGCGCAGCAGCGCGTCGCGCTCCAGATCGGCCTTCAGCACGACTTCGATCAGGCTCTCAGGCCCGTCGGGCGCTTCCTGCGCCAGACTGCCGACGCGCCAGCGCGGCGGGATGGTGATGGTGCCGGTTTCGGTCGGCAACTCGCCGCGGATCGCGCTGAATAACGTCGATTTGCCGACGCCGTTGCGGCCGACAAAGCCGACGCGCGCGCCGGGCACGATCTGCGCCGAGCTGTTATCGATCAAAAGCCGCCCGGCAATCCGGACCGAAATATCTGATATTGAGAGCATGCGGCGTTGTCACCGGAGCCGCCGCCAAACGCAACCGGTTTGTGCGTAAAATATCGCCCTGGGTGGTTCACATAACCCACCCAGTACGCCGAGCTAGTGCGACGACCTCCGGTGGCTTTCGCAGTCCCGCCTGCGCAACTCCTCGAGCAGATGCTGGAGATGGGGCGACAGGGGCGCAGCCTCCGGGCGGAGGTCCTGCTGCAGCCGTTCAGCGACGGCGTCGCAGATCGATCGGCTGGTGCTGCGATCGATTTGTTGGCTATCCATGACGGTTTCCGCTTCGCGTTCAGTTCAACGAGATGACGCAGAAACAAGTCGCTGCAACGAAAATGGTTTCCTGCCACCGTTGGAATGCGTTTCTTTCCGGTAAAAATCGGACCAACGCGACGCGGTTCCATCGACTGGAGGACAAAAAAGCCCCGGCCGCCGCCGGCCAGGGCCTTTTTTGACGTCCGGACCGGACGATTGAGTTCAATAGCAGCGGTTTACCAGGCGCCAGCGCGGGCCCCACGGCGTCGGAACCAGTTGCCGCACATAGCAGCCGCCATAGCCATAGCCGTACCCGTAATAGGCCGGACCGCCGACGTAGAAGCGAGGACCGCCCCAACCCCAGCCGCCATGCCAGCCACCGTGCCAACCGCCGCCGTGCCAGCCATGACCACCCCAGGCAGAGGCGGAGGTCGGCGCCAATGCGGCCAGACCCAGCGAAGCTGCGGCAACTGCAACAAGCGAGAGTTTGCGTAACATGATCATCTCCTCAGGTTCGGCGCGGCTGGCGCCATCGGTGAAGTCACTGTCCCCGGCGTCCCCCTGAACTGGAGAGGCGTTCGGTTGAGGGAAGGCTATTCCCGAGAGGCTGAATGAATCCCGGACGGGCGTTTCAGAGAGGGTTCATGTTGGTGAAATTGTTGTAATTTTAGGCATTAAAGTGTTGCGGCATTGCCGGCCCTGAAATCGGCTGCCGCTCGCCTGATCGCTTGCCGTTCGCCGATGGCGTCGATATAAGCGCCGCACTCCCACCAGCGCTTTTCAAGGACGAAATCATGGCGATTGAACGCACCTTTTCGATTATCAAACCGGACGCGACCGCGCGCAATCTGACCGGCGCGATCAACGCGCTGATCGAGAAGGCCGGACTTCGCATCGTCGCCCAGAAGCGCATTCGCATGACCCGCGAACAGGCCGAAACCTTCTATGCCGTCCACAAGGCGCGGCCGTTCTTTGGCGAACTGGTCGATTTCATGATTTCGGCTCCCGTGGTCGTTCAGGTGCTCGAGGGTGAAAACGCCGTGCTCAAGCATCGCGATGTGATGGGCGCGACCGATCCTTCCAAGGCGGCCGATGGCACGATCCGCAAACTGCACGCCAAGTCGATCGGCGAAAATTCGGTGCATGGCTCCGATGCAGCCGAAACGGCGGCTATTGAAATTGCCCAGTTTTTCTCGGGCAACGAAATCGTCGGTTGATTGACACTGACAGCGGCGCGCAATCTAGTCGATCCTGACGGCGGCGGCCGTTGGGTCGGTAGGGATTCGCTGTGAACGGGCTTTCGCTTTGATCGGGCTATTGCAGGTCTTTGATCCCGCAACCGCCGGTGCGGTTTTAGCGCAATTCCAAACCGATCTGCAGCAACCGACGTTCTGGCTTGCGGTCGGCAAGATCATCTGGATCAACGTGTTGTTGTCCGGCGACAATGCGCTGGTGATTGCCATGGCCTGCCGGGGTCTGCCGCGCCGGCAGCGGCTTTGGGGCATGACCATCGGCTCCGGCATCGCGGTGGTGCTGCGGATCACCTTCACCGGCATCGTCGCGACCTTGATGGAGCTGCCCTATCTGAAGCTCGCTGCCGGGCTGGCGCTCGTCGTCATCGCAGCGAGGCTTCTGGCGCCGGACCATGAAGGCGACGACGTCAACGCCGGCACCAGCCTTTGGCATGCCGTCCGGATTGTCTTGATCGCCGACATCGTCATGAGTCTCGATAACGTCATCGCGATCGCCGCCGCCGCCAACGGACAGCTCCCGCTTTTGATCCTGGGCCTTGCCATCAGCATCCCGATGATTATCGCCGGCGCGGCGCTGATCATGATGGTGCTGGACCGGCTTCCAATTCTGGTCTGGCTCGGCGCGATCCTGCTTGGGTGGATCGCGGGTGGCGTGATCGCGACCGATCCGGCCGTGCATCCCTTCCTGCAACGGCTGGTCGACAGCCGGATCGCCGTCCAGCTCGAGGCGACAGTGGCGATGTTCGGCGTGCCACCGGGCGTCATGCGCGACGGAGATAGTGCCGAATACATCTGCTCGGCGCTGGGGGCGATCGCTGTATTGGTGGCGGGATCGATCTGGCGGAAACGCCGGCTGCGCCATTCCAAACCTCCCGCGCGGCTCGACGCTGTCGAGGCGACCCAGCCGATCGAGCCGCGGTAGCGCGCCCAAATGGCGCTTCAGCTTCTGACGATCGATCCGGAGCGGCCGACCAATCGCGCCAATTGCTTGAAGCGGCTGCCGACGCGATCGGCAACCAGATCGACCATCTTGTGTTCGAACACCAGCATCAGCTTGCGGCCGTCGCTTCGAAAGTGGATCGCCGGCAACACGCCCGGTCGCGCCGCCGAGATCAGATGGGCAACGCGAAAGGCCGCGCCGAGAACCCGCGCACGCTCGACCATTGCGGGCGGCAACAGTTCACGAATCTGCGCCGGCGGCTCGTTTTCCTCACTCAGGCCGGCATAGCGGTAGAAAACCGAAAGGGCGACGAAAGCCCTGCCTTGATGGCTGATGGCGCCGAAATTGCCGTTGGTGATGAGATTGAGCGTCTGTTCGCCGCGGTAGTCGGGATGCACCCGCCAGCCGATGTCCGACAGCAGGCAGGCGGCGTGGCGCAGCCGGCGATCCTCTTCGGTTTCCCGAAGTTTGACCACCCTGACGAAACGATCGGTCCATCCGGTCAGTTCTTCGGCGTGGCGGGCGGACCGCGACAGCAGCTCGTTCAGGGTTTGGGCGGCGCAGATCAATCCATCCTTGGAACGCTCGGCCGAGGGCAGCATCTCGTAAAGCAGGCCTTCACGCACACCGAACGTCGAAAACACGATGGTCTTCGGCTTGGCGACGCTGATGATGTGTTCGAGAACCAGCGCCGCATAGGTCAGCAAGGGCCGCCGTGCGTCGGCGATGACCTCGATATTGGCCAGCATGTTTGCCGATGCCAGACGGCGCAGACGCTGGGCAAAGTCGAGTGCCTCCGCCGCCGGTATCGAATAGCCATGCATTACCCGCAGCGGGTAGCCGCTCTGGATGATGTGGATGCGCGCCAGCGATCGCCAGGTGCCTCCGACCGCATAGAAGCTGCGACCGCGGCCGGCCTTGAGTTGGGCGACCTCGGAAAGATCGGTCTCGACGATGCGTTCGGCGCGCTTCAGCGATTTTTGCGATGCGTCCTGCAACGCCAGGCTTCCGAGCGGCAGGGTCACGCCGCTATGAAGGCGGCCGCCGTGTACGTCGATCAGTTCCAGCGAGCCGCCGCCGAGGTCACCGACGATGCCGTCCGGCTTGTGAACGCCGGAAACAACGCCGAGCGCGGATAATTTCGCTTCACGCGGACCCGACAGGATTTCGATGGGTACGCCGCAGATGCGTTCCGCCTTGGCGATGAAATCCGGGCCGTTGGTGGCGTCGCGGCACGCGGCGGTGGCGATCGCGTGGACGCGGCCGACCTTCATGATCCTGCACAACGCGCGAAAACGCCGCAGCGACGTCAACGCCTTGGCGACCGCGTCCGGCGCCAGGAGACCGGTGGTCTGGACCTCGCG
This sequence comes from uncultured Pseudomonadota bacterium, assembly GCA_963819325.1. Classification (GTDB taxonomy): domain Bacteria; phylum Pseudomonadota; class Alphaproteobacteria; order Rhizobiales; family Xanthobacteraceae; genus Bradyrhizobium. The sequence continues at coordinate 228,505 of CAWFVT010000012.1, forward strand.
CCCGAGACCGCAAAGGGTCTTCTCGTTGAAGATGGAGACGAGGCTCCGCGTCATCAATTCATAGACGACGAGACGCACGGAATTCGAGCCGATGTCGATGACCGCGACGCTGGAAGCGCGTTGACGCGGCCGCTTCACCGTGAAGACCCCTTATGATGATGATTGCTGACGTTCGGTACGACGCGTGAGCCGGCGCGGCGAAGATTCCTTGAGCGACTTTCCACGGCCTGACAAACTCGGATTGGTCATGAAGTAGTTATGCAGATTGAAAGGCTCTTCGCCTTTGGCGGCCTTCATACGCGTTGAAGACCCGTCCGGCAACAACTGCCAGCTCTGCTCGGTATCCTTCAGGTTGGCGACCATGATCTGTTCGAGAACCTGCTGATGCACCGTGGGATTTTGCAGCGGGCAAAGGATTTCGACACGGCGGTCGAGGTTGCGCGGCATCATGTCGGCGGACGAGATATACACAGCAGCTTTTGCACTGGGCAGGCCTTGACCCATCCCGAAACAGTAGATTCGGCCATGTTCGAGGAAACGGCCGATGATGGATTTGACGCGGATATTCTCCGAAAGTCCGGGAATGCCCGGCCGCAGGCAGCAAATTCCGCGCACCACCAGTTCGATCGGCACACCGGCCTGCGACGCCTCGTATAGCGCGTCGATGATGTCCGGATCGACCAGCGAGTTCATCTTCAGCCAGATCGCCGCCGGCTTGCCGTGGCGGGCAAAGCTGGTCTCGCCGCGAATGTGCTCGAGCATCCGCTTGCGCAAGGTGAGCGGCGACACCGCCATCTTCTCGATATCGCTCGGCTCGGCATAGCCGGTGATGTAGTTGAACACCCGCGCGGCGTCGCGCCCGATGATCGGATCGGACGTGAAATAGGACAGGTCGGTGTAGATGCGCGCGGTGACCGGATGATAATTGCCGGTGCCGGTGTGGACATAGGTGGTGAGGCTGCCGCCCTCGCGGCGCACGATCAGCGACAGCTTGGCGTGGGTTTTCAGTTCGATAAATCCATACACCACCTGCACGCCGGCGCGTTCGAGATCGCGCGCCCAGCGAATGTTGGCTTCCTCATCGAACCGCGCCTTGAGTTCGATCAGCGCGGTCACCGACTTTCCGGCCTCCGCGGCCTCGGCGAGCGCCCGCACGATCGGCGAGTTGTTCGAGGTGCGATAGAGCGTCTGCTTGATGGCGACGACGTCGGGGTCGCGGGCGGCCTGTTGCAGGAACTGCACCACGACGTCGAATGATTCGTAAGGGTGGTGAACGATCAGATCCTTTTGCCGGATCGCGGCGAAGATATCGCCGCCATGATCGCGCACGCGTTCGGGATGACGCGGCACATAGGGTACGAATTCGAGATCGGGCCGGTCGAGCCGGGTCAGCTGCGACAGCTCGTTCATCGCCAGCACGCCGTCGACCAGCAGCACCTCGTCGTCGGTGGTGGAGAGGGCGCGTTGCACGAAAGCGCGCAGTTCTTCCGGCATTTTGGCTTCGATTTCGAGCCGGATCACCGATCCCCGCCGCCGCCGCTTCAGGGCGGTTTCGAACAGCCGGACCAGATCCTCCGCCTCTTCCTCGATTTCCAGCTCGGAGTCCCGGATGATGCGGAACGCACCCTGGCCTTTGACGGTATAGCCGGGGAACAGCCGGCCGATGAACAAGCCGGTGGCTTGTTCCAGGGTGATCAATCGCACGGCGCCATCCTTGGTCGCGGGCATGCGAATGAAACGATCGATCTTGCCGGGCATGCGGATCAGCGCATTCATCGGCTTGCCGTCGGAGACGCGCGCCAGTTGCAGCGCGACCGTAAAGCCGAGGCTGGGGATGAACGGGAACGGGTGTGCCGGATCGATCGCCAGCGGCGTCAGCAGCGGGAAAATGTTGTGAAGGAAATGATCCTCGATCCAGGCGCGCTCGGTCTTGGTGACGTCGCGGCCATCGACGAGAACGATGCCGACCTCGGCGAGGATGCCGCGCAGATCGCGCCAGATCGCCTGCTGGTCGGAGGTGAGCTTCGACACCGTCTCGTTGATGAGGACGAGTTGTTCGGCGGGGGTCAGGCCGTCCGGGCTGCGTTCGGCAATGCCCTCGCGTACCTGGGCCTTGATGCCGGCGACCCGGACCATGAAGAACTCATCAAGGTTATTGGCGGAAATCGACAGAAATCTCACCCGTTCAAGCGCGGGATGGCCGGAATTGACCGATTCCTCCAGCACCCGACGATTGAAGTGCAGCCAGGAAAGCTCGCGATTGATGAAACGTTCGGGGCTGGTCGCCATCACTGTGCCAGCCTCAATATCAGGTTCTTTTTCTTTAATTACAATAGCTTGCGCGGATTCCATGAAGTTTCAGTCCATTCGAGGGCAGACCGCAGCATCATAACGGTGAAGGCGGCGCAAACCATGTGTTATCGCCATGACGTTTCGATGACATTGACGTTCCCACCGTCCGTGCCGTCAAGACGCGAACAGGAGGCGGATCAACCGTTGCGCAGCAATTCGGCTGCCAGCGCCCGGGTGACCGGGCGGCCCAGCCGCAATGCTTCGGTGTCCAGCAGTTCAACGGCCCGTCGTGCGGCGACAAACGAGCGCTCAATCCTGGTCGCGAGATAGCTGACCACGGTCTCATCGATGACCAATTGGCGGTCTGAGCAAAATTTGACGATCAGGGCGCGAAACAGCTGATCGTCGGGCGGCAACAGCGGCACCACAGGCACGGCGCGAAGACGTGACCGCAAATCGCGCAGGTCTACTTCAAAAGCGGCCGGGGTCACCCGTGCGGTGATCAACACCGACGCCTCGTCTTCCCGGGCGAGATTCATCAGATGAAATAGCGCGCGCTCATCGAAGTCGGACGGTCTCATATCCTCGACAACCAGCGCGCCGGTCGCCAACGCGCCAGGCACCGCAGCCGCCGTCAGCGCGCGGGCGGTGATGAAACGTGCGCCGGCTTGCTCGGCCCAAATGGCGGCGAGATGGCTCTTGCCCGACCCCTCGGGTCCGACCAGCAGCATGATCCGGTTTGGCCATTCCGGCCAGCTTTCGACCAGCGCCAGCCCGGCAGCGTTGGCAGGACCTTCAAGAAAATTGTCACGGGTAAGGCTTTCCGCGTGCGGCAGCACAAACGCAAGCTGACGAGGTTGAACGCGGCCTGCCACCCAAGTCTCCCAGCCAAGTCTCCAGGCCGGAATCCGACCGGCGCACGATTTCGGCAGCCTAGAGCACCACTGGTTCGGCTTGAATCAGCTTGCTTCGATCGTGCTCATGTGCCGCACCCACTCGACGAGATAGAGGGATACGGAAGCCAAAGTAAAGACCGTTACCAAGCTCATCAGGATCAGATCATAAGGCGTTGAATTGAAACCGAAAGCGAGAGCCGCCAACACCAGGGCCGCGAATGCCACCTGCGCCACCGTATTGAGCTTCGATACCATCAGCGGCTTCATCGGAATCGGCTTGTCGAACAACCACGAAACAATCACGGCAGTCACGATCATGATGTCGCGCGAGACCACCAGGATGACGAGCCAGCGCGGTACCGCGCCCCAGATCCCGAGCGCCATATAGATCGAGACCAGCAGCGCCTTGTCGGCCAGCGGATCGAGCAGCGCGCCAAGTTCGCTGGCCATATTGAAGCGCTTGGCGAGAAAGCCGTCGACCGCATCGCTGACACCCGCGACGATGAACATCGCGAAGGCGATCTCCATCTGGCTGGACGCAATGGCCCAGATGATGACCGGCACCAGCAGGATGCGGCCAAGGGTGATGATGTTCGGAATACTCACGCGGCGCTTCCCGGCTACCGGCCTGATTTCGTACAAGATCCGGCCCTTTGCAGCCCGGACCGGTTGTTGTCTACATAGTATATGCGGCGGCGACTAGCGAGGCATTGCACACTGGCGGATTCCGACGTAACCAGCCGCCATCATCTGGAACAGGCCATGGTCGACCGCAAGAACGGGCTCACTTACGCGGATTCCGGCGTCGATATCGATGCGGGCAATCGGCTGGTCGATCTGATCAAGCCGATGGTTCGGGCCACCGCGCGCGCCGGTGCCGACGCCGAAATCGGCGGGTTCGGCGGATTGTTCGATCTGAAGGCCGCCGGCTTCCAGGATCCGGTTCTGGTCGCGGCCACCGATGGCGTCGGCACCAAGGTCAAGATCGCGATCGAAACCGGCCTGCACAGCGGCATCGGCATCGATCTCGTGGCCATGTCGGTCAACGACTTGGTCGTGCAGGGCGCCGAGCCGCTGTTCTTTCTGGATTATTTCGCCTGCGGCAAACTCGATCCGGAGGCCGCCGCCGCCATTGTTGCCGGAGTGGCCGAGGGCTGCCGGGACTCCGGTTGCGCGCTGATCGGCGGCGAGACCGCCGAAATGCCCGGTCTCTACAAGGACGGCGACTACGACCTGGCGGGTTTTGCCGTCGGGGCGGCCGAACGCGGCACCCTGTTGCCGCGGCCCGACATTGCAGTCGGAGACGCGGTGATCGGACTTGCCTCGTCGGGCGTTCACTCCAACGGATTTTCCCTGGTTCGCAAGATCGTCGCGGCGTCCGGTATCGGCTTTGCGGCGCAGGCGCCGTTTTCACCGGTCATGACGCTGGGCGGTGCGCTGCTGACGCCGACGCGGCTCTATGTCCGATCCTGCCTGCGCGCGATCCGCGAGACCGGCGCGGTCAAGGGCCTCGCCCACATCACCGGCGGCGGCTTTACCGACAACATTCCGCGTGTGCTGCCAAAGCATCTCGGCGTCGGCATCGACCTGGCGCGGCTTCCGGTGCTGCCGGTCTTCAAATGGCTGGCGGAGCAGGGGCGCATCGCCGAACTTGAACTGCTGCGCACGTTCAACTGCGGCATAGGCATGATTGCGATCGTGAGACCAGACGCCGTTGCAGAGGTCACCGACATTTTGACGGAAGCCGGCGAGAACGTCGTGCTGCTGGGCGAGGTGATCAACGCCGAGGCCGAGCATCGCGTGGTCTATAACGGTCATCTCGATCTGGCGTGGTGAAGCGATGAAGCGCCGGGTCGCCATCCTGATTTCCGGGCGCGGATCGAACATGGCCGCGCTGATCGAGGCGGCAAGGCTGGCCGATTTTCCGGCAGAGATCGTTGTCGTGATCTCCAACCGGGCTGACGCCGGCGGGCTCGAAAAGGCAAGACGAAGCGGTATCGCGGCGGTCACCATCGAAAGCCAGCCCTTCGGCAAGGATCGTGCGGCGTTCGAGGCGGTTCTGCAGTCGGCGCTCGACCAGCACAGGATCGACCTGATCTGCCTCGGCGGGTTCATGCGATTGTTCACGGCCGAATTCGTGCAGCGCTGGTTTGGACGGATGCTCAATATTCATCCCTCCTTGTTGCCGTCGTTCCCGGGCCTCGACCCGCAAGGTCAGGCACTGCGCGCCGGCGTCAAAATCTCCGGCGCCACCGTGCATTTCGTCATTCCAGAGACCGATGCCGGTCCAATCGTGATGCAGGGCGCGGTCGCGGTCAGCGATGACGATACGGCCGATACGCTGGCAGCGCGCATTCTTCAGATCGAACACCGGATCTATCCCGATGCGCTGCGGCTGGTGGCCAGCGGCAAGATTCGGATCGAGGGCGATGTTTGCAGAACGGCAGGCAGCGCCGGCGGCGACGGTAGCCTGATTTCACCCGCCGCGAGCTAGCGCGGCGTTTTCGAAAATCATCGGAACCATCAGACTTCTTGCACGGAGAGTAACATGGCGAAGGTTGCGGTTGTCGGATGTGGCGCGATGGGATCGGTCTATGCAGCGCTGATGGTTGACGCCGGTCATGAGGTCCATGCCGTCACGCTGTGGCCCGATCATGCCGAGGCGATGGCCACCAAGGGCCTGCGTTGCGAAGGTGCCAGCGGGGATCGCACAGTGCCGATTCATGCCTCGACCACAACGGATGGGATCGGGCCATGCGATCTCGTCATCATCGCCACCAAGTCGTTCGACGTGGAGGCGGCGGCGCAATCCTGCCTTGCATTGCTGGGTCCGGAGACCATCGTCCAGACCATCCAGAACGGTCTCGGATCGCCGGAAATCGCCGCACCGATTCTAGGCGCCGACCGTATCGCCGTCGGCGTTGTCGGAGGTTTCGGCGCCTCGATCCGGGCGCCGGGGCATGCCCATCACAACGGGATGGAGATGATCCGGTTCGGCGCATTTGCCGGGCTGCCAAAGCAGCTTCTGCAGGCCTCGGCGAAGATATGGGAATCCGCCGGCTTCAAGGTCGCGCTGTTCGACGACATCAAGCAGATGGTGTGGGAAAAGCTGATCATGAACGTCGCCTTCTCCGGCACGTCCTGCACGACCGGGTTGACGATCGGCGAAATCCTCTCCGATCCGGACGCCTGGAACGTGGCGCGAGGCTGCGCCGAGGAAGCCGTAGCGGTAGCTGTGGCCTCGAAGGTTCGGCTCAATGTTGGCGATCCGATCGAGCACATCCGCAAGCTGGGAGGTAAAATTCCGGACGCACGCCCGTCAATGCTGCTGGACTATAATGCGGGCCGCCGATGCGAGGTCGACGCCATCAATGGTGCGATCCCGCGGTTGGGCAAGCCGCTCGGCGTGGCAACACCCGTCAACGACACGGTGGTCGGCATTATTACAGCCCGCGAACGCAAGCTACTCGCATCGAGTGCTGCATAAAAATAATCCCCCGGCGAGAGCCGGGGGTACATCATGATGGCTTACGCGGATCGTGACAAAGTTAGGAGACCTTGAGATTTTCCGCGGAGTTCTTGCCGCGATTTTCCACAAGGTCATATTCGACAACCTGATTTTCGTTGAGGGTTGAGAGTCCGGCGCGCTCGACCGCCGAGATATGGACGAACACGTCCTTATCGCCGGCCATCGGCTTGATGAACCCATAACCCTTTGTCGGGTTGAACCACTTGACGGTGCCTTTTTGCATCGCCTGTCTCCTGGTCTAGACGAAAAAAAGACGCGGCCACGCTCTCTGCGTGCCACGCCACAAGCGGGCTTCCGGAGGTCTGCTCAATTTCCTAGTCGCGAAACGCACAGTCGAACGGCCTAGATCCGATTGTGCCTGATATTGCAACACGAAATTTGCGCGTTAGCAAGCTTCTGGTACGGCTCAGGAAATCAGTTCAGCGATCAGGCCGCCCGTCGGCACCTGTGGCAGCCGAACCACAATACCCGGTAATCGCCCATGGGCGGGGATCACGACCGATTGACGCTCCCGGAGAATTGAGCGCAAATCGGCATGGCCGGCGGGGATTTTTTTGCATTTTTTGTCGAGCCGGCGCCTGCTTTTTTGGGAATGCATTGATGCGCTGCCCATCGTGGTTTTCACGAGCAAGGGATTTTCGTCGGGCGGGGCGCAGGTCCGTAACGGCGGTTGCGATGGTTCTTGGGCTCGCCTTGGCGGCCGCCTCAACGCCCGCTCAGGCCCAACGGCCGCCGCCCCCGCCACCACCGCCTCCACCCCTTATCATACCGGTTGTGACTCCCGTTGTGGTGCCCGCTCCGACGCCCTTTCCCTTGGAGGTCAATTCCGAGATGTCGGCCACCTCGGCGGTGGCCAACCTCGGCAGTAATTTCCTGGAGCGCCTTGGACAGCAGGCGAGCTACGGCTTCGGCAGCGGGCTGCGCAGGAATCCGGGCGGAGGCGGCGCCTCGGAAGCCACCGATGCGCCGACCTTTCGAATGTGGGGGGAGCTCTACGGAATCTCGGCCACCAATGGCGCCCAAGGCGATTTCGCCGGTGACCATCGTCAAACCTGGGGCGGCGTTGCGGGGTTCGGCGCGCGCGTGGCGCCCGGCATCAATGTCGGGGTTTCGGTTGACCAAAGCCACACCGCCATCGACGTTCCGCTCGCGCTGCAGTCGGCCGGGCTCGATCTCACCCAGTTCGGTGTGAACGCCTCGATCGACAGGGGGCCGTGGACATGGGCGATCGCGCTGGTCCACGGTTTCGGGACCATCAATTCGGTGCGGGACACCGGTGTCGGCTTCGCCGGTGCCAGCTACGGCGCCCATCTCGACGGCGGATTGACCGAGCTCAGCTATTACTGGAGCTTCGACCAGAGCCGCATCGTGCCAAAGGCGGCTTTTGAATATGTGCGCGCAGCGACCGGATCATTCCAGGAAATGGGCGGTCTCGACCCGGTGTCCGCGACGGGTGCCACCCAAGAGCGTTCCCGGATCCTGGTCGGCGCCGAGATCGGGCACTACTGGATCATCAATCAGAGGATTCTCGACCTGTCCGCCTACGGCAAATTCGTCGACAACCTCGAGCAGAATTTCTCCTCGACCATCGTCAGCCTTGGTCCGCAGAGCATCACCGTGCAGGGCCTCGGCGAGAGCAGGTATGGCGCCGATGCCGGCGCGTCGGCGTCGCTCAGCCTGAACGACACCGTGCGTCTCTATGCCAATTATGACGGCAAGTTCCGCGCCATCAACCAGTCGCATCAGGGCACGCTTGGCGTCGAGGTGAAGTGGTAGCGGCTGATCTGCATGGACGTGTCGGGCAGCGAGACCGCTGTCCTAATCCCGATCGACCCTGATCACCCGGCCCTTGTCGATCGCGAGCGCCAGCCGGCCGTGCTTTAGCGACAGTGCCGCTTCGCCAAACAATTCGCGGCGCCAGCCGTGCAGGGCGCCGACGTCGGCATGATCGTCGGCCGCGATCTGCTCGAGATCGTCGACCGTCGCGATGACCTTGCTGGCAACAGCGTGCCGTTCCGACGTCATCCGCAGCAGGACCTTGAGAAGCTCGACGATCGCCGCACCATTTGAATTGCCGCGCGGCTTCTCGATTTTCGGCAAGCTTGCGGGATCGCGCGCGAGGCCGCGCTGCACTGCCGCGACGATATCCGCGCCCCATTTGGACCGGTCAAACCCCTTGGGCAGCGAGCGCAGATTGGCCAGCCGTTCGAGGCTGGTCGGCGCGTGGGTGGCGATGTCGCCGACCGCATCGTCCTTGAGGACGCGGCTGCGCGGAACGTCGCGACCCTGCGCCTCCTGTTCGCGCCAGGCGGCGACCTCCATCAGCACCGCAAGCTCCTTGGGCTTGCGCACCCGCGTCTTCAGCCGTTCCCACGCACGCTCGGGGTGAAAATCGTAGGTCTTGGGCGAGGTCAGGACTTCCATTTCCTCGCTGACCCAGTCGCTGCGGTTGCGCTTCTTGAGATCGGCATCCAGTGCCGCGAACACGTCGCGCAGATGGGTGACGTCGGAGACCGCATAGTGCATCTGGTCCGCGGTCAGCGGCCGGCGCGACCAGTCGGTGAAGCGGTGGGTCTTGTCCGGCCGATGGCCGGTGATGCGCTCGACAAGCTGGTCGTAGGCAATGGAATCGCCGTAGCCCAGCACCATGGCGGCGACCTGGGTGTCGAAGATCGGGTGCGGAACGATCCCGGCCTGGTGCCAGACGATTTCGATGTCCTGGCGGGCGGCGTGGAACACTTTCAACACCTTCTCGTCGGCCATCAGCGCGAAGAACGGCTTGAGGTCGATGCCCTCGGCCAGCGTATCGACCACGACCGCTTCCTCCGCGCTCGCCATCTGCACGACACAGAGCAGGGGATAATAGGTCGTCTCCCGCAGGAATTCCGTATCGACGGTGATGACCGGGTGTTTGGCGAGACGCTCGCAAACAGCGGCGAGTTCCGAAGTGGTGGTAATCAGATTCATGAACGGTCCATAACGCTTCTGAGAGGCGTTCTGCCGAAAGCGCTGATATGTCAAGGGTCTTGCGGTGAATTTGAGCCCTGCATTTCCGCCTGACGGTGGCCTTTCGCGAGGGCGCGCCCAGCGGGACACCGCCGATTGCATCCGCGATCAGGTCTCGAGAGGGATCCCTGAAGCGGCCGGCTCAGGCGTCGTGATTGTACCGGGCAGGTCCTCGCTGCGCCGGAACGAGCAGCACGATGACGCAGAGTGCGAGTATCGCCAATCCCATGAACTCAAATACCAACGCATCAAACACGACAATTCCCCCAGCAAATCGATAGACTTGCAAGCAAGCGATTGACTGTTTGTTAATTTCCGGCGGCCGCCGCGGCGCGGTCGGGCAAAAGCTTTAGCGACGGTTAACGATTCACGTCCCGCAAAACGTTTGCAGAACACGCTGATGCGGCTCGGGCGGTTCGGAATAGGCTGCAAACGCCGGCTGGTCCTCATACGGCTTTGCCAGCACCGTCAGAAGCTCCTCAAAAGGTGCGAAATCGTCGCGGTTCACGGCGGCTTCGATCATCGCTTCGACCCGGTGATTCCTCGGAATGAAGGCCGGGTTGACCGCCCGCATCGCGGTTTGCCGTGCGGCGGCCGCCTGGGGCTCGTCGCCGATCCGTTGCCGCCAGCGCACCGCCCAATCGTCATAGGCGGCGGGGTCGGTAAACAATTGCCGGACCTCGCGATCATCAGCGGGATCCTGCGCGGCAACGCTCAGACGCCGGAACGTCAGGGTGAAGTCGGCCTGGTTCCTGGCCATCGTCTCCAGCAGGTCTTGCGCCAGCAAGGCATCGCCATCGCGCGCCGTAAACAGGCCGAGCTTGCTTCGCAGGCCGGTCTGATAGGCAGCGTCGAAACGCGCGGCGAAATCGCCCAGCACCGCCTGCGCCTCGGCGATCGCCTGATCCTGCACGTCGGAGAACAGCGGCAACAGGCATTCGGCCAGCCGCGTCAGATTCCAGAGCGCGATCCGCGGCTGGTTGGCGTAAGCGTAGCGGCCTTGCTCGTCGATCGACGAGAACACGGTGGCCGGATCGTATTGGTCCATGAAAGCACACGGGCCGTAATCGATGGTCTCGCCCGAGATCGACGTGTTGTCGGTGTTCATGACGCCGTGGATGAAGCCGACCAGCAGCCAGCGCGCCACCAGGCTCGCCTGCCGCGCCACCACGCCTTCCAGCAGCGCGTGATAGGGGCGGTTCGCGCGTGCCGCTTCCGGATAGTGCCGGTCGATGACGTGATCGGCGAGCCGCCGCACGCCCTCGGTGTCGTTACGCGCCGCGAAAAACTGGAACGTGCCGACGCGGATATGGCTGGAGGCAACGCGGGTGAGCACGGCCCCGGGCAACGGCATCTCCCGCATCACGTGCTCACCGGTCATGACAGCGGCAAGCGATCGCGTGGTTGGTATGCCCAGTGTCGCCATCGCCTCGCTGACAATGTATTCGCGCAGCACCGGACCAAGTGCGGCACGCCCATCGCCCCGCCGCGAGAAGGGCGTCGGGCCGGACCCCTTGAGCTGAATGTCACGGCGGACCCCGTCGGCGTCGATCACTTCACCGAGAAGAATGGCGCGGCCGTCCCCGAGCTGCGGCACGAAATGACCGAACTGGTGGCCGGCATAGGCCATCGCAATCGGGTCTGCGCCATCGGGGATCCGCTTGCCGGCGAGAATTTCGGCGCCTTCCGGGCTATCCAGCCGATCCGGGTCGAGGCCGAGATGGCGGGCGAGCGGCCGGTTCAATTTGATCAGTCTCGGCGCAGCAACCGGCGTTGGCGCGACCCGCGCGAAGAAGTTGGCCGGCAGCGCGGCGTAGGTGTTTTCGAAGGGGAAATGGACCGTCATCCCCCGAAGATAGGCAGCTCCCGCCAATAGGCAAATGCCAGGGGCCAATCGCACTCGAAAAGTGTCCATTGGGACCTAAAACAGGGCGTTCCCTTGGTTGCCGCGCCCCGAAGCCTCGGGTAAACCCTCAACCTCTTTGCGGGCTGGCCTTGGGCGCCCGATTCGATCCTCCGACATCTGTTTTTGGAACATCCATGCATCGTTACCGGTCCCACACCTGCGGCGCACTCCGCGACAGCGATATCGACCAGACCGTGCGGTTGTCGGGCTGGTGCCACCGGATTCGTGACCATGGCGGCGTGCTGTTCATCGATCTGCGCGACCATTATGGGCTGACGCAATGCGTGGCCGATCCGGATTCGCCGGCCTTCAGGGATGCCGAAAGGCTGCGTTCGGAGTGGGTGGTGCGGATCGACGGCAAGGTGCGCCGCCGTCCGGAGGGCACGGACAACCCCGAGCTGCCGACCGGCGCGGTCGAACTTTACGTCAGCGCGATCGAGGTGCTGGGGCCGGCCGGCGAATTGCCGCTGCCGGTGTTCGGTGAACAGGAATATCCTGAAGACATAAGGCTTAAGTACCGTTTCCTCGACCTTCGCCGCGATAAACTGCACCAGAACATCATGACCCGCGGCGCAATTGTCAATTCGATGCGCAAGCGGATGAAGGAGCAGGGATTTTTCGAATTCCAGACGCCGATCCTGACGGCGTCGTCGCCGGAGGGCGCGCGCGACTTCCTGGTGCCGTCGCGCATTCATCCGGGCAAGTTCTATGCGCTGCCGCAGGCGCCGCAGCAATACAAACAGCTCCTGATGATGTCGGGCTTCGACCGTTACTTCCAGATCGCGCCGTGTTTCCGCGACGAGGACCCGCGCGCCGACCGGTTGCCCGGCGAGTTCTACCAGCTCGATCTCGAGATGAGCTTTGTCGAGCAGGAGGATGTTTTTGCAAGCGTCGAGCCTGTGATCACCGGGGTGTTCGAGGAGTTTGCGAAGGGAAAACCGGTGACCCGGAAGTGGCCGCGGATTCCGTTCGCGGAGGCGCTGCGGAAATACGGCAGCGACAAACCGGATTTGCGCAATCCGATCCTGATGCAGGACGTCTCCGAGCATTTCCGGGGTTCCGGCTTCAAGGTGTTTGCGCGGATGCTGGAAGACCCCAAGAACGAGGTGTGGGCGATCCCCGGCACCGGCGGCGGCAGCCGCGCGTTCTGCGACCGCATGAACTCCTGGGCGCAAGGTGAGGGACAGCCCGGCCTCGGCTACATCATGTGGCGCGAGGGCGGCGAGGGCGCCGGTCCGCTTGCCAACAACATCGGCCCGGAACGGACGGCCGCCATTCGTGGAGCACTCGGCCTGAAGGAGGGCGATGCGGCGTTCTTCGTCGCCGGCGATCCCGCAAAGTTCTGGAAATTCGCCGGCCTCGCCCGCACCAAGCTCGGCGAAGAGCTGAACCTGATCGACAAGGAACGGTTCGAACTGGCCTGGATCGTCGACTTCCCGATGTACGAATACAACGAGGAAGACAAGAAGGTCGACTTCTCGCACAACCCGTTCTCGATGCCGCAGGGCGGTCTCGATGCGCTCAACGGTCAGGACCCGCTGACCATCAAGGCGTTTCAGTACGACATCGCCTGCAACGGCTATGAGATCGCCTCCGGCGGCATCCGCAACCATCGGCCCGAGGCCATGGTGAAAGCGTTCGAGATCGCCGGCTACGGCGAGAAGGATGTGGTCGAGCGCTTCGGCGGCATGTACCGCGCGTTCCAGTATGGCGCGCCGCCGCATGGCGGCATGGCGGCGGGCGTCGATCGCATTGTCATGCTCCTTTGCGGCACCACCAATCTGCGCGAAATATCGCTGTTTCCGATGAACCAGCGCGCCGAGGATTTGCTGATGGGGGCGCCTTCGGACGTCGCCCCGAAGCAGTTGCGCGAGCTTCACATCCGGCTCAATCTGCCGCAAAACTGAGCTTCCATGAAAGAGTCACCGAAGTCTGAATTCGGGGTCGGGGAAGCCGCGGGGGGAATGCATGGCGTCCCATTCTGAAGATCTCAACTCCGCGGCGCTTGCCTACCACCGGCTGCCACGGCCGGGAAAACTTGAAATTCAGGCGATCAAGCCGCTCGCCAACCAGCGCGATCTGGCGCTCGCCTATTCGCCCGGCGTGGCCGCGGCCTGTCTGGCGATAGCCGCCGATCCGGCGGAAGCCGCATCGCTGACGATCCGCGCCAATCTCGTGGCTGTGGTGTCGAACGGCACGGCGGTGCTCGGCCTTGGCAATATCGGGCCGCTGGCATCGAAGCCGGTCATGGAAGGCAAGGCGGTTCTGTTCAAGAAGTTCGCCGGCATCGACGTGTTCGACATCGAAATCGCCGCCGACACCGTCGAGCGGGTGGTCGAGACGGTGGCGGCGCTGGAGCCGACATTCGGCGGCATCAATCTTGAGGACATCAAGGGTCCGGAGTGTTTCGAGATCGAGGCGCAGCTCAAGGCGCGGATGAAGATCCCGGTATTTCATGACGATCAGCACGGCACCGCCATCATCGTCGGCGCCGCGATCACCAACGCCCTGTTGCTGAACGGCAAGAAGCTCGCCGACGTCAAGATCGTCGCCTCCGGTGCCGGTGCTGCGGCCATCGCCTGCCTCAATCTTCTGGTTTCGCTGGGCGCGCAGCGCAAGAATATCTGGGTCTGCGACATCGACGGCGTGGTGCATGAGGGCCGCAATACCCTGATGGACCGCTGGAAGTCGGTCTATGCGCAGAAAACCGACAAGCGGGTGCTGGCCGAGGTGATCGGCGGCGCCGACATTTTTCTCGGCCTTTCGGCGGCCAATGTGCTGAAGCCCGACATGGTCAAGGCGATGGCCGACAAGCCGCTGGTGATGGCGCTGGCCAATCCGGACGCCGGAAATCATGCCGGATGAAGCGCGTAAAGCCCGGCCCGACGCGATGATCTGCACCGGGCGCTCCGATTTTCCCAATCAGGTCAACAACGTCCTGTGCTTTCCGTTCATCTTTCGCGGCGCGCTCGATGTCGGGGCCACCGCCATCAATGAGGAAATGAAGCACGCCGCGGTCGAAGCCATCGCGCAGCTCGCCCGCGATCCGCCGTCGGATGCGATCGCCCCCGGCTTCGATAGCGGCGAAGCTCAGGGCTTCGGCCCGGGTTCGCTGATCCCGAGCCCGTTCGATCCGCGGCTGATCCTGCGCATTGCGCCGGCGGTTGCGAAAGCGGCCATGGCGTCGGGGGTCGCGTCCCGTCCGATTGCGAACTTCGAGGATTATGCGGCGCAACTGGAGCGCTTCGCGTTCCGTTCCGGCCTGGTCATGAAGCCGGTATTCGCCAAGGCCAAGACCCAGCCGGTCCGCGTCATCTATGCGGAAGGCGAGGACGAACGGGTGCTGCACGCGACCCAGGTGGTGCTGGAGGAGAAGTTGGCGCGGCCGATCCTGGTCGGACGTCCCTCGGTGGTCGAGGCGCGGATCAAACGATTTGGCCTCGCCATCAAGGCGGGCCAGGATTTCGACCTCGTCAATCCCGAGGACGATCCGCGCTATCGCTCCTATGTCCAGTCCTACATCGACGTCGCCGGCCGGCACGGCGTGACCCCCGATGGCGCGCGCACGGTGGTGCGCACCAACGCCACCGTGATCGCCGCACTGGCGGTGATCCGCGGCGAGGCCGACGCCATGATCTGCGGCGTCGAAGGCCGCTATATGAGCCATTTGCGCCACGTCCGCGAGATCATCGGCTTTCTTCCAGGCGTGAGTGATTTTGCAGCCCTTGCGCTGATGATTACCCGCAAGGGCGCGCATTTCAT
Source organism: uncultured Pseudomonadota bacterium (assembly GCA_963819325.1). GTDB lineage: Bacteria > Pseudomonadota > Alphaproteobacteria > Rhizobiales > Xanthobacteraceae > Bradyrhizobium. The sequence continues at coordinate 243,896 of CAWFVT010000012.1, forward strand.
TGCCGATACGCAAGTAAGGCCGAACCCGACCGCCGAGGAGCTTGCCGAAATGGCGGCGCTCGCGGCGGTGCATGTCCAGCGATTCAACATCAAGCCCAAAATCGCCTTTGTGTCGCATTCGGATTTCGGCAGTTACGACACCAACTCCTCGCGCAAGATGCGCCGCGCCACCGCGATCCTGAAGCAGAACCATCCGGAGATCGAGGCGGACGGCGAAATGCAGGGCGATACCGCGCTGATCGCGGCGGCGAGGAAACTGATCCTGCCGCACTCGAAGCTGGAAGGTGAGGCCAATATCCTGATCATGCCGAATCTCGATACGGCCAATGTCGCCTATCAGATGATCAAGGCGCTGGCCGATGCGCTTCCGGTGGGGCCGATCCTGATCGGTCCCTCGCGTCCGGCGCACATCCTCACGCCGTCGGTGACGGCGCGGGGCATCCTCAACATGACTGCGGTGGCCGCCGTCGAAGCCCAGGAGCGAGCCGGCCGTCAGCAACCGACCTTGTTTGCCTAGAGAATTTACGACGAATGCCTGTCGAATTTGATGCAGGGCGGATGCCGCTTCGGATGAAGAAAACGCGTCAGAACAAAGAAATGGGCCAAGAAAAATCTTCCCGGTTATCGCCGGCAATGCCCGTTCCCTCGATTTGATTGTTTGAAAACCTGCGGCGGACCCCTCATAATCATTCCGCTATACTGCGACACCGCATCTGCAGCATTTTCAGTGAGGCCGACCAATGCCAGCGTTTATCACCTTTGGGCGAATTTTGTTCGCCGTGCTGTTTATTTTTTCGGGAGCCCACAAGCTCCTGAATTTGACGTCGACGGCGCAGATGACGGAAAAGATCGCTATTCCGGCGGCGCTGGCGACCTACACCTCGCAACTCGAGGGTGTGACGGGCATGTCGACGCCGCAGATGCTGGCGATTGCGGCCGGCGCGCTTGAACTGATCTGCGGCATCATGATCGCGTTGAATTTCGGCGCGCGCTTTTTTGCGATCGTGCTGATCCTCTTCGTGGCCGTGGCGACCTTCTACTATCACGACTTCTGGAATCAAACCGGCGCCGACGCCGCAGGCAATATGATCCACGCCTTGAAGAACCTGTCGCTTATCGGTGCGCTGTTCATGGTCGCGGGATTGAGGAAGGTGTCGCATGCAGGGGAAGGTGCCTATAGCAGCGATGTCTGAGGTGGTTTCGGGCGAAGGCCGCGCGTGATGCGTTGTCAAAGCGCATCGCACTCTGGTGGCGACCTGCTTCCCGATAAAAATAAGTCGTCATTCCGGGGCGCGAGTGAAGCGAGCGAGCCCGGAATCCATAACCCCCGCAGGGAGTATGGATTCCCCGATGCGCAATTGCCCATCTGAGGCCCGCGCCAAGAGGGCGCATCCCGGAATGACGAAATGAAATTGAATCCCGGATGATATCAAATCGATACGCCTCCGCGTTCTCGCGGCATCAAGCGCCCGAGTTGTGCGTGTATCTTTCGCCCAGAAACCAAAGGGCGTGGGGAATGCCGGGTGCCCGTTGCACCCGCAGCCGCGTGTGTAAGGTAGTAAAACACACGCGTTAGTCACCACGGTCGCACCGGGACACCCGGCATTCCCGCACGCGATGGTGTTAACGGTCTACCTCGTACTCTCCCCGGTGATCGGGCTTTGTTGTCACCGTCGCCCTCAAGAAGCTTGCTTCTCAAGAACTTGACGCCAACCATTGAGGCGTCAGGACCACACGACTTCGCCGTCCGCGGATAAAGCGCTCTCGTCAGCAGCGCCATCAGCGTCCATCGCATCCCAACCCTACGTCCGTGACGATCGCGAAACGCCCCTTTGTGTGGGCCGGTATGGCGAGGGATATGGAAGTGATTTGCGTGAAAAGGAAACCGGAATATTTTTGCGAGGGGGACTGGACAGGTAGCATCAGCTTGATCGGGTTCAGAAAATCGTCCTGAACGCGCAGGGGAAATTGGCGCAACGGATCGCGCGAAGGGCCTCCGATGACAGGTCGCTGCGCGATCGGGACCACAATATGGATATGCTTGGCGATGCGGTGTCCGTCGGAGCAGGGCGCGCCCGGTCGGTCAAATGCACTGTCCCGTCGTTTCGTATTTTTTGGTTAGTTAGTTCCTGTGGCCGTTACGAGACTTTCCCTTATTGCAAACATCCAGATCGGCGTTTTTGCTTTGCTGGCACAGGGCGAGCGAATACGGATTGGTGTCTTCAGCGGAGAAATGGTCCAACATCACGTTCAACGATTCTACCATATCGTTTTGCCCGTCCGACCTGTCGGCAATCCGTTCGAACATATCCGGCAATAGCGGCTTGAGCGCCTGATAGCTCGATGGCGGCAGTTTGGAGTCGATTGGTGCCGCAAAGGCGTGTTGTTTCAGCAGGGCGCGGACCAGCTCGATATCATCCTGATTGAGCTGTCCGCTCTTGAGGCGGGCGTTCGCGAAGCTCGCGACCAGCCGCGTCTGCGTTATCGGGATATATCCGCCTGCGCCGTAGTCCTGCTTCAGGATCGCCTTGACCGCGCTGCGATCATCATCCGAAACCGGGATCACCGATAAACGGGCGGACTTCGGTGCCGGGGCGATCGGCAAGCCATAACGTCGAGCGATCATTTCAAAAGGGTCAGCGGAGCTGCTTGGAAATCGATCGGTCGCAACAACTAAATTGAAGCTCAGACCAACCGGTTTTGCGCTGAAGTAGAACGGCAGCGGCGCGTAACGGGCATCCAGCGTGGTCTTTACCTCGGCGGCGACAGTTCGTTGATCGCGCCGTTCTGTAAGCGTGATCGTCATCGGGCCGGTTTGGATACTGCGTAAAGCGATACTCGGACCCTCGCGCCTGGGGACGGGTACAGCCGGTGTCTTGGATATCGACAAAACGACGTCGGCGTCGGGACTGTCGACGACGTCTTCGACGAGGCATCGCCCACCTGCGACCTCATGAACGAATTCACCTGCGATCAGGCTCAAAGTGTCGGGACATGCCTCCCGCTGCTGAAGCCGAAACCGCCGCCACCTCGGCTTGAAGATCACATTATCGGTAGTCCCGATCCTCGTGACGACCATGGCGCCCAGTTCCGAACGATCACGGATGACGACCTGGTCGACCTGGCCCTTGAACAGCAACTGCTGACAAAGATCTGCGCAGGGGGCCGCGGATGTTGTGCGGTGGCTCTCCGGTCGGCGCCAATTCGTCCAATAGTTGTCGGCCTCCGGGAACGGCAGCTCAAAGGATTGCGGCCGAAACGAAGACGGCGGGTCCGAGTGGTCCGAAGCGACGAGACGTTCCAGCAGGTACCAACTGAAATAGTGGGGTAGCACGGCCGCGCACGCCAGGCTGGCGACTCCTATCGTGACCGCGAGCCATCGGCTTCCCCAATATTGATTGACAAAGTATGCGGGCAGCGCAGCGGTCGAATAATAGAGCAGGGTCGGGGCAGCAATAAGTATTAAACCCGGGACAATGAACAAGAACATCGCGATGCCAACGGCATCGCGAAGGAATGCGATAAATGTCAGCACGACTAAAACGCCGAAATAAATCGCTATTCCGCGCGACACAAATGGACGCGACTCGGGATGACCTTGGGCGGGTATTTCGTTTGAAATCTTGTTGGGTTCTGCGCCGAAAGCGCGCGCCTGGACCGGCGATGTATTGAGCAAGGACCCCATTCGCCAAACGGCGGCGCCGCCCACCAGCGTCGCGCCGGGCCACAACCAGAACGTCCAGCCCACGTAGTAAGTAAAGCCGTCGTCCACAAACAGCGGCCTCAGAGCCAAATACAGCAAGTAAGCGCTGATCAAGCTGATCACGATGCCGGTCCAGCGCTCGATGTCGCGGCGAATAACGATCAGCATCGCAGCACCAATAAACGCGCCATATTTGACAAAAATGGCTGCGGTATTCGCCGCCCCCGCCAATAAGGCGTAATCGAAGTGCTGGGTGAAAATCCAACCCATCGGGCGGGAAAGCCCGTTAAGGCACGTCGTAAGCGCCGCGATCGCCAGGATCCCGTATCCAACGCGAAACGCTGTGCGAGGTCTTGATAGCGTCTCTGCCACATGCATCGCTGCGGCGGCCGCAGCCAAAAGGGCCAGATAAGCGACCTCGTTGAACCCGCTCGGGATGGGTGTAAGGATTTTATGCGTCAGCTTGTAAAGACCGAGGGCGCCGCAAGCCAATGCGGGCGAAGCCAAGGCTATCCCAACCCAGACTCGGGTTTGGAGCCCGAGGGCAATTCTAAACGCTCCGGGAACTACAAGGAGACAAAGGACGACGTCGAACACCGCGTACCAGACGGAAACTGAAAACCCCAGTCTGTCCGGGAAACCGCCCGCCACCAGCGCGGCGAGCACGATCGCGATGATGACGTAAGAACGTGGAGGCATCGAAGCTCCTCGGCCAACCGCGGCGCGTTGGTGCCGAATGTGACCGATGTAATGAATCAGTCGTCCGTTTCCGGACGGCAACATGGTGCTCGGCGATACCGAAGGCGATGCCAGAAATGAATTAGGTTGCAGATACCGATTTCGTCAACCGATAGACTGAAAATTGCTGAATTTTGGATGAAGCTGTTGCGACGTCAGCCCGCAAAATTAGGTGTGCCCCACAGGGGAGCGTCGGTTTTCACACCATCGAGACCGATCGCGCTCTACGCCACCCGCCGCCACGGCGTCACGCTGACGGCATTCGCGCTGTCGAGGATGCGGGCATCGCCGGCTTTCATGCCGTGCGCGGCCAGAATATCCTGCGGCGAGCGCGCGGGCACCCCGGGAAAGCACGGTTCGCCGCCCGGCAGCCGCACTTGCGGCGCCTGCGAGAGCCAGAACGTGTTGTAGCGGTCCATGAACATTCCGAACACATCCGGGCCGCCGATAATGGCGACGATGCCAGAGCCGACGCCGGCGTGGTCGCAGACCGTCTCGAACGAGGCACCCGCCGGATTCCACAGGGTGGCCCTGGGATTGGACGGATCGGGCGCGATCGCGCCGATCTTTCGGGTCAGGATAAGCCGCTTGCGTTGCGGCGAATTCGGTTGATCCTCATCGGAATGACGACCGTGCACAATCAGGTCGGCGCGGTCGAGGGCCGCCGTGAAAAAATGCTTGTCGCCCTCGAATTTCAATTCCTTCGGCATCACCCGATCGGCATTCGCCAGCATGCCGTCGGCCGACACGATGACGTAGCCTTCGATCTGCAGCGTCGGCATCTGCGTTGTCGCGCGCGGCAAGGCTATTGCGAGATCGTCTGCACGACGCTGGAAACCGGGCGGGTGCTGACCGTGGGGAGCTTGGCGTCTTTCAGAAGCTCTTCGTCATATTGCGGCAGCGTCTGCACCGGGGCCTTGGCGACCATCTTGACGACTTTGTAGCCGCCGGCCTTCAGCTTGCTCAGCAGTTCGGGGAGAGCTTCCGCCGTATGCTTGTGGAAGTCGTGCATCAGGATGATGCCCTTGCCGAGCTTGTCGAGCTTCTTCATGGTCACGTCGATCACCTGCTGGGGATTACGCGCCTTGAAGTCGAACAAGTCGAGATCGCAGGAGAACATCGCGATATTCCGGGTGCCGAGATAGGTCACCATTTCCGGCGGATGCTGCAGCGCCGGGAAGCGGAAGAATGGCGCGGGCGAAACGCCGCCCAGCGCCCATTTCACGGCGCTGAAGCCTTTTTCGATCTCGTCCTTGCGCTGCTGTTCGGTCAGCTTCTTGTTGGTCAGCGTCGCATGCGACCAGGTGTGCGACCCGACGGTGTGGCCGGCCGCCAGAACCTGCTTCAGGATTTCCGGATAGTAGGTTGCGTGCTTGCCGATCGAAAAGAAAATGCCGGTCGTGCATTGGTCCGCCAGCGACTTCAATACCGACGGCGTATTGACCAGCCATGGGCCGTCGTCAAAGGTCAGCACCACTTCCTTGTCGCGCAGGAAATCGAGTTGCTTGAAGTGCTCGAAACCGAAGCCCGGTCCGCCGGTGGTGTCGATTTCGACGACGCGGGCAATTCCAAGCGCGTCGGGATTGGCGCACACAGCCTTTGCGGGGGCCGGGGCCGCGGCGGGCGCCGGAACGGCAGGTGCTGGCGCCGCAGGAGCCGCTTGCGGCGCAGCCGCGCCCTTGGTGGCCGCGGTCTGCGACCAGGCCGCGCCCGGTGCACCCAGCGAAATCGCGCCTGTCAGGATCAATGCTGCCGCTATGCGCATCTTGCTACCTCATGCTGATCATGTCCGGTCGCGGCCCTCTCAGCCATCGCCCAGGCCTTGTCCACCCCCGCATTAACGTAATGTAATTGGACCGGCGATGCCACGGCAACGGCTTCATCGGCGGTCAATTTGCCAGGGAACTCCCCATCATTTTCGCTCAGGAGAGACCGCTGAAGAGGGCCTAAAGCCAGACCAGCCGTCTTAACGCAGCGAAACGATGAAATCGGTTCCTTCGCCGGTTTCGCCACCGGCGATACCTTGATCGGAAACGATGATCGAACTGCCGGTCGAAAGCGCTTCGGCAATCCGAGCCTTCACATTCGCCGGAATGCTGAGGCGATCCAATGCTTCGGCGGGGCTATCCGGCTCCGGCGCCAACCCCTTCACCTCGGCGGCGGCCGCCAGCTTTCGCCGGCGCGACGCGCGCTCGTCCTCGTCGCGCCGTTCGGCGTTGCGGGCCGGCATCGGCAGCGAGACCACCGACCAGCGCAGAACATTGGTGTCCGCCTTGTCGACCTCTGCGGTAAACACATGCGTTCCCAGCGGCCGATCGCTTGGCGCAATCGTCACCGGCACGTCAAACAGCGGCGCGAAATTCTGCCGCACATAGAGCTTGGAGTCCTTGCGGCTGACGAACACCGCGATCTGACCGGTACGCTTTGGCGCTTCGGGTTTCGCGCCAGGCGCCTTGTCGGTATCCGGCAAGCGGCCCTGATCTTTCTTCTGATCGGAAACGCTGGTGACGTCCGTTGCCGCCTTGACGCTGTCATCAGGCTTTGCGGCCGGCGTTCGGCGCGTCAACTTTTGCCGCCGCTGTCTTGACGTCATCCGCCTTGGCCTCGGTCTCGGCCTTGGTTGCCGCAGCTTTCATGCTTTCGCGTGCGGCGGCCTCGGTTTTTGCGGCATCGGCGCTTGCTTCCACGGCGACACCAGTCTGATCCGGCTTGTTGCCGGCCTTGCCGGCGTCGGCAGTTTTGATGTCGATGGATGCGGCGTCCGACGCATCGCCGGATTTGACGGCAACGGCATTCCCCGTGGTCGAAGGGGCGGCGTCGGTTCGGGCACTGTCGGCCCGGGCACTGTCGGCCCGGGCAACCGACTGCCCTCGTTCCGGCAGATGGTCACCGGATGCCGTTGCGTCGGACATCGTGACCGGGGATTTCGTGATCCGAGAGACGCTGGCATCGGCGGTGCGGGTCTGGTCGCGCAACGGCGTCGGACTTAGCACCACATCCGTCAGGGATTTGCCACCGTCGCCGTGACCGACGGTTGACCTCAGTTCAAGGTTGGCTGACGAAGCCGCGGGCTTCGTCGTCAGCAAGGTCGACGCCTTGTCGGCCTTTGCGGCCGGGCCAGCGTCCGTCTTTGGTTCGTCGGCGGCGACCGGCTGCGGCACTATTTTTTGCGCGACCAGCAACGGATGCGAGAAGCTGCTCGGAACCATCTCGTCGGGCGTGATGACGACCCGCGCGCCCATCGTGGTCCAGCTATACATCTTCAAGGCGAACGCCATTGGCATCCGGATACAGCCATGCGATGCCGGATAGCCCGGAAGCACGCCGGCGTGGATGGCGATGCCCGACCAGGTGATCCGCTGCATATACGGCATCGGCGCGCCGCTATAGATGTTGGAATGGTGCAGCTTCTCTTTTGCTATGACGCTGAACACGCCCATCGGCGTCGGATGACCGCGCATGCCGGTCGAGATCGGCGTTTCCGCGAAGAATCCGTTGGCGTCGTAGATTTTCATGTTTTGCTTGTTGATCGAGATCGCGATCACCAGCGGTCCGTGCGGTTTGGCGCCGACATCCTTGCTCTGCGCCTCGACGTCTTTTTGTTGCCCTCTTCGGGCTCGATGTGATCGGCCGTCCGGTCGGTCCTCCGAATGATGGCGGACTTTTCGTTTCCGCGTTGGCGCGATGCTCTCCGGGGCGGGCTGCGCGAATCCGGCGCCGGATTCCGGCCAATAAATGGTCGCTTCCGCCTGTGAGGCGACGCCGATCGCCGCTGCAGCCGTCAAGACGGCCATTCGCCAAAACGAACTCGAAACAGGCGCGCGGCTCACGAAGCGACCTTGGGCCTTCAGATCCTGGGCCTCAAGATCCTGGGCCTCAAGATCCTCGACCTCAAGATCCTGGACCTTGAACGGTTCCAGTTTTCCGGTCGCCATAGAAGCTCCAAGCACGTCCACGCGTATCATTCCCGAATCCCAGCCATTGAAATTTAGTGTCGCAGAGGCGATCCGCGTTCACCAGCGTAAGGCTTCAACTCCTACGATTTTGGTGCCGAGCGTAACAAAAAAGCCTCATATTCCGTTAAACAACGCGGGGATTCCGTCATCAGGTCCTTCCGGCAAAGTTCGCACGCACTACATGGCTGAAGGCGTCGCCGACGGAGATCATCATGACATCCCAGACCTTAAGCCAATGTGACACTCGGGTGCGACGCTGGGTCCTTGCGGCATTTGCGTTGTTGCTGTGGCCGGGTTCGCCCGCGTCCGCCGCCGACGAACCGGACCTGATCTTCCGCCGCTCGACCGTGTTCAAATTGCTGAGCCCGAACGACAAGCTGGCGACCTATGGCGTCGACGATCCGGAGGTCGAGGGCGTCGCCTGTCATTTCACCATCCCGGAGAAGGGGGGCCTCACGGGCTGGATGGGGCTCGCCGAGCAGGTCTCGGACATCTCGCTGGCCTGCCGGCAGGTCGGCCCGATCCGTTTCAAGGACAAGATGGGGCAGGGCGACGACATGTTTAAGCAGCGCCGCTCGCTGTTCTTCAAGAAGATGCAGATCGTCCGCGGCTGTGACGCCAAGCGGAACGTGCTGGTTTATATGGTTTATTCCGACAAGCTGATCGAGGGGTCGCCGAAAAATTCGACCTCCTCGGTGCCGATCATGCCCTGGGGCGGTGGTGATGTAGCCGTTCCAAAATGCGGCGAGTTCATCCAGTAGGTGAATTCTGATCAGCGAATTCTGGCTTGGAACCCTCGATTACCGCTGCGCCGGGCGCGGCCTTGGGATCCCGGCAGCCCACCAGGCGCACGAATTTTTGTGGCGCCGACTGGTTGCCGCGACCAAGGTCGCCGCACTGCTGTGCCATCGCGCCGGAGATCGTGGCCCCGGAAATCCTCGGACGCTCCGTCCTCAGGGGATTTCGCCCCTCGATCCGCGGCTTGGCGGAGCCGTCACCCAGAACTTCAACCGCTGGCTGACCGGGTTTGCGGGTCAGCTTTTCACTGCCAACATCGATGTTGCCATTGCCCACGACTGCCATCCCTTTGTTGGAGATATGCCGCAACTCAACGCACGACTGCATGGAAAGGTTGCAAGTGGTTCGTGTGAGTCGGACGTACCGGTGCTGAGGTTCACGCTGGTTGCGCCGCAAACAGGAGTTTTCCACCAGAGAAAGGTTAAAAAGTCGCATCGGGCATCGAACCCTTGTGGCCGCGCTCGCCCATTGAACGACTGGCCCAGTGACCGACAGGGGCCGTTCGGGCCTTTCCCGGGCCATTTTGGTTAATTCCGGTGAATTGAAATCATTGAATCTTTGGAAAGATTGTTTCGTCCGGCCGCGGCGACGAAACAATTCAGCCACCCGACGAAACCATTTCCCGCTTTTGGCGTAGACGTCCGGAAACGCCAGTTGGTTATCAATGCAATGACGAAAACGGCGGACAGCGCCGGCCAAAAACCGGAGACGGTCAAATGCGAACGCTCTGCTTCATCCTTGCCTTTGCTTTTGTGCTCATTGGCCCCTCCATGGCCGGATCGTCCGAGGGCAACCTGCCGGGCATCGGTACCTTCGCCTATAACGGCACGCCGTTCGCCACTTCGGTCCCCCGCACCGTGCTTGTTGCATCGCTTAGCCGCTCAACCGTCGTTCGATGAAAATTGCCGGAAAGGCGCGCATGTTTTTTCGAACCAGCGCAATCGCGGTGATTGCTTTCGTGATTCTTGGGAACACGGCGCAGGGCCAGGTCCGCTCGCCGACCAAGCTGCCCGATCCCCGCGGAGAGTTCGTGCGATTGTGCGCGCCGCACATGTTGGGCCGCTGGGCGCACCCTGAAGCCGTATGCAGCTGCCTGCATGACCATGCCGCTGCCGCCGTTGAAGACAGCGACCTTCGCCAGGCGCTGCTGCGCGGCATTAGCGAGACCGGTGTTCCCACCATCGAGACCGATTGGGTTCCGGCTGCGAAACGGTCCGAGATCGGCGCTACCTTCACAAAGATCGCAAAGCCGACCTTGCAGTGCATGTTCGAGCCCGCGACCTAGACTAACCTTCTGCTAATTTCAGATTGATGTGCCGGCTGGCCGCGACGCCCGCCGGCGTTTTGTTGCCTGCGATTGCCTGCTGGCGGCCGGATCGCGTCACCATTATCGTCCGCCATTGAACAGAACCGGGGAAACCATGACAGCCATTCGCAGCGACGACCGCCTCAAGGGCAAGACCGCCATCGTCACCGGCGCGGGATCGCGTGCCGATGGTATCGGCAATGGCCGCGCCACCGCGGTCATTCTGGCGCGGCATGGCGCACGCGTGACGCTGGTCGACACCACGGCAGAATGGGTGGAACGGACCAAGCGCCTGATCGACGCCGAAGGCGGCACGGCGCAAATCGTCGAGGGCGATGTCAGCGTCCCCGCCTGCTGTCAGTCGATCGTCTCGCGCACCGTTGAGGCGTGGGGCAGGCTCGACATCCTCGTCAACAATGTCGGCATCACCGGGCCGCGCGGCAACGCCGTCGAGGTTGATGTCGAGGCCTGGGACAGCGCGATGCGCGTCAACGTTGCCTCGATGATGCTGATGGCGAAATTCGCAATTCCTGAAATGATCAGGAGCGGCGGCGGCTCGATCATCAATCTCGGTTCGGTGGCGGGCTTATCGGGCGGCCATCCAAGCCTGCTCTATCCGACATCGAAAGGCGCCATCGTGAGTTTGACGCGCGCGATGGCGGCGCATCACGGACGCGAGGGTATCCGCGTCAATTGTATTGCGCCGGGCACGGTCTACACGCCGATGGTGGCCTCGCGCGGCATGACGCCGGAAATGCGCCAGGCACGCAGCGAGCGCACACTGCTCGGCACCGAGGGCACCGGCTGGGACGTCGGTTACGGCGCGCTGTTTCTAGCCAGCGATGAGTTACGCTGGATCACCGGCATCACCCTGCCGATCGATGGCGGCGCGAGCGCGGGCAGCAACGCATCGCCGGTGCCGCCGAGCGAATCCGTGATGCTTTGAGTGTTCAACCTTTGCTCGGATTGCGATCCGTAGGCGCTTATTTGATCTTGGGACCCAATCGCGGAATGCATTTTCGGGTATGAACAACGCCCGATGCGATCATCTTGGCGCCGGAGACTTCCTTGATCTGGCCCGCAGGACAGGTGCCGTCATCGACCTTCATGCGCTGGCCCAGCCGTAAATTGACGATGTCCTGCTCCCGCGCCACCTGCTCGGCCCCCGCATCGGGGGCGAAAGCAAACAGCGCCAAGCCGCCGAGCAGAAGAATAGACAACAGCGTGATGATTGGGGTTTTCGTCATCGCCGGAGCTGTCTCACCTATCCCAATCTTCAGCCCGTTCCGGCCGACATTGAGTAATCACTCTAAAGATGCGCATGCGATTCTCATAGCGCGCCGATTGTCAGCGCGGCGGTCGCGACAGCGCCGATGTCGGCCTCGATGATTTGACGATGCGGCGCCGACCGGTTCCGTTGCGGTCTGGCATTCGGCTCGCGCGCAGGGCGGCAAGCGACGCTTTCGCCAGCTTTTCAGCCGATGCGATAAGCTGTGGAATCCGGTGGCCGGCAAATCCGAGGACGAATCCCGGGATCGGACGGGCACGAATATAGGTCTCCGCCAGTAGCCTTCCCTCGACGCCGGCGGCCGCCTTGGCCTGCGACGCCACGGCGGGGTCGGTTGAAGGATCGAACCGGGCAACCAGATGCAGGCCCTGCGACGGCACCGGTACCGACAGCCGGCCCTCTGACGCCGTTGACAGCCTCTCGGCCAGCACGTCGCGCGCCTCGCGATAGAGCCCGCGGACCTTGCGCAGATTGGCGGCAAACGCGCCGGAGTTCAGCATATCCGCAACGGCGCCTTCCAGCAGCGTGCCCGGAAACCGGTCGAGCGCGGCGCGGGCGGTCGTTGCTGGTCCGATCAGCGCCGCGGGCAGCGCGCAGTATCCGATGCGCAATCCCGGAAACAACGTCTTTGCAAAGGTGCCCATATAGATCACGCGCCGGAGGTGATCGATACCCGCGAGCGACAGCAAGGGAGCCCCATCATATCGGAATTCGCTGTCGTAATCGTCCTCGAAAATCCAGGCATCGGCGCTCTTGGCCCAATCGAGCAATTCCAGCCGGCGCGGCATCGACATCTGCACGCCCAGTGGAAATTGGTGCGACGGCGTCACATAGGCCGCGCGCGCGGACGGTGCCGCGGCCCGGCCCTTGGCCACCACCAGGCCGAAATCGTCGACGGGCACGGCAACCGGTCGACCGCCGTAATGCTCGATCGATTTACGGGCCGCAGGATAGCCGGGATCTTCGCACCAGATCTGGTCTTGCGCCTTGAGAATGGCGCTCAACACGATCCGCAATCCGTGCTGCGTTCCGGATGTCAGCATGATCTGGTCGGGATCGCAGCGCAGCCCTCGCGCCGACAGCAAGTGGTCGGCGATCGCCGCGCGAAGCTCGCGGCTTCCCCGCGGATCGCCATAATGCAGATGCTCGGCGCCGAACGCGCGCATCCGGCGTCCCGCAAAGGCTCTGAAGCGACGCAAGGCCTGACCGTCGATGTGCGTGCATCCAAGCGCCAGAGTGCCGTGCTGCGGCTCTTCGATGATGAAACTGGTTTTTGGTTCTCCGCGCACCCGCGCCGGAACGCGTGCAGCGACAAAAGTGCCCGATCCGACCCGAGCGACTGCAAATCCGTCGGCTATCAACCGCTCATAAGCGTCGGTGACGGCGTTGCGACGGAAGCCGATCTGTTTTGCCAGAGTGCGCGAAGGCGGCAGCGCTTCGCCGGGTTTCGCGATCCCGCCGACGATGGCGTGACACAGCGCCTGATAGAGACGGTCCTGCGCGGAAGCGCCTGGGGTCACATGGGGGCCGAGCAGATCGAGCGGCAACGCCACCTTGCGCAGCGCGCCTAAGGAATTGGTCGGATTTTTTTGCATTGAATTGGCACTATCGCAGACCAAATCAGCCGGTACAACTGCTTCGACTGTTCACAAACCAGGCGAGGCCATGCTGTGACCGCCGACGAAACCATCACGTCCTATCCGCTGTCATCCCGAAATCGGGTCAAGCGCCGTCATGACCGCGGCTTCTATGACCACGACACCGTTCACGGGCTGCTGGACGCCTCGATGCTTTGCCACGTGTCTTACGTCATCAATGGTCAGCCCTATTGCACGCCGACATTTTTCTGGAGAGAGGGGACGACGCTTTATTGGCATGGAAGCAGCGCCAGCCGGATGCTGAGGAACCAGTCCGGCGATCAGAAGGTATGTCTCACGGTCGCTCATCTCGACAGTCTGGTGTTGGCAAGGTGCGGGTTCAATCATTCCGCGGACTACCGTGCCGTGATGGCGTTCGGCACGGCCTATCTCGTCACCGAGCCGGCCGAGAAGGAACGCGCTCTGGTCGCGATGGTCGACCGGTTCTTTCCCGACCGAACCGCCGGCCTGCGGCAAAGCACCGCCAAGGAAATCAAGGCGACGTCCGTCATCGCCATGGAGATCGAACAGGCTTCTGCCAAGATTCGCTCCAAAGGCGTCTCCGATGATGAGGAAGATTACGATCTACCTGTTTATGCCGAGCGAATTCCGGTCCGCACGGTGCTCGGTGCGCCGGAGCCGTGTCCGCGGCTGCGCGAGGGCGTCGAACGGCCGGCATCGCTGCGCGGCTATGCCGAAGGCTGCCTGCTCGAAGAAGCGCTGCGAGATGCCTATTTTCTGCATTACCCCGGCGGCTGAGATCAGGTTAGGGTGCGCGCGCTCGCGACCCCCAGATTCCCGATTGGAGCTGCCGCATGACTGCCGATACCAAGAAGAAAATCCTCGACGCCGTTGATGCCGGCTTCGATGCCCAGCTCGCCACCACACGGGATTTTGTCGCTATCCCCTCGACCCGTGGCGCGGAGGGGCCGTGCCAGGACATGATGGCCGATCTGTTGCGTCAGCGCGGCTACGAGGTCGACGACTGGCATATCGACGTCAACGATCTGAAGGACCTGCGCGGGTTTGGTCCGATCGAACATGATTTCTCCAAAGCGCGCACGGTGGTCGGCACCTACCGGCCGGCGACCAATGCTGGAAAATCGCTGATCCTGCAGGGGCATTGCGACGTGGTTCCGACCGGTCCGCTTGACATGTGGGAGACGCCGCCGTTTGCGCCCGTGGTCAAGGACGGCAAGATGTATGGCCGCGGCGCCTGCGATATGAAGTCCGGCACCATCGGTGCGCTGTATGCGCTCGACGCCATCAAGGCCGCGGGCCTCAGGCCGACTGCGCGGATTCATTTTCAGTCGGTGATCGAGGAGGAGAGCACCGGCGTCGGCGCACTCTCGACCTTGCAGCGCGGCTATCGTGCAGACTGCTGTTTCATTCCCGAGCCGACCTCCGGCAAGATGGTGCGCTCGCAAGTCGGCGTGATCTGGTTTCGGCTGAAGGTGCGCGGCTTTCCCGTGCATGTATTCGAGGCCGGCTCCGGCTCCAACGCCATCATGGCGGCCTATCATCTGATTGGCGCGTTGCAGAAGCTGGAAACCGAATGGAATGAGCGCGCCAAGGCCGACCGCCATTTCAAGGCGCTGACGCATCCGATCAATTTCAATCCCGGCATTATCAGGGGTGGCGACTGGGCTTCCAGCGTGCCGGCGTGGTGCGATGTCGATTGCCGGATCGCGGTCCTGCCGGGCTGGTCGGTCGCCGATTGCCAGGCCGAAATCCTCGCCTGCGTTGCCAACGCCGCGCGCGATCATCGCTTCCTCTCCAACAATCCGCCCAGTGTGGAGTGGTCCGGGTTTCTGTCGGAGGGTTATGAACTGAAGGATTCGACTGAGGCGGAAGCCGCCTTTGGCAAGGCCTATGGTGCGGTCTATGGCGGCGCCGTTTCCGACCTCGTATTCACAGCACTCACCGACACCCGGTTCTACGGGTTGAACTACAACATTCCGAGCCTGTGTTTCGGCGCCAGCGGTGCGGCGATGCACGGCTTCAACGAATATGTCGATCTGGAGTCGCTGCGGAAATCGACCAAGGCCACCGCGCTGTTCATCGCCGAATGGTGCGGCGTGGAAGCGCTGTAGGTTATCGCCACAGCGCCGCGACAATCGCATCCAGTCCGTCGGTGAGCGCCGCCGGACCGGGTTGCAGGATCAGCGCCGATTTGATCTCGACGATGCGATTGTTGCGGACCGCCGGAATCTCGTTCCAGCCCGGCCGTTTTTTGATCCGGTCCGGCACGACTTTCTTGCCGCACCACGATGCCAGAATGACATCGGGAGCGGCGGCGCGCACGACATCGGGCAAAATGATCCGATCCCTGGCGGCCTGCTGAAATCTGAGTTTAGGCAGGATATCTTCGCCGCCGGCGATCTCGATCAGTTCGGAGACCCAGCCGATGCCGCTGATCAGGGGATCGTCCCACTCCTCGAAATAAACCTTTGGTTTGGGCGCGCATCGGGCGATCGACGCAACTTCAATGAGCCGCTTCTCATATGTGGTTGCAAGTTGATCGGCTCGCGCCGCTGCGCCGACCAGCGCGCCCAGGGTACGGATCATCGCCAGGATGCCCGCGATGTCGCGCTGGTTGAAGACATGAATGGCAACGCCGGCGCGGACCAGATCGGCTGTCATGTCGGCCTGCAGGTCGGAGAAGGCGAGCACAAGATCAGGCTCAAGCGCGAGGATCTTCGGGATATCCGCCGAGATGAATGCCGAGACCCGGGGCTTCTCGCGCCTGACATGCGGCGGCCGCACCGCGTAACCGGAGACACCGACGATACGATCCTGTTCGCCGAGCAGATACAGCGTCTCCACCGTTTCCTCGGTGAGACAGACGATCCGGCGGGGAGGGAACTGGCGCATCGCAGACGATATGCAGAAAAATGCCGTGCCTGTCACGCTGCCTTCAAAAGCGCTGCCGGGCTTGACCTCGCAGGTAATCGCTTCAAGAACATTTGACGGAGATATAACCGTCAATCCGGGGTGCATCGAAGACGCGAACCCGGAATGACAAGATCGACAAGCCTGGGAGAAATGCCGACCATGACGCCGCTTGAAAAAATCAATTCAATGAAAATGCCGTTTGCCGAGTTGAAGGGGGTGACATTCACCGAAGCCGGCAAGGATCGCGTGGTGGCGCGGATGCTGGTCAGGCCGGACCTCTGCACGGCCGGACACACGATTCACGGCGGCGCCATCATGGCGCTGGCGGATTCGGTTGGCGCGGCGGCGACCGTGATCAATCTGCCCGACGATGCGAAGGGCACCACCACGATCGAAAGCAAGACCAATTTCATCGGCGGCGCCAAAGAGGGCAACACCGTGATCGCGACCGCAACGCCGGTGCACCGCGGCCGGCGCACCCAGGTCTGGCAAACGCGGATCGAGACCGAAGACGGCAAACTGGTCGCGGTGGTGACCCAGACCCAGATGGTGCTGTAGGAGCGCGGAGGAGGCGTGACGGCACCCTATGTTGCGCTAACGGCGTTCAACATTCCGGTTTGCGGGTGACAGTCCAGATATTCGAAAAACTGTTCGTCAGCCCGGGCGACCGTCACCTCGTGATAAAGCCGCAGCTTCGCGGCCGGGCCCAGGGTTGACAGATATTTCATGGCTGCGCCGAAGATCCTGACATGGGTCGGATGCGATTCCGCCCATCGCTCCAGCGTCGCCAGGCTCTTCCACCAGCTCATGCCGTAGGATTTTTCGGTCGGCGTTCCGTCGGGCGCCACGACGATCATATAGCGGTTGGCGTAACAGCCGATCGAGCGGCCATGATCGCGCAGGAAGTCCATGCCTTCCCGCAAAACCGGTTCGACGTCCTCAAGATACATTTTGCGTTCGGTCGTTTCAGTGTCGCCCCAATCCTGGCCCGAACGGATCAGGCACACATTGTCGTGCGCGATAACCCGAACGCGCGAACCATCACGAACGGCGCGCGCCGCACCGGCCGGCGCCATCTCGCTGGTCTGCGACAGCGGGATGCGATCGCGCATGCCGCCCCAATAGGCATGTTCCTGAATCTCGCCGCTCATGTTGTCGGCAAGGGTCGCGACGCCTTCGGATCTCCCCAGGGACGAGAACAGGGTTTCGTAGCCCTCCACCGAGGGGTGAAGCACCTCGATGAAGGTGCCGCATCCGTCGATGGCCCGCTGGTCGCCGGTCCAGCCGTCGCGCGCCGCCGGAAACCAGCCGTCGAACTTGGCGCGATCGTCCCAATAGGCCACCGTCACGACGTTGGTGAAACCGGCTTCGTCGACATACTGCGCCCGGTCCCAATGCGTTGGACCGCCATTGGATTGGAAACGGGACGCGATCCATGCGAGCGCCTGCAACGCGGCTTTTGAAGGCGCGCTACGGGTCTGGACGCCGAAATAGGCCATCACCACACGCTCCACGCTCGGTCTGTGGCGTGCGACGAATGATGGGTAGGGCGGTGCATAATCATCGGGGACGCGCCGGTGACGGGTGCGGGCGCCTCGCAGATGTTCCGGGATTGCGGATTCCATGACCGACTCCTCCTGAAATTGAACCCTCAGGCCTGAAGCTTGATTTCGCTCATGACGTTGGCATCCACCGGAAGGCTGAAATGCTCGACGCGATTGGCGCGGGAGGTGTTGAGCAGCAGCCGCGTGACGTCGGGTCTGGAATAGTGCCCGGCGGGGTCGGCGGCGTTCTTCGCCACGCCGATCATGCCGAGATCGATATCGGCATACAGAATGCCTTCCTGATCCGGTGGCAGCTTTTCGGCGAGCGAACTGCCGTCCGGCCCAAAGATCACCGCATGGCCGCCGCCGGCATGCAGGAACGCATGTTTTTCGGGGGAGTCGCACAGCTCGTCGATCATGGCCTGGGAGACCAATGCGCAGGGGCCGAGAACGAAACACGAGCCCTCGACAGCGTAAATCTTGCTCGCGGCGTTGTTGACTTCCCAACCGAGCGCATGCGCGAACGGGTCGTACAGCGAGAAGCTCGGCCACGCGCCGACGTGAACTTGCTCGTTCTGGGCGTACATCGCGTATTTCGACAGCGGTTGCAGATGCTCCCAGCAGCACAATGCGCCAAGCCGGCCGATGTCGGCGCGATCATGGACGGCGAGGTCGCTGCCGTCGCCCTCGCCGAACACGGTGCGCTCGGCATGCGTCGGCCGGAGCTTGCGGCGCTTGGCGATGGTCTCGCCGTCGGGACCGATCAGCCATTGGCCTATATAGAGGCTGCCGCCGTCGCGTTCGGATATGCCGATGACCGCGGTGAGCTTGGCGCGCTTCACCGCCTTGCGAATTTTTTCGGCCTGCGGGCTGTCATAAGACAAGGAGTTATCGAAATAGCGCTGCACGAAGCCGCGGCCGATCGCCCAGGCGGGGGCTCCCAGCCAGATCTGCCACGGATATCCGGGAATGAAAGTCTCGGGAAACGCGATCAGCTTTGCGCCCTGTGCGGCGGCCTGGTCGATCAGCGCGATGGTCTTGTCCACCGTCGCATCGAGATCGAGAAAAACCGGCGCCGCCTGAACCACCGCCACCTTGTATTTCTGATGAACGAGACCCATCGCTGTCATCCTTTCGCATTGGCAGACCAACCATCATCCGTCCGGAGGCTACAGCCGCACCGGTCCGCGCCGCTTGTCCGTGGCGGAATGAAAACTTGTCTTAACTGGCGGGTTGGCGGCGCGAGGCGGCTGGTTCAGCCGCGCCGCCACACCTTCAATCGGTAGACCCGGACAACCGGTATTTCCGAGATTATCCCGCAAACGGAAATGCCGCGAATATGTTGGATTGCGAGCGGGGCAGAACTACCTATCTGAAAGCCCCTAGTTTGAACCCGCCATTATCCAAATTGTTTGCAACCGCTGGTAGGATGTCACTGAGGCTGGTTTCGCGATGATCGTTGTGAGCGCTTTGGTGAAGACCATTTTCGGGATTGTCGCCCTGCTCGCTTGGTGCGGAGCAATGTGGGCCAACATTCGGGTCGCCAAGCAACTGCGCGATGCCGGTTACAGCATTTGGACCTCGAATAGCAAAGCCCGTTTCAATGCATGGAAGGGCACAAACATTCTGCCCTTACTAAGCTGTCTCGCCGTTTTTCCTGCCTCAATCGAGGCGCTGTTTTGGATGCAAAAGGGCCATCTCAACTAGCGGCTCTTCCTTTCCGAATGTTGCCTGTTGGCACGTAGCGCCAGTTGTTGCGGCGCGGCGACATGTCCGGAGATGAGTGCAAGCCGGAAGTGACCGGCACTCGGTCAAAGTGACGCGATTGACCGTGAGCGGACGCTGAGTAGAAGCGATGAAATTTGGTTATCCTGCGTCAGACCAGTAACAGGAGCTTGAATGGGACGCCCGAATGCATTCGACGGGATGATACGCGAGTTCTGCGTCAAGCTAGGTTGGTGTGGCTGCGTCACGGATGGCAAGCGGCTGCACGTATCCGACTTCATTCCAGAAACGGGGCCAGTTTCTGCGGATGAATTCGCAAGATGGCTCATCGCGGCTGAAGGTTTCGATCCCGACCAACTCAGTGCTTCTGAGCGCAGACGCTGGATACCCCAATTAAGGGAGGTGTTCGTCAAGCATATGGGGGCGAAGGTCGTTGATTCGAGCAACCTTCGCTCGGAGTATCGCGGTGCGTAGACCTCTTAGCTAAGGCGACTTCTGTTATTTGGCACATTTGAGACATGCCCCTAGCTCTGACGATGTCAGTTCGTCAAGGTAGTACGGATAATGCGGCTGGGCGCGCAGGTGGTTAGAATCAACGCCGACCTACTGCATTTCCAGCCTCCCCCATCTGCATCGGAAAGCAGCATTGGAGGCGTCGACCTTATCGGAGTTAAAGTCGCCGCACAGGCAAGCGTTAGAAATGCAACCATGAGTAAGGACCGTTTCATTGCCGTCCTCCTGTTTCCGGTGTGTTAGCGATGTGCTTTCCGGACTTGGCGTTTGATCGACCAGCATTGTTATCAGGCGTTGGTTTCAGCCTGTCTTCTCGGGCAGGAAAGTGGCTTCGTCCAATGGAGCAAATTGTTTCGTGGCCGTCTGGCCAACGAAACCTCTTCACGAGATCGCGACGAAATCCGGGATGCTGACTGGCGAGATTTAGACAGCAGAACGATTTCGTCCGTTGGCACAAAACGGCTCAGCCGGCCGGGTCTGGCGATCTCTGTTACGGAGTAGATACCCAAGTCCAACTTTGATTTCGACTAGCTCAGCTATTTTGAGCGCCCCGGGGGACGGCCCGCCGGCACATCTTTACGTGTGCCCGTTTCGACCAAAGCCGTCCTGACCCGTCGAGACCCGTTAAGCCTTTCGCAAGCTTTCCGTCCCAGTGTTTATAAGGCCGTGTCAAACGGCGAAGGGTTAGCCTCGGCCTATAGCTGCAGAAGCCGGGCTGCCGCGTGGCTCCCCATTACGTGAATATTCAGGAACACTGCGGCTGGTGGATAGTTACTAGTTCATGCAAGAATGGGTCAGCACATACCGGGTGAGGGAAATTGACGGTCAGCCGTGCTTGGTCTTCACGGGCGCGTCAGGTGACGAGCTATACTTTCCTGCAAACCGCACGGAAGCCATTTTCCATGATGCGATGAGACAATTCAATGCGTACGCCGCTCAGCACGGCGTCTCCGCTGGCCAATGGCGCTCGGCGATGATGGTAACGCCGAGAACCTGGAATACTGGCATCTGCGACAGCGGTATGGCGGCGATTGTTGTCGATAAAAATTTGCCGTCAGAGCAAACTTTCGCTCTCCTGCCCGAACATGCCGCGGCCCTGGGGAATCAATTGATACAAACGACCGAGCAACTTGGTTCGATACCCTCGAAGCCGGCTACAAAGCGAAAACCGTCACATCCCTGACTGGAAACGGCTTCATTGCTCACGTACCCGGGCACCTGCGCACGAAGCCCTTGCTTTCCGCGAAGCGACCCACGGGGATGTCTCTTCTTGGCACTTTTCGGACATAGCGCGATCTCAGATCTGAGTCCGTAGTGTGCACCCAAGCGGACCTCCGCTGACCACGCTAAATTTATGGCTTCACGTGCTATTGCGTCGGGTGCTCGCGCCATTCGCGCGGCGAGGCGCCGAACCTCTGCTTGAAGATGCGGCTGAAGTGGGCAAGGTCGTTGAAGCCCCATGCGAATGCAATGTCGCCGACGTGCCGGGCCATTTGCGCGGGGTCCGACAGATCGCGCTTGCATCGCTCCAGACGCTGCATCTGGACATAACTGCGGAACGAGATCTGCTCTGCGGCCATCAAGTCGCTGGCGTAGCGCGGCGAAATTCCAACAGCCGCCGCCGCGCGCGGCATCGACAATTCGGGATCGCGCAGATGTGTCAGGATATAGTTTTTGAGCCGATATAGCAGCGCGGATCGGTGAAACGATTGATCCGGCGAACGCCCATGCATCCTGTCGGCGAAGGCCATTGCGACGAGATCCAGCGCCTGGTCGAGCAGGCGGGTTGCAGTGGCGGGATCGACGTGGTCGATCGTCTTGCTCATGCTGAGCAGGAACTCATAGGCTAGTCGTTCAAGAGGGTGATCGCTGGAGAAGGTGGTCGCGGTCAACGCGTCGAACGAGCCGATGCGTTGTTGCAGCAGCTTCCGGGGCAGTTGGAAAATTGTCTGCGAAAAGCCGTCGTTGAAGTGCAACTCGTAGGGGCGGGTGGTGTCGTAGATGACAAACTGCCCCGCGGAGACGATGGCTTCGCGGCCGTCCTGAAACACGCCGTTCACGCCGCTGGTTCCGAGCGTCACCAGCACGAAATCTTCGTTGGCGCGCGCGATCCGCGACGGTGTGCGCAGCACCCGCTGGGCGCAGGAATCGACTTGCGTGCAGGTCACAGGTCCGATCATCGATTGCGAAACGGAGCCCCAAAAGCGCTCGCGCATGTCCGAGCGGCAATCGAGCCCGACAAAGGTGTCGCAAACAATGTCCTGCCAGACTGCAAGCCGCCGATCCGGAACCGAAGAACTGGTGTCGAGCACCACAGCCACGATGGACCTCCAGGAATCCTGACGATAGCGGGCCACCAAGCCCAGCTGAAATCCTGTGGGTGCAAATAGCGAGCCGGCCAATGCAAACGTCAAGGAAATCTTAACAATGGCGAGCCTGTGGCACGCGCCGTGCCGCTATTTGAGGCGGATATCGGCCTTGAATTTCATGGTGCAATGCACAATATCTGTGGTCTAGGGATTCGACGCCTCCTCGAGGGCTATCCAAGAGGAGTTTTGAGATGCGCTACGACGTTATCAGCCGTTCGATGTCTGCCAGGGGCAGCGTTCGAACCCTGCGCCAGCAGGAAGAACTGCCGCTGCTACGCGATCACCTGCTGCGGCTCGATCCGACGAGCCGCCATGATCGCTTCCACGGCTTCATGGATGACAGCTTCATCGAACGCTACGCCGCCAAATGCGCTGGCGATGGCACGGTGATCATCGCCTATATCGAGGACGGCGTGGTGCGCGGCGCGGCAGAACTGCATCCGCCCGAGCAATCCGAGGATTTATTGCCGGAGATCGCCTTCAGCGTGGAGGCGAGTGTGCGACGGCGGGGCGTCGGCAGCATCCTGTTCAGAAAGCTGATCGCGGAAGCAAAATTGAAGGGGTATCGCAGCCTGCGCATCACCACCGGGGCGGAGAATCATGCGATGCGGGCGCTTGCCAACAAATTCGGTGCGCATCTGACGTTCCGTCACGGCGAATCCACCGGAAGCATCGATTTGAAGCGGCTGCCGCAGCTCGAACCCGCACGATTCGAAATCGTGACCCCGGCCGACGCCTGGCGCGCCATGGCCAATTTCAACCGTGCGTATTGGAAGCTGCTGTTTCGAATGTACGGTTGGGAGCGAACGGCCTGACCAGAGGCGCCCGCATCCAGCCATTCGTTGATCGGTGATCGTGCGAATGGCTGAGCCGGCGCCGCCTTGGGCGCGCGTCAGGTCCCGGTGCGCTTATCGTTGCCGAACTTCCTGATCACGCGCCGCTCGACCACGACCGAGCGCTGCGCGCCTTGCTCGCCGGCGATCACCCGCGTCGAAGAGCGAGCGGAAAGACGCCCGGCCTTCTTGACTTCAGCGGTGACGGATTCGATTGGCAGTCCCATCAGCGAAGCGGCGATCTCGGCCTGCGCCGCCTGATCGTCGGTAATTCCGATTGCGGCGAAGATCGCTTCATCCAGCGTCGGTGGATCGCGCCGAACGCGTCGTGTTCCGTACTTGGTATTCCAATCTTCGCTCATGGTCGCTCTCGTTTGATCTTCCGGATACCTAGGGCGCTATATGTTGCATTGCAATATGAAAATGGTGTGGCAATCCAGCCATGCATTCTTGAGTCACAGCTTTTCCAGTTGGGTGGCGTCGTAGAGCTGGATGGTTGTGGCGGCCGCCGCCAGCGGTTGCAGCGCTCGAACGAAGTCGCGCGAGGCGGGCACGGCGAAATGCGCCAGCAGCGTGGCCCGATCGGCCCACTGCTCGATGAACACCAGCCGCATCGGATTCTCGCAATCGACATGCACAGCGTGCGAGATGCATCCAGGTTCGGCGCGCGAGCGATGCACATGCTGCAGGCTCAACTGGCGAACCTCGTTGAAGGTTTCTGCTCGTGCCGTCACGCTTCCCGTCACTACGATCATGTACTCCCCCTGGCGTTTTTCTACGTAGCTATCGTCCGTCGTCACGCAATTGAATCGCCGGCGGCGGCAAAATCCACCGGGGTTTGCGGCCACCGTTTCAGCGCGGCATGTCCGGCATCGGTCAGGACATAAACTCCGCGCTCGGCGCGATCGAACCAGCCGTAAACGTTGTGCAGCAGTATTTTTGGGGCGTCGGGTATCTCGGGCCGCAGCTCTCGCACCCGCCGCGGCCCCCGCGACAGCGCCGATGCGCAGGCCAGCGCTTGCTGGCGATAGGCGGTCATGATCGGGGCGCGGGTGCTTCCTCCCATCGCCGGGTCGCCCTTGCGGCGCTGATGCTCGGCAATCAGGCGGGCACGCTTCTTCGGATTGCGGCGCGGGCTCGTCGTCGGCGGTTCGACGATTACCTCCACGTGGCCGGTATTGGTGACCGCGAGCATGCCAAAGCCGAGCCGACGGCACAGATTCCGATAGCGCGCGTCGCTCTCGCGACCCTTGCCGCGCACGGACATCCTGGCGGCGAGCCAGACTTCATCGCAGGCGCCGGCGCGATCGACCGCCTGCAGCAACAGTTCAAGATTAAAGGAAAGCTTGAGCTCACCGATCACCACGATCGGCGGGTCGTCGCCGCTGAGAGCCACGAGGTCGCAGCCGCCGACTTCGCCCTTGACCGTGAAGCCGAGGTTTTCGAGGAAGCGTTTGACCGGCAGATAGAGGGCGGTTTCCACGGTGGCTCCGGTGTCGTGCCTGCGACTCAGTGTCCGAGTTTAGAGCCATTTCCGTTCCGATTGCATCGGAACGGAGGCTCTATCTCTTTATTTTGATGCGTTTTCTTTTACGCGAACCGGTGTCCACTTCGCTCGAAAACGCTCTGACCGAATTGCCGCAGAGGATTTGATCAAACGGCGCCGGAACGGCTATCGTAGGTACGGGACGAGGCGGGCGCGACACGTATTATGATCAGGAATGGACTCTACCACATCGTCATCGAGATGCTCGATAGCGTCGAAGGTGGCAATCAGGGCGTCATGGTCGTGCGTGATGGCACCTTGCGTGGCGGCGACTCGTTCTTTTACGCGTTCGGGACCTACACCTGCGAAAACGGCAAATGGAAGGGCGAGGTGACCAACCAGGAACACTCGCCGACATTCGGCGCCCGGCCGGTATGGGAACGCAAGGTGGTGACCATCGGATTTTCCGGAACCTATGACGATGTCTCCGCCGAAACTCACGGCATGGCGCTCGCCGGCAAGCAGAGCATCCGGTTCAAATCGAGACTGCGCTTGCTGGTGCCGGACTGAACGCGGGCGGACGCGCGCGACGCTATACCCGCCCGCTCACCGGCAGCAGCGCGCCGGTGACGGCGCTGGCGGCATCGCTGGCGAGAAACAGGATCACCTCGGCCAGTTCTTCAGCCGTCACCCATTTCTTGAAGTCAGCCTTGGGCATGCTGGCGCGGTTGGCCGGGGTGTCGATGGTGGACGGCAGCACGGCATTGACGGTGATCCGGCCCTTCCATTCGGCAGCGAGCGCCTCGGTGAGCCGGTGCACTCCCGCTTTGGATGCGGCATAGGCGCCCATGCCGGCGCCCGCCTGCAACGCGCCCATCGCGCCGATATTGACGATCCGTCCCGCCTTGGAAGCCTCCAGATGCGGTATAGCCGATTGCGAGGCATTCAGCGCGGTCAGGACGTTGAGCGCATACATCCGCTGCCAGGTTTTCGGATCGCCTTCGGCAATCGCCTCGAATGCAAAGCCGCCGGCGATATTGATCAGCGCATCGAGCCTGCCGAAATGCGCCGCGGCGGTGTCGATGGCCTTTTTGGCCTGGGCCGGATCCGTGAGATCGACGCCGCCTAATTCAAGCCGATTGGACGCGGCCGGCGTCTGCGAGGGCGCGTAATCGATGCCGGCCACCCGCGCGCCACGCGCCAGTGCCACTTCCGCGACCACCTTGCCGAGCGCGCCCGAGGCGCCGGTCACGACAACGACTTTTCCATTCATGACGGCGGCTCCGGCCAGGCAAATGAGGGGATTTCACAGTACCGCCGGGCGAAATCGGATTGCAATGCCGTGGCGAGGCCCGGTTGGCCCCGGCGATACAAGGTCGCTAAAATTTGCCGGAGTTTTGTAAGCGGAAAGCAGAGCCATCCCGGTTATACCTTGACGTCGTTCAACTTAAGGGCTGGGAAGCATCACCATGAGACACCTACCTGATCACGGTTTACCGCTGGTTCAGCTTAAGGAGCAGCGCCGGGATTTGATTGTCGCGCTGCAAAACCGCAACGGGCCGATCGGCGGCTGGGAGCTGATGCAGATCGCGGCCGTTCAACAGGCCATCTCGGCTTTCGAGGATGTTATCGCGGACCTCGACGCTGAAATGGAGGCCGCGGCATAAAGCGGATTGTCCTGTTTCCGCTCGCCGTGAGGTGGGGGCATCAGGGCGCCAGATAGCAGGCTTCCAGGGCGGCGCGCTCGCGCGGCCCGACGGCCAGTCCTTCCCTGAAATAGCTTTCAAGATCGCCATAGTCGGCGCGGATGACCTCGAATGAGGCCGCGAGGAAGGATGATTCCACCGATGTGAGCACCTGCGTGACGGCTTCCGGCAAATCGCTGACGGAGGTGGGGTCGCGGCGATAGAAGCGGTTGGTCAAAAGATAATCCTGCGCGATCACATCGTCCGGCACGCCGAGCCCGTGCAGAATCAGCGCGCAGGCAAAACCGGTGCGATCCTTGCCGGCGGTGCAATGAACAACCAGCGGCGCATGGTCCTCCAGCAAATGAGTAAACAGCGCGCGGAATCTCGGGGTGTTTTGGCGTACATAACTACGATAGGAATTGCGCATGGCATCCGCGGCTTCAGCCGTTGACAGCGGCGAGCCGGCGTCGAGCAGCGCCCGCAGATCGGCAACCACGGTCGGCTCGATGGGGAGCGAATGAACCGCGATTTCCTCGACGGCGCAGATGGCCGTAGCGCGCTCGTCAATGCCACGAAGATCGAACGCGCTCTTCAGGCCAAGGCCGCGCAGCACGTCGGCATCGGCCTCGGTGAGATGGCCGAGATGGTTGGAACGGAATATCTGCCGCCAGCGGACCGTTCGGCCATCCCTGCCGGGATAGCCGCCCAGATCGCGGAAATTGCTGGCACCGGCGAGATTGAAATGGCGGGCGGGAGATTCTTGCATGGGGTCAGCATAAGCCATGCTCTGCGGCAGTTAAATGACTGACAGGTGGATTGGATCGCGCCTGGCCGTGGAGCAGATATGAAAAACTGGGCAGATATGAAAAAAGGCCGAAACCTTTTGTTTCGACCCTTTTTTTCTGCTTTTGATGTCGCAAAGTCCGCATCGGCAACACGCGTGCGGTTGGCATCAGGACTCCCGCACCGGCTTGGATTCCTGGATCGCCGCCTCGTGATACCAAGCGCCGCCGAACACCGTTTCGCTGACCCGCGAAGCAAGATCGATCGATGCCTTGGTCTCGTCGGGGCGGCGCGCGCCGAGGGCCGCGCGGCCTCCGACGGGGAATTGGTAGATCTTGGCGGACCCGTGATTCAAACTGCTATTCATCTTGGTATCTCCTTGGCGCCGTGGCGCATTGGACTCATGCTGCGCCCGACTCGTTCTTGGTTGGTTACTAAAATGGATATCGTCCGTGCCCGCCGCGAGTGCAACCTGATGAAAACAAAATCATTTACTGTATAATTTATAGGCATTTCTGCGTTTGCATCCTGGGAAGCAATCGCGGACTGGCTAAGGCTTGGGCTATCGCCAAGGTTGCGAGAGCGACACCATTTCTTGAAAGAAAATTGCCGGCCGTTGGCGCGGCTTTAATCGAAACCCCAAAACCGGCCGCGGACTGCCGTGTAATCAGGCGTAACCGGGGCCCTGCGGCGCATCCCGGACGCCGCGACCCGCGCGCCTTTGCCGCACCCAAAAAATAACGGCGGGATGGTCACCGGACCGGTTTCTCCCTCCGGCCGTCGTCCCGCAGCGCAGCGATTTTGGCACTTTTATTGCTAGGAGATGAACGGCCGATGGTGGCCGGGTCCAACTGTGGTGACCAAAAACGCTTTTGGTTTCCCATTTCGCATCATCAACCCATGAGAGAGCTCAATGACAAAGTATAAGCTCGAGTATATCTGGCTCGACGGATACACGCCGATCCCCAACCTTCGCGGCAAGACGCAGATCAAGGCCTTCGATTCGTTCCCGACGCTGGAGCAGCTTCCGCTGTGGGGCTTCGACGGAAGCTCGACCATGCAGGCCGAGGGGAAAAGTTCGGACTGCGTGCTCAAGCCGGTCGCGGTGTTTCCGGATGCCGCGCGCACCAACGGCGTTCTGGTGATGTGCGAAGTGATGATGCCCGACGGCAAGACCCCGCATCCCTCCAACAAGCGCGCCACCATTCTCGACGACGCCGGCGCCTGGTTCGGCTTTGAGCAGGAGTATTTCTTCTACAAGGACGGCCGTCCGCTCGGCTTTCCGGCCTCCGGCTATCCGGCGCCGCAGGGCCCGTATTACACCGGCGTCGGCTACTCCAATGTCGGCGCGGTCGCGCGCGAGATCGTCGAGAAGCATCTCGATCTTTGTCTGGCCGCCGGCATCAACCACGAAGGCATCAACGCCGAAGTGGCGAAGGGCCAGTGGGAATTCCAGATCTTCGGCAAGGGCTCCAAGAAGGCCGCCGACGAAATGTGGATGGCCCGCTATCTGATGCAGCGCCTGACCGAAAGCTATGGCATCGATATCGAATATCACTGCAAGCCGCTCGGCGACACCGACTGGAACGGCTCCGGCATGCACGCCAACTTCTCCACCGCCTACATGCGGGAAGTCGGCGGCAAGGAGTATTTCGAGAAGCTGATGGCCGCGTTCGAGGCGGCGCGGGCCGATCACATCGCAGTCTATGGCCCGGACAATCATCTGCGGCTGACCGGCAAGCACGAGACCGCGTCGATCAACGAGTTCAGCTATGGCGTCGCCGATCGCGGCGCGTCGATCCGCGTGCCGCACAGCTTCGCCAATAACGGCTACAAGGGCTATCTCGAGGATCGCCGGCCGAACTCGCAAGGCGACCCGTACCAGATCGCGTCGCAGATCCTCAAGACCGTCGCATCGGTTCCGACCTCGGCCAAGGCGGCTGCGGCCTGACGTATTCCATCCGCGGCCTGGATCTGGGGGCGTCCAGGCCGTGAACTTCCGCATCCGCGCGGAGCTGTTAGGGCCTCTCCTCCGATCCTGACCAGCCCGGCGCACGGCTTCGGCTTCGCTCTGGCTGGTCTTTTTTTGCCATCGATCTGTCGCGCACGCGGTTCCGGTGTGGCGCGGTTGCGACGCCGAGCCTTGAATCCGCCCGCAGTTCGAAGCTAGCTTCTTGCCTTCATGCGCGCTCTGACCAAACGTCTTCATGGGCTTGCGTTCGCTGCGATCGCTGTGGCGACGTCGCTGGCCGCGCCGTCTTTCGTCAAAGCGCAATCGGCCGATCTCGTCTTGTGCGACCGGTTGGCCGCCGATCCCGCCGATCCGGACAAGCCCGCCGACATCAAAGGCACGCCCGATGTGGCGCCGTCCGATATCGCCACCGCGATCAAATATTGCAGGATCGCTTCGGTCTCGTCGCGGCGCGCGATGTACCAGCTCGGCCGCGCCTATGCCGCCAACCGCCAAATGCCGGACGCGATGGGGGCCTGGCGCAAAGCCGCCGACAAGGGCTCGACCTCGGCGATGGTCGAGCTCGGCGTGCTCTATGGCACAGGCGCTGGCGTTGCCCGGGACGAGGTCCAGGCGCGCAAGCTGTTCGAGCGCGCAGCGCAAGCCGGCAATCCGCGCGGCGTCAGCAATCTTGCCGCGCTCTCCGGCGGCAGTGCCGCGGGGACCGATCCGGTGCGATCCCGCGATCTTTTGGCGAAAGCCGCGGCCGCCAATCCTGAAGCGCAGTATCAACTCGGATTGATGCTGGCCGATGGCACCGGCGGCGCCAGGGACGATATCGGCGCGAGGAATTTGTTCGAAAAGGCGGCCGCGCAAAATCATCCCGGCGCGCTGGAGCGAATGGGCGCGTTCACGCAAGAGGGGCGCGGCGGGCCAAAGGATGCCGCCGCAGCCAAGGCCTATTATGAGCGGGCCGCAGCACTTGGCGATGACGATGCCAAGAAAGCGCTGAAACGGATGGAATGCCCTTACGCGATCAAGGACAAGCGCGGCAACGTTGTCACCAACCTTTGCTTTTAGGTGATCGCTCAATTTACGTCGACGACGGCCTCGGTCAGCGGGAACGGCACGCCGGGGCGATAGAGCCGCACCGGCCGGATTTCATACATCGCGGTCGGATTGACGCGGCGCAGGTCGCGCGCGGCGGCGATGGCGGCGTCGCGATCGGTACAATCGACGACGTAGAAGCCCAGCAACTGCTCCTTGGATTCGGTGAAGGGACCATCGATCACCACGCCTTTGCCCGGACCGCGTAGCACGCAGGCGCCCTTGGTGGCGCCCAGCCGTACCGCCGGTCCGATGCGCTTCTCCTTAAGGAAGCGCTCGTGGACCTCATTCAGATCGAGCATCAACGCCGCATCCTCCTGCGGC
Organism: uncultured Pseudomonadota bacterium; assembly: GCA_963819325.1. Classification (GTDB taxonomy): domain Bacteria; phylum Pseudomonadota; class Alphaproteobacteria; order Rhizobiales; family Xanthobacteraceae; genus Bradyrhizobium. Next base: position 274,540 of record CAWFVT010000012.1, read on the forward strand.
GTAAAGGATGCGACTTCTTGTTCGACGTGATAGGCGAGAATGGCGTAGAGCATGGGCTTCCTCTTTTTATGCCGGGTTGGTTCACCTCAAAGACGCTTCGGCGCGCCCGATCCCGACATTGTTTTGAAAATGACGAACGGATTTTTTGATGCACCGGGGCGAGGGTACCCGGCGCGGTGCAGCGTTCAAGTGGCCTCAGTGCGCGCGTCGCATTGTCGCGGTGAGGCTTGTTCGTCCGCACAGGAGTTTTCCTTCTCGAAGGATGTGCATGGATAAAAGCAAAGGCGAGCGGAAGCGACGCCACCTTTGGACGGCGGACGGCTTTACGCAGTCTGGTTGCGTGGAGTACGTTGCTGCCCGTCGAGGGCTAATGGCAGATCAGAAAGTCGAATTTGCGAACGCGCTGCGCGGCTTGGCGGCGCTGTCCGTGATTGTCTCGCACTATCTCAGGGTATTCTGGACCAAGCCGGCCGCGATTGTCGAGTTGACCGGCATGAGCCGCGCCAAAGTGCCAATTCCCGGCATCGTTGAATTGGTCGCATCTTCTCCCCTCAATTGGGGACCGTTCGGCGTGGCGCTGTTCTTCGTGATCAGCGGTTTTGTGATTCCGTTTTCGTTCGAAACCTACGGAAGGCTTGACTTCATCGTCGCGCGTTTTTTTCGCATCTATCCGACCTATCTGACCGGTCTGTCGGTCTCGCTTGCCGTTCTCGCAGTCAGCACAGGAATCGTTGGTGTTTCATTTCCGCATTCGATCAGCGAGATTCTGCACAGCTATGCGCTGGGCACCCGGGACATATTCTGGATAAAATCAGTCGATGGAATCGTCTGGACGCTCGAAATTGAACTGAAGTTCTATCTCATCTGCATGCTGATCGCCCCGTGGCTGAGATCCGGATCGATGGCTGTCTTTACAGTCCCCGCAGCGCTGCTTGGAATCTCTTGCATTCTGGGAACAGTGCTTCCTTCAAGCTCAACGACGACGCTATTCTGGGTGGCGTTAAGCTCGCCCTACATCCTGTTCATGTTCACCGGCGTGGCTTTCAACTTCATCTACCGCAAAAGGCTTGGCGGCTCTTCTGGCACGCTCGCCGTTGCGGCGATCGTCGTGATGTTCTGGGCCTCCCTGCGCTATGGATTTTTCAAATCGGAGTCTTTCCTGCCGGACTATGCAACCGCGGTCGTGGTATTTGCGATGGCGATGCGCTTTCCCGCGATGGCTGACCGGATTCCGACGATCGGCTTTTGGGCGGGCATCAGCTATCCGCTCTATGTCGTTCATGCACTCATCGGTTACTCGCTGATGGTATTGCTTCTCTCCTTCGGTATGCCGGCATGGTCGGTCATCGTGGTGGCCTTTGCCGCAACCGTGCTGCTCGCCACTGTCGTGCATAACCTGGTTGAAATGCCATCGCATCGTCTTGGTCGCAGGATTGCGATGGCCATTCGATCAACGGAAGTGGAAATTCGACAGATCGCCTGACCACCCCTGGAGTGACGACCAACATGAGCCTGCTGAACCAACCATTCGATCCCGCGCGCGAGGCGGCTCTGGTCACCGGTGCGGGGAACGGCATTGGACGCGCCATTGCGCAAGCACTGGTCGGCGAGGGCGTGCGTACCGTGTTTGCCGATGTGAACCCCGAAACAGTCGCTGCCTCAGTCAAGACTTCGCCGCGGCCCGATCTGGCGGTGGCATGGGCCGGCGATCTCGCGCAGCGCGCCGCCTGCGATGCCTTGCTGGCCGATGCGCAATCCGCCGTCGGGCAGGTGACCCACTTCGTTCACAGCGCGTCGCCGCCGCGGCGCGAGGCAGATCACGCGCTCGCCGTCAGCAGCGAAACCTGGGAGCAAATGCGCGCGGTCAATGTCGATGCCGGCTTTCATCTGGCGCGTGAACTGGCGCGAAAGCTCATCGCCGCGCGTGAACCCGGTTCGTTTTTGTTTCTCACCTCGCTGCATGCCGGCACGCCGCGCAACCTGCCGCACTACAGCACGTCCAAGGCGGCGATGGCGATGCTGGTGCGGGAATTGGCGAAAACGTTTGGCCGCTTTGGAATCCGCGTCAACGCGCTGGTGCCCGGCGCCATTGCCGCCGGCGGTTTCGTTGCCGATCCATCGCTTGCGAAACACATTCCGCTCGGCCGCCTCGGCCGCGGCGAAGATCTCGCGCCGATGGCGCTGGCGGTACTGTCGAACCGGGTGTCGGCCTATGTCACGGGTGCGGCGATCGTGGTCGACGGCGGCCTGTCGCTGACCAACTGGTTCGATCCGCCGGACCTGGGTGAGGTGTGAGGCCGTCATACCCGCGCTCGCCCGCTTTCTCGCGGCGATTACCACTGTCTGATAGTTAGGCGCGCCTTATCGCAGCGGCATCGGCGGCCGTATCACCGGGCCGTCATCCGATGGAACGTTGGCTTCCGGCAGCGGCGCGGGCTGCGACACCATGGGCTGCGATGCCACGGGCTGCGGCAATGGAGGCGGCGGCAGCGGCGGCGGTACGGCGTAGGTCGGCGGCGGTGAGGTGATCACGGCCGGCGGCGGCAGGTAGGCCTGCCGCGGCGGCTTGTGCGGCGCTGGAATTGGCCGCGGCGGCATTGCCGCGACCGGTCGCGACGGAGATGCCGATGCCCTCGGCCGCGGGCCTGGCTCGGAATTCCTGACTTCGGTATTTTTGGCCTCGGAATTTTTGGCGATGTCGCGAGACATCTGGGCCTGGCTCGTCTTGAGCTGCTCGATGCTTGCTTTGAGCTGCTCGATCTGTTGCCCCATCGTTTTCAGGTCGCGCGCCATCGACTCCGTCGACGGCGACTGTGTCGTCGGCGCCGATTGCGCAGGCAAGGCGGCTATTGCGGGTGCGGCGCTGTCCGCGGGCTGGGCGACGGATGCCGGTTGCGCCGGCGCCGGATCGGCCGTCGCGGCCTGGGCCGGCGCTGCCTCCGTCTGCTCGGCCGCCGCAGGCTTGTCGCTCACAGGTGATCCCGCCAGAACGAACGGCGGCAGCCAGCTGGAGATCATCTGTCTGGCCGCCGCACCGTGATGCGTCCAGACCGCGGCAGCGAAGGCGCTGCAGAGGGCGAACACAAAGGCGATGAAAGCGCGCTTCACCCACCAGCCGATCCCCGGCCGGTCGTTCGGGGCCACTGGCCTGTCGGTCGTGTCGATTTTGTCGGTGGCAGCGGCGCGAAACGTGGTGTCGAGGGTTGGCGTATCGACCTTTGGCGCTTCGACCATCGGCGTCGGAACGGCGGCGGAAGCCGCGGGCGACCTCTCTGCCGCCTTGTGCGCCAGATGACTCAGGAGTTCCTGCACGGGATCGGGCGAGGCCTGGCGCGTGGCCAGAACGACATCGGGCTCGATCACCAAGACGTCGTGCGGATCGGTCTCTTGTGGTGTCAGCGTGGACTGCATTGGCGCTCCTTAACTGGTCCCAATGTCACCCGCATCGGTGCGGCCGGCGGACTAACGCGATGTCAACGATGCTCTGCCCCGCCCAGACGCCAGTCAGGTTTGACCAAAGCAAGGCGGCGGGATGGAGAGGTTATGGCCGCTTGTGGCAGCAAGGTTGCGGGAGGGGGGAACCGGAAGGAACAGGGCGGCGCGTTTTGCGCCGACGGAGCGGACGACGTCCGCTATTTCGCCCCACCAGCCTCAATTTGAATCATCATTCCGGGCTCGCGCTTCCCGCGCCCCGGAATGACGGTCGTGGTAGTGCAGCCGCGCCTCAGGCTTCGCCCTTGGGAATGTATTTGCCCATGACGCATTTGTACCTTTGCAACTTCCACTCGTGATACGGGCCGTTGGCGAGCCATTCGGCAATGCCGATTTGCGCATTGACCTGACAGGCCGTCATGGTGATGCCCGACTGGTCACTGGTGGTGACGATCTTCTCTAGGCACAGCGGACCGTTGCAGAGAACGGCGACAAGAGTAACTAGCATGGCGACCTTTGCTAATGAGGAACACCCGGTACCTCAGTTTATGCAGGGTTCGTGCCAGCCTTGTTGCGCGCGTTGTTGCGTGCCTTGCACTGCTGCATGCCCGAACCGCTTTTTTGCAGGTTGCCACGCGGTCGGAACCATCGCTTCGGCACACGAATCGCCTGCGACATCGTGCTCGGCGACGGCACCAAATCGTCACGTTCTCGGCGAATTGCGGTCAAAGCTCGCTGTCATCAACCTAACCATCGAGGACGCGCGCGGGGACATCGAGTTGACTTACAAGATGGTCGCAGAACGCGACAACGAGACCGTAAAGATCGAGCGAACCAGTTCCTTTGTCGTGGTCGCCAAGGCCCGAATCTGGGCCAGCGAAGGCTGGCAGGTCGTCATCACCGATGCTGACGGCAAATCCTATGCGCTTGCTGAATTCGATCAGCTGTTGGCGGCATGATCAAGATCAGGGCAGTTCAGCCGAAGCGCTGATCGTAGGCGAGCACGGCCTCCAGCATCACCTGCGCGCCGGCGCCGCACTCATCGAACGACGTTGATTCCGACTCGTTGTGGCTCACGCCGCCGGCGCACGGCACGAAGATCATGGTGGTCGGAGCGATACGCGCGATGTAGGCGGCATCGTGTCCGGCGCCCGAGACCATGTCGCGCGTGGCATAGCCGGCCCTCTCGGCTCCCTTGCGCACCGACGCGATCATATCGGAATCGAATCGCACGGCCGGGCTGTTCCAGATTCGTTTTTCCTCGAAGGTGAGGCCGAGCGCTTCCAGCGTCGCCGGCAGCGCTGCGCGGAATTCCCGTTCCATCGCTTCGAGCAGGGTTTCATCGGGATGACGCAAATCGATGCAGAAGAATACCTCGCCCGGCACCACATTGCGTGAGTTCGGTTGCACCTCGACCAGTCCAACGGTGCCGACCGCGTCGGGTGCATGCCGCATGGCGATGGCGTGCACCTGCTCGATCATGCGGGCGGCGCCCAGCAGCGCATTCTTGCGCAGGTGCATCGGTGTCGCGCCGGTGTGCGCCGCCTGGCCGCGCACCGTCACCTCGTACCAGCGCATGCCCTGCACGCCGGTCACGACGCCGATCGTCTTGCCCTCGGCTTCGAGGATCGGGCCTTGCTCGATGTGAAGCTCGAACATGGCGCCGATCTTGCGCTTGCCGACCGGCTCGGTGCCGCGGTAGTCGATGCGCTCCAGCTCGGTGGCGAACGTCTTGCCCTCGCGATCCTCGCGCGAATAGGCATAGTCCCGGGTGAAGGCGCCGGCGAACACGCCGGAGGCCAGCATAGCGGGCGCAAATCGCGATCCCTCCTCATTGGTCCAGTTCACGATCTCGAGCGGGGCGTTGGTGTCGTAGCCGCTGGTGTGCAGCGTGCGCATGACCTCCAGCGCGCCAAGAACGCCGAGCACGCCGTCGAACTTGCCGCCGGTCGGTTGCGTATCGAGATGAGAGCCCATGCAGATCGGCGGCAGGTCGTCGCGCTTGCCGGCACGCCGCGCGAACATGTTGCCGCAATCATCGACGGTGACGGTACAGCCGATCGCCTCGCAGGCGCGCTTGAACCAGTCGCGCACCTGACGATCCTCGTCCGAAAGCGTGAGCCGGCGGATGCCGCCTTTCTCGGTGCCGCCGAACCGGGCCGTCTCCATCAGGCTGTCCCAGAGCCGCTTCGGATCGATGGTGAGGTTGGTGAGGTCTGCCTTGCCGCCGCTGGTCATGGCACCACCGACATCGCCCGTGAGACCGGCTTCGGCGCGGAGAATTCCTTCCACGTGCTGTTGGCGACATGGACGGCCGGGAAGGGCGGTCGCGCGATGAACTGTCCGTCTCCCTTCTCGGCCCGCAGCTCGCCCTCCCGCCACGCGATCCGGCCGCGCGAAATCGTGAGGCGCGGCACGCCGGTGCAGGTAATGCCCTCGAACACATTGTAGTCGATGCGGCTCAATTGCGTCTTGGCGGAGATGGTTTTGGTCGCGGCCGGATCCCACACCACGAGATCGGCGTCCGATCCGACGGCGACCGCTCCCTTGCGCGGATAGATGTTGAGAATGCGCGCGATGTTGGCGGAGGTGACGGCGACGAACTCCTCCTTGGTCAGGCGCCCGGCATTGACGCCGAAGGTCCACAATAGCGGCATGCGGTCCTGGATGCCGCCGGTGCCGTTCGGGATCATGCGAAAGTCGTCGACGCCGAGACGTTTCTGCTCGCGTGTAAAGGTGCAATGATCGGTCGCCACCACCTGCAGCGAGCCGGCTTGCAGTCCGGTCCACAGCGAATCCTGATGCTTCCTCGGCCGGAACGGCGGCGACATCACGCGGGCCGCGGCATGGTCCCAGTCCGGATTGCGGTACTCGTCCTCGTCGAGCACCAGATGCTGGATCAGCGGTTCGCCATAGACGCGTTTGCCGGCGGCGCGGGCGCGCGCGATCGCCTCATGCGCCTCGCGGCAGGAGGTGTGGACCACATAGAGCGGGGAGCCCGCCATGTCGGCGATCATGATCGCGCGGTTGGTTGCTTCGCCCTCGACCTCCGGTGGACGGGAATAGGCGTGGTTCTCCGGACCGGTTGCGCCTTTCGCCATCAGCTGTTCCTGCAGGCGGAAGACCACGTCGCCGTTCTCCGCATGCACCATCGGCAACGCACCGAGCGCGGCACAGCGCGAGAACGAGTTGTAGAGCTCGTCGTCGTTCACCATCAAGGCGCCCTTGTAGGCCATGAAGTGCTTGAAGGTATTGATGCCGTAGGTGTTCACCACCGTTCCCATCTCGTCGAACACCTGCTTGGTCCAGGAGGTCACCGCCATGTGGAAAGAGTAGTCGCAGACCGCCTTTTCGCTCTTGTGCCGCCAGTCCTGATAGGCCCGGAGCATGGATTCGCCGGGGGCCGGGATGCAGAAGTCGACGATCATGGTGGTGCCGCCGGCGACGGCTGCCTTGGTGCCCCACTCGAAATCATCGGCCGAAACCGTGCCCATGAAGAGCAGTTCCATATGCGTATGCGGGTCGATGCCGCCGGGAAGAATGTCGCAACCGCCGGCGTCGATGATTTCGCACCCGGTCGGCGCCGCTATCTTCTCGGCGACGGCCACGATCTTGCCGGCTTCGATCAGGACGTCGGCGCGACGCGAGTGGTCGTGGTTGATAACGGTGCCGCCGCGAATGAGCATGGCCATGGGTGGTCCTCCGGCTGGAATGGTTTCTTGGATGGAATTGGCCGTTGCAGCGCCAGTCCGGTGCTGCAACGACGATGTTGGATGAACTGCGGCGCGATCACTTCAGCGCGGCGTCGATCACGGCATGGGTCCAGGCGCCTTCCGGCTTCTTGGTGATGACGGTTTGCTCGCCGCCGGCGCCGAGCAGCGTCGTCACCGTGCGGTCGTAATCGGCGGGATCGAGCTTGCCGTTGCTGCCGGCCGTGAGCTTGTTGATCTCGCCCATCATGCGCTTCTGGTGCGGCTCCTTCTGGGCGCCGGACGTATCGTTGTCGAGCACGATCTTGACCGCTTCGTCGGGATTGGTGCGGGCAAATTCCCAGCCCTTCATCGAGGCGCGCACGAACTTGGCCATCCGGGTCACGAAGGCCGGATCCGACAGCTTGCTCTGAAGCACATAGAGCCCGTCTTCCATGGTGGAGACACCCTGGTCGGTGTAGTTGAAGACGACGAGATCCTCGGGCTTCAGACCGGCATCGATGATCTGCCAGTACTCGTTGTAGGTCATCGTGGAGACGCAGGCTGCCTGCTTCTGTATCAGCGGATCGACGTTGAAGCCCTGCTTGACCACCTTGACGCCGCCCGGCGAGCCGTCGGTCTTGTCACCGAGCTTGGCCATCCAGGCCATGAAGGGGTACTCGTTGCCGAAGAACCAGACGCCGAGCGTCTTGTCCTTGAAGTCGGCCGGCGTGGCGATGCCCGAATCCTTGCGGCAGGTGAGCATCATGCCGGAGCGCTTGAAGGGCTGGGCGATGTTGACCAGCGGTACGCCCTTTTCGCGCGCGGCGAGCGCGGAAGGCATCCAGTCGATGATGACGTCGGCGCCGCCGCCTGCGATCACCTGCGGCGGGGCGATGTCGGGACCGCCGGGCTTGATGGTGACATCGAGACCCTCGGCCTTGTAGAAGCCCTTGTCCTTGGCGACGTAGTAGCCGGCGAACTGCGCCTGCGTCACCCATTTCAATTGCAACGTTACCTTGTCCTGGGCAGTGGCGGGAAGCCACGATCCCATCAGCAGCATGGCGCCGATCATCAAACGCTTCGTCATACATCGTCTCCCTTGTTGGTCAGTGCAATGAATGAGCCCTTCTTCAGCGACGGTTCGAGGGGTGCCAGAAGGTCACTTTTTTCTCGATCAGGACGAGAACGCCGAAGAACGTCGAGCCCGCGACCGCCGCGACGACGATCGTCGCCCACACCATGTCGAGCGACATCCGCCCCACCTCGGTCGAGATGCGAAAGCCCATGCCAAGCGTCGGCGTGCCGAAGAACTCGGCCACGATGGCGCCGATCAGCGCCAGCGACGCGTTGATCTTCAGCGCATTGAACAGAAACGGCATCGCGGCCGGCAGCCTCAGCGCCAGCAGTGTCTGCAGCCATGAGGCGCCATAACTGTGCATCAGGTCGCGCTCGATGCGGCCGGCGGCGGACAGGCCCGCGACCGCGTTGACCAGCATCGGAAAGAAGGTCATCACCACAACCACCGCGGCCTTCGACTGCCAGTCGAACCCGAACCACATCACGAGGATCGGCGCGATGCCGATAATCGGGAGCGCCGAGACGAAATTGCCAATCGGAAGCAGGCCGCGGCGCAGGAAATCGTAGCGGTCGCAGGCTAGCGCCGCGGCGAAACCTGCGGCCGAACCGATCAGCCAGCCCGGAAGCGCGGCGCGAACGAAGGTCTGGACGAAGTCTGCACCGAGTTGCGGCAGGGACGAGAGCAGCTTGTGCAGGATCAGCGAGGGCGCCGGCAGCAGCACGCTCGGCACGTTGAGGCCGACGCAGGCGACTTCCCACAGGAACACCAGCGTCAGTCCGAACACCAGCGGCACGCCCTTGCCGGCAAGGCGCGCCAGCATGTCGGGCTGCGACTGGGACCGGCTCCAGAGGATGTTGGCGTACCATAGCGCGGCCCAGGCGACGATCACCGCGATCGCCAGAAGGGCGCCCGCGCTGCGATGGGCCAGCAGCACGGCCGCGATCGCGACGGCGGTTCCAAGCGCCAGTGCTGCGACGAGGCGCAGCGCCGGAGTGCCTGCGGTTGCGGTCTGTGCGCTGCTCATGGCCGGGCTCCCATCGCGTTCAGTGTCAGCCGCTCGGCGAGCGCGATGACGGCGATCAGGAGGGAGGCCATGATCGCGGCCATGGTCAGCGCCGACCATATCTGCACGGTCTGGCCGTAATATGAGCCCGACAGCAGGCGCGCGCCAATCCCGGCTTGCGCACCGGTCGGCAGTTCGCCGACGATGGCCCCGACCAGGCTGATCGAGATCGACACCTTCAGGCTTGAAAACAGCATCGGGATAGCCGCGGGCCAGCGCAGCTTGAGAAAGATCTCGGTCGGTGACGCGCTGTAGGTGCGCATCAGATCGAGCAGCATCGCGTCGGGCGAGGCGAAGCCCTTGGTCATGCCGATGGTGACGGGAAAGAACGACAGGTAGGCCGAGATCACGGCCTTTGGCAGCAGGCCGACGATCCCCATCGAGCCCAGCGCGACGATGATGATGGGGGCAATGGCCAGAATGGGTATGGTCTGGCTCGCGACGATCCACGGCATCAGGCTCATGCGAAGCGCGTTGATGTGCACGATCGCGATCGCGAGTGCGATGCCAAGGATCAGGCCGATCACGAATCCGGTCAATGTCGCCGACACCGTGACCCAGGCATGGGTCAACAGGTTGCGCGGATTGAGCACCATGCCGTCGGCCGTTTCGCGCAGCAGCGGCGTGCCGAGCGTCGAGGCGAACAAATCCGTTGCGATCTGGTGCGGGGCCGGAAGCAACGGCCGTTCCAGGCTCCATGCCACCTGATAGCGCTCGGCGAGGCCGTCGACATGGGCAAGCTGCGGCAAGTCGCGGTTCATCGGCAGGCAGGCAAGATACCAGACCGCGAGGATAATCGCTGCGATGGCGGCGACCGGCAGCAGCGCGCCGTGCCGCACGCCCGACCACATCTGTGCGAAAGGCGTCATGGTCCCGGCCGCGGCGAGCCGCGCGCTAGTCGTCGTAGGAATGGCCGGCACGCAAGCCCTCCCTGACACGATGCGCAAGTCTGAGGAACTCCGGCGTTTCGCGAATATCGAGCGTGCGCTCGTCTCCGAGGTCGCAGTCGATCACGTCGATGATGCGTCCGGGACGCGGCGACATCACCACGATCAGCGTCGAAAGAAACACGGCTTCCGGGATCGAATGGGTGACAAAGACCACGGTCTTTCCGGTCTTCTTCCAGAGTTTCAGGAGCTGCTCGTTGAGCCGGTCGCGCACGATCTCGTCGAGCGCGCCGAACGGCTCGTCCATCAATAGCAACTCCGGCTCGAACGACAGCGCGCGCGCGATCGATACGCGCTGCTGCATCCCGCCGGACAATTGCCACGGATACTTGTTTTCGAAACCAGCGAGATTGACCATCGCAAGGTTGGTCCTGGCGCGCGTCCTGCGCTCGGCGGCGGGAAGGCCGAAGATTTCGAGCGGCAGCGTGACGTTGGCTTCGACCGTGCGCCAGGGATACAGCGCCGGCGCCTGAAAGACATAACCATAGTGACGGTTGAGGCGTGCCTCGCGCGCGGACATGCCGTTGACGGTGATGCTTCCCAAGGTCGGCGTCTCGAGATCGGCGATGACGCGCAACAGCGTGGTCTTGCCGCAGCCCGAGGGGCCGATGAAGGAAACGAACTCACCTTTCGCCACGCTCAGATTGGCATTGTCGAGCGCATGGACGGCACCATCGCCGGTCTCGAATGTCAGCGACAGATTGCGGATATCGATCGCGATGTCGGAGTTCACGAGCAATCCTTCCCCGTGACTGGATTGACCGGATCGATGCAAGTTGCACGCCAAGCGTTGCTCCTTGAAGCCTCGCTCCTTGAAGCCTTGCTCCTTGATGTCCCACGCGATAGTTCTGCAACCATTGCGCACTTGCCTCGCTTCGTATCTGACAGTTTAGTCGGAACCGATGCATCGGGCGGCAGGGTCGAGCTGGAGTGAAAAACGACATGACGGCATGGCGCGCGGCCCAGAAGCGCAAGGTGCGGAAGGCGGCGACGGCGTTGCCGGAAATGCCGGCCAAAGTAAATGGTCCCAACGGGACCTGGGCCAAGACGCGTGGCGGTGAGGCCAACGCGCAGCGCATTCTCGATGCCGCGCTTTCGGTGTTCGCGACCGAGGGATTTGCCGGAGCGCGCATCGACGCGATCGCCGCCAAGGCCGGCCTGTCGAAGCCGAACCTCTTGTATTATTTCCGCACCAAGCAGGAACTCTATCTCGCCGCACTGAGGCGGACACTGGACACCTGGCTGGTGCCGCTCGCCCGCATCGAGGCCGACAGTGATCCGCGCGCGGCCCTGACCGATTACGTGACCCAGAAGCTCGAATATGCCCGGGACTATCCCGAGGCGTCGCGCCTGTTTGCGATCGAGGTGATGCGCGGCGCTCCGGTGCTGAAGGACGTCCTGAGCGGCGAACTCAAGGTGCTGGTCGACCGCAAGGTGACGCTGTTGCGGCGCTGGATGGCGCAAGGCAGATTGGCGCGGCGCGACCCGCATCACCTCATCTTCATGATCTGGGCGACGACACAGCATTACGCCGACTTCTCCACACAGGTCGAGGCTATCACCGAGCGCACGCTTCACCACCCGGGTTTTTTCGCGGCCGCGCGCCAATCCATCCTTGACGCGGTGCTGGGGCCGGAGCCGGGCTGAGAGCCGCCGCACCGGCTATTGCCCTGCGAATTTCGCAGGCCGGGGGTCCTTCGCCAAGGGGTTGTTGGGGTGCTCGAGCCAGGTGCGGTGGCCGCCGACCTTCAGTCCCGTGCGGCGGTCGATCTCGCCTTCGGCGAGCGGAACCATGGTGATGCAGTTCTCGATCGGGCATACCACGGCGCAGAGGTTGCAGCCGACGCATTCTTCCTCGATCACCTCGAAATGGCGTTTGCCGTCCTTGAGGCTGGTGATGGCCTGGTGCGAGGTGTCCTCGCAGCCGATGTGGCAGCGGCCGCACTTGATGCAAAGGTCCTGGTCGATGCGGGCCTTGACCACATAGTCGAGATTGAGATGCTGCCACTCGGTCATGCGCGGCGTGGCCTTGCCGATAAAGTCGTCGACCCGCGCATAGCCCTTCTGGTCCATCCACGCCGAAAGATCGTCGATCATCTCCTCGACGATTTTGAAGCCGTAAAGCATGACGGCGGTGCAGACCTGGACGTTGCCTGCGCCGACCGCCATGAATTCGGCGGCATCGCGCCAGTTCTCGATGCCGCCGATACCGGAAACCGGCAGGCCTGAAGTCGCCGGGTTCCTGGCAATTGAAGCCACCATGTTGAGCGCGATCGGCTTGACCACCGGTCCGCACATCCCGCCATGGGTGCCCTGGCCATCCACATGCGGCGAGGGCGCCATCAGGTCGATATCGACGCCCATCAGGGCGTTGACGGTGTTGATGAGCGAGACGGCATCGGCGCCGCCACGATGCGCTGCTTCGGCCGGCGGCAGGATGCTCGCGACATTGGGCGTGAGCTTGACGATGACCGGCATGCGGCTGTGGGTCTTGCACCAGCGCGTGACCATCTCGATGTATTCCGGCACCTGGCCGACCGCCGAGCCCATGCCGCGTTCGCTCATGCCATGCGGACAGCCGAAATTAAGCTCGATGCCGTCGGCGTCGGTCTCCTCCACGCGCTTGATGATGGCCGCCCAGTTTGGCTCTTCGCAAGGCACCATCAACGAGACCACGAGGGCGCGGTCGGGCCAGTCGCGCTTGACCTGTTTGATCTCGCGCAGGTTGACGTCGAGCGCGCGGTCGGTGATCAGCTCGATATTGTTGAAACCGATGACGCGCCGGTCCGCCCCGTGGATCGCGCCGTAGCGCGGACCGCTGACATTGACGATCGGCGGGTCTTCTCCGAGGGTCTTCCACACCACGCCGCCCCAGCCGGCCTTGAAGGCGCGAACGATGTTGTAGGCCTTGTCGGTGGGCGGCGCCGAGGCGAGCCAGAACGGGTTCGGCGATCGGATGCCGGCAAAGGTCGTGCGAAGGTCCGCCATGGCTTACGCTCCTGCGCGATGAGGGGACGCGGTGGCCTGCAGGGCGGCGCTGATCGAGGCCGCGGCCTTCTTGCCGTCCGCCACGGCGACCACCGTCAAATCGGTGCCTTCGGCGATGCAATCGCCGCCGGCCCACACGCCCGGGATACTGGTGCGGCGCTCGCCATCGACCGCGACGCGGCCTTTCTCGAGCACGAGCCCGGCGTCGGACAGGTCGGCCGGTTTCAGCAACTGGCCGATCGCGGTCAACACCTGGTCGGCCGCGAGCGTGATGCGCTCGCCGGTGCCGACGAGTTTACCGCCTTCGCTGCGCGTGTGTTCGAACGTCACGCCGCTCACGCCGCCGTTTTGACTATCGACCGCGACCGGCATCAGGTTCTCGCGGATCAGCACGCCGCGGACCTGGGCCACGTCCTGTTCATAGGGCGATGCCGGCATCTCGGTCTTGCCGCGGCGATAGGCGATGGTCACGCACTCCGCGCCGAGCAGCTTGGCCTGGGTCGCCGCGTCGATCGCAGTCATGCCGCCGCCGATCACGAGCACGTTGCGCCCGACCGGCACCGCCGTCTTGTCCGGGGCCTGCCTCAAGGCAGCGATGAAATCGACGGCGTCCATCACGCCTTCGGGCATGGCGCCGAGGCCAAGCGCGTTGGTATCGCCAAGGCCGATGCCGAGAAACACTGCGTCATAACCGGCCCGCAAGCTTTCAACGGTGAAATCGCGGCCCAGCGCCATGCCGAATTCGATGTTGATGCCGCCGACATCGACAATGTAGGCGATCTCCTTTTGCGCGATGTCGTCATTGGTCTTGTAGGCGGCGATGCCATACTCGTTGAGGCCGCCGCCCTTGGGGCGCGCCTCGAACACCGTCACGCGATGGCCGGCGCGCGCCAGCGCGTGAGCGCAGGAAAGCCCCGCCGGTCCGGCGCCCACCACGGCGACACGCCGGCCGCTCGGGGGGCCAGCGCGATAGAACTGGCGACCGCTCGTGAATGCCGCGTCGGTGGCATAGCGCTGCAGCCGTCCAATCTCCACGGCGCGCGATTCCGAACTCTCCCGGACGCAGGCGCCCTCGCAGAGGTTTTCGGTCGGGCAGACCCGCGCGCACATCGCGCCCATGATGTTGGCGTCGAGGATGGTCTTGGCGGCGGCGACCGCCGAGCCGTTGGCGATCTGCCGGATGAAGAGCGGAATGTCGATCGAGGTCGGACAGGCCGTGATGCATGGCGCGTCGTAGCAGAACAGGCAGCGCTCGGCGGCAATACGGGCCTCATTGCGATTAAGCGCCGGCATAAGATCGCTGAAATTCTCGCGGCACGCCTCGGCCGAGATCCTGTGAGAGGCGAGCCCGCCGCTGGTTTCGTTGCTCAACGTTGCACTCCGTTTGTGAAGTCGTGCATCGCACGGCACGCATGCCCGCCGATGTTTGCGCAACCCGGATTTGACCAGATGATCAAAAATGTCCGGAGCTGTCAAACAAGTCGGATGCTCCGCGACCCGAAACGGAAACTCCGACGCGTCGACGCCCGTGGCAATAGCTTCTTGCCAATTCCGGCGGCAGTGTGCCCGCGCTTTGAGCGGGCGGGACGATTACCGTCCCCTGAACACCGGCTCGCGCTTTTCCAGGAAACTCGCGACGCCTTCGCGATGATCCTCGGTCTGCATCAGCCGGCGGATGGTCTCGATCGCCCATCCGCCGATCTCGCGCGGATCGCCGAAGGTGGCCCGGCGCAGGCCCTCCTTCATGTAGCGTAGCGCGAGCGGCGGGTTGGCGGCGATACGAGAGGCGAGCGCACGGGCCCTCGGCATCAGTTCGGCGTGGGCAGTCACCTCGCTCACCAGGCCGATCCGCAACGCTTCCGCCGCATCGATCGCGTCGCCGGTGAACAAGAGCTCCGCCGCCTTGGCCGGGCCCACGATGCCAGGCAGACGGGTGAAGCCGCCAACGTCGCACACGAGCCCGCGCTTGATGAAGAGCTCGGCGAAACGCGCGTGCTCGGAGGCCAGGCGGATGTCGGCATACAGCGCGAGTTCCATACCCCACCCCATCGCCGCGCCGTTGACAGCGGCGATCACCGGCTTGTCGCACTCCAGCGCCGCCATCGCCGCCGGCGTCGGCGGATGGCGCACGAACGGCGCCCGCGTGGTCTCGGCTTTGGGCGCGGCCATCACCTCGCGCACGTCCTCGCCGGAGCAGAACGCCGGGTCGGCGCCGGTCACGATCACACACCGCGCCACCGGATCTGCCGCCGCCTGCTGAAACGCGGTCTCGATCTCATTATAGGCCAGCCGGTTCAGCGCATTGCGCCGCTCGGGCCGGTTCAGCGTGATCGTCACCACATGGTCGGCGACCTCATAGCGGATGCATTCGAAACCCGCGCTCATGGCGCTCCTCCGGGTTGCAGCGGCTCCAACGCCTGGGCGGCGAGACCCGGCGCGGCCAGCTCCGCAACCGTTCCGTCCACGCTCGCCTGCGCATCATCGTTCACGCGATGCCCTGCGTCATCGTCACGGTTTGGCGCCTTGCTTGTCGGCCAGAGCGGCGGGCGCGCGCACCGTTGCCAACGCGCCGGCCGGCGATGCGCCATTCATCATCCCGAAGCCCTGGGTCTTGTAGCCGAGCAGCACCAGCATCTCCTCGTTGGCGAACTGCAGCACCTCGGGCTTCAGCGACAGGAACCAGTTCTCCTGGGTCCGGTAGATCGGCTTGGTGTACCAGCCGAAGACGCCGACGCGGTGCTGGTCCTTGGTGGTATTGATGCCGGTCTTGTGCCAAAGGCGACTTTCGAAGACGACGACCGAGCCGGCGGGCGCTTCAACGGCGACGGTAGCGATATTAGCCTCGTCGCCCCGCGGCGCGCGGTTGAGCAGATGGCTGGCGGGTACGAAACGCGTCGCGCCTCGGGCCTCGGTGAAATCGTCGAGACACCAGGCGACATTCAGACCTTGTGGTTGAGGAGCCCAGGGCTCCGGGACAAAGGTCTGGTCGGCGTGCAGCACCATCTCGCCTCCGCCGGGGCCGGTGATGTTGGCCGAGATGTTGCCGAGCAGAGCGGGCCATCCCAGCACCGCGCGGACAAAGTCCAGCGCTGTGCGGTGGAAAGCCAAATCCTCGAACAAGGGGTCGCGGCTCAAGAGGTTCCAGACCCGCTGGTTGGTGTCGTCATAGTCCAGCCTGAACGCTTGCCCGCGGCCGCGCGCGCGGTCCGACTCCGCCACCCGGTAGAGCGCGTCGCGCGTCCTTGCAAGCACATCCCCCGTCAACACATCGGGCACGATGGCGAGGCCATGCGCGCGAATGTCTTCCAGGCCTTGCGCCAGATCGCGTGTCGGCGGAGGGAACGCACGGGCAGGCGGGCTTTCAGCGGTGGTCTCGGTTGCTGTCCTGGCGAAGCTCATGTGAGCGACCTCCTGAGGCATGCGATGTGTTTGGCGTCTAGGCATCGCGGCCGATGACGAGGGGGGCGGCGAGGCTGATGTTGGCGCTGGGGCCAAGGCCCAGCCATGTGTGCATCCGGGGCGAGAGCTGCGCGATGGTCGCGGGTGACAGCGCCGCGTTCCAATTGGCCTGCGGCCTGATGAAGTCGCGGGCGTAGTAGCCGAACAGCAGCGCCCGCTCTTCGTTCGCGGTCACGTTGGCGCCCGAGGTGTGCCAGAGCCGGCCGTCCATGGCGATGACGGAGCCGGCGGCGGCTTCGAACGGGACCATGCCGGCGCGCGGATCGGGCGGCACCTCGCGGGTCCAGGCGATGTTGTGGCTCATCGGCAGATAGAGCGTGGCGCCATTGGCGGCGTGGACGTCGTTGAGGCACCAGATAATGTTGATCGACCATGGCTGAATCCAGGGTTCGGGCACGACGATCGACTGGTCCGAATGCGGCTTCATCGACTGCGAGCCCGGGAGCGCGATGTTGGCGGTGAAGTTCGAGATCAGAAATCCGGGCCCCAACAAAGAGGTCACCATCTCAATGGCCAGCGGGTGCTGGATCAGTCCGGCGAAAACCTGATCGAGATCGATGAGGTTGAAGACGCGCACATTGTGTTGGTTGGGATCGATGCCGATGTTGCGCGTCGGCTTGTTGCGCCGCTCGCTCTCCTCGGCGGCGCGCCACAGCCGTGTCCGCAAATCGTCGCAGGCGTCGCGGTCGAGCACGCCGGGAATGATCGCGAAACCTTCGCGTTGCAGTTGCGCTTTCGCGGCATCCGGATCGATTGGCGTCATGGTCATGGCCGCAACGGGATGTTTTCGTAATAGGGAATGGCGACGCCAAGCGCGCGCAATGATTTGGCCAGCGCGCCGCCGCCGTTGATCCGCGCCAAGTGATCCTCCCGCCGATTATTGGTTCTTGCCGAGGTCGGGCCTCGACAGATGTCTTCGTGACAATTATTGGAGCGCACTCTAATGTTAGAGCGCACTCTAAGAATGTCAACCGGAATGAGCGGGGAGCGATGAGAATGCTGGATGAGACCGCGCCGGCGACGCGTCGCGAAACCAGCAAGGCCGAGCGGCGCCAGCGGATCGTCGAGGCGACGACATCGCTGCTGCGCGAGAGCGGCTTCGGCGCGGTCTCCATGCTTCAGGTCGCCGAGCGGGCAGGGGTCAGTCCGGCGACGGTCTACAATTTGTTCGAGACCAAGGCCGCCATTCTCCAGCAGGTGTTCGATCGCGATCTCAGCGAGTACGAACGGCTGGTCGAACTGGCACCGGCGCGGGACGCGCTCGATCGCATCTTCACGGCGATCGATATCGCCGCCGCGCTCTACCGCGACGATCCCGGCTTCTATCGGGCGATGGCGCAGGGCGGTCGTCGTGACGATAACCTGCGTCCGGCCATCAGCGAGCCACGCATCGGATTCTGGTGTCGCATGGTGGCTGCCGCGCGTGTGGAGCGACGGCTGGTCGCCGCGACCGACGAACGCCTCGTCGGTGTGATCCTGTCGCAGATCATGCGCGGCGTGTCTTCCGAATGGGCGGCGGGCGCGATTTCAGCCGAGCGGCTGGCCGAGGAGACCCGCTACGGCTTCGCACTGGTGCTGCTCGCCTATGCAGTGGGCGACGCCGCGGCGGGTCTGACAAAACGGCTGCGCCGCTTCGAGGCCGCTCTCGCTGCGCGTCATCGAACTCCGGCAGCGGGATAGTACGCACGCAGGCCGCGGTCACTTGATGCAAGCCGTTCAGCCGGCTCGCCGCCGCATGCGGAATTTGACCTGTGAGGTCATGGGTTCGCCGACGAGCTTCCCTTACACAACGGCCTTGTCGTCACACCAGACGAACGCGAGGTTTGCCAGGAGGGAAACATGGAACGTCGAGCACTTATGAAATCAGTCGCACTGGGCGTCATGGGAACGGCGTTGGCCGCGTCGGGCCGACCGGCGCTTGCCGCGTCGAACCCGGCGCAGCCGTCGGCGCGCGCGGGATCGTTCATTGAGACGAGCGATGGCACCCGATTGTTCTATCGCGATTGGGGCAGCGGAAGCCCCGTCGTGTTTTGCCATCCCTGGGGGCTGAACGCCGATATCTGGGAATATCAACTCAACGAACTGACCGAGCAGGGATTGCGATGTGTCGCCTATGACCGGCGCGGCCACGGACGATCCGAGGATCCCGGGCGAGGCTATGATTTCGACACGCTCGCCGGAGATCTGGCCGCGGTGATCCAGAAGCTCGATCTTCGCGATATCACGCTGGTCGGCTATTCGATGGGGAGCGGTGAAATCATTCGCTATCTGTCGCGTCACGGGGCGGGGCGGGTCGCGCGGGTGCTTTTCACCAGCCCGAGCCCTCCGGCGCCGGGAAGCCGCGAGATCAGCGACAGCATTGTCGCGGCTCTGAAGAAAGATCGGCCGGCGTTCCTGGCGGCTGGCCTGCCGCTGTTCCTTGGCGAACCAACGCCGGTTTCACCAGCCATGGGTCAATGGGTGCTGGATATGTTCGTGCGATCCTCCCCGTATGCCAGTATCGAATGTACCCGCAACATTGCGACCGTCGACCAACGCGCGCATCTCGGCGCCATCAAGGTGCCGACCCTGATCATCCAGGGTGACAACGACAAGGTCTGCCCGCTTGAAGTGACCGGACGGAAGCTCGCGGAGGCGATATCCGGCAGCGAACTCCGGATCTATGACGGCGCGCCGCACGGCATCGTGCTGACGCACCGCGATCGTTTCACGCGTGATCTCCTGAAATTCGTGCGTGCGTGAGAGGCGAAGACCAGCCAGTGAAATGAGGCTTACCGCAAAGTTCGTCATGCCCGGGACGGGCCCGGGCATGACGAAAAAAGAAAAGCGCAAATAGCTCTAACTCGCCGCTTTCATTCTGGCCGGTGCGTTTAATTCACGCACCATGTCGTTGACGATCTCGATGGTCTTGTCGTCGGCGGGAAACAGCATCTCCAGTGCCAGTTCCGACAATGTCACGTCATTCGGGGTGCCGAATACCGTGAGCGTGTTCAGAAAAGACACCACGCCGAAACGCGTCGAAAGGTGCAGCGGCGTCGCCATACGCTGCGCCGCCCCGAAATTCTCCGGCGGCGCGGAACCAGGCGGGACCGGATAGCCGGCTATTTCCGTCAGCAGCGCCTTGATCACGGGATCGACGCGCGCGGCGAGCTGCTGGCGAAGCAGGCTGATCGTATGCGCGCGCCACGCTTCATAGTTCAGGATTCTGGGCGCCATCCCTTCGGGATGGAGAATGAGGCGCATGGCATTGACGGGTTTGCGCAACAGCTCCGCCGAACAGCCTTCATAAAGCTGCGGCAGGGCGGCGTTCGACAGCACGATGTTCCAATGCCGATCGACGGCGAACGCGGGATAGGGGGCGTGCGATTTCAAGACGCTGTCGATGGCGGCCGAGGCTGCCTCCAGTTCGCTTACCGAGCGCTCGGAAAATACCGGCGCGAAGCCGGCGGCCAGCAACAGCGTGTTGCGGTCCCGCAACGGGATATCCAGGCATTCGGAAAGGCGCCCGACCATTTCCCGGCTCGGCTCGGCCTTGCCGGTCTCCAGAAATGACAAATGCCGGGTCGAACTCTCCGCCGCCAGCGCGAGATCCATCTGTGTCACGCGCCGCTGCTCCCGCCATCGCCGGAGCAGCACGCCGAAGGGTACATGTCGGACGTCCATGACACCCGAATATCATCCCAATTTTCGCTAATCTATGACCTCGCAGGTCAAATTGCCGCAAAGCTATCCGCGGGTCGCACGAATGCGCGCCCGATGATAGACTTCGCCTATCGGCCGTGACGACGCCGGAAAAGGGAGTTTTCGATGATCAGGGGCAGGCATTTGGTTGCGGCCGCGTTGGCTATGGTGACGGTCGTGGCGTGGACGGGCGGGTCGGTGGAGGCCGCGCAGTGCGGCAACGGGCCCGGCGGTTTTGAGGCCTGGAAACACCAGTTCGGCGAAGAGGCCAGGGCCAGAGGCGTCGGCGCCAACGCCATCGGCGCGCTGATGCAGGCGAACTACGCGAGTGCTACCATCGGAGCCGATCGCAGCCAGCACAGCTTCCACCTCTCGCTCGACCAGTTTCTCGCCAAACGCGGCGCCTCGACCATCGTCGCCAAGGGGCGTTCACTCAAGCAGTCCCAGGCCGCATTGTTCGCCTCGATCCAGCAGCGCTACGGCGTCCCGCCGGGGCCGCTGATCGCGATCTGGGGCATGGAGAGCGGCTTCGGAAGCCAGCGCGGCAATCAGAACATGCTGTCGTCGATCGCCACGCTCGCCTACGACTGCCGCCGCCCTGAGTTTTTCACCGATCAGCTCTATGCGGCGCTGAAGCTGATCGACCGCGGCACGCTTTCGGGAAGCACCCGCGGGTCGATGCATGGCGAGGTCGGCCAGACCCAGTTCATGCCCAAGAACATCCTGGCCTACGGCACCGGCAATCTCGACGTCGCCGCCAACGCGCTGAGCTCGACGGCGAATTTCCTCAGGGCCCACGGCTGGCGCGCCGGTGCCGGCTATCAGCCCGGCGAGGCCAACTTCGCCGCCATCGAGGCCTGGAATGCCGCGCAGGTCTATCAAAAGGCCATCGCCATCATGGGCCGGCAGATCGACGGCGGGGGGTAGCGCGAGCTGGCTACCCCGGCCATGACCAAAAGTGTCGCCGATCAGTGCAGACCGCCGGTCACATGCAGCGTTTCGCCGGTGATGTAGGAAGCATCGCTCGACGCGAAGAAAGCCGCGGCCGCCGCGATCTCCTCGACCTTGCCGATCCGCCCGAGCGGCGTGGTCGAACTCGATCCAGTTGCGCATGTCGCCCTCGGCGAGGCCCGCGGAGACGACGCCTTCGGTAGCGATCATGCCGGGATTGACGGTATTGACGCGGATCTTGCGCGGCGCCAGTTCCTTTGAAAGCACCGAGGAGATGGCGTCCACCGCGGCTTTTGTCGCGGTGTAGACGGCGGAGTTCGGCGGTGCGATCGTCGACACCCCGGAGCTGATGTTGATGATGCTGCCGCCGGCCGGATTGAAATGGCGCGCGGCTTCCTGCGAAACCAGCAGCAGGCCAAGCACGTTGAGATCGAAATGCTTGTGGAAGTGTTCGGCCGTGATGCCATCCAGCGGCGCGAACTCGTAAAGGCCCGCATTGTTGACGAGAATGTCGATGGCGCCGAACGCCTTGACGGTCTCGGCCACCACTTTCTTCACATGGCCGGCGTCGGTAAGATTGCCATGAACGGCGACGGCCTTGCCGCCCTTGCCGGTGATCGCAGCCACCACGCGCTCGGCGGCTTCCTTGCTGGCGCTGTAGTTGACGGCAACCGCCGCACCCTCCGCGGCCAGGCGGACCGCGATCTCGGCGCCGATACCCTTGGATGCGCCGGTTACCAGCGCCACTTTGCCTTCAAGTCTCTTGGTCATCTTGCTCTCCATGATCGCGCCGACGCGCAGGTTATTCAATAGTTCAGTAATAATGAACTATTGAATGAATTCAAGGCCAGTGCTATATTTTTAGTCATGGTGCAATTCGTTCACCCGCAGCGCGAGGACATCACATTGGCCGGAGTGCTGGCGGCGCTCGCCGATCCGATGCGGCTGCGCATCGTCAAAAGCCTGCTCGAGCAGAAGAACGACTGCATGTCGTGCACCGCAGCCGCGCCGTGCCCCGACATGGCCAAATCGACGCTGTCGAACCATTTCCGGATTCTGCGCGAAGCCGGCCTGATCCAGACCTCAAAGAAAGGCGTCGAACACCGCAACGTCGTGCGCGAGGCCGACATCAACGCGCGGTTTCCAAGATTGCTGAAGACGATCCTGGGATATTCGGAGCAGGCATAGCCCGGATCAGCGCCGATGCGGTCGGAACGGAACTAGCTCAGTTCGCGGGCCGGGCGATGTGCCAGAGATTTGACGGATCGGAGCCGTTGGCGTCGCCGGGGGCGTGGTCCTCGCGGGAGGTGTAGAGCGGGCGATAGCGATAGGCCCACATCCTGCTCTTGTCGCTGCGGACGATCACGGTGAAATCGCCCAGCGCCGTGGCGTCTTCGGAAGCGGTGAGCGGAATCCATTTCTCGGCGCATTTGCCGTCGCAGGTCGATTTGTTGCCGGTGTCGTCGCGATCGAAATAATACAGCGTCATGCCCCTGGAATCGGCCAGTATCGTGCCGCGCTTGGTCTGAAAAATCTTGATCGGCACCGCCGGCTTTTCCGCCTTGGGCGGTGGCGCTGGCTCCGACTCGTGCCCGTTCGCCGGCGTCTCGACCGCCGCCAGCAGCAACGCTGCGACCATGATCATTCCAAATCGCAACATCCGTATGCTCCCGGAACAAAATGCAACGCGTGAAGTTACTCGCGCGTTAAAAATCTGAATGGGAGCGAGGATAACGCTTCACAATTCCCTGGAGCAGTCCATCGGGCGCCCAGTTTTGGCTTTCTTGAGCCATCGAAGCGGCCCGGAAGCGCCGCAATAAGCCCCCAAATGCCATCGTTAAATGAAGGACCAGCGCCTGGGGAGTGTGTACAATGAAATCTGGGGATATCGAGACAACATCCGTGCATGAGCCTTTGTCTCTTCATGAGCGAACTCTGTCCGGACCAGCCGACCCTGCGGGGCACGATGATGAGTTTGGCGCACAACGCCAAAGTTGCGAACGGATGAACGAGTATTTCGACCAGGTCATCGCCGAGTTGTTGACGTTGCTCAACAATAGCCAGAAAGAGGTGGCCTGAGGGGCTGGCACGGTCCCGACTTCAGCCGCCCGCGCGCTAATTCCCGCCATCGGCCGCAAGGCGCACGAACTCCCGCTTCATCGCATTGACCCTGGATACATAGCTTGCGACGAGATGATCGCCGCAGCGTTCGCCGGCGATCATCCGAAAGTTGCGGCGTGCGAAAGCCGTGGCGGGACCCGCGCCGCAAAGATGGACGAAGGCGGCAACATCCTGCTTCTGCTGCGGGCTTGCGGTCACATGGCCCGCGCGGGCGAGAACCGCTGCCACGTTGCGGTCCAGATACACCGACGCCAGCTCGGTGGCATGGCTCGGGATCGCGCGGATCGTAAAACTGGTGAACCCGCAACCGGTATCGACGACCGCATGCTCCCGGATACAGAACCGCGCGGCCTCGGCGGCGGTCGCATCCAGCGTCTGGAACAGGCCGACGGCAGACGAAGCGGGCTGGTAGATCGCGAACGGATTAAAACTCCATCGCCAGCGCCAGTAAGTGCGATCCACCGGATTGCCCGAACTCTCGACCTGCGCCAGCGCGGCCAGCAATTCGGGCGTGATCGTGCCGGTGGAATAGCTTCGGAACAGCGCCCCGTATTGCCGCCACGTCTCGGCCGGCTCCTTGTCCAGCCGGTGGCCGACAAAGAAGAACAACTCGGTCGGCTTGCGGATCACGTGATAGACGAGGTTCGTCAGCGCGAGGAGTGGGAGCAGGATTGCGATGGCGATGGCGATCCGGACCCCGCGCGGCAGTCGCGCGAGATTCCGTCGCGCTCGTAGAATAAGTTGAGTCCTCGCAGGAGCCATTGCCGTCCATAACCGATTCACATGTCAAACAGCCAGCCAGGCAACCACCCGCATTCTCGCGGCGCGAAGCGCCCGAGGCGTGCTTGAACATGTGCCCAAAGAAAGGGCGCATGCGACCCTCAAGAGAGGGCGCAGGCGACCCTCAAGAGAGGGCGCAGGGAATGCCGGGCGCCCGCTGCACCCGCAGTCCGTGTGCAAAGGTAGAAAGCACACGGGTAGTCACCACAGGTTCACCGGGACACCCGGCATTTCCCTGCGCGATGGTTTTAACGGTTTCCTCCGCGCTCTCCCTGGTGACCGGGCTTGTTTGCCACCATCGCCCCCGAGAAGCTTGCTTCTCAAGAACTTGACGCCAGCGTCGGGGCGTCAGGACCACACGGCTTCGCCGTCCGCACGCCATGTCATTCGTCTTTTGACATCGCCCGCGTCCACCGCATCCCGTCCCGCGTCCGTGACGATCGCGAGCCGCCCCTCTGGTGGGACGAGACGACGACAGATAAGCAGGTGATTTGCCTCGGAAGGGAACGGAAATATTTTTAGCGAAGGGGCTGGACACTGATTTGCTGTTTTGCCCGTCGGGCAATTGGAAGCAGCAAGAGTAGCCCGGATGAGCGAAGCGACATCCGGGAGCTTCATGTTTATTGATCCCCGCATGTCGCTGCGCTCATGCGGGCTACCTGCTGCCTGACGCTACGCGCCGATAGCGACGGCGTCGAACCGGCGCTGTGGGCGAACGAGCTGTTCGGCGCTCTCGACGATGCGCATTTCCTCCGTCCCGCTGATGGCGGTGCGCTCCAGCACGGCGAAGATGGCGGAAGCGGCGTGGCCGAGCGCGTGCCTCGTGTCCGCGCCCTGAACGCGCGCGGCAGCGAACAACGCCGCAAACAGGTCGCCGGTCCCCGACGGGCTGATCGAAAGCCTCGGGGTGCGCACGCGCCAGCTTTGCGACCGCTCGACGGCAAGCGTCTCGATCTGGCCGTCCGGCGTGTCGGACAGTTCGGTGCTGGTGATGACCACCGTCGACGGACCGCGCGCCAATAGCGTCTGCGCCTGCGCGATCACTTCACCCGATGTCGCGGCGCTGGTCGTGGTCTTGGTCGTTGTCTTGGCCCCGACGAGATACTCGAACTCGAAATGGTTGGGGGTCAGGATGTCGGCGAGCGGGCACAATCGGTCACGCACCAGCGGCGGGATGGCGGCCTGGACGTACAGGCCGCGACCGCGATCCCCGAGCACGGGATCGCAGCAATAGAGCAGGGAAGGATTGCGTGCCCTGGCGCGCGCGACGAAGTCCGCGACCACGGCGGCGATCTCGGGCGAGCCGAGATAGCCCGAGAGGATCATCCGGCAGCGATCGACCGCGCCGCGCTCCTCGATCCCGCGCAGGAGATCGGCGACCAGCTCTGCATCGAGCACCCGGCCGCGGATGGTCGGGTAACCCGGCCGGTTGCTCAGCAGCGTGGTCGGCACTGATACGACGTCGATGCCGTGCATCTGCAGCGGAAACACCGCGGCGCTGTTGCCGACATGGCCGTAAGCGACCTGGGACTGGATGGAGATGACGGTCATGCGGAGTGGGCTTGTGATCACCCGAACAGTGCAACATAGATCACGTAGAGCCAGCCCAGGATGCCATGGATGATCGCCCACAAGATCGAATGGTTGTTGGCATAGGAGATCGCGATGGCGAGCGCCGAGCCAAAACCCACGCCGTATTTCGCCCCCTCGACCCGAACGCCGTAATAGCGACTTCCGTTCATGGTGATCCCTCCGATCGCAACCCGTAGCGCGTAGGATGGGTTGATCTCTTGGCGAAACCCATCACGTGCTATCGATGGGTATCGCTTCCGCCTTCGCTCGTTGAGCTATGGCGGACGAGCCGCATCCTACGAGCTTTGACATCGAGCGTCCACGCGTAGATCGGCTTCGCCCGATCAGGACGAGCGAAGACGGGAGCGGGCTCGCAGCATCGCCCATGTGACGGCGACAGGGATGTAGTAGGATACATCGAGCATGACCGCCGGCAGACCCCTTATCAGCGTGCATCGCTTCTCCGACGACCAGCCGAATGCCCACGAGACGCCGTCGATCGTCGTGTGCCCGCAATGATACGGGCCATAATCGATCTGCATCAGCAAGGCGCCGAGCATCGCGATATCGGAGATCGCAGCCAGGCCCAGGGGCGGGTTTGCCGAGCGTGCCGCCTCTCGATGAACCTTCACGTGATAAAAGCCGGCAATGGCAGCCAGCGGCAGCAGAATCATGCTCCCTGGCTCTGCGGCGATGGCCTTCAAGACGATCCCAAGAAGAACGACGGCGACTGCCCAGAAGACCATAACCCCTCCGCGAATGCCCGATGCGCAAGAACGCCTTGAGTTATTGGGTCGTCTTTTGGGAGAATTTGGTTCGATTTACACGATGGCTCGTAGGATGGGTTGAACTCTCAGCGAAACCCATCACGTGAGGAATTGCTATCGATGCGTATCGCTTCCGCCTTCGCTCGTTGAGCTACAGCGGACAAGCAGCTCAACCCATCCTACGCGTCGGCTTTTTCCTGGCATGCATTTTGCGCGAGGGCGCGGAGCAAATAATGGAGCCCGAACGCCGTTAATCATCTTTCGGTCTTGCGCCCTGGGTTAACACATTGGTTATCCTCTCACGGGCATTTTCGCATGTCCATTGATCAGGGAGGCACCATGTCTGAGGTCACCATTCCAGGCGGCAAAATTCGCGCGTTCGTCGAACGGATCGAAAATCTGGACACCGAGATCCAGGAATTGAACGAGCAAAAGAAGGAAGTATTTGCGGAAGCCAAGGGCGACGGGTTTGACGTGAAGATCCTCAGAGAGATCGTCAAACTTCGAAAACAGGATGAGGAAGAGCGCGACGAGCGCGAGAGTATGCTCGATCTCTATATGCGCGCCATGGAGCAGTCCGCTCCGGAAAAAGTCGCCAAGGCCGCGTGATCAAGCAGAGATCGTAGGATGGGTTGAGCCCTTGCGAAACCCATCCTCCTTCGCGGACTGATGGGTATCGCTGCACTCCACGCATCCTACGGGTCATCCCGCGCTAATCCATCCTAGGAGCTAAGAGATTGCCTTCAGCAACGCGGTGCCTCGCGGAGAAAGCATGAATTGATACGTGCTGGTCGTCGACTCTTGCAAGCACTTTAGATCAAATAGATATAGAAATGACGTTGCGGCGTCGTTTGTGTCCAAATGCTGGGCTTGTGCGAACGCATGAGGATAAACGTGCGCCTGAAATGAGGACAATCTTTGCAATATTAATGCATCGATCGGATTAAGCTGCTTGAGGATTGCGACAAACTCTATCCGGACGTTCTTGCAAGTCGCCTCACTCATTGCGTTCGCAATGAGTTTAGCCCAAAGCTCGCGCAGTTCATCCCTTGTCTCGTCCTGAGCCGCGTCGAGAATCGCAAGCGCGAGTTGCGGTGGAACTGCTATCCGCTCTCTTTCATTTCGTTTCGCTAGAATTTCGTCGACTCGCCTTGCGTACCAGTCCAAGGACAGAGTTCTGACAACGCGCAATGGATCCGCTATCGTTATCCCGACCGCGTCTAAAATAGGATTCCCGAGGACACGATTAAAGAAAGACGCAACGCCGCGCGCTGCATCGATCGCATTGTCTGCCGTTTTTGCAATTTCTTGGGCGGCCTTGGCCGTCTCTTTTCCAAACGGTTCAGGTCCATCGATCATATAGCACCCCTGAGTTTGTTCTCGTGCGCTAGCGCGTACGATGGGTTTAGGCCTTCGAAACCGATCACGTGAGGAATTGCTATAGATGGGTATCGCTTCGCTCCACCCATCCTACGCGCTGAATCGATAGGGCGGATTACGCCTTCGGCTAATCCGCCCTACGAGTTGCTATTGTACCGGATCGCCATCTTGAAAGCGGTCGTAGATGGTGTCGCAGGCCTGGCACATGAACTTATGGCCGACGGGAAAAAGCTTCTGCTGACCGCAATAGGTGCAGAGTTCAGTCAGATACTGTGGCGAGGCCGTTGGCTTCGGAGCAAGCGCGGCCCGGACTTGGTCGGCCATATGGCTCACGCGTTCTGATGAAGCCGGACGGGCAATCTCTTCTTGGAGCTGTTCGAAATAAATGCGGGCCGCCTGAAGGCTGACGCCGGCTTGAACGGAGATTTCTTCGGGGGCTGAAAGTCGTCGCGCTAGTACGTCGTTGATGAGGAAAGCGCCGCCGAACACCATGGCCTGATGCTCGGCCGATTTGAACTTGGGGATCCAGGTAGGAGTTGCGTTGCCGATGCGCCGTCGAGGCATGGCAGCCCCTTGCACCAGCTTGTCCAGATGCAGAGTGGCATGGCCAAATTCGTGGGCAATAGTGTATCGAGCGTACCCGTCGCCCATAAAGGCTTCATACCGAATGTGTCGCGGAATTTGAATGAGGAGGCCGTTGTCATCATAGGAGGTGAGCCCGGAGACTTCTGGAAAATCGTTGTCGGCAACGATTTCGAAGCGAAATGGCTTTACGCCTCGCACCGTCCAGATCGCAGTGACCTTCTCCAGGGCTAGAGGGTCGATCCGCTCAAGGTCAGCTAATCCCAGAAACTGGCGGAGCCGTTTTGCCTGTTCGCGGACTTCTGAATCGCTTAGCGGATCTACCACATAGTCGTCGTTCGACATCTCTAGCCCCTTTTCGAAAATACCCCCCGCATTGGCCTCTTTCATCCAGTTTAAGTTTCTCGATTACGCCTTGCGCCACTTATCCGGCGAGCCACCGGAGGTGTTGCGCACCCGCTCAACGTGGGGCGAGCTGCCCGGGCTGAGCTCCCTGGCGCGCTCGATAGCATCGCGCTGAGTGAGCAGTACATCGCTGGCCCGTTCCGAATTGGCACGTCGGACGGCATAGTCACCCTCCGGCCGACGTTCGACGTACATACGCTTGTCCTTCATTGCCGCCCTCCGTTCAAAATCGAGTCCCAAGTAGCGCAGCCCGTTCGTTTAGCTGCCTCACGAACACCCCGTCGTGCTCCCACACGTATCGCACTTCATGCAGGTCCCGTTCCGCACCAGCGTGAAATTCCCGCATTCGCCGCACATCTCGCCTTCGTAGCCCTTGGCTTTGGCCTCGGCGCGGCGCTCGGCCTTTGACGGGGCGGCTTGTTCGCGCGCGGCGCCGGCCTTGCTCCATTGCAGGGCTTCGAGCTTCTCGGTCGGCGACAGGTCGTGCTGGGCTTCCTGCTTCAGCGCGACCGCGCCTTCGACGGTGTCGTTGCTGCGCGCGGTCGGGCCGTGCGACGCCATCGAGGTGACGTTGCCGCCAGCCGCGCGCGTCGGTCTCGGTGTCGCCGCCGCCGCGCATGACGACGAGATTGTCGGTGCGCGAGCGGGTCAGGCCCTTGGAGAGATACTTGTTCGAATGCGACGCGTCCGGCGCGCGGCCTTCCTCGACGCCCTTGCCCATGGCGTCGAAGTTGGACTCGGAGGGATCGACATGGGCGAGATCGAACCGCGCACATGTAGCTGACCGCGAGTTCGCGGAACACATAGTCGAGGATCGAGGTCGCGTATTTGATCGAGTCGTTGCCCTGCACCGGACCTGCGGGCTCGAAGCGGGTGAACGTGAAGGCATCGACATATTCTTCCAGCGGCACGCCGTACTGCAGGCCGAGCGAGACCGCGATGGCAAAGTTGTTGATGAAGGAGCGCAGCGCCGCGCCTTCCTTGTGCATGTCGATGAAGATCTCGCCGATCCGGCCGTCGTCATATTCGCCGGTGCGCAGATACACTTTATGCCCGCCGACCACGGCCTTCTGGGTGTAGCCCTTGCGGCGATCCGGCAGCTTCTCGCGCTCGCGCATCACAATGATGCGCTCGACCAGCCGCTCCACCACCTTTTCCGAAAGCTGCGCGGTGCGCGCCGCCATCGGCTTGTCGTAGAATGCCTCGACCGCATCCTCTTCCTCGTCGTCGTCGCTGATCAGTTGCGAGTTCAGCGGTTGCGACAGTTTCGAGCCGTCGCGATAAAGCGCGTTGGCTTTCAGCGCGAGCTTCCAGGACAAGCAGATAAGCGGACTTGCAATCCTCCACCGTGGCGTCGTTCGGCATGTTGATGGTTTTCGAGATCGCGCCCGAGATGAACGGCTGCGACGCCGCCATCATGCGGATGTGGCTCTCGACCGACAGATAGCGCTTGCCGATCTTGCCGCAGGGGTTGGCGCAATCGAACACGCTGTAATGCTCGGCCTTCAGATGCGGCGCGCCTTCCACCGTCATCGCGCCGCAGATGTGGACGTTGGCGGCCTCGATCTCGCGCTTGGAGAATCCGATCGCCGCCAGCAGGTCGAAATTCGGCGCGGCGATCGCTTCCGGCGCGATATTCAGGGTGTCGCGCAGGAAGTCTTCGCCAAAGGTCCATTTGTTGAAGGCGAACTTGATGTCGAACGCGGTCGGCAGTGCGGCTTCCACCTTCTTCAGCGCTTCGTCCGTAAAACCTTTGGCTTTCAGGGTCGAGGCATTGATCGCCGGCGCGTTGGAGAGCGAGCCGTGGCCGACGGCATAGGCCTCGATCTCCGCGATGTCGGATTCGCGATAGCCGAGCGCGCGCAGCGCCTCGGGCACGGCGCGGTTGATGATCTTCCAGTAGCCGCCGCCGGCGAGCTTCTTGAATTTCACCAGCGCGAAATCCGGCTCGATGCCGGTGGTGTCGCAATCCATCACGAGGCCAATGGTGCCGGTCGGCGCCACCACGGTGGTCTGCGCGTTGCGGTAGCCGTGCAGCTCGCCGAGTTCGAGCGCCTGGTCCCAGGCGGCTCTGGCGTGCTCGACGATATCGGCCTGCTTGCAGGAGGCGTGATCGAGCGGCACCGGATTGACCGCCAGCGCCTCGTAGCCGCGGGATTCGCCGTGCGCGGCGCGGCGATGGTTGCGGATCACCCGCAGCATGTGGGCTGAGTTCTTCTTGTAGCCGGGGAAGGGGCCGAGTTCCTTGGCCATCTCGGCCGACGTTGCGTAGCTGATGCCGGTCATCACGGCGGTCAGCGCGCCGCACAGCGCGCGGCCTTCCTTGGAGTCATAAGACAGACCCATGGTCATCAGGAGGCCGCCGATATTGGCGAAGCCCAGTCCGAGCGTGCGGAATTCGTACGAGAGTTCCGCGATCGCCTTCGACGGGAACTGCGCCATCATCACGGAGATTTCGAGCACGATGGTCCACAAGCGACACAGATGCTCGTAGGCATTCACATCGAACTGCTTGGTCGTGGTGTTGTAGAAGGTGATCAGGTTGGCGGACGCCAGATTGCAGGCGGTATCGTCCAGGAACATGTATTCCGAGCACGGATTGGAGGCGCGGATATCGCCGGATGCCTTGCAGGTGTGCCAGTCGTTCATGGTGGTGTTGAAGTGCAGGCCGGGATCGGCGGACGCCCAGGCGGCGTGGCCGATTTTCTCCCAGAGGTCGCGCGCCTTCAGCGTCTTGGTGACCTTCCTGTTGGTGCGGCCGATCAGGTTCCAGTCGCCATCGGTTTCCACCGCGCGCAGGAAGTCATCCTTCAGCGAGACCGAGTTGTTGGAGTTCTGGCCGGATACCGTCAGATAGGCTTCCGAATCCCAGTCGGTGTCGTAGACCGGAAAATCGATCTCCTTGTAGCCCTGGCGGGCGAACTGGATGACGCGCTTGATCATGCCGTCGGCGACCATGGCGCGGCGGGCGAGTTTTATCTCGCGGCGCAGGGCAGGGTTCTTCTCGGGGTCAAAGCAGTCGTCGCCGCTGCCTTCGCAATTGACGCAGGCTTTCAGCACGGCTTTCAGATGGCGTTGATTGAGCTTGGAGCCGGTGACGAGGGCTGCGACCTTCTGCTCTTCCTTCACCTTCCAGTCGATATAGGTCTCGATGTCAGGATGATCGGCGTCGACCACCACCATCTTGGCGGCGCGGCGCGTGGTGCCGCCGGACTTGATCGCGCCCGCGGCGCGGTCGCCGATCTTGAGGAAGCTCATCAGGCCGGACGAGCGGCCGCCGCCGGAGAGCCGTTCGCCTTCGCCGCGCAGCCGCGAGAAGTTGGAGCCGGTGCCGGAGCCGTATTTGAACAGGCGCGCCTCGCGCACCCACAGGTCCATGATGCCGCCCTCGTTGACGAGGTCGTCACCCACGCCCTGGATGAAGCAGGCGTGCGGCTGCGGATGCTCGTAGGACGATTTCGACTTGGTCAGCTTGCCGGTGAAGGGATCGACATAATAGTGGCCCTGGCCGGGTCCATCGACGCCATAGGCCCAATGCAGCCCGGTGTTGAACCATTGCGGCGAATTCGGCGCCACCATCTGCTTGGCCAGCATGTAGCGCAGCTCATCCGAGAACGCGCGCGCGTCTTCTTCCGAGGAGAAGTAGCCGCCCTTCCAGCCCCAATAGGTCCAGCAGCCGGCGAGGCGGTCGAACACCTGCTTGGCGGAAAGCTCGCTGACATAGCGTTCGGCCTCGGGCAGGTCAGCCAGTGCCGCGGTATCCGGCACCGAGCGCCACAGCCAGGACGGCACGGTCTCTTCCTCGACCTTCTTCAGGCGAGCGGCGACGCCGGCTTTACGGAAATACTTCTGGGCCAGGACGTCGGAGGCGACCTGCGACCAGAATTCCGGCACCTCGACGTTTTCGAGGCGAAATACCACCGAGCCGTCAGGATTGCGGATCTCAGATGTCGTCAATCTGAAATCAATCCCTGCGTAGGGTGATTGGCCTTCAGTGGTGTTGCGCCGTTCGATTCGCATGGTCGTGCCCCGTTTTTTCTGACCGGACCGCTCAGCCGCGGCGCCGGATGTTGTTTCCTTGAGCGAACCTCGGGACCAAGGTCGAAGACAACTTTGGCCCAGGCGTCCGCAAGCTCTACCGGTTGACCCGGCCCTGTTCACTCGTTCAACGCCCCGACCCGTCACCCGGGCCATTCCCGTCATCGTTACCTGAGCCGTTTTTGGCCCGTTTTTAGCGTCCCGAAAGTCCTCGAATTCAGGGCAAACGAGCCCTGCACCCGTTGCCTCAACCGGCGGACGGAGTGGTCATTCTGGAACCCTTTAGGGAGCGACCGGCGGGACCCAAACACACTCGCGCCGAACAGGATCGAAGCTAGGACAACTCCATCGCGCCCGTCAAGGATTAGTACGAGTTCCTGAATCAAATACTAAATATGGTGGAAAAGGGGGAATAACAGGGGTCATCCGATGCCCTCCGTCCGTCCAAGTATCAGTGAGTCCTCAGGGATTCCCAAGCAGAAAAAATTGTTTTCCGTGAGCCCGGCGAGGCTTCGCCCCGCTGTTCACAGGGCAAGTTTTTTTTGTCCCCTTATTGTCCACCGGGACTTGCATCGCCGGGACTCAGCAGCGCTCACGTCAAGCGTCCGGCAGGTCCGGGCTGGCATGCCGGCGGGCCGATGGTCAGGGGTGCGGATAAGCGGCATGTTGGCCTCGATCTCACCCGGAAATTCCTGATCCATGACAGTTCAAACCGAGGGGAGCGCGGCCCCGCGCATCGCCTCATCAGGCCTTGTATTCCTCGCCATCACATCCGTGAGCTGGGGCCTCAACTGGCCGATCATGAAGCATATCCTGACCGAATGGCCGCCGCTGTCGACGCGCGGCCTGACCGGGGTTGTCGGCGCCGTGCTGCTGGCTGCTTTCGCCGTGATGCGCGGGCAAAGCCTGCGGGTGCCGCAGGGCCAGTGGCCGCGGCTGTTGCTGTCCGCCGTTCTCAACATCTCGAGCTGGATGACGCTGATGGGGCTCTCGCTGTTATGGCTGCCGGCCAGCGAGGCGGCGGTGTTGGCCTACACCATGCCGGTATGGGCGTCGCTGCTGGCGTGGCTCATCCTCGGCGAACGCATGTCGCTGTCGCGAATGCTGGCGCTGTTGATGGCGTTCGCGGGCATCGCCGCGCTGATGGGCGGCAACGGCATCCATGGCAGCATGGAAAAGCTGCCCGGCATCCTGATGGTGCTGGTCGGCGCCTTCGTGTTTGCGATCGGCACCATCACGGCGAAGCGCCTGCCGATCGCGATGCCGCTGATCGCATCCACCGCGCTGCAGGTCGGCATCGGCTGCTTGCCGGTGGCAGTGGCCGGTCTGGTGTTCGAACATCCCAGCATCGAGGCGCTGTCAGGGGAGGGCTGGGCCTTCATGGCGTACATAACGCTGATCCAGTTCTGCATCGCCTATGTCTGCTGGTTCGCGGCCATCGAGCGGTTGCCGGCTTCAGTCGCCGCGATCGGCACCATGGCGGTGCCGGTGATCGGTGTGCTGGTCTCGGCGGCGGCGCTGCACGAGCCGCTCGGCCTCGGCCAGGTCGGAGGCCTGGTGTTCACGCTGGTCGGGGTCGCGCTGGCGGCGCGGTCATGAAGCAGGTTCCGGGGTGTCGACGTAACTGGACAATCCGGCCCGCCGATGGCATCAGAACCGCAACGCGTTCCTCGAACCGGCCTCGCTTATGAAACTGTTTTTTCTCAAGCTATTCACGTGGTGGAACGGCCAGACCTTCGGCACCCAGTTATGGACCTGGCGGTTCGGCGAGCTGGTCGGCGAGGACGAGCAGGGCAACCGCTATTTCCGCACCAAGGGCCGCAAGATCGATCCGACGCTCGGCTTTGAGCGGCGCTGGGTGATCTACAATGGTTATGCCGAGGCGACCCGCGTGCCGCCGTCATGGCATGGCTGGCTGCATCACACCGTCGATGTCGCCCCGACCGAAGAGACCTACAAGCCGCATGAATGGGAAAAGCCGCATCTGCCCAACATGACCGGCACGCCCGCGGCCTATCGTCCTCCGGGCTCGACGCTGGCGAGCGGCCGCCGGCCTGCGGCCACCGGCGACTATCAGCCCTGGACGCCGGGAAATTAAAGACATCCCCTCGTCATTCCCCGCGCAAGCGCGTGGCGCTTGTCGCGCCAAGCCTGTGAATAACGGGAACAGCGGGGACATCGGCCAACGCGCTGTTGAGCTCTACCAGTGATCATGGCTCAATGGGTCATCTTACGGAGATGGGAGACCATCGCGTCGGTTCGGGCTCCAGTTCGCGACTGTCCCGATATGCAGCGGCTGCCGATCAGAATGCGGCCGGGAGATAGGCCCCCGGTGCGGAAATTCTGAAATCGCCCGTCAATGTGGAGCTGCCGTGAGACAGGAAAGGCCGTCTGGGAAACCAGGCGGCCTTTTTCTTTGGATCGGTCCGATCGGCATGGCATTGGGGCCAAAGCCCGTGCAGAAGGTCGCGCCGTAACAGCCTCACGGCCTGGACAGGCTGCGCAGGCGCAAGCTCGCGAGGCAGGCGACCGCCGCCGGCACGACGAAACTCGCCGGCACCCAGAAGGCTTCGCGCATCATGCTCTGATCCGTAACGCCAGCGGACAAGCCGCTGGCATTTGCAACCACGCCCGCGAGCGCCGCACCGAGCGCGAACCCGGTTTGCTGGACAGTAGGAACCGAAGCGGCCGCGACCGCCTCATCGCCGGCTTTTGCGCCGCTCATGATCCGGTGCGCGACAAACGGCCAGCACTGGCCGATGCCCATGCCGAGCGTGACGATCGCAGGGACCAGGGCCAGGGTACTGATCGAGCTTGGCAGCAGCAGCGCGATTGCCATCAGGCTGGCGCCCATGATGGCCGGGCCGGCGGACAGTTGCCGGTCGGCCCACGATCTCGATACGCCGGCTGTGACCAGCGAAGCGATCGTCCATCCCAGGGAACCGCTGGCGACCGCGAAGCCCGCCTCCAGTGGATCGAGGCCGTGCAGGCGCTGAAGGAAGATGGGGACGTAGATCTGCAACGGGCTGAAGGTGATGCAGAGCAGCAGCGCCAGCCACAACCCCATGCCGGTTGCCGTGTAGAACGAGAATGCATCGCCCGGCAGCAGCGGCGCCGCGGCGGCACGATCGAGCCGCAGCATCGCGATCAGCGCGCCAATCGAGAACGCGATCAGACCGGCTTTGGCAAACGGCGATTCGACGATCGAGGCCGAAGACATCGCCGCGATCGCGATGCAGATCAACGCGACGCGTCCGGCGGGCATGCCCGCAGCGGGGGTCCGGCGTCCGGAGGCGCCCGGCGGCAAGACGATAAGGGCGCTCACGGCCAGGGCGCCGGCGATGGCCGCGGTCGCGACGAATGCGCCGCGCCAATTGCCGTAGCGGGCGAACACTCCGCCGACCAGCGGCCCCAGCAGGACCGACATGCTCCAGCTGGTTGACATCAATGCAATCGTTCGTGACCAGACCGCTTCCGGGAAAGTAGCGCGCACCGCCACATAGGCGGCAGCCGCCTCCAGGCCGCCGCCGAATCCCTGGATCAATCGACCGGCCACGATCCAT
Organism: uncultured Pseudomonadota bacterium; assembly: GCA_963819325.1. Taxonomy (GTDB): domain Bacteria; phylum Pseudomonadota; class Alphaproteobacteria; order Rhizobiales; family Xanthobacteraceae; genus Bradyrhizobium. The sequence continues at coordinate 311,039 of CAWFVT010000012.1, forward strand.
TCCATCGTCGGCGCGATCGAGCAAAGCAAGGCACCGAGCCCGAATATCGTCACTCCGACGCAATAGGCGGTCCGGGCCCCGACCTTGGCAGCCAGCATGCCGGCACAACTCGCGGCGACGATGGAGGCCGCGAGAAAAGCGGTCGTCGGCCAGCTCAGCATGGCGACGCCGCCCAATTCGCCGACGATGGAGGGCAGCACCGTCGTCAGCATCAGCACATTCATCGATTGCATCAGCACGCCGCCCAGCAGCACGGCGAGCGTCGGTATCCACTTGCGCTTGAGGAGCGATCGCCATCCCTCCGGCGCCTCGTCGTGCTGCATACGCTTTGCCTCCTCCCCGGATTCGCGCGGGGTTGCCAGCCCGCACCGTGCCGGGGGCCGATGTCAAGGTCGAGCGCATCGATCATATTCTCGGCCGGCGCCCGTCGCTGCGCCTACCGGATCGGCGGAGGCCAGCGCTCGACCGGTGAGCAACATCACTGTTCGACTTCTGGCCATTCAACGATTGCTTCAGCCGAGCCTGGCTGCGGCACGTCCGATCATCTCGCCGCGGCGGGCTTGCATCGGCGCGTTTCTCTCCTTGATGCGGGCGAGCAATTCCGGCGGTGCGGTGTCGGGCGAGCCGGCATTGAACGGCGGCGCCGGATTGTATTCCAGCCGCAATTGAATGGCTTCCGCGGTAGTGCGGTCGACCATGATCGACACCAATGTCAGTGCGAAATCGATTCCGGCGGTAACGCCGCCGCCGGTGATGCGGTTGCGATCGACGCAGACGCGGGTTTTGGTCGGCGTCGCCCCGAATGCGCTCAGAAAATCCATCGCGGTCCAGTGCGTCGCCGCGCGGTAACCCTTGAGCAGGCCGGCCGCCCCCAGCACCAGCGATCCCGTGCAGACCGAGGTGATGTATTGGGCGCCCTCGGCCTGCCGGCGCAGGAAGTCCAGCACCTCCTCATCGTCGATCATGTCGTCGGCGCCGACGCCGCCGGGTACACAGATCACGTCGAGCTGCGGGCAATCGGCAAAGGTGGTGGTGGGCGTGACCACCAATACGGAATCGCTCGGCACCGGTTCGATCCGTTTCCAGATCAGATGGACCTGCGCGCCGGGCACGCTGGAAAATACCTGCAGCGGCCCGGTCAAATCGAGCTGCGTCAGTTTTGGGAAAACCAGAAGACCGATCTGAAGGGTTGCCGGCATGACGGGAGCCTCTCGGGTTTTGTCGGTGAAATTTTGCTTGACCGCGGCAGCGTGCCATGATCGCCTCCTGTCCAAAATGCCTTATTTCCCTCGTTTTAAGACATCGAGCCTTTCGAGCTATCGTCCTTTCCAGCCGCGGAGCCTGAACCATGATCGGCATTCTGGTATTTCCCGATTTCCAGTTGCTCGACGCCGCCGGTCCGATCTCGGTGTTCGAAATCGCAGGCCGCTACGCGGCCGCTGCCTCGTCGATCAAGTCTGCCGCGATCAAGGTACTGGCGGCGACGCCAGGTCCGGTTCGCAGCACGTCAGGCGTCGAGTTGCTGGCGCGCGGTTTCAAGCCCTCTGGCGCGATCAGCACCCTGATCGTGGCCGGCGGCGAAGGGGTGCGCGCGGCAGCCGCCTGCGACAAGACGCTGGCGTTCGTGCAGGCGATGGCCAGGCGCGGCGTCCGCGTCGCCAGCGTCTGCTCAGGGGCCTACATCCTCGCCGAGGCCGGACTTCTTGACGGCCGCCGCGCCACCACGCATTGGCAGCGCACCCGGCATTTTCTGGCCGCCTATCCCAAGGTGAAGCTGGAGCCGGACCGGATTTTCGTCCGCGAGGGCAACATCTGGACTTCAGCGGGGATCAGCGCCGGCATCGATCTGGCGCTGGCGATGGCGGCGGAGGACTACGGCGACGAGATCGCGCAGAAGACCGCGCGCCAGCTCGTGCTCTATCATCGCCGCAACGGTGGCCAGTCGCAGTTTTCATCGCTGCTGGAATTGAAGGCGGCGGGCGGACGCTTCGGACCGCTGCTGGCATGGGCGCGCGAACATCTCGATGCCCCGCTGACGGTGGAGGATCTGGCCGAGCAGGCCGGCATGAGCTCGCGGCATTTCGCGCGCGCCTTCATCGCCGAGACCGGCACCACGCCGTCCAAGGCGGTGGAACGCTTGCGGATCGAAGTGGCGCGGCTGCGCGTGCAATCCACCGGCGAAGCGATCGAGCGGGTGGCGGAATCCACCGGCTTTCGCGACCCGGAACGGATGCGCCGCGCCTTCATCCGTGCCTTCGGCCAGCCGCCGCAATCGCTGCGTCGTGCGGCAAGGGCCGGATAGCGCTCTTCTGTCAGCCACCGTTATGTTGGTTTGCCTGGACGGCCCTGTCGAAATCACTTTGCCAGGCCGGGTTGCCGGGATCACCGGGAGCAACAAACCCGGGACTAAGCCTGCTGGCGGCTGGGTCAGACGCATAACTGTCCATCCACCGAGGTCTTGGATAGACTGACAGCCGGCCTGACATGCCTGGTCCTGACTTGCTTGCCCCTGCGGGCCTCACTCAGGTGATTGATGGTTATGATTTCGCCGGAAATTTTGGCGATCGGCAAGGGGCTCGCGATTGGCGCAGCAAGTGCGATGGCCGGGGTGACAAGCAACGCTGCGCCGGCGACTGCAAACATGATCTTTCGCATCGACGTCTCTCCATTCCAGGGTGGGACACCGGGCGATGCGCTGGGCAACGCCCAAGCGGTATTGTTTCGAGTCTACTCCTCGTTTCCGTAGAGGCGTAGTAGAATATTTAGTCCGGCCAATGGAATAAAGCCGCTGGCGGCGGCTTCGGACCGGGCTCGCGACCATCTCGATGCGCCATCATGTCACCCGTTCGGATGACGACCCGGGCGGGCAATCGCGCGACCCTCCGCGACAGAAGTCTTTCTGCATTGAAGGGGCGCGCGATGTCAGGGCTGTCGCAGTTCTTCACGGGCGAGCCGAAGATCAATTTTCTGATCGTTTTCGCCATCGGCTATGCTGGAATCCTGCTGACGCCCGGGCCGACCCTGTTCGTGACCGCAAGCCTGGTCGGTCTGCACGGGCGCGCGGTCGCCTTGCCGTTGTGCACCGGCCTGGCGCTGGGTGCGATGTCGCTGGTAACATTGTGCCTTTTCGCCTCCCATGCAGCCGTCGTGTTCACGCATGGCGACGATCTTGTCCGTCGCCTTGTCGCTGCGGCGACACTGGCGGCGACCGGCGTGAGCATTCTTCGCCTGCGAATGCCCGGCACAGCTCAGTCCCGGCACGGGCCGATTTTCGCCCTCGGTTATGTCACGGCTCTAACCAATCCGGTAACAGGCAGTTATTTCCTCGGTTTCGCCCTCGCCAGGGCGCAGGGCGCGCCTCTTGCCGATCTCACGGCGGTTGTTGCGGTAACACCGCTCATCGGTTTCTCGGTGATGCGCGCATGGGCGGAGTTTTTTGCCTGCCGCCCGGCGCGCGCGGCGCTGCTGCGCGCGTTCCGCCCGATCAAATGGGCGGTCGGCTGCTCATTCTGCGTACTCGGGGTGGCGACCGCCGCACCGCTGCTTGGGGCATTCGGCTGATCGCCCTGCGCCCTCGCATCATTTTCCGGTTCCGTTCGCGCGTCGCAGGCGCCGAGAAGTGTCGGCATGGGTCGGGAGCGAGAGTTCGGACATCAATCTCACCAGATCCGCCTGTCTTCCGCATCCAGTCTTGGCGAAAATTCGCGCCAGATGCGTCTTCACGGTGTTGGCACTGATTCCGAAATCCTCCTTGAGGATCGCAGGACTTTCTCCCTCTCCGATCCGCGACATGATCCTGGCCTCGGTGGGCGTCAGATCGAACAGCGTCATGAGGATTGCGTCTTCGGGCAACGCGCGGCCCTTGTGGGTCGACAAAAAGATCGCGACAAGCGGCTGAGTGCTGACGCGCCGTACTCCGGCGCCGAGCAGGGGAAGAATAAAGGCATAAGCGACCTCCGGCTGTGCTGCCAGCGGCACGCCGACGCCGCGCCGTCCGAGCGCGAGATCGCTCGAGGCCGCTCGCTGCAGGGCTTCCGAGAAGCTGGCTCGGACCGCAATGGAGCGTGGCTCGACCAGGCCGTGCCTGACCAGCAGCGGTCCTTGATCGCGTAAGGTCTCTTCGCCGGCGGGATTGACGAAGACCAGACGCCCGGTCGCGTCGCAGATCACGATCGGCGTCGCGATGCCGGAGAGGGCCGCCAGTGCTGCTTCGGCGCCCCAGCGCGTGCGCTCCAGGGTTTCCCCAATCATGAAGGCGCGCCGCAGATGAGGCGATAGCCGCCGCACCAGCATCATCTCGTCAGCGGTGACCGGGTCGCGCTCTTGGGATGTTACAAAGCCGATCGAGATCAGTTCTTCGGCCATGTCGGCAATCAGCGTGGTGCTGCCGTCGCGCAAGCCGTTTGGCGCGACCCAGTCGCGATGAAAACTGGACCGCTGAAATTCGTCCTCCGGCATCAGTTGCAAGGTAGAGACCGGCGTATCGAGCATCCCGAACAGGATCTTCTCCCGCATCGGAACCCGCACCAGCTGGTGATTGGCGAGATCGCTGATTGCTGCGGCATCCCATTGCGTGTGATGCACATGGGCGACCCGAACGGTCGGCTTGTGGATGGAGACGATCGAAACGAATTCGGCGCCGAGGCGCGCCCGCAAGCGTTCGAGGAAGATGGGCCAAAGCAGGGGATCGACGGCGGCGTCGTAAATCTCGGCGATCAACGCTTCCAATGGGTCAGCCATGACGAGCCGCTTGTCGTAGCCAAAAGTTCGATCCGCGCGCTAGAAGCCTAGCAGCGCTCATACTGCCGAAGATTAATGTTCGCCATGCAATTGCTCGCATCTGCTAAACCACACTGACATCCGTCTTTACCGAATTGGCGATGAAGCAGACTTCGTGGGCTTCATGATGCATCTGGTCCAGCTTCGCCTTGTCCGGCGTGTCGCCGGTCCACTCGATTTGCGGATGGAGCACGACCCTGGTCACGGCCTGCCTTCCCGGCGCGATCTCTTCCATGACGCCCTCGGCATGGTCGCTATAGGCCGCTACAATGAAGCCGGCCAGCCGGGCTACATGCAGGAAGGACAGCATGTGACAGTTGGAGAGGGCGGCAACCAGCATCTCCTCGGGATCGACGGCCGCCGCCACGGCCCACTTGCCGACAACATGCGGTGAGGCGGACGCGGGAACAACGGTCCCACCGTCAAAGCTGATGGTGTGGCCGCGGCTGTAGCGGCCGTTGCGAAAATCCTCGCCGTCTTTCAGTCTCCAACTGACGTCCGCGGTATAGGTCGACATCGTTTCCTCACCCTCCGCCCGGACATGCGATTGCGCATGCAAACTCACTTGCCGGCGACGAAAAAGAAGCCCTGCCTGCCAGGCAGCGAGCCAAAAGTATACGTCGACACCAAACGAAGATAATTCATAGTGAATTGGATCACATATTTGTATGCCAGCGGCATGAAAATCCTATTCGCGGTTGCGCTGACGATGCGGGACTGCACCGCATCCGCGGCGATGCCGCGCCGTGAAGATTTGTTTCGTTCATTCCGATGAATTTTACCTCGCGCGTAATCGTCTGCCCGCGATTGATGCGGCATACAACCTGCCATGACAACGAAGCGAGGTCAGGATGACAATGGATCGACGAACCGCGTTGAAAACCGTCGGCGTGCTGGCGTTAGGCCTTCAGGTCGGAGCCGAAGCGTTGCGGCCGGCTGAAGCAGACAACATCGACGCCAACGAAATGATCGAAGCAAGGAGAAGAGCCATGAGCAATGTGAATGAAATCGTCGTGCGTTATCTGTCGGTGTGGAACGAGCGGGACGCCACACGGCGGCGCGACCTGGTGGCCAAGACATGGTCGGAGGACGGGACCTATGTCGACGGAGCGCGACAGGGCGCGGGCTATGGCGGAATCGACGCCATGATCGCCAAGGCGCAAGAGACTTTTCCAGGTTATCGCCTGGCGCTCGCCAGCGGCATCGAGACGCATCACCAATATGTCCGCTTCTCCTGGGTCGCCGGTGGAACCGCGGAGGCGCCGCTCTATATCAAGGGAACCGACATCGGAACCATCGCCGATGACGGCCGGCTGAAGTCGGTGATCGGATTCGTGGATGCCGCGCCAGCCAGGCCGTGAACGGACGAAGCGGGGCGAATTAGTGGGCGACGGGCGGATGATGCTCTTCCGTCCGTCGCGCTTATCTAGCGCTCAGCCGTTTCCAGGAGCCCGAGCCGGCGTCCGAGCCATTGCGTGGTCGGGGCCTGGATCAGGATCGTCATCAGGATGGCGATGAACGTCACCGACGCGATCATCTGCGCACCGGGGGCTTTGACGCCTAACAACAAGCCGGCAAGTGCTGCTGGAATGACGCCGGTCTCGCGGGTCCAGCACATGAACAATAACTCAGGCAAGCTCCAGCGCGCGCGGCGATCCGGCCATGCACAGAGAAACACCGTCGCCGGCCGTGCCACCAGCATCAGGATGGCGACCACCGCCACGCCGCCGAACCCGTATCGGCCCATCAAAGTGAAATCGACCTGGGCGCCGAGCAGGATGAAAATGAACAGCCGCATGATGAAGGCAGTGGTCAGGACAAATTCGTCAAGTTTTTGCGCCTCACCGGCCTCCATCCGGAAGCCGAACGTCTCCTTGTTGCCGAGCATGATGCCGAACACAAAGACCGCCATGAAGCCGCTGGCCTGCAAGCCGTCGGCGGCAAAATAAGCGCCGATCATCGCGACCAGCGTCACGACCGGGGCGTATTCGGCCAGAAAAGCCCATTTCTCATGGGCAATCAGAAGTGCGGCGAGGTATCCGAGCGCGATGCCGGCGACAATTCCGATGATGGATTGCTTGAGCAGATCGAAGATCGCGCCCACCACCGAGAACTCGCCGCTCCCCATCGCCACCGCCAGCACGCTGAAGGTGAGGATCGCCGCCATCGGATCGTTGAATGCGGACTCGCTGGTGACGGTTTGCGCCACCCGATCGCGAATTCGAACCTGACGAAAGATCGGCACCAGCGTTGCCGGATCGGTCGAAGCGATGGTGGCGCCCAAAAGTAACGCCACGATCGGCGGGGCACCCAGAATGGTGTGGGCGGCCAACGCGATGATGCCGGCGGTGATCAGCACGCCGACGGTGGCGATGACGACGATGGTGATCCAGACCTTCTTCAGGACCTCTATCCGCAGCGCGGCACCGCCATCGAACAGAATGTAGCTGGCGCCGAACAACAGAATGATCTGGTTCAGCGCCGAATCCGCCTTGATCTGGATAAGGTCCAGCGCTTGCGGACCGATCGCGATGCCGGCGAGCAGAAACACCGCGACATCGGGAATTTTGAGTTTCTGCGCCAGCAGCGCGGCGACAGTGCCGATCGCCAGAATGAGACCGAACACGAGCAGCGTATGCTTGGCGATCTCGATGGAGGCGGAGGTTTCCAATTTCGCTGCTTTCCGATCCGCCGAAAGGGATAGCCTAGTTGAGCGCCCTCAGCCATGCGCCGATCTCGCTGGCGGCGATATTGGCCTGCGGCAGCAACCGGCCCATGGTGAAGAAGCCGTGGAACTGGCCGGGAAAATGCCGATAGGTCACGGCCACGCCGGCTTGCTTGAGGCGTTCCGCATATTCGACGCCTTCATCGCGCAACGGATCGGCGCCGGCGGTCAGAACGTAGGCCGGCGGCAGCCCGGCCAGCGTCGCGGCACGCGCCGGCGAGGCGCGCCAGTCGCTGCCGTCGGCTGCGCTGTTCAGATATTGAGCGCTAAACCATGTGATGGCCGTGTGCGTCAGCAGCACGCTGGTCTCGGGCTCGCTGTGCGAGGGATGCTTCCTCGCGAAGTCGACGGCCGGATAGATCAGCACCTGTCCTGCGATCGCGGGGCCGTTGCCATCGCGCGCGGCAATGGCGACCACCGCGGCCAGATTGCCGCCGGCGCTGTCGCCGCCGATCATCAGCCGGGATGCGTCGATGCCGAGCTGCCTCGCATTGCCGGCGATCCATGTGGTCGCGGCGATGACGTCGTTCACGGCGGCGGGAAACTTGTGCTCGGGCGCGAGGCGGTAATCGATCGAGATCACGATCAACTGGCCTTCGTCGGCGAGCTTGCGGCACGCCACGTCATGGGAATCGAGATTGCCGATCACCCAGCCGCCGCCGTGAAAGAACACCAGGCACGGCGCGAGGTCGTTGGCCTTGCCGGAGTTTGACCGGCGTGTAGACGCGCGCGGGGATTGGTCCCGCAGGCGAGGGGATCGCGAGCGGTTCGATCGACTTGAGTTCCGGCGGCTCGGGATTGCTGACGAAGCGGGCCTGCAAATAGAATTCGCGTGCTTCCGCCGGCGAAACCGTTTCGTAAGCTGGACGGCCAGCATCCAGGAACGCCTTGTACACGGCGGCGGCATCGGGATCGAGGGTCACGGGCATGATGGGGAGGTCCTGTTGCAACTGAAAGCGTCATTCCGGGGCGATGCGTAGCATCGAACCCGGAATCTCGGGATTCCGGGTTCGCGCCAAGGCGCGCCCCGGAATGACAATTGTTAAGCCGTGGTTCTGCCACCGTCGACGGTATACGCCGAGCCAGAGACATAGCTCGCTTCATCGGAGGCGAGAAACGCGACAATGGAGGCGACTTCCGAGGCAAGGCCGAGCCGGCGCGCCGGAATCCGCTCCACGATCCGTTCGTTGGGAACCGGCGCGTTGCCGGGATTGCGGCCGTCGAGGATCGCGCTCAGCATCCGGCTGTCGATCAGGCCGGGACACACGCAATTCACGCGCACGCCGGTTTTGGCGCATTCCTGCGCGGCACTTTTGGTCAGCCCGATCACGGCATGCTTGCTGGCGCTGTAGGCGGCGAGATCGAGCGAACCGATCAGGCCGGCGATCGATGCGGTGTTGATGATGCTGCCCTTGTTCTGCTTGAGCATCACAGGCAGCACATGTTTCATGCCGAGGAAGACCCCGACCACATTGACATCGAGCACCCGGCGAAAACTCTCCAGCGAATATTTCGTGATCGGCGCGACGTCGCCCTCGATGCCGGCATTGTTGTAGAACGCGTCGATGGTGCCGAACTTGTCGACGGCGGCGCGGACGTATTCGGCGACCTCGTCCTCTTGAGTGACATCGGCCGTGACCGCCAAAGCCTGCGCCGAGGCCGGCAAATCCTTGATCGCGGCCTCAAGGTCGTGCTGCTTGCGGTCGACAGCGACGATGCGCGCGCCACGCTCGGCCAACAGCCGCATGGTGGCCGTGCCGATGACGCCGGCAGCGCCGGTGACGACGGCGACCTTGCCATCCATACGAATTCGATCGGGCATTTGGGGTTTCCCTTGGCTGGTCCGGTTGTTCCGGATTTCATGATTCGGCGCGAGGCGCGCCCTTGGATCGGCGTGACTATTCCATTTGTGACATGGGCTGGCTAGTGCGGCGGCAGGCCGCCCTTTCCCCGCCGTATTCGGCGTGTTAACCGGGGGACCTGTGGGCGGCTCATAGAATGTACAATGGCGTCAGCCCGATTCGCCTTTTTAAAGCCGCGCGAGATGTTTCGAACCATTGTCCTGACTGGTTTTGCGGCTTTCCTGGCCGCTACGACGATCGCGCTTGCGCCGCCTGCGCGCGCGCAGATCGGCAATATTTTTTCCGACCCCGCGCCACGTCCGCCCGGCAAGCATTCCCCGTGGCAATGCGCCGTCCGACGACGAAGAGGAGGTGCCGGAACTGCCGCGGGGCCGGCTGTTGCCGACGCCCAATCGTCCGTTGCCGCCGGGGCAGGGCGCACCCCCGCCGGGAGCGGTGCAATCGCAGCCTTTGGCGCCACCGCCCGGCACCACCGTCGTTCCGCAGAATGCGCCGCCGGCCACCGCGGCGACGCCGCCCAACCAGGGTGTCGCGGTCGCGCCGCCCGGTGCCAACCCGCTGCCGGCATTGCCGCCCGGGCAACGGCAGCCCAAGGGCGTGCCGCAATCGCCGCCGACGCTGCAGCCGGGTGACGAGGTTGTCACCGAGCCACCGGCGCAGAAAATCATCAACAAGAAGGCGAGTTTTTCCGGCCTCGACAAGATCACCGGGCGCATCATCAATTTCGACGAGGATATCGGCGAGACCGTCCAGTTCGGCGCGCTGCGCGTCAAGACCGACGCCTGCTACACCCGTCCGGCGACCGAGGCGGCCAACACCGACGCCTTCGTCGAGGTCGACGAGATCACCCTGCAGGGCGAAGTGAAGCGGATCTTTTCGGGCTGGATGTATGCAGCGAGCCCCGGGCTGCACGGCGTCGAGCATCCGATTTACGACATCTGGCTGACCGACTGCAAAGGCCCCGATGCCACCGTGGTCAGCGCCCAGCCCGATCCGCCGAAGCCCGCGCCTCCCCCGCCGCCGCAGGCCCAGAAGCGGCCGCCCCGGCAGGCCGCTCCGCGCCCGCCGCCGTCCTTGCAGCAGCAGCAGCAGACGCAACTGCCGCCTCCGCCGCCGCGCCCGCCGCAGCAACCCGGGTTCTTCGACTTCTTCAGGCAGTAGAGACGTTCCCGTGTCCCGGACGCGGTGCGGCGTCCCTTGACACTGCTCCGCAGCGCCGGGACCCGTGATGCGCCACGGCGCACAAGGCGATGGCTAGCCGCGCTCGGCGATGATGCGCAGCGCCTCGGTGCCGCTGATCGGCTGATCGACCGGCAGCTTGCGGAAATCCGCCTCACCCTTGATGGCCTTGTCGAGCAGCGTGCGATAGCGCCGCCGCGGAATTTCGACGGCGCCGAAGCTGCGCAAATGCTCGGTCACATATTGCGCGTCGAGCAAGACAAAGCCGCCGGTGATCAGCCGCGCCACCAGATGCACCAATGCCACTTTCGAGGCGTCGCGGGCGTGATGAAACATGCTCTCGCCGAAGAAGGCGCGGCCGAGGCTGACCCCGTACAGCCCGCCGACCAGTGCATCATCCTGCCAGACCTCGACACTGTGGCCATGCCCGAGTTCGTGCAGCCCGACATAGAGGTCGCGGATGCGCGTGTTGATCCAGGTGTCGTCGCGGCCGGGCTGCGGCGCGGCGCAGCCGGCGATCACCGCCTTGAAAGCCGTATCGACCGTGACCGTGAAGGCGCCGGAGCGCACGGTGCGCGCCAGCCGCGACGAGACACGAAAGCCATCGAGCGGAATCACGCCGCGCATTTCCGGCTCGACCCAGAACAGTGTCGGATCGTCGGCGCTCTCGGCCATCGGGAAGATGCCGCAGGCATAGGCGCGCAGCAGCACTTCGGGCGTGATGGCGGACGAGACGGAGTCGCGCGAGGTCATGGGCCGGAGACTAGCAGGGTCACCAGAAAAGACGAACCATGGTGCTGATCCCGAAGGGTGTCTCTTTGGTCTATCCGGCAGCACTGGCGGGCTTGGCAGCGGGCGGGCTGGCGCGGCGGAACCGCAGCACGATCCGGGTACCGGCATGGGTTGGATCGCGCTCGACGCTGGCTTCGAGCTTGGACGCCATGGCGGTGACGATGCGCTGTCCCATGCCGGTGGAGCGCGGGTCGGTCTTGACGTTGAGGCCGACGCCGTCATCGGCAATCGACAAGGCAAGATCGTCGCCCTGGGCACGGAGGTCGACGTGAATCGGCCCCGCGCAGTCGGGGTAGGCATATTTGACGGCATTCATCACCAGCTCGTTGACGATGATGCCGATCGCGACTGCACGGTCGGGATCGATCTCGACCGGCTCGGCCTTCAATGTCAGCCGCGACATCCGGTTGCCCTCGGCCGATCGCCTGAGATCCTCAAGCAAGGCATCGAGATACTGGTTCAACAGCACGTTCTTCAGGTCGTGCGAGGTGTAGAGCCGGCGGTGAACCTGGGCCACGGCGGCGACCCGTCCCATCGCATTGGTGAGCGCGACCTTGACGTCGTCCTGGGTACTGGAATTGGCCTGCAGGTGCAGCAGCGACGCGATGATCTGCAAGCTGTTCCCGACGCGGTGGTTGACTTCGCGCAGCAGCACTTCGCGCTCGGCGGCGAGCGCGGCATAGCGGTCGCGCGAGGCGTGGACCTCGGCCTCGGCGTCGTCGCGTGCCTTTTGAATCTGCGCCTGCCGCAGCGCGCCGTTGACGGCGACCTGGAGCAGGGGAATGAAATCGCCCTGGACGTCCTTGACCAGATAGTCGGCGGCGCCGGCCTTCAGGGCGGTGACCGCGATGCTGGAGTCCTGCGAGGCGGTGACGAACACCACCGGCGGCGCATTGGCGATCGCCATGATCCGCTCCAGGGTTTCGAGGCCGTCGAGCCCGGGCATGTATTGATCGAGCGCGATGACGTCGATGCCGCCCTGCTGCAGACGTTCCAGCCCGACCTTGCCGCTCGGGGCATGGATCACGTTGAAGCCGAGCCGCGTCAGGCCGCGGTGGATCAACCGGGCCAGCGCCTCGTCGTCGTCGATATACAGCAGCGTGGGTGTGGCAGCGGTCATGTGGCGGCTTGCGGAACCTGAATCACCGAGAAGAACAGCCCGAGCTGGCGAATGGCGTTGGCAAAGCTTTCGTAATTCACCGGCTTCGTAATGTAGACATTACACCCGAGTTCATAGCAGCGCTTGATCTCCTGCGAATCGTCGGTGGTGGTAAGCACCACGACCGGCGCACATTTCAGATATTTGTTCTCTTTGACCCGCCGCAAGATATCGATGCCGGTCATGTCGGGCAGGTTGAGATCAAGCAGGATCAGCAAGGCGTTACCCTTGTGATCGACGCCGGAGCCATCGCTGCCGAACAGGTAATTCACCGCAGCGGTGCCGTTGGTGAACGGCAGGATATCGTTGTTGACGCCGGAGCGGCGGATATTTCGCTCGATCAGACGAGCGTGGCCCTCGTCGTCTTCAATCATGATGATGGTGACTGGTTTGCTCATGTATCCCTGTTCCGGTTACTGGATGCCCAGGCTATCGGCAGTGTTATCGTGAATGTGCTGCCATTGTGAAGTTCTGAAGCGACCGACATGGTTCCACCGAGCCGCCGCACCAGCGCCCGGACGTGCGCAAGCCCGATACCCTGGCCCGGTTTGTCCTGCGTGCCGGCGCGGCGAAAAAGATCAAAAATACGCTGATGGTCCTTGGGATCGATGCCGCGGCCGTTGTCGGCGATCTCGAAAATGGCAAAGCCGAGCTTGGTCCGGCCGCGGATCGCGATGTCGCCGGGAACCCCGGGCTTGAGATATTTGAGCGCGTTATCGATCAAATTGGAGAAGATCTGCTCCAGCGCCAGCCGGTCGCTGACGATGTTCGGCAGCGGCTCGATGCGAATCTGGGCCTCTGCCTCCGAAGCCTGATGCGCCACCGTGCCGACGATGGATTCGATCAGATCGCGGGTATCGATCCTGACCGGCACGAATTCGCGCCGTCCCTCGCGGGTGAGGTTGAGGATGGCGGTGATCAGGCGGTCCATCTTGGCGATTGACGATTTGATGAATCCCAGCGCCTCGGTGAAATCCTGCGAGAGTTGCTGGTCGGCGCCCTCAAGCACCGGTTCGGTGTCGCCAGCGGGCAACGTTGCCGTCGAGGCCGAGGTCGGGGCCGTGGCGTGACCGAGTGCCGCGATCCGCTTGAAAATATCGCCGCGCAATTCCTCGAGTTCGCTGGTGAAGCCCATGATGTTCACCAGCGGCGAGCGCAGATCGTGGCTGACGATATAGGCGAAGCGCTGGATTTCATCGTTGGCTTCGCGCAGGTCGGCGGTGCGTTCGTCGACCGTGGTCTCCAGATTGAGATTGCTGTCGCGCAACTGCGCTTCGGCTTCGTCGCGCGCGCCGGCCGAGCGCCGCACCAGGAAGATCGAGATTGCGGCCAGCGCGACCACGAGGCCGGATCCGACCACTGTCACGATCGAGGCGAGCCGCTGGGTGAGGTCCGCGGTCGCGGTACGCAGTTCGAACAACTGGTTCTCTTCCGCCCGCATCGCGTTGGCGACTGCATCGATGCGCGCAACAGAATCATCGGCGCCGGCCGCGCGCAGCAATGCGATGCCGCCGGCCGTATCGTTGCGTTTCACCAGATCGACGATCTTGGCCAGTTCCTCGAGCCGGGCCTGAATGGGCGCGCGCAGCCGTTTGCCGTTTTCCATCTGAACCGGGTTGTCACGGACCAGACTCAAAAACTCGTCGAGATCGGCGTGAATCAGCGCAGCGGCGGCGTCGTGCTCGGCAAGAAAACGCGGATCGGAAGTCAGAAGGTAGCCGCGCGCGCCGCTTTCGGCGCGGCGCACTTCCAGCAACAGGGTTGAAATCTGGTTTTCGACCTCGACGGTGTGAACCACCCAGCCGCTGTCCTGTCGCGCCTGATCGACCAGGATCACCGATGTCGCGCAGATCGCGACCAACACCAAAAATCCCGCCGCAAGCAGCAGGATTTGGCCCATCGAGCGCCGGCGAACGGCCTCAGGCGTCACAGCAATCTCGCATCAAATTCTAGTCATCCCCGCACGGGAAAGGTTTCGCAGACGTCCAGAACGCCAGTGCGGACAATTGGTTCCGGGCGTTCGACTTATTTTGGAAGGCGCTCGCCGCTCAACCCGACGCCTTGCCGGCCAGATATTGCTCGAGCCAATGGATATGATAGTCGCCGTCGATAATGTCGGGTTCGCGGACCAGCGCCCGAAACAGCGGCAGCGTGGTCTCAATGCCTTCCACCACCATTTCGTCCAGCGCCCGGCGCAGCCGCATCAAGCACTCCGCACGGGTCTTGCCATGGACGATCAGCTTGCCCACCAGTGAGTCGTAATAGGGCGGAATCACGTAGCCCTGGTAGACGGCGGAATCGATCCGCACGCCGAGGCCGCCCGGCGGGTGATATTGCAGGATCTTGCCGGGCGAGGGCCGGAAGGTGACGGGATTTTCCGCGTTGATGCGGCATTCGATGGAGTGGCCGTTGATGATCACTTCCTGCTGCGTCACGGGCAGGTCGCCGCCGGCGGCGATGCGGATCTGCTCCAGCACGAGGTCGATATCGGTGATCATCTCGGTGACGGGATGCTCGACCTGGATGCGGGTGTTCATCTCGATGAAATAGAATTCGCCGTCCTCATAGAGGAATTCGACGGTGCCGACGCCGAGATACTTCATCTCCTGCATCGCCTTGGCGACGGTGGCGCCGATCCTGGCGCGCGCCGTGGCATCGAGCGCCGGCGAGGGGCCTTCTTCCCAGACCTTCTGATGGCGGCGCTGCAGCGAGCAATCGCGCTCGCCGAGGTGGATGGCGCCGCCGCGGCCGTCGCCGAGCACCTGGATTTCGATGTGGCGCGGCTTCTGCAAATATTTTTCCAGATAGACCGAGGCATCGCCGAACGCCGATTTGGCTTCGTTGGCGGCGGTCGAGAGCGCCAGCATCAGGTCGTCGGCGGTCTGCGCGACCTTCATGCCGCGTCCGCCGCCGCCCGAGGCCGCCTTGACCAGCACCGGAAAGCCGATCGCCTTTGCGATCGCCATCGCGTCGTCGTCGGGACCAACCGCGCCGTCGGAGCCGGGTACCACGGGAATGCCGAGCTTCTTGGCGGTTTTCTTGGCCTCGATCTTGTCGCCCATCAGGCGGATGTGTTCGGCCTTCGGCCCGATGAAATGCAAATTGTGATCGGCGAGGATTTCGGCAAAGCGGGCGTTTTCCGAAAGAAAGCCGTAGCCGGGGTGCACGGCGTCCGCGCCGGTGATCTCGCAGGCGGCCAGCAGCGCGGGTACGTTGAGATAGCTGTCCTTGGACGGCGGCGGGCCGATACAGACGCTCTCGTCGGCGAGGCGTACATGCATGGCGTCGGCGTCGGCGGTGGAATGCACTGCGACGGTGGCGATGCCGAGTTCCTTGCACGCGCGCAGAACCCGCAGTGCGATTTCGCCGCGATTGGCTATCAGGATCTTGTCGAACATGGTGTCCTAGGGGGCGAGTAGCGAATGGCGAGTAGGGAGTAGCCAGCGCGTGAAACCATTCGCCACTCACTATTCGCCATTCGCGCTCTTATTCAATAATCACCAGCGGCTCGCCGAATTCGACCGGCTGGCCGTCTTCGACCAGGATTTGCGTCACGGTGCCGGCGCGCGTTGAAGGAATCTGGTTCATCGTCTTCATGGCTTCGATGATCAGCAGCGTCTGTCCGACCGACACCTTGCTGCCGACCTCGATGAAAGGCTTGGCGCCGGGTTCGGAGGCCCAATAGGCGGTGCCGACCATGGGCGAGGGCACCACGCCGGGATGCTTGGCGACGTCGGCGGCGTCGACCGCCGCCGCCGCGGCAGGCGCGGCCGCTTGAAAGTTCGCCGGCATGGACGCGGCGATGCTGATGTTGCGGGCGACCCGCACCCGCAAGCCGGCGCGTTCGATCTCGATCTCGGTGAGACTGGTTTCATCCAGCAGCAATGCAAGTTCGCGAATGAGCGCACTGTCGCTGCTTTTGAATTTTGCGTCTGTTGTGTCGTCAGGCTGGCGCGCCATGATCTTGATCCGAAACTTTCTGTTTGGTGACCGCCGTCAGGCTTTCGCCTTGGCGCCGATCCTGGCGGCAAGGCCATTGATCGCCAGCCGGTAACCGTCGATGCCGAAACCGGAAAGCGTTGCGAAGGCAGCCTTGGCGGTGAACGAGTGATGGCGGAAATTCTCGCGGGCGTGAATATTGCTGATGTGGACTTCGACCGCCGGAATTCGCACCGCTACCAGGGCGTCATGCAGCGCGATCGAGGTGTGCGAATAGCCGCCGGCATTGATGATAATCCCGACCGCCTTGTTGGCATGGGCCTCGTGGATGAAATCGATCAACTCGCCTTCACGATTGGACTGCCGGCAGTCCGCCTTGAGGCCGAACTGGGCGGCGGTTGCCACGCAAAGCTTCTCCACGTCGGCGAGATTGGCATGGCCGTAGGTCTCCGGCTCGCGCGTCCCCAACAGATTGAGGTTCGGGCCGTTGAGCACGTAAATCGTTCCCGCAGATGTCTTGTCGGCAGGTGCCTTGTCGATAGGTGTCTTGGCCATCCAGATCCCGGCAATGTGGCGGTGGGTGGCGCGGTTATAGGTAACAACCGGCCCAAGGGGAAGCCTTTAGGCCCGCTTGTACCTCGCTCAAATGCTTCATCCGGTTCGCAAAAAAGCGCGTGGAACCTGCGGAAACCGCTTATTAACCAACGTTAGGGATGAACCGGCGCGACCGCCAGCAGCAACCTCTTGTCCGGCCCCGGCGCGGGTGGGTGGGAAAGGCGGGCATCTCTGCCCGCGTGATGGCGTCGATCAACAGGTCGCCTTGCCGCAGCGGGCGATGCCGATTTTTTCCTTCAGGCCATCGAGACCGACGGCGCCGACCACCACTTGCTTGCCGATCACGTAGCTCGGCGTGCCGTTCATGCCCATGTCCTCGGCGAGCCTGAGGTTCTCCTCAAGGGTGGCGCGCACCTCGGGGCTGGCAAGGTCCTTTTCGATTCTGGCCATGTCAAAGCCGGCATCTTTCGCCGCGGCCATGGCGTGAGCCTTGTCGGCCTGGCCGCGGCCGCTGAGCAACTTCTGATGGAAGTCGAGATATTTCTTGCCGCCGGGATCCTGCATCCGCGCGGCGACTGCGACCTGCGCGGCCTCGACCGAGCCGGGCCCGAGCACCGGAAATTCCTTCAGCACGACTTTCAGCTTCGGATCGGACTTCATCAGATCGAGCATGTCGGTCATGGCGCGTTTGCAGTAGCCGCAATTATAATCGAAGAACTCGACGAAGGTGACGTCGCCATCCTTGTTGCCGAGGGTGACGCCGCGCGGCGAGTTGAAGATGGTCTCGCCGTTTTTGGCGATGCTGGCCTCGTGCTTTTCGGTTTCAGCCGCAGCCTGGCGCTTGCCCAATTCGGCCATCGCCTCTTCCAGCACCTCGGGATGGGAGATCAAGTAATTCTTGACGATCGCCTCGATATCGCCGCGCTGGGTGTCGGAAAAACTTTGCGCCGATGCAGCCGGCGCGCCGCAAAGTGCGAGCGCAAACAATGCGGGAGCGAGCAAGCGGAACGAAGGCATTGGCAAATCCTCTACGTGAAAGCCGGTTTTCGAAAAGTTTGCAGCTAATCGCTACAAATATCCAGTTAGATGTATTTCCGGTTACTTTTGGCCCGGGTATCGCCAAGCGGTGCCTCGGTCTCGCATTCCGCCGCCGCTGGCAGAATTGCAGTCGGTATAGGCCTCATTATCCGATGCAACGAGCCCTTGCCCAAGTAACATCTCGATGAGCGATCGGTTGCTGAATATGCCAACAAACCGCGGAATGCGGCCAGTCTGGGGCACCATTGGCCTGGTTTCCGAAGTTCATGCACCCTTGCGATACCGTCCGAGACGATCTACGGACTTCAGATCAACACCCGCAGGCCAGGTAGCAGATATCGATGCTTGATGCGACACTGAGAGACCGGGCGAAGAGCCTGCTGACGGCGTCGCGGCGAAGCGACGTGCCGCCGTTCATGGTGATGGACGTGATGGCCGCGGCAGCGCGCATCGAAGCGGCCGGTGGCCATGTCATTCACATGGAAGTCGGGCAACCGGCGGCGGCGGCGCCGAAAGCGGCGATTGCCGCGGCCCACGCCGCGCTCGACAGCGGGCGGATCGACTATACCTCGGCGCTGGGGATACCTTCGCTGCGCGAGCGCATCGCGCGGCATTATCGCGATGCCTATGGCAGCGCGGTGGATGCCGGCCGGATTGTGGTCACTACCGGCTCGTCGGGCGCTTTCATCCTGGCGTTTCTCGCGATGTTCGAGCCGGGCGATCGGGTTGCGGTCACCGTGCCGGGCTACCCGCCGTATCGCCATATCCTGACCGCGCTCGGCTGCGAACCGGTGCTGATCGAGACATCGAGCGAAACCCGTCACGCGCTCACCGGGGAGGCGTTGCTCGCCGCCCATCGCAAGGCGCCCCTGAAAGGCGTGCTGGTCGGAAGCCCCGCCAATCCCACCGGCACCATGATGTCGCGTGAGGCGCTCACCAGCCTGATATCCGTTGCCGAAGCCGCCGGCATCCGCTTTATCTCCGACGAAATCTATCACGGCCTCGATTATGCGTTCCCGGCAGTGACGGCGGCGGAGCTCTCCCCGGATGCGCTCGTCATCAATTCATTCTCGAAATATTTCTGCATGACCGGCTGGCGGGTCGGCTGGATGGTGGTGCCCGAACCGCTGGCGCGGCCGATCGAGCGGCTGCAGCAGAATCTCGCGATCTCGGTGCCGACGCTGTCGCAGGTCGCCGCCGAAGCCGCATTCGACGGCCGTGAGGAAATGGAGGCGGTGAAACATGGCTACCAGGAGAACCGCCGTATCCTGATCGAGGGTCTGCCGCGCGCCGGCCTCACCAAGTTCCTGCCCGCCGACGGCGCGTTTTATCTCTACGCCGACGTCTCGGATTTCACAGCCGACAGTTTCGAGTTTGCGAAGCAGATGCTGGAACAGGCGCACGTTGCCGCAACCCCCGGCATCGATTTCGATCCGGTTCACGGCCGTTCTTTCATCCGTTTTTCCTATGCGCGTTCGGCTGCGGAAATGCGCGACGCCGTCGCGCGCATCGCGCAATGGCTTCGATAGCGCAAGTCCTCTGTGCATTTTAGGCGACCGAACAGGCGTGGGTACCATCGGCTGGACCGCCTTAGTTGATTTTGGCTGTGTTCGGTGGGACGGTGCATCTGCAGGAGCGACGGGAAAATCCGCGGGTTTTTTTGGGGAGTAACACGTCATGTCGGCAGTGATCGCAACTGAAGCACCGCCGCGCGCGGCGAAACCCTGGTACAAGATACTTTACGTCCAGGTGCTGATCGCGATCCTGATCGGAGTCCTGGTCGGTTGGAAATTTCCCCATTTCGCCACCAATGACTGGATCAAGGCGCTCGGCGACGGCTTCATCAAGCTGATCAAGATGGTGATCGCGCCGATCATCTTTTGCACGGTGGTGTCGGGCATTTCGCATATCCAGGATGCCAGGAAGGTCGGCCGCGTCGGCGTCAAGGCGTTGGTTTATTTCGAGGTGGTGTCGTCGTTCGCGCTGATCATCGGTCTTGTGATGGGCAACCTGATCCAGGTCGGTCGCGGGCTGGCTGTGACGCCCGATGCGGCGGCGGTGGCAAAATACGTCAAGGAAGCGGAAGCGCATAAGTCGGTCGATTTCATTCTCAACATCATTCCGGACAGCGTCGTCGGCGCGCTGGCGCGGGGCGATATATTGCAGGTGCTCCTGTTCGCCATCCTGTTCGGCTTTGCGCTGATGGCATTGGGCGAACGCGGCCACCGGCTGCGCGACATCATCGACGACACCTCGCACGCGGTATTCGGCGTGATCGCCATCGTCATGAAGGCGGCTCCGTTCGGCGCCTTCGGCGCGATGGCCTACACCGTCGGAGCATATGGCCCGAGCGTGCTCGGCAACCTGATCGGACTGATCCTGTTGTTCTATGCGACCGCGGGGCTGTTCGTGATCGTGGTGCTCGGCCTGATCGCCCGCGTCGTCGGCTTCAATATTTTCAAGTTCATCGCCTATATCAAGGACGAGTTGTTGATCGTGCTCGGCACCAGCTCGTCCGAAAGCGCGCTGCCGCAATTGATGGAAAAGCTCGAACGGCTGGGCTGTTCGAAATCGGTGGTCGGTCTCGTGGTGCCGACCGGATATTCGTTCAATCTCGACGGCACCAACATCTACATGACGCTGGCGACGCTGTTCATCGCGCAGGCGCTGGGCGTCGATCTTTCGTTCAACCAGCAACTGACCATTCTGGTGGTGGCGATGCTGACCTCGAAGGGCGCCAGCGGCGTTACCGGCGCGGGCTTCATTACGCTGGCGGCAACGCTCACCGTGGTCAATCCGGCGCTGGTGCCGGGCATCGCCATCGTGTTTTCGGTGGACAAGTTCATGAGCGAGGTTCGGGCGCTCACCAACATCACCGGCAACGGCATCGCCACGGTGTTCGTTTCCTGGTGGGAGGGCGAACTTGATCGCGACAAGCTGCACGCCAACCTCAACCAGACCGTCGATCCATCGGATCTGCAGACAGCGGTGACGACGGGATAGCCATTCATGAATCAAAAACCGCCCGGTTTTCGCCGGGCGGTTTTTCGTTTCACAGATCGAGAAGACTTATTCGCCGTTGCCGAAGCGCCGTGACCACCATCCGGCGCGGCGGGGCTGGGTGTCGCTGGTTGTCTCTGATGCGGGCTGGGCCGGGGCAGGGGTGGCCAGCGATTCAGGCTCACCGTGCGGCTCTGGCTGGCTTTGCGTGACAGGCGCTGCGGCGCCAGGCTGGGCATCGGCCAGGAAACTCACCTTTTCGCGTACGGTTGAACGCCGTCGGGCGGCTCGTTCGGCCTCCTGAGTGGTCTCGTCCTGCGAAAACGCGGGTGCGGTTTCCTGTGAACCGCGATCGGAATGTTGCTCTTCGGCCGCCGGCGCGATGGATTCGGGCTGAATCACCGGCAGCGAAGGTTCGGGCGGGACACCGTCGAAATCGGCGACCGCGCTCGTTGCTTCCGGAATGGATGTCGGCCCGAGTTCGTCCGCGATCGAGCCGGCCAGACCGTCTTCCGGTCCGCCGCGCCGCCGC
This sequence comes from uncultured Pseudomonadota bacterium, assembly GCA_963819325.1. GTDB lineage: Bacteria > Pseudomonadota > Alphaproteobacteria > Rhizobiales > Xanthobacteraceae > Bradyrhizobium. The sequence continues at coordinate 332,599 of CAWFVT010000012.1, forward strand.
CGTCCGCCGCGGCGTCCGCGACGGCGGGGCCGCCGCTCGCCGCCGGCCGCCTGATCGGCCCGAACCGCGCCGGGCTGATCGCCGGATTGATCCTCGGCTTCCTCATCGTCGGGCCCGCCTTCATCGGTTATCGCGCCCGGAGCCGCAACCATGTCCGACGCCACGCTTGGGCTCTCGTTGTCGTCGCGCGCGGGCGCGCCTTCGCGCGCCTCGCCCGAACGGCCACGCCGCCGGCGTCGCCGCTTGCGCTTGTGACCATCCGCATCGGCCTCGCCGGCGCTCTCCTCGCCGGCAGGCTGATCGTCGGCCAGCCCCTCGGTCTCCTCGGTTTCGACTTCCGCCTCGACTTCGAAGGGCTCTTCGTCCTCGAGCGCTTCCTCGGTCTGCGACGGGAAAGCCGCAACCTGGGCTGCGAGCAGCGCCTTGGCCGCTTCCAGCGTATGCACCTGTTCGCCGCGATCGATCACGAACGACTGCTGGCCGCTCACGGTCGGATCGGCGATCACCGAGAGCGTCACCTTGAAGCTGTTTTCGAGATCGCGCAGATGGCCGCGCTTGTGGTTGAGGACATAGAGCGCGACGTCGGTTCGGGTGCGCACCACGAGATTGTGGGTCGCGCCCTTCATCAGTATCTCTTCGAGGCCGCGCAGCAACTGCAGCGCCACCGAAGACACCGAGCGCACATGGCCGCTGCCGCCGCATTGCGGGCAGGGTTCGGTCGAACTCTCCAGCACGCTGGCGCGGATGCGCTGGCGCGACATTTCGAGCAGGCCGAAATGCGAGATGCGCCCGACCTGGATTCGCGCGCGATCCTGCCGCAGGCAATCGCTGAGCTTGCGTTCCACCGAGCGGTTGTTGCGCTTCTCGTCCATGTCGATGAAGTCGATCACGATCAGGCCGGCGAGGTCCCGCAACCGGAGCTGCCGCGCCACTTCCTCGGCGGCCTCCAGATTGGTCTTGAGCGCGGTATCCTCGATGTGATGTTCACGGGTCGAGCGGCCGGAATTGACGTCGATCGAAACCAGCGCCTCGGTCTGGTTGATCACGATGTAGCCGCCGGACCGCAATTGCACGGTCGGCGAGAACATCGCGTCGAGCTGGCTCTCGACGCCCATCCGCGAAAATAGCGGCTGGCCGTCGCGATATTGCTTCACCGCGCGGACGTTCGACGGCATCAGCATCTTCATGAAATCGCGGGCTTCGTGGTAACCGGCTTCGCCGGCGACCTGGATTTCGTCGATTTCCTTGTTGTAGAGATCGCGCAGCGAACGCTTGATCAGCGAACCCTCTTCGTAGACGAGGGTCGGCGCCTGCGACTTCAGGGTCATGTCGCGGACGGTTTCCCACATCCGGATCAGGTATTCGAAGTCACGCTTGATTTCGGGCTTGGTGCGCGAGGCGCCGGCAGTGCGCAGGATGATCCCCATGCCCTCGGGCACATCGAGATCCTGCACCACTTCCTTTAGCCGCGAGCGGTCCTGCGCCGAGGTGATCTTGCGGCTGATGCCGCCGCCGCGGGCGGTATTGGGCATCAGGACCGCATAACGTCCGGCCAGCGAGAGATAGGTTGTCAGCGCCGCACCCTTGTTGCCCCGCTCCTCCTTGACGACCTGCACGAGCATGACCTGGCGGCGCTTGATCACTTCCTGGATCTTGTACTGTCGGCGCGGACGGAAAGCGCGTTCCGGCACCTCTTCCATGACGTCGTCGCCGCCGACGGATTCAACGACTTCCTCCTCGGTTTCCTCGCCATCGTCTTCATCGTCTGATTGCTCGTCGCCGTTAGGCTCTGTGGCCTGTTCGGCGTGCTCGGAGGCGACGGCTTCGCTGCCGGCGTGTTCGGCGTGCGGCGCGTCGTCGGCATGGGCGGCGTTTTCGCGCGCGTGTTCCTCGTGGGTCAGTTCGTCATGGGCCAGGTCTCCGTGGGCGGGTTCTCCGTGGGTCGGCTCTTCGTGGGCGTGTTCTCGGTGAGCATCCGCGCTGGCCGGCCCGGTTACACCAGACGCCTCGAGCGCTGACGAAGCCGGCGTATCCGGATGCCATTCCGCCGCCGAAGTCTCGGTCGCGTGGGTATGATCCCCATCGGCATGTTCATGTTCGTGGTCATGATGATGAGCGTGGGCGTGATCATCATGGCTGTGATCGTGCTCATGATGGGCATGGTCGTGCTCATGGGTGTGTGAATGCTCATGGCCGTCATGGTCATGATGCTGCGCATCGCCGGCATGGTGCTCGTCGCCGTGGGCGTGGGTATGCCCTTCCTCGCCGTGAGGATGATCGCCATGCTGGTGATCATGGTCATGCGGCAGGTCGGGCTGGGCGTGATCCGGGCCGGTTGTTTCGACCACGCCGCTCTGGACGCGGTCGCCATTGCCGCGGCGGCGCGCATTGCGGTGACGCGGGCGGCGGCGGTTGGAGCGGTTTTCGGTCTCTTCCTCGGCTTCGCGATGGGCGCGTTCGTCCGCCTCGATCAGCGCCTGGCGATCGGCGACGGGGATTTGATAATAGTCCGGATGGATTTCGCTGAAGGCCAGGAAACCGTGGCGGTTGCCGCCATACTCGATGAAGGCGGCCTGCAGCGACGGCTCGACGCGCGTCACCTTGGCGAGATAGATATTTCCACGCAGTTGTTTGCGCTGGGCGGTCTCGAAATCAAACTCTTCGACACGATTGCCGCGGACCACAACGACCCGGGTCTCTTCCGGGTGGGTGGCATCGATCAACATTTTGTTGGGCATTTTGGAACTCTTGGCGGCGGCGGGCGCGTATCACGGCTAGCGCATATGGCGCGGCCGGGTGACGCGACGGTCCACCTGATTCGGGGGTGAGGGGAAGGCCAAAACGCAAGCCTGGGCGCCCCGCCGAACGTAATCCCGGAGCAAAGCGTCGCGCAGAGCTTTCGCTCGGCTTCGGCGCGATTCTTCCCAAGATCGTCGGCAACACAGTCTGGCGCATCAAGCGTCGGCCCGTCTGAACACTTTGGCGGCAAAAGCACCGCCTTGTCTGTCGCTGAAGGCCCGGCGTGGCGCCAAGGCGCTCGCCGGCCACCGCATATCGGCGCCTTGCGGCCCGGATACTCGGCTACGCCGTTTCTGAAGCCGTCCCTGGAACAAGATCGTAACCTGGGACCGGACGCCGCTCGGGCTGGAAACCGCCACTCCTTGTCAGCCGCGCGCTGCGCTGGCCGTGGAGGGATCGGAAAGACGCTGGAATTTCCGAGATTTCGAAAGTTCCGGCGCTGCACCGGGAGGCTGAACGCGACACAACCGGGAGTTTTAACCGTCAGCCCCTTGTACATACGTGGATTGGTGGCGGTGTGCAAGGGAAGCGTCGCGGCGCGGCAACACTCTGCCTTATTCGCCTTTGGGGCCTTAAGTGGCGATTAACCCTGTGGCTCTATTGCGGTAGGAAGAGGCTGCTCGGAGGCACCGAATCATTGGCGAGCCGCGCAAATCATCTTGTTTTGCTGAGATGGGTGCTGGTGTGCGCTGCAGCATTGCCGTGCGCCGGGTCGGTCCTGACGAGTGTGGCGGCTGAAGAGCAGTTGGCGGTAGCTCCGGTCGCGGCGGCGGGCCCGGCAACGGTCGCTGCGCCGGACTTCCCGATCGCCTCCGATGTTCGCCTCGCCGGCGACAGCAAGCAAACCCGCTTCGTGCTTGATCTCGACAAGGCCACCCAGTTTCGCGCTTTCACCCTGGCCGATCCGTATCGGGTGGTGGTGGATATCCCCCAGGTCAATTTTCGGCTCCCCGCAGGCGCCGGCGCCACGGGACGCGGGCTGATCAAGGCGTTCCGCTATGGCCTGGTGATGCCGGGCGGGTCGCGGATCGTGTTTGATCTGACCGGCCCTGCCAGGATCGCAAACTCCTACGTGGTCGCCGCCGCCAACGGCCAACCGTCCCGGTTGGTGGTTGAACTGGAGGAGGTCGACGGCACGATCTTTGGTCAATCGCTTGGGGCGGAAAGCCGGCCCGAATTGAAGCCCGCCATCGCGGATACCGCGGACGTCACTGCCGCCGCCACGGCCGCTGTGCCCAAACCCGCAGCGGCGGCGGATTTGCGCCCCGTAATCGTGATTGATCCCGGCCATGGTGGTGTCGACAACGGCACAAGGTCGGGTACCGAAAGCGAAAAGAATCTGGTGTTGGGATTTGGACTGGCATTGCGCGATCGCATCGAGCGCAGCGGTAAATATCGCGTCGTCATGACCCGGAGCGACGATACCTTCATCCCGCTGGCAGACCGGGTTCGGATCGCCCGCAATCAGTCCGCGGCGCTGTTTGTCTCGATCCATGCCGACGCGTTGCCGCGCCGGGAGGGCGACGCCCAGGGCGCCACGATTTACACGCTGTCCGACCGGGCCACGGATGCCGAGGCCGAAAGGCTTGCCGAGACCGAAAACAAGGCGGACGCCATTGGCGGGGTCAATCTGACCGAGGAGCCGACCGAGGTCGCCGACATTCTGATCGACCTCGCCCAGCGCGAGACCCGTACCTTCTCGAACCGGTTCGCACGTCTGTTGGCAGGCGAAATGAAAAATACCGCGCGGATGTACAAGCACCCGCTGAAATCCGCCGGCTTCAGGGTATTGAAGGCGCCCGACGTGCCGTCGGTGCTGGTCGAACTCGGCTATGTCTCGAACAAGAGCGACCTCGAACACCTGGTATCGGAGAACTGGCGTTCCAAGACCGTCGCATCCATGGCGCAGGCTATTGACGCCTTCTTTGCCAAACGCCTGGCAACCATTGGGCCGGCGAACTGAAAGGGAGCCGTCCCATGGTGGAAGCCCTAGTTTGGCCACAGCGGCGGCACTATAAAAAAACGGCCGCGAGGTCTTGGGAATCGATCAAAGGTCGTTCTCGGCCGGTATATTGTTCGCCTGCGGAAAACGGCAGGCCATTCCGCTGATGTCTTGTATTTTGGATAACGCCGGCTGGACTGGCGCAAGGGTTGAAACGGATCATCGATAATGCGCTTGCTGGTGCGGTTCATGGGTTTTCTGTTCGCTGCCGGAACCGTTGTGTTCCTGGTCGGCGTCGCCGCTCTCGCGGGGCTGATCTGGCATTATTCCAAGGACTTACCGGATTATTCGCAGCTTCAGGATTATGAGCCGCCGGTGATGACCCGGGTCCATGCCGCCGATGGCGCGCTGCTCGGTGAATATTCCAAGGAACGCCGGCTGTATCTGCCGATCCAGGCAGTGCCGAAGCTGGTGATCAATGCCTTCCTTGCGGCCGAGGACAAGAATTTCTACGAGCATGGCGGCATCGATTATTCCGGCATGGCGCGCGCAGCCGTGCTTTACGCGCAGAATTACGGTTCCAACCGCCGTCCGCAGGGCGCCTCGACGATTACCCAGCAGGTCGCGAAGAACTTTCTTCTGACCAACGAAGTGTCGTTCACCCGCAAGATCAAGGAAGCCTTGCTGGCGATGCGGATCGAGCGCGCCTACTCAAAGGACAAGATTCTCGAACTCTACCTCAATGAAATCTATCTCGGGCTCGGCGCTTACGGCGTCGCCGCAGCGTCGCTGGTCTATTTCGACAAGTCGGTCAATGAACTCACGATCTCGGAAGCGGCCTATCTTGCGGCGCTGCCGAAGGCGCCGGCGGCGCTGCATCCGGTGCGCAATCACGACCGCGCCATCGAGCGCCGCAATTACGTGATCGATCGCCTGCTCGAAAATGGCTGGATCAAGCAGGCCGACGCCGACAAGGCGCGCAAGGAACCGTTGACCGTGACCAACCGGTCCAACGGCGCCCACATCTTCGCCGGCGAATATTTTGCCGAGGAAGTCCGCCGCGATGTGTTCGAGCGTTACGGCGAAAAGAAGCTCTATGAAGGCGGCCTGTCGGTGCGAACCACGCTTGATCCCAAGTTGCAGGTGATGGCGCGCAAGACCATGGCCGCGGGCCTCGTCAACTTCGACGAAGCGCAGGGCTGGCGGGGCGCCTCCAGCAAGATTGATATAACAGCCGATTGGGGTGTGAAACTCGCCGATATCAAATCGCTGTCCGACATCTCGCCGTGGCGGCTGGCGGTGGTCCTGGAGACCAGCGATCAGTCCGCTCGAATTGGCTTCCAGCCCGGCCGCGAACTCGGCGGCGCCGTGCTCAAGGACAGGCAGACCGGGAACATCACCCTTGATGGCGTCAAATGGGCCAAGCCGACAGCGGGGCCGACGAAGGGCAAGACACCGACCGCGGTGTCGCAGGTGCTGGCGCCGGGCGATGTGATCTATGCCGATCCCTTGGTCGGCAAGGACGGTGCCGTGGTGGACGGTCAGTACCGGTTGCGCCAGTTGCCCGAGGTTTCGGGTGCGATGGTGGCGATGGATCCCTGGACCGGCCGCGTGCTGGCGATGGTCGGCGGATTCTCGTTCGACCAGTCCCAGTTCAATCGCGCGACGCAGGCCTATCGGCAGCCGGGCTCGTCCTTCAAGCCGATCGTGTACTCGTCGGCCCTCGACAACGGATACACGCCCTCGACCGTCGTGGTCGATGCGCCGATCGAAATCGATCAGGGGCAGGGCGCGGGCGTCTGGCGCCCGGAGAACTATTCGGCCGGCAAATATTATGGCCCGACGACGCTCCGCAACGCGTTGCGGCTGTCGCTCAACACCGTGACGGTGCGGCTCGCGCAGGACATCGGCATGCCCTTGATCGGCGAATATGCCAAGCGCTTCGGGGTCTATGACGAACTGCCGAATTACCTGTCCTATGCGCTCGGCGCCGGCGAAACCACGGTCATGCGAATGGTCACGGCCTATTCGATGTTCGCCAATGGCGGCCGGCGGGTGAAGCCGACGTTGATCGACCGCATTCAGGATCGCTATGGCCATACCATCTTCAAGCATGACGCGCGCGAATGCCGCGGCTGCGACGCGCCGGGCGGCTGGAAAAACCAGCCCGAGCCTCAGTTGGTCGATCATCGGGAGCAGGTGCTGGATTCGATGACCGCCTACCAGATCACCTCGATGATGGAAGGCGTGGTACAGGCCGGCACCGCCACCGCCCTCAAAGAGGTCGGCAAGCCGATTGCCGGCAAGACCGGCACCACCAACGACGAAAAGGATGCCTGGTTCATCGGCTTTTCGCCGGACATGGTCGTCGGCATCTATGTCGGCTACGACAAGCCGCGCAATCTCGGCAGGAATGCCACCGGCGGGCATCTCGCAGCCCCCGTCGCCCGCGACTTCCTGAAGCTTGCGCTCGCCGACAAGCCGGCAGTCCCGTTCCGGGTGCCAGCCGGGATCAAGCTGATCCGGGTCAACTCCAAGAGCGGCCTGCGGGTCGGCCCGGGTGGCGGCGGCATTCTGGAAGCCTTCAAGCCGGGCACCGCACCGCCGGATAATTATTCGGTGATCGGCGTTGCCGACGCCGACGGCCGCCCGCTCACGGTGTCGCCGGACGCCGACCGCACCATCATGCGCTCCGGCACCGGCGGGCTTTACTAGCGCTATCAACGCCGGCGCGGGGTCAGCTTTCGTGCAGAAATGCCTCGGGCCGATTGCGCTTTGGGCTGCCCGCCGCTACATCCCGTCTGGCATCTTCATAGCGGCTCGGCCGCAGATCAGAGAACAACATGCGCGCTGAAGTCGAACGATTGGTGGAAGAGATCAAGCAGTCAGTCGGGCTGCTGAGGAGGCATCTTTGACGTCGATGCATCCACGGCGCGTCTGGCCGAACTGAACAAGCTCGCCGAAGATCCCAATCTCTGGAACGATCCCCAGAAAGCCCAGAAACTGATGCAGGAGCGAACCTCGCTGGAGGATTCGCTGAGTGGCATCGGCAAGGTCGAGCGCGAGCTGGAAGACAATGTCGGGATGATCGAACTCGGCGAAGCCGAGAACGACGAAGCCGTGGTGGCGGAAGCCGAGGCTGCGCTGAAAGCCCTGAAAAAGGACGTCGCGCGCCGCGAGCTCGAGGCGTTGCTGGGCGGCGAGGCGGATCGATTCGACTCCTATCTCGAAGTTCATGCCGGCGCCGGCGGCACCGAGAGCCAGGACTGGGCTTCGATGCTGCTGCGCATGTACACGCGCTGGGCCGAGAAGCACGGCTTCAAGATCGAATATCTGGAAGAGACCCAAGGCGAGGAGGCCGGCATCAAATCGGCCACCATCCAGATCAGCGGCCACAACGCCTATGGCTGGTTGAAGACCGAAGCCGGCGTGCACCGGCTGGTGCGGATATCGCCGTTCGATTCCAACGCGCGCCGGCACACGTCGTTCTCGAGCGTCGCGATCTTTCCGGTGGTCGATAATTCGATCAAGATCGATATCAACGAGTCGGATGTGCGCACCGACACCATGCGCTCCGGCGGCGCCGGCGGCCAGCACGTCAACAAGACCGAATCTGCCGTGCGGCTTACCCACATTCCGACCGGCGTAGCTGTGGTCTGCCAGGCCGGCCGCTCGCAGCACAAGAACAAGGCGCAGGCCTGGGACATGTTGCGCGCGCGGCTCTATGAGATCGAGTTGAAAAAGCGCGAGGAGCAGGCCGCCGCTGACCAGGCCGCCAAGACCGACATCGGCTGGGGCCACCAGATCCGCTCCTATGTGTTGCAGCCCTATCAGATGGTGAAAGACCTTCGCACCGGCGTGCAGACCTCGGATACCTCGGGCGTGCTCGACGGCGACCTCGATGAATTCATGGCGGCGACGCTGGCGCAGCGCGCCTTTGGCACGACGCCGGGCGCTGTCGAGGATGTGGAGTAAGCCATGGCACAGGTCGCGTTCATCGGTTTGGGGCGGATGGGCCATGGCATGGCCGGCCGTTATCTCGACGCCGGCTTCAAGCTGGCGATCTGGAATCGCAGCAAGGCCAAGGCGGAAGATTTGATCGCGCGCGGCGCGCGATGGGCCACCTCGCCGGCGGATGCGGCCGATGGAGCCGATGCCGTCGTGACCATGGTCGCCGACGATGCGGCGTCGCGCGCCGTGTGGCTCGGCAAGGACGGCGCTGCCGCGACAGCCAAAGCCGGCACGCTGGCGATCGAATGTTCCACCGTCTCGTACGGCCACGCGCTTGATCTGGCGCGTGAGCTTCGCGGCCGCGGTCTCGTCTACATCGATAGCCCGGTTACCGGTCTGCCGGATGCGGCGGCGGCCGGAAAATTGACCATGCTGGTCGGCGCCGAGCCTGCGGACCTCGATGCCGCGCGGCCGTATCTGGCACCGCTCTCGACGACGATCCGGCATTTCGGCGCGGTCGGCGCTGGCACCGTGTACAAGCTGATCAACAATCTGATGGGCGCGATCCAGATTGCCGGTCTGGCGGAAGGTCTTGCGATGGCGGAGCAGGCCGGCCTCGACATGAAGCTGGTGCTGGAGACGCTTGAAACCGGCGTTGCCGCCAGTCCGCAGGTGGTCCGGCATTCCAAGCGCATGGCCGCGCGGGATTTCGGAGGCGCGAGCTTTGCCGCTGCGCTGCGGCACAAGGATGCGGTCTACGCCGTGGCGCTGGCCGAGAGCCTGTTGTCCAGCGTTCCCGTGATGGGCCGGGCCGCGGTGCAGGCCTATGACCGCGCCAAGGCCTATGCGCCCAATGACGACGAGGGCAAGATGATCGAGGCCATCTCACGCCCCAGGGATTCGACCCGATAAGGGGCGTGGTCCCGTAACCATCACCCGTCAACAAGCCTGCACTTGCCGCCGCCAGGTTATCTTTTGAGGAGCGAGCGGATTTCAGCCCGAGGTCAACCGCACGCCGGCGCGCAGGAATTTCTGCGGGTCGACCGCTTCGCCGTCGATCCTGGTTTCGTAATGCAGATGCGGACCGGTCGATCGGCCGGTTGAGCCGACGGCACCGATCACCTGTCCGATCTTGATCTGGTCGCCGACCTTGACACCGATTTCCGACAGATGGCCGTAGCGGGTCGACAGGCCGTTGCCATGGTCGATTTCGACCATGCGGCCATAACCGCCGGCCCATCCCGCCGACGCCACTTTTCCGTTCGCGGTCGCACGTACCGGGTCGCCCATGGCGGCGCGGAAATCGAGACCCGTGTGCATGGCGGGGTGGCCGAGGAACGGATCGTTGCGGATCCCGAAGCCGGACGTGAATTCGACTTCGCCGATCACCGGCTTGCGATAGGGCACCAGCGCCAGCGTCCGGTTGAGACGCTCCATTTGCGAGCGTGTGATGTTGATCCGATAGAGCTGGCGCTCGAAGGCGCCGGCGTCGGACTGAAGTTTGACCGGAACGTAAGGTCCGCCCATGCCGGCGCGTGGCGTCGCGGCTTCCAGTTGCGCCACGTCGAGGCCGAGATCGTTGATGACGCCGCGCATCCGGCGTACGCGCGATTCGATGCCGTCTTCGACCGAGTTGAGCGCCGCCATCTGGCGGCCCTCGACCTGATCCAGCGAAGTCTGCAGGCGCACCAGCACGTTGTCGACACCCCGGATTTTCGCGAACTGGTTTGCAGGCGCCTTGACGGTGACCGGCGCGCGCGATTCCAGCCGCGCCTCGCGGTCCGGAGGCGCCACGAACACCGCGGTATCGCTGATCGGCGATGGTTTTGGTGTTCCCGAAGTGGCGGTATCTGTTGGGTTGACGCCCCGCGACGGCGACCTGATCGAGCCCGTGACCTGCGCGTCCGGAATGGCGCCCAGCGCCGTGGCACGGGATTCCAGCGTGGTCTGGCGACGCATGATCTGGTCAAGCTTCTGGTCGAATTGTTCCTGATCGAGCAACTGCCGGCTGGTGGTGCGATCGACCTTGGCCCGCAATTCGGCGATCCGGTCTTCGTAGGCGTACTGCATCTCCGCCTGGCGGGCGACCAGCCGGGTCAGAACGTCGTCGCGGAACGCAAAATAGGTCGCGGTCGCCGCCGACCACATGCCGAGCACCGTCACCGTGCCGACCACAATCCAGAACGCGACAGGTCCGAACCGCACCTGTTTGCCGGCGTGGATCAGGGTGTAGCCCTGCTGCGCCCCCGTCGGATCGGACGAAGCAGGCGCCGTGACCGGGCGGCGAGCAGACGTCCTGCCGTCATCATGTGTATGGCGTGGGAGATACTCGGAATGTTGACCGGAACGATACGACATCGGCACTCCCGCGCCGATCGGACAACAGTTCCGGACGGCTCATTTGCGGGGGCGATTTGACCTGCGTATGGTTAATTTTTCGAGAATGGAACCGAGCTAATCGGTGGTGTGGGCCGCCGCAAGCACCTCGTCGGCATGGCCGTCGACCTTGACATTGCGCCAGATTTTGATGATCCGGCCGTCGGCACCGATTAAAACCGTCGTACGAAGTATCCCCTGGAAAGTTCTGCCATACATGGATTTTTCACCCCAGACGCCATACGCCTCCAGCATCTCATGCGCCTCATCCGAGACGAGAGGAATGGAGAGTTCGTGCTTGTCACGAAAGACCTCCTGGGCTTTTGGCGGGTCGGCCGAAACGCCCACTACCGCGGTCTGGCTTTCCGCAAATTTGCTCTGCAGGCGCGTGAAGTCGATGGCCTCCTTGGTGCAGCCCGGGGTGTCCGCACGCGGATAAAAGAACAGCACGAGTTTTCGCCCGCTGAAGTCGGCCAGCGAAACCGTCTGGCCGCCGTCGCGCGGCAGGCGGAAGGCGGGCGCCTTGGAGCCCTCGGCCAAGGCGGATTGGCCGCTGACGGGGGCAGCGGCTTTTGGTCGCTGTGGGTTGCTTGCTGACGACTGGCTTCCGGCCTCGGCCTTGGCAGCTATCTTACCTTGGCGGCGGTTGCCTTGCGGGCCGCGGGCCGTGGCGCGGCGGGCGTTGCGCGCAGCGAATTCGCGGGCTTCTTGGCTTTGTTTGACTTGTTCGCCGTCGCCCGGCCAGCCTTCGCCGCGGATGTTTCTTGGCCGATGATTTGGCGGACCTCTTGGCCGATGTCGCCGATTCGCCGCGGGCCATCTTCCCGGAGGACGCCTTGGCAGTTTTCTTGCGTGTTTTCTTGGACATACGCCTTCCTTTCGTCGCTTTCAGCGGATCAATCATTAGGCTATTGCGAATGATGTTCTGGCCAACTTAAGTCCAGCCGACCGCTGGGCAAATCTGGCGGCCTCGGAGTAGGGTTGCAAGGAATTCGACGCTCCGCTCGTCCGCTCGTTGAATGCGCCCTTGGGCCGGATGACGAGTAACAGTATTAATCGAGGATTGGCAGCGATGCCGGCACAGGATCGCTCGTTACGCATTGACGGGCGCGACCTGGGCGGCGACCCATCTTACAATCAGCGCCGGCACCAAGAGGCAATGGCAGGGAACAGATCGCCCCAAGAGTCGCATCCACGCGCTGAGATCCAACCCTTGCAGTTGGATGACGCCGATTGGGATCAAGACCTTGACGAGGCGGCGGGACATCGCGCGCGCCGGTTGCTGTCCCGATCGAACTCCAGCCTGCACCGGTTCGGCGATCATTTCGAGGCGGTGCGCCAATGGCTCGCGGGTGAACGCTGGGTCAGGCGGCTGGCGATCACGATCGTAGCCCTGGCGGTAATCTTCGCCGGAAGTTTCGGTGTTCTGTGGTGGCGGCTCGGTGCAGGTCCGATCAATCTCGAAATGGTCACGCCGTGGCTGGCCGCTGCGATTGAGGAAAATATCGGCCACGGCAATACCGTCGAGGTAGGCGGCACGCAAATCGAGCGCACGGGGAGAATTCGCATTGCCGTGCGCATCCGCGACATCATCGTCCGGGATCGCGACCACGTCATCGTGGCGAGTGCGCCGAAAGCCGAGGTGAGGCTATCGGCCACCGCGCTGTTGATGGGACGCCTGCGCGCGGAGAGCCTCAATCTGGTGGATGCCGAACTCGCGGTGCGAATCACCCCGGATGGCTATGTCACGGTTTCCACGGGTGACAACACGCGCCCGCTGGCCACCGGCGTGACCTCGAAAAGACTAGCCGCCGGCGCGCCGCCGCCGGATCAATCCCCCTCAACGACGCCGCCGGTCGCCCCTCCACCGTCACCCCCGGCCACAGAATCCGGCACGACCGCACCCGTTGCCGGACGCGCCAACCGGATTGCTTGCGGGTCTCGACTGGCTCGACAGCCTGAGCCTGACCGGACTTGATGGCCAGAACCTCAATGAAATTGGTTTGAAGAACGGAATCCTGACGGTCGACGATCAGCAGCGCGGCAACAAATGGAATTTCAAGCACATCACCCTCAGTCTGCGGCGGCCGAACGGCGGCGGGGTGGCGCTCAGCGTCGGCGAAGAGGGCAGCCATGCATGGTCGCTGCGCGTCACGGTGGGGCCTCAGGCGAACGGCGTGCGATCGGTGGATATTCGCGCCGACAAGGTCGCGACCGCGAATATCCTGCTGGCGCTGCGAGTGAAGGACCTGACCTATAGCGCGGACTTCCTGCTGAGCGGCGAGCTGAAGGGTGAACTCGGCCGCGACGGCCTGCCGACCTTTTTCCGCGGCAAGATTGCCACCGGCGCCGGTAATCTCATCGACAGCGATACGCCTGATTATCCGATGGCGGTCGATTCGGCTGAAATGAGCGTCGAATGGGATTCCGGGCGGCGCGTGCTGCTGGCGCCCCTCAAGATCGTTTCCGGCCAGAACCGGATCACGCTGCTGGCCCATCTTGAGCCACCCAACGACAACATTCCCGATTGGCGGCTGGGTTTCAGTGGCGGCACCATCCTGCTGGCGGGAACCGACACCGAACCTCCGCTGATCTTCAACCGCATCGACATCGGCATGCGCTTCGACACCGAAAGGCACCGCGTGTTGTTGACCCAGGCCGACGTCAGCAACGGCGAGATTGGCGTCGCCGGAACCGGCAGTGTTGACTATGCCGAGGAGCCGCGCCTGACGCTCGGTTTTGCGGGAACGCCGATGTCGGCATCCGCGCTGAAGCGGATGTGGCCAACCCTGATCGTTCCGGAGGTTCGCGAATGGGTGATCGATCGGGTCGAGCGCGGGTCGCTCCAGCGCATCGAGATCGGCGTCAACTCGCCGGTACATAACCTGTCGCGAAAAGGGCCTCCGATCCCTGACGATGGCCTCTCGGTCAACATCGTGGCCAGCGGCGTCACGTTGCGGCCGGTGGACGGCTTGCCGCCGGTCGGCGACGCCGATTTGAAAGCCCACGTTACCGGTCGCACCGCGACGGTGACGATCGGGCAGGCGGCCGCCGATACGCCCGGCGGACGCAAGCTCAACATCAGCGATTTCGTCTTCGAAGTGCCGGACATGGCGCCCAAGCCCTCGCCGGCACGGGTGAAATTCCGGATCGACGGCCCGGTGCCGGCGGCCGCCGAGATTCTCGCCTCCGACCGCCTCAGCGACGTCGCCGGCACCCTGATCGATCCCAATGCGAGCAAGGGAACGATTTCCGCCGTGGTCACATTGGGCCTGCCGATCAAGCGCGAGCTGACCAGGGCCGACACGACCTATGCCATCACCGCCGACCTGAGCGGATTTGCCGCCGATCGCCTGGTGATGAATCAAAAGCTCGAAGCCAACTCGATGAAGATCGTTGCCAACAATCAGGGATATCAGGTCAAGGGCGACGTCCGGATCAACGGCCAGCCGGCCTCGCTGGATTATCGCAAGCCGAGCGAGGGCGATGCCGATGTCAAATTGCAGGCGACGCTCGACGATGCGAGCCGCGCGAAGCTTGGATTCGATCTTGGCCCGGCGGTCAGTGGCGCTATTCCGATCAAGCTGATCGGCAAGATCGGCGGTCCTGATCGTGACAGTCGCGTCGGCGTCGATGCCGATCTGACCGCCCTGAAGCTCGACAACGTGCTGCCGGGCTGGGTCAAATTGCCGGGCAAATCAACCCACGCCGTCTTCAACGTGGTGCAGAAGCCGCAATCGACCCGCCTTCAGGACATTGTCATCGATGGCGGTGGCGTATCGATCAAGGGAGCGCTGGAGGTCGACCAGAACGGCGACCTGATGAATGCAAGCTTCCCGACCTATTCGCCATTTGAAGGCGACAAGGCCTCGCTGAAGGCGGATCGCGGCTCCGACGGCGTCCTCAAGGTGGTGATGCGCGGCGACGTGTTCGACGGCCGCGGCTTTCTCAAATCGGCCATTTCGGGCAAGGAGACCGACGCCAAAAGTAAAACCAAGAACATCGATCTGGATGTCGACGTGAAGCTCGGTGCGGTCGCCGGCTTTTACGGCGAGGCCCTGCGCAGCGTTGACGCCAAGATATCGCGACGTAATGGAACGATCAAAAGCCTGACCTTCAGCGGAAAACTCGGGCGGGACACGCCACTGACCGGAGATTTGCGCGGCCGTTCGCAGGGCCGCGAGGTGGTCTATCTCGAGACCAACGATGCCGGCGCATTCTTCCGCTTCACCGATATTTATTCCAAGATGGTTGGAGGCCAGCTTGCGCTGGCGATGGATCCTCCAGCGGCAGAACCAAGCGCGAGAGAGGGGCTGCTCAACGTCCGCGATTTCTCGGTCAGGGGTGAGGCCTCGCTTGATCGACTGGCCGGGGGCGTACCTGCTGCGGCGCAAGGCGGCGTCGCCTTTTCGCGGTTGCGCGCGGAGTTTACCCGGCAAAACGGACAGCTCACGATCAGGGAAGGTGTCGTCAAGGGTCCGACGATGGGCGCTACCATCGAAGGCAACATCGATTACTTCAGCAATCAGGTCCGCATGAGCGGCACATTCATTCCCATGTATGAGCTGAACAATATTGTGGGCCAGATTCCGATTTTCGGACAGCTGCTCGGCGGCGGCAGCAATGAGGGGCTGTTCGGCGTGACCTACGAGGTCGTAGGCTCCCCCGGCCAGCCGGTGCTTCGCGTCAATCCGATCTCGGCGATGGCGCCGGGGGTGTTGAGAAAGATCTTTGAATTCAACACCGGCAAGCAGAACAACCAGTTCGAATTCCCCAACAACTGATCGAGGGATCTCTTCGTCAGTCCCGCAGCGCGGGCACGATCAGGAACGGAATCATTCCGAGGATCACGGCCACCAGCGCGAACGCAAGCAGCGGATTATAGCTGTGGGTCCAGTCGTGGATCAGCCCGCCGCTCCAGGAGCCGAACGCCGATCCGAGTCCGCTGCCGATCGAGATCGCGCCAAAGATCGTTCCGACCCGTTCGCCGCGAAAGAACTTCATGGCGGTTGCCGAAATCAATGGTCCGCGTGAACCGATCATGCTGCCAAAGCACACCACGAACCCGGTCAGCAGCCAGAAATTCGGATACCATTGCAGCAGCCAGAGCATGACAATCCCGGCAATCGAGAACGCGTAGCTCAACAACACGGACGGTCTTCGACCGATGATGCCGTCGAGCCAGGTGACACCGAGCATGCCGAACAGCAATACGACGCCGCTGAAACCCCAGGCGGTCGCCGCCTGCAGCGGCGGAAATCCGGCATCGATCAGATAGGCCACCACCTGCGGTGAAATCGCATACATGCCGATCGCGGTGAAAAAGAACGTGGAGAACAATGCCCAGAAGGCGTGGTGGCGCATCGCCCCCAGCAAGGTCCAGCCTTCCTCGGCGAGGTCGGCCGCGGCACTCCTGGCCAGATGCGGCGAACCGGTGGAGAACAGGCGCCACGGCAGCAGCAGCAGCGGCAACAGCAGAAAGAGTGTCGCACTGCCGAAAACCTCAAAGGCGCCGCGCCAGCCGACCTTGTCGATCAGGATTTGCGACGCCGGCAGCAGGATCAGCACGCCGGCACCGGTCGCGGAATAGACCACGGCCATCGCGG
This sequence comes from uncultured Pseudomonadota bacterium, assembly GCA_963819325.1. Lineage (GTDB taxonomy): Bacteria > Pseudomonadota > Alphaproteobacteria > Rhizobiales > Xanthobacteraceae > Bradyrhizobium. Next base: position 349,273 of record CAWFVT010000012.1, read on the forward strand.
TCGGCAATCGCGGGCCAAACCAGCGGCCGAGCAGGATCGAATTCGGAACGTTGCCGATCAGTGCAATGCCGAGGCCGACGCAAAGCCCAAGGCTCGCCTGGAATTGCCAGAGATGCCGGGCGTGGGCGGCGATCAGGAACGCGCCACCGAGCAGCAGCAGCCCAAGCGAATAGACGGCACGCGGCCCGGAGCGGTCGAACAGGCGCCCGATCAGCGGCGATGCCAGTCCGCCCGCCAGCGCTGCCAGCGAATAGACCGAGACCACCTGCGCGCGGTCCCAGCCGAAGCTCTCCGAGATCGGTTTAAGGAAGACCGTAAAACTCTCGCCGAGACCGCGGCCGATCACCGACAGCGCGAAACAGAGCGCCAGCACGTTGAGCGCCACGCGCGCCGCCTTCAACGGCGTTTCGGTGTGCTCAGGCGGCGAATTCTGATCCATGCGGGCAGGGAGCGCGTTTCCGCCGCTCCCCGCAACCGCCAAAAACGAATGCGCCTATGCAGGCTTGAGCAGGACGTGGCGTTTCTTGCCCAGCGACAGCTTGACCACGCCTTCCGGCGTGAGGTCGGCGAGCTTGAGCATCAGCTTCTCGTCGGTGACCGCGGCGTCGTTGACGCGAAGGCCACCGCCCTTGATCTGGCGCCGCGCCTCGCCATTCGACGCCACCAGGCCCGCCTTGACGAACAACGCCAGCACGCCGGCGCCGGCTTCGAGCTCGGCACGGGAAATCTCCACCGTCGGCAGGTTTTCGTCGATCGCGCCTTCCTCGAACGTCTGGCGCGCGGTCTCCGCCGCAACCCGCGCCGCATCGGCGCCGTGCAGCAGCGTGGTCGCGGCATCGGCGAGCGCCTTCTTGGCTTCGTTGATCTCGGCGCCCTGCAATGCCGCCAGCCGCTCGATCTCGCCGAGCGGCAGCGTCGTGAACAGCTTGAGAAATTTTACGACGTCGCCATCTTCGACGTTCCGCCAGTATTGCCAGAAATCATAGGGACTGAAGGCGTCGGCGTTGAGCCAGACCGCACCTTGCGCGGTCTTGCCCATCTTGGCGCCGGATGCCGTGGTGAGCAGCGGCGTCGTCAGCGCGAACAATTGCGGCGTTCCCATGCGGCGGCCGAGATCGACGCCGTTGACGATGTTGCCCCACTGGTCCGAGCCGCCCATCTGCAGCCGGCAGCCGACCCGACGCGACAGTTCGACGAAATCATAGGCCTGGCAGACCATGTAGTTGAATTCGATGAAGCTCATCTCCTGCTCGCGCTCGAGGCGCAGGCGTACCGAGTCCATCGTCAGCATGCGGTTGACCGAGAAATGCCGGCCGATGTCGCGCAGCATCTCGATCCAGTTCAGCTTGGTCAGCCACTCGGCATTGTCGAGCATCAGCGCATCATGGGCGCCGGACCCATAATGCAGCACCTTGGCGAATACGCCGCGGATCGAGGCCTTGTTGGCTTCGATTTCCTCGATGCTGCGCAGCGCGCGCGATTCGTCCTTGCCGGAGGGATCGCCCACCATGGTGGTGCCGCCGCCCATCAGCGTGATCGGCTTGTTGCCGGTCTGCTGCAGCCAATGCAGCATCATCATGGTCAGGTAATTGCCGATATGGAGCGATGGCGCGGTGCAGTCATAGCCGACATAGGCGATCGCCTCGCCTTTGGCGGCCAGCGCGTCGAGCCCGCCGAAATCGGAGCATTGATGGATGAAGCCGCGTTGCTGCAGCACATTAAGAAAATCTGATTTAAATGCAGTCATTTGTATGCGACTCTGATCATGCTTGCTTCACGGTATTTTCAGGCAATTGCGGAACCATCGTGGAAAAAGGCTGCCGCCGCCGTGCGCGCTGTGGCATTATAAGATGTGCCTGTTTGACACAAGCTGGGCGTCAAGGGCAGGCATCACGAGGCACCGAGTCACGAGGGCACCAAGACGATGATGTTGACGGCGATCGGTCTGATGAGCGGCACCTCGCTCGACGGGGTCGACGTGGCATTGATCGAAACCGATGGCAAGCGGGTAAAGGCGTTCGGCCCCTCCGGCTACCGGGCTTACACCGACAAAGAACGCGAGTTGCTGCGCCAGGCCCTGACCGAGGCCATCCATCTGCCGCAGCGCGACGCGCGGCCCGGCATCCTGCGCGAGGCCGAGCGCGCGGTGACCGTCGCGCATGCCGAGGCCGTGGCCTCCTTTACCGCGCAAAATCGCCTTTCCTGCGAGGACATCGACATTGTCGGTTTTCACGGCCAGACCGTGCTGCACCGGCCGGCGCAGAAAATGACGGTGCAGATCGGCGATGCGACGGCGCTGGCCAAAGCCATCCATATCCCGGTCATGCATGATTTCCGCGCCGCCGATGTCGCCGCCGGCGGCCAGGGCGCCCCGTTCGTGCCGGTCTATCACCGCGCGCTCGCCCAGTCGCTGGAGCGCGAGGGGCCGATGGTCGTGGTCAATATCGGCGGCGTCTCCAACATCACCTATATCGACGGCACCGATACCCTGATCGCCTGCGATACCGGGCCCGGCAATGCGCTGCTGGACGACCACATGCTCCGGATGATGAGCCAGCCGTTCGATTGCGAGGGCCGCCTGGCTGCGCAGGGGACGGTGGACGCGGCATGGATCGCTCGCGCCCTGGAACACCCCTTCTTCAAGCTGCCACCGCCGAAATCGCTCGACCGCAACGATTTCGCCGGGCTGAAGTTGCGCGAGATGCCACCTGCCGACGGCGCGGCGACCCTGACCGCTTTCACCGCCGAGGCCATCGCCCGGATCGCGCCGCTTTTGCCAAAAGTCCCGGAGAGCTGGATTGTTGCGGGCGGCGGCGCCCGCAACCTCACCATGATGCGGATGCTGCGCGAGCGGCTGGCTCCGGCGACGGTCGAGGCCGCCGATGCGCTGGGCTGGTCCACCGACGCCATCGAGGCGCAGGCCTTCGGCTTTCTCGCCGCGCGGGGCCTGAAAGGCCTGCCGCTCAGCTATCCCGCCACGACCGGCGTTCCGATCCCGATGACGGGTGGGGTGATCGCAAGGCCGTAATCGACGGGCTTGTTCGCGCGCGGCCTTCAACTACCGGACGTTGGCGAGCCGCATGTCGAGATAGCCGGTCACGGTTTCCATCAAAGGCTGCAGCTTACCGTCGAAGAAATGGTTGGCGCCGGGGATGATCTGCTGATCGATCACGATGCCCTTTTGGGTCTTCAGTTTTTCGACCAGCGTGTTGACGTCCTTGGGCGGCACCACGGCATCCTTCTCGCCATGCACGATCAGGCCCGAGGAGGGGCAGGGCGCCAGGAACGAGAAGTCATAGAGGTTGGCGGGCGGCGCGATCGAGATGAAGCCTTCGACCTCGGGCCGGCGCATCAACAACTGCATGCCGATCCAGGCGCCGAACGAGAAGCCCGCGACCCAGCAGGCGCGCGCTTCCGGATTGATGGTCTGCGCCCAGTCGAGCGCGGAGGCCGCGTCCGAAAGCTCGCCGGTGCCGTGATCGAACGCGCCCTGGCTGCGGCCGACGCCGCGGAAATTAAAGCGCAGCACCGAAAATCCGCGATGCGCGAACGCGTAATAGCACTGGTAGATGATCTGATGATTCATCGTGCCGTGAAATTGCGGATGCGGATGCAGCACCATTGCGATCGGCGCGTTCTTTTGCTTGGCCGGGTGATAACGCCCTTCGAGGCGGCCTGCGGGACCGGTGAAAATGACTTCAGGCATTGGGGATCCCTTGGCAAAATCGACCGCCTTCGCGCCGGCTTCATCTGTCGCTTTCGCAAATGAAACCTGGCTTAAGATAAAGGGGTGGATCAGGCGTCGTCTGGCTTGAGCGAACGACGCGCGGTGAACTGGTGGCCGCGTTCTAGCATGAGGCGAGGGGCAAAAAGCAAGCTTCTTGAACATCGGCAAGTGCATTCAATGCGTTAGCGACGCGATTGCCGGAAGACGGCGGGATCGCCAATTGCCATAAGAAAGCTTCGCCGTTCCGGCGCTGCGGGTTGTTTCGTTAAGGTAATATGGTACGCGATGCCTGACCGGGTTTATCTCGACTGGAATGCGACGGCCCCGCTTCGCCCCGAAGCGCGAGAGGCGATGGCCGTGGCGTCCGACCTCAGCGGCAACCCGTCATCCGTGCATGCCGAAGGCCGTCAGGCCCGGGGACAGGTCGAGCAGGCGAGGGCCATGATAGCTGGCGCGATCGGCGCGCTGCCTCGGAACGTCGTCTTTACCTCCGGCGGAACTGAGGCCAATGCGCTGGCGCTGACGCCGGGGCTTCGGCGGGGTTCGGGTTTTCCGGCCAAAAGATTACTGGTTTCGGCCATCGAGCACGCTTCGGTGCTCGCGGGCGGCCGCTTCGCGACGGAGGCGATCGGCAGCGTTGCTGTTACCAGCGCAGGCCTGGTGGATCTGGACCGTCTGCGCGCGATGCTCGAAGGCGGCCCGCCCGCGCTGGTGTCGGTGATGCTGGCCAACAATGAAACCGGCGCGCTGCAACCGGTGGCGGAAGTGGCTGAAATCGTGCATTGCGCCGGCGGATTGCTGCATGTCGATGCGATCCAGGCATTCGGAAAAATACCATGTGATATCAATACGATGAATGCCGATCTGGTGACGCTCTCGGCGCACAAGATCGGGGGCCCCAAGGGGGTTGGCGCCCTGGTTCTGGCGGAGGGATTGCTGGGGCCCGAACCACTGTTGCGCGGCGGCGGTCAGGAGTTTGGGCGAAGGGCGGGGACCGAGAACGTGGCCGGCATTGCGGGATTCGGCGCCGCGGCCAGGGCAGCCATGGCGGTGCTGGAAAGGGACGCCATTCGGCTCAAAAACCTGCAAGACCGGCTTGAAAATGGCTTGCGGCAGACCCCGGGCCTGATCGTGTTCGCCGACGGGGTGCCCCGGCTGCCGAATACGACGCTTTTTACCGTTCCCGGAATGAAGGCGGAAACGGCAGTGATCGGCTTCGACCTTGCGGGAATAGCGGTTTCATCCGGATCTGCCTGTTCTTCGGGCAAGGTACAACCATCGCATGTACTGGAAGCGATGGGATTCGGGCCCGAACTCGCGGAGGGCGCGGTGCGGCTCAGTCTGGGCTGGTCCACGTCCGATGCAGACGTCGACCGCTGTCTTCAGGCTTGGCGAAAGCTCGCGGACACCCTACTTAGAGGGTTGCGACGAAACATAGCTTGAACGGTTCTAAGCAGGTGATTTCGTCCGGGAAACATCGTAATAGTCTTTCAGATTTGATCCACCGCGGTCCTTGAAACCGCGAGCGGAGGAAGAGAATGGCGGCCGTACAAGAGACGGTCGATCGGGTTCGCCGGATCGACGTCGACCAGTATCGATATGGATTTGAGACCGTTATCGAGTCCGACAAGGCCCCGAAGGGGCTGTCGGAAGATACCGTCCGCTTTATTTCCGCAAAAAAGAACGAACCGGCCTGGATGCTGGAGTGGCGGCTTGAGGCCTATCGGCGCTGGTTGACCATGACCGAGCCGAAATGGGCGCGCGTCGACTATCCCAAGATCGATTACCAGGACCTCTATTACTATTCCGCGCCGAAGCCGAAGAAAACTATCGGCTCGCTCGACGAGGTCGATCCTGAAATCCTCAAGACTTATGAGAAGCTCGGCATTCCCTTGCGCGAAGTCGAAGTGCTGGAAGGCGTGGTGCGTCCCGAGGGGCAGCGCAAGATCGCGGTCGACGCCGTGTTCGATTCGGTCTCGGTTGCGACCACCTTCCAGAAGGAACTCAAGCAGGCCGGCGTGATCTTCATGCCGATCTCGGAAGCGATTCGTGAACATCCCGAACTGGTGCAGAAGTATCTCGGCACCGTGGTGCCGACCTCCGACAATTATTTTGCGACGCTGAATTCGGCGGTGTTTTCCGACGGCTCGTTCGTCTACGTGCCGCCGGGCGTGCGCTGCCCGATGGAACTGTCGACTTATTTCCGCATCAACGAGCGCAACACCGGCCAGTTCGAGCGCACTTTGATCATCGCCGACAAGGGCGCTTATGTCAGCTACCTCGAAGGCTGCACCGCGCCGCAGCGCGACGAGAACCAGCTGCACGCCGCCGTGGTCGAACTGGTCACGCTGGACGATGCCGAGATCAAATATTCGACGGTGCAGAACTGGTATCCCGGCAATTCCGAAGGCAAGGGCGGCATCTACAATTTCGTCACCAAGCGTGGCGATTGCCGCGGCAACAATTCAAAGATTTCCTGGACCCAGGTCGAGACCGGCTCCGCCATCACCTGGAAATATCCGAGCTGCATCCTGCGCGGCGACAATTCGCGCGGCGAATTCTATTCGATCGCGATTTCGAACGGCCACCAGCAGGTCGATTCCGGCACTAAGATGCTGCATCTCGGCAAGAACACCACGAGCCGGATCATCTCCAAGGGCATCGCCGCTGGCGTTTCGCAGAACACCTATCGCGGGCTCGTCACCGCGCATCGCAAGGCCACCGGCGCGCGCAATTTCACCGCCTGCGATTCGCTTCTGATCGGCGACAAATGCGGCGCGCATACCGTGCCTTATATCGAGGCCAAGAATTCGTCGGCGCTGTTCGAGCACGAGGCCACCACCTCGAAGATTTCCGAGGACGTGCTGTTCTACTGCGTGCAGCGCGGGCTGAGCCAGGAAGAAGCGGTCGGATTGGTCGTAAACGGCTTCGTCAAGGATGTGCTGCAGCAACTGCCGATGGAGTTCGCGGTCGAGGCGCAGAAGCTGATTTCGATCTCGCTGGAGGGATCGGTTGGATAAAAGCCGTCATCCTGAGGTGCTTGCGAAGCAAGCCTCGAAGGATGATGCAACATGGGAGATCATCCTTCGAGGCTCGCCGATGCGGCTCGCACCTCAGGATGACGAGAAGGATAGAGTGAATGCCACTACTCGAAGTCAAAAACCTGCAAGTCCGTGTCGAGGAGCGTGAGATTCTCCACGGGCTGTCGCTGACCGTGAACAAGGGCGAAGTGCACGCCATCATGGGGCCGAACGGCTCCGGCAAGTCGACGTTGAGCCACGTGATCGCCGGCAAGCCAGGCTATGAAGTCACCGGCGGGGAGATTCGGTTCAACGGCGAGAACCTGCTGGAGATGTCGCCGGACGAGCGCTCTTCGAAAGGCGTCTTCCTGGCGTTCCAGTATCCGGTGGAAATTCCGGGTGTCGCCACCATGACCTTCCTGCGCACCGCGCTGAACGCCCAGCGCAAGGCGCGCGGCGAGAGCGAATTCTCCACGCCGGACTTTCTCAAGAAGGTGCGCGCGGTCGCGGCCTCCCTCAACATTCCGCAGGACATGCTTCGCCGCGGCGTCAATGTCGGCTTCTCCGGCGGCGAGAAGAAGCGCAACGAGATTCTGCAGATGGCGCTGTTCGAGCCGAGCCTGTGCATTCTCGACGAAATGGATTCAGGTTTGGACATCGACGCGCTGCGGGTGGCCGCCGACGGCGTCAATGCGCTGCGCTCGCCGGATCGTGCGATGGTGGTGATCACGCATTATCAGCGGCTGTTGAATTACATCGTGCCTGATTTTGTCCACGTGATGTCGAAGGGCCGGGTCGTCAAAAGCGGCGGCAAGGAACTGGCGCTGGAGCTCGAGGCTTCCGGCTACGCGCAGTTCGAAGACGCAGCCTGATCGGTCGGGCCTGCGCAAACGGATTTGGGTATGAACGTTGCATTGGTAAGAGCTGACGCAAAGACGGAAACCGCGCTGAGCGATGCGTTCGCCGTCGTGCGCGACCGGCTGCCGGGCGCCGGCAAGATCGCCGAGATGCGCCAGCAGGCGTTTGAGGCGTATGAACGCGCCGGACTGCCGCATCGGCGGATCGAGGACTGGAAATATACCGATTTGCGCATGCTGATGCGCGAGGTGTTGCCGCTGGCGGCTGAGCCGGATGCCGCAGCAGTCAAGCGCGGCGGTGCGGCTCTGAAGCTGCATGCGATCGAAGGCGTGCGTCGGCTGGTGCTGGTGGATGGAGTATTCGCGCCGACGCTTTCCAGTACCGCCGAATTGGAAAAGGGTCTGGCGATCCGCACTTTGCGCGAGGTGCTGGAAGCGGGCGATGCCGCGATTGCTGCGCAGTTGTTTGCAACCGGTAGCGCCGACCCCATGGTGGCGCTCAACAGCGCGATGATGACGGATGGCGTCGTGATCGAGGTCGCCGATGGCACCGCGCTCTCGCAGCCGCTGCACATCGTTCATATTGCCAGCGGCGCGCAACCGTCGGCGATGTTTACGCGCTCGCTGGTGAAGATCGGCAAGGCCGCGAGCGCGACCCTGGTGGAAAGCTACATTGCCGCCGAGGGCGCCAAAACCTATCAGGTCCACGACTTGCTGGTGCTTGCGGTCGGCGACGGCGTCAGGCTTGACCATGTGCGTCTGATCGAAGACAGCCGCGAGGCCTTCAATATCTCTTCGTCCGCGGTGACGCTCGGCGCCAAATCGCACTTCAATACTTTCGGCATGACCTCTGGAGCGCATGTCAGCCGGTATCAGGCCGTCATCACCTTTGCCGGCGAGGGATCGAAGGTTGAGACCAACGGCGTCAATCTGCTCAATGGCCGCCAGCACGCCGACACCACGCTGTTTCTGGATCATGCGGTGCCGAATTGCGCGAGCCGCGAGATCTTCCGCGCGGTTGTCGACGATCGCGGACATTCGGTGTTTCAGGGCCGCATCATCGTTCGCCCCAAGGCGCAGAAGACCGACGCCAAGATGATGACGCGGGCGCTGCTGTTGTCCGACGAGGCCGAGGCCGACAACAAACCCGAACTCGAAATTTTCGCCGACGACGTGACCTGCGGCCATGGCGCCACCACCGGCGCGCTTGACGAGAGCTTATTGTTCTATCTGCGCGCGCGCGGGCTTTCCGAGAAGGAGGCCCAGGCGCTGCTGATCCAGGCGTTCGTCGGCGAGGCGATCGAACAGATCGCCGATGACACGTTGCGCGAACTTGCGATATCGGCGGCGGAGCGCTGGCTGGCGGCACGGGGTTGATCATGCATCCGGCAGTATCAAATGGTTCCTATGACGTCGCCCGGGTAAGGGAAGACTTTCCAGCACTTGCGCTAAAGGTCTATGGCAAACCGCTGGTCTATCTCGACAACGCCGCGTCTGCGCAGAAGCCTAGCGCTGTGCTTGAGCGCATGACCGAAGCCTACAAAAGCGAATACGCCAATGTGCATCGCGGGCTGCACTATCTCGCCAATGCGGCGACGGAAGCCTATGAAGGCGGCCGCGCCAAGGTCGCGCAATTTCTCAACGCGGGACGCAACGAAGAGATCGTCTTCACTCGTAATGCCACCGAGGCGATCAACCTCGTGGCTTCCTCGTGGGGCGAGCCGAACATCAAGGCCGGCGACGAAATCGTGCTCTCGATCATGGAGCACCATTCCAACATCGTGCCTTGGCATTTCCTCAGGGAACGCCACGGCGCCGTCATCAAATGGGCGCCGGTCGATGACGAAGGCAATTTCCTGATCGACGAGTTCGAGAAGCTGTTGACCGATCGAACCAAACTGGTGGCGATCACGCAGATGTCGAATGCGCTCGGCACCATCGTTCCGGTCAAGGACGTGGTCAAAATCGCCCATGCCCGCGGCATTCCGGTTCTGGTCGACGGCAGCCAGGCCGCCGTTCATCTGGCGATCGACGTCCGGGATATCGATTGCGATTTCTATGTCTTCACTGGCCACAAGCTCTACGGCCCGACCGGCATCGGCGTGCTCTATGCCAAGCACGCCCATCTCGTGGCGATGCGGCCTTATAATGGCGGCGGCGAGATGATCCGCGAGGTCGCGAAAGACTGGGTCACCTATGGCGATCCGCCGCACAAATTCGAGGCGGGAACGCCGGCGATCGTCGAGGCGGTAGGTCTTGGTGCTGCGATCGACTATGTCAATTCGATCGGCAAGGAACGCATTGCCGCGCACGAGCATGGCCTTCTGACCTATGCCCAGGAGCGCTTGCGCGAAATCAACTCATTGCACCTGATCGGCACCGCGCGGGGCAAGGGACCGGTGATTTCGTTCGAAATGAAGGGCGCACATCCCCATGATGTCGCGACCGTGATCGACCGGCAGGGCATCGCGGTGCGGGCCGGCACCCATTGCGTGATGCCGCTTTTAGAGCGGTTCAATGTCACGGCGACGTGCCGTGCCTCATTCGGGATGTATAATACCCGGGAAGAAGTCGACCATCTGGCGCAGGCGCTGATCAAGGCGCGGGAATTGTTCTCATGACCGACACAGTTGAAACCAGAGAATCGTGAAGCCGAGAGTGGCGAAGCCAAGACCAGCAACATGGCGACGCATTCGGCATTGCCGCCGGAAGAAACCGAGCGGCTGGCGACCGAAATCGTCGCCGCGCTGAAAACGGTATTCGATCCGGAAATTCCGGCCGATATCTATGAGCTCGGCCTGATCTACAAGGTCGACATCAAGGACGACCGCTCCGTGGACGTCGAGATGACGCTCACGACCCCGAACTGTCCGGCGGCCGGCGAATTGCCGCAGATGGTCGAGAACGCCGTCGCCAGCGTCCCCGGTATAGGCATCGTCAACGTCAATCTGGTCTGGGAGCCGGCGTGGACGCCGGACCGGATGACCGACGAGGCGCGCCTCGTGCTCAATATGTGGTGAAGTAACAGGGCGTAAGGACAAAAGAGTGGAATCGCGTTTAACATCTCAAAGGCAGTGATCCGGCATTGAATTGCTGTCAGGACTAAACACATGACTGACATGACACCAGCATCACCAGCTCCCGTTGCCAAGCCGAAGCCGCGCCCCCGTCCGCAAGTGATGAAGCTGACCGAAGCCGCGGCGCTGCGGGTTACGGAGCTGACCAAGCGCGCGGATTCCGAGATTGTAGGCTTGCGGGTCGGGATCAAGAATGGCGGCTGCGCCGGACAATCCTACACGGTCGAATATGCCCACGATGTCCGCCCCACGGACGAGGTGGTCGAGGACAAGGGCGTCAAGATCCTGGTCGATCCCAAGGCCGTGCTGTTCCTGCTGGGCACCGAGATGGACTACAAGGCCGACAAGATGCAGTCGCAGTTCATCTTCAACAACCCGAACCAGACCGGCGCCTGCGGCTGCGGCGAATCGGTGCAGCTGAAGGCCGCCAAGGTCGAAGGCTGACGAGGATCGTCGCGGCGATGGCCAGGACCATTCGCAAGGACGTGAGCGGCATCGCATGGACCGCGATTTCCTGAACGACCTGTTTGTGGATTTCGGGCCGGTGACGATCCGCCGGATGTTTTCCGGCTTCGGAATTTCCGTCGACAGGGTCAATTTTGCGCTGGCGCTGCGGGCCGGACTCTATTTCCGCGCCGACGAACACAACATCCCGCAATTCGAGGCCGAGGGATCGGGGCCGTTCCAGTATCAGCAGCGAAAGTCCGGAAAGACGGTCACGGTCAACTCGTACTGGCAATTGCCGGCGCGGCTGTTCGATGATTCCGAGGAGTTGGCCAGTTGGGCGGGCGCGGCATTGGCAGCAGCCCAACGCGCGGCCCTGCTCAAGCGTCCGAAGGCGAAGAAGGCGGCGCCGAAGCGGGCTGTGGCTGGAAAGAAACCTGCCGTTAAAAAGAAACCTGCGGTTAAAAAGAAGAAGAGTTCGAAGAAAAAGAGGTCGTCATCATGAGGTGCGAGCTCTTGCGAGCCTCGAAGGATGACTGGCGCTGCAGCACGTAGCCACTGGCGAATAAAACGTCAGGCGACCTGGCTGCGGGTCTCGGCGGCATATTCCGGATCGGCTTCGCAGATCACGCGGTTGCGGCCGTTGCGCTTGGCGGCATAGAGGCAGGCATCGGCGCGTTCGATCAGCGAATCGGTATCGTCGTCGGGCTTCAACATCGAAACGCCGACCGAGATGGTGACCCGGCCGAGAATTTCGCCGGTGGATTTCTTCTTCAATTCTTTCGACATGATGGCGCGGCGGATGTGGTCGGCGACCGTCAGCGCCTGGCGCAGCGCGGTGTTGGGCAGCACCACCACGAATTCCTCGCCGCCGTAGCGCGCGGTGATGTCCTGGCCCTTGATGGTCTGCTTCAGCGACATGCCGACCAGCCGGAGCACCTGGTCACCGGTCAGGTGGCCGTAGGAGTCGTTGAACGATTTGAAGTGGTCGATGTCGAACATCAACAGGGAAAGCGGCTCACCGCTGGCGAGCGCATTCTGCACTGCGATTTCGATCGAACGGTCGAAATATTTGCGGTTGCCGAGGCCGGTGAGGGGATCGGTCAGGCTTTCGGCCCGGATCGCCTCGAGGCTCTGCTGAAGATTGCTGATTTCCGATTTCGACAGTGTCAACCGGTCTTCCAGCGCCTTGTTGGTGTCGCGCATCTCGCGGGTCGACGTGACAAGCGATTCGACAACGGCTTTGACCTGGTCGCGGTTCTGCGCGGCCTCGAGTTTTTGGGTCGCGCCGGACAGGCTGCGATCGTAGCTGGCCGACACGCCAAGGGCTTCGGTGATGAGCTTCATCACGTCGTCGATTTCGCCGATCACGCGCGCGCCGACCTTGTCGATGCGGTCGGATGTCTTGACCTGCGAAAGATAGGTTTCGTAGATCTGCTCGAGGTCGGACTCGGTCAGCTTGCCGTTGCGCGCCAGCGTTTCGTTGATGATCTTGTTGAGCGGCGAATTGTATCCCGTCGCATAGACGTACCAGATTTCATAATTGCGAGGCACGGCGGTTTGCCGGAGCGATTTGATCTGGCCAAGCGCAACTTCGGCGAAAGCCATAGTGCGTTCATGCTCGTCGAGCGCCTTGATCACTTGATCACGTCCTCAATAGCGGGCGTTCTGCCCGTTCCCGCAGCAATAATTAAAATTATCGCCGCCAAGTTAAAGGACGAGAATGAATGACCGGTAAATAGGTCCCATTCGGGACGTCGGGGATCGGGGGCGCTGCGCGCCAAGGCCCTTGCAATATCAAGCCTTTGTCAGATCAGACCCGTGCGCGAATAGGTCGCAGCAGGAACGCCGGGAGATGCGAGTGATCGGCAGGCTCCGACGCCGCTTCGCGCGGGACCGGCGGGGCTTCGGCGCGGCCGATCGAAGGTGTGCGCGAGGCAGCAGGCGTGGCCGGCGGCGTGAAGGCAGCGGCTGGCGCCTGTGTCTTGTGGGCGGGCTCGCGGCCGCCGCCGCCCGAGCGTCGGGGTTCGCGTTCACGGCGGGGCTTGCGGCCTCCACGCGAACCTTCTCTTGAACCTTCGCGCGCACGCGGCTCGCGCGGCTGTTCGGTGCCGGGGGACGCCGGTTGAACCTCGAAGCTGCCTTCGGCTTGCGGAATGGTTTTGCCGATCAGCTTTTCGATCGCGGCCATCGATTTCTGGTCGAGCGGTGTCACGATGGAGATCGCGGTGCCGGCGCGGCCGGCGCGGCCGGTGCGGCCGATGCGATGCACGTAGTCGTCGGCATGATGCGGCACGTCGAAGTTGAAGACGTGGCTGGTGGCGGGAATGTCGAGACCGCGGGCGGCGACGTCGGAAGCGACCAGCAGCGGAATTTCGCCTTTGCGGAACTGGTCGAGGGCTGCGGTGCGGGCCGACTGGTCCATGTCGCCATGCAGGGCGCCGACGCTGAAACCATGTTTCTGCAGCGATTTGTGCAGCAACGCCACTTCGCGCTTGCGGTTGCAGAAGATGATTGCGTTCTGGAGATCCTTGGCGCCGCGCAGCAGCTGGCGCAGCGTCTCACGCTTCTCGTGCGGCTCGCGGCCGACCGGGACCTGAAACTGGGCTACGCCGACCGCGGTGGTCGCGGGCTTCGAAACTTCGATTTTCTCGGGATTGTGCAGGAAGGTTTCGGTGATGCGGCGGATTTCGGCCGGCATCGTTGCCGTGAAGAAAAGCGTCTGTCTGGTGAACGGAATCATCTTGCAGATGCGCTCGATGTCCGGAATGAAGCCCATGTCGAGCATGCGGTCGGCTTCGTCGATGACCAGCAATTCGACGCCGGTGAGCAACAGTCCGCCGCGCTCGGTGTGGTCGAGCAGCCGGCCCGGGGTTGCGATCAGCACGTCGACGCCGCGGGTCAATTTGGTGTCCTGGTCGCCGAACGAAACCCCGCCGATCAGGAGTGCGACATTGAGCTTCTGGCCGGCGCCGTATTTGTCGAAATTCTCCTTGACCTGGGCGGCGAGTTCGCGCGTCGGCTCCAGGATGAGGGTGCGGGGCATCCGGGCGCGGGCGCGGCCCTTTTCCAGCATGGTCAGCATGGGAAGGACGAAGGCGGCGGTCTTGCCGGTGCCGGTCTGGGCGATGCCGAGAACGTCTCGGCGGGCCAGAACATGGGGGATCGCCTGTTCCTGGATGGGGGTAGGGGTGGTGTAACCGGTGGCCGCGACGGCGGCGAGCACCTTGTCGGACAGGCCGAGATTGGAAAAGGACATTGAGCCTCTGGTCGAAACCGCCGCTTGGATTCTCGGAAAATGACTGCTGCGCTCAACCCCGGAACGGCACGCAAATTTGCACGGGATTTTCGGCTACGCAGACAGGCGGCTTAATCAAGATATCGCGTTTCGATACCGGGCCGCGTCGAGCCGGAACATAGGGGCGAATTGGCCAAAGTCAATGGAGCAGGCCCCGGAAGCGCCGAAAAAGCTTAATGTTTTTACATGAACGCGGCCGCCGCTGGCTCAACCTTTGGTCGCGTCCCTCGAGGCCGGCTCGGCATTGGATTGAGGCGGAAACTGACAGAATTGCAGTGCCTCGGACGCGGAGTTTTCGCTCTGAATTTTGCCCTGCCCTTGCTCAGCAAGTGGAGCGGCCGGGCGGCTTTGCCTGGTTGAACCGGCGGCGGTGGTTGATCGACTATGGCATAGTGCGGTTCGCACGGGACGTGCGGGAATCGCAAGGCGGGGAACAGAATGAAGATTTTGCAGTCGTTCAGGGCCGCATTGGCTTTGAGCCTCGCCTTGGCGCTACTGGCGTTTGCCGCCCCCGCGCAAGCCGAAAAGCGCGTCGCGTTGGTGATCGGCAACAATGACTACAAGAACGTTCCCAAATTGCAGAAGGCGGTCAACGACGCCCGCACCATGGGCGATACGCTGAAGCAGCTCGGGTTTTCCGTGATGGTAGCGGAGAACCAGACCCGGCAGGCATTCAGCGAAACCTTGCTGGCGTTCGACGCGGCCGTGGGGCCCGGCGACACCGCGTTTTTCTTCTATGCCGGCCACGGCTTTGAGATCGCGGGGCAGAACTTCCTGCTGCCGACCGACGTGCCGGCGGCAATCGAAGGCCAGGAAGAACTGGTCCGCGACGCCTCGGTGCTTGCCGACCGCATCATCGAACGGCTGCAGAACAAGAACGTGCGCACCGCGATCCTGGTGTTCGACGCCTGCCGCAACAATCCGTTCGAGCGATCAGGCACCCGCGCGCTGGCCGGTGGCGGAGGCCTCGCGCCGATGACGCAGTTGCCGGAGGGCGTGTTCTCGGTCTTCTCCGCCGGACCGCGTCAGACCGCGCTCGACCGCCTGTCGAGCAGCGACAACAATCCCAATTCGGTATTCACCCGAACGTTCGCGAAGGAACTGCTGCAACCCGGCGAGAACTTGGTTCAGGTCGCCCAGCATACCCGCCGGCTGGTCAGCGAGATGGCAGAGACCGTGAAGCACAAGCAGATTCCGGTCTATTTCGACCAGATGGTCGACGACGTGTTCCTCAATGGCGTTGCCAGGACAGAGCCCGTGCCGGCAAAACCTGCCGAACCGCCGCAGCAAGTCGCGGCACTGCCACCGGTGCCGGCGCCGCGCACCGCACCATCGAACGATTCCGTCAACGCGCCGATCGCGATGTTCTCCCGCCACAATGGCGGCTGGACCGTGGTGTTCTCGATCGCCGATCCGACGCTCGGAATTTCCTGGCGGATCGGCGACAACGGCGAATTCCGCGAGACCGGCTTCCTCGACACCCTCGATCCGCGCACCCGCAAGCGGATGCCCAATCCATCGATCGAACTGGCCGCCGATGCGCCGGCGGCCACCTTTCAGGTCCGCTATGTGGACGCCTCCGGCGAGTTGCAGGGACCTTTCCCGATCAAGTTCGATCCCGAAGCGGCGCTGATCCATGATCAGCGCAAGATCCTCGACATGACCGCGACGAGCTGGCTGTCGTTTCGCGAATTCAATGGATTACTGGTCTATTATACCCAGCTGATGTCGTATCGCTGCGCGATCCGCGAGGCGCGCGTCGGCATCGACACCGCGGTGCCTGACAAGGTGCTGAAAATGCCGCCCTGCGACACCAGGGACCCCAGCGCCATTCCCCATGATGCGGTACCCTATCTCAAGCTGCCGGCTGCAACCAAATCGGTGTCGGTGGAATTAACCTATCGCGACGGCAGCGTGTCGGAGATCAAAAGCTTCCGGCGCTGAGCGCCCAATCAATGAGAGCCGGATCATGGACGCGGCCACTTCCCCGGAACGATCATCCCCCCTTCATACGCGATGTTGCATCGTCGGCGGCGGGCCGGCCGGAATGATGCTGGGATATCTGTTGGGGCGGGCCGGTATCGATACGCTGGTGCTGGAGAAGCATGCCGATTTCTTTCGGGATTTTCGCGGCGACACCGTGCATCCGTCAACGCTGCAGGTGATGGACGAACTCGGCCTGATCGACGGGTTCCTGAAGCTGCCGCATCAGCAATTGCAGAAAATGGAGGGCAGTTTCGGCAGCAACTCGATCCGCATGGCGGATCTCGGCCGTCTCAAGGTAAAATACCCTTTCATCGCCTTCATGCCGCAATGGGACTTTCTCAATTTCCTGCGTGAGAGCGGCAGGCGATTTGCCTCGCTCAAGGTGATGATGGATGCCGATGCGACCGACCTGATCCGGTCGGGCGATACGGTGGTCGGGGTGAGGGCCAACACGCCCGAGGGGCCGATCGAAATCCGCGCCGACCTGACCATCGGATGCGACGGCCGGCATTCGATCGTCAGGCAGCGCGCCAATCTTGAGGTCGAAGAGATCGGCGCGCCGATGGATGTGCTGTGGTTTCGCGCCGGCAAGCGGGCCAGCGAAACCGAAAGCGTGTTCGCGCGCCTCGAGTCAGGCAAGATGATGGTGACGTTTGATCGGGGCGATTACTGGCAATGCGCCTATGTCATCGCCAAGGGACAATACGATGCAGTGAAGGCGCGCGGGCTCGACGCCTTCCGCGGCGACGTGATAGGCATGGCGCCGATCCTCAAATCGGGAATGTCGGACGTCAAGACGTGGGACGACGTCAAGCTGCTGACGGTGGCGATCAATCGGTTGAAGCGCTGGACCTTGCCCGGGCTGCTATGTATTGGCGACGCCGCGCATGCGATGTCGCCGGTAGGCGGCGTCGGCGTCAACCTGGCGGTCCAGGATGCGGTCGCGACCGCCAACCTCCTGGCTGCACCGCTGGCCAGGGGTTGCCCGAGCGAAGACGAACTGGATGCGGTGCGGCGGCGCCGGGAGTTTCCGGTGCGGGTCACGCAGGCCATGCAGGTCATCGTCCAGAACAACCTCATCAGCGTCGCGCTCAAGCCGGGCGATCGTCCGCTCAGGGCTCCGCTGTTTGCGCGCCTGATCAACGCGCTACCGTGGCTGCAAGGCATTACCGCACGGTTTCTCGGCCTCGGCGCACGCCCGGAGCATGTCCGTTCGCCGGCCGTCCCGGAAAGCTGACGCCGACGCGGGCTGGGTTGATCAACCCATCACGGAGAATCCGCCGTCCACGGGAATAGCCGTACCGGTGACGAAGTCTGACGCCGCGGAGCTGAGAAACACCGCAATGCCCGCGAAATCGTCAATCGCGCCCCAACGCGCTGCCGGGGTGCGGGCCAGCACCTTGTCGTGCAAGCCGTCGATCTGTTCGCGAGCGCGTTTGGTCAAATCCGTATCGATCCAGCCCGGCAGCACGGCGTTGGCCTGGATGTTGTCGGCGGCCCAGGCCACCGCGCAGGAGCGGGTGAACTGCACGATGCCGCCTTTGCTGGCGGCGTAGGCCGGCGCGAAGCTGGCGCCGAAGATCGACATCATCGAGCCGATATTGATGATCTTGCCGCCACCACCCGCCTTCATGACGGGATAGACCGCCTGTGAACACAGGAATGCGCTGGTCAGGTTGGTCTTGATGACGCTGTCCCATTCATCGAGTGTCAACGCCTGCGGGGGTTTGCGGATGTTAATGCCGGCGTTGTTGACGAGGATGTCGATCCGGCCGAGTTCGCGAACCGTCCGCTCGACCATCGTAGCGACGGCGGCCTTGTCGGTGACGTCGGCGATCACCGGGATCGCCTTTACCGCGGTAGCCTTGGCGCCGCGCTGCTGAAGCTCGGCGACCGCCTCGTTCGACTTCGCTTCATTGCGCCCGACGATGGCGATCGAGGCGCCGGCTTCCGCAAGCCCGCGCGCCATGCCGAGGCCGATCCCGCCATTGCCGCCGGTGACGATGGCTACCTTGCCGCGGAGGTCGAATGGTTTTGGCGTCATGGTTGCGATCCTCTTTGTGATAACGGGGGCAGGCCCCGCCGGGCGGTTCCAGTGCGGTTTGATTTAGCGCTTGCCCTGCCAGATCAGGACCAGGCCGAATGCCGCCAGCGCGGCGCCGTACCCGGCCCACTGAATCTGGCTGATCATGAAGCTCGATGGCGGCCACTTCACCGCGCCGGTGCCTTGGCCAATCCAGAGCAGCCCGACGGCGAGCGAGAGAAAGCCAACGATCAGAAGCCATTTGCGCATGGGCTTGCCTCGATGAGATTGGCGCGCGGCGACCGGCGCGCCGGTTGCCAGAGTGGCGCGCGCGATCTCCTCGCGCAAGAGCAGGGCCCTGCGTCTCGATCCGAGCAATGATCTCACCAGGACAAGCGCAGTGCATCAGGACAAGAAAAAGCCCCGGTCGATGCCGGGGCTTTTGCCTGATATCTGGATATTGCGAGGTCGGATCAGTACCTCGCGGGACCGGTCCAGTTGAAGCGATAGACCAGCGAGGTGCTGACCGTCTGCACCAGCGGTCTGAAGTTGATATCGAAACCCGTGGGCGCATTCGCACCGTCGACAAGTATGTTGATGTTCTTGTTGTCGTAGTAGGCCGCGCGGTATTCGGTCTTCATGAACCAGCCGGGGGCGCTGAGGCCGAAGATGTCCAGGTTGTTCTCGACGCCGCCGCCGACGAACCAGCCCTGGGTGTTGAAGCCACCGGTATGCAAGCCAATCGGCCCACCGCTAACAGCGCTGGTCAGGGTCGAGCCACCCCATTCCGAGCCGGTATACCCGGCATTGACGTAGGAGAACACCATCGGGGCTACCAGATAGCCGAGGCGAGCACCCGCAGCCCACGTATCCTCCAGCTTTACGTTGCCAACAATCCCGGCCGCCGAAATCGAACCCTTCATGCTGCCAAACTGGCCATCGCCGAAAATGCCGAACACCCACCTCTGGCTGACCTGCCAGTCATAACCCGCACCGGCAGTACCGAAATAACCGTCGCCACCCTGCTTGTTGTTCATGCAAAGAACGCAAGGGCCCCCGCCGGTCACGCTGACGCCGGTATCCGCATCCCAAACGCCGCCGCCCGCGCCGCCGAAGATGTAGAACCCGGTCCAGCTCGGCGCGGGTGCAACCACCGCCGGAGCCCTCGAATAGGCGGGAGCGGGCGGCAGGTCGGCCGCAACGGCCGATCCCGTAAACGCCGCGAGCGCGGTCAGAGCGAGCGCAAATTTCTTCATCTCAATTCCTCGACAAGGGTGCAAAGCACCGAATCCTGAACGCCGTTGGTCGCAGTTATAGCCGGTTCCGCCCAAAATGCTGTTGCCGGGCAGGCACACCCGGCGGAAAACGGGCCGCCGAAGGGCGTTGGAGCAGGTTGAAAGGCCGGCAACAGGCGCAGATCGGCTGCTCCTGCGGCGAAATGTCCGCCGCGGCCAAGGCCAGCGAGAACGCCGGCGGCCTAGACGTCCAGCAGATCGTCGCGGGCGAATTCGGCCTTGTCGGAAATGAACGCAAACCGGGCCTCGGGCTTGGTTCCCATCAGCCGATCGACGGAATCGGCGGTTCCGTCGCGGTCTTCGGTCAGCAGCACCACGCGCAGCAAGGTGCGCTTGGCCGGGTCCATGGTGGTTTCCTTCAATTGCGCTGGCATCATTTCGCCAAGGCCCTTGAAGCGGCTGACGTCGACCTTGGCATTGGCGTTGAATTCGCTCTTCATCAATTCGGCCTTGTGCGCGTCGTCGCGGGCGTAAACCGTCTTGCTGCCATGGGTCAGTTTATAGAGCGGCGGCACCGCGAGGTAGAGATGGCCCTGGTCGATCAGCGGCTGCGTCTGCCGATAAAAGAATGTGATCAGCAGCGAGGCGATGTGCGCGCCGTCGACATCGGCATCGGTCATGATGATGATCCGCGAATAGCGCAGATCCTCTTCGCGGTAATGTGGGCCGATGCCGCAGCCGATCGCCTGCATCAGATCGGAAAGTTGCGCGTTGGCGGTGAGCTTGTCCTTGGTGGCGGAGGCGACGTTGAGGATCTTGCCGCGCAGCGGCAGGATCGCCTGGGTCGCGCGGTCGCGTGCCTGCTTGGCGCTGCCGCCGGCGCTGTCGCCCTCGACGATGAACAGCTCCGAGCCTTCGGAGGCGGTGTTGGTGCAGTCGGAGAGCTTGCCGGGCAGGCGCAGCTTCTTGACCGCGGACTTGCGCGAGATTTCTTTCTCGGCGCGTCGGCGCAGCCGCTCGTCGGCGCGTTCGACCACGAACTCCAGCAGCTTGTTGGCCTGGACCGGGTTGCCTGACAGCCAGTGGTCGAATGGGTCCTTGATTGCCTGCTCGACGATGCGCTGCGCTTCGGCGGTGGCGAGCCGATCCTTGGTCTGGCCCTGGAATTCGGGCTCGCGCACGAACACCGAAAGCATCACGGCAGCACCCACCATGACGTCTTCGGAGACGATGTTAGCGGCGCGTTTGCCCTGGCCAACGCGCTCGGCGTGGTCCTTCAGTCCGCGCAGCATCGCGCTGCGCATCCCCGATTCATGCGTGCCGCCGTCCTGCGTCGGCACGGTGTTGCAATAGGAGGACAGAAAACCATCGGCATCGGCGGTCCATGCCACCGCCCATTCGCAGGCGCCGTGAGCGCCGACGCGTCCGGACTTGCCGGAGAAGATATCCGGATGCACCAGGGTGTCGGCATGAACGGCGGCGGCGAGGTAGTCCTTCAATCCGCCGACGAAGTGAAATTCGGCCTCGGCAGGCACATCGTCCACGCCCTTGAGCAGGGCTGGGTCACAGTGCCAGCGAATCTTGACGCCACCGAACAGATAGGCTTTGGAGCGCGCCATCTTGAACAGGCGCTGCGGCTTGAAGGTAGCCTTGGCGCCGAAGATATCGGTGTCCGGCTTGAACCGGATACGCGTGCCGCGGCGGTTGTTGATCTTGCCGAGGTCCTCGAGCTTGCCCTTCGGGTGGCCGCGCTCGAAGTTCATGCGATAGAGCTTTTGGCCGCGGGCGACCTCGACCTCGAGCCGCGAGGAGAGGGCGTTGACCACGGACACGCCGACACCATGCAGGCCGCCGGAGGTCTCGTAGACCTTGGAGTCGAATTTGCCGCCGGAGTGCAGCGTGCACATGATGACTTCGAGGGCGGATTTTTTCGGGAATTTCGGATGCGGATCGACCGGAATGCCGCGGCCGTTGTCGGTGACGGTCAGGAATCCGTCGGCATCGAGTTCGACATCGATGAAGTCCGCGTGTCCGGCCAGCGCCTCGTCCATGGCGTTGTCGATGACTTCGGCGAACAGATGATGCAGCGCCTTCTCGTCGGTGCCGCCGATATACATGCCGGGGCGTCGGCGCACCGGCTCGAGGCCTTCCAGCACCTCGATGTCGCGGGCGGTGTAGCCGGCTTCAGCGCTGGTGGCGCGGGCAGCGACCTTGAGCGGGGCTCTGCCTTTCGGCTCGGGGGCGCCGAACAAATCGTTCGTCGCTTTAGTTTTAGTGGCTGATTTCAATGGTTTGGGCATATCTTTTCATGTGTTTCGCGCAACGATAGGCGCAGCGAATCGGTTTCCCTGACTATGCCACGGTTGGGCTTAAATAGTGACGGGTGCCGGTCTGGCCACGGGCTGGCCGATCGGCCGTCCTGCCTGCGCCTTTGTGACTTGATGTTCGCCGAAGGGGCTGGCTTACCTGTTCCCGGGCATCAGGTATCACAAAGGCGATTCAGGAATGGAAGATTTTGCGCGCGCGCTGGCTGATTTCGTGCGCGACCATCAGGCTTGGGCCGCACCGATCGTTCTGGTGCTGGCGTTCGGTGAATCGCTGGCCTTTATTTCGCTGCTGGTTCCGGCCTGGGGGGCGCTGGTTGCGATCGGCGCGCTGATCGGCGCCAGCGGCATCAGCTTCTGGCCGGTCTGGATTGCCGGCGGCATCGGGGCAGCGCTGGGCGATTGGGTCTCCTACTGGTTCGGCTACAAGTACAAGGAACACGTCGCGCAGATGTGGCCGCTCTCGCGCTATCCGGAGATCCTGCCGCGCGGGGAAGCCTTTGTGAAGAACTGGGGCGTGCCGAGCATTTTCATCGGACGGTTTTTCGGACCGCTGCGGGCCTCGGTGCCGCTGGTGGCCGGAATCTTCGAGATGTCGTACTGGCAATTCCAGATCGCCAATTTCGTCTCGGCGCTGGTGTGGTCGGCGGCGCTGCTGTTGTCCGGCGACGTGATCGCGCAGATCACCCAATGGCTGTGGCGGGCGATCTGAAGCGCCGGCCGCCCAAATATCTTGACGCCAACCGGGAGCGGCTCTATAGCCCCGCCCATGATCAACGCCGCGACCATCGCTATCGCTCGCCGCCGCCGTACCCTTGCGGTATGGGCGGACGTCTGCGTTTAAGACATCAGCCTCTGCCGCCGGATCCGGTCCGCGGCATTTTCCCTTAAACCTGCAGCGCGATCAAACCCGGCGGCTCCTACGTCAAGCCGGGAGTTTGAGATGTATACGCCTCCGATGTTCAAGCCCGATCGAACCGCAAGCCTTGCGTTTGCGGAAGCGCGCGGCTTCGGCACGGTCTGCGCATGGGACGGCTTTAAGCCGATCGCATCGTCGCTGCCGTTTTTTCTCAGCTATGCGGATGACGGAACGCCGCAGGCGGCATTTCACCTCGCGCGTCACAATCCGTTGGTGAAACTGGCCGACGGGACGGCGTCCTGGCTGATGGCGGTGAACGCGGCGGATGCCTATGTCTCGGCGGACTGGTATGCCTCACCCGATCAGGTGCCGACCTGGCTCTATCAGGCGGTGCATCTGACCGGCACTGTACGGAGGCTTTCCGGCGACGAACTCGGACCGCATCTCGATGCGCTGAGCGCGAAGTTTGAAAGCCGGCTCGCGCCGAAGCCGCCCTGGACGTCGTCGAAGATGACGGCGGGGCGCCTGGAGGCGATGAAAAAGGCGATTGTGGGTCTGGTGATGTCGGTGGACGAGGTTGAAGGCAGCTTCAAGCTGAACCAGCACAAATCCGAAACCGACTGTGCCGCCGTGGCAGGGGTGCTTGCCTTGCAAACCGACACGAATGCGCAACAGATCGCGCGTCTAATGCGCGAAACCCGGCCGCAAGCCTTCACACAGGCTTTCGCAGACGAAACGAGCCGGCTCGAAAGGAGCGTGCCATGACTGTGACGGACACCCATCAGCTTCGGCCGACCGGCGACACCACCAAGCCCACCGTCTTTGTCGATGGCGCCGCTGGAACGACGGGCCTTGGCATTCAGGAGCGCCTGCGCCAGCAGAGCGACGTCGCGGTGAAAAGCATCGTCGAGGACAAGCGCAAGGACGCCGGCGCCAAACGCGCGCTGATGGAGGAGGTCGATCTCGTCATTCTCTGCCTGCCGGACGATGCAGCCAGGGAGACCGTCGGGTTGATCGACGGCATCGGCGCGGCGGCTCCGAAGATTCTGGACGCGTCGACGGCTTTTCGCGTCGCCAGCGACTGGACCTACGGCTTTCCGGAACTGGCGCCGGATCAGGCCGACAAGATCAGGGCGGCGCGGAAAGTCTCCAATCCGGGCTGCTATCCGACCGGCGCGATCGCGCTGCTGCGGCCACTGGTCGATGCCAGCATTTTGCGCGCGGACTATCCCGTCACCGTCAACGCGGTCAGCGGCTATTCGGGCGGCGGCAAGTCGATGATCGCGAGCTTCGAAGACGGCTCCGCGCCGGCCTTCGAACTCTATGGCCTCGGCTTCGAGCACAAGCACCTGCCGGAGATGCAGCTGTACTCCAGGCTCACGCGCCGGCCGATCTTCGTGCCTTCGGTCGGAAATTTTCGGCAGGGCATGCTGGTCTCGGTGCCTTTGCAACTGGACATGCTTGCGGGCAAACCCACTGGGGCTGACCTTCACACCGCACTGGCCAAGCGCTACGCCGGGAGCCGCCACGTCTCGGTGATGCCGTTCGAGAACGCGGCTTCCAAAAGCGGGAAGCTCGAGCCCGAGGCGCTCAACGAAACCAACAGGCTTGAGCTGTATGTGTTTGCCAGCGATACGCATCGTCAGGCGGTGCTGGTCGCTCGCCTCGACAATCTTGGCAAGGGCGCCTCGGGTGCGGCCGTACAAAACATGCGGCTGATGCTGGGCCTGGCCGATATCTAAGCGAGGCTGTTTTGGACGAGGAAACCCTTCAATTCTACCGCAGCAATGCGGAGGCCTATGCCAGGCGCGAGATTGCGGCGCATACGCGGTTGTCGCGGTTTCTTGCGCTGCTGCCTCCGGGGGCAGCCATTCTGGAACTGGGATGCGGCGCGGGTGCGGCTTCGGCTGAAATGCTGGCGAAGGGTTTCGATGTCCGTCCAACGGATGGATCGCCGGAAATGGCCCGCGAAGCGTCACGCCGTCTCGGCCGCACCGTCGAGACGCTGCTGTTTCATGACCTCGACGAGGTCGAAGCCTATGACGGCGTTTGGGCCAATGCCTGCCTGCTTCACGTTCCCCGGCAGGAGCTGGCGCAAATTCTGGCGCTGATCCGGCGCGCGCTCAGACCTGCCGGCCATTTCTACGCCAGCTACAAGACCGGCGAAGCCGACGGCCGCGATACGCTCAATCGCTATTACAATTATCCGTCGCCGGACTGGCTGCGCGCCAACTACGCCAAGGCCGGCAACTGGAGTTCATTGTCGATCGAGACCGGCGACGTCACAGGCTTCGACGGCAAACGGGCAGAGATGCTGTTCGTCACGGCCCGGAAGAGCCTCTGAGGACGACGAGCCGCAGACCAACCGTCAAGCGGCCCTGAAGATCGCCACCGCCAGCACAGCCTGCGCCAGGAAGCCGATGGTGAAGGCGATCGTGCGGAACACCGGCAGGCCGAGTGTGTAGACGATCAGATGCGCGACGCGCGCCCAGAAATAAACGGCGCAGGCCAGAACGGTCCATTTGCTGGAATAATCGATCGCGTTGAGGATCAAAACCAGCGGCGCGAACACGACGAGGTTCTCGACCGCGTTGTCGTGGGCGAACATCAGGCGGGTGGCCCACTCGGCATGGGGCGCGTCGTTGCGCGACGGATTTGCCATCGCACCCGTGAGACCGCGAACCTGAGTGCGATTGAGGATGTAGGGAATCCAGAGCAGGCCCGTCAGAATAACCGTCAGCGTCAGCCAGAACAATTCGCGCGTCATAGGCACTACCCCCTCAATCGATTCCGAATCCTGTCCCGGAGGGACGACCTGATTATACCCTTAACCGCATCGTTGCGCTACGCGCGAACCCGCACATAGCTGCCCGGGGCGTCTTCGATCGGGGGCAACGCGTCGGAGCCCACGCTGCGCGCATGCGTCTCCTCGGCATCGATGCCGCCCAGCCATCCACGCCAGTCGGGCCACCACGATCCCTTGTGTTCCTGCGCGCCCTTGAGCCAGTCCGCCAATGTCACATCCTTGATATTGTCGTTGGTCCAGAACTGGTACTTGCCGGAGGATGGCGGGTTGACGACACCCGCGATGTGCCCGGAACCGGACAGCACGTATTTCACCGGGCCGCCGAAAAACTGCGAGCCGTACAGCACCGACTCCGCCGGCGCGATATGATCCTCGCGGGTCGCCAGATTGTAGATCGGCACCTTGATCTTCGACAGATCGAGCAGCGTGTTGTCCAGCACCATGCTGCCGGTGGACAGTCGGTTTTCCAGATAGCAGTTGCGCAGGTAGTATGAATGGTTCGCCGCCGGCATTCGGGTCGCGTCCGAATTCCAGTGCAGCAGGTCGAACGCCGAGGGCGGCTGTCCCTTCAGATAATTGCTGACGACGTAGGACCAGATCAGATCGTTCGAGCGCAGCATGTTGAAGGCCATCGCCATCTTGCTGCCTTCGAGCACGCCGGCGGCCCGCATGTCGCGCTCAAGCGCCGAGATCTGGTCTTCGTCGACGAACACCATCAGATCGCCGGCGTGACTGAAATCGACCTGGGCGGCCAGGAATGTCGCCGACGTCACCCGCACCCGCCGCTTTTCCGCAAGCCAGGCCAGCGTCGAGGCGAGCAGGGTGCCGCCGACGCAGTAGCCCATGGTGTGGACCTTCAATTCGCCGGTCGCCCGCTCGATGACATCCATCGCCGTCAACGGGCCTTCCTTCATGTAGTCTTCGAAGGTTTTGGCGCCGAGGCGCTTGTCCGGGTTGACCCAGGAGATCACGAAAACCGTCACCCCCTGATCGACGCACCACTTGATGAAGGATTTTTCCGGCTTGAGGTCGAGGATGTAGAACTTGTTGATCCATGGCGGCACGATCAGAAGCGGGGTCCGCAGCACGTTCTCCGTCGCCGGGGCGTACTGGATCAGTTGCATCAGCTCGTTCTGGAAAACCACCTTGCCCGGTGTCATCGCCATGTTGAGGCCGACATCGAGATTGGACGGGTCGGACTGGCGGATGCGCAGCGTGCCGTGCCCGGCCTCGATATCTTCCGCCAGCATCTTCATGCCGCGAACCAGATTATCGCCGCTGGAGCTAAGCGTCGTGCGAAGCACCTCCGGATTGGTGAGCACGAAATTCGACGGCGCCAGCGCGTTGGTGATCTGCAAGACGTAGAATTCCGCCTTCTTGCGGGTGTGCGGATCGAGGCCCTCGGCGTTGCGCACCAGCTCCTGCGCCCATTGGGTGGTCAGCAGGTAAAGCTGCTTCACGAAATCAAAGAACTGGTTGGATTGCCATTCCGGATCGCTGAAGCGCTTGTCGCGCGGCGACGGCTCGATCGCCGGCGATACCTGTTCGCCGGTGAGGCGGCGCACCGACGAGCCCCACAAATCGAGATAGGCCTTGCCCAGCTTCATCTGCAATTCGGCGGCGCGGGTTTTGTCCGACAGCCAATAGTCCGCAACCGTGGTGAAGGTCTTGATCACCTCGCCGAGTTCGTTCGGCGGCTTGTCCCTGGGTTCGCCTTGCTCGCGCGGCTTGAGATAGGCGGCCAGCGCCTGGCCGCCGCTCTCCATCGCCCGCGCCAGGTTCATCGCGAAGGCTTCCGGGTCGAATTTTTGCGCCGTATTGGTTTCAGTCGAAGCGTCGTTCATGTTCCGACACTACAGGTTCATTTTGGTTTCGTCACCGCGCAGATCGACGGCGGCAGGCCCGACGTTAACCCCGATTTCAGATGTGCTGCGGTGCGACAAAGTATCTTGGTTCTGTCACATTGAGGCCCTAACGGTCCGCTTTGCTGTTCAGGATTTCATCGTTTTGGGCGATACTGGTTCAAGCGCTGCCAAGATAGCTACCAATACACATGATGAAATAAACGTCAGGCGGCTGCAAAGCTCATATGGGCGAAGTGGGGACTTCCAGACCTATGTCTGTGGATCGAACAAGGACGCGGCTCGTTGCAGTAGCGCTGGTGCTTTCGGCGCTGGTGCTCGGCGGCTGTTCGATATCGATCGCTGATTTGCCATTGGTCGGAACGCCCGAAGACGCGCCGGCGCGCTCCAAGGAAACCAACCCCTACCTTCCGGTCGAGGAGTTGCCCCCAAGTCGCGATCAGGCCACGATGGCGCCGGCCGATCGGGACAAGATGAAGGCCGAGTTGCTCGCGGCGCGGGACCGCCAGGCGTCCGCGACCGCCGCCAAAGACGCGGCCGCCAAGGACACCACAAAGTGTCGGACGACGTCGGATAGTGGCGCAGCCGGACGTCCGTGTTAAAAGAACCCCAATTCAACTGCAAATGTGGATCAAGACATCGATTTTGCACCTGAAGTCGTTCTAAATCCTTGATTGAGCGCGATTTCTGGACCAGACGATTTCCGTTTCGCCGCAACAGGTATCGGCGATTCTGCCTGTGCCGGTTGCCGGAGTGAGGAGCCATGGAAGATTTTTACCGCATACGCCGTCTGCCGCCTTACGTGTTCGAGCAGGTCAACCGGGCCAAGGCGGCCGCGCGCAATGCCGGCGCCGATATCATTGACCTCGGCATGGGCAATCCGGATTTGCCGACACCGCCCCATGTCATCGAAAAGCTGAAGGAAACGCTGGGCAAGCCGCGCACCGACCGCTACTCGGCGTCGCGCGGCATTACCGGCCTGCGCAAGGCGCAGGCGGCCTATTATGCCAGGCGCTTCGGCGTGAAGCTCAATCCGGAGACCCAGATCGTCGCGACGCTGGGCTCGAAGGAAGGCTTTGCCAACGTCGCCCAGGCCATCACCGCGCCGGGCGACGTGGTGCTGTGTCCCAATCCGAGCTATCCGATACACGCCTTTGGATTTCTCATGGCCGGCGGCGTCATTCGTTCGGTGCCCTCGGAACCTACGCCGCAATTCTTCGAGGCGGTCGAGCGCGCGATCGTCCATTCGATCCCGAAGCCGCTCGCGATCGTCGTCTGCTACCCCTCCAATCCGACCGCCTATGTCGCGAGCCTGGATTTCTACCGGGATCTGGTGGCGTTTGCGAAGAAGCATGAGATCTTCATCCTGTCGGATCTGGCCTACGCGGAAGTCTATTTCGACGACCACAATCCGCCGCCCTCGGTGCTGCAGGTTCCCGGCGCGATCGATGTCACCGTTGAATTTACCTCGATGTCGAAGACGTTTTCGATGGCCGGCTGGCGGATGGGATTTGCCGTCGGCAACGAGCGCATTATCGCCGCTTTGGCGCGGGTCAAGTCCTATCTCGATTACGGCGCGTTCACGCCGATCCAGGTTGCCGCGACCGCCGCGCTGAACGGCCCGGAGGATTGCATCCGCGAGATGCGCGACACCTATCGCAAGCGCCGCGACGCGCTGGTGGAGTCCTTCGGCCGGGCGGGGTGGGAGATTCCGCCGCCCGAGGCCTCGATGTTCGCATGGGCGCCGCTGCCTGAAGCCTTCCGCGGCGTCGGCAGCATGCAGTTTGCGACCTTGATGGTGGAGAAATCCGGTGTCGTGGTTTCTCCGGGGGTTGCCTTCGGCGAGCACGGCGAAGGTTATGTCCGTATCGCCATGGTGGAAAACGAGCAACGCATCCGCCAGGCCGCGCGCGGGGTGCGCCGCTTCCTTGAAAGCGGCATTGAAACGTTGCACAACGTGGTTCCTCTCGCCAACCGGCGCTAGGCATGATCCCGCAAAGCCCGTCGCCTGCGGAGGGTGACGGCTTTCGGATTACGCCCGGTTTCGGTCCCTCCGGCAGGTTTATTTCGTCATGGTCGCACCCCTGAAAGTGGGTATTGCGGGGCTCGGCACCGTTGGCGCTGAAGTCGTCCGCCTCATCGAAGCGCAGGGCAGGGCATTGTCTCTGCGCTGCGGACGCGGTGTGCGCGTCGTCGCCGTCACCGCGCGTTCCAAGGTGAAAAAACGCAGCCTCGATCTGCGCGGCGTCACCTGGGCCAGGAATGCGCTGGATCTCGCCAGCGATCCCGGCATCGATTGCTTCGTCGAATTGATGGGCGGGTCCGGCGATCCCGCGCTGTCGGCGATCGAGGCCGCCCTGAAATCCGGCAAGTCGGTGGTGACAGCCAACAAGGCGCTGATCGCCAAACATGGGTTGCGGCTGGCCAGGTTGGCCGAGAAGCATGGCGGCGCGCTGAATTTCGAGGCGGCGGTGGGGGCTGCGATCCCCGTCGTCAAGACCCTGCGCGAAGGCCTTGCCGGCACCACGATCAACCGCGTCTACGGCATCCTCAACGGCACCTGCAATTACATCCTGACCCGGATGGAGCAGGAGGGATTGTCATTCGCCGAATGCCTGAAGGACGCCCAGCGCCTGGGCTATGCCGAGGCCAACCCGTCGTTCGACGTCGATGGCCATGACACCGCGCAGAAGCTTGCCATTCTGGCGAGCCTTGCCTTCGGCACTAAAGTCGCGCAGAGCGCGGTTTATGTGGAAGGCATCTCGTCGATCGCGCCGGAAGACTTGCGCGCGGCGGAGGAACTTGGCTTTCGCGTCAAACTGCTCGGGGTCGCGGTGCGGACCGCCAAGGGCATCGAGCAGCGTGTGCATCCGACCATGGTGCCGAAGTCCTCCTCGATCGCGCAGGTGATGGGTGTCACCAACGCGGTGACCATCGACGGCGAGGGCATCCCTCCGATCACGCTGGTCGGTCCGGGCGCCGGGGGAGCTGCGACTGCGTCCGCTGTGGTCGCCGACATCGCCGACGTGGCGCGTGGTATTCGCGCAAGGCCGTTCGGGCGTCCGGTGGATCGGTTGCGCGCGACCACGAAGGCTCCGATGGAGCGTCACGAGGGCGGCTATTATATCCGCCTGATGGCACGCGATCTGGCGGGCACCGCTGCGACGATTGCGACCCGGCTCGCAGAACAGAGGATTTCCATTGAATTGATCGTGCAGCGCCATGCCGACGGCGTCGACGCCACCGGTGCGACGGGCAAGGCTTCACCGGTGCCGGTCATTCTGATTACATATGCGACCAGCGAGGATGCCGTCTATCGCGCGCTGCAGGCGGTGCAGCGCGACAAGGTGATCAGTGGCCGGCCGCAGGTGATACGGATAGAAAAGAACTAGTGCCCCGTTTCCGAAGTTCGTGATACCCCGCAGCAACCTCTGACACGAACTTCGGAGACAAAGGGGCACTAGCAACTTCATGATTCTAGTGCCGCTTGTCGATTTGAAGTTCCTGGAAGAACTTGCGATAATTGCTGCAGGAACTTCAAATCGGCGGCACTAGCGCGCGTTGCGAACGAACGTTGCACGAAACGATTATATTCGGGCCGAAAGACCTGCTTCGAAGTCTCAAGGGAGTGCCGTGATGTCGACCCATATTTCCGTGCCGCCGCAGCTCTTGCTGGAACGCATTCTCACGCTTGAAATCGTGCGGGTGACCGAGCGCGCCGCGGTATCAGCGGCGCGGTTGCGCGGCCATGGCAACGAAAAGGCCGCCGACCAGGCCGCGGTCGACGCGATGCGCCGTGAGCTCAACAAATTGCCGATCGAGGGAACCATCGTGATCGGCGAGGGCGAGCGCGACGAAGCGCCGATGCTGTTCATCGGCGAGAAGGTTGGTTTGAATGCCGGCCCGCAGGTCGACATCGCGGTCGATCCGCTGGAAGGCACGACGCTGTGCGCCAAGAACATGCCGGGCGCGATCGCGACCATGGCGATGGCCGATGGCGGCACCCTGCTTCACGCGCCCGACGTCTACATGCAGAAGATCGCGGTCGGTCCGGGTTATGCCAAAGGCGTGGTCGAACTGGATGCCTCGCCCGCCGACAATGTTCGTCGTCTCGCCAAGGCCAAGGGTGTCGATGCCTCGGCGATCACGGTGCTGGTGCTGGATCGTCCCCGTCACGCCGACATTATCTCCGGCGTGCGCAGCACGGGCGCCGCGGTCCGCCTCATCACCGATGGCGACGTGGCGGGCGTGATCCACTGCGCCGATCCGGACAACACCGGCGTCGACATGTACATCGGCACTGGCGGCGCGCCGGAGGGTGTGCTGGCAGCAGCGGCGCTGCGTTGCATCGGCGGCCAGATGCAGTGCCGGTTGATTCTCGACACCGAGGAGAAGCGCGAACGCGCCCAAAAGATGGGCGTCAACGATCCACGCTTTATTTATGGCATCGAGGACATGGCGAGGGGCGACTGCCTGTTCGCGGCGACCGGTGTGACGACGGGGTCGCTGCTGTCGGGTGTCAAGTTCCGCAAGGATGTCATCGAAACCGAAACCGTGGTGATGCGCTCGGTCACCGGCACCGTGCGCTACATCAAGGCCGAGCATCGCCAGCTCGAAAAATTTCACCTCGACTGAGGGCGCGCCGGTGGCTGACAAGATGGCTGACAAGAAGATCGTCATTCGCCCGGTCGGTGCGGACGAACGCGCGGCGTGGGAGCCTTTGTGGGACGGCTATATCGCCTTCTACAAGGCGACGCTGGAGCCCGGCGCCAGTGATGTCGCCTGGCAGCGGTTTCACGATCCGGACGAGCCGATGTTCCTGCTCGGCGCCTACGTCGACGGCAAGCTGACCGGAATCGTCCAGTACCTGTTCCACCGCTCGACCTGGGCGGCCGGCAATTACTGCTATCTGAACGACCTGTTCGTCACTGACGTCGCGCGCGGCCTCGGCGTCGGACGGGCGCTGATCGAGGCCGTTTACGAGAAGGCGAAAGCGGCCGACGCCGGCCGGGTGTACTGGCTGACCCACACCACCAATGCGCAAGCGCGGATTCTTTATGATCAGGTCGCCGACAATCGCGGTTTCATCCAGTACAGCAAGACACTCTAGAAGATAAAACGTCATTCCGGGGCGATGCGCCGCATCGAACCTCAGATGTGCAATTGCACATCGGGGAATCTCGAGATTCCGGGTTCGCGCTTCGCGCGCCCCGGAATGACAGCAAGACAATAGCAGGGAGCGCTATCATGTCCGACGTATCAGCCGTAAAAGCCCTGGTGTTCGATGTGTTCGGCACCGTGGTCGACTGGCGCTCCAGCCTGATTGTGGATTTCACCAAATGGGGTGCCGCGCGCGGCATCAACGCCGACTGGACCGCGCTGGTCGATGCCTGGCGCGGCGCGTATGTCGCGTCGATGGACGATGTCCGCAAGCATCCGGAGCGTGGTTACATCATATTGGACCAGCTGCATCGGCGGTCGCTGGAAAAACTGGTGGCGCAGCTTTCGATACAAGGTTTGAACGAAGCCGACCTGCATCACCTCACCATGGGCTGGCACCGGCTGCACGCCTGGTCGGACAGCGTCTCCGGTCTGACCCGGCTGAAGAAGAAATACATCGTCGGGCCGCTCTCGAACGGCAATGTCGCGCTGTTGACCAACATGGCGAAATTCGCCGGCCTGCCGTGGGACCTGGTGCTGTCGGCGGAACTGTTCGAGCATTACAAGCCCGATCCCGAAACCTATTTGGGCGCCGCGCGCCTGCTTGGCCTTGAGCCGCAACAGGTGATGATGGTCGCCGCGCACAACAACGATTTGAACGCCGCGCAAAAATTGGGATTGAAGACCGCGTTCGTCGCGCGCCCGACCGAATACGGCCCGCTGCAGAAACTCGATTTCGAGGCGACCGGTGATTGGGATATCGTGGCGAAGGATTTCGGCGGGATCGCAGACAAAATGGGATGTTAGGCTGACAATTGAAACCGGCCATAGCCCGTCGCCGCGGCAGGCCATGCCAAACCGATGCCTTGAACCGGCAAAATCGGACAACCGCACTTCCGAGATTACCCCCTAACCTGACATGCCGCGGACAGACAACCCTGACACCACTACCCGGTGAGATCGCCGATGAACTGCCTGATGCTATCAAGCACCGCTTGCTGATCGCCGGCGAAGGCCCAGTGATCGGCGCCGTCGAGTTCGATGAAGCGCGCCCGCGGGATGTGGTTGGCAAGATGTCTCCCGGCGCCGATGCGGACGGCGCGGTCGCCACGGCGGTGGAGCACCAGCGTCGGAACGGCAACCCGCCCCAGAACATGCCGCACATCCGTATCTCGCAAGGCCTCCAGCACGCCCCTGATGGCGCCCGGGCTTGAGGCCGCACGAAGCAGGCCGGCCCACCAGGCTCTCGCCTTGGCATCGCCGGCGAGACTCGGCGCGAACGTCTCGATTCCGGCAGGCCCGCCCCAGGCCGAAACAAGCTGCTGCATCCACGCATCATACTGATCGGCTTGCAATGCGTACGGATAGTCGGGCGCAGCACTTCCCTTTGCGAGCGAAGCGAACAGGATCAGGCCGGCGACGCGGTCGGGATGATCCGCCGCGAACCTGATGCAGGCCGGTCCGCCTTCGGATGCGCCGAACAGCACAACCCGCCGCGAGCCTGCGGCATCAAGCACGGTGCGGATGTCCTGCGCCGTTGCCTCCGCGCTGGGGCTGAATCCGACCCGGTCGGACAGGCCGACGCCACGGCGATCGAACAGGACGAGACGGCCCATCGTCGCAAGCGAGGAAAGGAAGGCCCGGCACCTTGCCTCCTCCCAGACCCGTTCGACATGGGACACGAAGCCGGGCAACATCAGAACGTCGATGCGCCCTCTGCCATAGGTCTGGAATGCGAGATGCACGCTGCCGCCGCTGACGTATTGTGTCGGCGGCGGCTCCGCGGCGCCGGCAGCGAGCAGCGCGTTCGTCTCGGCTTCGGGCGCCACGTCGAGTTCGTCGCGCAAACGCTGTGTCAGCGCCTTGAGGTGGCGCTCGGCCGCAGCGCGATCGCCGCCCAGGAGGAGATTGCGAATGACGTGGCGGGCGTAGATTTCGCTGAGCGGATCGAGCGCCACCAGACGGCCGGCATGCGCGGCGGCGGACGCGTAGTCGGCCGCCGCGTGCTTCTCCTGCACCACCCGCTCGAGCGCCTGAATCGCGCGGCCGCGCAAGGCCTCCCTTCGAAAGAACGCCCACTCGTCGAATTGCGGACAGTCGCCTGGCGAGAAGCCGTCGAGGAAGTCGGCTTGATAGAGATCGCAGGCGTGCTCGAAGTCGCCGCGGTCGCAAGCCTTTTCAAACAGGCGTGAATCGATGTCCAGATCGATCGTCGCCGACAACCGAACCGTGGATCTGTCGGATGCGAGGACATCGCCGAGCGCGAGCTGAAGGCGATGCAACAGCCGACGCAGCCGTGCCCGGACCACCTCCGCAGGGCTTTCCGGCCACAACATGGTCGCAATTACATCGCGCCCGACCGGGCCCTTCGCTTCAGCCATATAAACCAGCAGTGCAAGACCCTTGCGCAGCGCCAACGGGCAGAGGCGATCATCGCAACGAACCTCCGGGAACCCGAGCGTCCGGACGCTGAACGAAGCCATGGCGACGCGATCTCCAATAACGGTGTCCGGGGACGCTCAGGGGACGCTGCGATGCTAGCACCGTTGGCATTGCACCGTCACCTTCTGGAGAAACACCATGACCGGACGCGCCATCGCCTTCATCTACGGCCTCACGAGCTACTTCATCTTCTCTCTTTCATTTGCCTATACGCCGGCCTTCATCGGCAATTTTCTTGTTCCGAAGACGATCGACGTCGGGTCGGACAACGGGCTCGCGCAAGCAAGTCTGATCGACGCGATTTTGCTCTGTGCATTCGCGATCCAGCACAGCGTCATGGCGCGTCCGGCCTTCAAGAAGTGGTGGACGCGCATCATCCCGACTTCCTGCGAGCGTAGCACCTATGTGTTGATTGCGAGCCTTTTGCTGATCCTGATCTTCTGGCAGTGGCGTCCGATCACCGCGACAATCTGGCGCGCGGAGGACTGGCCGGCGGCAGTGCTCACGGCGATCTTCTGGATGGGCTGGCTAATCGCGCTGCTTTCGACATTCCAGATCGACCATTTCGAGCTGTTCGGATTGCGCCAGGTCGTCGACGCGCTACGCGGAGCAGCCGATCGCATGCAAGCGTTCAAAACGCCGCTCCTGTATCGGCTGGTGCGTCACCCGCTGATGCTGGGTCTGCTGCTCGCCTTCTGGGCGACACCGCACATGACGGCCGGGCATCTGTTGTTTGCCGTCCTGAACACCGCCTACATCCTTGTCGGCGTCAAGCTCGAGGAAAGGGACTTGGTTGCAGAGTTCGGCGCGAGCTACGAGCAGTATCGCCGACGCGTTCCGATGCTGATGCCGCGTCTCTTCGGCGGCGGCTCTATCGCTTCAGAAACACGGCACGGGGGCTGAGATGCGCGCCATTCTTTGCAAAGCCTTCAAAGGCATCGAAGCCCTGAGCTTTACCGAGGCCGCCGAACCGCGACCGGCAGAAGACGAGGTTCTCGTCGATGTCCATGCCGCGTCCGTCAGCTACATGGACTATCTGATGAGCTGCGGCGGCTATCAGATGCGGCCGGATCTACCCTATGTGCCCGGAACGGACGCCGCCGGAATCGTGCTGGCCTGTGGCGACCGGGTCACACGCTTCCGACCCGGCGACCGGGTCAGTTGTGGAAACTGGTTTGGTGCATTTGCAGAGCGCATGGTCGCCAAGGAGAGCAGCGTCGCGATGCTGCCGGCCAACGTTGATTTCACCGTGGGGTCGACTGTTCTGCACACCTATCTCACGGCTTGGTACGCCCTGATTGAGCGGGCGCGGCTGCAGGCCGGCGAGACGGTGCTCGTGACGGGGGCCGCCGGCGGGGTTGGTCTCGCCTGCGTCGAGCTCGCGCATTTGATTGGCGCGCGGGTCATTGCGGTCGTGGGCAGTGCTGCGAAGGTGGCCATGGTCCGCACGCATGGCGCCGCCGAGGTCGTCGACCATTCGTGCGAAGAGGTGCTTCAACGTGTGAAGGCTCTTGCGGGGGACAAAGGCCTCGACATTTGCGTCGACAATGTCGGCGGCGCGCTCTTCGCCACCCTTGCAAGGCTAATGGGCTGGAATGGTCGGCTGCTCCCGATCGGTTTCACCAGCGGCGAAATTCCGTCGCTCGCCATGAATCTGCCCCTGCTCAAGAACTATTCGGTGGTAGGCATCTTCGTCGGCGCCTGGATAAAGCGCTATCCGGACGACGCCGCCCGCGCGGCGGACGCCATCATGGCATGGATCGGCGAGGGCAAGCTCCGCCCGCAGGTTGACCGGGTGCTTCCGCTCCAGCGTGCCGGCGAGGCTATGAGCTTGGTTGCGAATCGGACGGCGATGGGGCGAATCGTGCTGCAGGTCAGACAACACCTTTGACCGAGTCGAAAGGTGATCCGTGAAATCCATCATGATCGAGCAATACCTCTGTGGTCCGTCAAGTCGGCCAATGGCGTCTGCGGCACGAAACGTTGTAAAGCCACCGTTTGGCTCTCGAGGCCGCGCGTCGCCATTCGCAAATCTGCCCTGCGCGCTCGAAGCGATTTGTTGAACCGGACCTGATGCTGCCTCAACCGGCAGGCGGACATTCCAGAGTTGACGCAAATGACATCATTGCAAGATCAATCCTGATCAAGCAAGCCAAGCTCGTTGAGCAACTAGTCCGGCAGCAACGGAGGAGAGCTCACACCCGGCTTGGCAGCGCATCGCTTTCGCGCTTTACGACATCACGGCTCAGGGCTTACTTGAACTTGATCGGCCGAAACTCCCCCGAGGCGTCTTTGTCCAGCCTGTAAAATTTGAGGTATGCCTCGCTGGTTCTTTGTTCATCCAGCAGAAGCGTGATTTGTTTCCACACCGGATTGATCACTTTCATCAAGTTGATTTGAAGTTCCTTCAAATATAATCGGCTGTCGACAAATTGGTCCTCTGGAAGGTTCTGTACGTATCGCCACGAGTGTTTCGCTTTCGCGATATTTGAATGGTTTGGAATAAACTCGAAAGCCAGATTTGGATTTCGTCCCAGCCGCGCGGAGTGGACGAATGCGTCCCGGTATTCCAAGATGGTCTTGGCGACCTCCGTGTTCTTGATGTCGGCCCAAACAGGCACCCTGTCTTTGTCGATATGAAGCGGAAGCACCAATCGGTTGGTGAAGACGTCCAGGAATTTTGAAATGTTTTCCGTCGTGGCCCTGAGAAAGATGAATACGTCTTCTGGAAACAGATGCGGCTCGGAGGCGACGATCGCGCATGAGCGCGCCAGGTAATAGAAGACCGAATAATTCGCCATCATCAAGGCTTCAATCCCGGGATTGATCTTCGGATCGTCGCGAATGAACAATCGGGCATGACGGTTTCCTTCGAACGTGGGGTCGATCCGATTGGTCAAAGGCACGATGTGATGGGCCCAAAACCGCTCCCACTCCGGAAAGTGATCTCTGAAGAAATGGCCCCAAAGCCGTTCGTAGGAATCTCCGTGCTGTTCCATGGTGAATTGGTCCCATCGCATCAGCTAATTCTCCCCCTCCGCAGCAAGTCGAACCTCGGGTCGCAATGACGTCGATCATTAACGCATGTCATCGGGTTTTGAAGTCATCGGCGAATATTTCGTGATCCCCGGATTGCGCGGTGCTTGTCATGAGGCGCCCATTGGCGCGTTTCAGTGGGCTGATCTGTCTGCGCGCTCAGGGAGATTTGTTGAACCGGATCAAGCCGATGCTACCTGTCCAGTCCCCCTCGCAAAAATATTTATGTTTTCTTTTGACCCAAATCACCTCCATGTCGCTCGCGTCCCGGCCCACACACAAGGGGCGTTTCGCGATCGTCACGAACGTAGGGCTCGGGGTGCGATGGACGCGGGCGGCGCTGCTGACGAGAGCGCTTATCTGCGGACGGCGAAGTCGTGTGGTCCTGACGCCTCGACGCCGGCGTCAAGTCTCGCAGAAGTGTCTGCGAGGCGACGGTGACAAGAAAGCCCGATCACCGGGGAGAGTACGAAATAAGCTGTTAAAACCGTCGCGTGCGGGAATGCCGGGTGATCCCGGTGCGACCGTGGTGACTAACGCGTGTGCTTACTACACTTCGCGCACGCGGCTGCGGGTGCAACGGGCACCCGGCATTCCCCGCTCCCCCCTTGGGGTAGCGCCCACGCCCTCTTGGGGCGGAGATTTCCCGCACAACTCGGGCGCATCGCGCGGCGAGAATGCGAAGGTGTGTGCGTGCGTGCCCGGCTGTTTCTCGCTTGATCGGAACCACGCGCCGGATTACGCCTTGGGTCGATCGACCCTTCGGATCGATTGCCAATTTTTCGAAAGCATCATGACGCTTCCTGCCTCCGCATTGCCTGACGCGCCGCCGGCGTTTCTCGGCGTGTCGCATTCGGCGACCGGCAAGCTGTGGCGCGACCGGCTCGATGCCCGGGGTGCTGCCCGCGCGCTGGCGATTTCGCAGCGCTATCAACTGCCGGAAATGCTGGCGCGGTTATTGGCCGGGCGCGATGTCGCGATCGACGCGGTCGAGGACTTTCTCGATCCGACCATCCGCAAATTGATGCCCGATCCCCACACCGTGACGCAGATGGAAACCGCGGCCAAGCGCATTGCGGACGCGGCGACACGCCGCGAACGCGTCGCGATCTTCGGCGACTACGATGTCGACGGCGCCACCTCGGCGGCACTTTTGGCCTGGCATCTGCGCCATTGCGGGCTCGATCCGCTGATCCATATTCCGGACCGGATTTTCGAAGGCTACGGCCCCAATGTCGAAGCCGTGCGCACGCTGGCGGACAAGGGCGCCACGCTGCTGGTGACGGTCGATTGCGGCACTACCAGCCTTGAGCCGCTGGCAGAAGCGCGGCGTCTTGGGATGTCGGTGGTCGTCATCGATCACCATCAATGCGGCGATGAACTTCCTGACGTCGATGCGCTGGTCAATCCGAACCGGCCCGATGATCTCTCGGGTCTCGGAAATCTCGCCGCGGTTGGGCTGGTGCTGGTTACGCTGGTCGCAGTCAACCGGGAACTGCGCGCGCGGGGATTCTGGACCGCCGGGATGCCGGAGCCGGATTTGCTCGGCATGTTGCATCATGTAGCCCTCGGCACCGTCGCCGACGTCGCACCTTTGGTCGGGCTCAATCGCGCCTTCGTGGCCAAGGGCCTGATCGCGATGCGCCGGCGCGATCATGTCGGCCATACCGCGCTGATGGATGTGTCGCGGCTGAACGGTCCGCCGGAAGCCTGGCATCTCGGTTTCATGCTGGGGCCGCGCATCAACGCCGGGGGGCGGATCGGGCGTGCCGATCTCGGGGTGCGGCTGTTGCTGGAAGGCGACGTCTCGGAGGCCGCGCGGATCGCCGCCGAGCTTGATCGCTTGAATACCGAGCGCCGCGTCATCGAACAGATGGCGGAGGCGCAGGCAGAAGCCGAGGCGCTGGCCTCGCTCGGGCTGGAAGACAAGGGCGCGGTGATCGTCACGGCATCGGAAGGCTGGCATCCCGGCGTCGTCGGCCTGGTCGCAGCACGGCTGAAGGAAAAATTCTCGCGCCCTGCATTCGCTATCGCGCTGGAGCCGGGCGGGATCGGCACCGGTTCGGGCCGCTCCATCGCCGGCGTCGATCTCGGCAAGGCGGTGCGTCAGGCCGTGCACGATGGCCTACTGCTGAAGGGCGGCGGTCACGCCATGGCTGCCGGCGTGACCCTGCGCAAAGAGAGATTGGCGGAATTCCGCGCCGCGATGGAAAGCGCGCTCGCCCACGAAGTGGCGCAATCGCGCCATATCAACGAGCTCTTTATCGACGGCGCGGTCAGTGCGCGCGCGGTGACGCCGGAACTGGTGGCAACGCTTAATCGCGCGGGGCCGTTCGGCAGCGGCAATCCCGAGCCGGTGGTGGCGCTGCCGTCGCATCAACTGGTCTATGCGGACGAAGTTGGCCAGGCGCATCTGCGGGTGCGGTTCAAATCCGGCGACGGCGCGATCGTCAACGGCATCGCGTTCCGTGCCATCGGCCAGAAGCTTGGACATGCGCTGGCGCAAAATCGCGGCCAACCGCTGCACGTGGCGGGATCGCTCGCGGTCGATCGCTGGCAGGGCACCGAGCGCGTGCAATTGCGCGTGCTCGATGTCGCCGTGCCGGATCAGGGGCCGGCGATCATAAGATAGATCAATACCAACGAAGCCAACGACAACAAGGGGAATGGAAATGACAGGGCAGGTTGCAGGCAAAGTCGCGCTGGTTACCGGAGGGGCATCGGGCATTGGTGCTGCGGTCGCCGAATTGCTGGCGCGGGAAGGGGCCTCGGTCGCGGTCACTGACGTCGATGAACTCGGAGGGCCGGAGATCGTTGCCGGGATCAGGAAAGCCGGCGGCGAGGCGGTCTTCCTGCCGCAGGACGTCACCAGCGAGGCGCGCTGGATCGCAGTCGTGGCCGACGTCGAGAAGCGTTATCGCCGGCTGGACATTCTGGTCTCAAACGCGGGAATCGGAATAGCCGTACCGTCGATCACCGATATGACGCTGGAGGATTGGCGGCGGCAAAACGCAATCAATCTCGACGGCGTATTCCTTTCGGTCAAACATTGCCTGCCACTGATGCGCAAGACCGGCGGCGGCTCGATCATCATGATGTCGTCGCTGGCGGGGCTGCGCGGCGCGCCCGGCCTGTCCGCCTATAGCGCCAGCAAAGGCGGCGTCCGGCTGTTCGCCAAGTCGATCGCGATGGAGTGCGCCTCGGCCGGCGACGGCATTCGGGTCAACTCGGTGCATCCCGGCATTATCGACACGCCGATCTGGGGCAAGATTCCAACGGGCGCCGCAGGGCGGGGACAGAACGCGCCGATCGATCCGGAAGAGCGCGCCAAAGTGGCCACGCCACTCGGTCGCGCCGGTCAGGCTGCCGAAATCGCCAGCGGCGTGCTGTACCTGGCATCCGATGCATCAAGCTACGTGACCGGAACCGAACTGGTGATCGATGGCGGCATGAATGCCGGCGGCGTCGCGCGCCGACCCGCAGACCCCTCGCAATGACGGTAGACTAATTTCCTTGCCGCAACCGCGCCAGCACCTTCAATCCGCCGTAGCCGTCCGCCGGCAACAGCCCCATTTTGGCCTGATAATCCTTGACGGCCTGCATGGTGTCGTTGCCGACGCGGCCGTCATTGCCGCCGGTGTCGAAGCCGGCTTTGGTGAGGCGGGTCTGCATTTCCTGCACTTCGGCGAGCGTCAGCGCGCGCTCCGAACCGGGGAACGGCTGGATGAACGGCGGTGCGCCCAGAATGCGGTCGCCGAGATGGCAGATCGCCAGCGCATAGTTCATCGAGGGATTGTAGCTGCGCACGGCGTAGAAGTTCGGTCCCAGCAGGAAAGCCGGGCCGCCTTGCGTCGGCACCCACATCTGCGCGCTGGCATTCGGTTGCGAAAACAGCCTGGCCGTCGGCGCGCGCAACGCCGGCGCTTGCCCAGGCCGCGTAAGTGCGGCTGCCGCTCGACGATGCGCCGGGCGCGCGGACTTCATAGCCCCAATGTTCGCCGCGATGATATTTGCCGCGATTGACCAGATATCGCGCCGTCGAACCAAGCGCGTCGTCGGGTTTGCCGAACGGCGATACCCGCCCGTCGCCGTCGTAATCCATGCCGACATTGAGCCAGACTTCCGGCATCCATTGGGTATGCCCCATCGCGCCGGCCCACGATCCCCGCATTTCCTCAGGATTGCTCCAGCCGCGATCGACGATCTTCAGCGCATTGATCAACTCGGCTTCCCAATAGGTGCGGCGGCGCGGCTCGTTCCAGGCCAGTGCCGCCAGCGAGGGAAATACCGGGCGCATGTGGTTCTGCTGCACCAAGGGATCGCCATAGGCAAATTCGACGCCCCACAGCGCCAGCAAGGTGCCGCGCTCGACGCCGTAGTCATGTTCGATCCGCGCGAACACCGCTTCGTTCTTCCGCAGCGCTTCCTTGCCGGCGATGATGCGCCAGTCCGAGACGCGGCGATTGATGTATTGCCAGATCTGCTCATTGAATTCGGGCTGGTGCTGCATCTGCTTGAACACGGTCATGTCCGGTTCGATGTGGCCCATCACCCGTGTGTAGGTCGCGTCCGAAACGCCTTTCGCCAATGCTCGTGCCCGAAAACCGTCGCGCCACTGGGCGAAGCCGGGCGGCGCGGCGGCAAGCGCCACGGCGGGAGATGCAAGCAGGGCGCCGGCGCCGAGGCCGGATCGCAGCAGCGCGCGGCGGGTCGGCATTTTCAGAGAATCAGGCTGTTTCATCGGCTCATTCTAGCGGCGCATGGTCGGTCGCGGCAGGCAAAAGTCACGGCCTCACCCCGACTAGCCATCCTGCTGCAGGTCTGCGGCAATTTTGGACAGCCAGCGCCGGATGGTGGCTTGCGCCTTCGGGGCGAGGCCTACCTGCAGCCGACGCTCCAGGGACCTGCCGCGCGCCCGGCATTTGCCGAGCAGCGCCTGTCCGCGCCGGGTCAGAGTCCATTGCAGCACCCGGCCGTGCACCGGGTGCGGTCTTTTTCTGATGGCGCCGTCGCGTTCCAGGTTGCGGATGATAACGCCGACGGTCTGCGGGGTCAGCAGCGCCACCCGGGCGAGATCGGCGCCGGACAGGCCCGGATAGGCCTTCAGCATCGTGAGCACGACGAATTGCGGCGGCGTTACCCCGAGGTCGGACAGCGCCCGTTCCAGCGTCAGCCGGGTCGCGGCCTGGGCCTGCCGCAGCAAATAGGCGAGGTAGCCTTTTTCGCCGCGCTTGCCCTCGCCCGGGGGCGGCGGCCGAACGCCGGCCAGCGCCGGATGTTCCGCGATTTTTTTCGAGCTGGCTTTTTTCGGACTTCGGGCCGGGCTTTTTCCGCGACCCGGTTTTCGCCGTTTTGGCGTTTTTCGAGACGCGCGTGATTTGGCCGGAGTTGCGATCTTGCGATTCATATCAGCACTCTTATAATATATCAGAGCACTTATATCATAGGTGATAGCGAAATGTCACATGCCAGAAGCGAACGGGAAGATCTCAAGACGTTGGCGCCCGACGTCAACGACATCGTTCTCGCATTGAGCCATGCCGCGGCAAAGGCCGGTATCGACAAGCAGCTTCTCGAATTGATCAAGCTGCGCGCGTCGCAAATCAACGGCTGCGCTTTCTGCGTGCAATTTCACATCCTGCAGGGCGAGCGCCTCGGCATTGCCGCCGACAAGCTCAACCTTGTCGTGGTGTGGCGTGAGGTGGCTTTGTTTTCTGCCCGCGAGCGCGCGGCCCTGGCGTGGACCGAGGCGCTGACGCGGTTGACGGAAGGCGTCAGCGACGAGGTCTATGCGGAAGCGAGCGCCGAGTTTTCCGAAAAGGAGCTCGCCTATCTCTCCTCCGCGATCGC
Source organism: uncultured Pseudomonadota bacterium (assembly GCA_963819325.1). Classification (GTDB taxonomy): domain Bacteria; phylum Pseudomonadota; class Alphaproteobacteria; order Rhizobiales; family Xanthobacteraceae; genus Bradyrhizobium. Next base: position 393,279 of record CAWFVT010000012.1, read on the forward strand.
CTCGATCAATGTCTGGAACAGGCTCGGCGTCGCCTATCGCTGGACCCCGCCGGCACGCCACAACGCCGCACCTGCGGCGGCGTCTTAGGGATTGGTTTCGCTGCCTTCCTGGGTGTCGGGATGGATAGCGTCCTCCGGCAAGGCATGGGCCATCGCGGGCCGCGGGGCGATTTCCGGTCCGATCTCGCGCCCGCGTCCGTGGATCAAACGCTCATAGGCCGAGATCAGCGTGACGTAGGGATTGACCCAGAGCCAGCCGTCGCGCGTGAACACCTGCACATCGAAATGAAGGTGGCGCGTGGTGCCGTTGGGACGGTCCAGATAATTCGACACCACGCCGATTTTCTCTCCCTCTTCGACACGGCGTCCGTTCAGAACGCCGTCGGCGTCCAGTCTTGCCGGGTTCATATGCATGTAGCGAAATCGCATATGCTCGTGGGTGGTGTTGATCAGCAAGGTCGCCGCCTGCTGTTTAAGCGAACGTATCAGCACGCCGTCGCGGACGGCGACGACGACCTGCTGGTAGGGATCGCAGCGATCGGCGCTTTCGCTACGCGGCGGACAGGGCGAGGGGCGGATATCCTGGCCCTGATGGCCAAAACCGCCGGGGCATTGTCCGACCCCGAAACCGCGGGCTTCGCAAAAATTATCCTGCCACGGATAGCTCGTATATCCGCCAGCGGATTCCTCGGGCGTCAGCGGCCTGTCGGTCGACGTGCGGCTCGCAAAGAATTGGGAGTGGGCGAAAGCCGGGGCCTTCTCCAGGGGAAACCGGATTTGCGCGTAGGCGGTGAAGTCGGCGCGGCCGCCCGGATAGCGCGAGCCGATGCGCGAGATGATATCTCCGCTCGGCCGATAGGTGAAATCGGAAGAGTGTTCCGCCGGCCGGTCGGCAATCCCCGTCGGAATATCGGAGCGCGGGCGCGCGGGTTGTCCGCCGGCGATGTGCAACGCCTTGAGGAAACGCTCGGCGACGGGATAGGCGTCGCGGCAGGCCAGCCGCTGCGTGAGAGCAACGCTGTCGAGGCACTGGATCGACACCACATAGGGAACGCCGAAACGGGTGAAGGCGTAGCGCAGGTAGCCCTCCCGGACAAAGCGGCGCAGATCGGGAAATTGCGCTGCCAGCGCCTTGACCGGCTCGCCCTTGCCGCCCTGCGGATCGCTGATGTCGTAGGTCAGGATCGAGCCGGTGATGTGCACTTCGACGGGCTTGGCAAAAACCCGCTGCGGCAGGCCGTCGCCGGCGCCGGGCTCCAGCGCAAACATCGCGTCATAACCGGCAGGACCGGCGTCGAACAGTTCGGCGGGACGGAAGTCGGCTTGATAGTGCGACAGCGAAAGGCTTGCCGGCGCGCCCTTCAACTGTGCGTCGAGAAATGCCGCGGTGTCGAATGGCAGCAGCACGGGGACCGGGCTTCGCCCGATACCGGTAAAGATTTGCGACGTCACCGCGTTCAGTTGCACCAGTGCAGGCGTCGAACGCGGATCGAATGCCGGCAGCCGGCGCTGACCGGAAAACGTGAAGGCGGAGGCTATGGACGGCTGGGTGTTGATCTCGGACCGCAGCTCGTCGAGAACGGCCCGCCATTCCACGCGGGCGGCCGAAATCGCCGGGGTGTTGAATTCATCGGCGCTGACGCGCGGGGTACCGGCGAAGAACAGAACAAAAGATGCAACCAGATGCGCAGCGAACCGGCGCGCTTTGCGGGCCAATGCGTCGCCCTCCGGCGCCAGGCGTTTCCCTGTCGCCTAGTCCTTGGCGCGCTCGACGTAAGAGCCGTCCTCGGTCATGATCACGATCCGCGTTCCGGTGCCGATATGGGGCGGGACCATGGTGCGCACGCCGTTGGAGAGCTTGGCCGGCTTGTAGGACGACGAGGCGGTCTGTCCCTTGGTCACCGGCTCGGTATCGACCACTTCCAGGGTCGCGCGCTGCGGCATCTGAATGGCCACCGGAATGACGCCGTGCAGCGAAAGCTTCACCGTCATGTTTTCCTGCAAATAGGGCGCGGCCGTGCCGATCACGTCCTTCGGCACCTGGAGCTGGTCGTAGGTGTCGGTGTTCATGAAGTGAAAGCCGTCGGCGTCTTCGTAGAGATAGTTGAAGTTGTGATCCTCGATGGTCGCCTTCTCCACCTGGTCCGTGGTCTTGTAGCGCTCGGAAACCTTTACCCCGTCGCTGATTCGGCGCATTTCGATCTGGCTGACTGGCGTTCCCTTGCCGGGGTGGATGTTCTCGGCGGTCAGAACCACATAAAGCTTGCCGTCTTGCTCAATGACGTTGCCCTTGCGAATAGAACTGGCGATGACTTTCAAAGCTGCTTTTCCTGATATTCTGGCCCGGGACCGATCCGGACATGGGCGTCCCGAGGCCATCGAAGCGGTTTCGGGCTGCAACATACTGATTTTGTCGGTCTATGCCAGCGTTTTACGGGCTGGCGGGGCACCTCGTTGATGGCCGGAAACGTTCAACTCTCGCCCTGGTGGTCCGCCGCGCGGCGCGCCGACGTCAGGCCATTCTTGACCGCGCGCGGCGCCATCACGAAAGCGGTCCGGGCATGGTTCGAGGAGCAGGGCTTTGTCGAGGTCGAGACCGGAATCCTGCAGGTCTCCCCCGGCAATGAGACCCACCTGCATGCGCCGCGCACCGAACTTACAGGCGCCAACGGTGCCCGCGCCGCGCGCTACCTGCGGACGTCGCCGGAATTTGCCTGCAAGAAATTGCTGGCCGCCGGAGAGCAGAAGATTTTCGAGTTTGCGCGGGTGTTTCGCGACCGGGAACGCGGCGATCTGCATCTTCCCGAATTCACCATGCTGGAATGGTATCGTGCGGACGCGACCTATGACGCGGTCATGACCGACAGCGTGGTTGTCATCGCCCATGCCGCGCAGGCGACCGGCATTGGACGGTTTTCGTTTCGCGGCAAGACCGCTGATCCGTTTGCCGAGCCGGAACTTTTGACCGTGGCCGCAGCGTTCGACCGCTTTGCCGGCATCGATCTTCTTTCAACCGTTGCGGATGGCGAGGGCGATCGCGCGGCATTGGCGAAAGCGGCAAAGACGCGGGTGCGGATCACGGAGGACGACACCTGGTCGGACATCTTCAGCAAGGTCCTGGTCGAGCATGTCGAGCCACATCTGGGGCAGGGGCGTCTGACCGTGTTGTTTGAATACCCGGCACCCGAAGCCGCGCTGGCGCGTCCAAAGCAGTCCGACCCTCGCGTCGCCGAGCGCTTCGAGGTTTATGCCTGCGGGGTCGAGCTTGCCAACGGCTTCGGCGAACTGACCGACCCGGCGGAACAACGCCGCCGCTTCACGTTAGCGATGGACGAAAAGCAGCGGCGTTACGGCGAGCGCTATCCGCTCGACGAGGATTTCCTGGCTGCCATGGCGCAGATGCCGCAAGCCAGCGGCATAGCGCTTGGCTTCGACCGGCTGGTGATGCTGGCCGGCGGCGCCGTCAGGCTTGATCAGGTGGTGTGGACGCCGCCGGGTGCGGACGCATGAACCGGATCAATCGCAAGTCAGCCACCTTGCGGCGGCCGGCCGAGCTGGTCGCTCGCGGTCTGGCGCCGGCAGCCGATCTCGCCGATCTGGAAAAAGTTGCTTCGCGTTATGCGGTGGCGGTGACGGCGGACATTGCCGCGCTGATCGAACCCGGTGATCCCGGCGATCCGATCGCGCGACAGTTCATTCCGAGTGCCGAGGAATTGGTGGCGCAGCCGGGCGAGAATGCCGATCCGATCGGCGATCACGCGCATTCGCCGGTCGCCGGCATTGTGCATCGCTATCCCGATCGGGTTCTGTTCAAGCTCGTCCATGTCTGCGCGGTGTATTGCCGCTTTTGCTTTCGCCGCGAAATGGTCGGCCCGGGCAAGGAGAATTCGCTTTCGCCGGCCGATTACCGCGGCGCGCTCGATTATGTCCGCGCGCATCCGGAAATATGGGAAGTGATCCTGACCGGCGGCGATCCCTTGATGCTGACGCCGCGGCGGCTCGCCAAGGTCATGGCAGATCTCGCTGCGATCGATCACGTCCGGATCATCCGGATTCATACCCGGGTGCCGGTCGCCGATCCCGCGCGCATCAGCGGCGAGATGATCGCCGCGTTGAAGGTCGAGGGTGCTACGACCTGGGTTGCCCTGCACGCCAATCACGCCAGGGAATTGAGCGACAGGGCGCGCGCCGCATGCGCCGGCATCGTCGATGCCGGCATTCCGATGGTCAGCCAGTCAGTGCTGCTCCGTGGCGTCAATGACGATGCCGCGACGCTGGAAGCGCTGATGCGCGCTTTTGTCGAATGCCGGATCAAACCCTACTACCTGCACCATGGCGATCTCGCGCCCGGCACGGCACATCTGCGGACCACGCTGGCGCACGGGCAGGAATTGATGCAGGCCTTGAGAGGTAGAGTGTCCGGATTATGCCAGCCGGACTATATGCTCGATATTCCCGGCGGCCACGGCAAGGCGCCGGTCGGCCCGAATTATCTGTTGCCGGCCGATTCTTTTTCACGCGGAAGGCAACAACGGCACCCGGAATTGCGGTATCGTGTGCTCGATTATTGCGGCGACGTTCATCTCTATCCGCCGGCGTCATGATCGGGAGATCACCGACGAAGACGGGCGGAAGGCGACCCGCCGAAGCAAGTTGGAGGATTGAAAATGCGAAGACTGGTCATATTGGCGGCGTTGCTCATCGTCAGTTCCGCAGCGACGGCGCAGAACGCCGGCACGGGATCTTCGAGATCGCCCGCAAGGCCGATTCCCGAGGCGCCGATAGGTCATCGCCAGCCCTCCAGGGATCAGGTCCCATCTGAGAAAAACCTGAGCGATCCGAACAGCCAGGCCAATCGCGAAGACGCAGCGCTCGATCGCAAGATCAAGAGCATTTGTCGCGGCTGCTGATCAGCCCTTGCGCGCGGCGAGCGCCATGCCGATCAGCGCGGCGCCGCCGAACAGCAGATTGATGCCGGCCAGCAAGCCGACGGCCCATTCCGCCGAGCCCGGAAGCCCGGTGATGATCATGGCGGAAATCAGGATGTCCAACAGGCCGGCGAACAGAAGCCAGGACCATCGCTCCGACAATTCGCGGCGATGCTCGATCGCATACATGATGGTGGTGACGCCTTCGGCCAGGAAATAGGCGCCGACCACGATGGTGAGGGTCAGCGTGCCCTGCACCGGCCGGGCCAGCAGGATGATGCCGGCGCCGACCGCCAACGCCGCCGAAATCAGCGACCACCAGAAGCCCGGCATCTGGCGCGCCCAGAATGTCACGATCAGGCCGCCGATGCCGCTGATCAGGAACATCCAGCCCAGAAAAATGGTGACGGCCAGGCTTGCGAGCGGCGGCACGATCATCGCGGCCAGCCCCAGGATCACGAGCAGAATGCCTTCAAACAGGAAGGCCTTCCAGTGCCCGCGGACCGCAGCGCTCATTTTGGATTGCAGATTGGTGATGTCCTGGGGAAGGGTCATTGAAAACTCCCGATGCCGCCACGGTGCAATGGTGCGGTATTATAGCTCGCGCCAACGCTGCGGGGTCAAATTTGTTCAATGACGCCGGGCGAGGAGATGGCGGACACAGGGGCGCGATCGGCAACAGTGGATGCCCGGTTTTGCCTGCCCTTGTTGGGCCAGGCTTCGTGGTCAGCCCTGGCCCGACGCGGAGAAAAATCCCTGCGAGGTCGTCCGCATTCGATTGCGCCCGAGGAAATAGGTCGCGGTGGTGACCACCAGCAGGGCGATGCCGATCAGGATGGACACGAAGCCGATCGGCACCAGAACGAGCGCAACGTCGCGTTCCGGATTTACCAGCCAATGGTGGATCGACGTCAGTACAAAGACCAGGCCGATAAATCCGGCGGCGCCGCCGACGACCAGCAGCGCCCACATCCGTCGCAAATGGCTCAGCCGCTCCCGGGCGGTGTCGGTGCGTGGCGCGTGATGATGACCGACCCGCCACACCAGCCGCACGGCAAACGCTATGGAGCTGAACCCGATCAGCACGCTTGCCGCCCCGAGGATGAGCCGGGTCGATTCGGTGATATCGGGGTTTTGCTGCAGCGTGAGCAGGGGGAAATCGAACGCGGCATGCAGTGCGACCGGCGCAAACAGAATCAGGATGCGGCTGGAGATGCGCGCCCAGTCGCGGTGATGCCGGTGCGCCCCGAGTGCAGTGCCGGAGCGCCCGATCGCCAGATAGGCGCCGGCGATAATGCCGAGCGCGCCATGGAACGGCACCGTCAGGACGCTGCGCAACGCCGCCAACGCCCGCCACATCTCGGCATGCTGCACGAGGTAAGCGAGGTTTTCATAGGCGGCAAAGCCGAGACCCGCAGCGGCGCCGTAGACCACGGTGTCCATTGGATCCGCGAAGCGACGGCGCCGCGCCGAGACCGCGACGATGACAAGAATTTTCACCGTTTCTTCCGGCAGGGCGACACCGAATACCGAATGCAATGCCTGGGCGACCCAGGGATTCTCGGGGGCCGCGAGGATCGGCAGGAACGGCGCCCGCGCGAGGCCGAGCAATGAAATGCTGGCAGCACCCAGGAAAAACGCGGTCCAGACCTGAACGGGTGGGCCGGGTCGCTCGTCGGCGGCGACCACGAGCCATAGCACCAGCAGCGCCGGAGCAATGGCCGCGGCGCCGATGATGGTGGGAAGGGAAGCGAGCAGATGCATCTAGTGAAAAACACTCTTACCGAAAGACACTTTCATCTTGATACCAGCGGCCATCACACATTGGGCGGTTTTGCCGATTTCTCATGCCATTATGAGGCCAGTTTCTTCCTATTTGCGAGCAAATGTGACCAATCCGCCACTGCAAAGAATCAAATTGGACCGGATGGCGGCTGGAATGTTGCGACGTGCCGCGCCCGGTTACCCTGCAATTGAGAGGTCGGCGGCGCTTCCGAGACGCCTTTGGCGACCAATTGATCCTGAGCGGGAGGAAGCTGCCAAGCGAAGCACCGGTTTCGGATAAGTCGTGATTTCTCAATTTAATCAACTGGTTTGTTGGATTTCTTTGAGCAAAATGCGCTTCATCGCCACCCGTGTTCATTGATGACTTTCCCATTTTTGGCAAACTTGTTCGTGCTGCTGCCGCAAATGTGTTTCGTCGTGCTGCGCAAGACATGCGGCGGACACGCACAGGATGCGGCGTGTTAGGTTCTGACATCGTCGGGCGGGGGGTATAACGGGTGGCGGGTTCGTTTCGCGGAGCAGAGACACATACGAGATCGGTCCTCAAAGCCGTCAGTTGGCGGACCCTGGGAACGCTCGATACCTTCGGGATTAGCTGGTTCATGACGGGCAGGGTGGAAATCGCCGGATCGATCGCCGGCCTTGAGGTCGCGACCAAAATCGCCTGGTATTACCTTCACGAACGCGTCTGGGCGGCCGTCTGGTGGGGCCGCCGTTGAGCTGACGGGGTGTCGATCATCATCGCGGTGACGGTGCATTCGGCACGAAAAGCCATACCGTTTCTTCTCGTTGCCACCATGACGAAGGGCGCGGCCGTTTCCGACCCATGACGGGTTGACCTGCATCGGGGCGGGACGCTCGCCACGATTGGGATAGCTACCGGAAGGACATCGAGCGCACCTATCACGAGATCATCGGGCTCGCGCCATGGCTTGCCGAACGGTTGAGATACTCCCGCCAAGTATCTCCGTTCAAAGGCACTTCAAAGTTGCTGAATTTCTATCGCCAGCGCTTTGGCAAAGGGTAGGCGCTGGTGGGCGATGCCACGTACCACCGCGATCCGCTTCCGGGAATGGGGATCGCCGACGCGCTTCTGGGCGCGCGATTGCTGGCGTGATTCGAAACCCGCAAGGCAAACGGTAGTCCGGCACGACCTTGCGGTTTTGAGTGACATCGGGTTTTCACGGATGGGTGATGAAATGAACCGATCCGCAGTACGGCGAACCTATCTTGGGTTGCGAAAGCGCTTTCTGAGATCCGCACTTCCTTCCGCTCTGAGCCAAAGCAGGAGTTTCAAAAACAGCAACGCCACGTACGAAGCCGGTGCCGTGGACGGGAGAGCAGATTTGGATAAAGTACGGCGGGGACGCAAACCCGAATTTGAGACGCAAACCTGTACTTAAGGAGAGAGCCGATGCGAAAACTATCCGTTACCATAGTGGCAGCAGCAGCAATTCTAGCTTTGAATTCGATGGGTTGCTCAGCCAATGCCGTAACTGCTTCGGGCAGCACCCTTCCCAACGCAGCTAAGAACTTCTCGCCAATTCATGAAACGGCGTGCCGCGGTTGGGGCCGCTGGTGTGGACCGGGCTTTGTCAGGGCCTGTGGTCCATACAGGTGCTGGTGCCGCCCCTGTTGGTAAAATTGTAGACAAAGAGGAGGTCGTCAAAGTCAGACGGCCTTCTCGATGGCCGCGCCGGCCGGCGAGCCGTTCACGCAGCGAATGCATTCCGGGTGGCTTCCAACAGCATTTTCTCTGCTGCCAGTGTTAATCGGGACCCCCGCACCAGCCCGATGCGCTGTAACGTCAACAGAGCGACGGGGTCGCAGAGGTCGGTAGAGGCGCCCTCCGCCAGCATCGCCGTGACGCGCTGCTCGTCAGCGTCGAGATCAGTCCATGAAATGCCGTCCATCGTACACCTCGGTTTCTGCTCCGGGGCCATGATCGGGCGCGCGACGTTAAAGTTTTATTAAAATCGCTCAAGACAGCGAAAATCGTCGATCCCCATTTGGTGATTGCTTTCGCCGTGGCGTTGAGCGCTCGCAGCGTGTCGATCTGCGCGGGCTTCGCGGCCCGCGACCTTCCCGCGCTGTCATCGGCGCTCCGGCTGGCGCTCTGTGATGGAGATCACCGAAAAAACCGACGCCACGACGGTGCGTTGGGTGATACCGTAAAGCTGGTTTGCTTGTACTGGATTGAAGCGATCAACCCGCTCCCAGGTTGCTACCGCTTGTCAGCGGCGATGTCCCTGTTGTTTTGACCGCCTTCTCGCCAGCCGATGGTTTGCGCAGAAGCAGAAAATGGAGGACGACATGACTGATCTCACGCACGACACGACCGACACGATGCCCCGCCGAAGTTTCTTCGGCCGCTTCACCGGCGCGATGGTACTCGGGATTGCGGGGTTTGCGACGACGCCGGTGCGCGCGGAATCCACGGCAGCGGGATCCGACGGTCCGGACTGGCCGGGAGTGCTGAAAGGACGTCATCGCCAGGTGGTGGACGCCTACGATGCCAACGCCGGATTCCCGCTTGCCTTCGCATACTCGTTTCTGGCGCCGAACGCGGGCGCCGCGACGGCGGTCGTCGTCCTGCGCCACGGCGCGTTCCCGATCGCGCTCGGCAACGACATGTGGCAAAAATACAAGATCGGGGAGGCGTTCAAGATCCTCGATCCGGAGACCAAGGCGCCGGCGGTCAAGAATCCGTTCCTGCAACCGAAGCCTGGCGTGCTTCTGGTCGACGACATGGCGGTCGACCGGCTGCTCGCGAACGGCACGGTGATCGGCGGCTGCAACCTCGCGCTGCGGATGCAGAGCAAGATGCTCGCCGGCAACGCCGGCGTGAGCGCGGACGAAGCCGCCAAGGAATGGGCCGCAAATGTGGTCCCGGGCATCACCATCATTCCATCCGGAACATGGGGGGTGAACCGCGCGCAGGAAGCCGGCTGCACCTACTGTGCGGGCGGCTGATTTCAACCGGGATGTGCCAAACCGAAAACGGCGCTGGCAACAGCGCCGTTCCGGCGCAGCTGCGCGTGGTACTGGCCCACTTCGACGGTGCGGACGGAAGCAACCCGCTCTGGCGTACGCCGTGAATTATTTCTTGTCGGCGGCCAATTCGGGCAAGACCCAGTGCTTGTCGGCGATCTCGACGATGTTGGCCGGGTCGACGTCTTCCCACTTGATCGTCGCTGCCTTCACCTTTGAGAACTTCACCATGACGGCGCGGTCAACGGTATCGTGACCGCGCTTGTCGCGCAGCGACAGGTTGCCGATGAGCTGGACGCCCTTGATCTTCGGGAAATTGCTGAACGCGCCTTGTGCGATTTTTTTCGTGATCTCGCCAAACGCCCGGACCGCGGTTGCTTTGCCCGGTGAGTAAGGCTCGAGCCGGAACTCGACGATCAAGGTCTTGTCCGGGTAACTCACAGTCGCAAAGGTTTGAGAGCCATGCTCGGAAACCACGCTCTTGGCAAATGCGACCGGGGAGGGTTCGGCAGCGAAGGCGCATTGGGCGAGTAGCATGGTTCCGACAAGCAGCAAGCGGGCAAACGTCTTCATCTGGGCTCCATATGCTTACCCGCACCGCCCGGTTGATCTGGGCGTTTGCGATGGGATCGATCGGAATCGAGCGCATAGTAGCGCCAATCACCGCGCGCTCCGACAGGTTTTCGCAGGGCTAAGCCATTGAAACGACTGGCGCTCCCCTAGCGGAATCGAACCGCCCCCTTGCCGATGTGGCTGACGAGGCCTCGCAAGATGCCTTGGGCGACCACCTCCGCGTCGGTCTTGCCAGCATCGGGCGGCGTGCTGCAGGAGGGAAGGGCTTAATGCCTCGCAACCACGCTTCCGCCGAGCTTGCGCTTCCGCCAATCCATCCGCCCGCCCGGCAGCTTGTGACGGGTCGCGAAGGCCCCGATGTGCTTTTGACGGTTACAGGTCGCCTTGGCATCAGCGGCCTGACGACCTCGGCGCCATGCCGCCGGCCCGAAGGGCCACGCCGGTTTCCGTCCCGCCAAAGCAGCGGGGCGAGCCCTCCGGATCGTGGCTTGGATTCGACTCAGTTGTGGTTCGGGTTAGAGCCGGGGGAAATGCAACCTTCTCCTCAGCTTGCCTTTGTGATATCTTAAATTAATGGCAAAGTCAATTCGGGATATCAAAAAGAAGATTGGCCGTCCTAAGACGACGGGCAGCGGGACACCTCAGTTAGTGCGAATGCATGATGCTCAACTGTCAGCGATCGATGAATGGCGCGAAAAGCACGATGTAGAATCTCGCCCCGAAGCCATCCGCCGCCTGGTCGAAATAGGGCTAAAAGCGAAAAAATAAATTCCGGAGGTCCGATGAACGAGAGCGAGTTTGAAGCGCAGCTCAAAGCCGACGGTTACCAGGAAATCGAATTGCAGGAGCTGGTCACTCGCCCGGGTAAGGGCAGGCACAGACATCATTTCGCGGTCCGGGGCTTGGTCCTCTCCGGGACGTTTCTCGTTACCCAAGGTAGCGATCCCATAACTTACCGCCCTGGGCAAATCTTTGCCGTTGCCGAGGGCGAATTGCACGACGAGTCGATCGGACCGGAAGGCGCGCGCGTGCTCGTGGGTCGAAAGTTTTCAAAAGCGAAAACTTCTGGCGGCGCGCAGACCTCGGACTGAGGGTGACGAAATGATCAGTGGGCGGCTTGCCGTTCTCGCAACACTAGTCGCTGCAGCGTTCGCAGGTTGCTTCACCTTTTTCGTCATCCCGGTAGCGCAAGTCGACACTGATCAGCGATTGCCGGCGACCGTGTCCACTTTGACCCGTCGCACGGAGCCAATAGCTCCAGATATTGGCCAGCATCTGGCTGCGGAACAGCACGCCGCGGCTGCCTTCGAGCGAGCCGCCAAGACGATCCTGAAGCGGTTGCCCGACGCGTTGGCGTATGCGGGCGCAGACGAGCCACCGATCACCGGGCATATCCCGTTGCCAAAGAGGCGCCCAATCCCGCGGTAACTCAGGACCGGAGATCGTTTAGCTTTCGGCCTAGGTCCAGGGTCGGAAGGCGTCCAATGCGTGAGCAAGGAGAATTCCGACGCTCAGAACAACGAAAAAAGCGGTAATAGCTTCAAACATCGACGGAGGTCCTGTGCAATGGTCCCATTAAGAGGTCGACCTTTTGCACAGTCAAAGAGATTACGTTGAGCGGGCTGAACTTCCCGCCGCATGGTGATTTTGAGTAACATCGTGCCCAGGAATGTCTGCCTCAAATCCGGCCTGTAGAGGGGACGGAAACGGAGACGACTGGGAAGGAGTAAGCGATGAAGATGAAGCTCCTACGCGCGTCAAACACCGTCAAAGAGATTGAGTTTGCGGCGAGCTTGCCACCGCTCGAAATTCAGCGACTCGCGGTCGATTTAATGTTCGAGAGTTTCGAAAGGAACCAAACACACCTATGGCCGCATGAAGAGGATACCCGCGGTTCGCGTTACGAAATTCAAGTCCTGTCCGACGAAGGAATGCTGCTGAAATCCTTCGACATTCGCGAAATCACAAAAGAAGCCGGTCTCAAATTTCTTGGCCGCAGAGTAGATGTCCAATCCTGAGAGCCGGCAGACGCGCCCGTTGACTGAGCGAATGCTTTCCGCAGATGCTCCGCCAGAATTCCAGGAAAGCCGCCGATCTCGTTTGGTTATGAAAGCGAAGAGGCCGCTTAGCCGAGTGCACGCACCCTTGGGGCAGGTGAAAGGAGCGGCACCCGGCTATTCGGCCCGCCCGGCGGTGCGGGCACGATCATCCAAAATCGAAAAAGTTTAACGCGGCTGTGATGCTCTCCTCAGTTCCGGGGTTTTTGGATGTGACCAATTGACCCAACCGGGATCCAAGGGCGGGCGAGCTTCCCAAAGCGGTTCCAGGATTAACCGAAAGTGCCGCTATTCAGCTTAACCAGCGGGTTTCGTTGCGACGCGCCTTGGAAATTCTATCGTCGCCACAGTCGTGCGGATTGGCCGGTCCCACCCGCTGGCCATGCTACCGCGCGATCAGGGGTCGCCGTATCGTCCAGTGCGGCGGCCCCGCCCAATGCCAACAGGATCAAGATCGAAAGGCGTGAGCCATCAGAAAGCCGATGCCCGAGATGACTACCGTTGCTGCGATGGCCCCAACTATAAACGACCTCCTGCACGATCGTCTCAGTAACGAAGGACATGTCCGCACAGTCAAAGGAATTCAATCGAGCTATAGAAGTCGGACTCACGACTGAAGATTTTTGGCAACGGAAATGTGGCTCCGTTGCAACTGAACTTGTGTTCCTGCTTCGGAACTACGCATTTTGGTTTACGTCGGGCGCAATGTAGTTTTAGCTTTCTTCACCGGGGAGGGGTAATTTCATAGCCATACATTTGAGAGCCCGGCGAGCCGCAGTGCGAAAATGCCTGCGGCTCTTCATTTGGCACACTCGCCCCGTGCGGTACAATTTGCGGAAGATTAGGTCATGCGTATTGTCGGAATCTTGGCGCTCGTGTTTACGCTGGCCGGTTGCACTGGCGATCGTTTCAGGCAAAGTGCGGATGAACAACGGCAAGTGATCGTGGCGATGTAGGATAAGCCCGCGCCGGCGCGATCGGAGCTGGACCCCGAATGCGGGCCGGTGCCGCAACGCACTCAGCTCCATGGCGCCGGCAAGCTTGATCCGATAGGTTGGCGGCGGTTGAGAAGATTAAAATGACCGACTGGAAATCTCATATGGATATGCTCGTCGAAGAGACGATTGCGTTGACGAAGAGCATTTCCGTCCAATCACCGCCTCCGCCGCCCACCAGCGTCGAACCGGCGCCAATGCCATCGGTCAATCTGCGTGACGAGCTTCGGGTGCGCGTTTCGAACTTCAAGGCCCACCAGGAGCGTTTTGCGCGGGAACGGGAGGACTACGCGGTGTCCCAGATTAAAAGGATGTGGGAGCGGTCGTAAAACCGGGTCAGTCGAAGCCGATGTGTGAAAAGGATTGATCCCGCCAATTCGACCCAGCCGTTCATGTTCGCAACAAAGCGCGCCTGCTGAGCCTACAAAGTGTAGCCGTGCTGCAGCCGGCGAAGGGCTGTGACCACTTCGTTCCGATCAAGCGCTTCAACTAACCTGTTGAGCAGGCGCTCATTGTCGTGCGGCTTCGGCTCGAGATATTCCTCCAGGATGCGATGGGCATTACTGACGGCTCGAAGCATCGTTTGCTGATCGGTCATAACGTTATCTCGGGCAGTCGTTAACGGGTCTTACAAAGGTATGTCCTGGCTGGCTGCAGTATGTTCAATCGGACCGCGCAGCTCAGCCATTCGCTGGAAGCTGATCAAACGCCCGCGGCGCGTAAAGGCGCCCGTCTGGACCGGTAATTGCAATGTCTCGATAACCGTCTGCCGCAAGTTCTGCAGCTTTTTTAAAGGCCGCCTCGGGAGTTTCGCGCCGAAGCGTGACGCGCCCGCAAGTGTCCGTTGCTGAAATCAAAAATGACATCGGCGCCACGATCGTCGGTCGTTAACCGGCCGTCAGTTAAAGCCCGTCACCAAAACGGGCGGTGAAAGGCGAGCGCGCACAAGTTAGGTGAAAGCGAAAGCGACAAAGCCGGAGCACAGCAGGAAGAGACCGGCAACGGTCACGGCGAGGAAGCCCTTTGAAGCAAATTCATCGCGCATGGTACACCACCTTTCGCGTGCCCCTGCTCGCATGGAAAGACCGTCCCTGTGCACAGTCAAAGAGTTTCTTCCTTGCGATACGATTTCGCCTCGGGTTGATGTTTTCATGCAACATCGGGGCGCGCGCCAATAGTTCGGCGGCCCCTCCTTCAAAGAAGTCGCCTCCCTAAAATCCAGGCCATACGCAGCGCACAACGGGGACGCGACGATCTACACAGTATCGCGACAGTGGAACAATCGACCTGCGTTAGTGTTGGTGGATAGTCAAGTTAGACTGAAAAGGCGGATGAACCCCTTTCATAGAGGCTCCCTGACGGGGGCCTTTTGCTTCCACACCCCTGGAGAACGCAAATGGATATCAAGGAGCATATGGAGGTTATCGGCGCTGACGGCGTGCATATCGGCACGGTTGACAAGATTGAAGGCGGCCGCATCAAGCTGACGAAAAAGGACAGCGGCGAGGGCTCGCATAAGGGCCATCATCACTTCATCGATAAGGGCCTCGTTGCCGGGGTCGAAGGAAACAAGGTCAGACTCTCTGCGAACGCAGATGTGGCGGTCACGATGGAGCAGGAAAGGTAAGAGAATTTTAATGCAGCAGAGTAGCGGAAAACCCCGCCCCCTGTTCGTTCTTTGAGAACAAAGTGGAGTCAGATCCAGAACCACAGGCCTGATCAATAATCTGGCGAGTTACCGATGGATGACGCGAACGCTCACCCTTAAGACTTCGAGTGCGGTAATGGCCAATGATCGACAGTCAGAATGGCAGGTCAGAAAGCGCAAGGTCGGCAACGCAAAGTTGGTTTCTCGAAAAGCTACGCCGTCGGGCTCGAAATGCCGTGTCCCGGCGGGACGCCGGTCTCAACGAATCTTAGGCTCATATCCACGCACCCCGCAATCCCCAGGCGCGCGCCTCGCAAAGTTGATGGAAATCAACTTCGGCGGAACAGACAATGTATGTCCGGGGTGCAAACAGCGAACCTCGCTCCATTTAATCGCTCTCGGGCGCGCTCGGGACATTGATTTGAACACCTGCACCATCGCGAACGGCAATCGTAGCTGCGACAGTCGCGGCTTCAAAAGCAGCTTCTTTCGATCCGAACACCCCGCCGACTTTCACGCCGTCGCTATAGGTCGACCAGCCCAAGGGTGCCTTGACGATATTGAAAATGGATTGTGTCATTGAGTCTTCCAGCCAGCTCCGGTGTCCCCATTCGTTCCTGCGGCCAATAGAAGAAACAGCGCACGTTCGCCTCTATACTTGGCGAGCCTGCGATTGCTTTCAAAGCCTTGCTTTCTGACGTTCCCCTTGTTGTCGCACAGTTGCCATTCCCATTTCGTCTGACTGTGCTTGATGATTATCAGTTCGTACATGGCGGCGCGGCCGAACCTCGGGTTTAAACGGCTTGCTGATATTAGCGGCGCAATTGAAGAACCAGTTTTGTTTTGTTCATCTTTCACCTCGCCAAATTGCATCGAGATATTCTTGATCAAGGTGTTGATGAACCGGGTAGTAACCGTCCTCATGCCATGTCAGATACGATTTATCAGCATGTCGTGACCAATGCAGATAACGGATATGACGGATGATGGGCCAGCGTTTCATTTCATTTGGTCTGCGATGCAATGGGTGCAAACATCTGCGCCGTTCCCGCACAAGCTTATTGTGTCGGTCGATTTGGCCTGCAAGCGTTGACCAGCTAATCAACAATTTGCGGTTGTGATAGCATTTCGAGACGACGGCGCAACGAGTGTCGCTTGTTAAGCTGAATGTCGGCGCCGCGGGTTATTTCTGGAACCCACGAGAAAAGACCACTACTCGTGAACCGCCTCACCCCTCACGCGACAGCCTGATCTTCTTTGTCGGCACCGCGAGCGACAAGTTTCAATGTATCGTCGGGCAGGGGTCGCTGGAGTGCCTTTGCTTCGGCCCACGGCGCCCGCATCCAGACATCCCGCTCCTCGTCCGTGGTGAGGATCACCGGCATGGCCTTGGGGTGGATCGGCTCGACCACCGCGTTCGGCGACGTCGTCAGGAAGCCGTAGACATTGTGCGGTCCAGGTATCGGCTTGGATTTGGTCCCGCGGTTGCCCCTGAACTCGGTCCAAATCCCTGCAAAGGCGGTTAACGGCCGATCGTCATTCAGCGCGAACCAGACCACGTCTTTTTTCTTCGTCTCCGGATTGGGCTCTGGCGCGTATTCGGCGAAGCTGTTGAAGGGTACCAGGCACCGGCTTTCAGGCTTCAGCCAGCCTCGCCAATGCGGTGAGGACATGTTCCGGATGTTGGTGACCGGGTAGCCACCAGCCCGTGGCGGCGGCGGCATGCCCCAGCGCATCATGGTCAGCTCGCGCTCGGTGCCAGCGTTGCGCACCACGGGCGCCGGATAGTCCGGAAACACGCCAGGCATGGAAGGTAGGTTGCCGACGTATCGGTTCATGACGCGGAACAGCGCGATGATGGCGGCTTGGTTCGTGGTGATGCTGTAGAGGTTGCACATGAAGTCAGCGAACTGGCTGGCGTGAAGTTTCTGAAGTAATCAAAAATTCGGACAGGATGTATCGGCCCGCCTAAAAGAAGCTTGCGATTTTATCGAGTAGGGGTTGAATGGCATCGTGTATATAAACGCCCAATGGCGGCCAAACGACTAGGGCTACGCCGAAGACCAGCAGTGAAGCTAACCCTACCAACACTTCTTTCGCGTCGCGGTGCATCCGCTCAGTATAGGATTGGTTTCGACCCCGGTCCAACGCCGGCTCTATGGTGAACTTCTCGCGGATGCCTTTCCGGGCGCTGGCGCAGCAAGCCGCTACCGATTGCCGTGGACAAACACATCGGCGCTAGAGACTGGGCCGGAGCCAGGGGGATGCTTCACCCGATCAGTCAGCGGAACGACACGCCAATGCGATCGTTCGTGCGCCACACGACGTTGCAGAAATAGATTTTTGTCTTTGGCAAGACGATCAGCGTGAATTGGTCGGGGATCGCGCTCTGCGACCCGATGTCGAGCGCTGCTCCCGCGTCGGTCAGATTGTAAACGATGCAACTGAACGACATTCGTCCGATCCTGATCAAAGCCATGTCCAGAACCGGGCGACGCTTCGCTCGTCGCGCCTCTGCCAAGTCGATCACCGTCATTCGGCGGACCTCCGTCCAATCCGCTGAGCGTTGGCGCCGTTGATGAAAATTCGGTAAATTCCGCGTCGATCGGTCGGATTTGTCTCAAATCGTAGCTAACGGATTATGACCCGTTGTTTTCGCTCACGGGGCGGATGGGATGGCGAAACCACCGTCCGTTGACGACAAGGCATTTGCCGCGGTTCGATAGCGAATGGCGCACCGCTCGCGAGATCTACGCGATCATTGACGAAGGCGCGCTTCCTTCTTCATCTGCAACCCCCGAGCCGGCCCCGGGCCCGATCGCGTATGTATTGAAAGGATAATTGGAACGGTCGCTGGACGCGTTGTCCGATCTCAGGTCCGCGCTCATGCTTGCCATTTTGCCTCTGAATAGTTCTGGATTGGATTAGGGCGACGCTCGGTCAACTCGGCTTTGTTCCCGTGCTAGCTGATTGTGCCGGTCGATTTGGCCTGCAAGTCTGGACCAGCTGAAAGAGATATTTCTCAGCGTGCGGGCCTGATCCTTGGTCGGCGCTGAGTTCATTAGGCGAATACATTCTGCCGCCCGATCTTTGCAACGTTGTGCGCTTTCCATGAGCTTCGATGCCTCCGCGTGCTCGCCCCGTCATAGAGGATAAATGACAGAATCCATTGCCACTGTGATCGGCTTCACTAAGTCGGGGCTATAGCGAAAGAAGCCGCCAACTGAGGCGGCCTTATCTGGTGTGTTTAAGCACAGTGATTTTGCGGTCGCGCTGCCAGAGTTCAACATCGTGGCCGTCAACAAGTTGTTCCGCCTGTTTCGTCGCCTCGGTGTCGTCGGCGCATTCAATCACGATCGAATCCATGAAATGACCTTTAGGCTACTAGCGAAAAGCCCGGGGGCGGGCCCGGGCTGATCGCGAGTATTCCTGGAAGGTGAAAGAATGCCGGAAATGAAAACGAAGTGGCGCGGGTCGTCAGTGCAAAAGGTGACACAGGAACAGTCGCCGCCGCAGAAGGTTGTTAATATGTGTCGTCTCCCCCGAGCGGCACGCCCCCAAGAGAGCGGTCTCGCTGCTGGTCGTCGTCGCCGGGGCCGTCTTTTTACCGATGATGTCTTGCAGCCCCGCAAATCCCGCGGGAGCCTTTTCCAGATTTTGTTGCCCGCGACTTCGGGACGCATCGACGACCGAAATGCGAAATGCTGCACTGCGGTTATTGCAGCGCATTTGTTTCGGAGTTTTGCGATGAATGATGTTGTTGAACATATTTTGAGCACCTACCAATCGATGTGCCCCCTTGATGCCGAGCGAGCTACGGATTCAAGGCAAAGAATTAGCCGGTATATTGAAAGCCTTGCGTCTGCCGGCCAGCGCGATGTTGAGCAACTGACGATATACGGCCTGGCGTATTTGACCGAATTGCATGAAGGGCAAGATCCTCGGTTTACAGGCTGCTAAGCGCCAAAACCGCGCCTCCGCCTGCCGTAACCGCGGATTATCCGGGCGAACGACAGTCTCACGATGATGTACGAGGGCATCCGCGGCGCTCTCGGGGCTGATAACGCTCTCAGCGGTCTCGGCGAGGAACCCAGATTCCGCGTTCGTGAAGCCGCACGCCGTCGAACTGGAGACGGAAATGCTCAACCGTGGAATGTTCTTCGACGTCATCGACTGGTCAGAGGATCAATGACCGTGGGGCTCAGTCCGCGCTCGCGAGCCCGCCGCTTCCACCCGGGGGTCTTTTGTGTTGTCGGGCCCGACGATCTGCTGGCTTTCCGGCCCCTGATTTCGAAGTGCGACCGATTCGAATTCCGGCGGCCGGGAAAATTGAGCGGCCCACCGCCGTTCACACCGTCTTTGAACGTCCAGCGGGATGATGCACATAACAACTCCGGGTTTCGGTGATTTGACGTCCTCAATCGCCAAACAGCTTCCCAAAGTCGTGGGAGTGGCGATGGGCACAACTGTGTTCCGAATAAGGATAGAGCTGATTTTCCGCCGGTGTTGAAATCTGGTCACACTATCGCGGTCGTGCAGGGGTTCTTCGCCCATGATCAGGACACAACCCGATCCTTCGATGCCGCTCGAAATGTTCTTTGGCGAACGCTCTGCCGACTGATCGCTCGGCATTGGGGCAGGGCGACCAAATCGTGTCAGGCATCTGGCGCCCGACGGGCCATTGCGAAATCAACCAGCCCATCGTGAATCGGAACAGGCCAACACGCCGATGCGCCGACATCTCGCGCAGATGCTGGACATGAACTAGCGCCAGAGAGCTAAGCCATTGAAACAACTGGCGCTCCCTAGCGGAATCGAACCGCTCTCTCCACCGTGAAAGGGTTCCTCCAGCGTCCGCGACCGTTCGCGGTCGTTCAAAAATCATGAGCAAGATCAATAGGATATGACCACAGCCGTTCGTAGCCGTCCACCGTTGTCTGTCCCCGAATGCTGGACATTTGCTGGACACGAGCGCTAAATAGGGGGGCTTTGCAACCTGATTTGGGTGGCTAATGGCTCGCTCAGTTCGAGACGCCTCGCTGGATACCAGGACGGCTCGTAGTCGCCTCAAGGCGGCCGGCAAGCCGTACTATCGGCAGCTTGAGCCAGGTCTGTCGCTCGGCTACCGCAAAGCGCTCAGCGGGCCAGGCAAATGGGTCATCCGGCATCATCTGGGCGGGAAGGCCGACTATGAAACCGAAACGTTCGGCACCGCGGACGACTTCTCAGACGCCGATGGCGTCGCCGTCCTCAACTTTTGGCAGGCTCAAGTCAAAGCCCGCGAGCGCATGGTCGAGCGCGCTCACGGTCCGGCAAAAATAAAAGCCAATCTCACGGTCGCCGATTGCGTCGCTCAGTATATCAACTTTTTGGGCACTCATCGTAAGTCGGCACGCGAAGCGAAGTACAGTGCCGATGCAGACATTCTGCCAAAGCTCGGCAAGATCAAAGTTGAGGAATTGACCGCCGACAAAATCAGAGATTGGCATGCCGGCATAGCGAAGGCTCCGGCCCGAGTTCGTACAAAAAAGGGTACCAAGCAGCAATTCAAGAACAACGAAGGTGACCCCGAGTGGGAGCGCCGGCGGAAGTCCACAGCTAACCGGGTACTGACAATTCTCAAAGCCGCCCTAAATCGAGCGTTCAATGATGGAAAGATCAAAAGCGATCATGCTTGGCGCCGCGTGGAGCCTTTTCAGAACGTCGATTCCGCACGCGTTCGATATCTGTCGATTGACGAAGCGAGACGCTTCGTCAACGCCGCAGAAGAAGACTTTCGGAAAATCGTGCGGGGTGCGCTCGAGAGTGGGGCCCGCTACGGTGAATTGTGCAGCTTAAAGGTTGCAGACTTTAATGCGGATAGCGGAACACTGGCCATCCCGGATTCCAAATCGGGAAAGCCGCGGCATATCGTCCTGAGCGCGGACGGCATCGAATTCTTCGAGATCGTCACCGCCGGCCGCGTCGGGATCGAGCCGGTCTTTCTCAAGATGGATGGCTCCTCCTGGCTGCCGGACCATCAGTCAGAGCCAATGGACGCGGCGAACGAGCGTGCGAAGATCTCGCCGCCGATCAATTTTCACGGCTTACGTCACACTTGGGCCAGTCACGCAGTGATGAACGGAATGCCGTTGATGGTGGTAGCGAAAAACCTCGGCCATTCCGACACCCGCACGGTCGAAAAGCATTACGGCCACCTTGCGCCGTCGTACATCTCGGACGCCGTCAGAGCGCATGCGCCGAGGTTCGGTGCAGTCGCTGACAGGAAGATTAAAAAATTGCGACAAAAGACCCTCGCCTGATCGGCGTAAGTTGGCGCGGCTTACAGCTAGCCCCTTGTCCGAGCATCCACCACCACATTGCCGGCGCGTATCTGCTCCGTTGTGCGCCGGGGCCGGGATGTCCGGTCGGCAAAGAACCGCGTAAGTGCGTTCCGCTGCTCGGGGGGCTCAGTGCCGTAAAACTACGCTCAGTGAGCTGCGTCGTTGGGGGCTACGCCCAGCGGGGTGCCGCCGGTCGAAATGGGGCCCGAAGGCTTCGGAGCCTGAGACGGCGGCCTTCTCGGCCGGGGAGCGGCCTGGGCGACCGGTGCGTGGGGCGGTTCGGCGGCGACTGGCGGTGGTGTTGGAGCCGGTGCCGGAGCGGCGCGCTGCAGCGCCTCCACCTTCGACGTCAGGGCTACTAGCTGTTCGACGATGGTCTTCAGCTGTTCCTGCTGGTCCGCGACCGCCCGGCCCAGAGCTGCCAGGTCTTCCTCGCTCTTTTGTTGGGTCGCAAGGAGATCCGGGAGAGCATCCTTGTCGTTGGCCGGCGTTCCTCCGCCGGACGCTTGGTGGCCCAACGAGGGGACCAGCGTCGCGATTTGAGGCCAAGCGTAGACGCCGGCAGCGCACGTCACGCCAAGGATGACGCACAGAAGGAGCCATGGCCAGCGGCGGCGGGTGACGGGCAGGAGATTGGAATCGCTGCTCATTAGGACTTCCTAATTGGCCTCGCCCGCCGAAGCGCGACGACAGCTTCGCTTGACCGCTCAGTATCTCGCGACAATGCCGCCGTCGAGCCTCCTTTTGAGCCTGGAACTCGGCAAAGCCCCTGACGTTGAAACGGCATGAGCAAGAGCGCAAAGGCACTTCGGAAACAGGCACGCACCGCTGAGCGGGTCGCCTATCATACCGCCGATGCCTCTCTTTCTGGTGAGATGAGAACGCTGGCGGAGGCCTTTCGTGCCCAAGCCGAAATCCTGAAAAAGAAGCGCAAGAAGAAAAAATGAGCTTCACCATCAGGGCTAATTGTCAGAATGGCATCCAGCTGATCCATCGCCGGAAAAGCCCGGAGGCGGCGCTCAGGAAGGCCCGCGAACTTTTGAAGATTTGTTACGAGGTTCATATCATTACCCCAGAGGGGCGTGACTACGCATCATCGGAATTCGGGGATATTCCACGCACACCTCGTGTCTTGCAGGCTGTTCGTATTGTCTCGTAGGTGGCTTTCGGGCGCGAGGATTGGCGCAGGGAGCGCCGGGAGGGGCTCAGGCCCTCGGGACGACGCTTCCGTCCACCTTCCGCTTCCGCCAATCCATCCGCCCGCCCGGCAGCTTGTGACGGGTCGCGAAGGCCCCGATGTGCTTTTGACGGTTACAGGTCGACTTGGCATCCAGCGGCCTGACGACCTCGGCGCCATGCCGCCGGCCCGAGGGGCCACGCCGGTTTCCGTCTCGCCAAAGCAGCGGGGCGACCCCTCCGGATCGTGGCTTGGATTCGACTCAGTTGTGGTTCGGGTTAGAGCCGAAGCGGAAGTGGCAACTTCCCTTCGGCTCGCTTTTATGCTAGCATAGTTTCTGTGAAGAAGCAATCCATGCTAGCAAAGAAACGTCGAGGTCCTAAACCGACCGGAATAGGTGTGCAGGTCGTCGTCCGATGGCAGCCGGAGCCGCTTGATGCGCTGGATAAGTGGGTCGCCGAACAAGAAGACAAACCTACAAGGGCCGAAGCGATCCGCCGGCTGGTAGAGCTGGGCCTTACCGTGAAGGCCCCAGCGAGGCCCGCCAGTAGGCCGGGCCGGATGTTGCGGGCCGCCGAACTGGCCGCAAACGCGATCGACAAAATCGCCGATCCCGCAGCCGCGCCGGAAGAACGCGCCCAGCGCCAACGCAGGCTTACCAAGGGGCCAGCAGAGTTTCGGGAGGTGCGTGTCGATCGGCCGAAGGCGAAAGCCAAATGAGTCCTTTGAAACCTGCACGGCGACCATGGACGGTCAAGGAGCGAAGGAAACTGGACGATCTCCTGAAGGCCGGAAGGACCGGCCCCGAAATAGCGACCGCTCTTAGGCGGACACGCCTATCCATTTATTCGCAATTGCAACGCCTCGACATAAAGCGAAAGAAAGCCAGTCGGCGCTCGGTCGAGATCGGACTGAAGGCGAAGGGAAAATGAGCATTTTGCGGCTAGCTGTTCCTGCAGTTGTAGCCGCTGCTGCCTTGGCTGGGAGCTTCACCTATTTCGTCTCTCCACCACCGCGAGTCGAAGTTGAGCAGCGACCGGCTGCGGCCGCACGCGAAATGACTGGTACCGCTGTGGGCACGCCGGTGCGCATCGCTCAGGATCGAAGAGCGGAGGACTTCCTGCGAGCTGCCGAGGCAATACTGAGGCCGCTATCGAATGCCCAAGCGTCCGTTCTCCCCGGCGAGCGACCAATCACTGGGCACATCCCGTTGCCAAAACGGCGCCCTATTCCGCGGTGACCTAGGTCCAATTCCGGTAGGCGTCCAATGCATGGACAGCGAAAATACCGACACTAATAAATGCAAAAAGCTCAGTAACAGCTTCAAACATGGGCGAATCCTTGGGCAATAAAACTACTAGTGGGATGGCTGGTTTGCACAGTCAAAAAAATTCAGTTCAGTGCAATGAACATCCCGACGCATGATGTTTTCGCGCAACACGCTTGCGCTATGGGGTGCGGTCGGCCGTGACCAGCCGGGCGCCACGGACGATCATCTTGGAGCCGGCGTCGCGCAGGCAAGAGGCTTCGATGTTGGGCCAAGTTTGTTGCGAGCAGTTGTGGCCGATCTGATGGACGTCGAACCGGTCTCCCTTGGCCAGTGGCGCCGGCACGCTGGCTTCGACCTGTGGGGCAAAACCGGGAAGCACAGCGAGAGAGGCAGCGACAAACGCAACAATAGCAACGGCTGAAAGAGCTTTGATCATGACGGTCCCCTGTCATGGGCCTTTGCGGCCCTTCATTTGATGGTCAATTGGTATCCAGCGTCGGTTTCCGGATGTCTTCGCCGATGCGGAAAACGGTTTCGTCCTGGCGGAGCTTCGTGTCGTCGCCGCCCGGCGGACGAAACATGCCGGTCCGCTAAGACGGGGCGCGTCTGCGAGCAGTTCAGGCATTTTGGGGAACCGGCCGGGGCATGGCGGTGCCAAAGTTTTGGCACGGCTCGGCGCACCGATGATTTTGACGAATGCCCGGCCGCACCCCCGCGCAGAGGCGGCCTTTTTTTCCGCCTGAGGTAGTCAGTGAATATGATCAGCCCGGCAAGTTGTTGTTGGTCGATCCATAGGCGCCGAGTTCCGCCTTCAGGATCGGGGCTGGCCGGCATCTTGGGTTCGAACGGCCGCAGTCCAGTCTGCATGTTCACCGAGCCGATTCCGTACTCATGAACGTAAACCTGCTGGCCGCCCGAGACGGCGCTCAAATCGTCATTGCTCAAACTGTGAATGTCAGAGGCTTTCGTGTTCAATTTGCAGTGGGTCATGTCAGTCATTCCTTCCTTTGTGGTGGGGGCTCATTCCCCGTGTGGACAGGATGCCGGAGCAACGGCGCGTATTCCGTGATGTTGATCACGATCCGAGCATCGATAGGCTTGATCGACCGGCAGGTAGGCAAGCCTTCCGCTTTTTCGGGGCGCTTCGGCGCGTCTAGTCTCCCAGAGCCCGCGCCTCTGTGTTGCCCCTGATCTCGATCAGGGCATCGGCAGCGCTGGTCGTCGGCAAGCTTCGCACCGCACCCACCGCGCGCCAGAACCTATCAATCGTGCACCGACTGAGTGCGATGGCATCCTCGCGCTTCATCACCACGAACAGCGCGACGTTGATCATCAACCATGCGACGCCAACGGCTTCTAGGGCGTGGATCATGCGCTTTCCTCCGACATCAGTATTCCGAGATCGGCCATGAGCTTCTCGACGATCTGAGCCCCATGTGATCGACAATATCGGGAGCACCGTCAGAAGCGCTCACCATATTGCGATTCGGCGCGGGCTTAGTACCACTCTCCCCGCTAGTCACCGGGCCGGGTGCGGCGCGGCAATTGCGATTTGTCTCGCTATCGCCGCCCAACAAGCGCAGCCTTCGCCGCGGCGCTGCCTCGCGAGATTGCTCAAAAACGCAAATTGACCGGAGCAGGGTGTCTGTGAGGAGTGCCAAGCCGATGAGTAAAAATTGTGTAGCAATCTGAAGGCCGCACAAAAGCGTTTCATTCGGGCAAGGTTGACGAAGTGACCAAAGGACCCTCATCTAACGATGACAAAAGTCCGCTGATTGATCTGCTCAGCTGTTTCGTCTGCAAAGAGATAATGAAGATCGAGAAGAGCGTGCCCGACCGTGAAGGCCACGACATCATCCAATATCGTTGTCAACGGTGCGCCAGAATAGAGCGGGTGCGACTTTTTCGCCGAGGTCGAGGCTGACATCAACCGCCGCTATAGCCATGTCTTCGGCCCAGCCCCACTTTACCAACTTATGTCGGTGCGCTGAGATAGCATAAAATCAGTCAGAGATACGCGAGCACGTCATCTACGAGTTGGCGGTTTCTGGCTTTTGCCCATTCACGGCAATGAAAAAGACTCAATTGCTAGCTGCAATGACGCATCTAGTAATTTTGGGGAAATTACGATGAGTACGCGATGGTCGATTGCCGTTCACCACGGCGATCGCGACGAGCAATCTTTGATCTCCGAAGATCATTTCATTCACTTCGCAGACGTTCATACAAGAATGAAGAAGAACAAAGACAAGCTCTTTGTTGTCAAGATCCCT
Organism: uncultured Pseudomonadota bacterium; assembly: GCA_963819325.1. Classification (GTDB taxonomy): domain Bacteria; phylum Pseudomonadota; class Alphaproteobacteria; order Rhizobiales; family Xanthobacteraceae; genus Bradyrhizobium. The sequence goes on from CAWFVT010000012.1 coordinate 419,299, forward strand.
AGAACGGCGAAGCCAATGGAAGTACAGGCTTTCAGCAATCTTCGACGGTTGGGCTACCGAGTAGAAACGATTTAGCCGCTGGTCGAGATCGGACTAGAGGCGTATCGCGAAGGAAGCCAAAGGATATCTCTCGGAGTTCAAGCTCCGAGGGCCGCCTCGTTAATTCGCCGAAGTCAATCGTCTTTCGTATCCTCAGCCGGAAGCCACAAAGCTTCTAGCGGAATTCCGCTCGGTTAGAAACGATCGGTTTTACTGAGACCATAGGCCGGAAAATGACCGACGAGGACCTCAAACTGATCCGTCAGATTATCGCCGACGGCGGCCGCAAATACACGGCTGGAAATATCGACCGCAGAAAGTACGATCGGTTGGTCGACCTGGGCTGGTTGACGTCATCGGCGACCAATATCAGCGACGTCGAATATAACGTCACGGAAAAGGGCGGAGCGGCGGCGCGTGCAGAATGATTTGCGCCACCGCCGCCTGGTCGAGATCTGGCTCAAGGCAAAGAAATAGGTGGATATAGTCAAGACCGCCATGGAATGGCTGCAGCTGCCGCATTGGCTCATGATAGCAGGCACGTTGCTGGTGATTGCCGGCCTCATAGGGCTTGTTGTGAGCCGCAGGCAACAGCAGGCGAAGGTTCAGGACGACCCGGCCACGAGACCGAGCAGCGTCCACAGCTGCCACCGTTGCCGGATCTTTTAAACTCGCGGCCGCGAAAGAGTCGGCGTTGACGTTAATCGGCTGGAGCGGAGGGTGAAGGGAAGGGCTGAGAATCTATCCCCGTTCGGGGCGCTTTCGCGAGTCCAGTTTTCAATTCCCCGACTCGGGAGAACGTGGTCATCTGTCCTGGGGCAGGTCAGAGCGAGGTCGCGACGATCCGCAAAGTGCGCAACGTGGAATTTGTCGTCCAGACGGTGTTTGCCGTAGCGCTAGCGATTGTGCTCTCGGTCGGCGCCATCTATTTGACCGAGATATTTCTCGGGCCGATCGAGCAGGTTGAAGCCAATCACTCCGTCGTCGGCAGCGGCGGAGTTACTGACTTGCCAAACCCTGACGGGCGACTTTCGCGCGTTCACCTGTTGCTTTCCGGAATGAAGTGACCAGTGCGACTTCGAAAGCTAGATGGTTTGCTCAATCTTCGGGGCGCATGGACCGATGACAGAACCCGCCCATTTCAATTCTCGACCATGGACGCAGGCCGACGATGATAAGTTGCGGAGGTTGGCGCTCACGGGCCTCAGCGTACGAGCGATCGGTATCCGGATGAACCGGACCGAAACTGCCGTGCGTTCACGTGCCAGACAACTCCAGGTAATTTTGAGAAAAATCAGACCAGACCAATTGCAGATGGGCTAAAGGCGAAAGGAAAAATGAACGAACGACATCTGGTCGATCCGACGCCGGAGTTACCGGACGATACGCCGATCGATCGCGTTCGACTTTCTACGCGCATTCATAATGTGCTTGCGGCCGCGGGCCTGAAAACAGTCGGCGAGGTCCGCGAAACAGCCGACGAAACATTGTTGAGCCTCCAGGATCTTGGGCCGGACTCGGTCACACACCATCGAAAGAACTTGGGCTTGCCGTCGACCGATGGGGTCAGGCCCCGCTAGTCACCGCTTTGGATGCGTGCAGCGCCAAACCTCGCAGGCAGCTTTCGGGCGTTAGGGAATTAGCAGGGCATCCGCTTCAAGCGCAATCATGAAGGCCCGCTCAGCCAAAGTCTCATCTTCCGCGCTCATCCATGCAAAATGAATATTCGTTCGGCGACTGTCCAGTGACACGAGGTGCGCCGGGATGGCTCGAGGCTGCGCACGAACGCCGTCGCCGCCGCCGAAGTCGCAATTCTTAGTTCGCCAGATTTCGCCTTAACTCGAAAAGGTCCAAAGCCCATTGTACGAACTTGCCGCGCGTCGCGTCATTTGTTGAGAGGGCCTCGTAACGACGGCGGCCCGGCCGAACCCCCATCCTGTGGAAAGTCGCGCCTGCCGCAATCAAAAAAACCGAATGCCTAAAAGTTGCGCCGATCGGGGCGCCAACTTGCATTCAACTGATGATTCGCCGAAGGGCTGGGATATGACCCCGATTGAGTTCCGCGAGAAGAAAACCCGCGAAATCCAAGAGCTCCTTGAAAAAATATCGTCTCTCGACGGCGCGAGCTGTTCGTCCGAAAACAAAGACCGCCTCTTTCAAACCTATCAGCGCCAACTCGAAAGGCTGACCGTTGTTGTGTCCAGTCCGTCATTGGAACGACTCTGCTCGGGCTGAAGACAGAGAAATGAAACCCGCGTCGCGCCGATGGACCACCGACGAGAAAGCCGAGTTTGATCAACTCCTGGATGTCGGCAAAGAGGCTGGCGAGATAGCTGTGGCGCTCAACCGGACGCGCCCGGCAATTTATGCGCGACTGCAACGGCTCTACAGAAAAGGTGCAAGGGAAGCCAGGATAGTCGAGATCGGCTTGAAGGCGAAGTCAGAATGACCACGCGGCTTCAGAAATTCATGGAAAAAAATGACCGGCACTAGGCCGTGAACTCATAAATCTGCTGGAGCGACAGCCGGCCAGAATTCGCGAGGCCCAAAGCTCATGAACGCAGGGCAACAAAGAGCGTCCAGCAACTCATAAAGATTAGGATCAAAGAACCCACGGTCCAGAGAGTTGCGCGTGTATCGGCGTCCTTGCTGTGAAATAGGCGGCGAAATGTAAGAGCCGCGAGACGACATAGCCGTACAGTAGCCATCCGGCGAGCGCTATTGATGGCTCGGTCAAGATGAAAAGAAATCCAGCGATCAGGAAGAACGGCAGATTTTCAAGATCGTTCAGCTGTATTCGCCGGATACGATCCACATATTCATTCGGTGCCAGTTGTTCAGCGCTTGGTTTCGGGTTGAGGATCGTCTTCTTTATGTCCTCCGGCGAGCGAAACCCGCCGTTCACCTGCATCATCCGAGCAACCGTCAACCATGACATCATCACGGCTTTAAGAATCACTGTGCAGGCAGCGATCGCATAGATTTGAAATAGCGGATTTTGAAAGCTGAGTTTGTCCATAGTGCTTGCCTTTGTGGTCGGGCGATCCCCGACAGAAAATCAGGCGAACGCCACGTCGGCTAGGAGGCTGAATGTCGCGATGGGTCGAACCGGCAGCAAGTCGGGCCATGTCCGTTATTGCGTCGAAGCCGGAAGTAGGTTCATGGCGGCGACCGATTGCGAATGTCGCACCGTCATCAAGAAGATGGCTGCCGAGTGGGTGAGCTGGCGGAAAAACCCGCGTCAGTCCTCCAACCGCTTTCGGAATCTGGTGAGCAGAGCGCTCTCGTTGTCGCAGCGTTCACCGTCCGGAAAGCGAAAAGTTCCGTCGGGTTGCCGGATCGCATAGGCGTCATCCGGTGGTTCGTTGTCGTAGTCCGTTACCGGGACCATCCGGCCGCTCTGGCCATTGCCGTCGACGCGCCATCCGGTGACGGGCTCCAGCGACATGCCCTGGATGCCGCCGGGGCCATAGAGCGGCCTGACCACAGCAAAGCCGTTGGTTTCTCGCTGGCTCATGCTTGAATTCCCCACCTGTGACGGCCCGCCATCCCAGCAGCGCCGGCCACGGTGTCGACTTATCAGTGGGTTTTTGGCAACCCGATGTCCGTTTTCCTTCTCAAATGTGACGACTTGTCATATCGCCGAATCTCGCCAGCGCTGGCGGTGACGCGGGATGACGCCCGCCGGCCATTCGAAATCCAAAAAGCGTGATGGTTCTCTCACTCCCGCAATTTTGAAGTGACCAAACCGGGATCCAAGGGCAGGCGACTTTTCCACAGCGGTTCCAGTATTAACCCGCAGCGCCGGTATTCAGCTAAACCGGCGGGTTTCGTTGCGGCGCGCATTGGAAATTCTATCGTCGCCAAAGTCGTGCGGATTGGCCGGTCCCACCCGCTGGCCATGCTACCGCGCGATCAGGGGTCGCCGCATCGTCCATTGCGGCGGCCCCGCCCAATGCGAATAGGATCAAGGTCGAAAGGCGTGAGCCATTAGAAAGCTAATGCCCGAGATGACTACCGTTGCCGCAATGGCCACAACCATGAATGACCTCCTGCGCTATCGTCTCAGTAACGGAGGACACGTCTGCACAGTCAAAGGAATTCAATCGAGCTATCGAAGTCGGACTAACGACTGGGGATTTTTGGCAACGGAAATGTGGTTCCGCTGCAACTGAATTTATGTTTCTGCTTCGGAACTACGTATTTCGATTTACGTCGGGCGCAATGTAGTTTTAGCTCCCTTCACCGGGGAGGGGTAATTTCATAGCGATACATTTGTGAGCCCGGCGAGCCGCAGCGCGAAAATGCCTGCGGCTTTTTGCTGTGCTGTGGCGCCGCGTCATGCCTCTGGCTTCGCTATTGCCGTTGAACGTGCTGAACGTTCGGCAGGGGCGCGTCCGATCCTGCTCCGAAGCTCGGTCAGATCGGTAAAGACGTCGGCCTGGCGCCGCAATTCGTCGGCGATCATCGGCGGCTGGCTTGAAATCGTCGAGACCACCGTCACCCGGACGCCGCGGCGCTGCACCGCTCCGACCAGCGAGCGGAAATCGCCATCGCCGGAAAACAGCACGATCTGATCGACATGCTCGGCGAGTTCCATGGCGTCGACCGCGAGTTCGACGTCCATGTTGCCCTTGACCTTGCGGCGGCCGCTGGCATCGATGAATTCCTTGGTCGCCTTGGTGACGACGGTGTAGCCGTTGTAATGGAGCCAGTCGATCAGGGGACGATTCGCCGAATACTCCTGATCTTCAATAGTCGCGGTGTAATAGAATGCGCGCACTAGCGTGCCGCGGCTCGCGAATTCGTGAAGAAGCCGTTTGTAATCGATGTCAAATCCAAGCGTTCTGCAGGTCGAGTGGAGGTTGGCCCCGTCGATGAAAAGCGCGATTTTGTTGGATCTGGAGGGCATCAAGAAAATCCGAAATCAATGAAACTATTTTTAGCATCGGACGAAAAAGGGCGTGAACCTAAATCTCCCGAAATGACACAAAAGCGAAGGGTCTAAGCGGTCTCAGATGAATCGCGTCAATCGGCAGGGACGGTTACCTAGCTATGGAATCAGACGAAGTATTTTGTAAAGCGATGGTGGCGTTTTGTCGGCAGCACGCAAAGATGCACGGGCAAAGTGAACGTTTTTGGTTGGATGAAGCCCAAACCTGGTCAGACCGCTTAAGAGCCAAAACCGCTTTTTGGCATCAGTTTGCGGACAAGCCTGGGCCTGTCAGCGACAACGCCGATCTACGTTCTTAACGTGCCTAGGTGTGGACTAATCCTGAACGCTGGCAGACGACTTTTATTAACCAGAATCATCTCCGATCGGGGTCAACCTCTGGACCCAATGCGCCGTGCAGCTCCTGGCATTCCGTGAATACCCAGCCATCGACGTTCAGACTCTCGTCGAATTTACAGGCCACGAACGGCTCTTTCGGGGGGCCGATGGATCATTCCTGCTGCACATGTCATCCGAAGGTCAGCCGATGGCCGAGGAGCGCATAGTCTGGCTCTCCGCGCGCGACGCGATATCATGGCTCAATGAAGAGCCGGACCATTACGGTTCTCTTTGGGAGATCGCGCAGGCTGTTCCCGCCGCTGGCATTCGCCACCCGGGGGCCGTTAGGGAATTTTTAGGAATCAGCATTAGAGCTTGAGACTGTTTGTCACGGCCGCGGGGCTAACAGATGACCGACGCAAGCGTCTTAGATAGCAAGATCCATGAACTGAAAGAAGTGCAGAGGGTCGCTTGGCGTCAGCTCGCGGATCCGTCGCTGACGACGTTCGAGCGCCGTGAAGCCCGAAACCAAATTCGGCTTAGCAACAGTGAGTTGAGGCAATATCTGCAGATGATGTCTGAGCGTCTTCGCATCCGAGTGAAGCCAACTGAAAATGTTGCCGACGGGTTCGGGAAACCCAACTTTCGACTCTTGGACTGCAATTCCGTCGTCGATTTAGTGGGGGCGTGAAGCGGGCATGGCCTCTCCCGAAGAATCGTTTGCTTGTTGAGACGCCACGAGAAGACTTGCGTCCGGACGGACGCAAAGCCTTTCTTGGGTGTTCCGAAAACCCTTCAAAACGAGGGCTCGAAAGCCCCGAAAAATAAGCAATCTGCCGTCCCGAAGCCATCCGCCGCTTGGTTGAGCTCGGGCTCAAGGCGAAGGGAAAATGAGCATTTTGCGGATTGCCGTTCCTGCAGTTGCGATCTCCCCTGAATTGGCAGGATGCTTCACCTACTCCGTCTCTCCATCACCGCGAGTCGAAACTGAGCAGCCGGCAGCGCCCGCACGCGACGTGCCACCAGCCGCGGACACACCGGCGCGGATGGGTAAGGATCGAAGTGCGGAGGACTTCCTGCGAACTGCCGAGGCAATCCTAAGGCAGCTATCGGATGCCCAGGCGTCCGCCCGCACCAATGAGTTGCCAATCCTTGGGCACATCCCATTGCCAAAGCCGCGCCCTATTCCGCGGTGAACTCGGGACCGCCTAGGTCCAGTGTCGGAACGCGCCCAATGCATGGGCAATAAGAATTCCGACGCTCAGAACAATCAAAAGTACGGTAATAGCTTCAAACATCGACGGATCCTGCGCAATCGACCCATTGAAGGTCGACCGTTTGCACAGTCAAAGAGATTCCGCTGAGAGGTACGAAACTCCCCGCCGCATGATGATTTCGAGCAACATCGTGCCCACGGCTGCCTGCCTCAAATCCGGCTCGTAGAGGGGAGATGAAGGCAAGACCGAAATCAACATGACGGGGCGATCATGGCCGACGTCGACCTGCCGGTGGCTGAAGGTGCTTACGCTACACTGCTCGATGCGAGACATAAACCGCGCAATGTGGCTGCTGATCTTGTGCGTCCGTTGAGGACGGAAACCCAGAATGAAGCTGGTCGACCTCACGAAATCGAAATAGCGCAGGCCGAAGCTTGGCTGGCGATTTGTGCGCTGTCTAAAAGTCTCGACACCGAACCTGAAACCGACCCTGAGATTTGGACGCGAGCGATCAGCCGCACGTAACAGTGGCGAAATATTCTGGCCTAGATCCTGGAATGGTCGCACCGGCCGGCGAACCGGAGTGGTGGCGGATTGCAAAGAGTGCTGGACTGTCGATCTCGGCAGAAGGGAAAGGTAAATGACTGCTCTAACCGAAAAGGTCTGTGGACCTTCAAAAGAAGACGCGCCGCCTTGCCGCGGATCAGGTAGAATTGGATTCGCGCGGGGCTAGGCCGGCCAGCCGAAAGCCGATTACCACACTCGGTTGCCCCGCAGTCTTCCTGTGTGGCTCGCTGAGTGGAAGCGACCTTGCAGAAATTTTCAGGCCCTGCCACGTTGCACTGCCAGAGCACCGACCGTGAGGAACGGTTCGGTATCGCGAAATTTGCCGAGCGATGGGTCGGACGTCAGCCGGACAGCGACTTGTCTTTGCTCGCGCGAGTGAGAGACCGAAGTGGCGACTGGCAGACCTTCGGGGCGGACGACGATCGCGAAAGGCGGCGTGTGCCCGACTATGTCGGTCCACCCGGCGATCAAAATGTTGCGGGCGCCCTTGAGCGAGCGCTTCGGCGGAATTGGCTGCTCGCCCAGGTGCGAGAGTTGCTTTGTCTGCTCGATCGTTTTGACGCCGTGGTCAATCCCGTCCTGTCCGATCTCTCCGATGACGAACTCGAAAAACTGGCGGAGGCGCGCATTATCGCAAGCCTGATGTCAGCCGGAGGTTCATCGCTGGATTCGGTTTCGCCGGGCTTGACCGAACACGCTCAGTGGCTGACGAAAACAGTGGCGCACCTTTCGGCCTGTCAGCAGGTTAGGGAAACGATCGGTTGGGAAGAGATCGCGGAGTTGATCGACCCGTCTTGGCTTAAGGGGAAGGGTTTTGGGATGTCGACTCCCGTTGATATCGGAGCCCTCAAGGGGAAGCTGATCAGCGAACCGGTGCCAAGGACATCCTGTCCTCCCAAACCTGCCCCAGTCGTCGAACCAACCATCTCATACGTGGAAGCACACGGCCGGGTCGGACACGCGCAGTTTGGTAACGTGTTCGGTCTATCGCTCACGGAAGACGAACGTTACGACCTCGAGGCTGGACCTTGGCAAGCTTCATCGGTCACGGCCTACAGGTCGGCCCAAGAGAAGGCCAAGAAGATCGAGTGGCGACACAATCAAGTAGACGCGTGGCTTACGGAAAACGGGTTGATCGACCCGATGTACCGGCAGCACGGTCTGGCAATGCCACCAATCCCTAGGAAAAAGTTTGAGGCGGCCTTTTTCCCAGTGTTCGGAGAGCCCGAATCTCTAAGAGGGGAATTGGAACGCACCTACACGGGGACGATCAAGGGCGAACTGGAACGCGCTTCTGCAGATCAAAGCGCCTATGCAAGGGCTCCGCAAATTCGCAGAACCCCATGGTCGCCGCCGGAAGGGTTGACGCTTGATCAGGCGCTTGCAGTCATTGGCGATGAGCCTCGTCCTTTCCTCGCCATCATCGTCGATTTACTGGCGTTTGGCGCGCCCCTGCCAGAGAAGACATACCAACTATTAGGTTTGCTTTCCCGGCGGAATGATCGCGACGTTCGCAGTGAGACGTGCAAGGTCCTCGCGGTCGAAGGATATCCTGTCGAAAAGGTCACTTCTGAGCGCATGCGGGCGGCAACCGCTCTTTTCGAAGGCGTAAGGCGGGCGGAAAAGCCAGTTCTTGTCGGGTCTATCGACCATCACGGCGACCAATCCATTCCGCCCAATTATTTCGATGTCCCTCGGAATCTTGGTTTTGAGGACAACACCATCGCAACCGACTTGGCATCCATTGTCGATGATCCCCGCTGGCAAAAGCAATTTGATGCTGAACGTGAAAACAAGCCAGCTCCCTGGGTGAATGTTCGCGTTGATTTCAAATGGTTCATGGGCTGGCTCACTTCGCAGTTAGTGAAGGTGGCTAGCATTGACGGGCTGCCTGCACTGGCGAACGAGGGGACGCCTGTAGTGCCGAGATCGAGCCCAGAATCGGCGCCTCCTTCCGGCCCAAAACCGGGCATTATGCAAAGTCAGAAACAGTCCCACCAATGTTTTCCCTCGCCCATAACCGGACCGGTACCCGTTAAGGGCGAGGCTGCAAAGAAGGTTATTAGAGATGGTCTCCACAATGGAACATTTACGATCAGTCAACTGCTGGGAGGGGCTAGAGGAGGCGGCTTTAAGCAGGAGCACGTTGCAGAGCTGCTCGGGATCGGGAGTCGATCCCACGCCATGAAACTGGTTCGTGAGGTTGCTCAAGAACTGCAGTTTTCCGCGGAAAGGGCAGCGTCGTATCCGACGAGCCACCGACAAATAACGACAATCGACAAATAGCGACACGCCTCGTCGAAGGATAGTCAACGTCGGATGCCAGCGCATTCGGCGCTGTCCTCTCGGACGAAATGGCGAGATCGCAATGAACGAACCACTAGCCTACACGATCGAACAGGCCTGCACTGTTGCCTGTGCCGGCCGCTCCTCTCTTTACGAAGCGATCAAAGCAGGTGAGCTCCGTGCCGTTAAGCGCGGGCGCCGAACGTTGATCCTGGCGAACGATCTCAGGGAATGGGTTGGACGGTTGCCCGCTGTCGGGTCTGACCAAGCTGCATAATCAAAGAGCTCAACAATCATCAAACCAAAAAAATGCCCGGCACGATGGCCGGGCAAAAGGATAAATCGCAATGACGACACTCGCACAACAAGCGCTACGGCGCAACGATTCTCGCTCGAATACCGACGATGTTGAACCAATTGTTATCGCCGAATGGCCACTTAGTCGCGGCGAGATCGCCCGCGTTTCCATCAGAAGCTTCAAAGGAACATGGCTGATCGATCTCCGTAAATGGTTTGACTCCGGCGATGGCCAGTTACGCGCAGGTCCCAAAGGCATTTCACTCAGTGTGAAGCATCTCCCCGGATTAGCGTGGCGATGAACGAAGCCCTTGAAGTGGCCCGCAGCCGTGGGCTGATCCAGGCCGATGAGGAGGGTTTTCGATGAGCGCCCTCTCAAATGCACTGCAATCGTCTGCTTTCTCCTGGCCTGCGCTGAATGAAATGGCTAGCCGAGCCGGGGTGACATCTCGTCAAGCGTCCTTGGCGCGCGCCGGCAAACCAGTCAACGCGGGAGCGTATCTGGCTCTTTGTGCTGCAACCGGGATTGATCCCGTTGACGGGAAGACCCGGCCGGCGAAGGTACTCTCGCCGAACGTGGTATGGTGGCTTCTGTCGGGTGCGCTATACATCACCCGCCATCTCAAAAAGCTCGATCAGCGTGGCGCGGCGGAAGCGATCGGGATCTCGGCAGCCAGTGTGTGCCGCGTCGAGTGCGGTCAGCCGGTCAGCATCGGTGTCATGCTCAAGGTGTGCGCCTTCATCGGCGTCCATCCGTTTGGCTACACCGCGCCTCTGGTTTGCACGCCTGAGATCCTTTCACGTGAAACTGGCACTGAAACATATTGTTCTCGTTCGGACATCGGTTCTGATGCCGCGCTCTCGGCATCTCCTGCGTCAGTTTGAATAAGCGCAGGACAGCTAACATGCACCCCGGTCACCGACACTCGCCTGAGGCGAGACGCCGCATCGCTGAAGCCACGCGCGCCGCCATGGCCGCACCTGCCGTGAGACAGAAGATTTCTGAACGAACCAAGCTTGGGATGAGGACGCCTGCCACCGAGCTGAAGATACTTCGCGGCGCCTGGCGCGGAGCACGATCGAGGGGTCCGCAGAACGTTTATCGCGGAGGTGTTGGCGGTGCTGTTTGATAACCCAAATGGTGGCGCATGACGGAACCCCGCAAGATCGCCTTTCGGAAGATAGCCGAGGCATCGCTCGCCGCGGCCGACACGCTTGTACCGCGGTGGCTGCCTGAGGGCCGACGCGAAGGCGCAGAGTGGGTCGCCAAAAATCCATTACGCGCCGACGAGCGCCGGGGCAGCTTCAAGGTGAACCTTCGGACCGGCCGATGGTCGGATTTCGCAGTGGACGCTTCGGGCGGCGATCTCACGTCGCTTGCCGCGTACCTGTTCCATCTCAAGCAGGGGCAGGCAGCCGTGAAAATTGCCGAAGCCCTCGGGATCGATGCATATGAGTAGGAACGATCCATTCGCGCCGGTTAGGGGCACATCACGCGGGCCAGCCAAAGCCGGCTCCGGAGACTGGGAAATCCTCGTACCAGTCCCGGCTGGCGCAAAGACCGCGCCGGGTAAGCACCGGGATCTCGGTAAGCCCACCTCGATCTGGCCCTACACCGACCAGGAAGGCAAACTGCTGGGCTATATCGCCCGGTTCGATGGACCTGACGGCAAGCAGTTTCGCCCGCTTACCCTTTGGCGTTCGCTGTCGGACTTTACGACGTCCTGGCGCTGGACCAGTTGGCCCGCGCCGCGCCCGCTATACGGTCTTCAGAGACTCGCTGAGCGGCCCTCGGCACCGGTGGTAGTGACGGAAGGCGAAAAGGCCGCCGACGCCGCCGCGCGCCTCCTGCCGGCCTTTACGGCGGTCACCAGCCCGAATGGAAGCAAGTCCTGCGACAAGGCCGACTGGTCGCCGTTGCGCGGCCGCGCGGTGACGGTATGGCCCGACGCAGATGCGGCCGGCCTCGCCTTTGCAAAAGCAGTGGTGCGAGCCGCCACGGAAGTGGGGGCCGCCTCCATCAGCACCATAGCGCCTCTGCTCGGCGTGTCCGCTGGCTGGGACGCAGCGGATGCTGAGACCGCCGGCTGGGATGAAAAGCGTGCCGCTGAGCTTGTCGCGTCCGCCGTTCCGGCGAATGGCGGCGTCGCGCCGCGGCCGCGGCGTCGGCGGCAACGCGATGACGTGATTGGCGCCGTCCTCAACACTGAGGGCGTAGAGCTGTGGCGCGATCCGAGCGGCACCACTTACGCTTCAGTTCCGGTCAACGGACACACCGAGAGCTGGTCCCTTCGTTCGCACGGGATCGAGCGCTGGCTATCCGGCCTGTACTATCGCAAAACCGGCGTGGCTTTACCGAGCCAGGCCCTGGAGGACATCCGGCGTACACTCGACATCAAGGCTTATGAGGACGGCATCCAGTACGAGCCTTTCGTCCGGGTAGGGGAATCCAACGGCCGCATTTATCTTGACCTTTGCGATGAGGCCTGGCGCGCCGTCGAGATCACCGCCAAGGGCTGGCGCATCGTCGAACGGCCGCCCGTGAAATTCCTCCGATCCGTCTCGGCGCGTCCGTTGCCGGACCCGGAAGCTGGCGACCTCGTCGAACGGCTGCGTGGCTTTGTGAACGTCAGTAACGAGGACGAGTTCAAGCTGATCGTATCCTGGCTGGTGGCGGCCCTGCGGCCCGGAAGGCCGTTCCCCATCCTGATCGTGAATGGCGTCCAGGGGACCGGCAAGAGCGTCTTGTGCCGGCTGTTGAGATCACTGATCGATCCGGACGTCGCTATGATCTACGCCGCGCCCAAGGATGAGCGGGATCTCGTTCTTGCCGCTTCCAACACATGGGTACAGGGCGTGGACAATTTGAGCAGCGTGAATGGATTTCTGCCAGATGCGCTCTGTCGCCTCGCAAGCGGTTCAGGCTTTCGCACGCGCGCCTTACATACCAACCGCGATGAATCCGTGTTTTCAGTGCAGCGGCCGATCTTGCTCAACGGCATCCCGATGCTGACGGAGCAAGCCGATGTCGGCAGGCGCGCCGTGGTCATCAATCTTGAAACCATCCCTCCGGAAAGCCGACAAGCCGAGGGAGACTTCTGGATGGAGTTTGCATCCGTCCGCGGCAGGATCCTCGGCGCGCTTCTTGAAGGCGTCTCCCGAGCGCTCTCCTCGATCGACAGCATCCAAATCGAACGCTCCGGCTCGATGGCCGACTTCGAAAAGTGGTCAATGGCCGCGGCGCCTGCGTTCGGCTGGACGGGTGCGGAATTCCAGACGGCGTACCGGAAAAATCAGACTGTGGTGGTCAACGACACGTTCGAAGCCGATGCGGTGGCGGTCGCGATCAGGGATTTCATCATGTCCAAATATTCGGAGGTCGGATGGGAAGGAACACCGACCGATTTGCAGATCGAACTGGACACGGCGACGCCCGAGCGCATCCGAAACTCACGATCATGGCCGAAGACGCCATCCCAGCTCGGCAATCGGATCAAGCGGGCTCAACCGCTGCTCGAGCACAAGGGTTTCATCATCGACCGACGGCATTCTGGCACGCGAATGATCGTGATTGTGCCGCCGCGGCAGTAATTGAAGGAAAACGGGATGGGAAAGCCATTACGCAATCCAAAGCACGAGCGATTTTGCCACGCCATCGTGTTTGATGGCCAGGATCCGCGTGACGCTTATGTCGCCGCGGGGTTCGAACCGAACAGGGCAAACCACAACAAGCTTCTCCGCCGGCCAGATATCAAGGCAAGGCTAAACGAATTGCATCAGCATCAAGAGAAGGCTGTCCAAGCGGCCCGCAAACCGATTGCGGAGGTTCTGGCCGAACTCTTAAACCAAGGCATAGTCTGCGTTGCTGATTTCTTAGAGGTCGGCTCCGATGGCCTAACGGTACGAAATCTGAAAACGGTTCGCCCCGAGGCCGGCCTTGCGTTGCTCATTGCACTGCATGATGGCCTGGGTTTGGTTTGGGAAGTATCCGCTTCCCGGTAGGGCGACCGCAATACAAGGGCGTGAACCCTAGCGATGGTCCCTGCGATCGAAATCGAGATCCATCTCTGCTATCCGAGTTCGCGCGCGCGGCCGATAGACGAAGGCTCCGTCAACGCGCTCGCTTCCAGCATCGCTGACGGCGCCCTGTTGAACGCCATCACCGTTCGCCGCGTGCAGAAATCCGATGAGGCTTGTGGCGCCTATGAAGTGATCGCCGGCATGCACCGCGTCGAGGCGTTCCGGCATCTGGGGCGCCAGACGATCCCGGCCATGATACTCGAGGTCGACGATCTCCGCGCCGAGTTGATGCTGATTGACGAGAATCTCTGTCGCAATGATCTCACGCCGGCGGAACGGGCCTCGGCGCAGGCACGCCGCAAGGCGATTTATCAGCAGATTCATCCGGAGACGAAGAATGGTGGAGATCGCCGATCAGTTGGCCAACTTGTCCAACTGAAAGATGCTCCTCCCCGTTTCGACGAAGCCGCCGCAGAAGCAACCGGTCAATCCGAGCGGGCCGTTCGGAGGGACGTCACCCGGGGGGAAGCTCTGGGCGAGGCCGCCCTCGCCAAGGTGGCGCGGACCTCGCTCGAGAAAGGCGAAGAGCTCGACGCCCTGGCTAAGCTCCCAACCGACCGCCGCGAGGCGCTGATTGACCGCGCCGCGCAAGGCGGCAAGGTGAGCGCAAAACTCGAACTCAAGAAGGCGGTCCGCGCGTCAAAGGAAATGGACCTCGCGGACAGGATTTTGGCCTTACCCGACATAAAAGCCGGCCTGATCCTTTCTGACTTCGAATGGGACTTCGAGCCCTACAGCCGCGAAACCGGCATGGACCGCCACGCCTCAAACCATTACGTGACGGCGAAGGATTTCACACACCGGAACAGATCGTCGAACTGCAGCGCGAACGCACGTCCATCGTGGCCGAGAATCGCATTCATCTGATGTGGGTGCCGGCCTGCTATCAGCTTTTTTCTGGCATCCAGCAGCCAGAGCCCGAGGTCAGGAGCTAACGCGTTGTGCCACCGCCAGGGATACGAAAGCTCGCCGGCAAGGGGAAAATGCTTGCAGACGTGTTTCTCCCAATCGGCAAGATCGTCGTCGCCGAAATCGAAGATGGCCTGTACCTGATCACCGACCACGCAGGTCGGCAGCACACCCGCGGCATAATAGACGATGGCGTGCTGACGCAACGAGCAGTCCTGATATTCGTCGACGAGTAGGTGTGAATAGCTGGCCGCGATCACGTCATTGACGTGGGATGACTTCAGCAAGGCTGCCGCGGCAGTTCTTATAGCCGGATATTTCGGCCGTTCCCGTTCGATGATGCGGGGATCGTGTCCCGAGCGCATGGGAAAGGTAGATATCAGGCGAATGGCCCATCCGTCGATGGTAGAGAGGCGGTAGCGCGACGGCTGTACCCCGGCGTTTTCAAGCCTGTTTCTCAAGGCGGCGACACCGGAATTGGTGTAAGTCAAAACCAGGATGGGCTTGCTGAACCCGTGTTCTCCAAGCGCATCGGCGATCAGCTGAGTTTTCCCGCAGCCGGCCGGCGCGACAACCAGGCCCCGTTCAATCGTCAGCAGGCTTATCTTGCTAGACATTCCTGGCCCAACGGAAGACGGAAATGACCTTGGTGCGGAAGCCCCGTTCCGCATTCTCGAATGCCGGACCGATCACATCGCGGGCTGCTTGCTCCATCGCCGACACGGTCTTGAACCAGCCAGCGCCACTCTTGGCTGCTTTCGCGAGCACCCGTCGGGTCTCGCGAGGAATAACCCCGCGTTGGATTTGTCGCTCGATTTCAGCCAGGCTGATACTGTTGCCGGATGCCGAGGTTATGTGATCCTTGATCAGCATTTCTTCCTTCAGTTCGATGGCCTTGTTGAGCAGACCGTCAACGCCGGTGTCGGGCAGGCATTCAAACAATTCATCCTCGATGGACCGACCTGCTGCCCACGCGAAGATGGTACCGCCGCCTTGCTGGAAACGCCTTTCGGCAGAAGTGTTGATCGGCACATCGCTGTCCCGCAATACGGCGGTCCTGTAGCCGAGCGACAGGAAAGCGTTGGCACGCCGGAAGGTGGTGGTGCCACCGCCGTCGACGATCGCGACGCCGTTGGCGGCCAGGGCTGTCTTGCCAGCAGACACCCGGTGCTGGTCGATGCCGCGCATGAAGCCGACCTCGGTGGCGCCTTCGCAAATGAGAACCGATGGCGCAAGCAGCGCGTCGGGATGAACGCGGATTGTTCCCTGCACGTCGTTGTCCGTGCCGACGCAGGCGGCCGAATGTTGTCCATCCCGCTCACGCACCACAAACAGCTGGTCGCCCGAAAGTTCGCGGACTGCGACCGGGGAGTGGGTGGTGATGAACACCTGCAGCGGCGGATCCGCTTCCTTTGCACCCAGAGCGTCGACCAGGCGAATAATCCGGTGTGGTTCAAGACCGTATTCAAGTTCGTCCACAAGCGCGATGGGCGAGCTGGCTGAGGCCTTGCGCTGCAGGCCGGCGATGAGAAGTCGGGCAGAACCCAGGCCAAGCTCTCTCAGCGGAACACCATTCTCGTCGTGAAGTGAAATGGTACCGCCACTCACAGAAACGGAATGTGAGTCCAGCAGCGCTTTGATGTTCCCACCAGTCGGGATGCCTAGCTGCCGCGCTGCGTCGGCGACAATCTCTAGCGCTTCGCTCAATTGGTCCGCGGCCTGCTCGCCGAACGCGGCTCGCATCTCCCGTGCTGCCCCAACAAGTGCGGCTGATGCGTCCGGGCGTTCCTCGGTCAGGCGATTGAGGATCGATCCCCTGCGCCAGCTGAGATTATGTTCCGAAAGCGCACCGAGCCGCGTGGGCGCGATCTTCAATCTGTCCTGCCATCCCAGATTTCGGGTTAATCCCTGTGCTGCCGCGCGTTCGGAAATCAGGGTCCACTGTGGCTCAAGATCGGCTGCAACCACCATCTGAAGGGTGAGCACTGTTTCGAGAGATGTGTCCGGCTCCTCGGCGATTTCACCGGTCGCGGCATTAAACCCGCGCAGATATGGACCGTAGGCCTCGATGCTCATTAGTGCATCATTCAGCTTGCCCAGCGTGATGGTGATGTTGATGGGCTGTGAAACATCGAGACAGTTAAAATCGGTGTCGGCCAGCTGCAGATTGCGTCGGGCACCCAGGCAATAGTCGATCGCGTCGAGAATTGTCGATTTACCGCTGTCACCCGGGCCAATCAGTCCGTTTATCCCCGGTAGCGGGTCCCACTCGAAGCTCTTCAGGCATCTGAAATTCGTGATTCCGATTTTGCGAATGACCGACATTTCTACCCGACTAGCTCACTGGCCGGCCCCGCTCGATTTTCCGCGTTCCGGCCGGCAAATACCGGCGGCGATCTTGGCCGATAATAGCGAGGGGAGTTTATCCAGATGGATCAGAGGTTGTGTAGTGTTCAGAGTACACCAGCTGGCGTAGGCTGCCCAGAGCGCATTCCGGCGTTTAACAAAACCTCGCGGCCTAACGGACATCGCCCGCTGCCAATCCAGATCATTGGTCCCGCGACTTATGCTTCCGCGGTCAGAAAGCTGGGCAGGTTCCGGATCCGGCCTGGCATAAGATTCGGCTCCGCTTTGTAGCGAAGGCGGCTGCTCAAAGGTGGGGCGGCTGCAAAATTTCGGCGAAATTGCCGGTAGAAAAGCAGGGCGCGGCTGGCATCACCGCAAGCACGCCGTTTGTCCGTGGTAGGCCGGTTTTCTGTCAAAGCATTGTTGTATCAATGCTTTCTTGCTGCCCGCTCTCGACTTTTCGGAGAGTAAAGGGCACTGCCCGCTCTGCATAAGAGGGAAGCACCAGAACAAGGAGCAATGAGAGGTTTTTCGATCGCTCGCGAGGGGTTCGGAAAAGAGCTGGTTTTGGAACCCGCAAACTCAGCGCTCAAAATCCATTTAACGCTGGGTTCTCCGCAGATGTAATTGAGTTCCGCAGTCTAACCATGTCGCGCCCGATGGGCGGGGCCGCCGCGCTGGAACAATGCGGCGACCCCTGATCGCGCGGTACGCATGGCCGGCGAGTGGGCGCCTGCCAATCCGCACGACTGCGTTCGACGATAGAATTCCGAGCGCGATCGGCAATGAGATCCGAACTTTAACCTAACCGGTCAAGGTTACCACGCTCCGGCCCGGTTAGCTTTCGAACGCCACGCCGACAAAGGCGCCGTTGCGCCAGATCAGCCGGCAGTGACGCATCGTACGGAAATTGTCGAACGAGATGGCGAAGTTGAAAGGCAAGATGGTGAGATCGTTTAGTCGAATGCCGGCGCCGTGATTGGTGGCATCGCGGACGCAACAAGCGTGAATGCTTTCCTGGCCCATGAAAAACAGCGATGCATCGCGATTGATCGTCGTGCGGCCGACGGAACGTCGTTCAATGTCACGTCGCGGTTGAAAGTGTTTCCCCAAGTGTCGGTATGCTCGACTGTCTCATGTGCAAAACGAAGAGGATAATCGCCCGACGGCTTGCCATGCTCGGTCCGGATGGGGACAATATCCGGTCCGGTAACGCTATCGCACTGGCGCGTTGCCGCAACGAAAGTCGCGTATCAAGATTGATGCGGATGATTATTGCGGCCTGCCAGTGGTCGACTTTAAATGCAAGTTTGGCTCACGATGGCGTCCGGGGCGATACGATAGTTGTGAAGCAGGCATCAATTTTCGGAGGGTTACATGCAGGACGACATCTGTCTTTCCCCGACGTTCACTAAAGAAGAAGCTCTCGAGTTCGAGATGCTCGACGCGCTACCTCCCACGGACGACAGCGGCAACATCGGTTGGATTTTCGAAGGTGAGCCAACAACCCCGCGCGAAAAGCGTTGGCTTGAACTTTACACGAAACTGGTCGCGAGCCAGCAGTCGCGCAGCGCCTTGTCGTCATCTGAGCTAGAGGCGGCGTAGAGCGCCAGAAACAAAGCCGCCAGGCGGAGAGCAGATCGCCCGGCGGCCTCGCCTTGCTGGGTCTGGATGAGGACCCAAGCTGGTCCGGATGTGTGGGGACATTATCCGGTGAAGAACGCTTACTGCATTGGGACCACGCCGCAACGAAAGTCGCCCGTTAAGCTAAATGCCGGTGTTGCGGGTTAATTCTGGAACCCGGTGCGACCGCGTAGCGCAGGAACGCACCATGCGTCCTACCGTTGAATTTGCGCGTTGGCGTTAGCCTCCAGCCGCCGCCCAGCGCGGGCCCCGCCGTCGCAGTTTCCATATGCGCTGCGCGGTGGGGTTTCCAAAAGCGACTTGACGCTCCACTCGCAAATCAGCTTCTCATTGCCACGGGCATGGGCAAGCCAACGAGCAACGAACTCCTCGCGGAATACTACCTTCGCGCCGCCGGCCTCGCCGCCGTGTGGATCGAGGCGGAGGGGCATGCCGGCGCCCAAGACGTCGCGACGATCGAGGCTGAGGTTGGCCAAGTGTGACGCCGGTTCTAAGGGGCGCGTGAAGAGGCCGCCACGCGGGCGGCCTCAAGTGTATCGGCGTTAAGCCCTCTTATTAAAAGCCAGGGTTCTCGGCCTGGATCTTGGCAATTTCCCAAGCTATCACCAAAGGGTTTTTCGGGATTTTCATTCTTCCGCCGGTCGCGATCTCCAGCTCTTCCACTGTCAACTCGCGAACTTCTCTGTCCGTATCGCTCATCGCAGTTTCCTCGTCGTCTCGGGGCAGAACCATTCCTGCCGACCGCAACAAAAGCCTACATCGACGCAGCGCTGAACCCGGTGATCTACGTCACTGTTCGGCCACCCGTGATGTGTATCGCGGGCGATCCTGTACTTGCCACAGACTATTGCCGCCCCAGTAAGACGGCCTCTACTGTATTTCAAACCAGCGCGTCCAGCGTGGCGGTCCTTTGCCCATTGAGGTAATCGGCATAGCGCAGCGACGGATCGACCTTCCGCGCTGCTTTGAAGGCTGTCATCTCTCTCAGATCGCCGTTGGCGAACGAGACGAGGCCTTCGATCTTGTAGCAAGGTCCGCCAATTAAAGATCCTCCCGGATGCCCTTAAAGAACGGGTGACGCACCTTACCCGCGGCCGACTTGGTGCGATACTCGATTTCGGCCAAAAGCGAGGGCTCGACCCACACGCCGCGGTGCGCGATCTTCTTGGCGTACGGTTGGGTTTTCCGGATCAGTGGCTTCAGCCGCGCTTGCAAATCCTTGGTCGAGATCTTGTCGAAGCCCTGGTCGACCTTGCCGGCGTAAATCAACTCGTCGCCCTCATGCCGGCCGATGTAGAGGCCGTCGAAGCGGTTATCCTTCAGCGCGAAGCCGGCGATCGGCAGCGTCTCACGCTGTCGGCATGTCACCTTGACCCAATCGTTGCCGCGGCCGGAATTGTAACGGCTGTTTTGGACCTTGGAGACGATCCCCTCGAGGCCCATCTTGCAGGCGTGCTTGAACATCGCCGCGCCGTCGGTCTCGAAGTTTTCGCTGAACAGGATATCGGTCTTGGCAATCAGCTTGCGCAACAATGCTTTGCGCTCGAACAGAGGAGCCTTGGAGCGAGGCAAATCGCCCCAGCAGTTGGGGTCGGAGTGACCGCCGGCCCACCGCGCGTCGTGGATGTGGAAAAGTCCTGAGCGCAGCGAACCTTCCCGCTTTCGTCAGGTTCCTTCAGCGAGTTTTAACTAAGCTCCATCATGGTGCAGCACCGAACGACGGAGTGCGGAAATATGGAACTGGAGCAGGCTATTCGGGAACGCGCTTATTTCATCTGGCTCGACAGCGATTGTGTGCATGGAAATGCCGATGCACATTGGTTGGCCGCAGAGATTGAGTTGACCGCGGAGGTCGAAGAGTCTGAAGTTCTCGCTGCTTCGATGGAAACCGTTGCGCAACTAATGTCGAGTTCCGAAGCCGCCCCAGACAAGCCGATCGTTGCCATGTCAAAGACCAAGCGTCGCGCTGTCAGCAAGCGTGGCACCGGCAGTGGCGGGCGCAATCAAGCGTCTTCCGCTCCGAGCAAGAGTAACAAGCGTTCGTCGCGCGCCAGAGCATCCTTGAACTAAAGCCGGATCGTTGCCGGCTGGCCTGCCGCTCGCTCAAGAACGATTGCGAACGCCCGGACGCCACTCTCGATCGCAAGATCAAACCATTTGTAAAGGATGCTGATGGCGGCTGTTCTCGCTACCATGTCCAACCGTAATCATTTCGTAGGTTTCGGCACCAGCCGGCCCTCAACAACATCGTGTGAGATAGCGCCGCGCTGATCTGTCAACCTCAACCTCAAGCTACTCACGAAGCGGTCACCGCACCAAAGCTCAATGTCATTGTCGGCCGTGTGCCGCGCCCAAATGGCAGCATCAGCATCGCTGCCGCAAGCGAAGGTTCGGGAGTGGGTGATTTGCCCGTCGTCGCCTATCACACAGGCGCGATACCTGCTCATTTGGCGGACGTCAGCTCCGGAGACGTCAGCCACTCGGTAAGATGCGATGCGGTCTCTGCTTGACGAGCCTTGCGGAATAGCTCGTTGCGCACCCGACCGTGCGGTAGGCTTTTCGCCTTTTCTCTCAGGCGGCGAGCTTCGTCAGCAAGCCGTTGTTCAAATGGCGTCCGGCAACGATGCATAGCGCACCCCTCCACAATTCGACCAATAATTCTTGGAGCCAGCTGGGTGGACTTAAGCGAAATTCTCGGAGCCAAAATTGCGGTATGTCAATTATTAGGTTGTGTCACTCACGCCCCCGGTTGGGCACGACCCCAAAACGTCCCCGGTTCACCTCGCACCGGGGCCTCTCTTTTGCGCTGCAAAGCAAACTGACTTCCTATCCTTTGTCGTTGGGAACTCCCTCGAATTTCAGCCTCTTTTTCGGCGCTAGCGCCCGATCAATGACGGATCGTACTTGCAACTGCCCAGCGTTGGCTCGCAGCCTCGCCCATCCGCAGCATCTGAGGATTGCCGATTAATACCCCCCAGCGCCAGACGCCGGGGACTTGCCAGCGGGTCTCGCGAGAACTGAGCGCGGCACAAAAGCGTCTGCTGCGATTGGGCAGGCCACCTGGCGCCGGGCTACGCCTTTAGCTTGCGCTCGAACACGATGGAGGGTTTGTTTACGCCGCCGCAGTAGCCTTTTGCCGGCCGCGGATCGTCCGTCGACTCACCCCGCGACGCCACGACTAACCTTACCGTTCAAGGATACTCACAGCCGACATCGAAGAGATCGTGCCGGTCCGGCCGAGCGAGAATACGCAAATCTCCGAGCGTCCCCCGCAGACCACCGCATCCTCGACATTGGATCGGGGTCGATAGCGGCGCGCCCTCAGTACAATCAAGAACGATCCCGAGAGCGTCACACTTGATGCAAACGAGTTGAAAGGCTGGACGGTCGCTCATTTTCCGCTCGCTTAAAACAAAACCGCCGGGCGGAGTATGATCGACCGACGGCTTTGCCATGCTGGGTCCGGATGGAGACAATGTCCGGTGCAGATACGCCTATTGCATTGGCGTTCCGGCGCAACGTAATTCGTCCGTTAAGCTGAATGCCTACGTTCCGGGTTAATTCCGGAACCTTCCCGAAAGGGTGTGGCCCTTGGCGCCTCGCCGCGACCGTCGAATGCTCGTCGACAACTAATTTACTAATTTGCTTCATCCTCGCGGCATCGGGACAAAGTGCATTGCTCGGTGCTGGTCGGAATCCGGCAGCGGCTTTTTGAGAATGCCATAACCCCCTTTGAAATCCCCGCCTTTATTGAGAGGCGGTGTCGTTGGGCTGTTTCGCTGATCAATCGTTGAGGTAGCGACCGTGAGTTTCCAGGTCACCATCTTAAAGGTTTTGGCTGGGCAGCCTGAAGGCTGCCTGTCGCTCGCAGATCTACGCAACAACGTCGCAATCCTGATTTCCAGCGGTCCGGATTGGACCGATCGAACCAAGCGCATCGCAGCCCGAACGCCCGGCCTCGACATTTTCAGCCAGGGCATGGTCCTGCGCTCGCCAGCCGGATGGCAGATCACCGATGCTGGCCGAGCGTTTCTCGTTGAGTGTGAGGCGCCGATCTCCTCCAATTCTCAAGAGCAGGCGCTGGAAGCGGTCGAGATCAAAGCGCCGGCCGCCACTTTGCCGCCGGCACCGGTGGTCGGTCCGGACACGCGCCGTAGGATCTGGTGGCGTCGGCGCCGTCGTGAGAGAAATGCCGGGCGGTCTTCGGTAGCCTGACCTTTCGTCACTTGCTTGCGCTTGCTAGGGCGCGGGCCTCGCTGACGCAATGCCTCTCGGGATTTAGGACGTGTTGACTTCTCACGCTTTCGGTAAGGTCTGATTCTCGAAAGTCAGCTTGCACCGTTTTCTGCGATGTCCGCTTTGCCCTCCAGAACGGACTCAAGTTAGGCATCGCACGATGTCTGAAAAGTGCCACAAGCGGTCATTTGATGGTGTCAGAGTTGCTTACGACCTCAATGGACGCTTCCCGCAAGAAGCTGCCGCCGGGCGCAGCCTCAGACTGCAAGACGATCCAAAGGAACCGAAACCCTCAACGTGAGCCCGCTCGGTAGCCAACTGTGCTCAACCCTGCCGCCGAGCTGATCAGAAATGCTGCGCTCCGCAAGCACACTCCCAAAACCTTTGGCTGATGGCGGACCGACAATTACGGGGCCGCCTGCTTCCTTCCAATCAAGTTGTAAGTTCTCGCCCTCAGTCGCCCATGTGACACTGATCGAACCGGTCGGCTCCGATAGCGCGCCATACTTGGCCGCATTCGTCGTGGTTTCATGCAGCGCGAGAGCGAGACTGGTTACGGCCATAGCTCCCACGGGCACAGTTGGCCCGCTCAAGATGATGCGTTCGCGAGACGTGTCATCTTCGTACGGTCGCAAGACCGTTCGCACTACGTCTCCCACGGTTGTTCGCTCGCTGTGGGCCTCCGTACCCATAATCCCGGGACGGATTAGATCCTTGGCTTGCATGAGAGCGTTCAGACGGCCTCGTAAGGATTGAGCCATTTCCTGCGGCGTTCGAGCTGATCGAGCGCTCAGACTTATGATGCCATGGAAAACGGCAAACATGTTCTTTACGCGATGGTTTGCCTCCCGAGCGAGCAGCCGTTGGCGCTCTTGCGCAATTACACGTTCGGTCGTCTCACTGACGATGCAAAATACACCGCCAATTTCGCCCGCCTCGTTTTGAACCGGAGAATAGGAGATGTCGAAGTAAACTGTTTCCGGGTAGCCGTGGCGCTCGATGTAGAAGGGACGGTCCTTGGCGAAGACAGTTTCGCCGGTATTGAGGACGCCTTTAAGCAGCGGTTCTAAATCATCCCACAGCTCGGCCCAATTCTCACGTGCAGGCCGTCCAAGAGCCATTGGGTGCTTCTGACCTATCGTCGGTGCATAGGCGTCATTGTACAGCGCTACAAACTCCGGCCCCCAAAACAGCACTATCTGAGCTTTCGACGGCAGCATAAGGCTGACTGCGCTCTTGAGGCGCGCAGGCCAGTCCGCGATTGGCCCCAAGCTGGTGGCAGACCAGTCAAGAGACCTAATGAGTGCGGCAGTTTCGCCCCCATCTTGGGGAAAATCGCCGACGTTGCGAAGGGTGCCCATGGCGTTCAACAAGCAGGTTCGATCATCGGGAACAAGGCTCGCGACACCAGCTTGTGTCAAGTCCGTTTCGGATCAAACGCGTCGGTTTGACGATGCGCCGATCACTTCCGGTCTTCACCTATGAACAGACATTATCAGACCGGGCCGACTGGTCCGTTTCGTACCAACATCGGACCCTTGACCGCTTCTGATTTTGGCGTAGCATCCATCGCAATATTGATGGGGATGGAGTCCCCCGATACCCGCCGAGAGGCTGATGACTCCTACCGGGCGCGCCAGCGTCGGTAGGAGCTATTTCCTTCCAGCCCGCGCCCGAGAGAGGGTGCGCTATGGCTGGGATACCCACTTCAACGATGATCGCGCTTTGGGTTACGGCATCGTGCTGGGCCGTATCTCTCGTTGCTTACCTATGTGACGGACCGCGTGATCTTGTCGTTCCGCTGGTCTCCTTGGGTGCGCTGACAGGTGTCGCTGAGTGGGTCATGAGGGACCAACAAAAATGAATTCTCATCAGCCTACCATGGCCGTCGCGATTGGCTCAGTCGCGCGATACTTAGTTGGGATAGGTTCGGGGAGACTATTTGGTCCGGCCGTAAGCCAGCGCGCTCCCGAGAAGCCGCGCGCCATGACTGGAATACCCAATTCATCGGTGATCGCACTTTGGGTTACGGCATCATTCTGGGCCGTATTTCTTGTCGCTTACGTAGTTGGCGGACCGCCTGATCTTGTTTTTCCGCTTTTGCCCTTCGGCATGCTCACAGGCACAGCCGCATGGAGTTTAGGGAGTAAGGAACTTTGAGCCCACAATTTGTCCTTGCCGTCGCTGTTGGTGGCGCTATCGGATCAGTCGCACGATACCTCGTTGCAATTGGGTCCGGCAAAATCTTCGGAATAAACTTTCCTTGGGGCATTCTGATCATCAACGTCACTGGCTCACTCTTGATTGGTGTTTTTGTCGGCTTATTCGCGACCAAGTGGGATTTACCGCAGTCGGTTCGCATTTTTCTGACGGTCGGAATTTGTGGGGGCTACACGACCTTTTCGACGTTCTCTTTGGACAGCTACTATTTAATGGAGCGTGGTCAGGTTCTGATGGCGCTGGCCTACATGATCGGGTCAGTAGTGCTTTCGATCAGCGCGCTGGTCGGCGGATTGTATCTTGCTCGCCTCTAAGTCAACATTTCCGGTTTGGGTCAATCGCGTCACCATGACCGCGCGGCGATGACTTCCGGTCTCCCCCAATAAACAGACATCGGCCAGGCCGGTCCGCATGTCTGGAAGGTGCCAGAAGCGGAAGTGATCGTTCCTAATCATCTCTTCGGCCATATCGGTGTTCATCTCCTTTCAATTATCTTTTTCCGATCTTTTCGCATCGAAGCCGACGGGTTCGTTATGCCGCCGTCTTGATCCTGCAAAAACAGGAAGATTTAATCGGCACGTCCGCCCAAGCAGCGGAAATTTCGAGACGCTGTTCGATGATTTTGGCTTCGGCGTGTTTGCCAAGACGCATCAGGCACTCATGAAAGCCATGCAGGCTCCAGACATTCTCAGGATGCTGACAGGCTCGCGCGAGGGTGCCATCCAGCCCCAAATCAGCGCGGTAGACCGCCTCAGCTTCCTCTACGCGCTCCTGTTCCAGCAGCAGCGCTCCGAGTGCATGACGCGCGGGCTGCATCCACGCCCAAGGTTCGTCATAGGGTAGATTGTCGTCGAGTTCGACCGACTTGCGAAGGTGGTCAAAGGCAACATCGAAATTACCTTTGCGGTATTCGATTTCCCCTCGCATCATCTCTGCTGCGACGCCTAGAATGTCTAAGCAGGTGTTGTTGAACACGTAACGTGAAGCCGGCACCGTAGCGGAGGCTGCCACGAAGAGGCGAGCCTCTTCCTCGGCAGCCGTAACGTTGCCACGCGCTGCATGAGCGACGGCCTTTGCATAGTGGATCATTGAAGTCGTGACACAGAAGAGCCCGGGGTCTGGGGGAAGAGGCATCGCGATAATGTCGTTCCAACGGCCGAAACGGATAAGTACGTGCACCTTCATCGGCACGAAGCCCTCAAGCCAGTCGGCCATAGGAGGCGATTCGATGCGCAGCAAGTCCGCTGGCAGAGAAGCAATCATTTCGTCAGCGGCTTCGAGGGCGAGTTCCAATTGGCCGAGGAACATCGCACCATAGAGTTTGAAGTGAAAATTATGGCAGCGATAGAGCGAATAGAAATTGTTAGCGCCCTCGCATGCAAGATATTTGCGGTCGGCAAGTATCGCCTGGCTGTTGCCATCGACGACATTCTTGTAAAGGCCGCAAAGCACGTCGATATGAGTTGCCATGTGGATCAGATGACCCGCTTCGGGAACGAGGCCGCGAATGGCGTCCGCTGCTCTAAGGGCTTTCTGTGGGGTGGGCGACATTTCCATGAGATGGATATACATGTGGAGCAAACCCGGATGCTGCATGCCGTGCGGGTGGGTCATCGCAGTCTCGAGAACGGCGATAGCCTCTAACGTGTCGGCCCCATCTGCCGGTTTGCCTGACTTGACGTCCCAAAGCTGCCACGGCGTTCGATTCATTATCGCCTCGGCGAAGAGTGCAGCAACGTCGTGATCGTCTGGGTGAGCGCAATAGACCTCACGCATGAAATTTGCATAATTGTCATTCCAGATTGGAGTGACCTCCAACGGATCATTTGAAGGATAGCGGTGTACTAACGATTGGATCAGAGCTCGCTCGACGGGGCTCACGCCGTCTACTAGCTCGAGTGCTCGCTTTGCCGCCTCATGAGCCGTATCCAGCGACCATTTGAGGTCGAGGGGGTCAAAAGCTTTCCATTGCTTGTTGTAATTTGGGCCAGCGGCATAAGCGATGCCCCAATGAGCCATCGCGCAAGAGGGGTCGCTCTTCACTGCCTTGAGGAAACAGCGCGCGGCCTCCTCATGGTTATATGCGTAGCACCAGATCAAACCACGATCAAACCACACCTGGGCGTCCGTTGACTTCGTCTGGATCCACCTATGGTGCCTTCCCAAATCGTAATAGATTGTCATCGAATCCCCTTTTGGCCTAAAGCGAACCAATCCTTGGGATGGCCCCATCGCTGGATACGATTTCTCCATCGGCTCACAAACCAAGGAACTGCCGCATCGATGGCTATAGCCTAGCATTTGGCGACCGGGCGACGAATGAGAAACGGAGATGCAATCGGCCCCAGAGGCTGCGACCCAATGTCCCCTTGAGTCCGCTCTGGGTCAAAATGCGAAATACTACCCCGAGCAAATCTGGTCCGCTTCGCCTCCGAACTCGGACATTGTGCTACGCGGGGCGGCACTTCGCATTTGTGCCAATCGGCGACATCAAACACGAATAGCGGCTCGACGGGTATCGCAAACTGAAAGAGGGCGCCTCGCGCGGCTCGCACCCAGCAGCCCCGGATCGCTTCGCGCGGCTTTCTCAGTATGCCTTTCACACGCCTCGCTGCACGTGAAACTATCGATTTGCAGTCGCTTGCGGCCAACCTATGGCATTTTGTTACAACTTGTGGTCATTGGCCCTGAACTTGTCGCCGTTGGGGCCTAGTTTTCCGCCGCCCGACGGGGACACGTGACAAAAGCCACACGGCTTCCCGGTCTGCGCCGCATATTGGGGCGTGGCCTGCGCCGCGTTAGGCGGAAGCAGCGACGCCATCCCTGCGATCAATGCCGCGGCCAGCAGACCGGCGCCGCCGCACAGAACTGGCATTGCCATTGCCGATGCCACAGCGCCCGAACCTTCTTTGGTGCTCATCATTGTTTCCTTAGTTTGCGCGGTCGCGCGGTTTCGCTCTGTGTCGCTGCCGTTGCCGAGTATTCAACGAGGCGGCCACACGGATGAATGCTCTGCGCAGGGGCCACCGGCGTCGAGCGTTTTTCAATATGGATTGCTTTGCCCACCGACGGCAGCGGCTGCCTGTTATTGAATGGCGACTTCGGAACGTCGCCGCTTTATCGGCATCTCTCCGGGGGAAATGGTCCCATCCGTCGTAAGTTCGGTTACATACGACATTATCTTCGGACCCATGGCAATATCCGAGAGGACACTGCGCTACACACTCCATGTCCGTTCAGGGTCAATCGCGTCACTTTGACCGAGTGCCGGTCACTTCCGGCTTGCACTCATCTCCGGACATGTCGCCGCGCCGCAACAACTGACGCTATGTGCCAATACCAGAAGTCATTCGGGACGGTATTTTTTGATCCAATCTGGATTGCCGCGAGGAGGCGTTGCAGAGCGAATTGACGGATCAGAGTGATCGGACGAGATTAGGCGTACCCGCAATTCATCACCAATCTTCAACTGGTCCGTCTCATGCCAGCTAACGTGAGTGATGCCTTCAATACCTCCCACCGAACAATGTATCCCTGGGATGGCATCTGTCGACGAAGCCGCAAACGATGAAGCATTGGGCTCCTTACCCACCCAGCTTAAGATGAAAGACAAAACGCCGATCTCGCTCACACCAGCCGTGGTCAGCTTTTCACCATTTTTCCAAACCTCGAAGCAAAGCATTCCGCTCTCCCTGTCGTGATATCGTCCAGTAGGGTCCGTTACGCCCGAAACCTATCGCAACAGCATGCCCCGCCGACAGGCTGCAACCAGTCCTTGGTTAATGACCGCTTCGGGTCAAACTGCCAAAAACTCGCAGGGAGCATTTGTCTTCCGCTTCGCCGCTGAACTCAGACATTGCTCGACGAGGTCGGCACTTCGGGTTTGTGCCCTCGGACATAGCGTTGTTTATTCGATCACCTCGTCGGCGCGGATGAGGAGAGTCGCTGGACGCGGTCTTTCGGCTCCTAGGGCGACCTTCGCATAGACCAGAGGATAGCGTTTGTGAGGATTCGCTGGTAACGGGGGTCCTGCCAGACTGACGCTTCGTGGCCAAGCGCCGTATAGAATACCCGCCCCTGGCCGTAAGAACGGGTCCAGGCGAGAGGCCAACCATAGAAGCGTTGATGCACACCGGTCCTGCTAAGGTCCACCGAGCTTTGGTCGAGGCGCAGAAGCACGTGTGATCCGCGGTAATCGAAGTCGCTAATCTGGTAAATTTCGTCCTCGATCTGCAGCAAATTCCCAAGAAAGGCCACCAGTGGATCGGCAGGATCAACCACCTCGATATTCACGGCCCGATGCCAGGGATGACCATTAAAATAGCCGCCGACCAGATCAAGATAGTCAGGCCAAGTGTAGAATGTGTCGGTCGCCGAATGAACACCGAGGAACCCGCGGCCCGAGCGCACAAAGTTCAAAAAAGCTGTCTTTTGAGCGCCGCTCATCGGAAGTTCTCCGGTTGTGTAGAACATCACCGCGGCATAGCGCTTGAGGTTTTCGGTCGAAAATTCAGACGTGTCTTCCGTTGCTGTGACTTCAAATACACCGGAATTCCCTCCGAGCTGTGTCAGGATTTCCTTAGAAAGCGGAATAACGTCATGCCGATAGCCGGCGGAGTACCTGAAATAGAGGATGCGCTCCAGCGGACGCGCTGCCGCGCGGAGCGGTCGGATTACCGCCGCGCTGCCGAGGAGCGCGATGAACTCCCGTCGTTTCATGTCGGACCCCAAGCCCAGGAACGGCATCTTAACAGTTAAGCCGGTACTGTGTTAGGGGGCGAAACCCGCACCGAGACTCTCTTGAGCGCGGCCGATGTCTCAGATGGGTCAAAAGCGTCACTGCGGCCGTGCGCCGACGACTTCCGGTCTTCCCCGATCAGCGGACATTCTCCGAGTCAGTCGGCATGTCTCAAAGGTGCCACAAGCGGACATTGGCGACGGATTCTCAGCTCTCGCTGGAAAGTCGGGAAAAGTCCGCAAGTATCGCTGTGACGAGATCGCGATGATGGCTGTCATCCGGAGCCAGCCCCGCAGCATATAAATTCAGGACGTAGCGTGCCTTGGCCGACGCTTCGGGCCACGAAGTTGCGGGAACCGACAAAAGCTGAGCTTCCAGTATTGCCTGCCGATCGCGCAGGTCCCTGGTGTTGTTCTCGACGTCAGCCAGAATGCGCCGGATGTCGGTCGCTTTTTGTGCTGCCATGCCGCGTCGCTCGTCGAGATAGAGAGGATTGTCACTCATCAGACGCGCTTGCGTCGATGCGTTGCGCATCGGACAAATCGATCGAGCCGATAGAAACCATCTCCATCGTCGAATTGCCCGCCGCTGCCGTCGGCACCATGATCATCGTGGCAACGCGGCGGAACGCCGCAAACGACAATCCTTCGATCATCTCCTCATCCGTGATGACCTCGTAAGCACCCGGGGACAGCAGGCGATCGATGCCCCTGATCCGAAAAGCGTGTTTGAAGGTGACGGTCTCCCGCCGCGAGCGTGTGGTCATGGTCAGCCGCCTGCATTGACTGGCAGCGGAAATCCCGCGTTTTCCGATACGCGCCGGCATCGTGCGCTCTTTCGGCCCACATAGCTATCTCTTTCGCGAGACTCTGCATCGTGCGAGCGGACAGAAAGGTCAATAGAGGATCAACTCGGCGGAAAAGGTTGTAATCGCACGTCGGAGTAGCCATGTCGTCACTAGCGCAATCGGATCGCTTCCGCGGCATATCCGACGTACGACGCTATAGCTTCGCCAAATCTTATGACGGTATCGACCAACGGCACATCGCTTCGATGTGCGCGTCACGGGTCAGGAGAACCTATGGCCATCGAACATGCCTCCGTGCAGGTCGTACGCAAGCCCTGGGGAGTGACCGATCTCCATCCCTGGAGCGGCATTGACGGATTTGGCGACCGCATCGGAGAGTTGAGGTTTCAACGCGCCGATCGAGATGCACCGACCCCGGCTCTGCTGTTCAAGTTGCTGTTTACCAGCGAGCCATTATCGATTCAGGTCCATCCGGACGACGCCTTTGCGCGTTCGATCGGTTTGCCGAACGGCAAGACTGAGGCGTGGTACATTCTGTCGGCGTCGCCGGAGGCTCAGGTTGCCGTTGGATTGAAACGCTGCATCACGCGACACGAATTGCGGAGCTCGATCAGGGACGGCTCAATTGCCGACCTCGTTCAATGGCACCCGGTTTCGAAAGGCGACACCATATTCGTTCCAGCTGGAACCATCCACGCCATAGGCCGAGGCATCGTGCTTGCGGAGATACAGCAGCACAGCGACGCGACCTTCCGTATGTTCGACTATGGGCGACAGCGCGAGTTGAACGAAGACGACGCCGTCGCCGCTTCCGATGCCGGGCCGGCCCAAGTGCAATCCAGTCCACGACGACTTACAGACGACCGGGCACTCCTGATCGCGAGCCAGCATCTTGTTCTGGAACACATCAATCTTCCCCGAGATTCGAGCTGGGCGCTGCTTGCCGCACCGGAGACCTGGATTCTCGTGCTCGATGGCCACGCGGCGATTGGATTGGCTGGCGCGTCTGTCGGTGAAGCGATCTTTGTCGGCGGCGATCGGACCAGCATCGAGGTCGGGCCCAATGGATTGAGTGGTTTGGTCGCTTACCCGGGGCCCGATCCGATTGATTCCTTATTGCAGAACCTCAGTGAACATCCGGCCAAAAGGACCATTCCGGTCACTCCGGCCATCCCGCAATTTTCAGACCTTATCGAGGTACGGACATGACCCCGTTGCGCCGTATCGCCGCTATCGGCAATTCGCTGCCGCGCCGCTGCGGCATTGCAACCTTCACGACCGATCTGCGGCAGGCGATATCGACTTCGCGTCCGAACCTCGCGAGACCTGCGTCGTGGCGATGACCGATCACGGTCAAGCCTATGATTATCCACCGGCGGTCGCTTTGCAGATCGAAGACAACAACATCGACGAGTACGCGAACGCGGCGAATTTCCTCAACGCCGGTCGGTTCGACGTAGTATGCCTGCAGCATGAATTCGGAATTTTCGGTGGCGAGGCCGGCGCCCACATCCTTGAACTGCTGTCGCGGCTCACCATGCCGGTGGTGACGACGTTGCATACGGTGCTTGCCAAGCCCACTGCGGCCCAACGCTCCGTAGTGGAGCGAATCGTCGAGGCCTCCTCGAAGGTCGTCGTGATGGCCCACAAAGGACACGAACTGCTGCGCGGGGTCTATCGGGTACCCAATGACAAGATCGAGGTCATTCCCCATGGCATACCCGATGTTGCGTTTGTCGCGCCGGATGCAGGCCAAGACCAGGCTCGGATTTGCGGGTCAGTCGGTCATTCTGACGTTCGGCCTGCTGTCTCCCAACAAAGGCATCGAGGTCATGATCGACGCGATGCCGTCGATTCTCAGACGCCGCCCGGATGCGGTGTATGTGGTGCTCGGAGCGACACATCCCAATCTGGTTCGAGAACAGGGCGAGACCTATCGTGAGAGCCTCGCTGCGCGCGCGCGCGAACTCGGCGTCGAAGACCACGTCATGTTCCTCGACCAGTTCGTCGATCACGCCATGCTGCTCGAATTCATCTCGATGTGCGACGTCTATGTCACGCCCTACCTCAATGAGGCGCAGATGACGTCGGGTACCCTGGCGTTACAGCTTCGGCTTGGGGAAGCCCGTGGTCTCGACGCCCTACTGGCACGCGCGGGAACTTTTGGCCGAGGGCCGCGGCGTTCTGGTTCCTTTCGGCGACGCGGCAGCAATCGGCAGCGAAATCGCCGAATTGCTGACCGACGATAATCGTCGGCTGGCAATGAGCAGGCGCGCCTATACCGTCAGCCGAACGATGACTTGGGAGCGAACCGCCGATCGTTATATGTCCACCTTCGAGAACGCGCGGCAGGGTCACCGGCTCAAGGTAATCGCGTGCACCAATCCCGGCACAATCGATCCGCCGGGCGCCGCGGTACCCGACATGAAAATCGGTCATTTCCTGTCGATGTGCGACGATACCGGACTGTTCCAGCACGCCGTGCATTCCGTACCGGATCGCTCGCATGGCTATTGCGTGGACGATAACGCCCGCGCGTTGCTGTTGGCCTGCGCGCTCAACCATCCGGGTGAGCGGCGCCTTTCCGAAGTGCTGACCGCCCGCCTGGCCGCTTTCGTGCAGCACGCGTGGAATCCCGACACCAGGCGATTTCGCAATTTCATGGGCTTCAGCCGCACCTGGCTTGAGGCAAGCGGCTCAGAAGACAGTCACGCTCGAACGCTGTGGGCCTTGGGCGAATGCGCCCGCAGCGATTCCAGTCCGTCACGCCGCCGATGGGCGGCGTCCTTGTTTGCCGAGGCGCTTGGCACCGCGGAACGCTTTCGCTCGCCGCGCGCATGGGCATTCACGCTGCTGGGTCTGGACGCATATTGCGCGGTGGCTCCCGACGATTTGCGCGCCTGGCAGGTCAGGCCTGCTCTGGCGGACAGACTGATGGCCATTCTCGCATCTGTGGAGACGCCGGAATGGGTTTGGTTCGAGGAAGGGCTTGCCTACGATAACGCACGTTTGCCGCAGGCGTTGATGGCGACTGGTATGGCGACGCAAACACGGGGCTATGTCGATGCCGGGTTGAGATCCCTGCGTTGGCTGATGATGCAGCAAACCGCATCGACGGGTCATTTTCGCCCCATCGGCACCGCCGGTTTTGGTGAGCAGCGGATGCGAGCTCGCGCTTTCGATCAGCAACCCGTGGAAGCCACGGCGACGATTGCCGCCTGCCTCGCGGCCTGGCGGGCGAATCATGATGTCGAGTGGAAGGTATTAGCGAAAAGCGCCTTTGCCTGGTTCCTCGGCAGCAATGACCTGTCCGAGCCGCTGGTCGATCTCCAGAACGGAAGCTGCCGCGACGGACTGCATCCCGATCGTGCCAACGAAAATCGCGGTGGCGAGTCGGTGGTGTGTTATCTTCTCGCTCTTGCCGAGATTCGTCAGCTGGCGCGGGTCGAGGCCGACTTGACAAAACCTGTCGCACTTCGCGCTATCGGCGCCTGAGTTCCATCCTTATATCCCAACGAGCCGAGGGCACCGTGTCGCAAGCCACCTTCCTGAACCGGCAGGCGCTCTATTTGCGTCCTGATCCCACGCGGGTGATTGTGCGTCCGTTCAAGCCGGCGACCGAACCGCGCGATCTCAACCCGACCGACAAGACCCGCGCCAACCATATCGTCGAGCGGGTTCTCGAACTCGATTCCAGCACCGCGGCCAGTCAACTCGCCGACGTCCTGGAGAATTTCCTGGGCCGTCATCGCAACCTGCTGGAGACGTTCGAAGCCCGCGCCGACGAAATGGAAGGGGCCCTTGCGGCTCACGGCATTTTTTCCAAGGTCCAGCGTCAACTAATAGGTGCTTATTTTCTCAACGAGTATTCGTTCGAGGCCTCGGCATTGTTCAATCCCAGCATCGTCCCGCATCCCGACCAGTCCGGTATGCCGAAAGGCGCCCTGCGCTTCGTTCTCAGTCTGCGCGCCGTCGGAGAGGGGCATATATCGTCACTGACGTTTCGGGCTGGCACGATCGCAGCCGACGGCAGCCTCAGCGTCGATCCGACGGCTCGGCTCGCTTCCAGCCCCCGGATTGGATATCGGATATCCGGACCGATCGGGGACGAGGTCGAGGTGATCTTCGAGCCGGACGAAGATGTCAGCGAGCGCATCATCTTCCCGGTCACGGAATCACAGTCGCACGGAATCGAAGATGCCCGCTTTGTCGAATTCAGCGATGGTGGCCGGAAAACCTATTACGCGACCTATACGGCTTATAGCGGCGCTGCGATCCGATCGGAGCTGATCGAAACCAGCGATTTCATGTCATTTCGAATGACGCCGCTGCAAGGAGCGGCGGCGCGCAACAAGGGCATGGCGCTGTTTCCGCGAAGGATCAACGGCAAGTATGCGATGATCGCGCGGCAGGACAACGAGAACCTCTATTTGATCTATTCCAGCGATCTTTACCAATGGAACGACGGCCAGGCCATTCTGAAACCCGAATTTCCATGGGAGTTCGTGCAGATCGGCAATTGCGGATCGCCGATCGAACTCGATGAAGGCTGGCTGCTGCTGACGCATGGCGTTGGCCCGGTCCGAAAATACTCGATTGGTGCGGCGTTGCTCGACAAGAAAGACCCTTCAAAGGTGCTTGCGCGTTCGCGCGAGCCGTTGCTGCGGCCTGAACCGTCCGAGCGCGAAGGATACGTTCCAAACGTTGTCTATACTTGCGGCGCAATGAGGCATAACGATCAGATCATCATGCCCTATGCGGTCTCGGACACTTTCTCAAATTTTGCGACCATCAGTATTTCGTCCCTATTGCGGGGGATGCGGAATTGATCGCTCCGCCCGTAGTCGCATCTGCCGCCGAGCGTCGTTCACTCACGGCTTGCAGGGGTCACATGATCTGCGAAACAACTTAACTTTTTTGCAGGTATTTAATGCTGGCAAGGGAACCTACTATCGAATGTGGGGAACGCTTGCGTCATCAGGGGGGCCGGGGACGGTGGTCGTTGCGGACAAAGGGTGGGCGCGAGGGTTCGATACGCCAAGGGTTCGGAACCAGGATGATGACGGTGTTCGTCAGTCGGCTCCGGATCTGGATTTTGAGGATAACGCTGCGGGCGATCGGTTTGCCTTTTTTCAGCACCCATCGCGCATCAATAGGTCGAGTGGATTTCGCTTGGCGAAAGTCCGCTTTGGGTCGATGCTGTCGAAAAAAGCCTCGCCATAATTGGCTTTGCTATTGGGAGGCGATTCCGGCCTATTCCAGGTCGGGCGTTGCCGCCTGATCGGCGAACACCTGAACCGACCTGCCGAGCCTCTTACGCAATTGACGCACGCACTCCATCTGTTGGCGGGCCGAGTAGACGCAGCGCCATTGTCTTGAGGTTCTGCACAATGGCGGCGAGGTGAAACTCGTCGCGTGCGCCGGTGAGACCGCGTAAGCGCATACGCTCGAAGCCGTGCTGGACCTTCAGGTGTGCAAAACGCATCTCTACTTTTTTGCGGGCATTGCTCGATCGCTCGAACTCCGGCGTGCCCCTCAGTGAGCGGGCATGATTGCGTGCATCCTCGTTGATATCGCGCGCGATCTTCTTGAACGGCGCGCGCGTGCATCGTTGCTTGAGGGTGCAGGCACGGCAGTCCTGAGGTTGTGACAGGTAGTTCCTGACGCGGCCATCATGGACTGTTCCTGAGGTTCGCAAGAGCTTGCCATTGGGACAGACATAGACGTCCCGCTCCAGCGTCGTAAGTGAAGTCGCTACGGGAGAACATGCCATCAGGCGATGGATATCTTTCCCACACAGGGATATGCGGCGTAATGTTCTTGCCCAACAGCCACGCAAGCAGTTTGCCGGTGCCGTAGGCGGTATCGGCTGCGAGCCAATCAGGCTTTAGATCAAGCCGTTGCTCGGTGCGCTCAATCATCGTTCTGGTTGACGCCACCTCATCATAGGTGCGTGCCGGCGTCGGTTCGACATCGACAATGATCCCGTGCTCAACGTCGATAAGATAGTTGAGCCCATATCCGAACTGTACACGCTTGTTGGCTTTGGCCGTCCACGCCGATGACGGATCGGAAGGCGAGATCACCTTCGGCGGCTTGCGGTCGGGCTTGGGGGTCGGCTCCCCGTCAGGACTGCCACCGCGGCCGTCTCCGCCTTCCTGGACCGCCGCCTCGGCCTCAAGTCCAGCAAGATACTCGGCCACCGCACGCTTCTGACGTTGCGCGTCGCTCCAGTCCAGTTCGTCCGGCGCTTTGCCGTAATAGCGGCTGGCATTGGCTTCCATCACGCTCGCATCCACCGCGAACCCCTCGCCCTTGACGAGGCCCGCTGCCATGGAGGTTGCAACCACACGTTCGAAGATATGACGCAGTATCCCGCTCTCCCGGAAGCGGCCAAGCCGATTTACCGAGAACGTCGAATGGTGCGGAACCTTGTCGTCTAGATCGAGCTTGCAGAACCAGCGGTAAGCAAGGTGCAGCGCCACTTCCTGGCACAGCCGGCGCTCATGACGAATGCCATAGCAGTAACCGACCAGGAGCATCCGGATCATCAACTCTGGATCGATCGAGGGCCGGCCGATGTCGCTGTAAAATGTCTTCAGCTGCTCATGCAAATCGGCCAGAACGGCTGTCGCGAAAACATTGATCCGTCTCAACAGGTGGTCCGCCGGGATCATCTCGTCGAGGCTAAACTCGTAAAAGAGCTGCCGCTGATCTCGATTTTGCCGCCCCATCATCGCCCACTCTCCTGCCGCTTCTTAAGCAGGAATCACTGTTCGCTCCGCTCCTCAACTCCTTTTTCGACAGCATCGGTCAAAAGCCGAAGTTATTAGCGGCTGCAACTCACTTCTGCTTTGCTGCCAAAAGCGGATTCTCGAAGCGTCTTTCTTTTCTTCGTGTCGCTCTCAAAGCCCCGATAACGTCCAATTATCGAAACCTACGATCTCGCCAAAGGACACGTGCGCGGGTTGCGCCGCAAGCCGCACCGCTACGGACACTTGAAACGAATGCACCACGAGGCCGCTGACGTTCGTCGATTTACCTGGCGTCATTTGGAGGAACCGCGGCCGGTCCGAGACTTCTCTAGCTCAAGTTGCTCAAGGAAATCTGCCAGCGCTCGGCCGCCAGCCAGCCGGGCCGCGAGATAGCTGGGAAAGCCATCGTCCCCGATTTGCACGCCCATCGGTTCGCCGCGTCGCATAATTTGCCAACGGAACGCGGGCGGATAGGTGTCAATCTGGCGGGCCACCAATACATAATAGCCCCGGTTTGGTTGCATTTCTTAATTGCCGAATTTTCGATCAGCAACAGCCTCCAACGAGAGCTTGCCCGAACGCGGCTTTAGTATCACGCAGGTGGCCATGTTCAAATCTGACCGTCTTTCGATAATCATGCTCGCCGTCAACGCAGGCGTGCCGCTACTGTTCCTCGTCACGATCGTAGCACTGATGTTTCGGCATCTGATGCTCGCCAATTGACGGGCGGCGGACGCTTCAATACTCGCATGCAGGCTCGATGAAGTTCAAGCACGATTACCCGTTCGCGACGCCCGAGGCCGCCGAGCAGAAGCTGCTTGAGTTGGCGAATGCAATCGGGGCGGAACATGCTGGTCGAGTGCCAGTCGGCGAGATCAATACGCAGTTCCAAAATGCGGGCGGCACCTCTGCGGAATACCGCACAGCAGTGGCCGCTGCTATCGCCCATGGCTGGCTCAAGCTAAATCCGTCAGGCGAATATTTATCGTTCACGCCCCTCGGCGCAGCCCTGTTCGAGTAACGCGCAGGGCCGGTGATTAGCGGGGATAACCAGCACTGCCGCATTGCGCGCCCTTTTGCTTCGCGCTTTTCGGCGCTCATGATCGGGGCATTAACAAGCCATCATTGGAGGTCCGACATGCTCGTTCGTCCACGCGATGTGGCAGACCGGATGTCTCGCCCGCACCGGGCAGAAACTTTCACGCTCCCACTTGAATCCGCTCGCCTGAAAGCACGCGAAATCCTCGGTCAATTTCCGCAGGCCGGATATGCGGCCGTCGTTGAAAACTGGCGACAGCTTCCCGACGGTCAAATTGAGTTCACCATGCGACATCTGCGGACTGCGGACTGATCGGTATCACGGCCAGACGAATTTTTCTCGACTTCGGAGATCCGCGTCCACGACGAGAAGGTCTTCGAGGTAAAGTCAGATAAGGCCCACGACTTCAAGGGGCCACTTCGACCAGGGCGATTAAGAGCAACGCTGCGCGCCTTGGCGGGCACCCATTCCAATTTAACAGTGCCGTCATTCGACCCAAACGAAGTGTTTTGTTCTAAATCTTTCATGAAACTTAGAATGGTGCGGTAATCGAAGTTGCAACAGAGTATCGAGATGGCTCCGGCTTATCCCTTGAAGCGTTGCATGCATTGCGGAAGGCCACTGGTTGAAACGACGGCGCCGGCCGGTGAACATGGTTCGCGCGCTGCGAGGTGCGTCGACTGCGACCAAATCGATCCGTTAAAGCTGCCTGCCAATAAAGCTTGGATCGAAGGCGAGCTGCGGCCACCAAGGTAGACATGGCGTTCTCAACTGCGACGGCCTTAAAAGCTGAGGCGGTTCAGTTTAGGGGCCGGGTTTTTGCAGGCCGTTACGTCGGATGCAGTTCTTTTTCCCGCTTGACCTTGCGAGGGAATTCGTCCGGCCACGGCAACGAGGTCTGATCGGCGAGCGAGGCCATCAGAACTGCGGCGTCCGCGGCGTAGGTCGAACCAACTGGAAGCTGCAGTCGATAGCACATAAGCGCTCCCTACTGCGCGACAACTTCCATCGCGGGCTGCCACCACCAAGCCGGAGCGGGCGATCGATCCGCTTCCGGAACGGCTCGCCATTGCGCAAATTCGCGAACAGTCCGCTCGAATTGAAGTTTTGCAGCTGGGTGCATCCTTCGCCTCGAGGTCGCAATATTGTGGTCTGCATCACTTAGTCGCGACGAGGTCCGTCGGTCCCCGAAGGCCTGAGAGGGCGGGTCATTTGAAAAAACGCACTAACTTCTTCTGCTCGGCGATCGACTTTGTCCGTGCCGCGCATCCTCGCGTCGCTTGGCACGTTGATCTGAACGCCATCGCCAACTCCGACAACAAAGGAAGCCGCGACCATCACCGCTTCAAACGCGGCTTCTTTCGTTCCATAGACGCCGCCAACTCGCGCGCCATCAAGAAATAGCACCCAACCGGCCGGCCCCTTGACTAGGCTGTAGACACGGTCAGTCATCACAACTTCCCTCAGGTAATTGCAATTGCTGGGCAGGCGTCATTGACCGACGCCGCGCTGCAGACGATCAACGGCCACCATGACGGAGGGCCGTTCGAGCACTTCTACGAGCCGGTCCAGCAGGCCTTCGTGGTCGTGCGGTCTTGGCTCGAGGTATTCTTCCAGGATGAGTTGGGCATCCCGGACGGCTTGAACAGCCAGTGCCTGGTCGCTCATCGGTCGAAATTCCACGCAACATCACTGGCAACTCAATTAAAACCGCCCACGACTTGTTCCGGAAATGGGCTGGCGCATTTTTAACCGCTGCCGGTTGTAGGTCAGCGGCCGGCGGTCCGCTAAAGCTGGGCCAGCGGCCGGGCTCGGGGCGTCGGTAAGGCGCGGATATCGACTGCAATGGTTCGAAATCAAAACGACAAACGGGGAGCTCGTTCACCACGTGCGCGGCCGTCCGGCCGACGCTCAGGAAAGGAAACTTTAACTCGTCGAACCCGTAGTCATGAGATGCTCGCAAATGGAAAATACTCCGCCTGGTTCAGGACCCCTAATGGCGACGGCACAGCGATCGTAACGCTGTCGGACGGGACGATCACCGGTGGTGATAGTTTCTTTGAGTATTCCGGATCGTATGAGCAGAACGGCGATCGGCTCACCGCTACAGTGAGGACCAGACGGGTTTGCGATGGGCCGCCCTCTGTGTTCGGACTTGACGAAGTAGTGTTGAAGCTCGAGGGCAGATTACAGGGCGAGATGGTGGTTTGTGCCGGCACAGCCGAGCAGGCCCCTGGCGTGAACGTTGATGTGACGCTCATACCCAGTCGAGAAGATACGTCGCGGAAGACAGAACCTATCTATCAACCCATGCCTTTAGACGTCACGAAATTGCCGAAACCTCCGGGCCGCTGAACGCCGCCTTGCATTAAGCCTTCAGCTTGCGCTCAAACATCGAGGCCAGGGAAACATCCAGGGCTTCGCAGATCACGAACAAACGCGCTGCGCTGACGCGGTTTCGGCCCTTCTCATACTTCTGAATTTGTTGAAACGTAACGCCCAATTTATCGCCGAGGTCGGCCTGGCTCATTTTGATTGCAAGCCGGCCCTCGCGCATCCGGGCGCCGATATATTTGTCGATCGGGGTTGCGTTTCGAGGAGACTTCTTTCGCGCTGCTTTTTTCATCCGGCCTGCAGTCTTCGATAAGCGATTGTGCATGCCAGGACGATAGCAACGCGACCGGCTTCCGCAATCGCGACCATGGTTTAACGTTACCCCTTAAGGGTTCGAAGGCGGATTTTCGATTGCGCCACCGCCGGCCAGCGAATTAACCTTGGGGCCATCATGGGTTCACAACGGAGAGGGCAGTGCCAAGCGGAATAGTGAAGTGGTTCAATCCGACCAAAGGTTACGGTTTCATCCAGCCCGAGGGCGGCGGCGGCAAGGACGTGTTCGTCCATATCTCGGCCGTGGAGAAGGCCGGTTTTACGTCGCTGGCCGAAGGCGCCAAGGTGTCGTACGACATCGTCGCGAACCGCGGCAAGGAAAGCGCGGAAAATCTGCGGGTCTCTTGAGACCTCTCGCTCGACTGTTTTTGACGATCGTCGTGATCACCTCATCGTTGCTCGAACGCATCATCGCACACCGAAGAAAGCCACACCGGCGCGGCATGCTCGGCTTTCGGAAGATTGGTGATGTAGTTGCCGGCGTCCTCGACAAGTTGGCGATCTCGACAGGCTTGCGGGCAGCTTTTGCTGAATCTCCGTTGGGACGATCAGCGGCGAGCTTATCGGCCTGTCGCTCGATCCGTAGGGTCGGGAACGGGCAGCCGACCTCACGGGCGCGAGTGCGCACCTCGATGGTCGCGCGGCGGCGGCGAGGATGACTGACGTCTTTTGCGCAACGAACGCTCTTAGCCGTTGAGGGTCTGAATCGACAACCCGGAGATGGATTGATCAAACGGCCCGCCGGTTACGTCGGCGGGCTTTTGTTTGTGCGATGCATCAATGTTTTCCGCCTTATCAACGGCTTATTTGGAACTAAGCCTATGCTCTGATTCGTTTACTGTGTGGGGGACACATGACGATCTTACAGGCAATTTGCTTCGGAGCGATGTTGGCGTGGACACCGTCGCTTATCGTGATGGCTTGGGTGTTTTACAAAGCACCGCGGCTAAATGACTTTGACGAGTTTCAACGCGACCCATCCTAAAGCATACACCCAGGCCAACGTTGCGA
This sequence comes from uncultured Pseudomonadota bacterium, assembly GCA_963819325.1. Taxonomy (GTDB): domain Bacteria; phylum Pseudomonadota; class Alphaproteobacteria; order Rhizobiales; family Xanthobacteraceae; genus Bradyrhizobium. The sequence goes on from CAWFVT010000012.1 coordinate 461,430, forward strand.
CGACAATCGCGACGACCAGGACGCCGTTGAATAGTCAATTCTTGACTTCGGGCATCTGAATTCCGGAGCGCGATCCTTCCGGCGCAGCTGGGTCCCGTGGACAGGAAAGTTTCAAAGTAGCGAAGTATCCAACAACGAAACCGCCGAGTCAGCTCGGCGGCTTTTTCTTATGCCGGTTCGGCGACCAGTTCAGCCTGATCCAGCTCTGACAGTCGCCGTTGGAGCGCGGTGATGGTGTTTAGAAGGTTGTCCCGGCGGGCTGCCATCGTCCTGGCAAGGATCGGATATTCTGCCCTGGTGCGGTCAAATATGCGGGCTTGCTCCTCTTCAGCGGCTATATCGCTGTCGAGAATGTGGACGATGCGACTGATGTCGGCAATCAATGTTTTTGTCTGCAATGCTCCCCGTGCGGCGGTCGCATTCCCAAAATGGCGCTGGTGTTTCATTGCATGCTCCAAAATGATCCGGACTCGCAGCGGTCAGGGCGAGCACCACGCGTTTTGGTTGGAAATCGCAAGGACAGTGCCAAAGCGTTCTGGCCCAAAAAGAAACGGCCCGCGTTCTAGGAGCTGGGACCAAAGAGGCACATGCCGACATCGTGAAGCGGATCGCACAGCAACCAACCCTCGGGTTGGATGTTAGGCCCCGGTGAGAGGACGCTATGCCCAGCGACCAGGAATTCTTGCTCTATCCCTTGGACACCGGAGAGGATCCGGCGTGTCTGGACTGCGGCACGCTCATGATGGTAGCTGGGCGCGAGGTCAGGACAGCCAAGCCTGACTTCATCACTTTCCGATGCCAAAACTGCGGGCGGTCCGAAAAGTTTGTCTGCGATGAGTGAGGCTCTGCAGGCCCCGGCGGTCATCGCCGGCGGGTTTTTCAATCGGATCGCTCGGGTGGGACAAGGCGCACTTTTTTAAGCGCCAGGGCTCGGTCAGTTGCCTTCTCAGCGGCGGCGATCGCCGCTTTTTTGCTATGCGCCTGACCGGTCTTGACGGCGCCGCCGATCAAAGTGGGCCATCTCCACATGTGCCCACCGGTTCCTTCGACGATCCCGTACTCGATTCCTCGATATTTCGTGTTGAACTTCTCGGGTTAGGGATTTTGCAAAGAAGGACAAGAAGCTTGCCAAGAGCTCGCCACCTAAAAAGCCCCAGCGTGGGAACTGGGGCCGCGAGGCGATCGCACCAAAAAGAAAACCCGCCCGAAGGCGGGTAGTCAATGGAGTTAGTTTCCACCGGTAGGCGGAGCAAGCATCATATAGCAAAATTCAGCTACCGTAACCGAGAGCGCGGCGGACTGGGGTTGCGACGCCTGTGATCCGACCGCGCAGGCCCGTAGGGGAGGAATTAAGGCCGCGACAAATGACCTCTTTCAAAACCATCGGTGGCGAACGAATGCTAAATCAGCCGCGCGAGCCGCCCTCGGCGACATTCACTAGCCCGACGGATAGACGGCCTCAGCTCAATTCCCCCGAGTTGGGGCCGTTATCTTGCCAGCGGCCAATGCACGGGTCCGAGCCATCGTTTGCGAATAGTAGTCCTCGCGCTCGGCTTGCATTTTTAGCTGATGAGCTTTGAAGTTTGCCAGCCGTTGCTTGATCTCGTCACGCTCTGACGGAGGCACCGTCATCGGCGGTAATCTAACAGGCCAAGTCTTTGGTTCGGGTAGAGGGCTGGGCGCCTCGGGTAGAGGGTTGGGCACTGTAGGCTCCTCCGCGAGGACGGCCTCAAGGGTTGCCAAGACTGGCACGTCAGCCTCAACGACCTCATCCTTGGCATCGCCTTCGGAGGCCGTCGTATCCGCCACGGGCGGGTCATCTTGTTTAGGCTGAACCAGCTTCTTTTCAGTGACGCTGGCCGCAAAGGCCATCGTCTCCGTCACCAGCGCGTCGAGCTCTCTTTTCCAAGTTGGGACCATGGTGCATTGAACCCGAGTTTCGGAATCGCCGTCAAGCCAGCCGGCACGGTTCGAAAACCGTCGAGGGCTTCAAGGTCGCCAGCAAGTACGGTCGACGGCGCAATCGAAACGGGCCTCGAACCCAGCATGACGCATCGTCGGCGCCGGCAAAATCCCAATCATCATCTGACATGACCGCCTCCGAACGTATTCGCGGGTTATGTGCACTTGGGTCGATCTGTCGGCACCAACTCTGCGCGCGAGCAAAGTCTATGGGCGATGCGATGCTATTGCGCAGGGGCGCCGCGGACTTGCCAGCGTCAGGCGAGGGCCGAGGCCCAAGTGCCAGCCCCGGCCAATGCGAGCATGAGACCAAACACGACCGCAGCTTCTATCGTCGACAAGGTCCAGGGTGAGCGCATGTGGATAACTCGGGGGACAGACCAGAATTGTCCATAATGTTGAAGGTTTTATAATGGGCAATTTTTGGGCCGCCCCTGTGAACAAAATGCCCCCGGTCCAACTGCACTCGCCTCGATGAGGACGATAGTTCAGCACTGTTGCCGCCGCGCTATATCCCATCCAACCACATTATTGCCATGATTGGTTCAGCCGGTTTGGGGTTCACCAGCGCGCCAACTTGGCTAGGCTCGGCACGCCTTCGGCGGGGGCTGTGTGCCGAGCCGCCCGCTAGTGTTGTAGAGGGTCGATCGCTACTCTCGAGCAACGCTTGAACCCGCAGTGCGGTATTAATTCGTTCTGGGGTCGATGCGATGTCGAAACCGCCCAAGATTGACGACAAGGCGATCGCCGTAGTCGACGACGAATGGCGCAGCGCTCGCGAGATCTACGCGATCCTCGACGAAGGCGCATTCGTTTCCACCGCAGCGGCCCTCGTTCGGCTCGCGGACGCTGGCAAAATCGAACGACGCCACGATCCGTGCCGGAACGTGAAGGTCGCACGCTATCGATCGCAGAAACAAACGCAGTGCGCCGACTGAGGACGCGGGCTCGCGCTCGCGATCCCGCCGGTTCCACGCCGGCGGGTTTTGCTTTCGTCGCGCGCCGTGACCTTTTGATGCTGGAGCTGTTCTTCTAGACGATGATCTTTGGCCGGGCCGAAAAATCTGGCTGCCCACCGCCGCTCGAACCCCCAAAGCTCCGGGTTTGTTATCGCCCCCCGGGGGTAAGCGATATCAACACGCGCGGGCCTCTAAAGGTCCATCCAAATGGTGTATCGAGGAACAACGCTGGCGACCGGTGCGAGGGCGCCGATCGGCCGGCGGCCAACTGAGGCGGCCTTACTTTCTATGCGGGCTTTGGTGGTTGCAGTCCAGGCGAGGAAAGCCACTCGCTCATATGGGAAGCTGTATCTAGCTGCCTGATTTTCTTGCGGAGCGCGTCCAGCTCGGGACCAGGTCTAAGCTGGGCGGCCTGCGCTTTCAGCTTGTTCTCTCGGCTGCAATTCGATCTTCAAAGGTATGGGATACGGATCGGCGGCGCTGCATGACACAACCTCGTAGCTTTTGCGGTTCCTACACCGCAGGGTTTGAGAGAGTTCCGATCCTAATATGCCGACGATCGGTCGTCAGTTCCAATGTGAACAAAATTGATCAGTAAACGAAAAGCCCGGGACGGGGCCCGGGCTGATCGCGAGTATTCTTGGAAGGTGAGAGAATGCCGGAAATGAAAACGAAGTGGCGCGGGTCGTCAGTGCAAAAGGTGACACAGGAACAGTCGCCGTCGCAGAAGGTTGTTAGTATGTGTCGTCTCCCCCGAGCGGCCCACCCCAAGAAGCGGCCCTGGTGCCCAGTCGGCGGCGCCGGGGTCGTGTCTCTTGAGCGATGATGTCTTTGCGTAACTTCCGGACTGACCTGCGGGCTTCCGACTTCCGGCGTCTGAGGCCAGAACGCTCTGACGGCTGATCGCTCGGCATTCGACGTTCTGAGGGGGCAGGGCGATCGGCGTGCGCCGATAACTCCCGCGCAGATGCTGGACATTTGCTGGACATGAACTAGCGCCAGAGAGCTAAGCCATTGAAACGACTGGCGCTCCCTAGCGGAATCGAACCGCTCTCTCCACCGTGAAAGGGTGGCGTCCTAACCGATAGACGAAGGGAGCAAAAACGCCTGTTTCGCCGCGACCGGGCAGGTCGCGGTATCGTCGTTTCGCTTTGGTCAAATATATCCGGCAAATCAACGCGTTGAGGTCACGTTGGTGCCGTGCCGAACCCGGACCCTGACGGCGGATCCCGGCGGCGGCGGGCGAACGTATAGTGGCGTTTGCGCGGCCGGGCAAGCCACCGGAGATGCCGTTTGTGGGCAGATCGGACCTGTGGCGCATCAAGCAGAAACCTCGAAATTTTCGCGAGCCCTCAACGGTTTCTAAAGCCTGCCGGCGTAGGGCTGTGGTTTTAGGAGCAACCGGGCGATGGCCATAACAAAGAAGCGGGAAGCGCGTAAATCGCTGCGCCAACCCGCATGGATCACCCTCGAAGGTGGCTTCGCTGCGCGCCAGTGCATGGTGCAGGATATCTCCACCTCCGGCGCCAAGATCACGGTTGACGATCCCGACTTATTGCCCGCGACATTGCGGCTGGCGTTTTCGCGCGATGCTCGCACCGGGCGAAACTGTGCCGTGGTCTGGCGCCGCGGCAAGTCGGTGGGCGTCAAATTCGTCCGGTAGCATCGACAGGTCGGATGCGATAAAAACCGGAATGCGAAACATTCCCGTTGCGATCATTGTTGCGCTGCTGCCCGCCCCGATGGCGCTGGCCCAGTCCGCCAATCCGAAGGCGGACCTGTCGATACCCCCGGGCAAATTGCTCCCGGTGAAGCCGCTTCACAGCGGCAATGCGTGCGCGGCCTATGGCCCGGACTACGTCAAGGTCGAAGGCAGCGAGATGTGCGTGCAGGTAAGCGGCTCGGTTAGCGTCGGGGTCCGCGGCTCGATAGGACCACGTTGAGCGGCGGCAGGGGGGCAGGCCCATTGCGGTTAGATATCCTCGTTCCCGTCATGATGGGTTGTGCGATGCTTTGGTGGGTCAGCCGCGGCATGACCTGGACGACCCGCCTGGTCGTCGCGGCCATCACCCTTTTGCTCATTGTCTGCATTCTGCTGTTCGAGCGTTCAAGCTTTTGATCGAAGCTTGGGCGATGCGAGCCTTCACGTCAGCGGCGGCGCGACGAATTGCCTGAATCCCGGCCGGTCCGAGAGCTGCGCGAACCAGCGCTCCAGATGCGCCAGCCTTGGTTTGTGGATGCCTTCGACACCGAACCAGCGCCTGGCATAGGCGCCGAACGCAATGTCGGCCAAGGTGAAATGATCGGTTGCGATGAAGCTGCGCGTCGCCAGTTCGGCGTCGACGATCCGCCATTCCGCGGCCGCGGCGTCGGCATCTTTCTGGATCGCAGCCATGTCGCGCGCTTCGACCGGGGTTCGCACCAATCCCCAGAACACCGGGCGCTCGACCGGCTGCAGGGTCGAAAGCGTCCAGTCCAGCCACCGGTCGACGCTGGCGCGCAGTTTTGGCGCTTGCGGATAAAGCGGCGATTGCGGGCCATAGGCGAGCGCGAGGTAGCGCATGATCGAATTGGATTCCCACAGCACGAAATCGCCGTCCACCAGGGTGGGGATTCGCCCGTTCGGATTCATCGCGAGATAATCCGGCTCGTGGTTGCGCCCGAACGCGAGGCCGGCATCGATACGCTCATAGGCGAGATCGAGTTCGCTCAGGCACCACAGTACTTTTTGAACATTGACCGAGTTGACCCGGCCCCAGATCGTCAGATGTGGCTGATTGCTGTTCGGCACGACGCGCGGCTCCCGACTGTTGACCGTGTCGGTCATATCGGAATCCTCGCGAAAAAGCGCGCCCTAGTATGGCTGTCGATCCCTGTGTTTTCAAAACTAGTATTCGGAAAATAAAGACCCCGCCAATTGATGGCGGAGCCTTATTCTACGTTATCGAAACCAACCGCGATCGATCAGCGGCCGAAGAACAACCACAACAAAAGAATCACCGGTATAGGCACGCCGAGCAGCCAAAGCAAAAGTCCTCGTCCCATGTTCGCCTCCTTGAATCCTCAGTCGATTCAACAACGAAATGGGGACGGTTATGTTCCGGCAAACCTCGCAGAAAGCGGCTCACCAATGTCCGGTGTTCGGCATCGAAGTCCATGGCTCCGCCGGCGGCTTCGCATCGCCCTTCTGCAGCAACTCGATGGAATGCAGATCCGGCGAGCGAACGAAGGCCATCTGGCCGTCGCGCGGCGGACGGTTGATGGTGACGCCGAGTTTCATCAAGCGGTCGCACGTTGCATAGATGTCGTCGACCTCATAGGCGAGGTGGCCGAAATAGCGATCCTCGCCGTATTTTTCCTCATCCCAATTATAAGTGAGTTCAACCAGCGGCGCGCCGCGCGTCTTGGGTAAATTCTTCAGCAGGTGCTCGTCCTCGGCCGCGCATAAAAACACCAGCGTGAATTTCGCCTTGTCGTTGTCGATGCGGCGGACCTCCTTCAATCCCAGCGCATCCTGATAGAATTTCAGCGCCGCATCGAGATTGCGGACGCGCAGCATGGTGTGGAGATAACGCATGTTTTCTTGCTCCCTGATATTTTGAGACGAGATCGTTGCCGGGTTCGGGACGTTCAATAGCAGCAAACGGCCGGTGAGGGCAGGGCGTTGCGGATGGGGACGGATAGATCGGCCTGGAATGGATCGATCAGTGTCCGACGGTTCCTGTTTGCTTAAGGCGCGATGACCTTACCCAGCCCGAGACATCGCTGCCGGACTTGGGATTGGAATACATCACGGATGACCATCCGTCGCTCGACTGGGCATAGGTGATGAGCTCATCCTTCGGAATCACGAACACCCCGGCCATCGCGCAGTTTGGGTTTGGCGCCGAATAAAACTGAAGACGTCCGGCGCCGATCACGACCGCACTGAGAGGTGGCGAGAATATCGGAATATCCTTGGTGCCGGTCTCGGGCTCCTTGCAGTCAGCAAAGGCCGGGCTCGACACCGCGAGGACGAGGGCAACCAGGATCGCTCTGGCGGGCATGTTCTTTCTCCGCATGTTCCTGGCGAGCAAAAGCCCCGCCGAGGGGTGTCAGCAGGGCTTTCGCGACGGGAGCCCTGGAAGGCTCGACCATCAAGTTGCACAGACATAAGCGGCGTCAGTCGCGTTGCAAGGGGGCGAACTGGAGAAGGACAAAACGCCGGACAATGCCTTTTGCCCGTCCTGGTTTGAACCCAATCGGAGTTGGCGATGTCCAACATTCATGCTGCAGGGTCTGATGGTCATCGGCGGGTTCGTTCTGATCGGCCTTGCTGCCTATGGCTTTTGGCAGGGCCTGAAGCTCCAGCCCCATGACAACATCCCAAACTCCAAGGGCAGCCGCTGGCGAACATAACGCCGAAGGGCTTGCGACCTCCGAGTGGGTCCTTGCGCGACGTTACCTTCACAAAATTCGGATGCCACCGGCGTCAAACCAACAACGCCGCAGGGCTGAAATAATGCCCGGCGGCGTTGTCGTAGAACTGGAAATTGCAATGCCCAGTTCCGTTATGTCGCGCATGTCAGCGAATGGTTCGACGCAGGATCGATCCCAATGCCGTGATTGCCATCACCGCCGTTCACGCGCCGGAATTTTACGATTTTTGCGGCCCAACCGGGTTCCCGCTGCAGCTTAGGACCAGAACGGCTTGCCGTCGGATCCGTTGCGGGCATTTTCCAGCGTGGTCACGTAATATTCTTCGCGCTCGCGTTTGAATTTGTCCTGGGTCGCTTTGAAGCTTGCGATGCGCGCTGCGATTTCGTTGCGCTCGCGCACGCGGCGGTCTTCCTGTTCGGTCATGCCCATCCCTTTTCTTGATTCTTGTCCCATGCCCATTGGCAAACGGAATTGGGGCGCGAATTGGGACAGGGCGTTGCAGGATTGTGATCGTCCGGTTTGCGCAAGTGTTGGCGGTGGAAAAGCGTTGGCGGTGGATAAGACCGGCCTCGTGCTTGTGGCTTGCGCACCTTCCCGGTAGCCAAAAGAAAACGGGAGGGCTTTATGGCAAAAGAGGGCTTTGTGACGAAGATCGATCTGGAAGCGTTGAGCATCGAGGAACTCGCAAGCCTGCGCGACAACGCAACTGAAAAATTAGCGGAAAAGGTCGCCGCACGGCAGGCCGAGCTCGAAGCGGAGTTGGAAAAGCTTTCCCACTACGGAAAGCCGGCGAGAAAATCGCAAATCGCAGCCCCGGTCGCCAAGGCGAGGAAGAACGACGACAAGAAGAGCGACGACAAGAAAGCTGACGAACAGAAGGAACCGGTCGCCAAGGCGGCCTGAGCACCAGCGCCCGATGCAGGCGCGGTTCCATGATCCGGACTTCGCATGATCCGGACATCGAAGGTGCAATCCGCGCGGCCGTGCTATAACCAGCGCGGCCAAACGTTCGGATTATTCCTGTGATCGCAACAGATCTTCGCAGTGGCGTGGAACAACTCGGCGATATGATCGCCGAAGCGTCCATGATTGTTCCCTTTACCGGCGCCGGCATTTCGACCGAATCCGGCATTCCCGATTTTCGCTCTCCCGGCGGATTGTGGACGCGCAACCGTCCGATCCCGTTTGATGAATTCGTTGCCAGTTCCGATGCCCGCGACGAGGCATGGCGGCGGCGTTTTGCGATGGAACCGACTTTCGCCGCGGCGCGGCCGGGCCGCGGGCACCGCGCGCTGGCATCGCTGTACAAGGCCGGAAAGATTCCCGCCATCGTCACCCAGAACATCGACAATCTGCATCAGGTCTCGGGGTTCGCGGCCGATCACGTTGTCGAGCTTCACGGCAACACCACTTACGCCCGCTGCATCGGCTGCGGAGAGGCTTATGACCTGGCGTGGGTGAAGCAGCGCTTCGATGCGATGGGGGGTGCGCCGGACTGCACCCATTGCGATGAGCCGGTAAAGACCGCCACCATCTCGTTCGGGCAGGCGATGCCGGAAGATGCCATGCGCCGCGCCACCGAGCTTGCCCAGCATTGCGATCTGTTCCTTGCGATCGGCTCGTCACTGGTGGTCTGGCCCGCGGCGGGATTTCCGCTGATGGCCAAGAACTGCGGCGCAAGGCTGGTCATCATCAACAATGAACCCACCGAACAGGATGATATCGCCGATCTGGTCATCCGCCACGACATCGGCGAGACGCTTGGGCCGTTCGTAGGCAACTGATGCCTAATTGATTCGCGGCAGCGCAAGCTGTTCATAGCTCCCGGCAAATTCGTTTTTTATCTATGCGCCACAAGCGGGAGTGTTATCTTTGATTCGAGAGATTCGCGTGGCGTCGTCATGAATTGTCATGGATCGACGCGTGTGTCGGCACTGTCGTAGACATGATGGGCCGTCGATGAAGTGTGGGGTCCGGGGTCATGGGGTCGGACGGATTTGAGTCCAAGAAGCTCGGGAGCCCGTCAAGCGGGACGGGATCCAGCAGGCTTGGTCCAGGTGAGTTTGCAGGCGGCATCGAGCGCGATCCGACGATCGATGCGTTTGCCGGTCTCGGCGATAGTGCCGCAAACCTCGTCGAGATCAGCGGCGTCATCAAATGGTTCGATGCGTCAAAGGGCTACGGCTTCATCGTTCCCGACAATGGCTGGCCGGATGTGCTTCTGCATGTCACCGTGCTCCGGCGCGACGGATATCAGACCGCCTATGAAGGCGCGCGGCTGGTATGCGAATGCGTGCAGCGCGCGAAAGGCTATCAGGCGTTCCGAATTCTCTCGATGGATGAATCGACTGCGATCCATCCAGCGCAAATGCTGCCGCCGCGCACCCATGTCAGCGTCACTGCGACCAGCGGTCTGGAGCGGGCGCAGGTCAAATGGTTCAACCGCCTGCGCGGATTCGGATTCCTGACCTGTGGCGAGGGGACGCCGGACATATTCGTACACATGGAGACGTTGCGCCGCTTCGGGATGACCGAGTTGCGCCCCGGCCAGTTCGTGCTGGTCCGGTTCGGGCCCGGCTCCAAAGGCATGATGGCCGCCGAAATCCAGCCCGAAGCCGGCTCGCCAGGACTTTCTTCACACTAAGAGGCTTTCTTCACACTAAGAGGCTTTCCTCGCACTAGAAGCCTTTCCTCGCACTGATCACGGCGCTGCTCTCGCGCCGCTTCTGCAGCTGATCTGAAACTGCCAGCCGGACGTCCGAAAGTTCGTCCCCGGGGTCACGCGCGCGGTCTGGTATTTGCCACGATCATCAGGCTAGGGTCCGGCCGAAATTCGTCGCGGCGGGGGTGAGAGCATTCTCCATGAATTCCTATCGAGTATTTGACCGGCGGCTTCCACGGGAGCGGCTCTGGCCCGCCTTGGCGGCGGTCCTGGCAGTTTGCGCGGTCCTGGGCGTTGGCTTGGGTATGGGGGCCCGGGCGGCGAGCTTCCAGACACTTGAAATTGCCACCAAGTCCGGCGTGCAGGTTTTTTCGGTCGAGATGGCGACCACCGAAGAAGAAAAAACCACCGGCCTGATGTATCGCAAGGAGCTGGCGGACGGGAAGGGGATGCTGTTCGATTTCTCGCCGGAGCAGGAAGTCTCGATGTGGATGAAAAATACCTACATTCCGCTCGACATGATTTTCATCCGGGCCGACGGCCGGATTCTGCGCATTGCCGAAAACACCGAACCGATGTCCACCAAGATTATCGCTTCGGGCGGATTGGCGAAAGCAGTGCTGGAGGTGATCGCGGGCACCGCGCAAAAGTACGGGATCGCGCCCGGAGACCGGGTGGCGCATCCGATGTTTAACCGCCACTGAAGCCGCCGCTGCAGCCTTGCTGGTGCTGCCTTTAGCGTGTATCGACGTCGTTTCCTGGGATATTCGGGGTATAGCGCAGCCTGGTAGCGCGGCAGTTTTGGGTACTGCAGGTCGTTGGTTCGAATCCAGCTGCCCCGACCAATGTTTTCAATAGCTTAGCTGGATTTTTTCATTATAAATCTTCCCGGAAAATCTAACTGGGAACATGAGTTGCGACGTCGCCTTCAATTCTTGTTGGCTGCGACGGTTGCCCGACGCGTTCCATCTCGCGGTGCGGTCCACGTAAGACATCCCCGATCGGCATTCGTCCAATGCTGCTTCTGGCAAGGAAGCGGCGACGGTTCCGGGATAGGTGTCAGGATCGGTCGGCCGTGCGAAGTAGCAACGCGTGTCGGCAGCGCGAGAACGCTTGAACCGCATATGATGACCACGGCAATCGAGAGTAGCACCTTCTGAGGTAAAGCCATTTACTCACCTGCTGTTTGAACGCCCTGAATGCGCCTTTCCGGCGCGTCGTTGGCGCAATCCTTACCCGGCAAGGATTTCAGGACGGTTGCGTCAGGTGCCCGATATGGCTTCGTGGAGAGCAGAAATAATTCATCATGGCTGCGACCGGCCATTGTCGCCGAAATCGTCCGCGACCAGGCGGTCCGGTGGAACTGCAGCCGACGGATTTAATGGCTCAAGGAAAGGCAGCGCGGACCGGAGGCCGCATTCCTTATTCGTCGAACGGTAGCCGGGCCTGATCTTCCGACCAGTCGATGACCTCGAACATCATTCCGCGCCTGAGCATTTCCGTCTCGAGTTCAGCGGCGTGCAGCTTCCATTCGGATGTCTCACGAACGCGGAATCGGATTTCCATGCCCTGTCGTTTGAGCGCATCATCGGCCGCCATGGCGCCACGGATGCCCTCGTACAGCATGGTGAGACTGTCGTTCGTGAACGCCTGATAATTCATCGGGCCCACCTGTGAAAAAGCCGGCGGGCGTGACACCGTCGGCTTCTTCCTGCGACTGCCGGCTCGACTTCCGGTTCCGTCGCGATCTGCCACAAGCCTGCATCGGTTTGGTTGCTAAAGGGTTAATCGCCATCAGGGAATTGGAGGTTCTCCGTCATCCCGGGATGGGCCTTTATTAGATCGGCATGCTGTCGTCCAGCTTACAGCAGCTGCCGCTGGGCGAAGGAAGCGAACATTCCGGGCGTGTTGCTGAGTTCCGCATAGTTCCCGGTTTGCACGACCTTGCCGTCGACCAGCACAATGATGCGATCGGCCTGCCGCACGGTGCTCAGCCGGTGCGCGATGACGATCCGCGTTACGTTGAGATTGCCGAGCGAAGCGCTGACGATCGCCTGCGAGCGGTTGTCGAGCGAGCTCGTCGCCTCATCGAACAGCAGAATGCGGGGCCGGCGCGCGATCGCGCGGGCGATCATGATGCGCTGTCGCTGGCCGCCGGAGAGCGTGTTGACGCCTTCTGCGACCTGCGTGTGCATGCCCATCGGCATTCGCTCGATGTCGGCTTCAAGACCGGCAAGCCGCGCGGCTTCCCAGGCCTGCGCCAGCGGCAACTGGACGCCGCCACAAATGTTGTCGTAGAGGCTGCCGGTCGCCAGTTTCCCGTTCTGCAGCACCACGCCGAATTGCCGGCGCACCGCGCCAATATCGAGGGTGTCGATCGCTTTGCCATCGAGGAACACCACGCCGGATTCGGCTCTTTCGAAGCCCAGCAGCAACCGGAACAGCGAAGATTTGCCGCTTCCTGACGGGCCGACGATGGCGACATATTCGCCCGGCGCTACTCGGAAGGTAACGTCGTCGAGGACCGGTGGGCCGCTCGACACGTAGCGAAAGGTCAGCCGGGAAAACTCAACCGCTCCCGTTAGTTTCCCGGGAGATTTGCGGTCTTCCGAGACCTCGACGTCGGCGGAAATCAGCGGCCGGAGGCGGGTGAGATGAGGGACGGCGGTCAGCGCTTCGCTTACGCCCCCGGCCCACGTTCCGACCGATGCCATCGATTGGCCGAATGCGGCGAAGAAGGCCAGGAAGGCACCGATATCGACCAACAAGGTGCTCTTGGCATATACGGCCGTCGCGAAAATGATCAGCGTGGCGACAGTTGGAAACGACACCTCAAAAATCCCGAGCGCGTTGGCGACCCGCTGGGAAGCGACGAAGTACTGCTTCTGGATCGCGAACTGTCTCGACCACACCGCAAGGGCCCGAACGGTCGCGGCGGCGACGCGGAGTTTGCCGATTCCCGAAATCAGCTGCAACACGAAGCCGCCGATCTTGCCCTGCAGATTGAAGTGCTTGGTCTCGTAATAAAGCCGTATCGCGCTGGTCGAGATGATCAGCAGCGCCCTGACCAGCGTCAGCCCAAACGCGACCAGTCCCAGTCTCAGATCGTAATAGAGCATCAAGCCTATGCTGACCCAGCCGAACACGCCGGCCATCATCCCGCGCAAAACCCGCCCGGTGAGGATCCGTCGTGCCGCGTCGATCCCCATCGATCGATCGACAAAATCGCCGACGGTATATTCGCGAAACAGCGACGCCGGCAGCCTGAGCAGACGGTCGATCACCGCCGCCTGCAGCTTCCAGTCGATCAGGCCTTCGACCCTGAGCATCGCAAGGCCTTCCATGGCCTGAATGCTGGCCATGCCGATGGCCGTCACGGCAAGCGCAAAGGCGCAAAACGCAAGCTGGTCGAGCTCGGTGCGCGGGATCACGGAGGTGACAAGGACATTGGTGACAAGCGGCGTGACCAACGACAGCAGGCTCATCATGATAACAGCAAGGGTGATGCGACCGACATTGCCGCTCGAATGACGAAACGCAAAGATCAGCAGGTCCCGATATCGAAGCCGGTGCGATGGCAGGGCGGGATAGAATGCCACCGCTTCCGGCGCCAATCCCATGGCCAGAGACCAATCGACCCGACGGCGCGTTCCCGTGCTCGGGTCGATCATGGCGTAACCGCCTCTGGCGCCGCGGATCAGCGCGACCGGCTGCCGCGCGTCGCCATGCCAGGCCAGCAGCGGGCCAACGTCCTGCTTCCACCATTGGCCTCGCAACAGCGTCCGGCGAACCCGCAGTCGGGCCGCCCGCGCGATCTCGATTACATCAGCGAATTCCTGTTGGGCCGGGGCAGGCCGGGAGGCGGCAATGAAAGGCGCGCGAGACGCTTCGGCGACGATTCGGCAAGCCGCCTGCAGGGGATCCGAGGGATTTCTCTCCACGGCGACGCGGCCAAGGCGTTTGACGACGATCGCGGAGAGGCGGTCGAAAGACTCGAATGTCTGCGCGGTCGTGAGCTCGCTGCGCCGAACCAGGCGCTGGCTCTCGTGGGTGACATCGCGCGCCAGATAGTCTCGGATGCACACCATGGCGCAACCATGAAATTGGTCGATGGCGCGCCATAGCACCTCCCCATCCGGCATGCTGCTGCTCGCGACGGCCGTGCAGGCCGATTGGCCGGCTTCGAGCCACATCCCTGACGTCAACGGCAAAGGCGGGCCGCCTTCGGCAAGTACGGGATCGAGTGCCATCAGCTTCGCCGTCCCGGCCTGCAATGCAACCCAGACGATGCCGCGCCCTGGACCGCGACACCGTTCGCCGGGCGATATCTCGGTGGCTCCTTCGTGCGCCAGTTCGCGCATCTCCCAGCCCGGGCTCGGGCCCGCCATCAGCCCGGCTAATCGCGTAATCCAGGTCGCGACCAGGTCGGGCGATCGAATTTCCAGCCGCGGCAGCAGCCGTGCCTCGGCACCCGGTCCTCCCACCGCGATCACTTCAATCCGGTTGCCCGCGCTATCGGCGGATTGCGCCAGGTCGAGAAGGATCTCGCCGCTCTCGACCCGAAACAGGTGATGGCGGGCGCTCGAGGTGCTGCCCTCGATCATGCTGACGGCGAACACGTCGGCGTACCCTGCCGTCATCAGCAACGCGTGCCCGCGGTGGTCGAGAAGTTTTGGACGACGGCCATCGAGCGCAACGCGGGTCGGCGGCTGAACCGCATCCTCCTGATCGGCCATCGCGGGCGTCGGCTGAAGAATGGATTCGTTCATTCCTGAGCCACCAGTTTCGCGTAGGATCCTTGACGCAACATCAATTGCTCATGGGTTCCCCGCTCGGCGATTTTGCCCTGTTCCAGCACGATGATTTCGTCACAGTCCCGGATCGTACTCAGGCGATGGGCGATGATGATGCAGGTGCAGCCCCGGCGCCGCAGATTGTCGTCGATAGCCTTTTCGGTGATCGGGTCGAGCGCGCCGGTTGCCTCGTCGAGAACGAGGACCGAAGGATTGGAGACCAGCGCCCGGGCGATCTCGATGCGCTGGCGCTGACCGCCGCTGAAATTTGTCCCGCCTTCGTTGACGTAGCAGTCGTAGTTGCCCGGCCGCGCCGCGATGTCCTCATGGATCACCGCATCCTTCAACGCCTGCGACAGGTCCGCTTCCGTCACGGTCGAATCCCACAGCGTTAGATTATCGCGCGCCGTGCCCTCGAACAAGAATACGTCCTGGTCGACGTAGGCGACCGAATTTGCAAAGACCTGGGACGGGATTTCCGGCACGGACCATCCGTCGATGCGAATTTCGCCGGCCCATGGCCGGTACAGGCCGCAAATCAGTTTGGCGAGGGTCGATTTTCCGCTCCCGGAGGCGCCGACAAGCGCCACCCTGGAGCCCGGCTGAACGGTGATCGAGAGGTCGGCCAGCAGCGGCGGCTCCAGGATCGAGTAACCGAACTGGAGATTATCGAGCTCAAGCCTGCCGGTCAGCTTCGGAGGGAAGCGATCCGCCGCGATGTCCTTGCCGGATTTGTCGGACGGATAATTGTACACGTCGGCCAGGCGCTCGAGCGCACCCCGGATGGTCTGCAGGCTTCCGGCATAACCGACGAGCTCTGTGACAGGTGCGGAAAAGCTTGCCATCAATGACTGAAAAGCCACCAGGCCGCCCAGCGTGAGGGAGCCCTCGATCACGCGCAAGCCGCCGATGCCCAAAATCGCAGCGACGGTCAGTCCGGAGAACAGCGTTGGCAGCATGTCAAGAATGACCGCGGACGTCCCAAGCTGCTGTTCTGCGTTCAAAGCCTTGGCCTGTATCCCCGCCCATTGGCCGAAGGCCTCGTCTTCCAGTCCGCTCGCCTTGAGGGTTTCGATGGTGCGCACGGCGCTCACCGTGGCGCCGACCAGCTTGCCTTGTTCGACCGCCAGACTGCGGCTGAGATCCTGGCGGCGCTCGCCGATGAATTTCAGTGCCACGACGTTCGCCAGCGAGATGCCGACGCCGATCGCAGCGAGCGGCAGGTCGTAGATCGCCATCGCCGCGGCAAAGAAGAAAATCGAGGTCAAGTTGAGCGCGTTGGCTGCGATGCCGCTGGAGAGCAGGCGGGCGATCTGCTCGTTGCTGCCGACCCGGCTGGCAATGTCGCCGGCGTGACGCTGGGTGAAGAACTCGACCGGTAGCGAAAGAACGTGCCAGAGAAATCGACTGATCATCACCACCGCAAGCTTGGTTTGCAGTCTCAGCAACAGCGATTGGCGTGCGGCGGTCAGGATGGCGCGGAAGGCCGCGGTTATAGCCATGCCGATCAGCATCGGAACGAGCCAGTTGGTGGTGTGCTGGATCAGGATGTCGTCGACGAAAATTTTGGAAAATCCCGCGGCCACGATGCTGGGCACGATCAGCGCGAAGCTGAGCACCACCAGCAGGCAAACCGCCTGTTTCGAGCCGCGCAGCTCGCGCAGCAGCAGCCGGAGTCCCTGCGGCTTCCTGCCGAGTTTCCTGAACGCGTCGGTTCGCTCCATGGTGAGCACGACGCCGGTGAAGGCGAGATCGAGTTCGGCCATGTCGATCCGCCGCCGTCCGATCGCCGGGTCGTTGATGTAGACGCGGTCGCCGCGAATGCCCTCCAGCACCACGAAATGATTGAAGTTCCAGTGGATGATGCAGGGCATCGCCACGTCGCGCAGCATCGCGGGCTCGGTGCGGAAGCCCTTGGCGACGAGACCGAAGCTGCGCGCCGCTCTGATGATATTGCTCGCCTTGCTGCCGTCGCGCGAAACCCCGCATGCGACGCGCAACTGCTCCAGTGGGACCCACGCGCCGTAGTCGGCAAGGATGATCGCCAGCGCTGCCGCCCCGCATTCGGCCGCCTCCATTTGCAGGATCGTCGGCGTCCGCTTCACTGGATTGCGCGGACGCAGCCCGCCGGCGCGCCGTCGAGCGGACCGCGGCCGCATGTCACCCGAAATTGCTGGGGCAGGGGTGTCATCCGTCGATTCCCGTCAGCCGCCTGATGAGAGGCAGCACCAGATCGAGCGGGCGCTGTCTTCGCGTCGTGACTTCCGCCCGTATCAGCGTTCCGCTGCTCAGCCGAACCGGCGGACCCGCACCGACAGCCCAGCGATATCCGCTATAGGTGGCGGCGTCCTGTTCCAGGCTGACCCGCGCGCCATAGGGCGCACCATCGTGGGAAAAGCGGCTGACAAGGGTCTCATTGTGGAGCACGGCCGCCATGCCTTGCGGCGTAATGGGGAAATCGGAGACCGTCATGACGGTTCCGATCATGGTTCCGAATTCTTCGCGCTTCACCGAGTTTGGCTCGATGCGGACCTGCATTCCCGGCTTCACGCTCTTGCCGGGCTCCGTCGGAATATAAACGAGAGCCTCGAGCTTTGTGCCTTCGCTTTCGATTCCGATGACCGGCGTACCGACGCCGAGTACCGAACCTGCCGAAACCTTTATCTCAAGGACGCGCCCGTCGATCGGGCTGAGGACCTGGGTGTTCTGGCTTAACGTTCCAGCGATCGTGTCCATCTGCCGGCGCGCGTCGTTGAGACGGAATTCCGATTGCTGGATTTCGCGCTCGCGTTGCGTTTCCAGATCGGTCTGTTGCGCTCGCAATTTCAGGATTTCGTTCTGGGTATCCTCTTTTCGCTGCAGCGCACCAGCGAGTTCGTGACGGCG
The DNA here is from genome assembly GCA_963819325.1 of uncultured Pseudomonadota bacterium. GTDB lineage: Bacteria > Pseudomonadota > Alphaproteobacteria > Rhizobiales > Xanthobacteraceae > Bradyrhizobium. The sequence continues at coordinate 479,111 of CAWFVT010000012.1, forward strand.
ATCCTCGACGTTGCGCCGGGTGGTGTATCCCTTGGCCAGCAAGTCTTCGAGGGTTTTGACATCGGCCGTCAGATAGTCGATGCGCTGTCCGGTCGCCTTGATGACCCCGTCGAAAGCCGTCTCCAGCTTTGCGAAATTCTGGCTCTTTGACGCAAGTTCGCTGGCTACTTTCGCGGTCAGGTCGGCATGCTCGCGCTCGCGCTCGTGAAAAACCTCGATGGCGCCGGCGTAACGTTGCTGAATATCGGTTTGGGCGATCTGAGCGATCGGCTGGCCTCGCGAGACGTGATCACCGATCGAGACGCCAATCGACGAGAGCCGACCTGCCGCATCCGAGACCGCATCCACAACACGGCCGCCATCGCTGACCAAAATCCCCTCAGCGGGGACACGGGTGGGAATCCGCCCGATGACGCCCCATGTGAGCGCTGCCGCCAGCGCCAGACAAATCACGGCGGCGAGAATCCAGTCAAACGGCCTGGTGATGCTGACAAGGTAGTCGAGCTGTTCGGGCGATGCGGCTCGCTGCAGCGCGACCGCGCGAAACGCCCGCTGCGACACCTCGGTCACGCTCTCAGCCTCCGGCTCACGGCCGAGCCGCGAAAGGGTGGATCGGGCAAGCACAGCGACCGGATCTGCGAAAAATACACAGTTTCCCCCTGTTCCCGTTGGCAAATAATACACAAAAGGCATTGCCGAACAACCAAACTCAGGCACCTATCCATTTGCCTGCGGCAACGGGCTTTGACATCAATACGGGTCATGGGTCCCGCCTTCCCGCCGCCTAGCGAAACAAAGCGGTTCGGACTAAGCTCATGGGGCATCTTCCGGGTTAATCTGAAAATGGTCGCGACCGGCGTCAGAATTTCACCGCGCATGTTCACCGTCTTCGGCGGTGCACCGGCACGCCGGCCGATGCTGGAAACAACCTCCGTCCTTCGATCATGGACCGGCGCGTGTCGCGCTCGCATGACGTCATTGAGTCTGGGGCTTGCAATCCTTTTGCTCGCGCCGGGCGTTTGCAGCAGCGGTGTCCTTACCGAAAGCGATTTCAAGAACGTCGAAGACATCAAGCCGCTCTTTCAGAATTTGATGGGAGATCTGGTACAAACTGCCAAGCGGTCGGATATTTCCAGCGGCGATGCGGACTGTGTCAACTCGACGATCCGCGAACTTCTTCAGATTTCAGATGAACTTTCGAGCTACGAATATTTGATCACCATCGAAAAAGAGATGACTGATTTTGGTGACAACAACCCGATGCGGGGTATTGTCAAATTTGCGGTCGAAAAAACCAACACCATTCTGGCCAGCGAACGAATACGGTTGGCGCAGTTGTCTGACCGGTGCGCGCGCTTTCCCTTGTCCCTTGGCAAGACGCAGCAGGCGTTGCAATTCATCGACAGCACGACCAACGTTCTCAATTCCATTCAGGCGCGCCTATAGCTTGATCGCGTCGCCTTTGCTTCATCTCAGCGGCCGGGTTTCGGCGCCGGTACTGAGCCGTCCGACTTCTGCTGGGTGTAAGTCCACTCGATCGTCGAATAGTTGAATGACAGCCCGGCGGATACGAGTTCGAGTTCGTTGGGGGTCAACTCGGCAGGTTTCACGCTCTCGATATTCCCAGACATTGCGTTGCTCCTCGGGTTTCGCGATGGGTTTGGTGTTGTCGATACAATCCAAGCATAGAGTCACGATCGCGATGTGTGATGAAGATCACTGAGGCCTCGATCTACTGCGGCGCAGCGGTCTATTTCGCAGAGCGGAACTATCCGTGACCTGTCTCACGGCGCCGGCTTCGCGCAGCGCCTAGCCTGCTGAACGACGATGCGGATGGTCCCTTCGTCGAACAGCAGGAGATGGAAATGGAACGCGAAATCATTTTTCTCTCGGATGGCGAACTTGCCGCCGTTGTTGGCGGCAGGATGAATAATGGACAAATTAACCAGCTCGTCCTGAAAAACCCTGACTACGGGGTTCCGGGCAGTGGCGGGAGCAATACCAAACTCTGGTCAAACTTCACTTTGGGCGTGATGTTTGTCCTGGCCGACGCCACCATCGGGCTTGCCTGATGTCCAGACTTTAATCGCCAGACCTGGTTTGTTCCGTCAAACCCGAGAGGCCGCCGCAGTTGGCGGCCTCTTTTTTGACGTCCAATACGTGCTTTGATTTTCGGAGACGTCAAGTTGGCGGTAGAAGGTAAAGTGCCCGCGCTGTGATGCTTGGCCCTCCGATGACCAACGCCGGCACCATTGGACTGAAGCATCCATGAAATCTGCCTTGCCAATCTCTTTAGGGTTCGCGCTTGCGCTTTGCAGTTCGGCCTTCGCGCAGCCGGCGCCTCCGGCCGAGATGATCTCGAACTACCGCGTTCAGCACGGCGAAGGGCCCGTCACTGCGGACGCTACACTCAACCGAATAGCCCATGAGCAGGCCGCCGCCATGGCCGCAAAGGACCTGCTTGATCACAACAGCGCGCTCGCGCCGTTCGCCACGCGCGTGGCGGCGGCGAAATCCCAACGGTCGGCCGAGAATATCGCCTATGGCTATGACAGTTTCCCAAAGACGCTTGATCAATGGATCGATTCGCCGGAACACCGGAAAAACCTCCTGATGCCCGGAGCATTGAAAGTCGGCGTCGCCAGCGCGAAAAGTTCGGCGACGCACCGAACCTACTGGGCCATGGTGATTACGAGCGGGGAACGCTCCCAGCCATCAGGACAGCGGACGACGCCCCGCCGCGGCGAGGAGACCTGTCGATTGAAACTTTTGGGTCTGTGCCTGTGAGCCGTTGGCAAGCTCCCAACCAGCAGGAAAAGCAGCCGATCACCGCTTGGGGTCGCGCGGCTCGCTGACCGGAGCCGCCGGGAAAATGCTCTCGTAGATGGCGCGGGCCTCTCGAATCAAACGAGCCCGTTCGAGATCGGATTTCGAGATAAATCGTATGACTTCGCTCAATGGGCGCTCCAGACGGGACGGTTTGGTCCAGCACATGCGAACATCGTGCCACGGAAAGGAGAGGCTGCCGATCGGTCCCGCAGCCCAGCCATGCTGAGGGGGCACGCGCAGATGGGAGTTGGCGGTAGGATGAAACGCTGCGTAGTATGGCCGGGGATAACCCTTTTGGCGCGCGCGTGATGACCGGAATCGGCCTGAACGTCCTGTCCTTTCTGTTGCTCGGCTTCTTCCTTGGAATGCGGCATGCGACCGACGCTGACCATGTCGTTGCCATTGCGACGATCGTCAGTCGCGAGCGCAGCATGGTGGGCTCGGCGCTGATCGGCGCCGCCTGGGGCGTCGGCCATACCCTGACGGTCATGGGGGTCGGCGCGGCGATCATCCTGTTCGGGGTCGTGATCCCGCCACGGCTGGGTCTGTCGATGGAATTCGCCGTCGGCATCATGCTGGTCCTGCTCGGTATTCTCACCTTGACCGGGATGGGCCGGACGATCGGTGTGGCCCATACCCATGGCGCCCCGGGCGGAAATCCGCTCGATTTCCACGATCATCTGCATGCCCATGGCGACTATCTGCACCAGCACCCGCACGGTGACGGCCCCGATGCGCACGGGCACGCCGAGGAGCAGACGCCGCTGGCGCGTCTTGACCGCAGCGGGCTCGGGCGGATCGCATTCTATGAGTGGCTGCGGCCGTTCGCCGTCGGCCTTGTGCACGGCCTTGCAGGATCGGCCGCCGCCGCCCTGATGGTCCTGTCCATTATCCGCGAACCGGCCGCCGCCGTCGGTTATCTGCTGCTGTTCGGGCTCGGTACTATCGTCGGAATGATGCTGATCACGCTGATTTTGTCGGCGCCGTTTGCGTTCACGGCGGTCAACCTGCCGAAATTCAATTGGCGGCTGCGGGTGGCGTCGGGCCTGATCAGCTTCGTGTTCGGGCTGGTCCTGATCTACGGCATCGGCTTTGCCGAGGGCGGCCTGTTCACCGACGCCCCGACCTGGAATCCCCGCTGACACCAGCCAAGGCTCGGTCAGGGCGACCGCTGATGGTTGGGCGGTGTGTTTGGCCGTTGACCATCGTGGGAACCAAGGGTTACATTCACGTAACAATGGAGGGATAGAGTCCCTCAACAAAAAAGGGAGGACCCGCCATTCAGACGATCGGCATACCCGGCGGGCGATCGTTGTTGCTGGCTGGCGTCATTGTGGCGCTCGCAGCGACCGCGGGAGTGGCGTGGCTGCACGAGGCCCGGACGCCGACGTCAGTCGTGGCGCAACCGGCCGCGCAACCGATCAAGGTGCGGGCCGTGATCCCGGAGTTGCCGGCACTGACGGGGGAAGAGGAACGCTTCGCATCCACCTTGTGGACCGTTCACCGGGAGGCGACCCGCTCGGCGGTGGCGATGAGCTATGCCGGGATCGCCTTTCTGACCGAGGGCCGGGACGTGCACACGCTGGCACAACGGCTCGAGCCGCTGGCGAAATTTTTTCATGATGCCGAAATCCAGGTTCGCGCAATGAGCGCACCGCCCTCGCTGTCCAAGACGCTCGATCGGTACGTCGGGGCGATGGCGCTCTACGCCAACGCTGCTGACGAAATGCTGAAATTCACCGAGAGTGCCGACTCGCGGCACCTCGACGAGGCGCACCGGCTGGACGTGAAGGCCTCGCAGGACCTGCTACGCGTCGGCGAGGTACTATGGCCGGGACAATACAAGCCGCATTAGGAGGCAACCTGAATCGAACTCGAACAAGGAAGAAAATCGAACAAGGAAGAGAGAAAAGAGAGAAGAGAAGAGACAAGCGCCATCCAATCTCAATCAGAGTAGTTCAAGCTCAATCAGAGAAGTTCAAATCCAACTCTAGGGAGGCAAGACAATGAGAAGCGCGTTACGAATTCGTCCCTTCATCTATGCCGCGATCGCGGCAACCGCGTGCCTGGTCAGCGCCACCGCGCAGGCGCAGCAGCCGGTCTGTTCGGCCTGGCTGATCGAGAGCAGCCGTTTCATGGGCGTGCCGTTCGGCGCGTTCATGCCGGATCGCTCATTCGTGCCTGGCAGCACCAAGCCGCAGAGCAACATTTCGACCGTCGATCTGCCGGTGAACATCGGCGTGATCAAGTGCGGCACTGAGCTGATCCTCTACGATACCGGCTGGAAGCAGCAGGACTATCTCAAGATGACCGGATCGGAGCACTGGGCCCCGTTGGGGGATCAGCTCAAGGCTCTGGGCTTCAATGCCGCCGATGTCACCAAGGTGGTGATCGGTCACGCCCATTGGGATCACGCCGGTCAGTTGTCCGACCTTCCCAATGCCGTGCTCTATGTCCAACGCGAGGAACTCAAGGGGCTCGAGTGGGCGCTCAACTATCCGGAGCCGCACATCCGCGCGATCAACAGCGATCCCGGCGGCTGCAACCGGACGCCGGCTTGCGGTTATATGCCGCTCACCATGGAGGAGGTTTACGGCAAGGTCTTGAAGGGCAAGGCCGTGATCGTCGACGGCGACATGGAGATCGCGCCGGGCGTCGTGATACATGCGGCGTTCCGTGCCCACACGGCCGGTTCGCAACTGCTCGAGGTGCCGACCGCGATCGGCAAACTGGTGTTCGGCTCGGACGCATACTCGTCGTATGAGGGCATCCGCGACTGGATGGTTGCAAACATCCAGCAAACCGATTCGGTCCAGCAGTTCCTCGCCTATGAGAAGTGCTACAAGATCACCGGTGGCTATCAAAACTGCGTCTCGGCCCACGAGCCGCTCAGCTACACCGACAAGTACCCGCTGACGAAGAACTCCTGGGTAGCGCTGAACGGCGGACGCATGGCCGAGATGACGCTGGCGCCGGGTGAAAAGTCGCACAAGCCGTGACAGGTGTTTTCGGGGTGGGACCGGTCGTCCCACCCCGATCGCTTCATTCTGGGATTGGAAGAAAAAAGATCGGCTTCAGTCGGCTGATGTTCTGGTTTGCCTTCGCGCTGTCGGTTCTCGCCTGCAGCGCGTCGGCGCATGATGCA
>CAWFVT010000013.1:0-259049 GCA_963819325.1 uncultured Pseudomonadota bacterium
GATGCACCAGCGCCTCCGGCGCCAGCGTCAACACAATCATGGCCGCCACCGCCAGCGTGCGGAACGTCACGGCGCGACGATCGACCATGACCGCGATCAGCACCACCGCCGTCATGAAGAACGATCGTTGCGTCGCGACGTCGCAGCCGGACAGCAGCAGATAAAAGGCTGCGGCGGCAAGTGCTGCGGCCGCCGCCCATTTCTTGATCGGAAACGCGACGGTCAGCGCGGGGATCAGCGCCAGCAGCGCGCGGACCGTGAAGAACACCACGCCGGCCACCACCGCCATGTGGTAGCCCGAAATCGAGAGCACGTGGCCGAGCCCGGAAATGAACATCGCATCATTCACCGGCGTGGTGATGGCGTCGCGGCGGCCGGTCAATAATGCGGTGGCGATGGCGCGCTTGTCGCCGTCAAGCGTGGTCCGGATCCGCGCGTCGATCGCGTCGCGCAGCCCCTGCATGAACGCGGCGTAGCGCAGCGAAAGGCCGCCACTGACTGGCGGCGCCACAGTCTTGATGGAGCCGGTCACGAAACCCGACGCGCCGATGCCCTGGAAAAACATGTCGCGGCCAAAGTCATAACTGCCGGGCCGCAATGGTGCGAGCGGCGGCTGCAACCGCGCCTTCAATTCGACAAAGCTGCCGACGTCGGGCGCGGTGCCCTTGCGCACCGACAGCCGCACGCGCGCCAGCTGGAACGGTGCGCGCGGGGCTTCCATGTGCGTGACACGCAGCACGAACCGGTCGGTGCGCTCGCGAATATCGCGCGTTTCGACGAAACCGGACAACGACACCGAATACAGCGGTCTTGCAAGCACGCCATGTGCGATCCGCGCGGTCTTCCATGTCGCCGTCGCGAACCCGGCCGCAATGGCAGCGACCATCACGACGAGCGGGAACAGCTTTTGCCGCCGAAGCAGAAACGCTGCCACGCTCAACGCGATGGCCGCAACAGCCGTCACCGACACTACGGGCTCGTGATCGGCGGTGAAATACAGAGCGATCCCGGCGCCAAACGCGACCGGGACCCAGGGCAGCAATCGGCCGGCGCCGGCCTCGGCGCGGGCCCATTCACGCAGCTTGAGCGTAAAGGCCGACCAGACATCGAATCCCGACGGCGCGATGCCGCCCGCCGGCACGGCCCCGCGCGGCGGCCAGGTCCCCGCATACCCCCGCGTCCGAGCCCCGACCGGCTCCGGCATCCGCCGTTACCCCGCACACAACCATCCCTGATCGCAACGCTACCGTGGGGCGTCGCGCGGCGGATAGTGGAACGGATACGGAATCAGGAAAAAAGACGCAAAGGGCTGCGGCAGCCTTCAGTCTCGATATCGTTGCAGCATCCGCGAGAAGTTCACAAAGAGCGCACGGAGGGACCGGCCCGCTCGGGTAGCAACCGCGGCCGGCGGAAAACATGTGCAGCCGCGCGTCGACCGCACCAGCGAAGCTTGCCTGCTCCGCCGGCGCGGCCGTTGGACATTTACGCCGCGCGAACGTAGCCGTAGCGCAGGTTCGAGGGCTGCTCGGCCGCCAGCGCATATTCGTTTTTGAGCGCAGCGAGACGGTCCTCGGAAAAGGTCGGCATCCTGGTGTTGTCAGCGGCCTTCTGCCTGATCTTGTAGAACCTGGTGGCGTTGCCGCCGAAGATCAGCTGCTTGGCGGCGCTATTGGCGTCGCCGAGCGGCGCAAACCCGTATTTCTTCTGCATGTCCTCCGGAATTTCGAGGCGGCGCAGCGCCTCGATCTGCCACTGCGGTGAGCCGTACCAGACCGAGTCAGTACCCCACATGACGTGATCAACCCCCATGCCCTTGATCAGCGTGCCGACCAGCGCGGCGCAGAACTTCGGATGCGCCACCGCCGAGTTGGCAAAGGACGTCCCGATCTCGGCATAGACATTGGTGACGCCGAACTTCTGCGGGATTTCCGCAAGATCCGTGGCCCACTGGATGCGGCCGGTCTGCTCGAACTCCCCCCAGGCCTTGTCCGGAAGCTCAAGGAACGCCCGCAGCGCCGAGTGATAGATCACGAAGTTCATCTGCGGCCAGTCCTTCGCCGCCTTTCCGATGTCCGACGCGGTTGCATATTCCCACACGCCGGCGAACGACTTCTCGTAATCGGGCGGCAGCAGGCCCTTGTGGATGCACAGCGTGTTGATGCCGGCCTTCACCGCTTTTTCGTAGAACGGATACATCAACTGCTCATCGTCGAGCCGCCATGGGAACTTGGAGGGTCCCAGCGGATCGCCGATCGTGTAGCCCTTCCAGGAATCCGGCTTGTAGACTTCGATTGCCTTGTCGACCTCCTCCATCCAGCCGGGCTGCTTGGGCGTGATGACGCTGTGCGCCAGCAGACGGCGCGAACCCGCGAAGTCGTTGATGAGTTCGCGCGCCTTGACGATCTGCTCGTTGGAAACAAGCCACCAGCTCGGATCGTCGAACGGCGCGCCGCTCAAAAGCGCCATGTTGGTATCGCTGTCGTAGTAGATCTCTTTCACATAATTCTGGAACTTGTAGCGGGCGAGCGAGGTAACGCCCTCCTCTTTCATCTTCGGGTTCCAGTGCTGACTCGCAAAGTCCGCCAAACCCAGGAGCTCCTTGTGATCGAAGTCGTCGCGCACGAAATGGGTCTGGACGTCGAAGATGAACTGGCCGGCGAGGCCTTGCGCGCGCGCCAGCATCAACTCGGGCTCGCGGGCCTCTGCCGGCGCGACCTGGAAAACATTGCCGTAGATGTCGTTCATTGCGAGGAATGCCGCCGCCATGCCGCAACTCGTGTGCAGGAACTGCCTGCGGCTCAAGCCGAGCTGCTTGCCGTTCAGGTCGGCGAGCTCGTTGATCCGCGCCTCGACCTTCTTCTGTGTTGCGCTCTGCGGGGGCGGGAGATACTCACCGTTGGAAACAATCTGAGTGGGAATCGGTGTTGCCGCAGATGCCGCCTCGGCACCCGCAACAAGGCGCTGCTCTCGTTCACTAAGCCAAGTGCCCATCGTTGTCCTCCCTTGTTGATGATCAATAGCGTGCTGGCCGTGCCCGCATGGAGGCTGTGTGCGTCTGGCTACTTCCGAGCGGTTAGCAGACCGGCTCGCCGCCTCGCTCAAAAATTGCATCGCAGCCGTGCATGAACGCCACAAATTCAACCTTCAAACTTGTATGACCGCAAGCGGAATAATCCGGCAGCCACACTGTCCCAAATTCATCTCGCTTCTGATCGTTTTCCGAATTCGAGAACGAAAATACTTATTAGCTGAGCGGAGTACTTCTGTAGTCCTTGACTGACCTTCGTGGGCAATATCTGCCTTTTTGCCCGGGGGCGGCTTGTCGGCCACAGCCTCAATGGTTTCGAAAGATCGAATTGCGGCTTCTCGTCGAATTGATCGAGCGGATTCGCCGCCGCACGATTATCAGCACGGCACGCCGGGCAACTCGCGCGCGGATGCAGCGAAAAACGCGTCCGACAGTGCGCCTTCTAACTCACTTGGGTTTCAATGCTTCGAGGCGCTCGCGGGCCTTATCAAGCGCCCACTGTCCGTCCTGATATTTTGCCGGCAAGCCAAGCGCGGCGTTGAAATCGGCGCGCGCTTTTTCAGTATCTCCGAGCTTCTCGTATTGCAGGCCGCGGGAGGTGTAGGAGGCCGTGAATTTCGGATCGATCGCGATCGCTGTCGTGTAGTTCTCGATCGCGCGCTTGGTATCGCCCTTTTCGTTATAGGCATTACCGCGATTGCCATAGGCGAGGATCGCGCCGGTTCCATACTCGGCCAACCCCTTCGGATTCAAATCGATAGCACGGCTAAAATCCGCGATCGCTTTGTCGTAGTCGTGCTTGGCGTACCACTCCTGGCCGCGACTGGCATACGCTTCGACACGGTTTGCACGAGAGGATTTTCTCGCATCGATGATGCGGCTGCATGCTGCAATCGCCACATCGCCTGATTCCCGAAAACACGCCTCACTATCTTCGGCGACCGCCGGGCCAGGCAATCCGAAAACTGCGGCAAGCAGCAGCGCACCGATTATCGATGAAGCCAGCGTTGTTCGAACCATGCGTCGCGCATCCCAAAAATCGGCGCCGCAGCGTCCATCCGATTGTTCACGTCAATAACGTTGGAACCTGAAAAATAGCGAGTTGCGTGACGGCTGCAAAGCGACAACCGCCGCTTTTCCCCGATACATTTTCTCAAAAATCATGTGAGCGCCTGATCGAACGGGCGCGACCGGGCTAGCCAGCACCGCCTCACGCGTCGGCCAGGACACTCACGGGTTTGATCAGTCTCGTGGTGATTACTTGTGTCCCATCGGGTTATAGCCGCTGGCGCCCATCGGCTGATACCCGCCGGAGCCGGTTCCCCGATAGGTCACGGTCGTGGCCGGATCGGCAGTCGACGTTGTCGGCGATGATTTGTCTGACGGGTCAGACGGGGGTTTGTCGGATCGGCTTCCGTCCGGCGGCTGCGTGTTGCTGGACGTTGACATCTGCGCCAGCGCGGGGGCAATTCCCGCAACCGCACCTACCATTAGAACCAAAAGCAATTTCATGACGCGCTCCAAATCATCTTGGCCGCTCCCTGAGACGGGATCGATGCACTATGGCGGGGGAAAGTTAGTTGAAGGTGAGCCAACAATCTGAATGCAGGCTTGGCAAATTTGTTAGAGTTTTCGCGAGTTTTTGATTAGGGAAGCGGATACGGAATCGCAGATAAATTCGCTGCCCGTACCCCGCCCAGGATTACCCCCGAGGATCAGACCCCGTGACCGGCCCCGAATTGAAGCAACTTCGCAAGGATCTCGGCGATGCGATCGGCAGATCGTTGTCCGCTGCCGATATGGCCAGGCTTTGCGGCCTCGCGCCCGGCGGCGCCGACACAATTCGCCGGTGGGAGGTCAGCGGCCCCAGCGGGCCGGCGGCCGAACTGCTGCGCATCCTCGCCATGGCGAGCGATCGTCACCCGATCATCGAAAATTTCAACATCTTCGATCGTTTCAATATCCCGGAAAAGGAAAGACCGGCGCGCCGGGAAGAGTTCCGCCAGAAGATGCGCGATGAGGTTCGCAGCCGCCTCGACTAGGCTGAGTGAAGGCGTACCACCCTCCCCGCGATCAACTATCCTGAATGCAGCGCAGGGCCAATGGCGGCTGGGTCTTGCGCGCCGTCGCCAGTTGCGGAACAATCGCCCCGGGACGGGGTGAGTGCGAAGGTTGTGCCATGAGTAAACCGGACGCAGGATTTGACTACGACCGCTATCGCAAATTGCTGGCGGAAGCGACCGATGAGCCGAAGCGGCTCGCCCTCATCGATTTGTTGGTCGACGAAAAAGCCCAAGACAGTCTTGCCTTGCAATCGCTTCGCGTCAGGCTAGCCGGCCTCGGCCTGACGAGATCCGGAGAAGCTCAGGATTGATCGGCCGAAAAACTGAGCGGATCAGTGGCGCGACCCGCCGCAGCGTCCGTCAGTTCTTGGCCCCGACTTCCTTTGCAAAGGTGTCGCGCAGACCGATGGTCCGGTTGAACACCGGGCGATCCGGCGTCGAGTCCCGGTCGCGCGTGAAATAGCCCTGCCGCTCGAACTGAATCGGATCGGCCGAACGGGTTTCCGCGATCGCAGGTTCAATCCGCGCGTCGGAAAGCACCTCCAGCGATTGCGGGTTGAGATCGGCGGCGAAATTGGCGGCGTCCGGATTGGGCTTGAGGAACAGCGGATTGTAAATCCGGACTTCCGCCGGGATCGACCCCGCCGCCGACAGCCAATGCATGGTCGCCTTGACCTTGCGGCCGTCCGGCGCGTTGCCGCCCTTGGTCGCGGGATCGTAGGTGCAGCGCAATTCGGTGATCTCACCCGCGCCGTTCTTCACCACCTCGCGGCACTTGATGAAATAGGCGTAACGCAGCCGCACTTCGGTACCCGGCGAGAGCCGGAAGAACTTCTTGGGCGGATTTTCCATGAAGTCGTCCCGCTCGATGTAGAGTTCGCGGCCAAACGCGATTTTGCGCATGCCGGCGGCCGGATCGTCCGGATGGTTGATGGCTTCGAGCTGTTCGATCTGGCCTTCCGGATAATTCTCGATCACCACCTTGAGCGGCCGCAGCACCGCCATGCGCCGCAGCGCCGTCTTGTTGAGAAGTTCGCGAATACAGAACTCCAGCATGCCGACATCGACGACGCTGTTGGCCTTGGCGACCCCGATGCGCTTGACGAATTCACGGATCGCCGCCGGCGGCACGCCGCGCCGCTTCAGGCCTGCGATGCTAGGCATGCGCGGATCGTCCCAGCCCGCGACGTGGCCGCCGCGCACGAGTTCGGTCAGAACCCGCTTCGACAACAGCGTATAGGTCAGATTGAGCCGCGCGAACTCGTATTGATGCGGCTTCGACGGCACCGGCAACTTGTCGAGCAGCCATTCATAGAGCGGCCGGTGATCCTCGAACTCCAGCGTGCAGATCGAATGCGTGACGCCCTCGATCGCATCGGACTGCCCATGGGCGTAGTCATAGCTCGGATAGATCGACCATTTGTCGCCGGTGCGCGGGTGCGTGGCGTGCAGGATGCGATAGAGCACGGGATCGCGCAGGTTGATATTGCCGGACGACATATCGATCTTGGCGCGCAGGACCCGGGCGCCGTTCGGAAACTCGCCGGCCTTCATGCGCCGGAGCAGGTCGAGGTTTTCGTCCACCGGGCGTTCGCGAAACGGACTGTTGCGGCCGGGCTCGGTCAGCGTGCCGCGGGCGATCCGGATTTCCTCCTGCGACTGGTCGTCGACATAGGCAAGACCGGCGCGAACCAGCTCTTCGGCCCAGCCGTAAAGACGGTCGAAATAATCCGAGGCGTAGAACACGTGAGCGCCCCAGTCATAACCGAGCCATTTCACGTCGGCCTGAATTGAATCGATGTATTCCTGCTCTTCCCGGGTCGGATTGGTGTCGTCGAACCGCAGGTTACAGCGACCGGAAAATTCCTGGGCAATGCCGAAATTCAGCGCGATCGACTTGGCATGGCCGATATGCAGGTAGCCGTTCGGCTCCGGCGGGAATCGGGTCACGATCCGGCTGTGCTTTTTGGAGTCGAGATCGGCCTGGACGATATCGCGAATGAAATCGCGCCCCGCCTCTGCCGTTACCGGTTCTGTGGTCATTCCAGTTCCTGTTCGGGATTCAAGCGGACCTTCTGCCAAATTCGCTTGATCCAGCCAAGGGGCGATCCGGAGGATTCGGGGCGCCCGGCAGGCTTTAGTTATGTACCGTTCCTGCTATACACCACCGCGCCGCCTGCATGCCCTCTTTGTCCGCGACCCACCGCCCTCATGACTGATTCCATCGTCACCCGTTTTGCTCCCTCGCCGACAGGCTTTCTCCACATCGGAGGAGCCCGTACGGCGCTGTTCAACTGGCTTTACGCGCGCGGGCGCGGCGGCAAGATGCTGTTGCGCATCGAGGACACCGACCGGCAGCGGTCGACCAAAGAAGCCATCGACGCCATTCTGGACGGGCTGAAATGGCTCGGGCTCGACCACGATGGCGAGGTCGTCTACCAGTTCGACCGTGCCGCGCGGCACCGCGAAGTTGCCGAAGCACTGCTCGCCAGCGGCAAGGCCTATCGCTGCTATGCGACGCCGGAGGAACTTGCGGGGATGCGCGAGAAAGCCCGCGCCGAGGGCCGCACGCGCCTCTATGACGGCTTGTGGCGCGATCGCGATGCCGCCGAAGCGCCAGCCGGCATGAAGCCTACCATCAGGCTGAAGGCGCCTCAGACCGGCGAAACCGTGATTGAGGACCAGGTGCAGGGCCGCGTGGTCTGGCAGAATGAGAACCTCGACGACCTTGTGCTGCTGCGTGGCGACGGCAATCCGACTTATATGCTCGCCGTCGTGGTCGACGATCACGACATGGCCGTCACCCACATCATTCGCGGCGACGACCATCTGATCAACGCCGCGCGTCAGAAGCAGATCTACGATGCGCTCGGCTGGGACATTCCAAGCATGTCCCATATTCCCCTGATCCACGGGCCCGACGGCTCGAAACTGTCAAAACGCCATGGCGCGCTGGGCGTCGATGCCTATCGCGCCATGGGATACTTGCCGGCGGCGTTGCGCAATTACCTGGTCAGGCTGGGATGGAGCCACGGCGACCAGGAGATATTTTCGACCGAGGAGATGATCGCCGATTTCGATCTGCCGGCGATCGGCCGCTCGGCCGCGCGCTTCGATTTCGCCAAGCTGGAAAACCTCAACGGCCACTATATCCGTCACGCCGACGATCAATCTCTTGTGACCATGTTCGCGGACATCCTGAGCTATGTCCCGGGCGGTCCCGACCTCAAGGCCAAGCTCAACGACACCACGCGCGCACAATTGCTGCAGGCGATGCCGAGCCTGAAGGAGCGTGCCAAGACGCTGATCGAGCTGATTGACGGTTCGTATTTTATCTTCGCCGACCGGCCGCTCGAAATCGAACCGAAGGCAGCGCCGTTGCTGACGCCGGAAAACCGCGAACTGATCGGACGGCTACGCCTGGCACTGGAACCGGTCATGCCCTGGACCTCGGAAACCACCGAGGCTGCCATGCGCGCCTTCGCCGACCAGAACAATCTCAAGCTTGGCGCGGTTGCCCAGCCGCTCCGGGTGGCGCTGACCGGACGCACCACGTCGCCGGGAATTTTTGACGTTCTCGCCGTCCTGGGACGCGAGGAATGCCTCGCCCGGCTTGGCGATCAGGCCCCCTGATAGCAGGGGATCGGTGCCGCAACGCCGGCCATCTTGCAGTGCAAACAGCAATACGATACCCATGCAAGCTGCGCATCCAAGCGGCGCTTCTGGAATACCCGGCTTCCCTCGCTATCTGTCTTTCATGGCGCCCGCGGCCGCCGGCTTTTCGCAACGACCTCATCGGGGACTTCACGATGGACGCAACATCCAAATCCAAAACCGCAACATTGACCGTAGGCAACAATAGCTACGATTTCCCGATTTTGAGCGGCACCGTCGGACCGGATGTCGTCGACATCGCCAAGCTCTACGCCAAGTCGGGGATGTTCACCTACGACCCCGGCTTTACCTCTACCGGGAGTTGCGAGTCCAAGATCACTTATATCGACGGTGATGCCGGTATTCTGGAATACCGCGGGTATCCGATCGAACAGCTCGCCGAAAAAGGCGACTTCCTCGAAACCTGCTATTTGCTGCTCTACGGCGAGTTGCCGAGCAAGGCCCAGAAAGAGGACTTCGACAGCCGCGTGATCCACCACACCATGGTCCACGAGCAGATGGCGCGGTTCTTCCAGGGTTTCCGCCGCGACGCCCATCCGATGGCGATAATGGTGGCAGCCGTTGGTGCGCTGGCGGCGTTCTATCACGACTCCACGGACATCACCGATCCGCGGCAGCGCATGATCGCCTCGATGCGGATGATCGCAAAAGTCCCGACACTGGCGGCGATGGCCTACAAGTACACCGTCGGCCAGCCTTTTATCTATCCGAAGAATTCGCTGAACTTTGCCGAGAACTTCCTGAATATGTGCTTCGCCGTGCCCTGCGAGGACTACAAGATCAATCCGGTTCTTGCCGAGGCGCTGGACAAGATCTTCATTCTCCACGCCGACCACGAGCAGAACGCCTCGACCTCGACGGTGCGGATCGCCGGTTCGTCCGGCGCCAATCCATTCGCCTGTATCGCCGCCGGCATCGCCTGCCTGTGGGGACCCGCCCATGGCGGCGCCAATGAAGCGGCGCTGGCGATGCTGGCCGGTATCGGCACCGTCGATAACATTCCCGACTTCATCAAAAAGGTGAAAGACAAGAACAGCGAAGTTCGCCTGATGGGCTTTGGGCATCGGGTCTACAAGAACTACGATCCCCGCGCCAAGATCATGCAAAAGATGTGTCACGCCGTGCTGGCGGAAACCGGCCATGGCGACGATCCGATGCTGAAGGTAGCACTGGAACTGGAAAAGATCGCGCTGCACGACGACTATTTCATCGAGCGCAAACTCTATCCGAATGTGGATTTCTATTCGGGCATCACGCTGAAGGCGATGGGCTTCCCGACCTCGATGTTCACCGTGCTGTTTGCGGTTGCGCGCACCGTCGGCTGGATCAGCCAATGGAGCGAAATGATCGAAGACCCGCAGCAGAAGATCGGCCGGCCGCGGCAACTCTATACCGGCGCCGCCCATCGCAATTACGTCGATATCGACAAGCGCAAATAATGGCGTAATTCGTTCGCAAGCTTCGAGGATGGATGCGGTCCGCCCGCATCCATCGCATAGACCTAACTGGATCCCCCCGCCTTTCGTAACGTCGCCAGCACGATATCGGCGGCTCGGGCGCTTGGCGGCTGGCCGCCGGTCGACATGATGGCGTCCAGTCCAGCGAAGGCTTCGGTCTGTCGTCGCCGCAACGGCGTTTCGCTGAGGACGTCGTGCAACGCCAGCGCCAGTTTCGCCGGCGTGCAGTCCTCCTGGAGGAATTCTGGCACCACATTCTCGCCAATCACGAGATTTGCCAAAATCACCGAACTGCCGTGGATCGCACGTCGCAGAATCCAGGCCTCCACGGCCCCCACCCTGTAGGCGGCGACCATCGGCACCCCGGCGAACGCCAGCTCGAGCGTCGCGGTGCCCGATTTGACGAAAGCCGCCCGCGCGATGCGGAATGCCGCCTTCTTTTCCTGTTCGTCGACGATGATCCGCGGCTGCACCGGCCAGCTTTTCACGCCCTCCCGAACCAGACCCTGCAAATGCGGCAAGGTGGGAAGGACAGCTTCGAACGGCAGATCCAGCAGGCCCAGCGCTTCGCCGAATACCGCCATGTGATGGTTGACTTCGCCGCGGCGACTTCCCGGCAGCACCAGCAGGACCGGCGGTTGACCGTCCCGGCGCCGCTGTTCGTCGGCATCGGGACGAAGCGCATCGATTTGTTCGACCAGGGGATGACCGACATAGCTGCACGGCGGACCGTGAAGCCGGCGATAGGCCTCCGGTTCGAAAGGCAGCAAGGCGAGGACGTGATCGACGTAGCCCAGCATCGCGCGCGCCCTGCCCGGCCGCCACGCCCAGACCGTAGGCGATACGTAATCAATGATCGGCAGCGAGGGATCGCGGGCCCGGACCCGCCTTGCCACCCGATGGGTGAAGTCGGGACTGTCGATGATCACGAGAATGTCCGGCGCGGCCTGCGTCACCGCGGTGGCGGTCTCCCGGATCACCCGCAAAAGCCTCGGCAGCTGCTTCACGACCGCCGAAAATCCCATGATCGACAGTTCTTCGATCGGAAACAGCGAGGCCAGTCCTTCGCGCGCCATCGACTGCCCGCCGACGCCTTCGAACCGGACGGCGTCGCCAAGGCGCTGGCGCAATACCTTCATCAGGTTGGCGCCAAGCCGGTCGCCCAATTCCTCGGTCGCGATCAGAAATACCTTTCGCGCAACATTCGCGGTCGCCGGCGCCGCCATCACGCCGGCAGACCGGTCACAAAGAGGCTTGCGGCGTCGGCTGTCTCGATCACGGCCTGAGGGTCGACCACGATGGTATTGCCGGCGACGATCGCAATCCCGGCAAGCTGGGCCGCGGCCGCACCTTCGACGGTTCGCGGCCCCATCGTCGGGAGATCGAAGCGCAAATCCTGCCCGCTCTTGGGTGCCTTCACCAATGCGCCGCGCGCGGTCCTGGCTCGAATACGGCCTTCCGCGCGCAGCCGGGCGACACGCGCCAGCAAGCCGTCGGTGCCCTCGATATCTTCCACTCCGATCACGTGACCGTCGATGACGATGGCGGCTTGACCGATGTCGAAGGGACTGAGCGCATGCAGCACCTCACGTCCCCTGGCGATGTCGGCAGCGGCATTTTCGTCTGGAGACGCCCGGGTGAGACATCCCTCAGGCATCAGGAGATCAGGGGCGACATCCTTGATTCCGACCATCCGGAAACCGTCTTGCTCGAGAATGCCGCCGATCCCGGACAGCAAGTGATCGTCTCCGCCCCGGAATGCGGTGAGCACGCGCGGGATGACGCGAAGCGTACCCCAGTCGAGACGGATTTCAGAAAGTGCCGGCCGCACCAGCGTGCCGATGAAAACCAGATCGCGGCAGTTCTCCGACCGCAACAATCTCGTCAGCCGGCCGATCTGTCCGATCGATATCCAATGGTAGCGAAAGCGCGTCACCTTCGCCGGATCGCAGGAACCGCGCAGCGCGAAAAGAACCGGATCAATGCCGCGCGCGACGAGCGAATCGGCGACCGCGAACGGCATGACGCCGCCTGCCGCTATCAAGCCGACGGGTGACGAAATTTCCAAAGCCTTGCTGGTCATGGCTCCGGTGATCCCGTCGTCAATTTCGGTTGCGGTCGCCAGCCGGAAGGCACAGAGCACGAAGCTTGCCGTCGCCGATGAAGGCCAGGATTTCCTTGATTGCCGGGTCTTCGGCCGCCAAAGGCTGCACTTCTTTCAGCCGTTCGGCGAAAATACCGGGGCCATGAAACAGCTTCTTATAGAACGACCGGAGCGTGGCAAGCCTCTCGCGGGTGAACTTGCGGCGCTTCATGCCGATGATGTTGAAGCCTTCGAGGCTGGCGTATTGGCCGTTGACGAGCCCGAACGGAATCACGTCGCCGCGAACACCGCAGATGCCGCCTACCATCACCTGGGGACCGATCCGGGTGAACTGGTGCACCGCCGACAGGCCGCCGATGTAAACGAAGTCCCCGATCTCGCAATGGCCGCCCAGCGTTGCCGATGTCGCGAAGATGACATCGCTGCCGACCAGGCAATCATGACCGACGTGGCTGTTGTTCATGAAATACCCGCGAGCGCCGACCCGCGTGATGCCGCCGCCCTTCTTGGTGCCGACGTTCATCGTCACGCCTTCGCGCAGGCAGCATCCCTCCCCGATCTCCAGACGGGTCGGCTCACCGCGATAGCTCAAATCCTGCGGAGGTCCGCCGAGCGCGGCAAAGGGATAGACGACGCAACCGGCACCGATGGTCGTGTGCCCGGTCACGCTTACATGCGCCAACAGTTTGCAGTCCGCGCCGATCACGACATGCGAACCGATAATGCAATAGGGACCGATGGACGTGCCCGCGCCGATCACTGCGCCGTCCTCGATCCGCGCGGTGGGGTCGATCGTGGTCATCGAATGGTCCGGTATCAGCCAGTAGCTCTTGGCGTGAATGTGTCAGGTTTTCAGCTGGTTAGCGCGACGTAACGGTGCTGTCCAGTGACGTCTGATTACCCTCTGTTTCGGGGACTGAACCTTTCCGCTCCGATTGAACTGGAATGGAAGGCTCCAGTCTGGTTCTGGTCCGCGCCGGCGTCACCGGCGGATTTGGTGTTGGTCGAGGCCAAGGCATCCCGCAAGAAGAGCCCGACCACATCGGTCTGCTTCGTCAGTCGGTGAGCATCGCGCCAACGTCGGCTTCCGCGACGGTCGCGCCGTTAACCTTGGCGTCGCCGTGAAACCACCACATGGCCTTGCGCCTGCCGATCGTACGCATGTGATACTCGATGGTATCGCCCGGCATGACCGGCTTGCGGAACTTGCATTTGTCGATGGTCAGAAAGTAAACCGCGCGCGGCTTCTGGGTGCCCTCGATCGAGAGGATGCCGATCACCCCGGCGGTCTGCGCCATGGCTTCGATCATCATCACGCCTGGATATACCGGGCGCTCGGGAAAGTGCCCCTGGAACGACGGCTCGTTGATGGTGACGTTCTTGATGCCGATGCCGCTGTAATCGCTCCGGATATTGATAACCCGATCGATCAGCAGCATCGGATAGCGATGTGGAAGCGTCTTGAGGATGGCGTTGATATCCACAGCCTCAATGATGACCGGTGCATCCATCAAATGCGCCCCTCTCCCTTCGGATCGGTTGCGCCATCGCGCCCCAAAGGCGCCTCCGTCAACGCGGCGCTATCAGCCGGCATCGACGGAGGTTGTTGCTTGAAAAATGTCGCCTGCGCCATTCCACCCGTCGCGGTCCGGCCTGCGGTCGGACTCAGAACTGAGTTCCCGCCGCCGAACATGAATTGCTGCACGATGTCATACTTGCCCTTCGTGATCGGGACCGAGTAATCGAAGCGCAGCGGTCCGAACGGAGAGGCCCAGATCAGGCCGACACCGGCAGAGGAGCGGATGACATTCTGATCGTCAAAGACCATTCCGCAATTACAGAAATGTCCGTTGACCAGTCCGTTGACTTCGCCGGTAGCGGCCCACTGCGTCGGTCCCTGATAATCCCACAATGACCCGGCATCGGCGTGGATCGCCCCCTTCAGACCGATGTCCTTGGGCAGGAACCAGAACGGCACCTGCACTTCGACCGATGCACCCCAATATTTGGTGCCGCCCAGCGCGTCGCCGGTCCCGGTATAGGGGAAGAAGGTCAAATCGCGCGGACCGATCCCGTTGGGAGCAAAGCCGCGGACCAGATTCGGACCCATCTGGAAATTGTCGAGCATTCGAAGGTCGCTGCCGCCGATGCTGTTGAGCATACCGGTCTGAACCCGGAACAGCCCGATGGCGTCGCCGATCAGCGGCGTGTAGTACTTCGCATCGACCGTGGACTTCAGGTAGCTAACGTCGCCTCCGACGCCGGCGAAGTCCTGCTTGAAATTGACGAGCAGACCGTCGGTCGGGTTCTTGTTGTTATCCAGCGTGTTGTAATCCAGCGAATAGCCCACCGCCGAGACGAGTTCGGGACCCTTCGATAGTTCCTGTCGGACCGGTAGCGAAGACTGGCCGGCACCCAAGCAGCCGGGGGGATAACCGGCCTGGGAGTTGCCGGTGGGATCAATCGGATTGCCGTTAGCGTCAAGCGAGATACCCGGGCCGCGGCTGTTAATGTAAGCTGGCGTCGGAATAAACGGCATTCCGGCCCCGTTGGCGGGAAAAATATTGTTACAGCTGTCAAGCTGCGAGGGCAGCGAGATTTCCTGCTGATAGATCGAATATCGAAGCTGCAGGCTCAGATCCTCGCGGAGCTGGAATCCCAGTCTTGGCGAGAAGCCGATGGTCCGGGTGCCGTACGAAACATAAAGGTTGGCGAGCTGCTCGCGGTAGAACACGTCGAGCCCGAGCGCGACACGGTAATCCAGCAAATAGGGCTCGACGAACGAGAGCGAGACCCCGCGCGCATATTCGCCATAGGTGACCGAGGCTTTGGCGTACAAGCCGCGGCCCAGGAAATTGCGTTCGGAAACACTGACCTCGGCGAGCGGGCCATCGACCGTCGAGTAGCCGCCGGAAACCGAGAAGTCACCGGTGGATTTCTCCTCGAGATCGACGTTGAGAATCACGCGATCGCTGGAGGAGCCGGGTTCGGTGGTGATTTTCACGGTTTTGAAGAAATCAAGATTTTTCAGGCGGCGCTCGGCACGATCGACCAGCGCTCGGTTGTACGCGTCGCCCTCGGAGATATCGAATTCGCGGCGAACAACGTAGTCCCGGGTGCGGGTATTGCCGCGCACGTTGATGCGCTCGATGTAGGTTCGTGGGCCCTCGTCGATCGTGTAGACGATTGAAACGGTATGGGTCTCGAAATCGCGATCGCCGCGCGGCCGTACCAGCGCGAATGCGTAACCCCGCCGCGAACACTCGATCTGCATTTCCTCGACGGACTTCTCGAGCGCCTCGGCATTATAGGTCGACCCGACACTCACCCGCGAGAAGCTGCTGAGTGTGTTTCCGTTAAACGTGGCAATGCTGGACTGGTAAGTGACCGACGCGACCCGGTACGGCTGACCCTCTTCGATCTTGAACGTCACCAGAAAGCCCCTGCGTGACGGATCGTATTCCGTCAGCGCGGCCACCACCTGCACGTCGGCATAACCGTGCTTCAAATAAAAGCGGCGAATCAGATCGCGATCGGCTTCGACCCGATCCGGATCGTAGGTGTCACCGCCGCTGATGAAGCTCAGCAGATTCGATTCGTGCGTCTTGATGACATCCTTCAGCCGATAGGACGAATACGCGGAATTGCCGATGAACTCGACGGACTTGACGGCGGTTTTCGCGCCCTCGGTAATCGTAAAAATGAGATCGACGCGATTGTTGGGCTGTTCGATGATCTCCGGCGTGACGGTGATGTCGTAGCGGCCGGCATGACGATAGATTTCCGCGATTCGCTGGGCGTCGGACTGGACCATGGGACGCGACAGCGTGCCGCGCGGCTTGGATTGTATCTCCGAGGTGAGCTGCTCGTCCTTGACCTTCTTGTTGCCCTCAAAGGCAACGCGGCCGATGACCGGGTTTTCGACCACGACCACCACCAGGCGGTTGCCGGCGCGGTTGATTTGAACGTCCTGGAACAGGCCGGTTTCGATCAGCGCCTTGAGGCCATCATCGATCGCCCCCTGGTCGAGATGACCACCGGCGCCTCCCCTGAAATACGAGCGGATGGTCTCGATTTCGACGCGGCGGTTGCCCTGAACCTCGATCGAAGACACGGTTTGGGCGGCGGCAGGCGACGAAACAAGCGCAACGCCCAGCGCCGCAGCGGCCGGCACGCCGAACATCATCAGCGCGGCCAGTACCCCGCCCCGCAGTCGCATTCCAACATTCATGCGCAACGCGCCCTCATTATCCCGATGCCGGATCGCACCCCTACGAACCGGCAAATTCCCATTTGTTGCCTCGCTTGTAGCCAATTTTGCCCAGACGGCAAACAACCTATCGCAGTGCAATTTGATTTTCATTCCAAGACGTTGCCCATCGGCCACGCCGTTCAAATAAGGCATCACGAGGCAGCCAGATGCAGGATGTCGTTGTAGGTGGCAAACACCATCAGCATCAGCACCAGCCCGAGGCCGATCCGGAACCCCATCTCCTGCGCCCGCTCCGACAAAGGACGGCCGCGCGCGGCCTCGACCGCATAGAACAAAAGATGACCGCCATCGAGCAACGGCACCGGAAACAGGTTCAGTAACCCGATCGATATCGAAAGCACTGCAGCAAGATGAACGAGGGCGGCCAGGCCGATGGTCGCGACCTGCCCTGAGATCTGGGCGATCCGCAGCGGGCCGCCGACCTGGTCGGCCGCCTCGCGACCCGTGAAGACCCCGCCGATATAGGCCAGCGTGCGGTCAACCACGAACCAGGTCTCCTTGACGCCGAGCCAGAGCGCGGTCGCCGGATCCACGCGTTCGGTCGTGACATCCCCGGGCGATGTCGAGCGGGTGATTCCGAGCACGCCAAGCCGATGGGCATTGCCGAATGGGTCTTTCACTTCCTTCAGTTCCGGCGTGCCGCGCAATTGCACGGTGTTGTCGCCACGCTTGATCGTGAACGCGAGTTGTTCGCCGGCGTGAATGCCGACGATGCGCTGCATATCCGAGAAGCTTCCGATCGCGGTGCCGTCGATGGCCGTCACGACGTCGCCGACTTCAAAGCCGGCAGCCGCTGCGGCACTCCCCGCCTCCACTTTGTCGACGCGCGCCGACGTGCTTGGCTTGCCAAAGAACGTGAACAGAGCGGTGAAGATTACGATCGCCAAAAGGAAATTGGCGATCGGACCGGCGGCCACGATGGCAGCGCGCGGTCCAACCCTCTTGTGGTGGAAACTGCCCGCGCGTTCTTCCTCGGTCATGTTGGCGAGCGTTTCGGACGACGGGGTCGAGGCCTCGCTTTCGTCGCCGAAGAACTTGACATAGCCACCGAGCGGGACCGCCGAAATCTTCCAGCGCGTGCCGTGACGGTCGTTGAAACCGGCCAGTTCGGGACCAAAACCGAGCGAGAAAGTCAAAACCTTCACGCCGGCCCAGCGGGCAACCAAGAAGTGACCGAGTTCATGGAAGAAAACGACGATGGTCAGAACAAACAGAAAAGGAATGATGTAACCGATGACGCCATGGCTCAACGTATTGAAACTATGTACAAAAAGCTCGGCCATCGGATTCCCCTTCACCAGAGCCGAAGGCCCCTGTCCCCACTTCTAGGATGCCTTTGCGGCAATTTGAGGCAAGAGGGTGGCAGCCTTATTTCTCGCGTTATGGTCAACGGCAATGGCATCGTCGGCGGACGTCAGCGGCGCCAGATTGCCGGAACGAACCCAGGCGTCCATGGTGGCTTCGACAAGCCGCGCGATCGCGCCAAACCTGATCTTGCCGCCGATGAATGCCGCCACCGCGACCTCGTTGGCGGCGTTGTAGACCGTCGTGGCGCCGCGGCCGGTTCGCAGCGCATCATAAGCCAGCCGAAGTGCCGGAAAACGAACGAAATCCGGCGCATCAAAGGTCAGCTGTCCGATCTTGGCGAGATCAAGCCTGGCTGCCGGCCCGACAATGCGATCGGGCCATCCGAGGCAATGCGCGATCGGCGTGCGCATATCGGGCGCCCCCAACTGGGCCACGACCGAACGATCCGAAAATTCGACCATGCCGTGGATGATCGATTGCGGGTGCACCAGAACGTCGATCTCATCCGGTGTCAGCGCAAACAGGTAGGAGGCTTCGATGACCTCGAGCCCCTTGTTCATCATCGACGCCGAGTCGATGGTGATCTTCTGCCCCATGCTCCAGTTCGGATGCTTGAGCGCCTGCGCCAATGTGGCCTGCTCGATATCGGCGCTGGCCCAGGTCCGGAAAGGTCCGCCGGAGGCCGTGATGATGACGCGAACCAGCTCATCCCGGTTGCCGGAACTGAGCGCCTGAAACAACGCGTTATGTTCGGAGTCGGCCGGCAGGATGCAGGCCCCGGCCTTTGCCGCGCGCTGCATGAAGAAATCGCCCGCGCAAACAAGGCACTCCTTGTTCGCAAGTGCGACGGTGGCGCCGCGATCGACGGCTGCAAGCGCGGGTTTCAATCCGGCCGCGCCGCTGACAGCGGCCATGATCCAGTCCGCCGGGCGTGCCGCAGCTTCGATAATGGCGCTCTCGCCCGCGCCGCACTCGATGCGGGTACCCGCCAAGGCGTCCTTCAATTCGGCGAGCCGACCGGGATCGGCAACAGCCGCAAATCGCGCGCCGAATTCCTTTGCCAGTTTGGCCAGGCCGTCGACATTGGTGTTGGCCGTCAGGGCTTCGACGCGGTAGCGGTCGCGCGAGGCCCGCAGCAAATCCATCGTGCTGTCGCCGATCGAACCGGTGGCCCCCAGGACGGTGACGGCACGAACGGCCGATGCCGAGGCCTTGCTGTTACGCAACGGAACTGCGCTCATATTTTCACCAAACCATAAGAGCGCGGCCGACGCCATCCACGCCGCCTCGCAAAAACCCGAAAATCGCTGCCACCACCACCGCCGCGACGAAGCCGTCGAGACGATCGAGCAACCCGCCATGCCCGGGAATGATCTGGCTGGAGTCTTTAACGCCGAAACGGCGTTTCACAGCAGATTCAAAGAGATCGCCGAGCTGGGAAACAATCGAAAGCGCTGCGCCCAGCACCAGCAACGGGCCGGCTCTGCCGAGGCCGAACGCCGCAAATCCCGCCGCGACAACAAGGCTCGCAGCAAAGCCGCCGACCGCACCAGCCCATGTCTTGTTGGGACTGACCCGCGGCCACAGCTTCGGCCCGCCAATACCGCGGCCGGCGAAATAACCGCCGATATCGGTCACCCACACCACCAGAAAGATCAGGATCAACGCGACAAATCCCCAGAGTTGATCGAGGCGCACCAGCACCGATGCCATCTGTGCTGCCGCCGCATAGCCAAATCCGGTCGTAGTCCAGCCGCGCCGCTCCGGCGAAAACAACGCAACGCCGGCGAAGCCCAGCGCCAACGGCACCAGCGACGCATCGATCCGTCCGAACGCCAGGCAACATCCGGCAATGGCAAGCCCGACCACGCCCGGGGCCACCACGCGCATCTGACGCGACGCGCCCACGATCGCCAGCCATTCCAGATAGAGGCCGATCGCCACCACCGTCGCCAGAACGGTCCAGAGCCAGCCGCCGGCATAGGCGATCACAACAGCGATGGGTGCAAGCACCAGCGCGGCAATAATGCGCATCAGGAGATTACGTGAGCCCTGCTCGGCAACGGCCGCCGGTGCGGCTTCGCCTTCGGTCACGATCCGGTTTTCGCGGCGAGACCGCCGAAGCGGCGCTCCCGTCTGGCATATTCGGCGATCGCCCCCTCGAGCGCAGCCTTGTCGAAATCGGGCCAGTGGATCGGCACAAACACCAGTTCGCTATAGGCTGCCTGCCACATCAGGAAATTCGACAGCCGCTGCTCTCCGCTGGTGCGAATGATCAGATCGGGATCGGGAATATCGGGCGCGTCGAGATATTGACCCAGCGTGTCAGCGTCGATCGACGAGGGGTCGCGCTTGCCCTCGGCAACCTCGCGCGCAAGCCGCTGCGCCGCAGTGGCGATTTCCTGCCGCGATCCGTAGTTGAACGCGACGACGAGGTGCAGCTTGGTATTGTTCCTGGTCAGCTCCTCGGCCTCGTTCAACAGCACGCAGATATCGGGATCGAGCCCGTCGCGTTCGCCGATCACGCGCACCCGGACGCCGTCGCGATGCAATGTTGCAAGGTCGTTGCGGATGAAGCGCCGGAGCAGGCCGAACAGATCGCCGATTTCAGTCGCCGGACGCGACCAGTTTTCGGCGCTGAAGGAGAAAATCGTCAGGTACAGGATACCGAGTTCGCTGGAGGCGCGAACGACCCTGCGCAACGCTTCGACGCCACGGCGATGGCCTTCGGCGCGCGGCAATCCGCGGGCGGCGGCCCAGCGGCCGTTGCCATCCATGATGATCGCCACGTGCAAGGGACCGTCGGTTCGATCCGGTCCTTCAGTTGCGGGGGCGGTTGCGTTCGACATCGGTCAATCCTTCAGAGCATGAGCCGGAAAAGTGGGAACCGATTCCCGAACAGACGGCTTCGTTTGTTCCAGGATCACGCTCAAACCAAAACATAAGCTAAACGGTGAGGATTTCCTTTTCCTTGGCCGCAAGCAACTGATCGATCTCCGAAATCGTCCCGTCGGTTGCCTTCTGCACATCGGCGGCCAGACGCTCCTGATCGTCCTCGGAAATCTCGTGGTTCTTTTCAAGCTTCTTGACGGTATCGAGACCGTCGCGGCGGACATGCCGCACGGCGACCTTGGCCGCCTCGGCATATTTATGCGCCACCTTCACCAGCTCCTTGCGGCGCTCCTCATTGAGCTCGGGAATTCGTAAGCGCAGCACCTGACCTTCGGTCGCAGGACTCAAACCGAGATTGGAATCGACGATCGCCTTTTCCACCGCCTTGACCATCGACTTGTCCCAGACCTGCACCGACAGAAGCCGCGGCTCCGGCACGCTGATGGTCGCAAGCTGGTTGAGCGGCATGTGCGTGCCGTAGGCGTCGACCTGAACCGGCTCCAGCATCGACGCCGCAGCCCGGCCGGTACGCAAACCGCCCAGTTCATGCTTGAGAGATTGGGTGGCGCCTTGCATGCGGCGCTTCAGTTCGTTGATGTCGAAATTACCCGTGGGCATAACGCTCTCCCCTCCTCAAAAACCTGTCCTCGAGGCCGCCAACCGCATGCGCCGGATGCTCTGCAAGTCCGTCAGCCGGCAACGATCGTGCCAAGGCCCTTGCCGTGCAGAATCGCACTGATCGAACCCGGCTCGGCGATCGAGAACACGATGATAGGCAGCGATGTCTCGCGGGCAAGGGCGAATGCGGTTGCATCCATCACCTTGTAGCCGCCTTCGATCGCCTGCGAGTGGGTCAGACGGTCAAAGCGCTTGGCGGAAGGGTCTTTTTTGGGATCGGCGCTGTAGACGCCATCGACATTGGTGGCCTTCAGTACGGCCTGCGCGCCGATTTCGGCCGCCCGCAATACCGCTGTCGTGTCGGTGGTGAAGAACGGATTGCCGGTTCCACCGCCCAGCAGCACGATTCGGCCCTCGGCGAGATATTTGTGCGTCGCACTGCGGGTGAACAGTTCGCAGATCTGCGGCATGACGAACGCCGACAGCGTCCGCGCCGGCGCGCCCCGCCGCTCGATCGCGGCCTCGAGCGCGAGGCAATTCATCACGGTGGCGAGCATGCCCATGGTATCGCCGGTGGGACGCGAGACGCCGCGGGCCGATACCTCGACACCGCGGACGATGTTGCCGCCGCCGACCACCACCGCGATCTCGGCGCCAAGCTGGCGGGCCGCGATCAGGTCGCCGGCGATCCGGTCGACGGTCGGCTGGTCGATGCCGAAGGATTGTGCGCCGGCCAGGTATTCGCCCGAGAGCTTGATCACGACGCGACGATAGATCGGCTCAGCCATGATGCGATCGCTTTCCTTGCCCCGCGCGGCGGCTCCCGGCTTACGATACGGTCGCGAGATCTTCCGGCGGCTTCTTCTGGCCGCTGGCCGCTGCGACTTCGGCCGCGAAGTCCGATTCCTGCTTTTCAATTCCTTCGCCGAGAGCATAGCGCACAAATCCGGTGATCTTCACTGGCGCACCGATTTTGCCCTCAGCTTCCTTCAAGGCCTGGGCGACCGGCTTGCCCTTTTCGTCGTGGATGAAGGCCTGCTCGAGCAAACAGACTTCCTTGTAATAGGTCTTCAAACCGGACTCGACGATCTTTTCGATCACGTTCTCGGGCTTGCCCTGCTGGCGATATTTGTCGGCCAGAACATCCTTTTCGCGGGCCACGACCGCCGGGTCCAGACCCGTCGGATCCAGCGCCTGCGGATTGGTGGCTGCGACATGCATCGCGAGCTGCTTGCCGAGCGCGGCCAGTTCGTCGGCCTTGCCGGCCGATTCCAGCGCCACGATCACGCCCATCTTGCCCGCGCCGTCGATCACGGCGTTATGGATATAGCTCGACACCACACCCTTGCTGACTTCCAGCGCAGCCGCCCGGCGCAGCGACATATTCTCGCCGATGGTTGCGATAGCTTCCGAGATCGCGGCCGCAACCGTCGCGTTGCCGACCGGCGCGGCATTGATCTTGTCGACGTCAGCGCCAACCTTGAGCGCGACCTGCGCGATCATTTTGACCAGTCCCTGGAACTGTTCGTTGCGCGCGACGAAGTCGGTCTCGGAATTGACCTCAACGACAACGCCCTTGTTGCCTGACGTAACCGCGCCGATCAGGCCCTCCGCGGCGACACGGCCAGCCTTCTTCGCAGCCTTCGACAGGCCTTTCTTGCGCAGCCAATCCTGGGCGGCTTCCATTTGGCCGCCGCTTTCGGTGAGTGCGGCCTTGCAGTCCATCATGCCTGCGCCGGTCAATTCGCGCAGTTCCTTGACCATCGCCGCGGTGATTGCAGTCATCGTTATTTCCTTTGCCTGACAGGGCGAACACGGCGAAGCCCCGCTTCGCCGCCATCCTCCACCAGGAGTTAGATAGACCGGAAATTGGTGGCCGGAACGATCCCGGCCACGCGTTCGCTATTCGGCTTCGGCGGTCATCGCCTTGGCCTGGGCCACCCAGCCATCGGCCCGGCTCGGAAGTCCGACCTCTTCGCCGATCTTGTGCGCGGTGTCGTGATCGAGTTCGGCGAGCTGCCAGTAGTGGAAGATGCCGAGGTCGTTGAACTTCTTCTCGATCGTGCCGGACACGCCGGTAAGCTTCTTGAGATCGTCGGCGGCACCCCGTGGCCCGGCGAGACCCTGGAAGCTCGCAGGCTGCGGCGCCACTGGGATTTCCTCGCGGACCGGATGAGCCGATGCGCCGACGTCGATGCCGGAATCGCCCTGCGCGCGCGAGATGCCGTCGATGACGGCGCGCGCGATCAGATCGCAGTACAGCGTGATGGCGCGACCGGCGTCGTCATTGCCCGGCACCACATAGGTGATGCCCTTGGGATCCGAATTGGTGTCGACGATCGCAGCGACCGGAATGTTCAGCCGCTGGGCTTCCTGAATCGCGATGTCTTCCTTGTTGGTGTCGATCACGAAAATCAGATCGGGCAGACCGCCCATGTCCTTGATGCCGCCGAGCGAACGATCGAGCTTGTCGCGCTCGCGCTGCAGGGTCAGCCGCTCTTTCTTGGTATAGGCGTTGGCATCGCCCGAATTGAGCACCTCATCGAGATGGCGCAGACGCTTGATCGAACCGGAAATCGTCTTCCAGTTGGTCAGCGTGCCGCCGAGCCAGCGCGAATTGACGAAATACTGCGCCGATCGCTTGGCAGCTTCCGCGACGCCGTCCTGGGCCTGCCGCTTGGTGCCGACGAACAGAATACGGCCGCCCTTGGCGACGGTATCGCTGACTGCCTGCAACGCGCGATGCAACAGCGGCACGGTCTGGGCGAGATCGATGATGTGGATGTTGTTGCGGGCACCGAAAATGTAATCCGCCATTTTCGGATTCCAGCGGTGCGATTGGTGGCCAAAGTGCACGCCAGCTTCAAGCAGCTGACGCATAGAAAAATCGGGTAGCGCCATAGTTCAATTCTCCGGTTGGTTCCTCCGGAAACGTGTGAGCAAACGAGCCTTATGGCCCGGTTGCCACCGGACGGCCTTTTGAGCCATGTTTCCGTGTGAGATGGCGCGGTATATAGCGGGATTCCTGGCAGAAGCAAGGAAAACTGGCCTTTTTGCCGCCGCGCCGTCAAAACAACCCGAAACCCCGCCCTACAGCGTCTGGACGTCCACCACGCCCGAGACCGCCTTGATGGCGCCCGCGATTTGCGGCGAGACCTTAAATCGACCCGGAAGCTTCATTTCCACCTCGGTTTCGAGGTCAAGCATCAGCACCAGCGAGACGTCGCCATCGGCCCCGCTTGCCGCGGGAACCGGTTTGACCGGGCCGCGGACCGAAGCGCCCTGCCCGGCCGCCTCCGGCATTTGCAGCCGCTTGGCGATGGATTCGAGCGATCTCGTATCGCGGACGAATATCCGCAAACCCTTCTGGGTCTTTGCGGCGGCGGCATCCAGCGGCTCGGCGTGAAGCACCCGGGCGCGGACGTCCTCGCCCTGCAGCTCGGCGCCCAGCTGCAACAGCACGGCGGCGCCCGGCTCCAGCACTTCGCGATATTGCGCCAGCCCTTCGGAAAACAGCACGGCCTCGAAATGACCGGTCGGGTCCGACAGCCCGATGATGCCCATCTTGTTGCCGGTCTTGGTCCGCCGCTCCATCCGCGACACCACGGTGGCGGCGACCTTGCCGGCAGTCGCGCCGGTTTTGACCGCGCGGGAAAATTCGGCCCAGGACTGCACCCGCAACCGCTTCAGGGCGGTGGCGTAGTCATCGAGCGGATGGCCGGACAGGAAAAACCCGATGGCGTCGTATTCGCGCCGCAACCGCTCGGCGGGCAGCCATGGCTCGATCTGCGGCAGCATGATGGTCGGCGCGTCAGCAGCCCCGCCGAACATGTCGTTCTGCCCGATGGTCGCGGCCTCGTGGCTGCGCTGGCACGCCGCAAGGATCGCTTCGGCGCCTGCGAATACCCTGGCGCGATTGGAATCCAGCGCGTCGAATGCGCCGGCGGCCGCCAGGCTTTCGATGACGCGCTTGTTGATGGCGCGCGGATTAACCCGCGCCGCAAAATCCGCCAGCGACGTGAACAACCCGCCCTTGCGGGCTTCCACGATCAGTTCCACCGCCTGCTGGCCGACGCCCTTCAGGCCCGCCAGCGCATAGTAGATGATGCCGTCATGGACTTCGAAGGTGGCGCCGGAGCGATTGACCGACGGTGCCTCGAGCTTGATCCCGAGCCGTTGCACCTCGGCGCGAAACTCCGACAGCTTGTCGGTGTTGTTGATATCGAGTGTCATCGATGCGGCGAGGAATTCGACCGCGTGATGCGTCTTCATATACGCGGTGTGGTACGACACCATCGCGTAGGCCGCGGCGTGGCTCTTGTTGAAGCCGTAGTCGGCAAACTTCGCGAGCAGCTCGAAAATGGTGTCGGCCTGCCCGCGCGAAATTCCGCGCTCGGTCGCGCCTGACACGAAGCGCTCGCGCTGCTGCTCCATCTCCTTGCGGATCTTCTTGCCCATCGCGCGGCGCAACAGATCGGCTTCGCCGAGCGAATAGCCTGCCATCACCTGGGCGATCTGCATCACCTGTTCCTGATAGATGATGACGCCGAAGGTCTCTTTCAGGATCGGCTCGAGCATCGGATGCAGATATTCCGGCTCTTCGTCGCCATGCTTGCGGGCGCAATAGGTCGGAATGTTCGCCATCGGACCCGGCCGATAGAGCGCGACCAGCGCGATGATGTCCTCAAAGCGATCGGGACGCATGTCGACCAGCGCCCGCCGCATGCCCTGGCTTTCAACCTGGAACACGCCGACCACATCGCCCCGGGCCAGCATCTGGTAGCTCTTGGGATCGTCGAGCGGCAGCGTCGCCAGATCAATGTCAATCTGGCGCTGCTTGAGAAGCTTCACCGCGACATCCAGCACCGTCAGCGTCTTCAGCCCGAGGAAGTCGAATTTCACCAGCCCCGCGGGCTCGACCCATTTCATGTTGAACTGGGTCACCGGCATGTCGGATTTCGGATCGCGATAGAGCGGCACCAGATCGCTCAGCGGACGATCGCCGATCACGATGCCGGCGGCATGGGTCGAGGCGTGCCGGGTCAGGCCCTCCAGGCGCTGGGCGATGTCGAACGCGCGCGCAACCACCGCATCTTCGTCGCGAAACGCCTGCAGCTTGGGCTCGCTGGCAATCGCGGCCGCCAGCGTCACCGGCGCGGCCGGATTTTGCGGCACCAGTTTCGTTAGTTTATCGACCTGCCCGTAGGGCATCTGCAGCACGCGCCCGACGTCGCGCAGCACGCCGCGCGCCTGCAAGGTGCCGAAGGTGATGATCTGGGCGACCTGATCGCGGCCGTAGCGCTGCTGGACATAATCGATCACCTCGCCGCGCCGGTCCTGGCAGAAATCGATGTCGAAGTCGGGCATCGACACGCGTTCGGGATTAAGAAAACGCTCGAACAGTAGACCGAAGCGAATGGGATCGAGATCGGTGATGGTGAGGGCATAGGCGACCAGCGAGCCCGCGCCGGAGCCGCGGCCCGGTCCGACCGGAATGCCTTCGGCCTTCGCCCATTTGATGAAATCCGCCACGATCAGGAAGTAGCCCGCATAATTCATGCGGGTGATGACGTCGATCTCGAACGCTAAGCGCGCGCGATAATCCTCTTCGCTGGACCCTTGCGAAAGCCCGTGAACCCTGAGGCGATGGCTCAGGCCTTCCTCGGCCTGACGGTGCAGTTCGGCCGCCTCGCCGCTTTCCGCATCCGCGGCATTGGTGCCGGCGCCGACCGTAAAGCGCGGCAGGATCGGCTTGCGCGTGATCGGCCGGAACGCGCAGCGCTCGGCGATCTCGACGGTGGACGCCAGCGCCTCCGGCACGTCGGCGAACAGCACCGCCATTTCGGCGCGGGTCTTGAAGCGATGATCCGGGGTGAGTTGATCGCGGTCGGTTTCGGCGACCAGACGCCCGCCGGCAATACAAAGCAGCGCGTCATGGGCTTCGTAATCGTCCGCCGTGGCAAAATACGGCTCGTTGGTCGCAACCAGCGGCAGTCCCTTGGTGTAGGCGAGATCGATCAGGCCACCTTCGGCGCGGCGTTCCTTCTCAAGGCCGTGGCGCTGCAGCTCGACGTAGAGCCGGTCGCCGAACAGGCTCGCGAGCCGGTCGCAGCGCGAGACCGCTAGCGCCCCCTGGTCGGCATGGATCGCCAACGAGATCGGACCCTCGGGCCCTCCGGTCAGGGCGATCAGGTCCTCGGCATCGCCTTCTAGCCATTCGAACTTGATATGCGGGGCCTGATGAACCGGGGTCTCCAGGAACGCCCGCGAATTCAGCCGCATCAGGCTGCGATAGCCGCGTTCGCGTGCGGCCAGCAGCACGATCCGGGCCGGTCCGGCGGCGAGCGCATTGCGGGCGTTCGGGTCCTGGTCGCCGAAATCGACCGCGAGCTCGCAGCCGATGATGGGCTGGATGCCATAGCCGGCGATCTTGTCGGAAAATTCGAGCGCCCCGAACATGTTGTCGGTATCGGTCAGCGCCAGCGCCGGCTGGCGGTCCGCCTTGGCGAGTTCCGCCAGCTTCTGGATCTTGATCGACCCCTTCAGCAGCGAATAGGCCGAGTGGACGTGGAGATGGACAAATCCGGCATGGGACATGGTCGCCGAAGGCTTCTGCATGGGCTTGAGCAGTCATCAGGCTTGAGGAAACGAAAGCCGGCTTGCAGCCGACTCGCCCCTCAATGGTGCGACCTCAGGCCCGGAGTGTCCACGCCGAACCCCTGAACCAGGGTCCGGCATCCCCGTTTTCCTGACCGTTTTCCTGCCCGGTCGCACTCCTGCCGATCACAACGTCAGAGCTGGGGAATCAATTGCGCCCAGACCGCGATCATCCCGACGAACAGTGCAATCGACGCGAGGGCTGCTGCTTCTTCCACGAATATCCTCAACATACCCGCCTCCTCATATGGGAACATAAGAAGAACATTGTTCCTTTTTTGTTCTTGGAGTCAAGGGGCGGTAGTGGGTCAGTTTCCTAAAAAACTCGCTTGGTTAATTTCGCGGGGCCGCGGTCAGGTTTCTCCCCCGTCGCGCTATATCGATGATCGATTTAGCAAGCTGGTGGGGTCCCTAGGGCGTTTAGGGTGGCTTGTCATGCCGGCTTTCAGTCCGTGGACGTTCGATAAGTTCGTATGTGGGAATGTGGGTGCTTTCCTCCCACAATTCTAACGCGGCCCCGCAGACCGTGCAGACCACGTCACCCGTATGCGGTACCAAGAACTTCTCTACAGTGCGTCTGTACTCGGCGCCGCAATTGCATTGAACAATTGTCGCCATCCCCGGAATATGCGCCCGGTCCGGTTCGGTTTCCACCCCAGATCGCTGCCACAATCAAACTGACCCACTACCCAAATGACACAGCAAGGAACATTGAGTGGCCGATCCTGTCTCGGTTCGGTCAACCGACCTCTCTGGTCAAGCCGCTAATCCAACTCGACGACCTGGCCTCTCTCCAGCGACACCCGGCGGTCCATGCGACCGGCCAACTCCATGTTGTGGGTCGCGATCAGCATCGCTACACGCGTCGCCTTCACGAGCTGCATCAGCGCATTGAACACATGGTCGGCGGTGTTCGGATCGAGATTTCCGGTCGGCTCGTCGGCGAACAGCACCCGCGGTGCGTTGGCGACGGCGCGGGCGATCGCCACCCGCTGCTGTTCGCCGCCCGACAGTTCCGCCGGGCGATGTTTGATGCGATCGCCGAGCCCGAGATAGGTCAGGATTTCGGTGGCGCGCGTGATGGTCTCCGAGCGCTTGAGGCCGCGGATCATCTGCGGCAGCATCACGTTTTCCAGCGCGGAGAATTCCGGCAGCAGCCGGTGCGACTGATAGACAAAGCCGATATCGGTGCGGCGGATCTGGGTCCGCTCGACATCGGACAGGGCCGAGGTTGCCGTACCCCCGACATAGACTTCGCCGTCATCGGGGCTTTCGAGCAGGCCGGCGATATGCAGCAGCGTCGATTTGCCGGCGCCTGAGGGCGCCACCAGCGCCACCGACTGTCCCGCCCACAGCGCGAGCTTGGCGCCGTCGAGAATGGTCAGCGTCGATTCCCCTTGGGTGTACTGGCGCTTTATCTCGTGGAGATAGACAACCGGTACATCTTCCGCCCCCTGCTCCTCCATCTGTGCCTCACTCGTACCGGAGCGCTTCGACCGGGTCGAGGCGCGCGGCACGCCACGACGGATATAACGTGGCAAGGAACGACAGTGTCAGCGCCATGATCACGACGGCGGTGGTCTCGCCGAAATCGATCTCGGCCGGCAGCTTGGAGAGGAAATAAAGCTCCGGCGAAAACAGTTCGGTGCTGGTCAGCCAGGACAGGAATTGCCGGATCGATTCGATATTCAGGCAGATCAGCAGGCCGACGACAAATCCGGTCAGCGTACCCACCACACCGATCGCAGCTCCGGTGATCAGGAATATCCGCATGATCGAACCCTGCGAGGCGCCCATGGTGCGCAGGATCGCGATATCGCTGCCCTTGTCCTTGACCAGCATGATCAGGCCGGAGACGATATTCAGTGCGGCGACCAGCACGATCATGGTGAGAATCAGGAACATCACGTTGCGCTCGACCTGAAGCGCATTGAAGAAGGTCGAATTGCGCTGCCGCCAGTCGACCAGGAACACCGGACGCCCGGCAGCTTCGGTGACGCTTTTGCGGAAGGCATCGATCTTGTCGGGATCGGTGGTGAATACCTCGATCGCGGACACGTCATTGTTGCGGTTGAAATAGGCCTGCGCCTCCGGCAGCGGCATGAACACGAAGGTCGAGTCGTATTCTGACATACCGATCTCGAACACCGCGGCAATCTTGTAGGGCTTGATGCGCGGCGTGGTGCCCATCGGGGTCACTGCCCCCTTCGGCGAGATCAGCGTGATGCTGTCTCCGGCATGCAGCGACAACTGATCGGCCAGCCGGCGGCCGATGGCGACGCCCTGCCCGTCATCGAAACCCTCCAGCGTGCCTTGTTTGATGTTCTTGGCAATCGAGGTCAGGTTGTCGAGATCGTCGGCGCGAATGCCGCGAACGAGGACGCCGGAGGCATTGAACGGCGATGAGGCCAGCGCCTGGCCATCGACCACAGGCGCAGCGAGGCGGATGCCCGCTACCCCGCTGATGCGCTCGGCGACATCCTTCCAGTCGGTCAGCGGCGATTCCAGCGGCTGCACCAACAGGTGCCCGTTGAGGCCGAGGATCTTGTCCAGCAATTCCTTGCGGAAGCCGTTCATGACCGCCATCACGATGATCAGCGTGGCGACGCCGAGCATGATGCCGAGGAACGAGAAACCGGCAATGACGGAAATGAAACCTTCCTTGCGACGCGCACGCAGATAGCGTCCCGACAGCAGCCACTCGAATGGCGCGAAAGGTGGGGTCCGAACTGGCTCGCTCATGGCTTCATCCATAGTTCGATTTTCACACGATTCGGGCTAATTGTGGCCGCCGTCGCCGATATCGCGGTGGCAACGGTGGATAATTCTCAGGGGGTCAGCCAGATCACGAGGTCAGCCGCGCCACGACGTCCGCCGGGCTGAGATTTTCGCGCGACCCGTCACTGCGGCGCTTGATCTCGAGCTTGCCTTCGGCAAGGCCCTTCGGGCCGACCAGAATCTGCCAGGGAATGCCGATCAGGTCGGCCGCGGCGAACTTGGCGCCGGCGCGCTGGTCGGTGTCGTCGTACAGGACTTCGACGCCGTTGGCGGTGAGTTCGCGATAAAGCTGTTCGCAGGCCGCATCCGTGTCGGCCGCACCCTGCTTCAGATTCAGGATCGCCGCCCGGAACGGCGCCACGGATTCCGGCCATTTGATGCCGGCGTCGTCATGGCAGGCCTCGATGATCGCGCCCAGCAGTCGTGACACCCCGACGCCGTAGGAGCCGCCATGGATCGCGACCTCCGCACCATCGGCGCCCGCCACCAATGCCTTCATCGAATCGGAATATTTGGTGCCGAAGTAGAAGATCTGGCCGACCTCGATGCCCCTGGTGTGCACCCTCTTGTCCGCAGGCACTTCGCGGTCGAAGCGAGCGGCGTCATGAACGTCCTCGGTCGCGGCATAGACCGAGGTCCATTGCTTGATGATCGGTGAGAGATCGCCGTCATAGTCGATCTCGTCGCCGGGCACCGGCAGATCGAGCACGTCGCGGTCGCAGTAGACCGCGGACTCGCCGGTCTCCGCCAGCACAATGAACTCGTGGCTGAGATCGCCGCCGATCGGGCCGGTTTCCGCCCGCATCGGGATCGCCTTCAAACCCATCCGCGCGAAGGTCCGCAGATAAGCGACGAACATCCGGTTGTAGGAGCGCCTTGCGGCGGCCTCATCGATGTCGAACGAATAAGCATCCTTCATCAGGAATTCACGCCCGCGCATGACGCCGAAGCGGGGGCGCTGCTCGTCGCGGAATTTCCACTGGATATGGTAGAGATTGAGCGGCAGGCTTTTGTAGGACTTCACGTAAGCGCGGAAGATCTCGGTGATCATTTCCTCGTTGGTCGGGCCGTACAGCAACTCGCGCTTGTGCCGATCGAGGATGCGCAGCATTTCCGGGCCGTAGGCATCGTAGCGGCCGCTTTCGCGCCAAAGGTCAGCCAATTGCAGGGTCGGCATCAACAGTTCGATGGCGCCGGCGCGGTTTTGTTCTTCGCGCACGATCTGCTCGATGTTTTTCAGCACCCGCAAGCCCAGCGGCAGCCAGGCATAGATACCGGCTGCTTCCTGCCGGATCATGCCCGCGCGCAGCATCAGGCGATGCGACACGATCTCGGCCTCCTTGGGATTCTCTTTCAGGATAGGCAGAAGGAACCGCGACAATCGCATGGGCAAACCTGGTGGAATCGGTGAAACACGGGAGGGGTGCAGTGAAAGCGGATCGGCTGTAAAAACACAAGGGCGGCAGCCGAGAAAGCCGCTTGGGCTGCAGATTCCCGGTCGTTTCGCCGGCAATATTGACCGCGCGATTAAGGCGCGAGCACGTCACGATCTGTCACGCCCAAGCACCTTCGCATCGTTAAACCGGTCTGGCCGGCGGCCTATCTCATGTCCATTTGGCCGCCGGAGTGGTGCTCGCCCGCGGGTCCCTGTGAGCCCACCCCCTGAACCTCGAACGACAGCTTGACCTTGCCGGCCTTCTCGAATTCAAGCGTGACCGGCAGCTTGTCGCCCTGCTTGAGCGGGCCCTTCAGGTCGAACATCATCAGGTGATACCCGCCCGGCGCAAGCTTGACGGTCTTGCCGGGCTCGATGACGAGACCCTTGTCCAGCGCACGCATCGTCATCACGCCGTTGCTGGTGGTCATTTCATGGACCTCGATCCGGTCGGTGACACCCCCCGAGCCGCCGATCAGCCGGTCCGCCGTGGAGCCCTTGTTCTCGATCGTCAGATATCCGCCGGCAACCTTTGCCCCGCCCGGCGTGGCGCGGCTCCAGGCCTGCGTGATCGTAAGGTCGCCAGCCCTGACCTCCTGAGCCCGCGCGGGCGCGGCGAGCAAAGTGAAAGCGAGAAGCACGGAAGCGAAGAATTGTAACAAAAGAGGCATGATCGTTCTTTCGAGTTATGCAAAGCTAAGGAGCCCTAGCGAGACGCGGCGAGTTGGTGATCGGACCACCTTTCCAGTTCCGTCATTTCTGCTGAACCTTCAATTGTCGTGATCGTTCCTTCTCTTGAGATCAGCATCGTACGAGGGATGTCGCCCCGCCAATTCGGGTCGATTTCGAATCTTAACCGCTCGACAAAACCATCGCTGAAAATCCAGTTCTCCGCCGACGCCAGGCCAGACTTCTCCAGCATCGATCGGGTGGCGTCGGGCAGATCCGGCACCAGGTCCGCGCTGATCGTCACCACGTCGATCGCAGAATGATCTCTCATGAATTCTCCAAGCAAAGGCAATTCGACCTTGCACGGACCACACGTCACTCCCCAAAAATGCACAATTGTGGCGCGACCGGCGTGCGAATGCAGGATCTCGTGCCAGGTTCCGCGCCCGAACGGCTTAAGCCGCGGCGTCACTTCCGAAGCCGGCGCCGAAAGCAGAAACGCGAGCAGGAATACGCCTGAAAGCAGATGGCGTTTCATGGTTCATCCTCAATCGGCTGAATGCGATATCCGTCAGCTTTGGTCATCCAGGAAAGAAAGATTCTTTGCCCGTCGCTGACAAGCAGCGGATGATCGGAGGAGTCTGTTGTGCTGGCAACGGCCGTTGCCTTCGACCAGGTCAGGCCGTCATCATGCGACGTCGTCAAATTCAAGGTCGTCGTCTCGCCATCGAACTCCTTCCAGACCATCACCGTGCCATGTGGCCCGGCAATGACATAAGGTCGCGACGGACTTCGGTCAGGCCGGCCAATTGGAAGCGGATTGGAAAACGTCCTGCCGCCGTCCTGCGAGCGGGCATAAAACAGCCCCTTGCGAGCGCTGCCATTGGTGTACCACGTCACATGATAAGTTCCCGCTGCCGAAATGGACAGACTTGGTCCCTGGTGTGGACACGCCGATATCTGCCAATCATCCTTGCTGACACGATGTATTTCGCCGGGCGTCACGGAATCGGGAAACGTGATGATCGCGTGATCCCGAACGCCCCCCTCAAAAATGTTTCTGAATACAATGACGGGACGGCCGGGCCCGGCGAATGCCAGCCCCAGCCGGCAGCATTCGCAGGTGTTGTCTTGCGCCAACCGGGCTTCGGAATAGGTCGCGCCGCCGTCGTTCGATGACGCAAAGAACAGACCGGCGCCTTCGTAATTTCGGCCGCTCTGCTGCGCCGGAACGCGGTTGCGCTTGTCAAGCCATGCCGCGAACACAGAGCCGTCGACATCAAGGGCAAGCGCTTCAAAACGCTGGCTCTCATTGTTGGTCGTGATCGGTCTCAATTCGGCAAAGCTTTGCCCGCCATCCTTTGAGCGCGTGTAGAGCACCTGGCCATTGAAGGCCTTGTCCCTGAAGATCGAGAAGGCCAATGCGATGCCGCCATATCGATCGACCACAATCTTGGGGCGCGCATCGGGTCCCCAATCCAGATTGAGGTGCTCTTTGGTTACCTGAACCGGCGCTGAAAAGCTCTTGCCGTCATCCTTCGAACTCGCAACGGAGATCTGGCCGCCAGCCATCCATGCCAGCCAGAGCGTTCCGTCAGGGCCGAATGCGGGGGTAACCTTCGATGCGCAACGTAAGGCCGTCTCGTCGCACGCCGCTTCCGAAGCGTGCTGGTGGTCCATTTGGGCGTATGCAGCGGTTTGCCAAAGCGCGAAAGCGACCGCTGCGAAGATCTTCCCGCGGAGCATGAACCTGCCAACTCTGCTCAGTCCATCGATCATCTGAAGGCCACTTTCATTCCCGCGATGAAGGCTCTCGGTGAGCCGGCGTAGATCGAGTTGGTCGTCATCGCCAATATGCTCGCCGAATTCTGGATACCCGCGGCGGTTACCGTATCTGCAATA
The DNA here is from genome assembly GCA_963819325.1 of uncultured Pseudomonadota bacterium. Lineage (GTDB taxonomy): Bacteria > Pseudomonadota > Alphaproteobacteria > Rhizobiales > Xanthobacteraceae > Bradyrhizobium. Next base: position 34,860 of record CAWFVT010000013.1, read on the forward strand.
TTGTTAGCGGATGCAACATACGTTGTGTTGAAGACGTTTCTAACCTCCAGATAGAGATTGAGCGTTCTGAAATAATCCGAAGCGAGATCGGTCTTGTAGTGCACATTCAAATTGACCAGCTCGTAGCCGGGCGCCCTTAGCAGGTTGGCGTTGTCCATGTAGAAGGCGTCTTTCCACTGCACCTCCACGAACGCGCCGAGGCCTGCGAACCGTCCCCACAATTCGTCATAGCCGAGCCGCGTCGTCAGTTCGTTCGGCGAGATCCCGGGGATTTTGTTCCCGGCGCGGTTGAAGCCGAAGACGGCACCGTTTGTAATGTTCTCCGTGTATTGGGTGTAAACCTCATCGAGATATGTGTAGGCAGCCGTAAAGCGCCAACCGGGAAAGAATTTCCAGTCCGCGGCAAGCTCTACCCCGTGATGTTCCGATTTTGGCGCATTGAACGTGAAATTAATGCCGGCCAACGGCGTCGCCTGGCTTACAAGCTCATTTTGAAAGAACTCATAGAAACCGGTCGCACTGAATTTGAGCGCATTATTCGGCGTCCAGTCGAAGCCGAGGTCGTACCCGAGATTTTTTTGCGTTTCGAGCTGGGTGTTATTGCCGGACAAACCGCTTGGGAGCACAAACAGATTAGAGACTTGAGGCGTCCCGTAACCCGTGGCGACACGCGCACGAAACAGCCACTCGTTGTTCAATTTGTACAGGAGTGCGAGTTCAGGGGCGGTATTCTGGAACTGTCTGTCGGCCGCGGTGAGCGCAGTTGTCGTGATGCCCGCGGGCCCGGTGTAGGTGTAGGCGGTATTCAAGCCTTTCAGAACGGTGGTCTCCCATCCGATGCCGGCAACGGCCGTCAGCGACGACGTCAACCGGAGTTCTTCACGCGCCCGCAGTCCATAGTTCGTGGTGTCACTGAAAAGGTTGCTCGACAGCCTGCCCAGTGTTGCGTCTCCACCGGGCATCACATTCCAAGTGTTGCTTGATGCCGTCAGCGTATTGTAGAAGCCACCGAAAAATGCGGTGGAATCCATGCCGAGAATTTCCCCGCGTTTGGTGATGTCGCTCATATAATTGTACGATGGAAAGTCTCCGATTGCGCTGGTCGAACCGGTCGGTTGATTGATGTTCCTGTCATCGAAAACGAATTGATTCCGCCAGGTCGTCGTATTGTCGAAATCATGCTCCCACCGCCCGCCGACAATCGTCCGGCGATCGTCGCGGCCGAGCCCAGCCTGTACCGCCGTTTCGTTGTCTGTGCCGGCGGCGGCGTTGAAGCCGTTGTTGAACAGCTTCACCGTACCGCAGCCAAGCGCAGCCGTCGCGCCGGTGGCGCATCCCTGCTGAAACGGATTTTGATTGAACTGGTTGAGCGAGGACCGGATCGGAAGGCGGGTGCTCAAATCGTTGTTGATGAACTTGACGGTGAAGCGGTCATCCCAGGTTGCTTGCAGGGTCGCAAGAAAGTTGACCGTCTGCGTATTGAACCAGCTATTGCCGATGAATCCGTCACCGCGTGCGTCGCTCGCAAACAGCGAAGCTTCGAAGTTGCCGACCTTCTTGCCAGCCGCCAGATAGTTGTTGAGATATCCGAAGCTGCCGCCATCAACTCCATATTCGATTCCGTCGATCGCGCCGCCCGGCCGGGTCCGAAAATTGAGCGCGCCGCCGGTCGCATAATTGCCATAGAGCGCCGACGACGGCCCCCTGATGACATCGATCGCGCCATAGGCGCGAGGATCGATCAGGTCGCTTCGAGATAGTCCGTCCGGTTGCGTGACCGGAAAGCCGTCGTCGAAGATCACCAGGTTGCGGATTCCGAAGCCGTTGCGGGCGTTGGAACCGCGGATCGAAATACCGATATCGCGCGGTCCGTTGCCCTGTTTCACAGATATGCCGGGGCTCTCGATCAATATGTCGCCAACAGTAAACGCGGGCCTGTCGTCGAACCGGCTTCGATTGAGGGTTGTCTGCGTCTGTCCGGCCGGCGCCTGATTGAGACTCGCGCGCGCCACGCTTGCGGCAATACTTCTGGTCTGCGCCGGGGCGGAAGCAACCGTGGCCGCCCGAGGCTTCGACTGGCGTCTGGCGCTCAAGGTGCGGGCTCTTGGCTTCTGTACCGCCGGTTTGGCACGGACTACACGAGGCGCGTCGATCGTAACCGGCGGCAGTGGCCGGTCCGCTGTCTGCGCCTTTGCCATGGATGGAATGGAGTAAAGCGCGCTGCAAAGCATAAGCGTGCTCGCGCTGCTCAAGCCACGATAACGAAACATCGGATAATCCTGACGCCGGTTCCAAGGCCGGCTTGTTGAACAACCCCGATCGGTGCGGCATCGACCGCACCCATCGTTCGAAAGTTCGCTAGGTCAGGAAATGGAGGGAGGCGCGCGCGCCTGGCTGTTGGAGCCGACGCGAAAGACCGGCATCGCCTCGGCAGCTTCGAGCCAAGATATCTGCTGGAATGAGCGTTGCAGGCTGACAAAAATCGGAGGCGGCGGATCGACGGCGACGGCACCGCCATGGCTGCCTACGCAAAAGGCACAGCAATCTCCGTGGTGATGCTGTGTGCTGGCCGGATCAGTCTGGGTATCCGATGCCGACGTCATCCCGGTACAGATGGATGCCAGATAGAGCGGATCGGTCGTGGCATAGGCCACAACACGAAAAGCTGCGATCGGCGCCATCAATTGCACCAGGACCGCCAGCACCACGATTGGAATGAACACTTCCAGCCGTCGTCGCATCTCTGCTCCCATCCAGGGGACTTCGTAGCACCTGGCGGCGAATATGTATCGGCATATTTCGTGGTGTGCCAGCGGGCTTCGCTACGACACTACCGATTTACCTGACAGCCCGTTTGCCATGAGTTGAATGCAACCCGTAGTGGCGAAAACCCGGACGTTTCGCAGACTGCTCGAATTTTGGACAATCGCTGCTGAAAATGATGACAAGACTGAAAAGATGGTCTACGAGTATTGGCTCAGGCTGGTCGTAAGGCCCAAGTCTGGTGGTCCAAGTCTCGGGAGGAGCCCTGGCGCGCACAAGCAGCGTCGCCCCGTCAATCAAAATCAAATCCAAATTTTCGGGGAAATAGGGTCGACACAATTGATAGAGCAAGGCTGATGCCTTGCTCTTTTTTTTGAAAAACTTGTTTTCGACAAACTTGTTTTTCGAAGAGTTTGTCCTTCGTGATACTTGGCGGCAACCATCGCAGATCCGATTATCGCAGCGGACATGACAACGCGGACCCAACTGATCCAGCGCAGTTTCGAGTTGACCGCCGAGCGTTGCGAGGATTTGACGCCGCTGGTCTATCGCCGCCTGTTCCGCGAACACCCTGAAGCCGAACCCATGTTCCGGCGCGAGGCAAACGACCTCGTCAAGGGTTCGATGCTCGCGCTGACCATCGACGCCATCATGGATTTTGCCGGCGACCGCACCGGCAATTTTCGCATGATCCAGTGCGAAGTGCAGTCGCACGACGCCTATGGCACGCCGCGCGAACTGTTCGGCAAATTTTTCGGCGTTATCGCGGAAACCATGCGCGAAATTCTGGGGGACGACTGGTCGCCAGAGATCGGCGAGGCGTGGCAGCAATTGCTCAAGGAGATCGATCAGTTCTTGTCAGATCCTGACTCAAAGCCAGGCATAGATTGAAGCGGCCCGAATACATCATTCCCGCTCGAGGAAACTCGATCCGATATCGGCCTTCTTCTTGATCGGGTCGTAGTCGCAAAAAACGCCGTCGGCGACCAGCGTATAGCTTGAAATGATCGTGTATTTGTCGAGCTTGACCGAATTCAAGCCGACAACCGCCGTGCTGATTCCGGTATTCCATTTGAACGGGGTTGAAGTCTGCACCCGTTCGCAGGCCGCAACGGCTTCTGCAAACACATAACCTTCGACGAATGCCTTCATCGTCCGCAACTGGGTCGCCATTTTCCAGTTCATGTAGAAGGCGCCCGCAAGGCCGGCAATCACCAGGATCAAGAGCCCGACAATGATTCTCTGAAATGTCATATCGACTTACCCCAAATCTTATGGCTAGAACGGCAACCCCAATAGCTTCGACAGCCGTTCGACGTTCAGGTAGCCCGCATCATAGGCCAGCATCGAAGCGGCAAAAAGCACCGCCGATATCAAGGTGGTCCAGATCAGCTTGCGACCCATCCGCGGCGCGACCGGCGCGCCGGGATCGGTGCCCGGAGTAATCTGAGCCGCCCCCTCGCCGTCTTCATGCTGGCTGCGCACGCCGAATGGCAAGGTCAGGAACAGCACGATCCACCAGAACACGAAGTAGATCGCGAAGGCGGTTGAGATCTTGTAGAGCATCGGGGCTCATTCCTGCTCGATTTCAACGAGCGCGCCGGAAAAATCCTTCGGGTGCAGAAACAGCACCGGCTTGCCATGTGCGCCGATCTTCGGCACGCCGTCACCGAGCACCCGCGCGCCCTCCCTGATCAGCGTGTCGCGCGCCGCGATGATGTCCGGCACGTCATAGCAAATGTGATGGATGCCGCCGTCGGCATTGCGCTCCAGGAATTTGGCGATCGGCGAGGTTTCGCCGAGCGGCTGGATAAATTCGATCTTGGTGTTGGGCAGCGTTGCAAACACGGTAATGACGCCGTGTTCCGGCAGCGGCACCGCCGGGGAGATATCGGCGCCGAACGCGGTGCCATAGATCCTGGCGGCCTTCTCGGCGTCCTTGACCGCGATGGCTACATGATTGAGCCGGCCCAGCATGGCACTCCCCTGTTTTTCTCTTGATTTCACACTGCCAGAACGTGAACGTAGCACAATGGCTTCTTGCCCCACTGCTCGTTGATCGCAGCACGTACCGCCCGGCGCACCGATTCCGCCGTCGCGTCGGGATCGCGCCGCCGCGCGCGCGGCAGGCCCTCCACGGTCGACACCACGACATCGAATACGATCTCGTCGATGATCTCGCCGGCGGTATTCTTCTCGGGTATGCCGACCAGATCAACCTCGGGATCGTCGGCCAGTTCGCCTTTTTCGGTCATGGCGATCGCCACAAAGGCGCAGCCGGCAAAGGCCAATCGGCGCCGTTCGGTGACCGCGCGCGATTTCGAGTCCTCAAGGATAGAGCCGTCCTTGTAGAGCCGCCCCGACGGCAATTCCTCGATCACCGAGGGATCGCCGGGCCCGAGCCTGACCAGATCGCCGTTGCGGCAGATCAGGACCTTCGGAACGCCCGCCGCCCGCGCCAGCTTGGCGTGCTCGAACAGGTGCAGCGCTTCGCCGTGAACCGGGATCAACAGTTGCGGCCGCACCCAGGAGATCATGTCGCGGAGTTCGTCGCGGCGCGGATGGCCGGACACGTGGACGAGGTGGGTGCGGTCGGTGATGACCTCGACGCCCTGCGTGATCAGGCCGTTGATGATGGCGCCCACCGCCTTCTCATTGCCGGGGATGGTGCGCGATGAGAAGATCACGCTGTCGCCCTTGTTCAGCGTCACCTGGGGGTGATCGTCATTGGCGATGCGCGACAGCGCCGCGCGCGGCTCACCCTGGCTTCCGGTGCACAGTGCCAGCACCTTGTCGGGCGGAAAATGCCCGTAGAGATCGGCGCCGCGGAAATTCTGCACGCCGTCGAGATGGCCGGTTTCGCGCGCCACCTGCACCACGCGCTCCATGGCGCGGCCGACGACCACGACCTCGCGCCCGGCGGCACGTGCGGCATCCGCGACGGCACGCAACCGGGCGACGTTGGAGGCAAACGTGGTCACGGCAACGCGACCTTTCGCCGTTCGCACCAGTTCGGCGATGGTCTTGGCGACCTCGGCCTCCGATGGCGAGCGCCCTTCCCGCACCGCATTGGTGGAATCGCCGATCAAGGCCAGCACGCCGGCATCGCCAAGCTCGCGCAACCGCCGCTCGTCGGTCGGCAGGCCTGTGATCGGCGTCGGATCGATCTTCCAGTCGCCGGTATGCAACACCGTGCCGGCGGAGGTGCGGATCGCCAGCGCATGGGACTCCGGAATCGAATGCGCGACCGGAATGAATTCGACACTGAAGGGGCCAAGGTCGATGCGTCCGCCGGACGGCACCACCGTGACCGGAATTTTCGGCGGATTGCGCTCGGAAGCGCATTTGGCCTCGAACAGAGCGGCGCTGAATTTGGTCGCATAGATCGGGCATTTCAGCTTCGGCCAGAGGTCGATGATGGCGCCGAAATGGTCCTCATGGGCATGGGTCAGCACGAGGCCGACCAGGTTCTTCCGTTCTTTTTCGAGGAAGCGGATATCGGGCATGATGAGATCGATGCCGGGCAGATGTTCCTCGTCGCCGAAGGACACGCCGAGATCGACCGCCAGCCACGAGCGCTGATGGCGGTTCCCGAGGCCATAGATCGACAGGTTCATGCCGATCTCGCCGACGCCCCCCAGAGGCGCAAAGGTCAGTTCATCCGGTCGCGCCATCAGACCGCCCCTGCCGACGCCGCGGAGCCGAAATAGACGTCTCCGGCCGATATCGGGACGCGCCCGCCGTCGGATGTCCTGATCACCAGGCAGCCTGTCTCATCCAGGGTATCGAACGTGCCTTCCACGGTGGAACCGCCGTTCTGGACCGTGACCTTTTGCCCAAGCCCGGCCGCGCGCTCCAGCCAGCGCCGCCGGATCTCGCCAAAGCCGCGGCCGTCATCCCATACACCGCGCAATTCGGCCCATGCATCCGACAGGGTCGCAAACAACTCCTCCGCGCTGATATTGACGCCCAGCGCTGCGAGCGAGGTTGCCGGGGTTGGGGTGCCCTCGGGTGCGGCAACGACGTTGGTGCCGATCCCGACCACCACGGCCAGGCGATCATTGGCCACGGCCTCTGCCTCCAGCAGGATGCCGGCCAGCTTCTGTCCCCCCGCCAGCACGTCATTGGGCCATTTCAGCGAAAACTTCATATGGTCCGATCCCGCCGACCTGAGCGACGCTTCCACGCTTACTTTTTGCAGCGCGACTTCCAGCGCAAGCCCCGCGGCAAATCCCAGGGTCGCTGCGACCGCCGGCGACACCTCGATGACCTCCAGAACGCTGCTGGCAAGGTTACCACGCGGCGCAATCCAGGGGCGATGCCGCCGCCCGCGTCCCGCGGTCTGCTGCGATGTGACGAACCAGATAGGTCCGAGCTCGCCGTCGCGCGCACGCGACAGGGCCTCCGCATTGGTGGAGCCGATGCTGTCAAAGGCTGCGAGCCGGTAGCCCGCCGATATGGCTCGAGGACCGAGCGAAAATGCCATCTAGAACAATGACTTCGCGGCGACCGTGGCCACACTCACCAGCGGTCCCGGATGGACGAAGAAAAAGATGTTGAAGAGACCCGCGACCGCCAGCACCGTGCGCAGCTCCATGCGCATCGGATCGAGCTTCGCGAGCGGCTCGTCGAAATACATCACCTTGATGATGGTGAGATAGTAAAACGCGCCGACCACGCTGGCGAGCACGCCGACCACGGCGAGCGTGAACAGCCCCGCCTTGATGGCCGCGACGAAGACGTACCATTTTGCGAAAAAGCCGGCGAGCGGCGGAATACCCGCCAGCGAAAACAGCAGCATGGCAAAGAAGAACGCCAGCAACGGATTGGTGCGCGACAATCCTGCGAAGTCGCTGATGTTCTCGACGTGCTGGCCATTGCGCTTCATGGTCAGGATGACCGCAAAGCTGCCCAGCGTCATGGCCACATAGATCGAGATATAGACCAGCACGCCCTGCGCGCCCTCTGCGGTGCCGGCGGCAAGCCCGACCAGCGCAAAGCCCATATGACCGATCGAGGAATAGGCCATCAGCCGCTTGATATTCTTTTGCCCGATGGCGGCAAACGATCCCAGCACCATCGAGGCGATCGCCACGAACACCACGATCTGCTGCCATTGCGAGACGATGCCCGGGAAGGCGGTGAGCGCGACGCGGGTGAACACCGCCAGCGCTGCCACCTTCGGCGCGGAAGCAAAGAACGCGGTCACCGGCGTCGGGGCGCCCTCATATACGTCGGGCGTCCACATATGGAACGGCACCGCCGAAACCTTGAAGCAAAGCCCGGCCAGCAGAAACACCAGGCCGAACACGATGCCGATGCTGCCGGTCTTGGCTGCGACCGCGATCCCGGCGAAGCTGACGGTGCCGGTGAAGCCGTAAACCAGCGAGGCGCCGTACAGCAGCATGCCCGACGACAGCGCGCCGAGGACGAAATACTTCAACCCGGCTTCGGTCGACTTGGCGTTGTCGCGATTGCTCGCCGCGACCACGTAGAGGGCGAGCGACATCAGTTCGAGACCGAGATAGAGCATGATCAGGTCGCCAGCCGAGATCAGCACCATCATGCCGAGCGTCGAGAGCAGCACCAGGATCGCGTATTCGAAGATGCGCCGGGACGGATCAGCCAGAAATTCGGATGAAAGGATCAGCGTCGCCGCCGAGCCGATCAGCGCTAGGATTTTCAGGAACCGGGCAAAATCATCGACAATAAAGCTGCCGCCGAACGTCGTAAGCTTTCCGGCCGGCAGCCACAGTTCCAGCAAACCGGTCAGCACCAGCAGACCAATCGCAAGGCCGGTGACGAGGCTCGTCGTCTGCGTCCCGCGATAGGCGCCGATCATCAGCAGCACCATGGCGCCCACGGCCAGCACCAGCTCCGGCAGTACCGGCAGCAACTGATAACCTGCACTCTCAAAGCCCATAGCGCGTGGTCCTAAGCTAGCCCTGGTTCCGAACAAACCGGAACCGAGGCTCTACCCCTTTTTGATGCGTTTCCTCATGCGAACCGGTTTTCAATTCGCTGGAAGACGCTCCTGTCCATTCACGGTAGCAACGCGGCTGCCTTCACGGCAGTTACCGCGGTGCTGTAATTGTTGACGAGCTGTTGCACCGACGCCGCCGACATGTCGAGCACCGGCTTCGGATAAAATCCGAACAGGATGGTGAGGACCACCAGCGGCATCAGCGTCAGGCTCTCGCGGAAGGTGAGGTCCTTGATGCTGGCCAGCGAGGGCTTGACCAGCGCGCCGAACACCACCTTGCGGTAAAGCCACAGCGCATAGCATGCCGACAGGATCACGCCGGTGGTGGCGAAGACGGCGGTCGGAATCGAGACCTTGAAGGTGCCGATCAGCGTCATGAATTCACCGACGAAGCCGGACGTGCCGGGCAAGCCGACATTGGCCATGGTGAACACCATGAACACCAGCGCATAGAGCGGCATGCGGTTGACCAGGCCGCCATAGGCGGCGATTTCGCGGGTATGCATGCGGTCGTAGACAATGCCGACACAGAGGAACAGCGCGCCCGACACAATGCCGTGCGAGATCATCTGGAACACCCCGCCTGCGACCCCTTGGGTGGTTGCCGCGAAAATACCCATGGTGACGAAGCCCATATGGGCCACCGACGAATAGGCAATCAGCTTCTTGATATCCTCCTGCATCAGCGCCACCAGCGAGGTGTAGATGATGGCGATGGTCGAGAGCGAGAAGATCAGGGGTGCGAAATCATGCGAGGCCAGCGGAAACATCGGTAGCGAGAACCGCAGGAAGCCGTAGCCGCCCATCTTCAGCAGGATCGCTGCCAGGATCACCGAGCCCGCGGTCGGCGCCTCGACATGCGCGTCCGGCAGCCAGGTGTGCACCGGCCACATCGGCATCTTCACCGCGAACGAGGCAAAGAACGCCAACCACGCCCAGGTCTGCAGCGACCGCGGCACCGCGGTGTGCATCAGCGTCGGAATGTCCGTGGTGCCGGCGTTCCAGTACAGCGCCATGATCGCCAGCAGCATCAATACCGAGCCGAGCAGCGTATAGAGGAAGAACTTGAAGCTGGCATAGACCCGGCGCGGTCCGCCCCACACCCCGATGATCAGGAACATCGGAATCAGGCCGCCTTCAAAGAACAGATAGAACAGCACGAGATCGAGTGCAGAAAAAGTGCCGACCATCAGCGTTTCCAGCAGCAGGAACGCCATCATGTATTCGCGCACGCGCATCGTCACGGATTTCCAGCTCGCGACAATGCAGAACGGCATCAAGGCGGTGGTCAAGATCACGAACGGCAGCGAAATGCCGTCGACACCCATGTGATAGGTGATGCCGCTGGCAAGCCATGAGGCCTTTTCGACGAACTGGAAATCCGGCTGCGCCGGATCGAAGCGCCAGACCAAAATCAGCGACACCGCGAAGGTGATCAGGGTGGTCCATAGCGCGATCCAGCGCGCATTGCCCCTGGCGGCCTCGTCGTCGCCGCGGACGATATAAATCAAGAGCGCACCGACCACTGGCAGGAAGGTGACGACGGAGAGAATTGGCCAGGTTGTCATCACTGGCCTCCCACGCCGAACATGAACCAGGTGATCAATCCCGCAACGCCGATCAGCATCGCGAAGGCGTAGTGATAGAGATAGCCGGTCTGCAGCTTGACGACATTGCGGGTGACGTCAAGCACCCGCGCCGACACGCCGTCAGGTCCGAAGCCGTCGATCACATAACCGTCGCCGAACTTCCAGAGGAAGCGGCCGAGCCACTTGGTGGGGCGGACGAAGATCAGGTCGTAGAGCTCGTCGAAATACCATTTGTTGAGCAGGAACTGGTAGAGCATCTGATGCTGGCGGGCGAGATCGACGGGCATATAGGGCCGGCGGATATAGAACACGTAGGATACGTAAGCACCGATTGCCATCAACAGCGTCGGCAAGAGCTTTATCCACTCCGGGATCGTTTCCATGTCCTCGATAATGTGCGGATGCATCTTCAGCGACTCGCGGAAGAACTCATCCACGTTGTTGCCGGCGAACAGTTCCTTGAACGGGTATCCGGCGAGGATCGATCCGGCCGCCAGGACGCCGATCGGAATCAGCATCCAGATCGGGCTTTCATGCGCGGCCTCGTAGTGCTGCTGATCGTGCGGCTCGCCGAAGAAGGTCTTGAACATCAGCCGCCAGGAGTAGAACGAGGTCAGCCCTGCCGCGATCACCGTCATCAGGAAGCCGTAGAACGCCAGCGGATTGTGCGAGACGAACGCGGATTCGATGATCGCATCTTTGGAAAAATAGCCGGCGAAAAACGGAAATCCGGTCAATGCCAACGTGCCGATGCACATCACGAAGAATGTGAAGGGAATCTTGCGCCACAGCCCGCCCATGTTGCGGATGTCCTGCTCGTGATGCATCGCATAGATCACCGAGCCCGAGCCCAGGAACAACAGCGCCTTGAAGAATGCATGCGTGAACAGATGGAACATGCCGACCGAATAGGCTCCCGCCCCCATCGCCACGAACATGTAGCCGAGCTGCGAACAGGTCGAATACGCCACGATGCGCTTGATGTCGTTCTGCACCAGACCGACGGTCGCGGCAAAGAACGCGGTGGTGGCACCAAAGAACATCACCACGGCCTGCGCGTTCGGCGCGAGCTCGAACAACGGCGACAACCGAGCCACCATGAAGACACCCGCGGTGACCATGGTCGCGGCATGGATCAATGCCGAAACCGGCGTCGGGCCTTCCATGGCGTCCGGCAGCCAGGTGTGCAGCAGGAATTGCGCCGACTTTCCCATCGCGCCCATGAACAGCAGCAAGCAGGTCAGCGTCAGCGCGTCCGGGTGCCAGCCGAAGAAGTCGATGGTCTTGCCGGTCAGGCCCGGCGCGCCTGCGAAGATCGTCTCAAAATCGGTCGAACCGATCAGCATGAAGATCGAGAAAATGCCGAGTGCAAAGCCGAAATCGCCGACCCGATTGACCACGAAGGCCTTGATCGCGGCGGCGTTCGCCGACGGCTTCTGGTACCAGAAGCCGATCAAAAGATAGCTTGCAAGGCCGACGCCCTCCCAGCCGAAGAACATCTGCACCAGATTGTCCGAGGTCACCAGCATCAGCATCGCGAAGGTGAACAGCGACAGATAGGCAAAGAACCGCGGCCGGTACGGGTCTTCGTCCATGTAGCCGATGGAATAAAGGTGCACGAGCGACGATACGGTGTTGACCACGACCAGCATCACCGCGGTCAGCGTATCGACCCGCAGCGACCAGTTGACCTGCAGGTCGCCGGACGTGATCCATGGGAATAGCGCGATCCTGACGTCATGATGCATCAAGCCGACATCGAAGAACGCAAACCAGGACAGTGCCGCCCCAACCAGCAACAACCCGGTGGTGATCAGCTCGGCCGCGCGCGATCCCGCCGCCGCCGGCTCGACCGCATGATCGTCGTGGCCGTGACCATCGGCGGCGTGATCGTCATGCGCATCCGAGGCATGGGCGTCGTCGTGATGGTCGACCGTGTCGCCGCTCGGATTGCGCGCATGCGCGCCGAATATCGAGATCAGACCCGCGAGTATGGCGCCGATCAGCGGCAGAAAGACGATTGCCTGGATCATTGACGCGTTTAACCCTTCATCAGATTGACGTCTTCAACCGCGATCGAGCCGCGGTTGCGGAAGTACACCACCAGCACCGCCAGGCCGATCGCCGCTTCCGCCGCGGCCACCGTCAGCACCAGCAGCGCGAATACCTGGCCGACGATGTCGCCGAGGAAGGTCGAGAACGCCACCAGGTTGATATTGACCGCCAGCAGGATCAGCTCGATCGACATAAGGATGACGATGATGTTCTTGCGGTTGAGAAAGATGCCGAGGATCCCGACCGTGAACAGGATCGCGCCGACCGCCAGATAGTGTCCGAGACCGATCGTCATTGCACCCACTCCGGCGCGTCCGCGTCCTGCAGGCCCTGCCCCGACGCCACCTTGCGTACGCTCATCGCCAGTTCCGGCGTGCGTGCGTTCTGTACGTTGATATCCTGCCGCTTGACGCTGGCCTTGTGGCGCAAGGTCAGCACGATGGCGCCGACCATCGCGACCAGCAGCACCATGCCCGCGGTCTGGAAGTAGTGAATGTACTTGGTATAGAGCACGAGGCCGAGCGCCTCGGTGTTGCTGACATTGGTCGGGATCGCCGATGTGATCGATTTGACGGCGCCGGGATTGATCACCCAGCCGCCCCCGACCAGCAGCAATTCGGCGAGAAACACCGCGCCGATGACGAGGCCGATCGGCAGATAGTCGCTGAATCCCTCGCGCAGCTCGGTGAAATCGACGTCGAGCATCATGATCACAAACAGGAACAGCACCGCGACCGCGCCGACATAGACCACCACCAGGATCATCGCCAGGAATTCGGCGCCCATCAGCACGAACAGGCCGGACGCGTTGACGAACGCCAGGATCAGGAACAGCACGGAATGCACGGGATTGCGCGACACAATCACCATCACCGCCGATGCAACGCAGATGCCGGCGAACAGATAGAAGAACAGTGCGGGAAGGATCATGCCCTCACCTCACCGGTACGGCGCGTCGAGTTCGATGGATTTTGCAAGCTCGCGCTCCCAGCGGTCGCCATTGGCGAGAAGTTTCGCCTTGTCATAATAGAGTTCCTCGCGGGTCTCGGCCGCGAATTCGAAATTCGGTCCCTCGACGATGGCATCGACCGGGCACGCCTCCTGGCACAGGCCGCAATAGATGCATTTCACCATGTCGATGTCGTAGCGCACGGTGCGGCGGGTGCCGTCGTTGCGGCGCGGGCCGGCCTCGATCGTGATCGCCTGCGCGGGGCAAATCGCCTCGCATAGCTTGCAGGCGATGCAGCGTTCCTCGCCATTGGGATAGCGCCGCAAGGCATGCTCACCCCGGAAGCGCGGCGAGATCGGCCCCTTCTCGAACGGATAGTTCAGGGTCGGCTTCGGCTTGAAGAAATAGCGCATGGCGAGAAAGAACGCCGACACGAATTCGGACAGCAGAAGCGAGCGGGCTGTGGCGTTGACGTTGACACTCATAGCGACCTCATTTCGGCGCGATCCCGGCGAATTGCAGCACGCCGGCGACGATCACCACCATCGCCAGCGACAGCGGCAGGAACACCTTCCAGCCGAGCCGCATCAATTGGTCGTAGCGGTAGCGCGGCACGATCGCCTTCGCCATGGCAAACATGAAGAACATGAAAAATACCTTGAGCACGAACCAGATCACTCCGGGCACCCAGGTGAACGGCGGCAGTGCGATCGGCGGCAGCCAGCCGCCCATGAAAAGGATGGCGGCCATCGCGCACATCGTGGTGATCGCGACATATTCGCCGAGCATGAACAGCAGATACGGCGTCGAGCCGTATTCGACCATGAAACCCGCCACCAGCTCGGATTCGGCCTCCACCAGGTCGAACGGCGGACGATTGGTTTCCGCCAGCGCCGAGACATAGAAGACCACGAACATCGGAAACAGCGGCAGCCAGTACCAGTTCAGGAATGTCAGCCAGGGCAAGCCGATCAGGCTTCCGAGACCGCGGGTGTTCTGCGCCTCGACCACCGCCGACAGGTTCAGCGATCCGGCGCACAGCAAGACGGTGATGATGACGAAGCCGATCGAAACCTCGTAACTCACCATCTGTGCCGCGGAGCGCAGGGCGGCCAAGAACGGATATTTCGAGTTCGACGACCACCCGGCCATGATGATGCCGTAGATCGACAGCGACGAGATCGCGAAAATGTAGAGCACCCCGACATTGATGTCCGAGATCACCCAGCCGAGATTCATCGGGATGACCGCCCAGGCCGCCAGCGCCAGCACGCAACTCACCAGCGGCGCCAGCAGGAACACGCCCTTGTTGGCGCCGGAGGGAATGATCGGCTCCTTCAGCACGAACTTGAGAAGATCGGCGAAGGATTGGAACAGGCCCCACGGGCCGACCACGTTGGGTCCGCGCCGGATCTGCACCGCCGCCCAGATCTTGCGATCGGCCAGGAGGATGTAGGCAATCGCGATCAAGAGCACCACGAGCAGCAATACGCTCTGCGCGATCATGATGATCAGGGGCCACAGGGTGCTTGTCCAGAATTCAGCCATCAGGTCACGCTCATTCCGCTGCCGTCAGCATGTGCCCGGAGGCCAGACGGGAACATTCCGCCATGACCGCTGACGCGCGCGCGATCGGGTTGGTCAGGTAATAATCCTCGACGGAAGCCTTGAACGGCGCCTTCTCAAGACTGCCGCCCTTGCCCGCCAGCGCCTTCAGGTCGGCATCCTTGCCGGCTTCGATCTGGTCGACGCGCATCAGATGCGGCACGGCGTTGAAGATGGCCTGCCGTAACGCCGCAAGCAAATCGTAAGGCAGCTTTTTGCCGAGAACATCGGACAGCGCACGGATGATCGCCCAATCCTCCCGCGCTTCCCCCGGCGGGAATGCAGCGCGGCTTGCCATCTGCACCCGGCCTTCGGTGTTGACGTAGAGGGCCTGCTTTTCGGTGTAAGCGGCGCCCGGCAGGATCACGTCGGCACGATGCGCGCCACGGTCGCCATGGGTGCCGATGTAGACCACGAAAGTGCCGTCGGCGACCTTGACCTCATCGGCGCCGAGCAAAAACAGGACGTCGAGGGTCCCGAACGTCGTCATCTGCGCCACGCTCAGGCCGCCCGCATTGGGTGCGAAGCCGATATCGAGCGCGCCAACGCCCGAAGCCGTGTCGTGCAGAACGCCGAAACCGTTCCAGCCGTCCTTGACCGCGCCGAAATCCAGCGCGAGCTTCGCTGCGGCCGCCAGAACCGCGGCACCGTCATGCCGCGCAGCCGCACCGGCGCCGACCAGCACGATCGGATTTTTCGCAACCTTCAGCACATCCGCAAAGGAATGCTTGCCGGCGGCAAGGTCGCTGAGAGAGTCGGTGCCTGCGCCGAGATAGTCATACGTGTAGGTGAGGTCGGCCTTGGCCCCGATCAGCCCGATTTTGAGCTGGCCGCTTCGCCAGCGCTTGCGGATGCGCGCATTGAGCACGGCCGCTTCCTGGCGCGGGTTCGAGCCGATGATCAGCAACGCGTCGGCCTGCTCAATACCGGCGATGGTCGGATTGAACATGTAGGAGGCGCGACCGGCGCCGGGGTCAAAGGCGGCACCGCTTTGGGTCGCCAGATTAACCGAGCCGCACTTGGCCAACAGGTCCTTGAGCGCAAACATCTCCTCGATCGCCGCGAGATCGCCTGCGATCGCGCCGATCCGTTTGCCGTCGATGCGGCCGGCCTTGGCGGCGATCGCAGCGAACGCTTCAGGCCATGACGCTGCGCGGAGTTGGCCATTCTCCTTGATATAGGGACGGTCGAGCCGCTGCGTGCCCAACCCGTCGACGATGTGGCGGGTCTTGTCCGAAATCCACTCCTCGTTCACCGCCTCGTTGACGCGCGGCAAAATTCGCATCACCGCGCGGCCGCGAGTATCGATCCGGATCGCCGAGCCGACGCCGTCCATCACGTCGATCGACTGGGTTTTGCCAAGTTCCCAGGGCCGCGCTGCGAACGCATAGGGTTTCGAGGTCAAGGCGCCCACCGGGCAGATGTCGACGAGGTTGCCTTGCAGTTCAGAGGTCAGCGCCGTTTCCAGATAGGTGGTGATCTCCATGTCCTCGCCGCGGCCGGTCGCGCCCATTTCGGGCACGCCGCAAACCTCGGCGGCGAAGCGGACGCAGCGCGTGCACTGGATGCAGCGGTTCATCGAGGTCTTGACCAGCGCGCCCAAATATTTGTCCTCGACCGCGCGCTTGTTTTCGGCAAAGCGGCTGGTGTCGACGCCGTAGCCCATCGCCTGGTCCTGCAGGTCGCATTCGCCGCCCTGGTCGCAGATCGGGCAATCCAGGGGATGGTTGATCAGCAGGAATTCCATCACGCCTTCGCGCGCCTTCTTTACCATCGGCGACCGCGTCGAGATTTCCGGCGGCTCGCCTTTGGGACCCGGACGGCAATCGCGAACGCCCCAGGCACAGCTCGCCACCGGCTTCGGGCCGCCCTTCACTTCGACCAGGCACATCCGGCAATTGCCGGCGATCGACAACCGTTCGTGGTAGCAAAAGCGCGGAATTTCGGCGCCCGCAGCCTCGCAAGCCTGCAACAGGGTAAATTCCGCGGGAACATCGATCTCTTTGCCATCGATGATGAGTTTGGTCATTGCCTTAGGTCTTTCCGAGCTTGCAGTCGGGTGGTGTGACGCTGGCGGTCTGCAGGGACGCCTTGACCCATTGCTGGGTGTTGGAACTGTAGGTCGCCAGATAGGCCGGCTCGGCGCTGTTCTTCTCGCACAGGAACGGCAGATGCGGCTTCAGGTCGTAGTTGCAGGAAGCCAGCCATTCGGGCCGGCCGGCGAACGCGGCGATCGCCTCCTCGCAGGCATAGAGGAAATAAGAGACAAAGCTCTCATATTGAACCCGATCGTCGCGGCTGCCCGCCTTGATGGTGTCGAAGTCGGGTTGCGAGAATTTCGGATTCTTGAACGCCAGATCGGTGTAGCCGAGAAACGCCTGCCGCGCGCTCGCCGCCCGATTATTGGCGCGGATATCATTGATCTGGAACAGGATCGCCACAACGCCGAGCAAGGCCACGGCCGCCTGCGCCATCTGCGCCAGCGTCCCGTATTTATGCCACCACAAAATGCCCGGTTGCGCCATGGCCATTACTCCGCCGCCGCCACCATGTGCACGGGATCGAGAATGCCGGCATCGTCGATGTCCGCCTTGTGCGAATATTCGTCGATGCGCTGCTCGATCTCGTGACGGAAATGCGCGATCAGGCCCTGGATCGGCCACGCCGCGGCATCGCCGAGCGCACAGATGGTGTGGCCCTCGACCTGCTTGGTCACTTCCAGCAGCATGTCGATCTCGCGCTTGTGGGCGCGCCCTTCGGCCATCCGGGTCAGCACCCGCCACATCCACCCGGTGCCTTCACGGCACGGTGTGCATTGGCCGCAGCTCTCATGCTTGTAGAAATAGGAAATCCGCGCGATCGCACGGATCAGATCGGTCGATTTGTCCATCACGATGACGGCGGCGGTGCCGAGGCCGGAGCGGAGTTTGCTGAGGCTGTCGAAATCCATCGGCGTATCGATGATCTGTTCAGCCGGCACCATGCGCACCGAGGAACCGCCGGGGATCACCGCCTTGAGGTTATCCCAGCCGCCGCGGATGCCGCCGCAATGCCGCTCGATCAGTTCGCGGAACGGAATCCCCATCGCCTCCTCGACATTGCACGGCCGCTCGACATGACCGGAGATGCAAAACAGCTTGGTGCCGACATTGTTGGGCCGGCCGATGCCGGCAAACCACGCCGCGCCGCGCCGCAGGATATCCGGCGCGACCGCGATCAACTCGACGTTGTTGACGGTGGTCGGGCAACCGTAGAGACCGACATTGGCCGGGAATGGCGGCTTTAGCCGCGGCATGCCCTTCTTGCCTTCGAGGCTTTCCAATAGCGCCGTCTCTTCGCCGCAAATATAGGCGCCCGCGCCATGGGTCACGTAAAGGTCGAACGGCCAGCCATTGATATTGTCCTTGCCGATCAGCTTGGCTTCATAGGCCTGATCGACCGCGGCCTGCAAATGCTCGCGTTCCCGGATGAATTCGCCGCGCACGTAGATGTAGCAGGCGTGCGCGCCCATCGCGAAGCTTGCGATCAGGCAGCCCTCGACCAGAAGATGCGGATCGTGCCGCATGATCTCGCGGTCCTTGCAGGTGCCGGGCTCGGACTCGTCGGCATTGACCACCAGATAACTCGGCCGGCCATCGGTCGATGCTTTCGGCATGAACGACCATTTCAGCCCGGTCGGAAAACCCGCCCCGCCGCGGCCGCGCAGACCGGAGGCCTTCATCTCGTTGATGATCCAGTCGCGGCCCTTGTCGATGATCGCCTTGGTGCCGTCCCAGGCTCCGCGGCGGCGCGCGCCTTCGAGGCCCCAGTCCTGAAGGCCGTAGAGGTTGCGGAAGATGCGGTCCTTGTCGTCAAGCATGACTTGAAGCTTCCTCAGGATCAGCGATTGGACTGCATGTAGGCGAGCCCGGCGGCGCATCCGCCGAAGGCCAGCGTCCACAGCAGGCTGGTATCAAGCGATGCATCCAGCGCGTAGCGCTGCAGCAGGAAAATGAATGCGCCGGCAGTCACGGCGTGCAGAGCGATATAGCGCCAACGCTTCATCTCAGCACCACTCCCCGGCCCGGCCACTCCCCATGCATGGTCGCGCTTCATGTGCTTTCCTTCAGCGTGGTCGGTCCGCCGATAGGCGCCGAGAACTGACGGTCGTTCTGCGGTCCGGGCTTCGGAAGGTTGCCGGAGGCGAAGCCATCCAGCACCTTGCCGAAGTTCTCCTTGGTCAGATCTTCGTAAGTGTCCTTCCAGATCAGCACCATTGGCGCGTTCACGCAGGCGCCAAGGCATTCGACTTCTTCCCAGCTGAAATTGCCGTCCTTTGACAGATGAAAGGGGTCGTGATGAATGCGGCTCTGGCACACCTCGATGATGTCGGCGGCGCCGCGCAATCGGCACGGCGTGGTGCCGCAGACCTGGATGTGGGCCTTCTTGCCGACCGGCTGCAACTGGAACATCGTGTAGAAGGTCGCGATCTCGAGCGCGCGAATGTAGGGCATTCCGAGCAAGTCAGCGACCGCGCGGATCGCCGCTTCCGAAACCCAGCCGTCATGCTGTTCCTGGACCCGCCACAGGATCGCGATCACCGCCGACGCCTGGCGGCCTTCCGGATATTTGGCGATCTGCGCCTTCGCCCAGGCGAGGTTTTCCGCCGAGAACGTGAAGTTCGCGGGCTGCAGTTCCTTTGGTGCGAGGCGGCGGACGGACATGTCTTTCAGTCTCTTCTTTCAGTCTCTCATTGCGCGCGACGCGCGGCGTTCGCGTTCAGGGCTTCGATCCGGCTTTGCCAGAATGCGCTTGCGGTGCCGAACACGTTATAACCGACGTTGGATGAAACCTTGATGCGGTCGAGTATCGAAAGCTCGGTCACGGTTTCCAGGCGCTGGCTGCGCGGGTCGTAGACGATCAGCTTGAGCGGCGTCTGTTCGAGGATATAGCGCGACACGGTGTGATGGGGATCGTTGCCGTGCTCTTCGCACAACAGGATAATATCGCCCTGCAACAGCCGCGCACCACCTTTGATGGCCTCGATCTCGACGCCTTCAACGTCGAGCTTGATCAGGTATTTTCCGTTCGCTGAAATCTTGCCATCGGCCAGCAGGTCGTCGAGCGCCATGACCGGCACGTCCTCGCCACCGCTCCCCGTTTCGCCGGCGATACTGAATGCCTCGTGCTTGGTACCGGACAGCCGTGCCGTGCCCTTGCTGGCGCCGATCGCGCACTTGATCGCCTCAAATCGGTTGCCGTTGATTTCGGAATTGTTCTTGAGCTTGGCGAAATTCTGCGATGACGGCTCGATCGCGATCGCCTTGTGCGACCCGTAGGGCGCACTCGAAACCAGCACCGACCAGTAACCGAAATTCGCGCCGCAATCGATGAAGATGTAGTCGACGGCGACGGAATCCCGGAACAGCAGTTCCAGTTCGTCTTCGTAACGGAATGACCGATTGAGCAATTTGCTCCAGTAGCCGTCGCCATAAGGGAAGGCAAACGTCGCATCAGGATTGAGTTTGATCGCGATGTCGCGCGCGGGCAGCATCTTGCGCAGCAGGTTGGCGCAACCATTGTAACCGCGGTGCGAAAACGTCGATGACACCTTGGAGCCCGACGAAAGGGCGAACGCCGCCAGACGCTCCCACGCATTGGCGCCCTCGAGCACGCCGGTTGAGCGGTCAAACTGGATGGGCGGCGCCTGCGAGATCACCGGTCGACCTCACCGAACACGATATCGAGCGAGCCGAGAATGGCGGACACGTCGGCCAGCAGATGACCCCTGCAGATGAAATCCATCGCCTGCAGATGCGCAAAACCCGGCGCGCGAATTTTGCATTTGTAAGGCTTGTTGCTGCCATCGGCGACCAGATAGACACCGAACTCGCCCTTCGGCGCCTCGACCGCGGCGTAGACCTCGCCGGCCGGCACGTGGAAGCCCTCGGTGTAGAGCTTGAAATGGTGGATGAGCGCCTCCATCGACCGCTTCATCTGACCCCGGCGCGGCGGGAAGATCTTGTGGTCCTCCACCGCGACAGGCCCCTGCCCATCTGCGGCGCGCAGCTTCGCGATACACTGCTTCATGATGCGCACCGACTGGCGCATCTCTTCCATACGGATGCAGTAGCGATCGTAGCAATCGCCGTTCTTGCCGATCGGAATATCGAAATCCATCTCGGAGTAGCATTCGTAAGGTTGCGCCTTGCGCAGATCCCACGCCGCCCCCGAGCCGCGCACCATCACGCCCGAAAAACCCCATTCCCAGGCCTGCTTCAGCGAGACCACGCCGATGTCGACATTGCGCTGCTTGAAGATACGATTACCGGTCAGCAATCTCTCGAGATCGGCGACCACCCCGAGGAACGGATCGCACCAGGCATCGATATCGTCGATCAGCTTCGGCGGCAGATCCTGGTGTACCCCACCAATCCTGAAATAGGCCGCATGCATCCGCGAGCCCGATGCACGCTCGTAAAACACCATCAGCTTTTCGCGCTCTTCAAAACCCCACAGCGGCGGCGTCAGCGCGCCGACGTCCATCGCCTGCGTGGTGACGTTGAGAAGATGCGACAGGATACGGCCGATCTCGCAGTACAACACCCGGATCAATTGCCCGCGGCGCGGCACGGTGATGCCAAGCAGTTTTTCCGCGGCCAGGCAGAACGCGTGTTCCTGGTTCATCGGCGCGACATAATCGAGCCGGTCGAAATAGGGAATCGCCTGCAGATAGGTCTTGTGCTCGATCAGCTTCTCCGTGCCGCGATGGAGCAGCCCTATATGCGGATCGACCCGCGCGACCACTTCGCCGTCGAGCTCCAGCACCAGTCGCAACACACCGTGGGCCGCCGGATGCTGAGGGCCGAAATTGATGGTGAAATTGCGGAGTGCGGCTTCAGCCATGATGCTGGTCCTGCAAGGCGGCGAATAGCGAATGGCGAATAGCGAATGGAATCACGGCTTGGGCCCCGCCTTCTCGTCGCCCGGCAGTATCGGATAGTCGGCTCCTTCCCAGGGCGATAGGAAATCGAATTTGCGGAATTCCTGGCTGAGCCGGACGGGTTCGTAGACCACCCGCTTCTCCTGATCGTCGTAGCGCACCTCGACAAAGCCGGTGAGCGGAAAATCCTTGCGCAACGGGTGTCCGTCGAAGCCGTAGTCGGTCAACAGCCGCCGCATGTCCGGATGGCCGGTGAAGATCACGCCATAGAGATCGTAGGCCTCGCGCTCGAACCAATCGGCGCCGGGAAACACCTCGATGATCGACGGCACCTGGGTAGTCTCGCCGGCCTCCGCGCGTAGACGGATGCGGGCGTTCAGCGTTGGCGACAACAAATGGTAGACCACATCGAAGCGCTTCTCCCGGCCAGGATAGTCAACCGCAGTCACATCGATCAGGCTGACGAAACGGCAGGAAGGATCGTCGCGCAGGAATTTAACGACATCGACGATCCTGTCGGCCTGCACACTCACCGTGAGCTGGTTGAACGCGATTGAATGACCGGTCGCCGCACCCGCGAGCGCGCTAACAATGGTCTGCCCCAGGGCGTCGAGCCTGCCGTCGTCCATTCCAAAAACCTTAGCGTTCGATGGTTCCGGTGCGCCGGATCTTCTTCTGCAGCAACATCACGCCATAAAGCAGCGCTTCGGCCGTCGGAGGGCAGCCGGGCACGTAGATGTCGATCGGCACGATACGGTCGCAGCCGCGTACTACGGAGTACGAATAGTGATAGTAGCCGCCGCCATTGGCGCATGACCCCATCGAGATCACGTAGCGTGGCTCGGGCATCTGGTCGTAGACCTTGCGCAGCGCCGGCGCCATCTTGTTGGTCAGCGTGCCGGCGACGATCATGACATCGGATTGCCGCGGGGACGCGCGCGGCGCAAAACCGAACCGCTCGGCGTCGTAGCGCGGCATCGACATCTGCATCATCTCGACCGCACAGCAGGCAAGACCGAAGGTCATCCACATCAGCGAACCGGTACGCGCCCAGGTGATCAGGTCGTCGGCCGCGGCAACGAAAAAGCCCTTGTCGGACAGTTCGTGGTTGACCTCGAGAAAGTAAGGATCATTGGCACCGACCGGCCGGCCGGTACGGGGATCAAGAATGCCGGTCGCGGCCGGGCCGACCGCCGGTGCAAACCCTGGTGTTGCGGGAGCGGGACTCAATCCCATTCGAGCGCGCCTTTCTTCCATTCATAGGCAAAGCCGACGGTGAGCACGGCAAGGAAAACCAGCATCGACCAGAAGCCGGTCGCGCCGAGTTTTCCGAACGCCACCGCCCAGGGGAACAGGAAGGCGACTTCAAGGTCGAAAATAATGAAAAGGATCGCCACCAGATAGAACCGGACGTCGAACTTCATCCGGGCGTCGTCGAAAGCGTTAAATCCGCACTCATAGGCGGAAAGTTTCTCTGGGTCGGGCTGCTGGAAGGCGACCAGGAAAGGCGCGATCAACAGAACCAGACCGATCAGGGCCGCGACCCCGATAAACACTACAAGTGGGAGGTAATTCTGCAAGATGCCGGTCATCGGCGCCGCCTTTTCCTGCGGTTTCGGACACCCGCAGATTCGTTACATTGGAATTATTCTGAGGCTTAGCGCAGCGCAACAAGCGGCGCAAGACAAGCTATTTTGACACCTCTGGCCGTCCCGCGCCTGAATTTGAGGCGGCGGAATTCCATGTCAGTTCAAGTCTTTTTCCGCGCAGGCGATCGACAGGTCTCGGCAACACCGCCACTTCCTCTCGGCCGAGTTCTTGTTTGCCGAGTTCTTGTTTGCCAGGTTCTTGCAGCAAGCGCTGATTGCGCTCCAGCACGCCTGCCACCATCGCATGATGGGCGATCCGATCGGTCCGCGTCAGGACGTCATCGCCGTGCTTGTCATCGTTATCGGGGTCGGTCCGGGGGCAGACCCATTTCGCTCGCTCTCTGGTTCATGGACTTCCGGTTCATGGCCAAATTTCTCCAATAAACCATTCTAATATCAATGTTTTTTGGAACGCCGACGACGTCGTCGAGCTGCCGTTCGCTTCATCGGATCGTCTGGGCGGCGGGGTCCACTCGTTGCACCCCGCGCATCAAGGGCGGGGACGAAACCATTTTGGGGAACCCGCGAAACTCTCCTGAAACATGCGCGGGATAATTCTCTCGTCGACAACGCGGCGGCAAAGACGCCAGGGGGCTCACATGAACCACTCCATTCACTCGGCAGATCGCTCGACGCACCTGAAGATTGTGGTTGTTGCTCTGGTGGCGGGCATCGCGGTGGCCGGCTTCGGCATATCCGCTCGCAGCAATTCGGATTACACCCAAACCGCGCACGTCATCAAAGCCGGCAAGCCAGTGATCGTGACCAGTTCCGATACATCGGTTGTCCGCTAGCCAACTTGGCATGAACTGAAGGCCGAACCGCCGCGACAAAGACCACGACCACTATCGGTCAGGAGACAGCACCGCGTGGTCGTCAAGAAGCCTTCGAATACCTGGTACGTTTCAGCCTATATTCCGGACAAAGAAAAAACCGGATATTATTCCCGGCGTTCGCAATCCTTCACGTGTGAGAGCGACGCCAAGAAATTCGCAGCGGCCCAGATTGCCGAGGGCATGGAAGTCAGCGCGGGAACCATAAATCCTGTCGTGCCAAAGCGAATTGTCGGACCTTCACAAATCACGAGATGGCTTTCAGAGAAAGCTACCTGACCCCCGCGGGGACGAGTCCCGACGATCTGGATCGGCGGCCTTCCGAACATCCGCGAAATGCAGCTCAAAGAGCGACCGACCCGCATCGCGGCAACGGCGGAAGTTAAATCGCAAAACCGGGGGGTTGATAAATGCCTGATTCTATTCGCAAGAATGGCGCGAGAGACGGGACTCGAACCCGCGGCCTCCGCCGTGACAGGGCGGCGCTCTAACCAACTGAGCTACTCCCGCGGATTACGCAATCTGGCCCGCGCAGGAATGAGGACTTAAAGGCGCGCCCCGTCTTAGTCAAGGTTGTTGCGAATCCCCTTGCCTGTCAGGCGTTTTTGCGACGTCGATGCAAATTATAGGCTGTTTACAGGCAAAACAGCGTAGTCAGCCGACCCCCAAATCATTTAAGGCCTGATACGTCTTAGTTTCCCAAGCCATCAACAACGAGGAGGGCCAAATATGGCGAAGAAAGCAGCGACCCCGACCACCATCACGCTGAAGCATCTCGCGGCAGCCATCGCCGATGAACAGGAGCTGTCCAAGAAGCAGGCTGAAGCCATTCTGAACGACCTGGTCGGCCGGATCACCAAGCACCTCAAGAAGGGCGAACGCATCCGCATCGTCGGTCTCGGCATCCTGCAGGTACGCAAGCGCGCCGCCCGCATGGGCCGCAACCCTGCCACCGGCGAAGCCATCCACATCAAGGCCAGCAAGAAGGTTGCCTTCCGCGCGGCCAAGGAGCTCAAGGAAGCCGTCTGATCGGACGCGCATCCATTTTGACGTTGCGTCATTCCGGCGTGGTTTACGCGGCCCCCGGGATGACGCTAGATTTGTGGCCCGGCCGTCCTGTTGTCCGTTTCCTGGCGTGGTTTCGACTGTGACTTCGAACCTTGGGTTCACCCATACCGTGACCGAGCGCTTTCTGCGCTATGTTGTGATCGATACCCAGTCCGACCCGGCTTCCCCGACCTGTCCATCGACCGAGAAACAAAAAGACCTGGGCCGCCTGCTTGCCGGCGAACTTCAGGCGATGGGAATCCGCGACGCCCATCTCGACGAACATGGCTACGTTTATGCGACCATCCCGGCCAATACGGACAAGCCCGTTCCCGTCATTTGCTTCTGCTCGCATATGGACACTTCGCCGGACTGCAGCGGCAAGGACGTCAAACCGCAAATCGTCAAAAATTACCGGGGCGGCGATATCGTATTGCCGGGCGACCCGACCCAGATCATCCGGGTCGCGGATCATCCTGCGCTTTCCGATCAGATCGGCAACGACATCGTCACCTCGGACGGCACCACGCTGCTCGGTGCCGACAACAAGGCCGGGCTTGCCGAAATCATGGATGCGGCGGCTTTCCTGATCGACCATCCGCAGATCAAACATGGCGCGATCAAGATCCTGTTCACGCCCGATGAGGAGATCGGGCGCGGCGTCGACGAGGTCGATCTGAACAAGCTCGGTGCCGACTTTGCCTATACCATCGATGGTGAAACCGCCGGCAATATCGAGGACGAAACATTCTCCGCCGATGCCGCCACCATTACCATCGAAGGCGTCAGCACCCATCCCGGCTTTGCCAAAGGCAAAATGGAGCACGCCATCAAGATCGCCGCCGCCGTCGTCGATCGGCTGCCGAAACAAACCTGTTCCCCGGAAACCACCGAGGGCAACCAGGGATTCCTGCATCCGATCGCGATCTCGGGCGCGCTGGAGCAGACGACGCTCCAATTCATTGTGCGCGATTTTACCGATCAGGGATTGCAGGAGAAGGAAGCCCTGCTGGAAGGCATCGTCAAAGACGTGATGCAGGACTTTCCGCGATCAACGTACCGGTTGGAGATCAAGCAGCAGTACCGCAACATGAAGCAGGTGATCGACCGCTACCCTGCCATCATCGACAACGCGATGGAGGCGATCCGCCGCGCCGGCCTCAAGCCGGTGAAGACCTCGATCCGCGGCGGCACCGACGGCTCGCGATTGTCGTTCATGGGATTGCCCTGCCCCAACATTTTCGCCGGCGAGCATGCATTCCACTCGCGGCTGGAATGGGTCAGCGTGCAGGACATGGAGAAAGCCGCGCAGACCATCGTTCATCTCGCGATGATCTGGGAAGAGCGGGCGTAGGTCAACGAGGCCTTCAGGAGGCCGAGGCCGTCACGATCCAGATCGATGCCGCGAGCGGGACGGTATTTCCTTTCGCGAACGGCGCGAGGGCTTCGCGGATCGACTTCGCAGCGGCGGCGCGCAGGTCGGACGGCTGCCCCTGGAGGGCGCGGCTCGCCGGTCCGATTTCGAGTGCGGATTCCACCGCCGCATCAAGACCGCGCCCGACCGCGACATCGAGCGACAGGTTGTAGGGCTCCATCGCTATCTCAGAGAATCCGGCCTCGCCGAGGATGCGGTGCACGCGCTGCTCGGCGGCAAACGAGAATGGACCGGGGTCTTCCGGCCCAAGCTGCGGCAGCTTCGGGACATGTTTGTAGGCCGCCTGAAGCGGCGCCAGCAGCCACGGGTTATCGCGCGGCTCGCGCCAGCAGGCGAATGTCAGCCGGCCCGACGGCCGCAGCGCCTTGCGCATGTTGGCAAAGGAAAGCGACGGCTCGGCGAAAAACATCACGCCGAACCGCGAGACCAGGAGATCGGAGCTTGCAGGATCGAACGGATACACGGTTGCATCGGCAAGCACGAAATCGACCGGCAGGCCAGCCGGCGCAACCTGCCGGGCGCGCGCCAGCATCGCGGCCGAGATGTCGACCCCGAAAACGTGGCCGGCCGGGCCGACTTTTTGCGCCAGCGCGATCGTCGTCGCCCCGCAACCGCAACCCACATCGATGATCCGCTCGCCGGCTTTAGCCCGGGCGCGGTCAATCAATATGTCGGAGACCGGTGCAAGCAGAACGTCCTGATGCTGCTGGCGATCGGTCCAGTGCTGGCCCGCCGGCCCGTTCCAGTATGCGATCTGGTCGGCATTCAGATCGTGGCCTGTCGGTGCTTCCATGTGCGCGGTCTCCCAAAAATTTCCTAATGCATTCCTTCGGGTCATTTTTAGCGAATGACGATATCGATGCGCGTGGCGCACCTTTGGTTCGCTTCGCCGCAACCGCGCGACCCGCACCACCCTGCGTTGACGACGGGATAAATATCCTTATTTCTACGGAATCGAGAGCAATTGTTGGCGGGTATTTCGCCGCATACAGCAGGAACCTGGAAAGGTCGCACCATGATCACACGCCGCACGATGGTTTTTTCACTCGCGGTCGGAACGCTGCTCGCCACCGGATTGCCCGCTCTGGCGAAATCCCACCACGTCTTATTCGATACCGACAATGATGGCACCGTTGATCTGGCAGAAGCGCAGAGGGCGGGTTCCGCGGCGTTTGACAAGCTGGAACGTGACCGTGACGGCACGCTGGACAAGCACGAATTGACCCGGAGATTGTCAGCGGCAGAACTCGCCGCCGCCGATCCCGATCATGACGGAACACTCTCAAAGGAGGAATATCTTGCCGTCGTCGAGCAGCGCTTCAAAGCCGCCGACCGGGATAATGACGGTACGCTGGATGCCAAGGAATTGAATACCAGGGCTGGTCAGGCTCTTCTGCGGCTTCTGAAGTAACGGCAGGTGACACGGTTCGCGCTGCGTCGAGTGGTAGGCGGCGAGAGATTCGAACTCCCGACCCTCTCGGTGTAAACGAGATGCTCTAACCAGCTGAGCTAGCCGCCCTCGCCTTCTGTTTAGCGCCGCAGGGCCGTCAGGCGCAAGCCGCCCCAAGACACTCATATCTCATAAAAAGCGGCTATCTCATAAAAAAGCGGCGTCCCGATCGGGACGCCGCTTTTGTCGTATTATCGTCAGGTTCAGTGCGCCGTCAGTCCGCCTGCCGCCTCGTCCGTGGCATCCGGCTTGACCGGGACCTTGGTGTCCTCTTCCCAGACAATCGGCACAGGCGGCCGTACCAGGGCCTTCGAGATGACATCGTCGAGCCGGGCGACCGGGATGATCTCCATGCCGCCCTTGATCGCATCGGAAATCTCCGTGAGATCCTTGGCGTTGTCCTCGGGGATCAGCACCGTCTTGATGCCGCCGCGCGCGGCGGCCAGCAGCTTCTCCTTCAAGCCGCCGATCGGCAGCACCCGACCGCGCAGCGTGATCTCGCCGGTCATGGCGACATCGTGCCGGACCGCGATACCGGTCATGATCGAAACAATCGCGGTCGCCATCGCAACACCCGCCGACGGTCCGTCCTTCGGGGTCGCCCCTTCAGGCACATGGACGTGGATATCGCGCTTGTCGAACAATGGCGGCTCGATCCCGAAGCCGACGGCACGCGAGCGGACATAGGACGCCGCCGCCGAAATCAACTCCTTCATCACGTCGCGCAGATTGCCGGTGACCGTCATCTTGCCCTTGCCGGGCATCATGACGCCTTCGATGGTGAGTAGCTCGCCACCGACATCGGTCCACGCCAGACCGGTGACAATGCCGACCTGATCGTCGGTCTCGATCTCGCCGTACCGGAACTTCGGCACGCCGAGAAATTCCTCGAGCGACCTCTCGGTCACCTTTACCGACTTCTTCTTGGAGATCATCAGCTCCTTCACCGCCTTGCGGGCGAGTGTCGAAAGCTCACGTTCCAGATTACGCACGCCCGCTTCGCGGGTGTAACGCCGGATCATCAGCAGCAACGCATCGTCGTCGATCGACCATTCCTTGGAATCCAGGCCGTGCTTGGCGATCGCGTTCGGGATCAGATGCTTGCGGGCAATCTCGACCTTTTCGTTCTCGGTGTAGCCGGCGATCCGGATGATCTCCATACGGTCCATCAGCGGTCCCGGAATATTCAGCGTATTCGCGGTCGTGATGAACATCACGTTGGAGAGGTCGTAATCGACTTCCAGATAGTGATCGTTGAAGGTCGAGTTCTGCTCGGGGTCGAGCACCTCAAGCAAAGCCGATGACGGATCGCCGCGGAAGTCGGCGCCCATCTTGTCGATCTCGTCGAGCAGGAACAGCGGATTCGAGGTCTTGGCCTTCCGCATCGACTGGATGATCTTGCCGGGCATCGAGCCGATATAGGTGCGGCGGTGACCACGGATTTCAGCTTCGTCGCGCACGCCGCCGAGCGAGACGCGCACGAATTCGCGCCCCGTCGCCTTCGCGATCGACTTGCCGAGCGAGGTCTTGCCGACGCCCGGAGGCCCGACCAGACACAGGATCGGTCCGGTCAGCTTGTTGGCGCGCGACTGCACCGCCAGATACTCGACGATGCGGTCCTTGACCTTCTCCAGCCCGTAGTGATCGTTGTCGAGCGTGGTCTGGGCTGCGACCAGATCCTTCTTGACCTTGGACTTCTTGTTCCACGGTATCGACAACAGCCAGTCGAGGTAGTTGCGCACGACCGTCGCCTCGGCAGACATCGGCGACATCTGACGCAGCTTCTTCAGCTCATGCTGCGCCTTCTCGCGTGCTTCCTTGGAGAGCTTGGTCTTGGCGATCTTCTCCTCGAGGTCGGCGAGCTCGTCGCGGCCTTCGTCGTCGCCGAGCTCCTTCTGGATCGCCTTCATCTGCTCGTTGAGATAATATTCGCGCTGGGTCTTCTCCATCTGGCGCTTGACGCGCGAGCGGATCCGCTTCTCGACCTGTAGCACCGAGATTTCGCTCTCCATCAATCCGAGCACCTTCTCAAGGCGCGCGGTGACCGACAGCGTCTCCAGGATCGCCTGGCGGTCGGCGATCTTGACGGCAAGATGTGAGGCCACGGTGTCGCCGAGCTTGGCGAAATCGGTTATCGCCTGGACCACGCCGACGACTTCGGCGGAGATCTTCTTGTTCAGCTTCACATAGCTCTCGAAGTCGGAAACGACCGAGCGCGCCAGGGCTTCGGCCTCGACGGAGGTAGCGTCCGTGTCGGCGAGCGCGATGGCGGTGGCTTCGTAATATTCGGTCCGGTCGGTGTACTTCTGCACGCGGGCGCGCTCGAGCCCCTCGACCAGCACCTTCACGGTGCCGTCGGGCAATTTGAGCAGCTGCAATACGCTGGCGAGCGTGCCGGTCTCATAGATCGAGTCCGGGCTCGGATCGTCGTCGGATGCGTTCTTCTGCGTCGCCAGCATGATCAAGGCGTCATTCTTCATGACTTCCTCGAGCGCGCGGATCGATTTCTCGCGGCCGACGAACAGCGGCACAATCATGTGCGGGAAAACGACGATGTCGCGAAGCGGCAGCACCGGATAAGAATGGCTTTCGCCGTGAACGATAGATGGCCGGGGTTTCGGAGTGGTCATGGCCTATTCCTTTTGTTGTGCCCCCTTGCCTGCGGCCCGCGATTTTGCGCAACCGCCACAAGGTGCCGAGATGTTCCGGGACCGCATGGCCGCGTCTTCAGCCTGCCTCTCCGGATTGTAGTTATAGCGAATCTTATGCCAGATTTTCATCGCCGATAGCATTAGGTGGCTATCGACCATGGGGGTGTCAAGTCGCTGGAAAGCGCCCGCCGATTGGAGCTAAAGGCCGGCCAATGCCTGCGCAAATCCGGCCGCCGAAGGGCTCGGCAGCCGTCTGATTTGGATACTCAATCCGCCCAGCGCGGAACGCAATCAGGCGCTGGCGCTGCTTTCGACCGCGCGGTCGGAACGATCCGCGTAGATGTAGAGCGGGCGTGCCGTCCCCTCGACCACCTCGCGCGAGATCACGACCTCTTCAACACCCTCCAAGCCCGGCAAATCGAACATGGTTTCAAGCAGGATGCTTTCGAGAATCGAACGCAGTCCGCGCGCGCCGGTCTTGCGTTCGATCGCCTTGCGGGCGACCGCGCCAAGCGCCTCATCGGCGAACGTCAGCTCGATGTTCTCCATCTCGAACAGCCGCTGATACTGCTTGACCAGCGCGTTCTTCGGGTCGGTCAAAATCTTCTTCAGCGAGGCCTCGTCGAGGTCTTCCAAGGTGGCGACCACCGGCAGACGTCCGACGAATTCGGGGATCAGGCCGTATTTCAACAGATCCTCGGGCTCGACGTGACGGAAGATTTCGCCGGTACGGCGATCTTCCGGCGCCAGCACTTGCGCGGCGAAACCGATCGAGGTCGAACGTCCGCGCGCCGAGATGATCTTTTCCAGGCCGGAGAACGCGCCGCCGCAAATGAACAGTATATTCGTGGTGTCGACCTGCAGGAACTCCTGCTGCGGATGCTTGCGGCCGCCTTGCGGAGGAACCGAGGCAACCGTGCCTTCCATGATCTTGAGCAGCGCCTGCTGCACGCCTTCGCCCGAAACATCCCGGGTGATCGACGGGTTATCGGATTTACGGCTGATCTTGTCGATCTCGTCGATATAGACGATGCCGCGCTGCGCGCGCTCGACATTGTAGTCGGCCGACTGCAGCAGCTTCAGAATGATGTTTTCGACGTCCTCGCCGACGTAGCCGGCTTCGGTCAGCGTGGTCGCATCCGCCATCGTGAATGGCACATCGAGAATCCGCGCCAGCGTCTGCGCCAGCAGCGTCTTGCCCGAACCGGTAGGACCGATCAGCAGAATGTTCGACTTCGCAAGCTCGACGTCGTTATGCTTGGTCTGGTGGTTGAGCCGCTTGTAGTGATTGTGGACGGCGACCGACAGCACCTTCTTGGCATGACTCTGGCCGATGACGTAGTCGTCGAGGACCTTGCAGATTTCCTTCGGGGTCGGAATGCCGTCGCGCGACTTCACCAGCGAGGACTTGTTCTCCTCGCGAATGATATCCATGCACAGCTCAACGCATTCGTCGCAGATGAATACGGTGGGCCCCGCGATCAGTTTGCGGACTTCATGCTGGCTCTTGCCGCAGAACGAGCAATAAAGCGTGTTCTTGGAGTCGCTCGTGCCGACTTTACTCATTCTCGTCTCCGTCCGCCGTTCGATCCCGTCCGCTCGATCGCCCCGTTCCGGCACATGCCGGCCCAGAGTCTAGATAGAGCAAAATCCGTACCAAAAAAGGCCCTAAACTCCAGATGCCCCGAATCGAGGCCAGCTCGAATCTCCCACGATCATAACCGATCCGACGTAGCCAACCATGCTGACACCCGACTATCAAGAATTCCCTAATCGGCCCCGGCTCGGATAGCCGTGACAATACCGTGATTTGCACCGCGGATGCGAGCAAGAGATGCCGAAATCGGCCGGGCGTTGCGGGATTACCACGCTGCCAGGCCGGCACGAAAGCGGAACTTTTCGCCTTACGAGGGCTCCAGAGTGGCGCTGGCGGCCTGAATCGCCGCTGGCGGCGGCCTCTTAACGCCAATCCGGCGCTCGCCCGTCGCTTGCTTTAGGGTGTCTTCGCGGTCGGGTCTTCCGACCGCTTGTCGATTACCTTGTCGACAATACCGAAGTCGCGGGCCATCTCGGCGGTGAGGAACTTGTCGCGCTCCAGCGCATCCTCGATCGCCTTGTAGGTCTGGCCGGTGTGCTTGACGTAGATCTCGTTGAGCCGCTTCTTGAGATTCAGGATTTCCTGCGCATGCAGCATGATATCGGTCGCCTGGCCCTGGAAGCCGCCGGAGGGCTGGTGCACCATGATGCGCGAATTCGGCAGCGAGAAGCGCATGTCCTTGTGGCCAGCCGCGAGCAGCAGCGAGCCCATCGATGCAGCCTGTCCGGTGCAGAGCGTCGATACCGGCGGGCGGATGAACTGCATGGTGTCGTAGATCGCAAGGCCCGACGTAACCACCCCGCCCGGCGAATTGATGTACATCGAGATTTCCTTCTTCGGATTCTCGGCCTCGAGGAACAACAACTGCGCGACGGTCAACGTCGACATCCCATCCTCGACCGGTCCGGTCACGAAGATGATGCGCTCTTTCAGCAGGCGCGAAAAAATGTCGTAGGCGCGCTCGCCGCGGTTGGTCTGTTCCACCACCATCGGCACGAGGTTCATGTAGGTTTCCACCGGATCGCGCATTAATCACCCAAAGGTTGGTAGACAATTAGTAGAATGGTTGGCGGAAGCGAACATCCATCGGCAAGGTGGTGAACCCACGAATTTTGCCGGGCGCGGACGAACGTCCCGTGATGCAGGACTAAAGGACAAGCTCACAGATATGGGCCAATTCCCCAGTGACAAGACCGGAGCAATTTCGGACTTTCACTGCAGTTGAAGCTGATTCGTCCGGCACCGCCTAGCGACTGAAGCCGCCGCCAGGGCCCTTATCACTGCACATCCTTAACGAAGCCGATCGTTGGTGACGACACCGTCAGGCGGCGGTCTTCTCCGCGTCGTCTTCCTTGTAGAGGTCTTCGCGCGAGACTTTCTTCTCGGTCACATTGGCGAGTTCGAGGATGAAATCGACAACCTTGTCCTCATAAATCGGCGCACGAAGCTGGGCCAGGGCATTGGCATTGTTGCGATAGTAGTCCCAGACCTCTTTCTCGCGGCCCGGCATCTGGCGCGCACGCTCGATCAGCGCGCGGCTGACCTCGTCGTCGGTGACCGTGATCTTGTTCTTCTCGCCGATCTCGGACAGCACCAGACCGAGCCGGACCCGGCGATCGGCGATCTTGCGATATTCCTCGCGGGCGGCCTCTTCGGTGGTATTTTCGTCGGCGAAAGTCTTGCCGCCGGACTCCATTTCGGCCTTGATCGAATTCCACATCAGTTTGAATTCCTCGTCGACCAGCGACGGCGGCGCCTCGAAGCGATGGGTTTCGTCGAGACGGTCAAGCAAGATACGCTTGACCTTCTGGCGGGTAGCACCTGCAAACTCCGCCGACAGCCGCTCGCGCGCGGCTTCCTTCAGCTTGTCGAGCGATTCCAGACCCAGCGTCTTGGCAAACTCGTCGTCGATCGGGGTGTCCTGCGGTACTTCGATCAAGCTCGCCGTGGTTTCGAACTCGGCGGCCTGGCCGGCCAGCTTCTCGCTGCCGTAGTTCGCCGGGAAGGAGACTTTCAGGACGCGGGTTTCGCCGCTGGCGACGCCGAGCAGCTGTTCCTCAAAGCCCGGAATGAAAGTTCCGGAGCCAAGCAGAACCTGGATGTTCTCGCCGGTGCCGCCATCAAACGGCGTCCCGTCGATGGTGCCCTTGAAGGAGATGGTGACCCGGTCCCCGGTTTCGGCCTTCGCGCCCTCGCCTTTCGCAGCAAAGCTACGGTTCTGCTCTGAGATTCGCTTGATGGCCTCGTCGACATCGGCGTCGGTCACATCGGCGATTGGCTTCTCGACCGTGAAGCTCTTGAAATCGGCGAGCTGGATCGCGGGCACGACTTCGATCGAAACCGTATAATTGAGATCGGACTTGCCGGTGAGAATATCCTCAACGGCTTTCTCCTCCGTCGGCATGGTGACTTTGGGTTCGGTCGCCAAGCGAAAGCCGCGCTCGGTGAAGATTTGCGAGTTGGTGTCGCGGATGGTCTGCTCCACGGTCTCGGCCATCACCGAGCGGCCGTATACCTTCTTGAGATGGCTCACCGGGACCTTGCCTGGACGAAAACCGTTGAGACGGACCTTGTCCTTGAGATCCACCAGACGAGCGTCTGCCTTGGCATCGAGATCCGATGCCGGAACGCTGATCTGGAATTCATGCTTCAATCCGTCGGCGACGGTTTCCTTCACCTGCATGGCGTCAATCTTCTTCCCGCTTGGTCCGGCCGAAACGCCGGGACATTGTCAATCTGGTCGATGCACGGCCCTAAAACCTGCATCGGGGTTCGGCAAGACCACATGGCGTGTCGTCGAGGTCCCAAAACCGCTGCGTAAATTGCTGGACGGCAAGCCGCACTTCATCAGGCCCCTGCGGACCGATTAGCTTCACCGAAGCGAGCCGCCTGAACCTGCCGTGGTAGCCGAGTGGAAGCGCCAGATCAACTATCTGACGCGCCACGGTCCCGACAAGGTTTCGAAGCCCCGACGGGATTTTCTGGCCCGAAACATGGCCCTCCCTGCCGGCTGCAACAAGTCGGCTAGATGACGGCCGGCGGTTCAATTGGTGGTGAGTTCAGAGGTGAGATGACGCCGCTATCTCGCCGTCGTGAAAGTTCAGCAAATAGCCAAAAAATAAACAATATCAGGAGCCTGAAATTCCCTGTTCCGAAGCTGCCGCAGCCCTAAAGCCGCCACGGAACCAATGGCGAGGTCGACAATTGAGGTGCCGCGAGCCATCGGCCCCAAGCCTTCGCTTTCCCGCTCACAATCCCAGGAAGTCAAATATGCGAATAGTTCGGTCATCCGTCCTTGCACTTATGCTGTCGGCAGCCTCAGCGGCCATGCTGGCGGGCGCAGCCCAAGCTCAGGTTTCCGTCGATTTTCGCGTCAATCTCGCCCCGCCGCCGCTGCCATACTACGAGCAACCGGTCATTCCGGCGGACGGATACATCTGGGTTCCAGGCTTTTGGGCCTGGGATGACGCGGAAGCGGATTATTACTGGGTGCCGGGGACATGGGTCGAACCGCCACAACCCGAGTTACTTTGGACCCCAGCCTATTGGGGTTGGGTAGACGGGCGATACCTCTTCCATCCCGGTTACTGGGGACGCGAAGTCGGATTCTACGGCGGGATTGATTACGGCTTCGGTTACGGCGGTGAAGGCTATCTGGGTGGCCGCTGGGATAATGGCCGCTTTTTCTACAACCGCTCGGTCAACAACATCGAAAACGTCCGCATTACCAACGTCTATAATCAGACGGTGGTGGTGAATAACAGGATCACCAATGTCAGCTTCAATGGCGGCAACGGCGGCACCGCGGCGAGGCCGACGCCACAACAGGAGGCGATCGCCCGAGAGCGTCACGTCGAGGCGACATCGGTGCAGCGGCAGCACATCGAGGCAGCGAGCAAGGATCGCGCGCTCTTCTCCAAGCAAAATCACGGCGAGCCGGCGATAGCAGCAACCCCGCGCCCCGGGGTTTTCAAGGGCGCCGGCGTATCGCACG
Source organism: uncultured Pseudomonadota bacterium (assembly GCA_963819325.1). Classification (GTDB taxonomy): domain Bacteria; phylum Pseudomonadota; class Alphaproteobacteria; order Rhizobiales; family Xanthobacteraceae; genus Bradyrhizobium. Next base: position 71,382 of record CAWFVT010000013.1, read on the forward strand.
GATCGCATACCCCCATCGTCGCCAGGCCCAATGGCGAGGAGAGGCCTGGAGCGGCTGCGAACAGGCCCATGGCGGGTCAAAAACCAGCTCCGACCGAGCCGCCGCGAGAGGCCCAACCACGGCCAAATGCTCCGGCGGTTGAAGAACAGCGAAGGCCCGCCCAGGAGCCGCCGCGAGCCGAAGAACCTCGCCGGCCGCCTCAAGAGCCACCGCGGGTTGAAGAACAGCGCAGGCCCGTTCAGGAGCCGCCGCGGGCGAACGAGATGAGACCGGCGGCGCCAAGGATGCCCGAAAGACCTGCCGCTGCTCCCGCCAAGCCTCCTGCGGAGGAAAAGAAGCGCGAGTGACAGGCACTCGGTGGAATTCGGGGGGACGGAAGACGTGTGGTCATCCAACGGGTGCGGTTGGCGCTTCTCCAGGGATGGTGCGGGCGGAGGGACTCGAACCCCCACAACTTTCGTCACTGGAACCTAAATCCAGCGCGTCTACCAATTCCGCCACGCCCGCTGACAGCACCGTGTCCAGCCGCGGTACCCGAGCATGATTGCCGAAAAGTGTGAAGCGGTTTTCGGGCGGCCAATCATGCTCCAAATTAATGGAATCGATCACGTTTATGATTTGGATCATAAACGTGGTCGCGAGCGGCGGGCTTATAACATGGGGCCGCCGGTCCGCAGCAAAAAAAGCCGGCACCATCCGCCTTCGGCGTACCGGCTGCGACTGGACATGGCGAGCGGAAAATGGTCGGCATCTATCATGACTGATCAGATTTTCCCGCTGACCAGACGCGAATTCGTGGCCGGATTGGGCTCTGCGATCCTTGGCCCTGTGACGTCTTCGATCGCCCTCGCCGGGCGACGCCCGCCACTGATGCTGCAGGCCAAAGCTGACGTCGTTGCCTTGCGTCCGGGGGCGCCGGATACGCCGATATGGTCGCTCGGCGGCTCAACGTCGGACCCGGCTTTGCGTTTCAAGCGTGGCGATGCGATTGAAGTCGCGCTGGCGAACCAACTGCCGGTGCCGGCCGTGCTCAACTGGCGCGGGTTAGACGGCGTCCCGGCAGCAGAACCCCTTGCCGCAACGGCACCCCTGGCGCCCGGCGCTAACCAAATCCTCTCGATTCCGCTGCGCCATGCCGGCACGTTGCTGTGCGATTTGCGGCTGCTCGGCGATGGTCAGGCGCAACCGTCTTCGGCACGGGCGCTGATTGTCGCGGAGAGCGAGGCTGTTACCATCGATCGCGACGAGGTGTTTCTGATCGAAGACTGGATGATACGCGCCGACGGAACCGCTATTGCGCCCGGGCTCGATCCAAAGGATGCGACGCCGGTTTATACCATCAACGGGCGCACGATGCTGGATATTCCAGTTCGTCTCCATGAACGGCTGCGGCTTCGCTTTATCAACGGATTTCAACGCCATGTTATTGCTATAAAATTGGAAGATCAGGACGTTCGCGTGATGGCGCTCGACGGCCAGCCTTCGGAGCCCTTTCCGGCCCGCAACGGCGCGCTCGTGCTGGCGCCGGGAGCCCGAATTGACGCGTTCATCGATGCAACAAAACCTCCTGGCTCGACCTCGCTTGTTCTCCTGCACAACGGCAAGGAGGCCCGTCCCATCGCCCGGCTGGTCACCTCAAAGGACCCACCCATCCGCGACGCAGCGCTTGCTGCCGCACCACCACTGCCATCGAACGGCTTGCCGACCGGACTGGACCTCAAGAACGCCACGAGGATCGATTTGCCGCTTGGTGGACCGCAGACCGAATGGGTGACACCGGCTGCGTTTGCAGCTTCAGCTCGGCCCGTGTTCCGGGTCAAAGCCGGCCGCACGGTGGTGTTGGCGCTGGCAAATCGAGCTGAAATCGCGGCGATCTTCCACTTGCACGGGCATCACTTCAGGCTGCTGGACCGGCTTGATGATGGCTGGAAGCCATTCTGGCTGGATACGCTGGCCATCGAGGCCGGGCAGACGCAGCGCATCGCATTCGCTGCTGAACATGCCGGACGCTGGCTGATGGAATCGACGGCAGCCGATTGGGCGGCGCCGCGCCTCGTGCGATGGTACAGTGTCGAGTGAGGAAACAAAAATGAGCAAAACAACTCCTGTTATTCGCAGTGTCAAAGCCCGTGCCGTTGTCGCGCCGATCTCGCGGCCGGTGAAAAATGCCTTTGGCGTCATCGAGGCCGCCCCGCTGGTTTTGATCGATGTCGCGACCGATCAAGGTGTTACCGGGCACTCCTACATCTTCGCCTACGCGAAGCTGACGCTTAAGCCGCTGGTGCACCTGATCGAAGAGATCGGCCGTGACTTGACCGGAAAGATGATCGCGCCGTTTGATCTGATGGCCGTCATGGACGCGAAATTCAGATTGCTCGGCTGGCAAGGCCTGGTCGGCATGGCGGTTTCGGGTCTAGACATGGCGTTCTGGGACGCGCTGGGACAGGCGGCCGGTCAGCCGTTGGCGACATTGCTGGGTGGATCGCCGCGAGCGATCAAGGCCTATGACAGTTACGGCGCGGTCGATCCGGTCGCCGACGAGAAAGATCTGCGCCGCTCGCTTGATCAGGGCTTTCGCGGCATCAAGATCAAAGGCGGCGCCGGAGATCTCAACAACGACGAACGGGTGGTCAAAGCCGTGCGCGATTTGATCGGTCCCGACGTCGAGTTGATGCTGGATTTCAATCAATCGCTCGATCCGACCGAGGCCAGCCGTCGCATCGCCCAACTCGCGGCCTATGATCTGCACTGGATCGAAGAACCTGTGGCCGCCGAAAACCTCGAGGGCCATGCGAAGGTCCGCGAGACGTCGCCGATATCAATTCAATCCGGGGAGAACTGGTGGTTTCCGCGCGGCTTTGCCGAAGCCATCGGCGCATCCGCCAGCGACTTCATCATGCCAGACCTGATGAAGGTCGGCGGCGTTACGGGCTGGCTCCGCGTCGCGGGCCAGGCCGAAGCTGCTTCAATTCCGATGTCCAGTCATCTGTTCGCCGAAGCCAGCGCGCATGTGCTCGCCGTCACCCCGACCGCGCACTGGGCCGAATATCTCGACCTCGCGCGCGCGATCGTTGCCGAGCCGGTGCAGATCGTTGATGGCACGATCACGGCCCGCGGACATGGTCTTGGGCTATCCTGGAACGAAACAGCGGTCGCGAAATACCTCGTCTGAAGCGTTTGCCGCCGACCTGCGGACGCCTCAATAGTCGATGCCGAACTCGTCATAGAGGCGTCGGAACACCGCTGGCAGCACCTCCGGCAAATCTTCCGCGATCAGGCCAGGCCCGGCCTCGCGCGCGGCCTCGCCGTGCATCCAGACCCCGGTGCAGGCCGCCTCGAACGCCGGTACGCCCTGGGCCAGCAGGCCTGCGATCATGCCGGCCAGCACGTCGCCGGCGCCGGCGGTCGCGAGCCAGGGCGGCGCATTGGCGGCGATGGTCGCGCGGCCGTCCGGTGACGCCACCACCGTATCCGGTCCCTTGAGCAGGACGATGGCGCCGGAGCGTTCGGCCGCCGCCCGCACCCGCTCAAGCTTCGAACGGTTTGGAGTCTTGTTGCTGATGTCGCTGAACAGCCGCGGAAATTCCCCGTCGTGCGGCGTGAGAACCACGTGCGGGTCGGATATTGCCTTGATGGACTGAAACAGATGATCAGGAGCATCGGCAAAGCTGGTCAGTGCATCCGCGTCCAGCACCAGGTTGCGTTTGGCCGACAGCGCGGTGAGGACAAAATCCCGCGTCCGTGCACCAACCCCCGCGCCGGGTCCGATGACACAGGTGTGGAGGCGCTTGTCCGTCAACAGTTCGGCAAACTCGATCACCGTATCGGTCGCACGGACCATGACAGCGATGAGCGCGGCGGCATTGACTGCAAGCGCATCTCTGGGCGAGGCCAGCGTGACCAGCCCGGCCCCGGCCCGCAACGCGCCACGTGCCGCCAACCGCGCCGCGCCGGTCGATGCGATATCGCCTGAAACGATAACGGCATGGCCGCGGGCATATTTATGACCGCCGACTTGCGGCACCGGAAATGACTTTTGCCAGGACGACGGAATGTTTTCAAAGGTCTGCGACCGAATTTCTTCCAGCACGATGGCGTCAATGCCGATATCGGCAAGGCGTACCCGACCACAGTGAATCCGGCCCGGTAACAACAGATGTGCCGGCTTGCGCCGGAAGAAGGTGACGGTTTCGGTGGCGCGAACCGCGATGCCCATGACGGCGCCGGTGGTGCCGTTAACGCCGCTCGGCAGGTCGACGCTGAGAACGGGCGCCCCGTTGGCGTTGATGGCCTCGATCATGCCGAGCGGATCGCCCTTCACGGGCCGGTTGAGGCCAGCGCCGAACAGCGCATCGATGATCAGCGCGGGCCGGCCGATCGCCTGGGGATTGAACGGCAGCACCGGAAACTTCCATCCTCGGGCGGCGGAGGCCGCATCGCCCTGCAGGCTGTCCCGCTCGCACAGCAGGATGACGGAGACCTCACGGCCGCGCGCCGCCAGTTCGGCCGCCGCCACGAAGCCGTCGCCGCCATTGTTGCCGCGCCCGGCGATCACCAGGATTGGCCCCTCCTCCACGAGATCCATCGCCGCCTCGGCCACGGCCTGGCCCGCGCTCAGCATCAGCGAGAAGCCTGGAGTACCCGCAGCAATGGCAAGCCGATCGGCGCGCTCCATCTCCGCGGTGGTCAGTACTTCCATGCCAAATTCCCGATGTAAGCGCCTTATCCTGAGGCAGTTCCAAGTATGCGCGCTATCCAACCCAATGCTCAATGCATACCGATTGACCTGTTTGCCTATTTATTGAGCTGTCGATATGGTCGGCTGTTCTGGCCTAACCCCAAAGATGCCTGCTAAAAGTTTGATAGCATTTAAAAAACAGCCCTTTCAACAACTTGGCATAGACCCTGCTTTTGAGGAAGCCGGCTCTGGAACGTCCCGCTTGCTTGCGATGAACTCCACCAGTGAAGAAGTGTTTCTGGTGCTGACCGGCATCGGGGCAGCTTCGCGAGGATGATCCAGGGCAAAAGATCGAAAAACCTGCGCATCGCGCGCGAAGTGCAACAAGTCTGCAGTCTGAAATATGAAACTGCCCGGGAGGCGCTCAGTGAAAAAAATAGAAGCCATCATCAAGCCGTTCAAGCTCGACGAGGTGAAAGAAGCGCTTCAGGAAGTCGGATTGCAGGGCATCACGGTCACCGAAGCCAAGGGCTTCGGACGGCAGAAGGGTCATGCCGAGCTCTATCGCGGTGCAGAGTACATCGTGGATTTTCTACCCAAGGTCAAAATCGAGATCGTGATCTCCGACGACCTGGTCGAGAAGGCGATCGACGCGATACGACGCGCGGCCCAGACCGGCCGCATCGGCGACGGCAAGATTTTCGTGTCCAATGTCGAGGAAGCCATTCGCATCCGAACCGGGGAATCCGGGCTGGACGCTATCTGAATCGAGCCTGCGGGCACTCTGATATTGTGTTGAACAGTCCCCAAAGGTATTGAGCATCACCCACGGTCGCTGCCTGCGGCCAGATCACGACGACCTGTAAGCCATAAGGGGTATTCATGAAGACCGCCAAAGACGTCCTGAAATCGATCAAGGACAACGACGTGAAATACGTCGACCTGCGTTTTACCGATCCGCGCGGCAAGTGGCAGCATGTGACCTTTGACATCGGCATGATCGACGAAGACATTTTCGCTGAAGGCACGATGTTCGACGGTTCCTCGATTGCCGGCTGGAAGGCGATCAACGAATCCGACATGTGCCTGATGCCCGATCCGGTCACCGCGACGATCGACCCGTTCTTCGCTGAAACCACCATGGTCATCACCTGCGACGTGCTGGAGCCGACCACCGGCGAGCCCTACAACCGCGACCCGCGGGGCATGGCCAAGAAGGCCGAAGCCATGGTCAAATCGATGGGCGTCGGCGATACGGTTTTCTTCGGCCCCGAGGCGGAATTCTTCGTGTTTGACGACGTCCGCTATCAGACCACTCCCTACAACACCGGTTTCAAGCTGGATTCGTCGGAACTGCCGATCAACTCGGACACCGAATATGAGGGCGGCAACCTCGGCCACCGCATCCGCACCAAGGCGGGCTATTTTCCCGTTCCGCCGCAGGATTCAGTGCAGGACATGCGCTCGGAAATGCTCGGCGCGATGGCCAAGATGGGCGTCAAGGTCGAGAAGCATCACCACGAAGTCGCATCCGCCCAGCACGAACTCGGCATGAAGTTCGACACGCTGACGCTGATGGCCGACCAGATGCAAATCTACAAGTACTGCATCCATCAGGTCGCGCACATCTACGGCAAGACCGCTACCTTCATGCCGAAGCCGGTTTACGGCGACAACGGCTCGGGCATGCACTGCCACCAGTCGATCTGGAAGGACGGCAAGCCGGTATTTGCCGGCAACAAATACGCCGATCTCTCGGAGACCTGCCTGTCCTATATCGCCGGCATCATCAAGCACGCCAAGGCGATCAATGCCTTCACCAATCCCTCGACCAACTCCTACAAGCGTCTGGTCCCGGGCTATGAAGCGCCCGTGCTGCTGGCCTATTCGGCGCGCAACCGCTCGGCCTCCTGCCGCATTCCCTATACCTCGAACCCGAAGGCCAAGCGTGTCGAGGTGCGTTTCCCCGATCCGATGGCCAACCCGTATCTGGGCTTTGCCGCGATGCTGATGGCGGGCCTCGACGGCATCAAGAACAAGCTCGATCCCGGACCGGCGATGGACAAGGACCTCTACGACCTGCCGAAGGAAGAGCTCAAGGCGATCCCGACGGTGTGCGGTTCGCTTCGTGAGGCACTTGAGAATCTCGACAAGGATCGGGCGTTCCTCAAGAACGGCGGCGTCTTCGACGATGACTTCATCGATAGCTATATCGAACTGAAGATGACCGAAGTCGCACGCTTCGAGATGACCCCCCATCCGGTCGAATTCGAAATGTACTACTCGCTGTAATTTTGGTTGGGTTTTTCTCCGAACCTCAAGACTACAAGAAGGGCGCCCGACAGGGCGCCTTTTATTTTTCCGCGGCGATACCGCGATAGTGAAAGCGAGCAAGGCGGCTCGGGGAAATCTGGATCTAGCGGTCCCGACCCGCCAACAGCGCTTCGCCGAACGCCTCGAACAGGGCGCGATTGACCGGATTGCGCTGCGGATCGTACTCGGCGTGCCACTGGACTCCGAGAGCGAAACCAGGCGCATCGGCAATCCGGATCGCCTCGATGGTGCCGTCTTCCGCCACGCCTTCGACGACAACCCGCCTGCCCGGCTCGAGAATGGCCTGGCCGTGAAGCGAGTTGACGCGGATCGTTTCGCGCCCGAGCAGCCGCGCAAACGCGCCACCGGGAATAAGATTGACGTCATGGCGATCGGCGAAGACCACCGTGGGGTCGGGATGAATCTCGCCATTCTCCAGGCGCGGCATCCGATGATTGATGCGCCCTGGCAATTCGCGGATTTCCGGGTGCAGCGATCCACCGAAGGCGACGTTCATCTCCTGCAAGCCGCGGCAGATGCCGAACAGCGGTATGCCGCGGGTGACACAAGCCTCCGATAAAGCCAGCGCCACGTCATCACGATGCAGATCGTAAGGTTCGTGCCGGGCATGCGGCTCGGTGCGAAAGTGCGTCGGATGCACATTGGCGCGGGCGCCGGTCAGCATCACACCGTCAACCGCATCCAGCAACGCGCCGATATCCGTGATGTCAGGTGACGCGGCAAACATCAGTGGCAATGCCCCCGCGACCTCGGAGACCGCGCGGAGGTTTCGTTCTCCGACCAGCTGCGTCGCAAATCGATCTTCGATGCGATAGGCGCTCCCGATCACACCGACCACCGGCCTCCTCATCGCATGGTTTCCAATCTCGTGCCGTCAATACCCGGTAGATCATGCCCCGTGGGAGGTGCCCGATCAACATGTTGCTCCGCGTGGTGGCCTTGCTATTTTCGCGTGGAGGCGACGTCGGATCGATGGCCTGCTGTCCGGCCGACCGGGCCAGTTGATACCAGCCGATTGTCGAACGATGCGCCCATCTTCGCTTGATCCGAAACCGGTTTGCCGAAAGACTGTCGACAGAACCGACGAGAGGGAAATCAGCGTGGCACTTTCGACTGACGATGGTCCGAAAGCCCGCAACGATCTGGCTTGGGCGATATCGGTTGGCGGCATCGCAACGGTGCTGTTCGCAGCGATGCTGCTGTTCACCTGGTATTTCGCCGCGACGCTGTTTCTGATCTTTGCCGGAATGCTGCTCGGTGTCGCGCTCAACGCCATGACCGAGTTACTCGGTCGCGTCGTCAGGCTGGCTCATCCGCTGCGGCTGACGATCGTCTGTCTGGTGCTCGCAGGCCTGCTGTCGGGCGTGATCTTCCTCGGCGGCAGCACCATCGCGCAACAGGCCACCGTGCTGAGCAATACGATCAAATCGCAACTGGTCAGCGTCAAGGCCTTCCTTGAGAAGAACGGGATCGACACCAGCTATTTCGATCTCGGCAATCCCAATGCCTCGGGGGATTCGTCGGTCCCGCCAACGCCGGGCGCTGCGACACATAATCTTCCAAGCGCCGGCACGATCGCCTCCAGCGGCGGCGCAATCGTAAGCCAGACCCTGAAACTCCTGCTCGGCGCGGTCAGCGCGGTCGGAAATTTCTTTATCGTGCTGTTTCTCGGACTGACATTCGCAGCCCAGCCGGGCGTCTATCGAAAGGGTCTGTTGTTCATCGTTCCCGCGCGGTACCGCGCGCGCGCCACGGTCATCGTCGATCGCATCGGCGAAACGCTGGAGCGCTGGCTGATCGCACAGATCGTCACCATGGCCGTCGTGTTCCTGGTCACATGGATCGGCCTTGCGATGATCGGCGTCCAGAGTTCATTCATCCTGGGCATTCAAGCCGGACTGCTGACCTTCATTCCGACCGTTGGCCCATTGGTCGCCGGATTGATCGTGGTGCTGGCCAGTCTCGCGTCCGGCTGGGTCGCCGCGGCCAGCGCATTCGCGCTTTTCCTCGGCGTTCACGCGCTGGAGAGCTACATTCTCACGCCCATCCTCCAGCGTCAGGCGCTGGACATTCCCCCGGCGACCTTGTTCGCATTCCAGATTCTGCTCGGGGTCGTGTTCGGCATCTGGGGCCTGGCGCTGGCGTTGCCGGTGTTGGCGATCGTGAAAGTCATGATCGATTATTTCAAGGCCGATGAAGCGTCATCCGATACGGTGACCGCCTGAGTCCATGCGTTACCCAAAGTCGTTCAACCCGCCGAGGTCAGCACCGTCTCGGTATGCTCGACCTCGGGCGGCGAGGCAAAATACTGCCCGACCAGTCCGCGCCACGCCGCGAAGTCGTCCGACCCGCGGAAATCGACGGTGTGGTTTTCCAGCGTGTCCCATTTTGCCATCAACCGGTAGCGCGACGGCTTCTCGATCGACTTGTGCAGCTCGAAACCTTTGCCGCCCCTGGCGCGCAGGAACAGCGGGCGGGCCTTGGCGACTGCGGCTTCAAAATCCTTCTCGGTGCCCGGCTTGACGTCAATTAACGCGATTTCGGTGATCATCTGGTTTGCGCCCTTATGCTTGCAATGGACGTCTCTAACCCAGCCGGTCGCTCTATTGAAGCACCATCGAACCATCCAACGAAAAAAGGCGCCGCGCGGCGCCGGATCGCTGCAATTCCCAGAAAGCTACTGGTTCAGGAGCAAGACTGCGCCGGCGATCATCAGCGTGCAGCCCGCGAACATGACGATCGGCCAGTGGTTTCGTGGCCGATGATAGCGGCCCTGCGCCCGCCGTTCCGAAATCAGCGCGGTCTCATATTCGTTGGAGGTCGAAAACATGCAGGCAAATCCACCCCGCGCCGAGGCCGCTGCGTCTTCGAGCGAGAGCAAGGTGGCCGCGTCGTGGTGGATCGTATCCATTACCTTGATGATATGGATCGAATGGTAAACAACTGGTTACCACCACGCTTCGGATTTTAGGCGAGACGGGGAATGCCCGGCCGCTGCTGCGGTTGACGCGCGGAGCCCGCGGTTTTTCGCCGCCAGTTTTCCAGCGACAATGGCAATTCCTCGGCCGCCTCGACGCGATTGCGGCCGCTGCGCTTGGCCTGATAAAGCGCGGTATCGGCCGAGGCCAGCAACACCTCGAGTTCGGTGCCCGCCGGCCCGCCAGCCACGCCGATGCTGACGGTGGTATCGACGGGACCCTCTTCGACCACAATTCCGGAATCCGCAAAGGCCTCGCGCACGCGTTCGGCTGCGATCACCCCTTCCTCCAGCGAACAGGGCAGCAATGCTGCGAACTCCTCGCCGCCGATCCGGCCGGAAAGGTCGCTGATACGCAGCGTGTTGACCACGACGGTCGCGAACAGTTTGAGGATTTCGTCGCCCGCCGGATGGCCGAAGCGGTCGTTGATCGACTTGAAGTGGTCGATATCGAAGATCAGCACCGTCACCGGACGGCCGGCGTTCGCTTCGCGCTCGATCACCCGGGACGTCGCCTCGGCAAAGCCGCGGCGATTGAACATTCCGGTTAGCGGATCCATCGAGGCCGCCGTCCGGTGCGCCGTCACCGTCCGTTCCGACACCAGCATGAAGATGACGAACACGGTGCCGACCGCATAAAGCACAAGCTCGATAGAGAACACCGTCACCCAGATGCTGCCGGAGAACATTTGGTCGTGCGGGTGCAACAGGTCGCCGAGCAGGATCGGCAGCATCAGCACGAAACCGTGCAGCACCGGCACAACGATCGTCACCCAGCGCTTTTGCAATGTTCTGCGACGCTCCGACCACAATTCGGTGGCCGTCAGTGCCGCATAGGTCGCAACAATGCCGGCGCCGATGGTCATGCGTATCGCCGACGCCTCGGGCGCAACTGTCATGACCGCGGCAATCCAGGCTATCGCCCCGAGAACCAGACCCGGCAAGTTCGGGTTGCGGCCGTGAAACACACGCGATGCGTTCCAGACCATGCCGCAGGCTATGAAACCGACGGCACTTAACGCCAGCGACAGCATCTCGCCAAACCTGTCGCCGCCGAGCGTCCACAGCGCGACCGACGCCGCACCGAGCAGATAGGCGGTTCCCCACCATTTCAACGCCGCGATGTTCTCTTGCCTGCCGAAAAACAGCAGCATGGTTCCCAGCATCGCCGCAACCATCGTGGCGACGAGGTAAAGCGTAGAGACATCAAGCGACATGGATCACCGGGCAGGTTGTGATGCAACGTAACCAGCCCGCTTGAAAACCAGATGCGCGCCGTTACCACCCATGCATGCTACGACCGCCGCGTTGGCAATCCGTTTGCGTCTGCCCCAAAGTTTTCGTGAAAAATCTCAACAACTCGTCGGTATTTTGATCGATAAAAAAGGCGCTCGAAAGCGCCTTTTCATATCCGCTAAATTCGAAGCTAATTGTTCTGGTTCGATTAGCGCTTCGAGAACTGGAACGACTTGCGCGCCTTGGCACGGCCGTACTTCTTGCGCTCGACCACGCGGGAGTCGCGGGTGAGGAAGCCGCCCTTTTTCAGCACGCCGCGCAGATCCGGCTCGAAATAGGTCAGTGCCTTGGAGATGCCGTGACGCACGGCGCCGGCCTGCCCCGACAGGCCGCCGCCCGCCACTGTGCAGATCACGTCATACTGGCCGGCGCGGGCAGCTGCGACCAGCGGCTGCTGGATCATCATCCGCAACACCGGACGTGCGAAGTAGACTTCGACTTCACGGGTGTTGACGGTGACCTTGCCGGCGCCCGGCTTGATCCAGACGCGGGCAACCGCGTCCTTGCGCTTGCCGGTAGCGTAGGCGCGGCCGAGCTTGTCGACCTTCTTGACGTATTTCGGCGCTTCGGGAGCGGCGGCCTTCAGCGACGACAACTGATCGAGCGACTGCATGGTGTCGGACATCTTATGCGGCCCTCATGTTCTTGCGATTCATTGATGCGACGTCGACGGTCTCGGGTTGCTGGGCTTCGTGCGGATGTTCGGGGCCGGGATAGACCCGCAGATTGCCGAGCTGCACGCGGCCAAGCGGACCACGGGGAATCATGCGCTCGACCGCCTTCTCAACCACGCGCTCGGGAAACCGGCCTTCGAGGATCGACTTTGCCGTGCGCTCCTTGATGCCGCCGATAAATCCGGTGTGATTGTAGTAGACCTTGTTGTCGCGCTTGCGCCCGGTCAACACGATGTGGGCCGCGTTGATGATGATGACGTGGTCACCGCAATCGACATGAGGCGTATAGGTCGGGAGGTGTTTGCCGCGCAACCGCATCGCGACCAGCGAGGCGAGCCGGCCGACCACCAGACCCTTGGCATCGATCAAGACCCACTTCTTCGTCACCTCGGCTGGCTTTGCCGAAAAGGTTTTCATGTGAGGAAATCCGTGAAAGGGGACGTCGGGCGCGATCGCGCCGAACTGCGGGGGTTCTAGATAACGGCACGGTCCCCGTCAATATCAGGTGTGGAATATTAATCTTTTAAAATCAATGTCTTACAAATATGGTTCTATAATACCGCAAGAAACATCAAGCATTTGGAATGGAATAGGTCGAGGTCACATGGGCGATCGGATCGGCCGACGTCCCCGACAGCAGGCTGACCTCACCGACCGCAAGCCGTTTGCCCAGTTTCAAAAGCCTCGCTGCCGCAAGGACGTCCTGGCCGGGTTGGCCCTTGCGCAGAAAATTGATGTTGAGATTTGTCGTCACCGCAAGGCCGACCGGGCCAATCGCCGACAGCAGCACCACATACATGGCAAAGTCAGCCAGCGCCATCAGCGTCGGTCCCGAGACCGTCCCGCCCGGACGAAGCATTTGGTCGCTGTAGCGCTGACGGAGCAGGCACGAAGCCCCGTCGGCGCTTTCGATGGAAATGTCGCCACCGCGGAAGATCTGGGGATATTCGGCTTCGAGAAACTTCTCCAGTTCGGCCGCGCCCATTTTCGCAATTGCCATATCGCTCCGCCTGTTCCCGGTCCAAAGTTCTCTTGCCAGAACCTGCCAAGGTAATAAAGAGAACTTGCAAGCCCCCACACTGGCGATCAGCGCCGCCAGGATGGTGCGCCTTGCGAAGGTGGATATTTCGATGACCAGCCGAGCCGCGCGTGCCGCCAAACCGCCATCGCCGAACCTGCTGCACGAGATGCAGGGCAGTATCGCCGTGCTCACACTCAATCGGCCTTCGGCCCGCAACAGCCTGTCGGAAGGGATGATCGCCGAACTGCATGCGGCGCTCAACGAAATCAGCGATGACACAAGCGTACGCGCCGTAGTGATCGCGGCCAACGGTTCAGCCTTTTCGGCCGGCCACGACATGAAGGAACTGACCGCCCGCCGCAGCGATGCCGATGGCGGGCGCGCCTATTTCGCCGAGATCATGAACGCGTGCAGCGCGATGATGCAGGCCATCGTGCATTTGTCCAAACCGGTCGTGGCCGCGGTCCAGGGGGTCGCCACTGCCGCCGGGTGCCAGTTGGTGGCAAGCTGCGATCTCGCGGTGGCGTCTGAGGCCGCGACCTTCGCCACGCCCGGCGTCGATATCGGGCTGTTTTGTTCGACGCCGATGGTGGCGCTGTCGCGCAATATCCCGCGCAAGCAGGCGATGGAAATGCTGCTGACCGGCGAGCCGGTTTCGGCGACCACGGCGCGGGACATCGGCCTCGTCAATCGCGTCGTTGCCGCCGGCAGCGAACGGGATGCGGCGATCGCGCTGGCGCAAAAGGTCGCGCTTAAATCCGCCTACACGGTCAAGCTCGGCAAGGCCGCGTTTTACCGGCAAGCCGAAATGAACCTTGCGGATGCCTATCGCTATGCGGCCGAGGTGATGACCGAAAACATGATGGCCCGCGACGCCGAGGAAGGCATCGGCGCCTTCATCGAGAAGCGCGATCCGAAGTGGCAAGACCGCTAACGCAGTTCGATCCTCATCCTGAGCAGCGGCTTCTTCGGCCGCGTCTCGATGGATGAGGAATGTACATCTCATGGTTCGAGACGGCGCAAGTGCGCCTGCTCATCATGAGGACCGCAGGATTATTTTGAAATGAACCATGATGCCTACCCCGACCAATACATCCGGGAAATTCTCAACGGCGTGAAATCCATTGCGATGGTCGGGGCCTCGCCGGTCAACGTGCGGCCGAGTTACTTCGCTTTCAAATATCTGGCCCAGCGCGGCTACGACATGATCCCGGTCAATCCCGGTCACGTCGGCAAAAGCCTGCTCGGCAAACCCTTTGTCGCATCGCTGCGAGAAATCGGCCATCCCATCGACATGGTCGATATTTTCCGGAATTCGAGCCACATCATGCCGGTGGTCGATGAGGCATTGCTGCTGACGCCGCCGCCGAAGGTAATCTGGATGCAGCTCGGCGCGCGCGATGACGCGGCCGCCGCCAAGGCGGAAGCCGCCGGCCTCAAGGTCGTGATGAACCGCTGCCCGAAGATCGAATACGGGCGGCTGTCCTCGGAGATTTCGTGGATGGGCGTCAATTCGCGCACGCTGAGCTCGAAGCGCGCACCGATGCCGACCCAGGGCATGCGGCTTTCATTGAACCGGATGAGCCTCGGCGGCGGCGAAACCGCCGCGTCGGATCGGGTTGCGAAAAACAAGAACGACCTCGCATGACGCAAACGCGAAACGATTGTTTACGAACGCGACAAAGCGAAGCACGACCGTTCCCCAATAACGGTTGACACATCGCGCCGTCTTGACTGCGGACGCCGCTCCGATCAGCATGCGGCCGCGCGATTTCAGATAAAGTAAAACAGGACACAGAGAATGACCGATCGTCTTCCGGGATTTGCCACCCTCGCCGTTCATGCCGGCGCGCAGCCGGATCCCACCACCGGCGCGCGGGCGACACCGATCTATCAAACCACGTCATTCGTCTTCAACGATGCCGATCACGCCGCATCGCTGTTCGGACTGCAGGCGTTCGGAAACATCTACACCCGGATCGGAAATCCGACCCAGGCGGTGCTTGAAGAGCGCGTCGCCGCCCTTGAAGGCGGCACCGCCGCGCTCGCGGTGGCATCGGGACACGCCGCACAGGTCGTCGTGCTGCAGCAATTGATGCGGCCCGGCGACGAGATCATCGCCGCGCGAAAACTCTATGGCGGCTCGATCAACCAGTTCACCCACGCCTTCAAGAGTTTTGGCTGGAACGTCGCGTGGGCCGACCCCGATGATATCGGCAGCTTCGAACGCGCGGTGACGCCACACACCAAAGCGATCTTCATCGAGTTGATCGCCAATCCCTCCGGCTCCATTACCGATATCGAGGCCATCGCCGCGGTTGCGCGCAAGGCCGGGGTGCCCCTGATCGTCGACAACACCCTTGCCAGCCCCTATCTGATCCGCCCGATCGATCACGGCGCCGATATCGTGGTGCATTCGCTGACCAAGTTTCTCGGCGGCCACGGCAACTCGCTCGGCGGCATCATTGTCGATGCCGGCACCTTCGACTGGTCGAAGGACAACAAATATCCGATGCTGAGCGAACCGCGCCCGGAATATCACGGCATCAAGATTCAGGAGACCTTCGGCAACTTCGCCTTTGCCATCGCCTGCCGCGTGCTCGGCCTGCGTGACCTCGGCCCGGCGATCTCGCCGTTCAACGCCTTCCTGATTCTCACCGGCATCGAAACGCTGCCGTTGCGGATGCAGAAGCACTGCGACAACGCCAAGGCGGTCGCGGAATTTCTCTCCGGCCATAGCGCAGTGGCCGCGGTAAACTACGCCGGCCTGTCCAGCGACAAATACAACAACCTTGCGCGCAAATATGCGCCAAAGGGCGCCGGCGCGGTGTTCACCTTCAGCCTCAAAGGCGGCTATGACGCCGGCGTCAATCTGGTGTCGAAGCTGAAACTGTTCTCGCATCTTGCCAATGTCGGCGACACCCGGTCGCTGGTGATTCACCCGGCGTCGACGACACATAGCCAGCTCGACGACGCCGCCAAAACCAAGGCCGGCGCCGCCCCCGACGTGGTCCGGTTATCGATCGGCATCGAGGACAGGGAAGATCTGATTGCCGACCTGGAGCAGGCATTGAGCGCGTAGCCCCTCATTAACGGTCATCGGGCATAAACTGGCAGCTATTACCCCCGATGATTCGGAGCGGAACCATGCTGCGCTGGACAATGCTATTTCTGACCGGGTTTTTCGCCGTCGGATCGGCTGTGGCGGCCGACCTGCCGGACTCGCGTTACCCTTCCGGCCCGGGCGTCTACTATAAATCTCCGCCGGTCCATGGCCGCAGGGTCTATGTCGAGGAGGAGCGGGATCTGCTTTTCACGCCGACGGAGGGGTCAATACCGTACATACCGCCATTGATCCGCGCGCCGCTGCTTCCGGGCTCTGCGACGCTGCCGGGCTATTACGGCTTGGCCAATTCCTATGATTACCCGGGCCCCTATTATGGCGGTCCCCAGGTCAGCTACTGGAACCGCCTGCCCTACGCCTGCGGCGTTTACGGCTATTGCTGAGGTCTTCAGCGCAAGTGCCGCAGACAGGCGCTTCGCTGGACGCGAGGAAAATCGGTATCACTCACATCAACCGCGCCGGCCGGCGGGCAGAACCAGCTTCTGCCGTTCGGTCTCCGATCGTGGCGCGGCCAGCCGCTCGGTCTGAAGAACCGCCAGCGTCAAGACCGCGATGGCGACGGCCTGATGAGCCAATGCCAGATCAATCGGCACCTGCTTCAGCAATGTGAGGATACCCAATGTCGCCTGTAGCGTGATCGCCGCCGCCAGCCACCCGGCCCCATTGACCGCGGCAACCCCCGCCCGCGAGCGAACCGCGTCGATCAGATGCAGCACCGCCAGCGCAAGCAGCCCATAGGCGGTCATGCGGTGTTCAAATTGCACGGTGAGCGCGTTGTCGAACAGATTGCGCCACCACGGCTTCTCGAACAACAATCGCGCCGTGGACGGAACAAGCCCGCCGTCGATATCGGGCCAGGTGTTGTAGACCTTGCCCGCGCGCAAACCCGCGACCAGCCCGCCGAGATAAAGCTGCACGAACGTCAATGCCAGCAGAACCACACTGGTGATCTTCAGCCGCGCGGATGCGGCGACCGGCGGGCGATCCGCCAATCGACGCAGCGTCCAGACGATGCTTGCGAAAATGAACAGCGCGAGCACCAGATGCGTGGCGAGACGATAATGCGAAACCTCCACCCGTTGCGAGAGCCCGGAAGCCACCATCCACCAGCCTACCGCGCCTTGCAGCGCGCCGAGGCCAAAGATCATCCAGAGCCGCCGTCGGATGCCGGCATTGAGCGCCCCGCGCCACAGGAACCAGAGAAACGGCAGCAGATAGGCAAGCCCGATCACACGCCCGAGCAGCCGGTGACTCCATTCCCACCAGAAAATCGTCTGGAACTCGGAAAGAGTCATGCCGGCATTGAGTTCGCGATATTGCGGAATGGCCTTGTAGCCGTCGAACGCCTGCGTCCACTGCTCCTGATCGAGCGGCGGCAGCGTGCCGGTGACCGGCTTCCACTCCACAATGGAAAGCCCGGATTCGGTGAGACGCGTGGCGCCGCCGACCAGCACCATGGCCGCGATCAGCGCGGCGATGCAAAGCAGCCACGCGCGGACGGCGCCGAGCTGTGGCGCTGGTTGTGCTGAAATACCGGTCATCTAAGCTGCGCTTGAATGAATTTGCGCGCCCCTTATAGTCCGCCCCTCCCCGCGCGCAAAGCGCCTCCCCAAGCGAGCCGTACATTTTCGTCATGACCATACGCACCCGCAAATTCGTTGGAACCATCGCTTTGCTGGTGCTGGTCGTGGTGTGGTCGTTGTTGGGCATGACCGTGGCGCAGACGCCCTGGCTGGCAAATTCCGGGCTGCTGCAGGCGATTTTCTACGTGGTAGCCGGCATAGGCTGGGTAGTGCCGGCGATGCCGATCATCAGCTGGATGTCGCGGCCTGACGCCTAGGGTCGCGCGCATGCTTTGCTGAGTGAAATGCGATGCCGGAAAGCATCACGCGCATGACGCGCAGCGAACGCTGCCGGCCATCCCAGGCGATGCGCGGAAGCGCGTGCAGATTGGTTCGGCCTTCCGCTTCGACGACGCCGGGGATTGTCGATACCGCGCTGGCAAGGCCCGCCTCCGCAGCCATCGCGGCATGCTGCGCGCCCCACGATGCGCGATCACCGAACGGATAGGCGAAATGCCTGACATCGCGGCGAAACGCGGCCTCAGCGACCGCCCGTCCCATCGTCATTTCGCGCTGGGCCGCCGCATCCTTCAGCGTCGACAGCACCGGATAGTTCACCGTCGCACTTCCGATCGTCACCAGCGGGTCGGCCGCAAGCTTCGCCAGTTCGGTCCAGTCGATCGATGCCTCCCGCGACACCGCCGCAAGGTCGACGGAGTATCGTTTGCAGAGATCATTGATCGCGGAGGAAAGCTCAGCTGGCGGAAGCAAGCGCATCCATCCCCCGAGGAAATTGTAGAGCTGATACTTCTCGGACGTACTTCCGATATCGAAATGCCGTTCCGTGCGATCCATCACAAGACTGACGCGTTTTTCCCGCGCGATCACTTCTTCAAGCCCGAGCCACCATGCCTCCCCGACGCCGTCGGGAAACGCGGTCGGCAGATAAACGGTGAACGGCACGCGGTGCGCTGCGAGCAGCGGATAGGCCGATGTGATCAAGTCCCGGTAGCCGCCATCGAAAGTCAGGCAAGCAAACCGCCGCGGCGAGGCCGGCGTGGCTGCCCTGCGGCAGGCTTCATCCATCGAAACGATATCGAATTTCCAGCGCTTCAACCCCCGGATCGTTCGATCGAGAAATTTAGGGGTGATCTCGCGCGATCTGAGCGGCTGAAAGCGTGCGGCGCGCCGCGGACGCACGCGCTCAAACCGGAGAATGACGCCTGCGCCGCCGGTCGCTCTCGCCCCCAGCCAGGCAAGACCGCTGAAATAGGCGAGTTCCAGTCGCAGGCTCGTCAATCTGTCAACGGATGGCAACGTCTGGCCTCTCAGCGCAGATTGCGCATGCTTGTTTGCGGTAGAATCCCCGCAAGTCAATCGTCACCAGCGTTTTTGGCAGCAGCGGGTGAAACAGGTCCGGTGCGGCGATTTGCGCCCTCAGCGCCGTCATTGTCATTACTCTTTGTTGACATTTCTTTGCAAAGGTCGGCAAAAGCCGAAAAATGTGGATATTTCCACCTACTCAGGTTTCGCGATGACCATGGCTGCCGCGATCGAAAACCGAACTGCGGAAGCCCAAGCGTGGTCCAAGGCGAGCCGTGTCGCCGGCGTCGACATCCTTCATGATCTCAGCCAGGCGGAAACGATCTGGCGTGGCCTCGAAAGTCCGCGGCAGTTCTCCACGCCGTATCAGCGGTTTGATTTCCTCAGCCCCTGGCAACGGCAGGTCGGAGAGCGCCAGAACCTCCTGCCCTTCATCGTTATCGCCTATGATGCCGAACGTCGGCCACTGCTGCTGCTTCCGCTGGTGCTCAGGCATGAGCGCGGCGTTCGCACGGCTCGTTTCATGGGCGGCAAGCATGCCACCTTCAACATGGCGCTGTGGGACAGGGATTTTGCCGCAAGCACGACCACTGCCGATCTCGACGCGCTGCTATCGGCGATACGCTCAAGATCGGCGGCCGACGTTCTGGCGCTGACCCAGCAACCCTTGCGCTGGCGAGAATCTGCGAACCCGATGGCCCTGCTGCCGAACCAGGCCTCGGCCAACGACTGCCCACTGATGACGATGCTGCCCGGCGCACCGCCGGTGACGCGCATCAGCAGTTCGTTTCGCGGCCGGCTCAAAAGCAAGGAACGCAAGCTGCAGGCGCTTCCGGGGTACCGCTATTGTGCGGCCTCCGCCGACAAGGAGATTGCCCGGCTCCTCGATGCATTCTTCCGCCTCAAGCCGCTCCGGATGGCGGAGCAGAAACTTCCCAACGTGTTCGCGGAACCCGGCGTGGAAGATTTTATCCGCAGCGCCTGCATGACGCCACTGGCCGACGGCGGCCACGCGATCGACATTCACGCCCTGGAATGCGACGACGAGGTCATCGCGATCTACGCCGGCGTTGCCGATGGCTACCGGTTTTCGATGATGTTCAATACCTACACCATGTCCGGCAATTCACGCCACAGTCCCGGACTGGTGCTGATGCGCAACATTGTCGATTACTATGCCGAGCGCGGCTATCATACGCTCGACCTCGGGGTCGGGTCGGACGACTACAAGAAGTTGTTCTGCAAGGGCGACGAGCCGATCTTCGATTGCTTCATTCCGCTCAGCCTGCGTGGCCGGGTCACGGCAGCCGCCATGTCAGGCATCAACCGTGCCAAGTATTTGGTGAAACATACCCCGGCGTTGCTTCAGATGGCGCAGAAACTGCGAAGCGTGCTTCGCTGAAGGCGCAGAATGCCGCCCTCAGGCGGCCACCACCCGCGGA
Source organism: uncultured Pseudomonadota bacterium (assembly GCA_963819325.1). Taxonomy (GTDB): domain Bacteria; phylum Pseudomonadota; class Alphaproteobacteria; order Rhizobiales; family Xanthobacteraceae; genus Bradyrhizobium. The sequence goes on from CAWFVT010000013.1 coordinate 91,813, forward strand.
CCGGGCTCGACGGCATCGGAGGGTTGCGACGGCTTGCTCAGCATCGTGACGCCGCTGAAACCAACTGCTTTAAGCTGGTCGCACATCAGGGTGCGGGCATCCGCGGTCATCGACGGATCCGGCACCACGACTGCGCAGGCCTGCCGCGTCAGCAATTCCGCCGGCAGATCGGAAGCGGTGCCGGCGTCCAGAATCACGTGATCATAGACCCGCAGCAATGCATCGACCGCAAGCGTGAGCCGCGGCGATTGCAGCAATGCGGGGTCCGAGCCCGGGCGTCCGGCGCTCACGAGATGAACCCGCGACAGCCGGTCCTTGGTGATGACCTGGGAAAACGAAACTTCACCCAGCATCAATTCCGCGAGGCCCGGCGCGGCCGGATCGACCGATACAGCCGGGATCGTCGGCGACGACGCCGACAGATCGACCACGACGACCTTCGCATTGCGCACCATCAGGCGCGCCAGCGTCAGCGCCGTCAGCGTGATGCTCTCGCTCGAGGCGGTGCCGAGAATGGTGATCTTGCGCGCCGCGTCGCCCGCATTGCGCAGATCATCGGCGAGCCGCTCGATTTCGGAGAACTCAGCCGGAACGTCCAGGTGGGCCTCGTCGAAGACGGGATCGGAAGCAGGAACGGGGACCGGAACGGGTTCTGGATCCGGAGCGGCCGGTACCATCGCAGCGGCTGCCGGCGCGCGGACCGGTGCCGGCCCGGGCTCGGGCTCATGCAAAGCCGTGAACGCAACCTGTGCCCGTGGCGCCGTCATGCGCAGCAGTTCGCCCGTGACGATCGCGCCGGCGCTGAGCATCAAGGTCGCCAATGTCGCGATCAGCACGATCGGCAGCTTCTTGGGATAGGCCGGGGTGTTGGAAACGGTGGCGCGGGAAATGATCCGGCCATCCGCCGGCGCCGCATCGATATTCTCGCGGGCGTTGGCTTCGCGGTATTTCGCCAGATAGGATTCCAGAAGGTCGCGCTGCGCCTTGGCTTCCCGTTCCAGCGCCCGAAGCTGGACATCCTGGCCATTGGTCGAGGTCGCCTGTTTCTTCAATTGTTCGAGGCTCGCGCTCAGGCCTTCGACCCTGCCGCCGGCGATGCGCGCATCATTGTCCAGCGAGCGCGAGATCTTGCTCGCTTCTTCGCGCAGCTGGCGGTCGAGGTCCGCCAGTTGCGCCTTCAGCTCCTTGATGCGCGGATGGCCGTCGAGCAAGGTCGACGACTGCTCGGCGAGCTGCGCGCGCAGCGTAACGCGCTGTTCGGTGAGCCGGCGGATCAATTCGGAATTGAAAATCTCGGACGATTCGATCGGCTTGCCGCTCTGAAGCATTTCACGGATCAGCCGCGCTTTCGACTCGGCGTCGGACTTGAGCGCCCGCGCGTTGTTCAATTGCGTGTTCAGCTCGCCCATCTGCTGATTGGAAAGCGTGGTGTTGTTGGTGCCGACAAACAGGCTTGATTTCGAGCGGAAATCCTCGACGCGGGATTCGTCGTCCGCAACCTTCTTGCGCAGATTGTCGATCTCCCCCGACAGCCATTGGCTGGCAGACTTGGCCTGCTCCTGCCGCGCGTCCTGCTGCAGCACCAGATAGCTCTCGGCGATCGAGTTGGCGACACGCGCAGCCAGATCAGGATCGATCGACTGGAATTCGATGACGACAACGCGCGATTTATCGACCGCATAGGCGGTGAACCGGTCGAAATAGGCATCCAGCACCCGCTCTTCCGGCGCCAGCGAGAACGGATCGCGGCCGATCCCGAACAATGCCAGCAATGACTTCAGGCGCGCAAAGCGCTGCAGCACCGGATCGAATTCCGGCCGCTCGGCCAGCTTGTTCTTCCTGATGACTTCGCGTGCAAGATCGCGCGACAGCAACAACTGAACTTGACTCGTGACGGCCTCGGCATCGAGCGCGGTACGCTCCTCGCTGCGCTCGCCGTTCGGCCGCAGGAAGACGTTCTCGCGCCCATCGATCAGGATGCGCGCCTCGGACTTGTATCGCGGAGTGACCAGATTGACCGCGGCAATCGACAGGGCGGCGGCAACCAGCGTCGGAACGATGATCCAGTTCTTGTGGCGCAGGAGCGCCTGCCCCAGCACGCGCAAATCCAGGTCGCCGGATTCGAATGCGGCGACCGGCTTGTCGGGAACGGCCTTGCTGGAGACAGGCTTGCTGGAGACCTGCTGATCGGAAGCGCGCATGGAGGCGGCCGGCGCGGCGGGTCTTGAGATGGCCCTCTGGACCAACGCCTTGTATTTGCCGGCACGCCAGAACGCTAAACGCATCGCACACTCCCGCGGACGCTACAACTTTACCTGAACTTGGCCGATTACACTCCATTAAGGTTGCTGCTCGGTTAATTCTGACGTTTGGCTCCAGGGATGATAAGGGGATCAAATGTCGCGATCATGCTTTGTTAACCATGAAAGTTCTTAATGGAATCGATACTTCCCTCAGGATTGCCCGATGCGAGGCGTGCACGCCGCTATTCTCTGCCTGCTGGCTGCGCTTGCGTTGTCCGGTTGCGCGCGCCAATCCGGGCCGGTAGCTGCCATGCAGCCGCGAAGCGATCTTGATTCCTGGGCTTATGGCCGGCCTTACGGCCCGGGGCCGCGGGTCGCGGTCGCCTATGCCGCAGCACCGATGCCGGTGGCCTATGATGTCGCCTACCGGCTCGATGCCGGCGACAAATTGCGGGTCGTGGTCTATGGCCAGGAAGGCCTCACCAATAGCTACGCCATCGATGCCGGCGGCGCGATCACCATGCCGCTGATCGGCTCGGTGCCCGCGCGCGGACGGACGCCGGCGGAACTGGCGTCCGCGATCACCGCCAGACTGCGCAGCGGCTACATCCGCGATCCCTCGGTGGCGGTCGAGATCGAATCCTATCGGCCGTTCTTCATTCTTGGTGAAGTCGCAGCCCCGGGCCAGTATCCCTACGTGCCCAACATGACCGTCGAAAGTGCTGTGGCGATTGCCGGCGGCTTTTCGCCGCGGGCCAGGCGCGACCGCATCACCCTGACCCACACCGACGCCTCCGGTTCGTCCCGCTATGTGGTGCCGCTCGGCACCCCACTCGGTCCCGGTGATACCGTCTTCGTCAACGAGCGCTGGTTCTGACCATGCCCGCGATTTCAGAACAGCCGCTTCGTATCCTGCACGCGGTTCGCGCACCGGTCGGCGGCATCTTCCGTCATGTCCTGGACCTCGCCAACGGCCAGGCCGACCGAGGCCACCATGTCGGCATCATCGCCGACAGCCTTACCGGCGGCGAGCGGGCTGAAGCGGCGCTGGCGGCAATCGGGCCCCGGCTCAAGCTCGGCGTTCATCGCCTGGCCATTCGGCGCGAACCCTTTCCCACCGACGTTCTGGTGTGGACTCATTTTATGCGCCTGATCCGCCGGCTGAAACCGGATGTCCTGCATGGACACGGTGCCAAGGCCGGCGCTTTCATTCGCGTGAAGACCCGCTCCGAAAAGATCATTCGCGTCTATACGCCGCATGGAGGTTCGCTGCACTACCCGCTGAATACCCTGAAGGGCGCACTCTATGCACGCCTCGAACGGACGCTGATGAACAGCACCGACCTGTTCCTGTTCGAAAGCGAATTCGCGCGCGATACCTATCAGCGCACCATCGGCATCCCGTCCGGGCTGGTGCGTTGCGTGTTCAATGGTGTGACGGCGGACGAATTCGACCCGATCGTCAAAGCGCCTGATGCGACCGATATCGTCTATGTCGGCGAGTTCAGGTATATCAAGGGGGCGGATATCCTGATCGACGCGGTGGCGCGGCTTCGCGCCGACGGTAAACCGGTCACGCTGACGCTTGCCGGCGACGGCGAGGAAATCGAGACCCTCAAGGCTCAAATCCTGCGGCTCGGTCTTGGGGACGCAGTACGTTTCATCGGCCACGTCAAGGCGCGGTACGGCTTCACAAAGGGCTCGTTGCTCGTGGTTCCGTCGCGCGGGGATTCGATGCCCTATGTGGTGATCGAGGCGGCCGCGGCCGGAATTCCGATGGTGGCTGCGAAGATCGGCGGCATCCCCGAAATTTTCGGACCGTATACCGATGCGCTGTTTGCCCCCAATATTGTGGGAGCCATGGCGGACGCGATCGAAACCGCGCTCGATGACCCCGCCAGCGCACTGGCCCGCGCAAAATCCCTTCGAGAGCGAATTTTTCTGCACTTTTCACAAAAGGCGATGGTCGAGGGCGTGCTGGCGGGTTATCGCGACGCATTTGCAGATCGTTAACCGTTCTTTACCAACGATAACTGTTTCTTCCGATTTGTCCTCTAAGCCGTGGAACGGGGCATTACGCCCCGGCGCGCGCATCCCTAGATGCCCGCGCAGGACCGGATTTAAGCGACAGTGGAACCGATCAACGCACGCTCCATGTTAGACGCCGCCGCAGCGGCTGCGGCATCCACTTCGGCGGAGCGCCCTCCCATCGAGCGGCGCCGGCGATTGTCGCAGGCTGCGCTCGCTGTCACCAACCAGAAGGTGCGCCCGGCATATTCGCCGATCGTGATCGCGGGCGCGGTTCGCCTCGCCGACTTTGTATTGCTGAGTCTCATCGGCATCGCGCTCTATTTCGGATATGTGGCGCGTCTCAGCGGCTTTCACTGGGAATATATCGTGGCCATTCTCGGCATCACCGCGACTGCGGTGGTTTGCTTCCAGGCTTCCGATATCTACGAAGTACAGGTGTTTCGCGGCCAGCTCCGGCAGATGACCCGGATGATCTCTTCCTGGGCATTCGTTTTCCTGCTGTTCATCGGGGCCTCCTTCTTCGCCAAGCTCGGCGGCGAGGTATCGCGGCTCTGGCTCTCGGCATTTTTCTTTGTCGGTCTGGCAGCGCTTGTCATCGAACGCCTGTGCCTGCGCGCGGTCGTGCGCGGCTGGGCGCGCGAAGGCCGGCTCGATCGCCGCACCATCGTGGTCGGCTCGGATCATAGCGGCGAAAAGCTGATCGAGGCGCTCAACGCCCAGGACGATTCGGACATCGATATCCTTGGCGTGTTCGATGACCGCAACGATAGCCGTTCGCTCGAGACCTGCGCCGGCAGCGCAAAACTCGGCAAGGTCGATGACATCATCGAGTTCGCCCGCCGCACCCGCGTCGACCTCGTGCTGTTCGCACTGCCGATCTCGGCGGAGACGCGCATTCTCGAAATGCTGAAGAAATTGTGGGTGCTGCCGGTAGACATCCGGCTTTCCGCCCACACCAACAAGCTGCGCTTCCGCCCTCGCGCCTATTCCTATCTCGGCAAGGTCCCGACCCTCGATGTTTTCGAGGCGCCGATCACCGACTGGGATCTGGTGATGAAGTGGCTGTTCGACCACATCGCCGGCGCCATCATCCTGCTATTGGCCGCGCCGCTGATGGCGCTGGTCGCGCTCGCAGTCAGGCTCGACAGTCCGGGCCCGGTGCTGTTCCGCCAGAAGCAATTCGGCTTCAACAACGAGCGCATCGACGTCTTCAAATTTCGTTCGCTGTATCATCATCAGGCCGACCCTCTGGCCTCGAAGGTCGTGACCAAGAACGATCCCCGCGTCACCCGGGTCGGACGCTTCATCCGCAAGACCAGCCTTGACGAGTTGCCGCAGCTCTTCAACGTCGTATTCAAGAACAATCTCTCGCTGGTCGGGCCCCGTCCGCACGCCGTGCAGGGCAAATTGCAGAGCCAGTTGTTCGACGAAGCGGTCGACGGCTATTTCGCGCGTCACCGCGTCAAGCCAGGCATCACCGGCTGGGCGCAAATCAACGGCTGGCGCGGCGAAGTCGACAGCGAAGAGAAAATCCAGAAGCGGGTCGAGTTCGATCTTTACTACATCGAGAACTGGTCGGTGCTGTTCGACCTCTTCATTCTTCTCAAAACGCCGCTGGCGCTGATGACCGAGAACGAGAACGCCTACTGACCCGCTCCGGGAAGGCCGGCGCGGCGTAACCTTTGAGTTGCGTTGTGTAAGTTGCGAGTGCGCGATGACCTATGCGGCGACGGCCGGCGATTTCCACCCATCGGTGACGGGTGCGCCCCGCATGGTGGCGCTGCAGCGCGCGCTGGTGTGGCTGGTCGGGGCATCGGGCGCCATCGTCTTCATCGAGCCGAGCCCTTACGAACTGCTGACACTCCTCGCCGCCATCATCTTCATCGCGACCGGGTTGCGATTGCGGCTGGTTTTCATGCCGCTGCTGTTGCTGCTGTTTCTGGTCAATATCGGCTACACCATCAGCGCCGTTGCCTTTCTGGACAAGCCGGACGTCGTCAACTGGATTGCGACATCCTGGTACATGGCAATCACCGTGATCTTTTTCGCGACGGTGGTGTCAGAGGACACCGTCGCGCGGCTGGATATGCTTCGACGCGGCCTGATCGTTGGTGGAACCATTGCAGCGATCGCCGGCGTCGCCGGCTACTTCAATCTGGTGCCGGGCGGACATGATCTGTTGACGCTCTATGAACGCGCGCGCGGCACCTTCAAGGACCCGAACGTGCTGGGCGCGTTTCTGATCCTGCCCGCTTTGTTCGTGCTGCAGAGCGTGGTCTCCGACCCTCTCGGCAAAGCGTTCCGCAGCGCGGTTGCGTTCGGCATCATGGCGCTGGCGATCCTGCTGGCGTTCTCGCGCGCGGCGTGGGGCGGACTGGTGATCACGTCGGCTTTCATGCTGGCGCTGATGATCCTGACCAGCCGATCGCACGCGCAGCGCTCGCGCATCATCGTGACGGCGGTGGTCGCGGTGATCCTTGTGGCGACGCTGGTCGCAGTGCTGTTGTCGTTCAACTCCGTGAGTGAAATGTTCAGGCAACGCGCCAGTTTCGATCAGAGCTACGACGAGGGTCGCTTCGGCCGGTTCGGGCGGCATATCCTCGGCGCGGAGATGGCGCTCGATCTGCCGTTCGGCATCGGACCGCTGCAGTTTCACAACTACTTCCCCGAAGACACCCATAACTCCTACCTGAACGCCTTTATGTCCGGCGGCTGGATCGCCGGCATCTGCTATCCGGCGCTGGTTTTCGTTACGGTCATCACGGGATTTCGCCACGTCTTCATCCGCGTGCCCTGGCAGCGCGCCTACCTGGCGATCTTCTCGGCGTTTCTGGGTACGGTCGGCGAAAGCTTCATCATCGACACCGATCACTGGCGGCACTTCTGGATGATGCTGGGTGCGATGTGGGGCATGTTCGCCGCCGCACAGCGCTACAGGTCCACCGCGGATCAACCCCTCATGGTTCCCGCGCAGGCTTCCTGACGCCCGCGCGTTTGCCTTCCGGCGCCTGCATCATCGCCTTCAGCTCCTCGGTCGCCGCCAGCATCGTCTCATAGCCTTGCGTGGCAAACCGCAGCAGCAGCCGCAACTCCGCGTCCGAATAGCCATCCCAGACCTTCAGCATCGCCCGCTGCAGGTGCTCGTAAAACCGTCCGATCTTCGCGATGTTTTCGGGAACGGCAGCGACGAATACCTTGCGCCGGTCATCGGCGTCACGTTCGCGGCGCACCATCCCCGCCTGTTCCAGCCGGTCCACCACGCCGGTGATGGCGCCCGTGGTCAAGCCCGTGAGCTCGGCGAGCCGTCCCGCGGTCACGCGGCCCCCCAGAATGAGGAAATCGAGGCATTCCATATCCGAATTCGAAATACCGACATGGTTCGCAATCGTTTGCCCGAAAATCGCGCCCTGCGCGGACGACCGACGCATCGCGTGTTCCAGTTCCTGCATCAACGCAGCGCGCATTTTCGGTCTTGACAAAGCGGCTCTCTTATCTTAGTCCGATGATATCTTAGATGATAAGATAATTAGCAAGTGTACATTCCTACCACTTCACGGATACACGGAGCAAGACATGACCCAACGACCCCGCAAAGCCCTGATCATCGGCGGCGGCATCGCCGGTCCGGTTAGCGCTATCTTTCTCAAAAGGGCCGGCATCGATGCGCAGGTGTTCGAGGCGTGGCCATGCTCGACCGGCATCGGCGGCGGTCTGCAGATCGCGCCGAACGGCATGCACGTGCTGGCCGAAATCGGGCTCGCCGACGAGATGATCCGCCGTGGCTCGATCGCCGATGCATTCGAATTCTATTCGCAATCGGGAACCAAGCTCGGCTCGATCAACAGGAATATGCAGCAACGCTTCGGTCAGCCCGCGGTGAACATGTGCCGCGCCACGCTCAACGAGGCGATCCTGGCGACGGCTCGGCGCGAGAGCATTGAAGTAACGTTCGAAAAACGCCTGGTTCACATCGAAGACCGGCCTGATCAGCCTGTTATTGCTCACTTCGCCGACGGCAGCAGCGTCGAGGGCGATTTTCTGATCGGAGCGGACGGCGTGCACTCGGCTGCCCGCGGGCATGTCATTCCGGATGGCCCGAAACCTTTCGATACCGGCCTGATCGGCTTCGGGGGCTTTGTGCCACGATCCCTGCTCGATCACACCTCGATCGGACGGCGCGTGGAGACGACGTTCGGACAAAGCGGCTTTTTTGGCTACGGCTTCTGCAGTCCCGATCCGCGCGACGGGGTGATGTGGTGGAGCACCCAGCCCGTGCACGGCATCGACGCCGCGACCTACCGCGCCATGGGTCAGGATGCGATGAAGCGACATTTGCTCGACTTCCACGCCGGCTGGCACGATCCGATCCCGCAATTGCTGGAAGCCGCCGAAAACATCGTCGTCACCGCAACGCTCGACGTCGCGACATTGCCGACATGGTCGCGCAAACGCACCCTCCTGATCGGCGACGCCGCGCACGCCACCAGTCCGCATGCCGGCCAGGGCGCGTCGCTGGCGCTGGAGGACGCGATGCGGCTCGGCCGGCTCATGCAGGCCGGACAGGAGCCGGGTGTGACCTTCGAGAATTTCGAGAGCGAGCGCCGCCCGCGCGCCGAACGCGTGGTTGCCCTCGCCCGCCGCAACGGCAACAACAAGCGCGAATTCAGCGCCACCGGCGCCTGGATCCGCGACCGGATGCTGAAGCTTCTGATTCCGCTCACCTCAAAGGGCATGGACTGGATGTACGCCTACGACCCCCGTAGCGCTACGCCTCTACCTGAAACGTCAAGCCCGCGTGATCGACAAGCCGCTTGATCAGCTTTTGCTGCATCGCTGCGCCCGGCGTCCAGAATCCGGGCGCAACGTCGGGCGCATCGCGCAGCAGGCAGATGGCGCATTCGCTGATCATTTTCGACGTCGAGCCGTAACCGGGATCGCGGTCGCCCTTGACGGAGGCGCGGACATTGCGGCCGTCCGGTGCCACCGCGACGTAGAGAAGGTCATAGAGGCCATTCTCGCGTTCCTCCTTCGAGGGCCCCTCACCCGGTTTTGGCGCGTTGGGGCCGGTCTTTTCGGTATTGGCGGCCATCACCTTCCTGGCGTTGGCCTCGCCCTTCTCGCCGGGGCCGGTGAGCACCATCTCGTCGTAGACAAACTCTTTTCCGTAAGGGAACCCCATCAGCATGTTGGAGCGGTGAACGTTGCGGGTGTTGATCAACGCCATCATGAACGGCGCGGTCCAGGACTGCAGATCTTCCTCGTAGGCAGGCTTGTTGCCCCGCGGCTGTTTCGTCCCGCTAAATCCGGGCGTCAGCGCAAACGGATCATTCAGAATGGCGACGAGGCTGAGATCCTTGGCCACGGCATCAAAGGTCGCCTTGGCGCTCGCAGCGGTACCACCGGACATGGTACCGCGCATGTCGCGCACCCGGCCCTTGACGCGGGCGGCCGGCGCGCCGAACGCGCGCCTGGCTTCCTCCTGCACGAAGAACGTGCCGAGTTCGAATGGCACGGAATCGAACCCGCAGGAAAACATGATACGCGCACCGCTCGCCTTGGCCGTCGCTTCATGTTTGTCGATCATCTGGCGCATCCAGACCGGCTCGCCGCAGAGATCGAAATAATCGGTGCCGGATGCCGCGCATGCCGCTACCAGCTCCGAGCCGTAGAACTGATACGGGCCGACCGTGGTCAATACCGATCGGGTCTGGTCGATCATGGCTTTCAGCGAAACCGGATCGCCGGCGTCGGCAGCGATCAGGGCGGTGTGGGCCGGCGCGCCGATCGCATCGCGAACCGAAGCGAGCTTGTCCAGGCTGCGCCCGGCCATCGCCCATTTCAGATCGGCCTTTCCGGCATAATGCGACGCGAGATATTCGGCGACGAGCTGGCCGGTGAAGCCGGTTGCACCATAGACAACAATGTCGAATTTCGACGAAGGCTTCATCGTGTGATTTCCTCGGGATGCTCGGGGAGACTGGGACGCGCGGCCATTGCTTGCCGCTGAAAATATGAACTGGTTCGTAACTATCTGAAAACACTAGCTACGGCGCATCCTCGATCATATCGAATGGATGCCGACGAGTTACGTCGCCGCGCCTATCGGAGCGGTTGCGCCCCTGGCGCCACCCGGCAAATCTTCAAAGGCGTCATGGGCCGGGTCCGCGACGGACAATCGTATTCAATCGCGATTCGTGCGGCATCGCCAAATACGTCTGATGTCTGGATGGATGCAATCGGCTTGCTCGACGCCTCCCCCCGATCAGAGCGGCATCTAAACCGACGCGACAGAGACCTCTGCTTCAGAGACATCTGTCTCGCAAGAGATCGACATCACCAATGTTTCGGTGTCGTAGCACTTCGGGCATTCGAAGGTGCGGGAATCAAAACCCGGTCTTTCGGGCTCGATGACCCGCAATGACATCATGTCCCCGCATTTTGGACAACGAGGACTCTTCATAACGTTCGCTAACATTGCGTATCCCCCCAATAGCAAATGCACTATTGGACGCGCTTTGCGCAAATCCTATGTTCGCAACATGACGGATGTTTGGAAAAGTAATGAACGCCTGCGCAGCAATTGCGAACGATTTTTTCGCGATATGAAATTTGCGCAATGTTCGCCCCGCGCCGGAACGAAATCGCACGCCCGGATTTGGAGTGACCGTGTAACCAACGGAGACTTTCCGATGCGATCCAAACTTGCAATCTCTGCTCTTGTCGTTGCCTCCCTCTTCGGCTCGACGCTCATTGCGTCCGCGCAAACCCAAACCGCGCCCAGCGCGTCCAGTGCGGGAACTGTCAGTCCCGGCGCTGCATCCGGCAAGAAAACGCAACATGAAAAAGGCATGACAACAGGGGCGAACGCACGTGGTGGTGCCAACAAAAGCGGCACAATGGCTCCATCGGGTCCAAACAATGCCGTTTCCGGCGCCGACAACATGACTGCTCCGAAAAGCGGCAGCAAGTAACGACGTTCTTTCGCGGCGATATGCGTCGCGAGACCCAAAAGGCCCCGGAGCAATTCGGGGCCTTAGTTTTGTTTAAATTCGCATCGACCGCACAATCGCCCGAATTGGAAGGCTGCCTGCGCTCGGCGGGGCCTGGGCGCCAGTGCTATTTCTTGCCGTAGGAAACGCCCATGCCGGCGCGCACGTCGCTCTGGATACCATAGGGCGCGATCGGATAACGCAGTCCGTTCTTCGACAGCGCCTTCATGCCCGTGATCGCCTTGGCCAGATAGGATGGCGGCAGCGCCATCAACATCTCTTCGTCCGGCACGCCGCCATAGCGCCGCTCCGCATAGCAGGGCAGCGACAGGCTGGGTTCGCCGGTCTTGAGCGCCCGCCCCCACGAATCGGCGCACGCCGTCTCTCCGACCACGCCCCACTCGAATTTCTTGTATCCGGTCCATTGCAGCCCGTTGATGAGAATGATCATCTGACCGGGTGTCGCATAGACCAGACAGATGTCCGGCGGATTGAGCCGGCCGCTCGACAGCGGGCTCACCACCAGCGCCTGGTATTTGCCGTGCGGGACGACATCCAGGGCTTCCTGGCGCTTGCGTGCGTCCTCGGCATTCTCGTGCCAGACCCCGACATAGGACTGACCGTCGAGCCATTTCTCGTCCTGTGGCGCCAGACCAATCACCGCCCGGCATTGCGCGCCGACCAGGTCGTCGGCGGTGATGCCGACGGTCCAGCCCAGCCGCGAGGCCATGCTGACGATCTGATCGGTGGTGTGGACCGCGGTCGGACGCCTGATTTTCGGAATCGCCGCCATTTCATCGACGGTTGCAAACATCTTCATGCCGATCACGGTGGTCTTCAGCCGAAGCAGGCTGTTCAAATCGGCGACGATGCCGGCCATATCGAACTGTTCCGGCGGTGTTTGCTGTTGCATGGCGTGAACTCCCAAATCGGCGAACTAATTCCGTGCGCTCGTTGCCTCGACACTAACCCGATTGTGCGCCGGTTGCGACCGCCGCCGCTAGTTTCGGACGGGTCCAGGCCATAAGTCATCGATCTTGCCGGTGAGCCAGTAAGCGGCAAGGCCGATCCATTCGCGGATGCCGATGTCCGTGCGTTCCAGCCCCTCAACGGCGAGAGGCGAAAACGCCAGGATATCCTCGCGCTTACCCGTGCGCCAGTCGACCGGATACGGCTCGACGGCAAATCCGGCCTTGCGAAACAAGCCGACCGATCGCGGCATGTGATAGGCCGAGGTGACCAGCAACCATCGCTCGCCGCTTTTCGGCGCGGCGATCACCTTGGAGAATTCGGCATTTTCCTGGGTATTGCGCGAGCGCCGCTCCATCGTCAGGCGTTCTCTGGACACGCCGAGGCTCTCGAATATGGCGGCGGCGTAGTCGGCTTCCCTGGCATCGGCAGATATCAAGTTCCCGCTTCCCCCGGAAAAAATCACGCGCGCATTCGGGTAACGATGCGCAAGGGCGGCAGCTTCGATCAGGCGGCCGGCCGCCGCTGTGACGGCAGCCGCATCATGCGCCACCGAACGATCCGCGTCGATCGCTCCGCCGAGGACGACGATGCCGTCCGGCGCGCCGCGCGCGGCGTCCCAAGGCGGGAATCGTAACTCCAGGGGATAAAGCACCAGATTCCCAAGCGGCGAAAATCCGCATATTGCCAAGACTACCACGGACGCAATCAAGAGCTTGCGGCCGAGCGATGCAAATCGTGTCGCCAGCAGGATCGCACCAAGCAAACCCATGCCGATCAGGAAATTCGCCGGCAACAGCATGATGCCGAGCGTTTTGGAGAGGAAGAAAAACAATGCAAAATCTCCTTCGGATGCGAACGCTCAAGGAAACAAAATCATGGACCGAGATCATTGGCGCGACGACTTGCAGTGACGCGGCCTCGATCGCGGCGATCGAAGGAACTGTTCTCGACTCACTTTGCCGCCTTGCATGTTTGGCGCGTCAAGGTGACGTCAAGCGATCGTACAACTTGCGATAAATTGAAGAATCAAGCCTAATAACGCCATCAAACCTTCGCAACGATTTATCGAGGCCCTGATGTCGGCCACCCGAGTCATCGTCGTAGCCAACGAAAAAGGCGGATCCGGCAAGTCCACCGTCGCCATGCACATCGCGATAGCGTTGATGAAGTCGGGCCAGCGCGTCGCCACGATCGACCTCGATACGAGGCAGAGAAGTTTCACGCATTATATCGAGAACCGGCGCGCCTGGGCCAAGCATCTCGCCCGCGACCTCGATATTCCCGATCATTTCTGTTTCAGCCGGGCCAATTATGTCAGCGTCGAGGATGAGGCAGCCGGACGCAAGGCCCTGACCGATGCGGTCGATGCGCTGGGACGCACCTACGGCTTGATCGTCATCGATACCCCCGGCCACGACACTTATCTGATGCGGCTGGCGCATTCGCTGGCCGACACCCTGATCACGCCTCTCAACGACAGTTTTGTCGACTTCGAGGTGCTTGGCACCGTCGACCCCGAGACCTTTGGGGTCACCGGAACCAGCCATTATTCCCGGATGGTGCAGGAGGCGCGCCGCCAGCGCCAACTCGATCATGCGTCGACCGATTGGATCGTGTTGCGAAACCGGATTTCGATGCTTGGTTCGCGCAACAAGCGACTTGTCGGCGCCGGGCTGAACGAACTTTCGCGGACGCTCAATTTCCGCTGCGTCGAGGGATTGGCCGAACGGGTGATCTTCCGCGAGCTGTATCCGCGGGGACTGACGGCCGTCGATGATCTCGATGAGATCACGTTCGGCGCGCGCCCGACCATGTCGCATGTCAGCGCCCGCCTTGAGATGCAAAACCTGCTGAGCGCCATGTTGCTCGGCGACCCCCGCACCAATGCCGAAATCGCGGTCCGCGATCGCGGCGCGGCGTTGGTCGGCTAGCCCAGCTTCCAGCCCACTTCGGCGGCGAAGCTCTGGAAGAATTCGGCCTCATACGCTCGCTCCGGCGTCTGCCGGACGAGTTGATCGATGCGCTGGGCGTCGGCGCCGACCAGAATCCGCCAGCGCTCGGCCTTGACGCCGTCGAGAATGAGCTTGGCGGCAGCGGCAGCCGTGGTCGGCGCCTCGTCGCGGAAGTTGCGGGCGCGTTCAGCTGCCCCGGCCTGAACGTCCTCGTCCGACATCGTTGAAGTATCGGCGCCGGACGCGGTCAGCCTGGCGCGGATCAGCGCGATTTCATTGTCGTTAAGGCGGTCCGAATCGGTGCCGCTCTGCACCTTGCGCGAATTGGAAAGGATCGAGGTGCCGATATGGCCGGGCATCACCACCGAGCATTTGATGTGCGGCGCGTTGAGGCGGAGATCGTTGATCAGCGCCTCGGTGAAACCCTTTACCGCGAATTTGGCGGCACTGTAGGACGTGTGCGACACGCCCAGCCCGACCGTGGCCCAGAACCCATTGACGCTGGAGGTATTGACGATGTGGCCCTCATCGGCCTTTACCAGCAGCGGCAGGAAGGTGCGGACGCCGAGATAAACCCCGCCCCAGCAGATGTTGAATGTCCGTTCCCACTGCTCGCGGGTGTTGGTGAACAGGCTGCCGCCGCCGCCGATGCCGGCGTTGTTGAACAACAGGTGGATCTTGTCGGTGGCCTGCTGCTCGATCAACTCGTCGCGGAAGCGCTGCAACTGACCTTCGATGGAGACGTCGGCGATATGGGTGGTGATGCGCAGCCCCTGTGGCAGCCGCTCGACCTCACAAAGTCGCTTGGTCTCCGCCATCGCCTCCGCCGAGATATCGCACATTGCGACATTGCAGCCCTCAGCGACGAGCTGGCGCGCCAGTTCGCGGCCCATGCCTGTGCCGCCCCCGGTAATGACCGCTATCTTTCCGGCAAAATCCTTCATGGGGTTCGCTCACCTTTCTGCTCACGCGGTCTCTGATCGTCCGCCGGATTTGATGTTCACATGGCAAAGGGCGGCTACGCAAGCCGCGAGCCATGCCCTGACGACACGGGCGAATACCGCGCGAGCCAGATGTCCAATTTGTAATCGATGGCGTTCGAACCGCCCCGGCCCCTGGCCGCGACCGATTGGTACGGGGCTCGAAGTCGAACACTAAGGAGCGTGTCATGAAATCGTTAATCACCAGAGCAGTTCTCATTGCCTCGCTCGCGCTTGGCGGAAACGCCGCGATGGCCGCAAATCTTCCAGCTCACAAATATGCCAGAGTTATCCCTCACGCACATGCGGTCGCTCCGCGCCTGCCCGGCGGCCAATTCAATGCCGATATCGGACAGTTTATGCAGTCCATGTTCGGCGGCGGACCGGTGCAATATTCCAGGCTGACGCAGAACGCCATGCGGGCACGGCCGTCGTACCGGTCCTCGGGATCTTCGGATTGGTCGCCATCCTATGATAGCTCGCCGCCCATCGACACCAGCTCGGCGGGTACCGATGCACAGGCAGCGTCCGATGCGGCAAATCAGGCCATGCAGTCCCTGAACGATGAAAACGCGCTGAATGCGTCCACGGCCGCGGCGGAGGCTCAAAATGATGCGGCGCAAGCAGCGGCGATACAAACCGAGATCAATGCCAACAACTGATCTGCCGAGTTCATGGTTTCGGTGACGCGAATTCGTATCACAGCATACCGAACAATCCCTGAAAAAAGGCCGCCCCACCGGGGCGGCCTCCTTTTGTTTGCTGCATCAGGTTCGCAGCGTCAATTCGCTCAGACTTCGCGATTGTCGAACAGCAGCATATCAGCGCCGCCGGTTGCGAATTTTGGCACATCGGCCCCCGCTGCCTTGCCTTCGGGGCTGCCGAAGCCGGCCTGAACGGCTGCAAGGTCGTCAAAGTGCAGGGTGGCGATCAGATGGAAGCCGGAAGGCCCCGCAGGCGTCCCTACCGTGCCTTTGCTGACTTCATACTTTCGCAGGCCGGGTATTTTCTTCGCAATGGGTACATGGGTTTCAAAATAATATTTATCGAAGGCGGCGGTATCTTTTGGAGTCTTATACATCACCACGACGTGCGCCATTGCGTCTCTCCCTGTTATTCAGAATGCTTGTGAGCCAGCTTTGAATCCACTCCGGTGTTTGTCAAGTTGGCGAACGCGGGCAGTACCTGCGGGAACCTGGGGCTCCTTCCATACCGATTGAATTGGCACCGAGGCTCTATTCCTTTTTTCGGCCGTTTTTCTTCGCGCGAACCTGTATCCACCTCGCATCAAGCGGACGGGCCATTGCTTGAAAACGCGTCATGATCGAAGCCCGATTGCCAACGCTGTTCCGGAATTAGTGACGGGGTCATGCCGTCGTTTTCAAAATGACAATGTGCCGACCGGTGTGAGTTGGACGCATCGACGTCAATCTCTCTGACTACTTTGACCGCGATGCCAATAGGATAAACTATTCGGACGCATCGACGTCAATCTCTCTGACTACTTTGACCGCGATGCCAATGGGTGGCAGAAAACGATGCCGGAACAGAGTAAGAACCGTCCGTCAGAATCGTTTTGAAGACGCCAGAATCGCGGGTAAGGAAATCCATAGGTTAAAATGGTCGGAGCGAGAGGATTTGAACCTCCGACCCCTAGTCTCCCAGTGATGCAGACCAGGCTTCTCTCCGATACTCATTAAGTCTCGCCTGTTCTCAGTAATGCCTGCGGCACAGTGACTTCTTACATCTCGGCTTGTGTCAGGGCATCTCGGCATGTATATGCCAATCCCATGCGAAAGTTTCCCAGAGTTTCCCGCAAGGCGTCTTTGACCGACCGATTTCTGCGGGCGCTGAAGGGGTCGGACCGTCGCACTGAGGTCGGTGACGCCGGCTGCCGTGGCCTTTCGATCCGCTGCACGCCCGCCGGCGTTAAGACCTGGACCTTCGCTTACAAGCTGAATGGCCGGATGCGCCGGATAACCCTTGGCGAGTACCCTGCCTTGGGCCTCAGCGAAGCCCGTACGAAGGCCGACGAACGACGGGCGCAACGCCACGCCGGGAAGGATCCCCGCGCTGTGCAGGACGCTGAGCGGGCTGCGCAGGCTAAAATAGCGCTGACCTTCGCCGAACTGTGCGAATGCTACATCGAGCACGTAAAGGGCGGCAAGATCAGTTGGAAAACCGACGAAGGCTACCTCGATCGACCCAAGGCCAAATTCGGGAAACGGCCGGCCGTATCGATCACCAAGCGGGAGTTAATGGGTTTTTTTGAAACGATCGCCCTGACGTCCAAATCCAGCGCTAACCGAACGCAGTCGACTGTACGGACGATGTGGGGCTGGGCCGCGGACCGCGACCACATCCCGATGAACTTCCTCGCCGGCGTCAAAAAGGCTGGCGGCAAAGAAAATGAAAAGGACCGCGTCCTGACCGCGGATGAACTTCGTGCGTTTTTTGCCGCACTGGCCGATCCGGACGTGGAAGCGACCGAAACCGTCCGGATGGCGCTTAAAGGAATTCTGCTGACCGCCCAGCGCCCAGGCGAAGTCGCCGGCATGATGCTGTCAGAACTGCACGACCTAGACAGCCCGGATCCTCATTGGATCATTCCGAGGCTGCGGACGAAGAACAAGAAGACCGAGCACACGGTCCCCCTCTCACCGGCTGCCGTCGGCCTCATCCGGGAAGCGCTCGAAGTCAGCAAAGAATATGCCAAAGGCAAAAACGATATGCCGGTCTTCGCCAGCCGATTCGAGGGAGTTACCACCCTCGCCCGCCACTCCCTGAGCCATGCGGTCCGACGTATCCTGAACGACAAGAATTACAACGAGAACCTGGCTAAATTCACACCGCACGATCTCAGGCGCACCGCCGCCACGCTGGCGCAGTCGCTGCGCGTCCCGCGCGACTACGTGAAGGCCCTGCTAAACCACAAAGATGGCGATGTGACCGCGATCTACGCCCGGTGGCACATGTTCCAAGAGAAGCGCGAAGCCGTGATGGCCGTCGAGGCCGCGGTGTTGCCGCTGATGTCGGCGCCGCCTGCGGCTTTGGCGGCCTGCATTGAACGGGATGCATCACGTCGTTTTTCGATTCTGCCAGTCTAGCGCGATTTTACAGGCAAAACTGCATGTAGAGCATCGAAAACACGCAGCGCGTCCTGGTCGCGGCTGTGCGAGCGTGCCCGCGAAATCCGAAACGACAGAGCCTTCCACCACTAGCCATTCGGCCGCAAGCGACCGCTTTGGCAGACCTTAAGTCTACTAAAAAATTCTCGTTAATTTCTTGGGGAATGGTGTAACGGTAGCCTTTCAGATTTTGGGCTATTTCATTGATTTTGCTCAGGTCGTCTTGCAAAACACCTCATTTTTGATCCGGCTATTTCCGGGCACTCCCGACACGTTTGCAAGACTCCCACCCCCGCGTGAAGGCGCGGTACGTCGGTGCAATCGTGAGTGCTGAAGCCGCTGGGCACTGGAAGAGTCCTATGGACTTTTCGAATACCAAGAGGCCTTGAAGCGCTTCCGCTATCAGTTGCGGATCGTGCATTCACAGCCGCCATCCCTATTGGCTTGCGAAGGCCCAGAATCGTTAGCCTGCAGCGCCATTGCCCCCGCGCATACCGCCTCATGGCGGCGACCGTAAGCGCAGGCGAAGGGTACGTTACACGCACGGGATCCACGAAAGCCACTACCGGGAATCGGTACTGATCGGGGCGCCGCTGAGGCCAAAATCCACGAAGCAGACCGGCTGGAGTGCGAGGCCTGGAACGCGATCATGTGGGCCGGTGGCCCGGCCGCCGTCGCCCGGCGACCCTCAGGCAGAGCCAACGATCGGAAAGGGCGATGGTGGCCAGTGTCTGCGCGACAATAGATCACGCAACCATCGCCAGCACGTGCCGGGCGATGGTTGTTTCCTCGCTAGTGGCGATCACGCGAACTTCGGCGGAGCTCGAACCAGAGCTGACCAGATCGGCACCACCGTCATTGGTCTTCGGATCGAGTTCGAGGCCCAGCCAACGTAATCGGTTGCAAATCAGGGCGCGCACCCTGGCGGCATGCTCGCCGATGCCGCCGGTAAACACGAGACAATCCAGCCCCTCCAGCGTGAGCGCCATGGCGCATACAGCCTTGGCCGCTTCGAAAGCGAACAGATCGATCGCCTCGGCGGCGCGCGGATTGCTGCTGGACAGCAGCGTGCGCATGTCGCTGGAGACGCCGGAAACGCCCGACAGGCCGGACTCGTGATATAATAGTTGCTCGAGATCTTCCGCCGACATGCCGCGCTCGCGCTGCAGGTAGAGAAGTATGCCGGGATCGATCGTCCCACAGCGCGTGCCCATCATCACCCCATCGAGCGGCGTAAACCCCATGGTGGTATCGATGCTGCGGCCGTCGCGCATCGCGCAGAGGCTGGCGCCGCTGCCGAGATGGGCAACGACAATCCGTTTGCCGGCAAGATCAGGCGAGATTTGCTGCAGTCTTTCCGCAATGAATTCGTAACTCAGGCCATGGAAGCCATAACGGCGGATGCCGCTCTCCTCGTAACTGCGAGGTATTGCGAAGCGGCTGACCGGAGGCTCCAGCGCCGCATGGAACGCCGTATCGAAACATCCGACTTGAATCAGATCCGGTCGAAGCGAAAGCAGCGTTCGTGCCGGCGACAGGCACGCCTCCTGGTGCAGCGGCGCCATCGGGGTCAGGCGTGCCAGTTCGTCGATGGTCTTGCTAGTCAACCGCGCTGGCGCGACAAATTGCGATCCGCCGTGCACGATGCGATGACCGACCGCGGCGAGGCCGCCGCTTCCTGTCTTCTGATCGGTCCACTCCAGGATATCGTTCAGAATGTCCGCCTGCTTCCGGGGTGCGGGCCAGTCGCGGTCAAGGACGCTACGGCCTTGCATGTCCTTGACCGTGAGGCGCGGCTTGTGGCCGGTTTCCGAGATCTCGCCTGCGAACAGATACGAGGGTCTGGCACCGGTCAGGTCGAACAGACCGAACTTGATGCTGGAGGACCCGGCGTTCAGGGCAAGCATTGTTTTCGACATCGGCGGCACCTTGGTCTGACGGATGGTGGTTTGCGTGAGAACCGGGAATGAGGGGGGGGGGGGAGGAGGGGGGAGGGGTAAGGGGGTGGGAGGGGGGAGGGGTGGGAGTGGGAAGGGAGCGAGAGAGGGGTAAGCGGAAGAGGGGAAGGAAAGAAGAGAGGGGAAGCGAATGGGAGCAGGGAGGAGGAAGTGCGCGGGGGTGGGAATGCGAGCGTGGAAGGTGAAGCAGATGTGGGAGAGCGAGAAGCCAGTAAAAAAAAGAGCGAGCGCGAGCGGGGAGTGGGGGCGGGCGCGTGGCAGTCGGGACGGACGACCACGGCGGGCCGTGAGACCGGCCAACCATGGCGCCGCGCGGGGCGGGCCCGCGCGGCACGCTCAAAGCCAAGGTGCCGCCGGCCGCTGGCAGACCTGCGCCGGCCGCCTGCGCCACGACGCCCACCGCTCCGCGCCGAGCGGCCGCCACGGCGCAGCCCCCCACCGAGAAGGGCCGACCCGCGCACGGCGACCGGCGGACAACCGGCCGCACAGGCCACGCGGCGACGCGCACGGCCGCGCGCCGGCCCACCGCGAAAACCAGACGAAGGAGCAGGCAAGAAAATGGGAAAAAGCAAGAGAAAATGAGGAGTAAAGAGTAAGAAAAGAAAAGAAAAGGAGAAAGAGAAAAAAAGAAAGAGGAAAGAACTAGTTGCCGGCTTCGCCGCCCGTCTTGTAAGGCCAGACCCACTCCCGGATTTCGGGCATATCCTCGCCATGCTCCCGGATGTAACGCGTGTGCTCCAGCAGCTTGTCGCGGAACTGCTGCTTGATATGCGCCGCGCTGACGGCAAGCCCCGGGACGCGGTCGATGACGTCGATCGCGAGATGATATCGATCGAGCCGGTTGAGCACGACCATATCGAACGGCGTCGTCGTCGTGCCCTCTTCCTCGAAGCCATGAACATGCATCTCGGCATGATTGGTACGATTATAGGTGAGACGGTGAATCAAATACGGATAGCCGTGATAGGCAAAGATCACCGGCCGGTCGCGCGTGAACATGCCGTCGAAATCGCTGTCGCTGATACCGTGGGGATGTTGATCCTTGGGCTGCAGCGTCATCAGGTCAACGACGTTGATCACGCGAATTTTCAAGGCGGGCAATGCCTTTCGAAGCAGATCGACCGCGGCCAGTGTTTCCAGCGTCGGGACATCTCCGGCGCAGGCCATGACGACGTCGGGCTCGGTGCCGTGGACTTCGTTGCCGGCCCAGTTCCAGATCCCGATGCCGGCATCGCAATGCGTGGCGGCCTCTTTCATGGTTAGCCATTGCGGTGAGGGCTGCTTGCCCGCCACGATCACATTGATGCGGTCATAGGTCCGAAGGCAGTGATCAGTGATCCAGAGCAGTGTGTTGGCGTCCGGAGCGAAATAAACACGAACGATATCAGCCTTCTTGTTGGCGACCAGATCGACGAAACCGGGATCCTGATGGCTGAAGCCGTTATGATCCTGCCGCCAGACATGCGAGGTCAGCAAATAGTTGAAGGACGCGATCGGCCGCCGCCACGGCAGGCCCCGCGAGACCTTCAGCCATTTTGCGTGCTGGTTGAACATCGAATCCACGATGTGGACAAAAGCTTCATAGCAATTGAAGAAGCCGTGCCGGCCCGTCAGCAGATATCCTTCCAGCCAGCCCTGGCAAAGATGCTCGCTGAGAACCTCCATGACGCGGCCATCCTGGGCGAGATGGACATCGTAGGGCTCAATGTTTTCCATCCAGACCCGCTCGGTGACCTCGAACACCGCACCCAAACGGTTGGATGCGGTCTCGTCCGGTCCCATGATTCGGAAGTTGCGGGCCTCGGCGTTCAGTTTCACGACGTCACGGAGAAATTGTCCCATCGCGCGGGTCGCCTCCCCAATCGTGCCGCCGGGTTGCGGTACCTCGACGGCGTAGTCGCGATAGTCAGGCAATTTGAGTTCGCGTTTCAGAAGCCCGCCATTGGCGTGGGGATTGGCGCCCATGCGCCGCTCGCCTTCAGGGGCCTGTTGCTGCAGTTCCGGCCGCAGACACCCGGCCCCGTCAAACAGCGTCTCGGGTTCGTAACTGCGCATCCATTGTTCGAGCAATGCCAGATGAGCGGGATTTTCACGCGGATCGTTGATCGGGACCTGGTGAGCGCGCCAGAACCCCTCGACCTTGAGGCCATCGACTTCTTTCGGACCGGTCCATCCCTTTGGACTGCGAAGCACGATCATCGGCCAGGCCGGCCGCGCTCGTGCCGCGCTTCCAACACGTGCCGCCATCTGATTGGCGCAAATGCGGTCGAGCGCCGTTTCCAGCGCGGCCGCCATCAAGCGATGCATCTGTTGCGGATCGTCGCCCTCGACGAACAGCGGCTCGTAGCCGTAGCCGAGAAAGAGATGCTTGACTTCCTCGTCGCTCATCCGTCCCAGGATGGTCGGATTGGCAATCTTGTAACCGTTCAAATGTAGGATCGGCAGCACTGCGCCGTCATGCGCGGGATTCAGGAACTTGTTGGAATGCCAGGACGCTGCGAGCGGTCCGGTTTCGGATTCGCCGTCGCCGACCACGCATGTGGCGATCAGATCGGGATTGTCGAACACAGCGCCATAGGCATGAATCAGGGCATAGCCAAGTTCACCACCCTCGTTAATCGAACCGGGGGTCTCCGGTGCCGCGTGGCTGGGAATGCCGCCGGGAAATGAGAATTGCCGGAACAGCTTTTGGACGCCGTCGGTGTCGCGAGAAATGTCCGGGTAGATTTCGCTGTAGGTACCTTCAAGATAGGTATTGGCGACCATCCCGGGACCGCCATGGCCGGGGCCGCAGATGTAGATCATGTTGAGATCGCGTAGCCGGATTAAGCGATTGAGGTGGGCATAGACAAAATTGAGCCCGGGCGTGGTTCCCCAATGGCCTAGCAAACGCGGCTTGATGTGCTCCCGTCGCAACGGTTCTCGGAGCAATGGATTGCCGAGCAGATAGATCTGACCGACCGACAGATAGTTTGCTGCCCTCCAATACCGGTCCAGCAAGGTGAAGTCATTGTCATTTTGATCAGGGCGCGAGGGGTGTGCGACGGCATCTTGCATGGGACAGCTCCATGGTGGGGCAGAAGCTGAACGCGCCAGCGACCCGAATGGCTACATCAAAACCATCAAATGATTCGTAAGCGTCGCAATTCCGTCATTTGCGCCCCCTTTCTCTCGGACCTAGTCTAGGCCCGGAAAAACGGGTTTAAAATCGCCGACTATATTCACAATTCGGGCCGGCGCCCCTTGGCCGATTTGGTTGTCATCCGCTCCACTACTCCGGTCTTCCGCTGTGAACAGACATCCCAGAGCCGAGCCGGTCTTCGCGTAACGCGATGCTTGCGTCCCTAAGTCAACAGACCCCTGTTCCGAAAACCCTCCGAAAACGATGGCTTAGAAATCCAGCAATGGAGCTGTTTGGTTGCTCCAGAAATTGGTGTTCCGAATACACTAATCTTCGGAACACACTCCTCAGTCAGGCACCCACTTTGAAGTGACGCCGGCAACCAAGCCCGATTGCGCGGCGTTCTTGAGGGCCCTCACGATCCAGTTGAGAAATCAGCCACCTGCGCAGTAGGTGCAGCCGGCCTCCTGCGCGCGGTTCACCCCCCATGTTCCGGATGGAATGATGGTGATACCCGGGACCACATTTGCGGCCCATTCCTTGGCGGCTTCCTCCGCGCTCACGCCGGCGTTTCCGGCGAGCATCTTGCTCTGCACCTGCAGCGCGATATTGCAGGCGCCGATTACCGTGCCGTTCGCGAGTAGCCGGTCGACTGCCATATCGTCGACCAAAAGCACGCCAGGCTTCGGATGCAAGAAAGGATTCTTGACCGCCGGCGCCTTAGTCTCCGGATCGAGGATCTTCAGCGCTTCCCCGATCTTGTATTTTCCCCACATCTCGTTGCCGAGCGCGATCGGGAATGCGCCGTGGCGCAGGACGATGACCGCTGTCGCAGCGCCAGCGTTCGGCGCCAGGAACGTGTATGCGAACGCAAGCGGGAATCCGCCGTTGGCATCGTAGGCGTCCACCACCTGGCGATGACGTCCCTTCAGTGCTCCCGGCCAGTCCGGCCCTTCGGATGGCGCTGCCGTGGATTCTGCGCGCACCCGGGTCGTCGCCAACCCCGCGAGCACCATCGCGCCGGCGAAGCGGCCGAATAAACCTCGGCGGGGCATCTTATCGGTCATGTAGTGCATGAGATCGGTCATGTAGTCCTCCATTTTCTGCATCTGCGCAAACCATCGGCTCGCGAGCAGGCGGTCAGGGACATCGCCGCGGACAAGCGGCAGCGACCTACGGGCGCTCGATGAATACGTCGGCGGAAGATATGACGGGTTCGATCACGAAAACGAAAGAACCTCGTCCGATGGGGTTCAAAGTGCGGCCCCAACTGAGGCGGCCTCTTTCGTTGGATGGGCCGTCGAGGAAGCCCGCTAGGGAGTCCTAGATTCCCGGCCTGTGTGGTGCCCCGGTGACATCCACGTCGCTAGACGTGGTGTTGTTGTCCCGCAGTGCCGTAACCCAACTCGGCACATCCTCTCCGAAGCCCCGCCAGATCATCCTATCGGGTGGGGCTTTTCGTTGTGGCCTCTTTTGTCAGATAGTCCCGCCACGACTCAGAGAAACCCGTCGGCGAGTAGTCCTGGGCTCACCGGTTGACCGGGGTCCTATTCGTCGACGCAAACGACTTTCCCGTTAGCTTGGCTGCAAAACTGGATTTTGCCGGTCCATCTGTCGAGACGTTGGACGCCTATCGACGATGAAATGACGTGCCACCGGAAAAGAAGAGCCATCGAGGCTGCGATAATAAGCACGGCGACAATGACGGTAATTGGGGAGCGGTTCATGGGACACAGCCTGCGGCGAGTAACAGGAACATGGCGTCATAGCCTTCGAACTTGGCTTCTATCTGATCATCCTCGAAGCCGTTCGCGATCATTTCGCCGTTAGAGGTGACCTGCCACTCCCACCGCGGAGGCCGGTCGGACTTCACCGAGACCTCAAGCATGCGCGAGCGATACTTTTCCATCTCGTGAACATGCGCCCTGAATCGGGTCTTTGCCAGCCCCAGCTGCTAAACTGACCAGCCCTAGGACTTGAAAGGTCGATCGCCGGGGCTGAGAAAGTCGCCGGTGAGTCGATGGGCCGGCCGATCCGGCGAACGCATGGCTCGCCAGCGCCGCGTGGCCGCAGGGGCTTCTCTGCCCCGACATCCGAGAACCACCGGTTTTTTGGCGTTTAGCAGCCGGTAAACCGAGGATCATGCGCCTCGTGCAATTCTGTCAGATACGCCAAGCCGTATATCGTCAACTGCTCAGCATCGCGCTGACCAGCAGAGGTGAGGTTTTCAACGTATCGGCTAATCTTTTGCCTTGAAATCCGCAGTTCGCTCGGCATCAAGGGGGCACATCGATTGGTAGGCGCTCAAAATGCGATCAACCACGTCAATCATCGAAAACTCCGAAACAAACGCGCTGCAATAGCGGCAGTGCAACATTTTGGATTTCGGCCGTCAATCCCTTCGACAGCAAAAGGGCGCGGACTTCAGTCCGCGCCCCTTGCGATTGTCATTACCGTTACCGCCTCAGCCGCCTTGAGTGCGAGGAGATCCGCTGCCGATAGGCCGCCACAACTCTGGGAAGCCCGTCGGTGAGCCCGGAAGATGCGGGCTGTAAATGGCCAACCGCTCTCCGCCAGCAAATCGGCGCGGCCGGCAGCCCCGAACGGCCCATCCCCCGGGTGAAGGGATGGCACCGCCCGCCGGCAGTTGGCTGAAGGTGGGGATCACCGCCGACAAGCCAGGTACGGCCCGCGACGCTCAAAGCTTCCGCTGTCCAGATTAAGCTTTCGTCATACCGACCCTCGACTCCAAAAGCTGTCCCCGGCACCTATATTTAATCTATTCCAAAGTTCGAGTTCTGCATTCCCACCGTCGGCAAGGTCGTGGCTGCCATCAAATACGAGGGCTACAACTGTCTGGGATCTGCTGCCTTCGATGCGAAAAGCCAACCTCGCCAGAATACTGGCGCGCCGCCCCGATGGCACTCTCCGACTTCGAACGAGGCGAGATCGGGCCTGACCTATTCCGCAGGGCCAGCGAGTTCGGATCCCCTCCGCGTCATGATGAAGCCGGAGGGACGCATCTAAGGTTTCGGCTGCATGCCTTGCAAAAAAGCGAAGCGGGTTGAGCGGGCCAAGGGGGATCAGTTCGAAGCTCATCATGTGTGCTTTACCCAACGGCAGCTTTTCGAGCATTTCGTGAGCGACGGCTGGATCGGTGACGTTGATGATGAACGCCACGCCCGGCTTTCCCTGTAGCGAGTACCACCGCTCGATCTTGCCATCGAGGTAGAGGTCGACAGTTTCCCGAACTCCCTCTGGTAGGACAGCAGACACCTGCGATTGTTCAAGGCGAGACACCGGGAGCCGATCACGGCGTCGAATACGTCCGCGTAGGTGAGCGCCTTTCCGAACTGCACGCGCGCAGCCTGACTCAAGCACCTTGAAATAGAGCGCCTTTGGGCAACCCCTCCCGGCATTGGCGGGCCACCCTTCTCTCTTTCGTGGCCTGCATGCGCCAGTTCGGCAAGGTGGACATTCCGCAGAAGGCGTTCATCGCCGCGCTGAAGGTGGACGTCGGCGCAGGCGCGCATTCAGGCACGTTTCATCAACCGGCCGGTTGCCGGTCCAACTCACCGTCCGGCAGCGTCACAAAAATCAGCACGCCGAGGAAAATCATGACAAGCCGGAACGCGCTCGGCAGTCCGTTCCAGGTCTGCGACATCCACATCCCGAACCATTCGCCGGCAATCGTCATGAACCCGACCTGCCAGACCAGCAGCCCCATCAGCAGACCCGCAATCGCAAACGCTTTCGCCCGGTTGAATGCGGCAACCCCGGAGCGAAGCTGCGCGAACAGCCGCCAGGCGCCGATCCAGCACAGCACGGCGGTGAGCGTTTCGGCGGCGGTGATGAGAGCATAGGCGAGATGGTGCAGGGCTGGATTGGTGATCGCGCGGTAGCCGATCCTGGAATGGGAAAAAATGGTATCCATCGACAGCACGTGTTGCACGAAAGAAAAATTGGTGCCGTAGTCGGTGATATTGCCGAAGGCGACCAGGCTGGCGTGCAACGCCAGCGCCGCGACCAGCACGATCTTGGCGACGCGCACTGCGATCATGCCGGTTGTCTCCTCTGCGTCGGGGCCATGTGACGTCCGCTACTTGAATAGCGCCATCGCTTCGTCGGCCAGCACCCCGCCGGTGATCTCGATCGGAGCAAACGGTGCCTTGGCCGCGAGGTCGGCACTCGAGATCATGATCTGATTGAGTTTGGTCGAAAGCTGCTGCACCGAGGCCGCGAACACCAGCCGCCCGATGTGGCACCACAGGATCGCGCCCATGCACATCGCGCAAGGCTCTCCGGTGGTGTAGAGCGTGCAGCCGCGCAGCGACTTGCTGCCGTGCGCCGCGAGGCAGCGGCGGATTGCGACCATCTCGCCGTGCGCGGTCGGGTCGCCGTTGGTTCTTCCGAGATTGCGGCCGCGCGCCAGCAGCCGGCCGTCGCGGACGATCACCGCGCCGAACGGAAAATCGGCGCGCCGCACCTGCTCGAGCGCGAGCCGCATGAACCGCTCGTCGTCCGCCGCGCTTGGCGCCGCCACTGCTGCCATCGACGCCGGAAGCATGACCGCCGAACAGGTCAGCGCGGCAACAACGAAGCGGCGGCTCGGGTGGCTGCGCCCACAGTGACAAGAACTCATCATGGTTGCCTCCCAATCGCGCCGCAACGATATCAATCACCCGCCGACCATAGACCACAGCCATCAACCAGCTCTGGCAGACCGACTTCACTTACCTCAAAATCACAGGCTGGGGATGGTACTATCTCTCAACCGTGCTCGACGACTTCTCGCGCTACAGCAATCCGAGGCATTCGCATAGTGGATGGGGCGAAACCCACAATCAAGCGTCAGCCTGTCACCGTCTATTTTGACGATTATGCCGGAGCGCTCTAAACGCGACCCGACTACATCGCTTCTCTTGATCGTTGCGCCAGTAAGTTGGTCAAACTTGAAGTCGACTACGTCGCCAATCTTGACGGTTCTTCCGCTAACTTTTCGACTGCTCCGAGGCCGTCCCGACGGGATCTTCGTCAACCCATTCGACATCGGCGCCATCGGTCCCGAACTGTTCCGAGCGGCCTGTAGCATGGGGCTCGAGGGATTGGTCTCAAAGCGGAGCGATCGGCCCTATCGCGGTGGGAAATCGCCGCATTGGGTGAAGGTGAACAATCGCGCGCATCCTGCCATGGTGCGGGTGATGGAGTCATTCAGATGACACCACCGGCCAAGTTGCTTTCGCAGAAGCAGGAATTGATAGAGCGGTTGCAGCGGGAGACATCGGCCCCGCAGAGCGCGATGAGATTGGGCAGCTCTTAGAACACATCAATGCGGCATTGAACTCGCTGGATGAGGCGGGGCCGGGTCGCCAATAGTCAGCCTTAACCGTTCCCGACGTGGGAAAGGCTCATTTCGGTCCCCAGAGCCGAGGCCAATAAGGGCGCCCCGGCTTAGTGACGCCGATCACAGTGCGAATGAATTCTGTCATTTATCCTCTGTGGTGGGGCACGAGCACTCGGAGGCATCGAAGCTCATGGATAGCGCACAACGTTGCAGAGATCAGGCGGCAGAATGTATCCGCCTAATGAACTCAGCGCCGACCAAGGATCAGGCCCGCACATTGAGAAATATCTCTTTCAGCTGGTCCAGACTTGCAGGCCAAATCGAACGGCACAATCAGCTTGCGCGGGAACAAAGCCGCATTGACCGAGCGCCGCCTCAGTCGGCAATCCAAGCAGGAGCGTGGACCTAAGCCCGCGCCCAGTATCGTTGAACCTTCGCCGCCGTCCCTAGACCTACTTATGAAGCGCTGAGGTCCCCCACCCTCCGCTTCTCCAATAGAGAGCCCCGCTTTCCCCCAGGCGGGGCTTTCGCTTCGGTAGCTGCGATTGAAGGTTGAAAACATGGCCGCGGCCCCCGAGAGCGTATTGATTGCGTGCCATCGCTGCCGCGCTTGGCCAATGGCAATTCACACCCGTTCGCATCCAAGACAAGGTGCTTTGCCTACTGTGATGAGGTGCAAACGGTGCGGCCACGAGATCGAAGGGCCCAAAATAGATGATGGGAAGCCCTCTGGTAAGTCCTAGATTAGCGGGCTGTCGCGCGCCAGGCCGATCGGCGCCAGCAAATCCAGCACCTCCGCACGGTCGGCGTGCACCGGCGTTGACCGCCTTACTGCACCCGCAGATTTTCCGCCAAATTCCTTGCCCTTGATCGGGCCGGCTTCCCGCCCGTAATAGATTTCACGGAGCGACAAAACCATTTCGCAAAGCTTGCCGAGCGCGAAAACAACGTAGTCCTTGTCAGCGCATTGCGCGTCTAAGGCGATGTCCGCCATGCGGGCGCATTCACACACCGGGTTCTCCAGCGCGAGATATAAATCCGCATTTAGCGCTGCCCGCTTGGCATCGGTGACCTTCACGGACTTCTTCGCAGGATTTTGACTTTGGACGCAGTTCGTCGTGGCGTGCTATGCACGCGCTTAACCTTAGCCATTTGAATGACCCTTCCATGGTTGGGGTTAGAGCCGGGGCGGAAGTTCACGCTTCCCCTCGGCTTGCATTTCTGATATCAGTTAGACATGAAGAAGTCAACAATTTCCAATATCCGAAAGAAGCGCATCGGCCGACCCCCGGTCAATGCGGTCCCGGTGCTGGTTCGAATACCGCCAGCTGAAATTGAGCCGATAGACGTATGGATCGCGAAGCAGAAGCCCTCGCCTTCTCGCCCAGAAGCGATCCGCCGCCTGGTCGAACTTGGGCTGAAGGTAAAACGGACATGATCAGCAAGCATACAGACCGTCGGGTTCTGGCGAGCCAGCGGCAAGTCATGCAGTATTTAAGGTCGGGTCACTGGAATATCGTGGCAAAGATACCGATCGCAGCGACGGCGGACGCCCTAACCAACTCGCCGATTATGGATGGATCGAACGGCGAGGCGTTGGCCCGCGATCCGAGATTAAACTCACCCCAGCCGGGCTGGCGGCGCTACAGGCACCCATCTGATTTGGGCGACGTCCCAAAGCCCTCACGACGGCTGAAGGTGAAAAAGCAAATGATCAAACCGAAGCGATCCGCCGCGGAACAAGTTGAGGATGCCCTCCCATAATTGGCGCCAGACGACGAGCATTACGTTTTGTCCATACGAAAAACAAGTGTTTATCGTATAGAAAATTCAGTTCGAGAAAACTGAGCAAACGCAATGCGCGCGATGGCACAACCTTGGTGGGGTTTTTCGTATGGGCCGGGTTTTTGATCGGCACCGGGTATCAAGTCGAAATTATTTTGTCGTGTTTTTGTGCGCGTCCCAAGCGATTGTAATTCGTCACATATCGGAAGCGCTAGGAGCTGCATTTCTCTCAGTTCACGACAAATAACGTAATAATATCAGATAGATAGACTTGACGAGTTGAAATAACGGCGCAAGAGTGTCAAATCAGGTCGAAAACCTGCGTTGTCTAGCTCCCTCAATATGTGTCCGGCTGAAGCGCGTGTTATGTCCAGGCGAAAGCTAAAGACGCGCTTAGGCCCTCTAGACCGGCCTTTTTCGCAGCCGGACGCAGTCTGCTCGAAAAGCAGAGATTGGTCTAAACCGATGTCAAACGTTATCGCATTTCCGCGCGCCTTCCGTTCTGCCAACGTCAACACCAACTCGGAACTCACCTCCCGGCAGGAATTTGATTTCGACATGTCGCAACTTGATCCGGCCGGCCTCGTTTTGATTAATGCCTGCGTTCCTGACGCGCTGGCGCGCGAAGTTGCTGCGCTTGCGCGGACAGGCAAATTTTGTTGCGATGTCACAACCCCGGATGCCCGGGGCTTTGTTCTATTAGACGCGTGCGTCTCTTGGAAGATTGCCGTGACGTTCTCGAAACTATTATCGCTTTACGCCAACTCCAACGTGCCCGCGACCGCCGCATAATATCGGCGCGTGCGTTCCCCTTGTAGTCAGCCCCGCACGGAAACGTGCGGGGTTTTCTTCGTGCGCGAACGATCCATTTTTCTCTCAGTTCTCTACTTAAAGTTGTCCACAGGGCGGTTTGACAACTTTTAATTCGAAGTCACACGGTTCCTGTGCCGGGTTAATCAGGAGAACATAAAAATGGGCCGTCCACTCTATTCGTTCGAGTTCACGCAGTCTGGCAAAAACATGATTGTAGACGCGTGTGTCCCGCTCGCGGTCGGGCACAAAATGTTTCAGGTGCTTCAATCAGCGGCCGATGCGGACCGCGCGTCAATAGCTGTTAAAAGACCGCGCATGAAGCTGGCGAAAGAGCCTGAGCTGCAAATTCGATCCGTCGCGGAGCCAACTGCGCCGCAAATAGCCAAATCGAAGAAGGTGACGCCGAAGACGAAGTAAACCACAAGGAGAGTGCCACGCCACGCGCTGAGCGGTTCGGCGCGTGGCGTTGTCACCCCCCACTGGAAATGTTCAAGACGGCAGAGGCTTGGGCAAAGCCGCTTTGGCGGCCAGGCCGGCTTCGGTCAGACGGTAGAGATGCTGCGGCTCCAACTCCGCGCCTCGCATGATCTGCCAAGGATTCAGGATGCCGCGAAAGGCCGGGTTCTTCGCTTTTTCGACCCATCCCCGCCGCAACAAAACTTGGTGCACCTTTCCGCGGCCGCTTTTGTGTATCCCGGCCATGCGCGCAATATCGCCCATGCCGTACCAGGCGCCGGGACGCATCGCCTGCAGCATCCGGTCCGCGATCGATTGGCCCGGCAGCGCGCGGCATAAATTCCGCTTCCGTGCCGCGGCCAGGGTGCGATCGGTCGCGGCTTGCCGGCGTTCAGCCTTGATGCGCTTCTTGCTCGCCACGGATTTCGCGACGTCGCAGTGAGGGCGCCTATCGCCCTTTTTCGTGAACCGCCACGTTCGATCCGCCTCGTCGAGCAGGCGGATGATGTTTGCCAGCCATTCTTCGGGGTCTGCCGGGAGCGAGAAATTAAAAGCACGCATTGCCTACGCCCTTGTCGTGGTGCGATTTATCCAGCGTTCCAAATCGGCGGCAGACTGCTGGCAGCTGCCACAAAAACCGCCGTTGGATAAACGGGATAGCATGTGAATTTCAAACACAACACGATCCGTTCACCGCTCCGACCTAATCGAGCATGGCGAGCCGTTCCAGGTAACTGTCTGGAACCGCGGATTGATCAACAGGCGCAGATGGCGCCGGCGATGCCGACACGGTTGGAAGCTTTGGCTTTGTCACGCGGCGGCTAGGTTTCGGCGCCACAGCCTCCGGCATGACAACCGGGCCAAAGTAAATCTTCCGACAACGCGGGCAACGGCGCACCAATTGGCGGGTACTGATCTGGCGCATCGACGCCGTGGTGTCGAAAGGTTGCGAGCATTCGGGGCACGACGTTTGAAGCTCAAGGACTCGCACTTCGCGGTCGTTGCCCATGGTGTGATAAAAATGGTCGGTTTGAACATAAACTTGGCCGCGCACCGTGAATTTTGCGCCAGGGGTGGTATCGGTTCGTCGCATATTTTTGGTCTCGGGTCGGTGGATCGGTTGATGGGCGCCGGCGGCGAGTCGGCTTTCCTTTTCTGGAATCGGCCAGTGTCTGCGTGGTTTTTTTTTGTTCGCGTCGGGGCCACGGGGGGCCTTCTCAGGACTGTCACCGGTTGTCACCGCCTGTCACTTGAGGGATTTATAGGAGAGATGCGGCCAGTGGTGCCCTTGGCTTCTATTATTAGAAGATGGGCTTTCAGGTTCTCACGCGCGCAAGTGACAGACGGTGACAACCGGTGACAGACGGTGACACCGCGACCGTCCGAAAACGCGGTGACACACGGTGACAGTCGGTGACAAAGGCCTTGCACCCTGGCCGTCACGCCGCTGCGCCTAGCTTGATGCGTTCCTGCACTCCATCCCGCCAACTCCGTTCCGTTGCCGCGATATCTGCGAACCTGCCGTCATGTACCGCCGGATTGACGGCCCAACGGTCCTCAATGCCGTGGCGATCGGCGTGGATCGGTTTAACCCAATCGTGCATTTCCAGGACGCGCATTGTCGCCACGATCAGGCTTCGCTTCTCCGGCGACTTCAGCGCGGGGTAAACGCGGTAGATGTCCCGGCTCGAAATGGCAGGCAGCCCGCGCGCCAGCACAAAGCCGGCGACCCATAGGGCGTGCTCGTCCATCGTGGATGCGCCCAGGTCTTTCAGGTAGAACGTCAACGCGTGTGAATAGACGAACTCTGTCAGATACCGGCGCGCGCGCTCCGCGGTGCCGCGACTGATTAAGGCGGCCGGAAGTGCGTCGCTGGCGCCGCCAGAAGCCCCGTAGTGCTCGATGAAGTGGAAAACGAGGGAAAGCCGACCGAACTCGTTGGGCATCTTGTCGAGCCACTGGCGCAGCGTGGAGGACGCATCGGGCCGAGCGATCTCTTTGGCCTTAAACGCTTCGACGGCGTGCAGCTCAGCATCAGCTTCCGGTGAAAATCGGAACAAGGCGCCATTGGCCGCATCTGCGATCGCGTTGGCAGCGTTCGCCAGCCGCTCGCCGGTCGCGATGTCAGGGGCGATGTCGGCGCCGTTTCCGGACCGGTGGATGATGATGGGTGTGAACCGCTGCAGCAACCCGTCGTCCGACATGCCAAGTTTTAGAGACCTGATCTTGTCGGGCTGAATTCCGCCCAGCACCGAGATCGCACAGTTTTCGACGCAGATCCGCTCTGACAGTTTCCGGTTGACGGTGAAGTCGCCGCCCTCCTTGGCCTGTAGCCAGAAAGCGCGGTCTTTTCCGCCTTTGGCGCGATATGCGTCCATGCCGGCCAGCCAGCCCGCAAGCTCGTCAGCGTGATAGAGCAGCCCTTCCGGGTTCTCGCACAACGCCACCGCCAGGGCTTCCGTCGTCGCGTCGTTGTATATTTTCTGTCTGAAATCGGGGCTTCGCCGCTTCGGCTTCGCCCTCGAAAACCTGGTCAGTGTTTTCCGGCTTGGTCTTGGTTGTCTTTTCGGCCGTTGCGCGGCGCGTCTCGTCAAGCTTGCGCTTGTGCTCGCCGGCGGCAAATGATTTCCGCCACGCGCCTTGCAGCTTTTGGACCGGTCCCATTGCGGCGTTGATCGTTGCCGACTTGTTGGAGCCAGGGGGGCCGATGATAGCCGTCCACAGTATCGGCTTGACGGTCCACTCAGTATCAAGCTGCCGCATCTGCAGACGGTTTCCGGCCGGCACAAGCGAACCGAGTGCGGTTACCAATGCCGCGGCAGGCGCCCCAGCGTCTACGCCAAGGCGGCGGGCGCGATCGCGCGCGAACTGCTCCACCAATTCGGGGAGAACGCCCGCGGGCAGGTCTGCGGGCTTCAGGTGGTCAACAAAGATCGCGTTAGGCTCATTCTCCCACGCTCCTGCGCCGATTTTCGAAGTCGGTATTCCGGCCACGGGCGGCGCCTTGCGTTCCGCAATCTCGACCGCCTCGAACCCTGGCGCCAGCGGATGCTTGCAGCCGATTGCGTTTTCCCGACTGCTGATACCCGATCCAGTGACGCGTTCGATGTCCTCCAGATCCAACGGAGGTGAGCATTTCAGATCATTCCATTCGAGCATGAGCTCGAGCGCGGTTGGATATGTCACGCCGTAGTCGTACAAACCGGCCGCAACACTGTGTGCGGTGTTGTCTCTGTTGCCTTCTTCTGCGACTGGTGCGCGATCGAGCATCCATTTGGTGGCTAATTCGATCGCGATATCGTCTTCCTCGACGATGCGCCTGCCGGCCGCGGCTGGCTTCGGCCTTGCGTTTTTGCACTGCTCGACAATCCAGGTGGGCGCGAATGCGATCGGCGCATTGTTCGCGCGCGTGTACGAGCGACCTCCAATCGTGCTGCCTGGCATCATGACATATCCGCCATCGGTCTTTACATCGATGCCCGGACCAAGCTTATGTGTGCCGTTTTTGAGTGGCTCACCTGCACGCATTACATAAAATAGATGTTGGCCACCGCCCTGCGTGTTGCTCGTCATTGTCTCGGGGAAATCTTCAACGAGTTGCAAGAACTCATACGTCTCGCAACCTCCGTTCTTTTTGTCGACGTCGAGCACCAAGAGCTGGTCAGTAACCCCGCCAATGTTAGCGTCCGGCCACTGGCTCCACAATTTCCGAATTTGCTCTGGGTCTTGCGTGGCGACGTGCTGCCACTTAGTGAGCGGTTCTTTCGCCGCCTTTATTGCCCTCTTGCATTCATCGGGATTGGCGTCAGGGCCAGGATCGACGTACCAGCGGCAGGGGTGGACCGGCACATGCTGCGAGGCCTCAAGAGCCCAGTCGAGTTTCGTTTTGATCGCCGCCGTTGTCGGCGCCGCCGCTGGTCTCTTCAGAGGTACAACGTTGGTCATTGTTTTGCTTTCCGGCAGCACGCCGCACATTTTCATTAACCAGGGTGACGCCTGCGACAACGACTTGTCGTCAACAAAGCGGCACGTGTACCCGTCCAGCACCGAGCCGGGTCCGACAACGAAATCCGTATTGGATACGACGTCGATGCCCTCAAAGAACACGTCGCTTCTCGCCTTGACCGTTGCGCCAGCGGGCAACGAAAAGTGCATAAGAATTTCGATGCCTGTGTCGGAGATGGCGCGTTGTGTGCGGACGCTCTTGGGGACGCCGTGCTCCTGAAATAGCAAGGCGAGCTGCGCGACGGTTGCGGGCGGGCACCGTTCGGTGATGCGAAGCGTCAGCAAGTTCTCTGTGGAGATGCCGATGTTCGCGTTAGGACAAAGTGCCCAACACCCCCGGATCTGATCGGGGTCGGTTGTAGCTACATCTCGCCAATTTGGGATGAGCGGGACGTTCGTGTTTGGCTCTAGGAGAAACGTCTTGAAGCCGCGCCGCGCGGCGTCGAGTGCAACAGGGGCGCTCATTGCAGCGTCTCCCCGCCAAACACGCGGACTTCGGCGTCTCTTCTTTTCCAACGCGTGACGTGTGCGAGCCAGTGGGCTGCGTGCTCTGGCGTCGCGTTGATGATGGTTTGAAAGCGTGAGCCTGCGTGAGCGGCGTTGACCGTCCAGGCGCCCACCTCCGCATGGCGGGTGATGCCTTGTTCACACCAAAGAGCGATCTGCGCGGAGTTCTCTAAGGCCCACAGGAGCGTCGGCGCGTGGAAGTCGCTCGCCAGCGGCAACTCGCCGTCGGTGCCTCGAATGTCCGCGTGCACGCGCACCTGGCAGATGTCGTGCGCCTTGATGGCCACGCGCCGCGCGTAGCGGTTGAGACCGTCGCCGGTCCGCATTTCAACGCAGGCCAGCGTCTTCACGGCGCCGGGAACGATGATGGTGTGGAGGGCGGTGCCTGTCTCCGGAATCAGGAGCCCAGGCAGAATTGTCCACGCAGCGTTGTACTGCGGGCCGTTTTCATGTACATTGATCACTTGCAAAGCCTTGTAAGCCCGGTTCGGAGCTGGTCACTCCGGCCGGGCTTTTTGCTGCCCGGCAACCCGATTGGCTTGGGTTGTCTATGTGCTCGACAACATGTCGAACGTTGTGCGCGGTTGCGAACCACCACGGCCAAGGCCGCTACAGCAGGTAGGCTTTAACGAGACGTCGCGGACCCGCGGCGCTCAAAGAATTGATATCTATGGCCGCACTGCTTCCTTCACCCTGGCCTGCTTGCGTCCTCTTGGGCCAAGGTGAAACCACACGTCGTCCGAGACGCCAGAACGTGCGTCAAAGATAACCCGGATTACGAAGCGGTGGTCTGCAACATCGTCTCTGTCGAACTGCGACAGGAGAGCTTCGACGTCCATCTCCGACGGGTTCGAACATTCGACTAGACCAATGCAGATCAAGCTCGCGTGGTCTATGCACCAACCCATGGTGTCGAACGGATAGTCAGAGAATTTGACGGGCACTCCCAGGTGCATCGAAGGTGCAGCGCCGATGACATCATGAACGAAAATGCGCTGCCGGTCCGCGGCCAGAATTGCAGTCCTTTCGGCTTCGGTCAGATCGCGCGTAAAGGGACTGATCGTGACGGCCGCAAGGCCATCGGCTATCGAGACGGGATTGCCGGGCAACAGCTCGGACGCCAGTGGGGTCGGATCAGAGAGCTGCATGTGCGGCGCCCTTCTCTGACTGATTCCCGATTACCACCTGGCGCTCGCGCGCCTCTGGTAGCGCTTCGACGGCCGCGGCCATCGTGGTCTCTTTCCATCGATTAAGAGTGCCAAGCTTCTTGTCAGGCGGAGGGATTAGCCCCGTCTGCAAGTATCGCGCGAACGTGCTCTTGCCAGGGTTGCCAAGCAATTCGCGAAAGAGCAGCGCATCGCCGAGACGGTGCACGCTCGGAAAATCGGACGGAATTCGGGTGAGGTTTTTGGACATAGCTAGGCTCCGAACTGATGAGGTCTTGGAGCCCGCCTGCGCAGACGGATAGAATTATTTTTTAAGCGCCATATGGGTCTGCCGAAGCAGAACACGGCCAAGGATTAAGGGATCCCTAGCTCGCACTTGCGTCTGTCTCCGTTGCGCACCGTGCAGGGTGATCGTGGCACGTCTAGCCGAGAAACACAAGAACGTGATGAGTACTAATGAGAGAAGCCTTCGGACGACACGCCACACCTAGCTGAAGTTTCCCCGGAGTTTCCCTAGTCAAATCCGAGCTGCGAGCGTTTCCCGCTAAGAGTTTGAAGTAATTGGTCGGAGCGAGAGGATTTGAACCTCCGACCCCTAGTCTCCCAGACTAGTGCGCTAACCGGGCTGCGCCACGCTCCGATGCTGTTCCCTTAGCTTCGATCGGCTTTGCGCGCAAGAAGCGCGATCAGGCTTGAGCACGGCGGCACCTGCAAAGTTCCGCCGATCCCAGATCGGCCTAGCCATCCTTCAGCGCGCGATCGAGCAATTGCCGGCAGGCGATCAGGTCCTGCAACACGCCCTGCAGGCGCGCGACATCGAGTTGGTGCGCCGGAACCGCGATGTCGGCAACGGGACTGCCCTCAAACGCCACCGGGATTTCATCATCGTCGGGTTCGGCGAGGCGAAGGTCGATGCCGTCTTCGCCTCCGTCATAATCATCGTCATCGAGGTCGATGCCGGGCGTGCCGTCGTGGTCCTGTTCCAGGACGCTTCGCCCGATCACCTCTTCGATGGCGCCGAACGAGGCAATGACCGAGGCGTCGGCCAGGCCCTGTACCGATTTGATGCCGTGCTCTTTCAGAATGCGCTGCACCCCGCGGATGGTGTAGCCCTCGCCGTACAGCAGCCGGCGGATGCCCCTGAGCAGGTCGACATCGTCGGGGCGATAGTAGCGCCGGCCGCCGCTCCGCTTCATCGGCTTGATCTGGGCGAACCGCGTCTCCCAAAACCGAAGGACGTGCTGGGGGATGTCGAGATCGTCGGCGACCTCGCTGATGGTCCGGAACGCATCGGGCGCCTTGTCCAAATGCCGGCTCCTGTTCGATCGTCCTGTTGCTGGAATTTCCGAAGAAATATCTAGTCGGCCTTGCCGTCGCCGTTGATGGCGTTACCGTTGATCCGCTGCTTCAGTATCGCCGACGGCTTGAACACCATCACCCGCCGCGGCGAAATCGGCACCTCAGTGCCGGTCTTCGGGTTACGGCCGATACGCTGGCCCTTCTTGCGTACCATAAACGATCCAAACGACGACAGCTTCACCGTCTCGCCCTTCTCGAGGCAATCGGTGATCTCCTTCAGAACCAGTTCGACGAAGGCGGACAATTCCGTGCGCGACAGCCCCACCTTCTGGTAGACGGCTTCGCACAGATCGACGCGTGTAACGGTTTTTCCGGTTCCGGTCATCGCCTGCCCCAACCCACGGCGAACAATTGGTAACTTGAAATTATGTGCTTCACGCGCGACGGTCAACAGCACTCATTGATAGGAATAGCGCGTTTTGAGGCAAAGTGGAATGCGCTTCGTGTGAGCAAACCCCTCAATTTGACAACATCGGGCGGATTCCAGCACCAAACCGCTGCCCGTTAAATTCATTCTAGCATGAAACAACATTGCAATGCAGATAAACATTTAACATCGCGCTCACCAGCGCAGCAGCGCCGAGCCCCAGGTGAAGCCGCCGCCCATGGCTTCGAGCAACACCAGATCGCCCTTCTTCACCCGCCCGTCCGTCACCGCGACTGACAGCGCCAGTGGAATCGAGGCCGCCGAGGTGTTGCCGTGCAGATCGACCGTCAGCACCACCTTCTGCGGCGCAATATGAAGCTTGTGCGCGGAGGCGTCGATGATTCGTTTATTGGCCTGGTGAGGGACGAACCAGTCGATGTCATCGGCGCAGGTTCCCGTGGCTTTGAAGGCATCTACAATCACGTCGGTGATCATGCCGACCGCGTGCTTGAACACTTCGCGGCCCTCCATCCGCAGAAAACCCACAGTTTGGGTCGAGGACGGCCCGCCATCGACATACAATTTTGACTTGTGGCGGCCGTCCGAGCGCAGATGTGTGGTCAATATGCCGCGATCGGAGGTTTTGCCCGGTTGCTGCTGCGCTTCAAGCACAAGGGCACCGGCGCCATCCCCGAACAGCACGCAGGTGCCCCGATCGTTCCAGTCGAGAATTCGAGAGAATGTCTCGGCGCCGATCACCAGCGCGCGCTTGAACGCGCCGGTGCGCAGGAAATTGTCCGCGGTCGCAAGCGCGAAAATGAACCCCGAGCATACCGCCTGCAGGTCGAAGGCCGCGCCGTGATTGATGCCGAGGCCGTTCTGCACCGCAACCGCGGTGGCGGGAAAGGTGTTGTCCGGCGTCGAGGTCCCCAGCACAATGAGGTCGATCGACTGCGCATCGATGCCTGCGTTGGCAAGCGCTGCGCGCGCGGCATGGAGCGCCAGATCCGAGGTGAACTCGCCTTCGGCGGCGATGTGACGCTGCCGAATCCCGGTGCGCTGCACGATCCACTCATCGGAAGTATCTATCCGCGCCGCCAGTTCGGCATTGGTCAGGATCTGCCGCGGCAGGTAGGAGCCGCAGCCGAGCACGACCGAACGTATCGCAGTCACGAGACAGCCTCCTGCGCGGTGTGCGCCGACGCAAGCGCGCTGCCGTCGCGATTGAGCATCTGATTGATCTTGGTGAGGAGATCGTAGTGGACCATCTCGTAGCCAACATCGACCGCATACGCAAAGCCGTCGGCATCGGTTCCGCCGTGACTCTTGATGACGATGCCGTTCAGGCCAAGCACCACACTGCCATTGGACTTCGAGGGATCCAGTTTGTCGCGCAGCGACTTGAAGGCATTCCTGGCGAACAGATAGCCGATCCGCGCGCGCCAGGTGCGAGCCATGGCACTGCGCAGGAATTCGGTGATCTGTCGCGCCGCGCCCTCGGTGGCTTTCAAGGCGATATTGCCGCTGAACCCTTCGGCGACAATGACGTCGGCGGCGCCCTTACCAATACCGTCGCCCTCGACGAAACCGATATATTCAAGTTGCGGCAGATTCATCGCGCGGAGCAATTCCGCAGCCTCACGAATTTCCTCGCGGCCCTTGATTTCCTCGACCCCGATGTTGAGCAGACCGACCGTCGGCCGCTCCAGATTGAACAATACGCTCGCCATGGCGCTGCCCATCACCGCCAGCGCCACGAGATGATGCGCATCACCGCCGATGGTGGCGCCGAGATCGAGCACCACCGAATCGCCGCGCATCGTCGGCCATATGGCCGCCAACGCAGGCCGGTCAATCCCGGGCAGCATGCGCAGGCAAAACCGCGCCATCGCTGCCAGCGCGCCGGTATTGCCGGCGGAGACCGCCACGTCGGCCTCGCCTTTCTTGACCGCGTCGATGGCGAGCCACATCGACGAAGTCTTGCGGCCACGCCGCAATGCCTGACTGGGCTTGTCGTGCATGCTGACGGCCACGTCGGTATGAATGACGCGCGAGGCGGCCTTCATCGCCGGATGCTTGGCGAGTTGCGCCTCAATCAATCCGCGTTCGCCGAACAGCAGAAATTCAGTGTCTGGATGTCGGGACAACGAAATGGCGGCGCCGGGAATGACCACCGATGCGCCGACATCGCCACCCATGGCGTCAAGCGCGATTCGAACCTT
The DNA here is from genome assembly GCA_963819325.1 of uncultured Pseudomonadota bacterium. Lineage (GTDB taxonomy): Bacteria > Pseudomonadota > Alphaproteobacteria > Rhizobiales > Xanthobacteraceae > Bradyrhizobium. The sequence goes on from CAWFVT010000013.1 coordinate 133,211, forward strand.
TTGCGGCATGAACGTCCCGGAAACCTGATCTTTGTGCGGTCTTGAAGCGCTCGGCCGCGGACTGGAAATCGCCATGGATAGCGTTCGGCGAAGCGCGAAGCAGCGCCCCGGCCGGGCCGCGACAATAGCGTTTCCTCGTCCCGACACAACCTCTTGACCGCTTCCTTTTGGATGCCGAACCGCTGTGACTTGGAATCGACTCATGGAAATATATAACGATATTTCAATGGTTTAAATCGAAATCCGACATTCGTTCCAGAAGCGATATTTGCTGCATCGCGCCGTTCGGCGACGGCTTGGCGCTTCTTCAGCGCTTTTTGGGCTTCTTCGGAACGCGCGGTTTTGCGCTTGGCTGCAAGGCCTTCAGCGCCGCGAACGGATGGTCTTCCGGATCGGCGGCTTCGATCAGCGGTTCGAAAACCGCATCCGGCTTGCGCGGGTAAGGATCGATCCCCAGGAACAACGCATCGGTCGCCACCCGGCCCAGATCGATGACACCATTTACAATCGGCTCCGGCGGGTCCGGAATTTCGGTGTCGCTTTCGGCTGCCTCGTCGACCAGATCGGCCAGTTCCGGAATTTGTTCGGGAGGCGCGAAAATCAGGTCAATCGCTTCGTCGATATCGTTTTCGATCGGATCGAGCGAGACCACGCAGGTCTGCCCGATCCGCGCGCGGACCCGGCCTGTGACATGGACCCGGCCCGCCTTTTCAAGCGTAAGATCAAGCGAAGCGCTGGCCGACAGAATTTCGCGCAAGCCCGCAATGTCAGCCATCGCCTCGCGCGCGGCCGGACCGGCTTCGATTTCGCGATGCAATCCGCTGTCCGGTATTTGCGCCACGACCACGGGAACGCTCCAGGGATCGGCGTGATCTTTCATGCTCTTCATTTTGTTCACTGCTGCTCGATGCCGCGCGCTGGATCAGGCCGGCCCAGGAAAGCTCCACGACGCGCTCCGCAAACTCGCCTCGTCCGTTCCGGCCAGGGCTGCGATAGCGGTCTCGGCGTAGACGGCCAGCCGCCGCGCATTTTCGATTCCCTCGCCGTTCAGGATATTCTTGCACAAGGCTTGCGCCAACGGCTCCCTGCCCGCCGCCAAAGCGAGATCGTAGGCCGCCGCGCGTCCATAGAAGGCCTCCCCGAAGGCCTGCATTCGCTTCGGAACGGTGAGGTCTCCGACCCCCATTTCACGCAAATTGGCATCCATATCGTCGCAGAAGCGATCGAACAGGGTCTGGACCAGGTCAGCTCCGCCCTCTATCGGCCTCAGCCGGCGCAACACCATCCATAAATGCAGCACCAGCAGGTCGAAACGGCCATTAACCGTGTCCGGGACGCCAAAGTCCCGATAAAACAGCGGTTCTCGCGCTTGCGTCACGATCGTGCCATAGATGGCCTCAATGGTGCCGCGCTGGGCTAGCCGGGGTTTGCTGAAGTGATTGAATGGCCAAAGCATTGTGGGTTCCGCAAGCGAGCCCCAAAGGTCTGTCTATGGGGGCCCGCGCCTATTGCACTCGGACGTGCTGCCCGGTACGTCAACGCCTCGTATGATGCAAGGGGATAGGACCGATTCCGCAATGAATGAGCCGACCCCGACATGCTCACGCGTGCGCTCTCGGCGCGGCCTGGTTGCGCGCTGGCGCGGCATGCGTTCGGTCGCCGCCATTGCCCTTGTGTGTGCCGTGCTTGGCGGCTGCACCGGCGAGCAATTTCAGAAGGGCTACATCCTTCCGCCCGGCGCGCTTGAACAGATTCCGATCGGCGCGAGCCAGGACCAGGTGCTGATCGTGATGGGAACACCCTCCACGGTTGCGACCCTGAACGGCGAAGTGTTCTATTACATCTCGCAGCGCTCCGAGCGGCCGATCGCTTTCATGAACCAGCGGGTGGTCGACCAGCGGGTGATCGCGATCTACTTCGACAGAAACCGCCAGGTGCAGCGGCTCGCCAATTACGGGCTGCAGGACGGCAGGATATTCGACTATATCAGCCGGACCACGCCGACATCCGGCCAGGAACTCAATTACCTGACGCCGCTGTTCAAGCTTGTGCCCTCCTTCCACTAGGTATTGTCGCGCGCGAACCGCGGGCGCAAACGACGCCACGCGCGCGATTTTCAACACCGTTGCCACGATCACTTCTTCCACCCATGTTCAGGAACACATCCTCCGCGGCAGCGCCTGGAGCAATCCCGTTCGCCGGGAAATGGACTCTCGATTATATGGGCGATGCCGCGATCCTGTTCGGAACGCAGCAATCCATCTCGACCTCAACAGAGGTCTTGAGCCTTTCACCGTCGACTTTCGGGCTTCTGTTAGGCGGCCTTGGTTCTCCAAGCACGATCACCACAACGACCACGCAGCGCTTCGCTTCTGTGTTCAGCGGCGACGTCCAGGTCGGTGTCGGCTACTGGATCACCGACCACATGAAGCTTGCCGCGAGCTACCGGCTCGATGCGATGATCAACGTGCAGAACCAGGCCAATCCGGCGGTGAACAATCTGACGCCGAACCGCTATTGGCACGGACCGCGCGTGACGCTCACCGGACAGTTTGATCCGATCTAGCGCAGGCTGTCCTAAGTTCAAAAGAAAAACCCCGCGGCTCGCGCCGCGGGGTTTTTTGTTTGATCAGGTTTACGCCGGTCAGTGCGCGAGAATCGCCAGCAGCAGCAGCGCCACAATGTTGGTGATCTTGATCATCGGGTTGACCGCGGGACCCGCCGTATCCTTGTAGGGATCGCCGACGGTATCGCCGGTCACCGCGGCCTTGTGGGCGTCGGAGCCCTTGCCGCCATAATGGCCATCCTCGATGTACTTCTTGGCGTTGTCCCACGCGCCGCCGCCCGAGGTCATCGAAATCGCCACGAACAAACCAGTGACGATCACGCCGAGCAGCATCGCACCGACCGCCGAGAACGCCGCCGACTTGCCAGCGGCGCCGCCGCCCGCAATCCCGAAGATCACAAAATAGACGAAGATCGGCGACAGCACCGGCAGCAGCGAGGGGATGATCATTTCCTTGATCGCCGCCTTGGTCAGAAGATCGACCGCCTTGCCGTAATCCGGCTTGTCGGTGCCCTGCATGATGCCGGGCTTTTCGCGGAACTGACGCCGCACCTCCTCGACGATGGCGCTGGCCGCGCGGCCAACCGCTGTCATGCCCATCGCGCCGAACAGATAAGGCAGCAGGCCGCCGAACAGCAGACCGACCACGACGTAGGGATTGTTCAGCGAGAAGTCGGGCAGCACACCCTGGAAGTACGGATACTTCACGGCGTTGGCGATGAAGAATTTGAGGTCTTCATTATAGGCCGCAAACAGCACCAATGCGCCGAGGCCGGCCGAACCGATCGCATAGCCCTTGGTGACCGCCTTGGTGGTATTGCCGACCGCGTCGAGAGCGTCGGTGGCTTTCCGGACTTCCTTCGGCAGGCCGGCCATTTCGGCAATGCCGCCGGCATTGTCGGTGACCGGACCGAAGGCATCGAGGGCCACGACCATCCCGGCCAGCGCCAGCATCGTGGTGGTGGCGATCGCGATGCCGAACAGGCCCGCCAGGCTGTAGGTGACGAGAATGCCGGCGATGATCACCAGCGCCGGACCGGCGGTGGATTCCATCGATATCGCCAAACCCTGGATCACGTTGGTGCCGTGACCGGTCACCGACGAGGCCGCGATCGACTTCACCGGGCGATAATCGGTGCCGGTGTAGTATTCGGTGATCACGATGATCAACCCGGTGACGACGAGGCCGGCGATGCCGCATTCGAACAGCGCCATGCCGGTGTATTTGACGCCTTCCAGCGGGCCAAAGCCGACCAGCCAGTGGATCACGCCGGCGACGCCGAACAGCGACAAGATGCCCGTTGCGATCAGGCCCTTGTACAGCGCGCCCATGATCGACTGGTTGGCGCCGAGCTTGACGAAGAAGGTGCCGACGATCGAGGTGAGGATGCAGATGCCGCCGATCGCGAGCGGCAGCGTCATCATGTTGACCAGCAATGGCGAGGTCGCAAAGAAGATCGCGGCGAGCACCATGGTGGCGACCGCGGTCACCGCATAGGTCTCGAACAGGTCGGCCGCCATGCCGGCGCAATCGCCGACATTGTCGCCGACGTTGTCGGCGATGGTGGCCGGGTTGCGCGGATCGTCTTCCGGAATGCCGGCCTCGACCTTGCCGACGAGATCGCCGCCGACGTCGGCGCCCTTGGTGAAGATGCCGCCACCGAGACGCGCGAAGATCGAAATCAGCGAGGCGCCGAAGCCGAGGGCGACCATGGCATCGACCACCGTGCGGCTGTTGGCGGGAAGATCCAGCACGTGGGTGAGATAGGCGAAATAGATGGTGACGCCGAGCAGCGCCAGACCCGCAACCAGCATGCCGGTGATGGCGCCGGCCTTGAAGGCGAGTTCAAGTCCGCCGGCCAGCGAGGTGGTCGCGGCCTGCGCGGTGCGCACGTTGGCGCGCACCGAGACATTCATGCCGATGAAGCCGGCAGCACCCGACAGCACCGCGCCGATCAGGAAGCCGATGGCGACCAGCATGCCGAGGAAGTAGGCCAGCAGCGCGAAGATCACGATGCCGACCATACCGATCGTCGTGTACTGGCGCCTGAGATAGGCCTGCGCGCCTTCGCGCACCGCCGCCGCAATTTCCTGCATCCGCGGATTGCCGGCGTCCGCGTTCAAGACCGATGCCGTTGCCCAGATGGCGTAAACGATGGAAAGCGCTCCGCAGAGCACAATCACCCATAATGCTGTCATTGAATTTGCCTCAGATCCTTGATGTAGCCCCCACGCCGTCACCGCAAGACGCGGCGGGCGCATAAAAAGGAGGCCTTACCCTGCCCAAAAGGGCGGCCTCAAATCGGCGGGACCATGCCAAAATCGCTTCCCCGGTGCAACGCTGCCAAGGCTGTAATTGGTCGATTTCGGCAGGTATTTGCATGGAAACCAGCGCTTTTCGCAAAAATCCTACACTCCGGAATCCGGGAAATGGCTGTAGGAGAGCCGCGGCAACGCGATCGCCCTGCCTTCCGCGTCCAAAAACCTGGGAACAGGAGACCCGGCAATGATGGTCCCGATCGAGGTCACGGCCACCGTGGCAAGCCGGGCAGCTTGCGCGAACGCCCCAAAGCGATCCTCCGGGATCGTGCACAGGATCTCGTAATCATCACCACCGGCGACGATGGCCTCGATGCCAACGCTACCGCGGGCCAATAGTTTTGCAGTGGAAGCCGACAACGGGATGCTCGGCGCGTCGATGGCGGCGGAGACGCCGGATGCATCGCACAGCTTGGCGAGGTCCCCCGCAAGACCATCGGACACATCCATCGCCGCGCTGGCGTGATCGCGAATCGCCTTCGCCAGCGCCGTGCGCGGCTGTGGGATCCGATAGCGATCGACCAGCAGCTGTTGAGCCGCCGCGTCGTCAGCGAGGGCCGCGGCGATGGCGCCGCCACGGAGGATATTGAGGCCGAGGGCTGCGTCACCGATCGTTCCCGTCACCACCACGCGGTCGCCGGGTTTCGCGCCGCGGCGATGCACCATCCTGCCCGGGGCCACGCGCCCGAACGCCGTGATCGAGATCATCAGCGGGCCCGGCGTCGAAACCGTATCGCCGCCCAATAGCGCGCAGCCGAACATTGTCGCGTCCTCGCCGAGCCCGCGCGCGAACGGGGCCAGCCATGCATCATCGGCGGCCCGCAACGCCAGCGTCAGCACAAACCCCGCCGGGACCGCAGCCTTCGCGGCGAGATCGGACAAATTCACCCGGAGCGCCTTGCGCGCGATCGTGTCCGGTGGATCATCGACCAGAAAATGCACATCCTCCACGATGGCGTCCGTGGTCACCACGATCTCGTCGCCCGATGGCGCCAGGATCGCCGCGTCATCGCCGAGACCGAACGCGCCCGGGTCGGTCGCGATGGGCCGGAAATGGCGCGCGATCAGCGAGTCCTCACCGGATGCCTTTGCACCGGGGGCCGTCATGTCAGCCGCCTGCCCGCGAAAACTCGTCGGCGCGAAACTGGCGGGCGATCTGATCGAGCACCGCATTCACCATACCGGTCTCGTCGCCGTCGACAAAGGCATGCGCGACATCGACATATTCCGACACCACGACGCGCGCCGGCACATCCTTGCGGTGTTCCAGCTCGTAGGAGCCGGCGCGCAGCACCGCGCGCAGGATGGCGTCGATCCGCTTCAGCGGCCAGCCTTTCGACAGCGCCTCGTCGATCAGGGGATCGAGTTTCGCCTGATCGCGCACCACGCCGGACACGACGTCGCGGAAGAAGGCCGCTTCAGCCGGTAGGTATTTGTCGCCTTCGACCTCGCCTCCGAGCCAATGGCTTTCGAACTCGGCGAAGATGTCGTTGATGCCGGCGCCACCGATATCCATTTGATACAGCGCCTGCACCGCCGCCAGCCGCGCCGCGCCGCGCCGGTTGGCCTTCTTGTCCAGACCCTTTGGCGGCTGCTTCGCCTGGCTCTTTTTGTTGTCTGCCATGATCAGGCCCGCGCCAGCCGGCGCTTGATCCGCAGCATCGCCAGGGCTGCACGCGCGGCGTCGCCGCCCTTGTTGAGCTCGCCGGCACGCGCCCGCGCCCAAGCCTGCGCGTCGGTGTTGACGGTGATGATGCCGTTGCCGAGCGGAATTCGTCGCGCCACCGCAAGGTCCATCAGCCCGCGCGAGGATTCCATCGAGACGATCTCGAAATGAATGGTGTCGCCCCGTACCACGCAACCCAGCGCGATCACAGCATCGTAGGGCTTGCCATGGCTTTCGGCGGCATCGAGCGCAATCGCGATCGCTGCCGGAATTTCCAGCGAGCCGGGGACCGTGATGACCTCATGGGCGACGCCGGCGGCCTTCAGTTCCGCGACCGCGCCCTCCAGCAGCGCATCCTGGATGTCATCATAGAACCGCGCCTCGACGATCAGCGCGCGCGCGCCTGATATGTCGGTTTGATCCTTTAATGGTGCGCGCCGCGCGTCCGCCATTTACATGCCTTCTTTGTCATTGCCGGGCCTGACCCGGAATCCATCTTGTTAAGAGGATGGGTACGCGGGTCAAGCCCGCGTATGACACATTTATCGTCGTTGCTTCTACTTCATTTCCGAGAGCCGTGCGGCATAGCGCGCCATCAAATCGACCTCGAGATTGACCTCGCCGCCGGCGTGCCAGCCGCCAAGCGTCGTGACATTGAGCGTGTGCGGAATGATCAGCACCGAAAACACCACGTCTTGCACCGTATTGACCGTCAGCGACACGCCATCGAGCGTCACCGAGCCCTTGGCGGCGATGAAACGCGCCAGCTCGCGTGACGTCTTCAGCTCAAATCGCGCCATGTCGGGCAGATCGTCGCGCTTGACGATGCCGGCGACGCCATCGGCATGCCCGGCCACGATATGGCCGCCGAGTTCGTCGCCAATCTTCAGCGCGCGCTCCAGATTGAGCCGGGTGCCGACGGTCCAGTGTTTCGCCGTGGTCATGCCGAGCGTCTCGGCGGCGGCATCGACATCGAACCAGGTTTTGTCTCGCTCGACCCCGGACGCCACCACGGTGAGGCAGACGCCGTTGCAGGCGATCGACGCGCCATCGGCGATTGTCGCGCGGTCGTAGCGGCAGGCGATGCGCAACCGGTGCAACTGACCCTGCGCCGTCGGCGTCAGGGCGACGATCTCACCAATGTCAGTGACTATGCCGGTGAACATCAGATGCGCTCGTAGATGGTGAGTGTGTCGCTTTGCAGCGTTTCGCTAGCACGTTGCGCAAACAGGGGCGACTGGGTGATCGCCGATAGCGGCAATGCGTCCAGCGCAGCGACGCCGTCGGCGCCGATGGCATCGCGGCCGCGCACGAGCCACACTTCGTCGACGAGGCCTGCGGCGACAAAGGATGACGCCACGCGCGCGCCGCCCTCCACCAGTAGCCGTGTAATGCCTTTGTCCGCCAGCGCATGCAGCGCAACCATGAGATCAAGCCCCGGCGGCGTGGCCGTGGTGGCGACGCGGATCACCTGCGCGCCCGCGGCGCCGAGCTTCATGGCCGCCGGCGCTTCCGACAGGTTTGAGGTCATCACCCATAGCGGCGCCTCGCGCGCCGAATGCACCAGCCGGCTCGAGCCGGGAATGCGCAAGCTCCGATCCAGCACCACGCGCACCGGCGAACGGACCTCCATGCCGGGCAGACGACAGGTCAGCAGCGGATCGTCCGCCCGCACCGTACCGATCCCGACCAGGATGGCATCGCATTGCGCCCGCAGCAGATGCACCCGCGCCTGCGCGGCTTCGCCTGAAATCGCCACCGGCTTGCGGCCCGACGCACCGATCTTGTCGTCCGACGATACCGCAAGCTTGAGGATCACATGTGGACGCTTGTCGCGGATGCGCCGGAAATGCCCGGCGTGATCGCGCGCGGCTTCGATCGCGCCGAGGCCAATATCGACGGTGATGCCGGCGGCGCGAAGCCGGGCGTGGCCCTGCCCGGCCACTTCCGGATTGGGATCCTCGATCGCGGACACCACGCGCGCAACGCCCGCGGCGATGATGGCGTCGGCGCAGGGCGGCGACTTGCCGACATGCGAGCACGGCTCCAGCGTCACATAGAGCGTGGCGCCGCGTGCAGCCTCGCCGGCACGCGCCAGCGCCTCGGGTTCGGCGTGGGGACGGCCGCCGGGCTGCGTCCACCCGCGTCCCACAATGACGCCGTCCTTGACCACCACCGCGCCGACCGCGGGATTGGGCCACGTGCGTCCCTGCCCGCGCCGCCCGAGCGTCAGCGCCAGTTGCATGAAACGCTGATCGGCCGCTTTCGACTCTTTGGACTTTTGCGCGTACTGGTCTTCCAGAATGCGGAAGATCATTTGCGTAGCAACGCCAGCCGCGCGTCGTCGTCAGCGGAGAGTTCGCCGAGCACGGCTTCGAAGTCTTTCGCCTCGCGAAAATTGCGATAGACCGAGGCAAACCGCACATAGGCGACGTCGTCGAGCTGGCGCAGATGTTCCATCACGATCTCGCCGATCGCTTCCGATGAAATCTCCGCCTCACCGCCGCTTTCGAGCTCGCGCACGATCGCCGAGACCATCTTCTCGACCCGCTCCGGGTCAACGGGCCGCTTGCGCAGGCTGATCTGCAGCGAGCGCACCAGCTTGTCGCGGTCGAACGGCACCCTGCGGCCATTGCGCTTGATGACCGTGAGTTCGCGCAACTGCACCCGCTCGAAAGTGGTGAAGCGGAAATTGCAGGCGACGCAAACCCGCCGCCGGCGAATCACCGCCGAATCCTCGGTCGGACGCGAGTCCTTCACCTGGGTATCGAGACTGTTGCAGCTTGGGCAACGCATCTACCTGCCTTACTGATAAATCGGAAAGCGGTCGGTGAGCGCCTTCACCCGTTCCTTGACCGCCGCCTCGACCAGCGGCGCCTTGCCGTCCTGCGACTGCGCCACCGCATCGAGCACTTCGGCAATCAGGCCGGCGACCTGCTTGAATTCGGCAACACCGAAGCCGCGCGTGGTCGCCGCGGGCGTACCGAGACGAAGTCCCGAGGTGACGAACGGCGTCTCGGGATCGAACGGAATGCCGTTCTTGTTGCAAGTGATGGCCGCGCGCACCAACGCCTTTTCGGAGACGTTGCCCTTGAGGCCCTTGGGCCGCAGATCGACCAGCATCAAATGGTTGTCGGTGCCGCCCGAGACGATGTCGAGGCCCTGGGCGCGCAGCGATTCCGCCAGCGCCTTGGCGTTCTCGACCACGTTCCTGGCGTAGATCTTGAAGTCCGGGCGCAGCGCTTCGGCGAAGGCGACCGCCTTGGCCGCGATCACATGCATCAGCGGTCCACCCTGCAGGCCCGGGAAGATCGCGGAATTCAGCTTCTTGGCCAGCGCCTCGTCGTTGCACAGGATCAGCCCGCCGCGCGGGCCGCGCAGCGATTTGTGCGTCGTCGTGGTGGTGACATGCGCGTGCGGCACCGGCGAAGCATGCACGCCGCCGGCCACGAGGCCGGCAAAATGCGCCATGTCCACCAGCAAATAAGCACCGATGCTGTCGGCGATCTCGCGAAAGCGCTTGAAATCCCAGGGACGCGAATAGGCCGATCCGCCGGCGATGATCAGCTTCGGCTTCACCTGCTCGGCCTGCTTGGCCACTGCATCCATGTCGATGATCTGATCCTCGCGCCGCACCGTGTAGTGCGAGGCCTTGAACCATTTGCCGGACATGTTGACCGGCGAGCCATGGGTGAGATGTCCGCCGGCGGCAAGATCGAGACCCATGAAGGTATCGCCGGGCTGCAGCAGCGCCAGAAACACCGCCTGGTTCATCTGGCTGCCGGAATTGGGTTGCACATTGGCAAAGCCGGCGCCGAACAATTTCTTGGCGCGGTCGATCGCCAGCGTCTCCACCACATCGACCCACTCGCAGCCGCCGTAATAGCGATTGCCCGGATAGCCTTCGGCATATTTGTTGGTCAGTACCGAACCCTGTGCTTCCAGCACCGCGCGGCTGACGATGTTTTCAGAGGCGATCAGCTCGATCTCATGGCGCTGCCGGCCGAGTTCGCCCCGGATTGCGGCCGCGATATCGGGGTCGGCCTCGGTGAGCGGGGCCGTGAAGAACGAGTTGGGCGCAGAACCGGTCCTAGTGCTGCTGGCGGAAGAGCTGGTCGGAGGGGTCATTGGACGAAATATCTCCACCGCCGCAGCCTGTTAGGGCGAACTGCGGTCGGTTATGTGTGGCGGTCGAAGTGACGCTCGCGGGATACCATATCGGGCCGAAATGGCCAAGCACTTGCGGTACAGGTCCCCCATTTATGCAAGATATGGTGGGGACGGTGGGAAAACCAACATCGTCGTCCCCAACGGCGAAAGTACTCACCCCGCCACCCCGTCCCGGTTGTAGATATCGTCGCGGAACTGGACCACGCCATCCGGCGTCGCCCATGCCGTCACATAGACCCAATAAAGCGGCAACGGTTTGGCGACCTTGGCGTCCTTGTGATCGCCGGACTTGATGACGGCATCGATCTCGGCTTTCGACCAGCCCGGGCTCTCCTCCAAAATCCAGTACACCAGTTCACGGACGTTCTGCACCCGCATGCAGCCTGAGGAGGCGAAGCGGAAATCCTCGCCGAACAGGTTCTTCGACGGGGTGTCGTGCATGTAGACGCCAAACGCGCTCGGGAAATTGATCCGGATCGAGCCCAGCGAATTGAAATCCCCGGCATCCTGCTTGAACTTGTAATTGACCGCCTCGGCCGAATACCAGTCGAGCTGCGACGGCGGCAGTTCGTTGTTCCTGGCGTCGAAGATGCGGATGTGGTTTTTGGTCAGGTAATCCGGCTCCGCCTGCATCTTCGGAATCAGGTCCTTGCGGATGATCGACACCGGCACGGTCCAGAACGGGTTGAAGTTGATCTGCACGATCTTGCTCTGGATATCCGGCGACGGCCGGTCCGGCTTGCCGGCAACCGCAGTGTGCCGCGTCACCGCGACGCCGTTCTCGATCGCCTCGATCTGGGCGGCGGGAATGTTGGCGACCACGAGGCGCTTGCCGAGATTGCCGGTGAGGCTCTTCAGCCTGACCGCGTTGGTCTTGAGCTGCGCCAGCCGGGTCTGCGCCGGCACATTGAGCGCGCGCAACGTCGCATCGCGCACCACGCCGTCGGAATGCAAACCATGGCGCACCTGGAAGCGGCGCAGCGCGACGTCGACATAGGAATCGAACACCTGCGGATCGCCGGAATTGGTTTCGAGGTCGCCGGCGATCGAAAGCCGCGCCCGCAATGGGGGCACCGCCGGGCTTTTCGCGCCGACCAGCAGCCGGTCGGCCGCAGGCACCTGCGGCCAGCCGCCCTTGGCGACGATGGCCTCGTATTCCGCGATCGAGCCCTGGGTGGTTTCCGCGGTCGAGGGCGACAGCGTCGGCAACGATTTCTTCGGCAGCTTGACGTTGCGCGAGGCGTTGTCGAAGCCGCTGCCGATCCCGGAATCCTGGTTCTCTCGGATCAGTTCATCCAGCATCTGGTCCGGCGTCGGCCCCTCCGCGCGCGCCCGGCCCGCCAGCGCGGCGGCGGTAGCGCTCGCAAGGAACGTGCGGCGGGTGAGCGAGTGGGACATCAGACATCAACCCCGTCATTCCGGGGCGTGCGCAGCACGAACCCGGAATCTCGAACTTCCGGGTTCGCGCGAAGACGCGCGCCCCGGAATGACAATTTTTAGCAGATCGCAGTACGCGGGATAACCCCCGCAAATCCCGGTCTCCCGCACATTTGAAAGCCTATTTCGCAAAACGATACGCCCCGCCCTTCTCGACCGAGCGCTGGAACGCCGGCCGGGCATGCATCCGCGATAGCCAGGCGCTCAAGTCCGGGTACGGCCCGAGCTTGTCGAATACCTTGGCCATCTCGCCGACAAAGCTCATCTGGATGTCGGCGCCGGAAAACGATTGGCCGACAAAGAACTGGCGGCCCTTCAACGCGCCGTTGACATAGCCGAGATGGTTGGCCGTTTCGCTGTCGATGCGCGGCTGCAAGGGTGCGGCTGCTTCCTTCAACCTGGAGACATATAGATTGAGCATCAGCGGCAGCATCGCCGAGCCTTCGGAATAATGCAGCCATTCGTTGTAAGTCTCATAGTCGGCGGTACCTTGTGCCGGCATCAACGCGCCCTTGCCATAACGGCGGATGATGTAATCGACGATCGCGCCGGATTCGGCGATCCTGACATCGCCGTCGGTGATCACGGGCGACTTGCCGAGCGGATGCACCGCCTCCAGCTCCGGCGGCGCCAGCCGCGTGGTCGTGTTGCGCTGGTAGCGCTTCATCTCATAGGGCGTGCCGAGCTCCTCCAGCAGCCAGAGGATCCGCTGCGAGCGGGAGTCGTTGAGATGATGCAGAGTGAGCATGGGGGTTTCCTCGGGGGGTTTGTTGGAGGCGCGGATGATGCGGAAGGCATTTTGCGCGATTTATTGGTCGAATTCACCCTAAAGGGTTGATGCCGTCATTGCGAGGAGCCAACGGGTCGCAATGACGGCGAGATACGCTTTCGCGTTCTCGCGGCGTGATGCGCCCGAGTGATGCTTGAATCTCGCGCCCCAACAAAGGGAGCGGGGAATGCCGGGTGCCCGTTGCACCCGCAGCCGCGTGCGCGAAGTGTAGTAAGCACACGCGTTAGTCACCACGGTCGCACCGGGACACCCGGCATTCCCGCACGCGATGGTTTTAACGGCCTATATCGCGCTCTCCCCGGTGACCGGGCTTTCTTGCCACCGTCGCCGGCGGAATCGCTTCCGCCAACTTGACGCCAGCGTCGGGGCGTCAGGACCACACGACTTCGCCGTCCGCAGATAAGCGCTCTCGTCTCTGGCGCCGCCCGCGTCCATCGCATCCCCTGCCCTACGTCCGTGACGATCGCGAAACGCCCCTCTGTGTGGGCCGGGACGGCAGGGGTTATGAAGTGATTTGGGTCCGATGGGAAGTAAAATTTCTGATTTTCCGAAAAATACCGGGCTCGTTCAGAAAGGCACATGTGCAACATGCCGCATGTCCGCAATTCGGTCGCTCTCCGGATGAAAGCGGACGTGGCGCGGACAATCCATTTTTGTCGAGAATGACCCCCAACGGACACCGGCGACACGGGCCGTTGCCCCTTTTTGTGCGGCACAGCAATGCGCGATCTCTCTTCTCGTAGTCCGCCGACTATTCCCACAAGGCCTTGAAGGTCCTACCCTTGTCCAAGCCACGGGTTTGGCCTCGATCAAAGTCTGTCCGCTCAATGCGATTATTCTATCGAAGACGCGACCTGTTCTTCTGCAAAGGCCAACTTCCAGCCGGAGGTTTCCGCCATGAAAATCAGTTACCGCATCTTCGCGGGCGTTAGTCTTCTCGCCCTTAGTTGTACCTCGGCATTGGCTCAGCAGGTCACGGGTGTTCCAGGTTCGCCCGGTGCCACCACCACTATCGACGGGAAGCAACTCCCACCCCCCGATCCGGCATTCGACGGCGTGATCAAGGAGAAAGCCTTGGAGTCGACGGCCTGGTGGGCGCCGCGTGTCGTGCCGCCGAAGGGTGCTCCCAACGTCCTGCTCATCATGACGGACGACCAGGGTTTCGGAGCGCCGAGCACCTTCGGCGGCGTCATCCCCACGCCTGCCATGGATCGCATCGCGGCGCATGGGCTGCGCTACACCAATTTTCATTCGACCTCACTTTGCTCCCCTACGCGGGCGGCGCTCATCACTGGCCGCAATCATCATTCGGTGGGCTTCGGAGTGGTCGGCGAAATATCGACGGGATTCCCGGGCTACGATTCCATCATCCCGATCGAGAAGGGCACTATCGGCACGACCCTGAAGGCGAACGGGTACGCCACATCATGGTTCGGCAAGGACCACAACACCCCCTCGTTCCAGTCGAGCCAGGCAGGACCGTTCAATCAATGGCCCAACGGCATGGGATTCGAATACTTTTACGGTTTTGTCGGCGGCGACGCCAGCCAATGGCAGCCGAACCTGTTTCGCAACACGACGGCTATCTATCCTTTCCAGGGCAATCCCAGCTGGAACCTGGAGACGGCTATGGCCGACGAGGCCATCCAGCACATCAAGCAACTCAAGGAAATTGCGCCTGACAAGCCGTTCTTTGTCTATTACGTGCCAGGCGCAACCCATGCGCCCCATCATCCGACACCGGAGTGGATCAAGAAGATCAGCGATATGCACTTGTTCGACGAGGGCTGGAACAAGGTGCGCGAGAAGATCTTCGCCAACCAGAAGCGCCTGGGCATCATGCCCGACAACGCCAAGCTGACGCCGTGGCCGAAAGAATTGCCGCAGTGGGATTCGCTCGGTTTGCTGGAGAAGAAGCTCTTCATCAAGCAAGCCGATGTCTACGGCGCTTACCTCGCTTACGCCGACAACGAAATCGGTCGGGTCATCCAGGCGGTAGAAGACCTCGGAGAGCTCGACAACACCTTGATCATCTACATCGGCGGTGACAACGGCGCGAGCGCCGAAGGCATGATAAACGGTACTCCCAACGAGTTCACGACCTTCAATGGCGTCCCGGTGCCGGTGAAGGCTCAGTACCTCTGGTACCCGTTCTGGGGCTCGGACAAGACCTTCCCGCATTTTGCCGCGCCGTGGGCGTGGGCGATGGACACCCCGTTCAAATGGGTCAAGCAAGTGCCGTCACATTTCGGCGGGACCGCCCAGGGCGTCGTCATGTCCTGGCCTGGCCATATCAACGACATGGGAGGCATCCGCCGCCAGTTCCATCACGTCATCGACATCGCCCCGACCATCCTCGAAGCGACCGGCATTTCGCAACCCGATACCATCGACGGTATCAAGCAGAGTCGTATGGAAGGTGTGAGTATGGCGTACACATGGGACAAGGCGAACGCCAATGCCAAGACGACGCACACGACTCAATATTTCGAGATGCTCGGCAATCGCTCGATCTATAGCGACGGGTGGATTGCGTGCACGACGCCGATCACGCTTCCCTGGGAACTGAGCAGCGCGCCCCCGCCGGATGTGATCACGGGATACAAGTGGGAACTCTATAACGTCCAGGAAGACCCGACTCAATTCAATGACCTTGCCGCGCAGATGCCGGAAAAGGTCAAGGAGATGCAGGCCCTCTTCGATGTCGAGGCGAAGAAATACAACGTGTTACCGCTCGACAACACGACGCTCTTACGCTGGAATACGCCGCGCCCGAGCCTGACGGCGGGGCAAACGGTCTTCACTTATTCGGGCGAACTGATCGGCGTGCCGGCTAGCGCTGCGCCGAGCATCCTCAACAAGTCCTATACCATCACCGCCGAGGTCGAAATTCCCAAGGGCGGCGCGGAAGGCATGATCGTCACCGAAGGCGGACGCTTCGGCGGCTACGGGCTTTTCCTGAGCATGGGTGTTGCGGGCATCCGCAGCGGCAAACCGGTTTTCATCTACAACCTGCTCAATCTCAAGCGCACGATCTGGTCCGGGCCCGAGTTGGGCGCGGGCAAGCACACCATCGTCTTCGACTTCAAGTCCGATGGTCCGGGCCTCGGTAGGGGCGGCACAGGCGAACTCTCGGTGGACGGCAAGGAAGTAGACCGGAAATCCATCGAACACGGCACGCCGATCACGTTCCCGGAGGACGAAACATTCGACATCGGCCAGGATACCCGCACCGGGGTCGCGATGATCGAGTATCGCTACGATCCTCCGTTCAAGTTCACCGGCAAGATTAACAAGTTGACGTTCAAGCTCGAACCGGAAACTAAGGCCGTAACGGAGCCGAGGGCAGAATTGGCGCCAATGGCAGCGCCGGAACCGGATCCGATTGAAGCACCGAAGGGCATCAAACAAGGAGCCAATGGCTTAAAACGATGAAAAGCGCGTTGACCTTCGCGGCCATCGATGGGGACGTTGGGCTGAATGCCAAAGGGTTTCTCGAAACTCAGCTTATCAAGTTTGCCGTCTCCAGTCGCCCCTGCGAGAATGGGCTCGAACTTGCATAGTCGAGGAAAGAAGTATGGACATGCTAAGTCTGCAAAACCCGGTATTCGCCACCTACGTCATCGCAGCCACGATTATGATACTCAAAGCCGTCAGCATGTCTTGGTTGACCGTGGTTCGGATGATGCAGGTGAAGGGCGGGTTCCGATCGCCCGAAGACATCAAGAAGACTGCCCTCAATCCCGATCCCGATCCGAAGCAGCTGGAGCCCAATGAGCGCGTCGAGCGGATTCGGCGAATCCAGTTGAACGACCTCGAAAACCTGCCGTACTTTCTCATTGCTGGCCTACTTTTCGTTCTGACCGAGCCGTCGCTGCTGCTCGCGCGCTGGCTTCTTTATGGTTACGTAGTTTCGCGGCTGTTGCACTTTGCCGCCTATTTTACCGCGCGGACCCATGACACGCGCGCCACCCTATGGACCGCGGGCTCTCTAATCTTGATCTTCATGACTGGTCGGACATTGGTCGCCGCGTTTGGTTATTGATCTGGTGACTGGTGGGTGACCGCTCTTTGCTGCAGTGCACGAGTCCGAATTTGGCACTTTTGAGACATGCCGGTGCCGCCGATTTCCGTTCATAGGGGAAGAACGGAAGTGACCGGCGCGTGGTCATAATGACGGACCCAAATGCGACATCGACCCGTCGTGGTCCTTCGCATCCAGCGTATGATGGTCATTTCGATTTAGCACCTCCCTGCCGGATCAGGCTGCGTTATCTCGTCGAGGATCGGCATGGGCATTTCGGTGGCAGGGCCTTGGCGCGGCGAACGCTAGTCACAACCGATAGCGGAATGCCGAGCTACACTCCGGGGAAGCTCCCTTCGAGGGCGTGATGGCGGCCTCGTGGGAGGGCCGCTACAGGTCACCTCCGCGGCCGAAGTCTCTCCGCGAGATCATGAAGGAAAAGGAAAGCAATGAGCGCGACTGACCACTGGTAAGTCGGATCTTTCTTTACAGGCGTCTCTGGTTGCTCAAATATCTTCTGCGGTTGGTCAGGGTATCCACCCTGGAGCCCCCTCCACATCCGTCACGGATAGTGAGGCTTCTATGATCCTATTCAGGATAGTCTTCGCAGTAACCGCTATCTTGCTAACTAGGGATGCATTTGCGGAGCCAGGGATGTGGATCGGGGCAGCTCCATTTTGCTCTGGGTCGCCAGCAGACTGCACTGATCTGGGAATGACATACGTGAAGAGTGATTCAACAGGGGACGGTGGCAAATGCTGGACTGGAACGAAAGTGTATTGTTCAGGTTATCCGGCCCCTGAAATTGGATTCAGTGGTTATGATGATTGTGACGGTTTTCAATGTCATCGAACGATGTGCGGTAGGAATCCCGGTCCGGGTCCGAGGGTAATCGCAAGTGAGTCTTGGTACTTCTGTCCTATCTGCTTCAGTGCAAATTATAGAACGATCATGAGATTGAATAAAGTTCCTAACGCACAGATGGCGCGTGGTTGTCCGTGGCCATATCCGTAGGTTCAGCGCACATGATCGCCCGCTTGTCGCCGATGCAGGCCCGATCCTTGCCGCCGTTGTGCTTGCAATCGCGGCAATTGAATAGGTAGTCATCTGGCGCGCGGAAGATTGATGGCGGAGCGGCATCACTCGAATTTCCGCCGACGTTCAGCGCCCGCATCGACCGGGTGATCGAACAGGCTGGCTACTTCCGGTTGTGGCACATAGCGTCAGTTATTGCGGCGCGGGGAGATGTCGGGAATTGGGGCGAAAGCGGACAAGGTGAGGGCGTTCATCGACTTCGGCTTTATGGTTTCCGGACCCGCGGACTCGAATGGGGCGGTCACCAACGCGCAGCAGCGCATCCGTTCTCAATCAGCCTTTGCCGGTGATGCACATCACGGAACACTGGGGAGGGTTGCGCTATCGCAAGACCGGCGCGGCCGGGACAGCGTCGGGGCGTCAGGACCACACGACTTCGCCGTCCGCAGATAAGCGCTCTCGTCTCTGGCGCCGCCCGCGTCCATCGCATCCCCTGCCCTACGTCCGTGACGATCGCGAAACGCCCCTTTGTGTGGGCCGGGACGGCAGGGGTTATGAAGTGATTTGGGTCCGATGGGAAGTAAAATTTCTGATTTTCCGAAAATGCCGGGCTCGTTCAGAAAAGCACATGTGCGACATGCCGCGACGTCCACAGTCGGTCGCGATCGGGGTGACCGCGGACGTAATGATCCCGAGCGGCGTTGGGTCGCAGCTGTGCGCCCGGTTGTTGGCGTTTCTCCCCAGCGGCCGTCACAAGTGCTAGCCTTTGGAAATTGATGGGCGTTCCCGGTCGGGCCCGCCATCACATTCTCGGCGCCTGCAACGAATGCAAAATAAGAAAGGGAGAGGATTAATGTGGATAATGACGAGCAACAGCTACCTGTCGATCGTAAGCAAGGATTGTGGCCCGGCTGAACTGCTAGTCAGGGCTCGGCGTGCCGGGGATATCGAGAAGGTATTCCCAAATGCCAAGGTAATCCGGCAAACCGACAGTGATTATCTATATCGGGCCATTCTGCCACGCGATCTGGTAAAGCAGTCCTTGGCTGCAATGATCGACCTTATCGATTACCCGAACTTCAAGGATAGCGTTGAAGACAGGTCATTGCATGCTGCCTATGTCAGTGTCTGGTGTGCAATGGCAGGACTACAACATCCGCCGCCGGAGATAGAACGAGCGACCCATGCGAGGTCAGCTCTAACCTCGAAAAACACACGGTAGCGCCTAAACGGGTTTTTGCGCGCGTCGCATAGGCGCAGACTGGCGGGACGATCAGATCAAAGAGGGCAAAGTCATGAGCAAAACCTTGTCGTTGGTGCTGGTGCTGTTGTTGGTCACTATCGGCCATGCGCGGGCGGACCCGCTCACTGAGGACATGACGAAACTCAATGCGCGATGGGACGCAGCGATTAACGATCCGAATTTCGACGCCTTGCTGGCAATGTATGCGGCCGATGCCAGTCTAATGCCGCCCGGCGCAGCGCCTGTCTCTGGTCCGACTGCGATACGGGACTTCTTTGCCAAAAGAGGCACGAGCATCAGAAATCACAAACTTGAGCTCGTAGAGATTTTGCAGATGGGAGACTACGCTTACGTGACTTCCCGCTTCAAAGCCTCGTTGGTAAAAGGCGAGGAAACGACCGCGCTGTCCGGAAGTACCGTTAAGCTTTATGAACACCAGTCCAACGGCGAATGGAAGGTCAAGTCCCATATTTTCGTTCGGGAATAGCCAGGGCGCACTGATATCGAACAGGATTCTTGAGCGTCCCGTCTGGTCGGCAGCTCGAATACTTTCGGTCCCGCACAGCGTAGGCGCGCGGTCAAAGTAACGCGAACGGCCCTGAACGGACTTGGGTAGTGTTTCCGACAACCTGCTGCCGCGGCCGAGCAGCCGCGCCAGCTCTGAGTGACCTGGCTCACAAACAGGTCAGGTCGAAAAAGATAGTGTCCGGCCAGCGCACAGCATCGTGCCGTGCCCAACCGAAGGAAAAGATCATGGCCGACCTAACCGCCGTCAAAAACAAAGCAATGACTTCCGATGAACTCGACCGTGTCGCAGGCGGCATCATCATCGTAGGCGGATTGCAGAACCGATTTACATCTGCGCTTGAGCGGGTCGCCATCAATCCGCAGCCACTGCCGCCACGGATTTTCGCTTTCGGCCATTAATCGCTTGCGCGGTAGATCGCAGCGTGGCCGTCGGATGGCGTGCGCTTCGTGATGTATGTCACGGTCATGGGAGCGGATATCCGCCAAGGTGGGTGTGCAGCGTCCCTCAATCTCGAATCGAACGGAACCAGTATTATGACCAACCACAAACATGTTGAGCGCGAACCTGCGGAGCAGGCACGCGAACTGGCCGCGGACGAACTGGAATGTGTCTCGGGAGGACGAAAGGCTGGTTCGCACGGAGCGTCTGGCGTCATGTTCCTCACGTTCACCTTCAAGCTGGTGGCAGTGAAGTAAGCCGACGGCTGCTGCGATAACAGAGCCCATGTAGAGGTGTCGGGCCGGCTCTGCGGCTCCAGCTCTCGTTGCTGCAAATTGTCGCGGATAGAAGAATTCGATAAACCTGCGGGCCGCTGGTGCCGTCATTATACGGACCGAATAGCGCAGCATGCCCAATAGTGGCTCTTAGTGTCAGTTGTTGCGGCTCGGAGAAATCTCCGGAGTTGCGTGTTGACCGGCAGTGACCGGCTCGCAACACAGTTGCGCGAATGACCCTTTCCTCAGTCCGAGGGGATTTCCCCAAATTCTACCTCCGGCGGGAACGGCACTTCGCCAAGAGCTTCGGTTAGTGTAGCATGAAACAGCACTATGACGGAGCGGCGCCTATGGCGCCAAGACGACGATCGAACCGATTGTTCTGCCAACTCATGCACTCCGGAACACACAACGAATTTTGCTCGATACCAAGCGCCACCGGCGGCATCGCACGGCTCGCATGCGCGCGGCTGCGCGAGCATGGCAAGGACGTCGCATCAATTCTGGCCAAGGTAGGGGCGAGGCCCGAGCAGGTCAACGATGACGCCATCAGGCTTGAAGTGCCCAAGCAAATCAGGATCCTCGAACTGGCGTCAGAAGAACTTCAGGATGAACTTCTCGGGTTTCACCTCGCCCGCAATTTCGATTTCCGCGAAATCGGGCTGGTTTATTACGTGATCGCATCATCGGAACGACTTGCCGATGCCCTGCTGAACGGAAAGCGATACAGCAGGATCATGAATGAGGGCGTCCGCATTAGCGCAAAGCTGGACGATCAAGCGACCGCAATAGCGCTCGACTATGTCAACGTCGACAGGCAGTCAGACCGGCATCAGATCGAGTTCTGGCTGGTGACGTTGGTGCGGATCTGCAGGCAAGTGACGGATACCAGGCTGGCACCACGCCATTTGAGGATCAGACACCGGCGTGACGAAACGCCCGCGGAAATGAGGAGTTTTTTCGGATGCGACGTTGAATTTGGCGCTGCCAGCGACGAGATCATTTTTCCGGCAGCCGTAGCATCCCTGCCCGTTGTCGGCTCTGACAACCACCTGAACGATCTGCTACTGCGATACGCGGAAGAAGCGCTCGCCGACAGCCCGCGAGAGCGCGCATCTCTCCGATCGGTCGTCGAGAGAGTCTTGCCGCCGCTGCTTCCACACGCCAAAGCCAGCGCATCGAACGTCGCCCAAAAGCTCGCCCTTAGCAGGCGAACGCTATCACGCAAGCTTCACGATGAGGGTGTGGCGTTTGCAGAAATACTCGATGAGACAAGAGCTGCTCTTGCAAAGCGTTATCTTGCCGAGCGCGATCTGCCAGTCTCCCAAATAGCATGGCTGTTGGGATACGGCGAGGTCAGCTCTTTCACCCACGCATTCAAACGTTGGACCGGTATGACGCCGCGACAGTTTCGTCTATCCTCCAATGAAAGTAGCGATGTCGCTTGATGGCACGACGCTGTATGTCCGCAGCTAGTGATTTTGGTTTCGGCATCACGGTCTGCTGGGAACGTTGGACGCGCTAAATCGGCTCATCTGGTTGGTAATTCGCGTGCAATAAGCGGTTTTAGCTCAATCAGATCGGTGAAGACGTCGGCCTGGCGCCGCAATTCGTCGGCGATCATCGGCGGCAGGCTTGAAATCGTCGAGACCACCGTCACCCGGACGCCGCGGCGCTGCACGGCCTCGACCAGCGAGCGGAAATCGCCATCGCCGGAAAACAGCACGATCTGATCGACATGCTCGGCGAGCTCCATGGCATCGACCGCGAGTTCGATGTCCATGTTGCCCTTGACCTTGCGGCGGCCGCTGGCGTCGATGAATTCCTTGGTCGCCTTGGTGACGACGGTATAGCCGTTGTAATCGAGCCAGTCGATCAACGGGCGAAGCGACGAATACTCCTGATCTTCAATGATCGCGGTGTAGTAGAACGCGCGCACCAACGTGCCGCGGCTCTGGAATTCCTTGCGCAGGCGCCGATAGTCGATATCGAAACCAAGCGCCTTCCCCGTCGAATAGAGATTGGCGCCATCGATAAATAATGCGATCCGGCTGTCAGAGGACATCGTCTGCAATCTATGATCCAAATTAATAAAGCGACTGGGGCGCGAGCGAGGAGGCTGTATATCGAAGGATCAAGATCAATTCTTGTCATTGCAGGCCAATGATTTGAGTTTGTTGGCCATAACTCGATTTGTGATGGGTGAAGACCGGAAGTGATCGACGCATCGTCGAACCGACGCATTTGACCCGAAGGACTAGCTCCGGCCGTCGCGTGGCCAGGCAGCCATTGCAGCGGCGGCAACGGCTCTCAACTCCGCCGTGGTGGCGCCGTCCTTCGCCTGAACGGCCATTCCCTGGTAGACACTCAAATAGAACCGACTGAGGCCGTCGAGATCCGTCGAGGCCGGCAGTTCGCCATTGGCCACTGCAGTTTCCAGCCGCGACCGTAGCGTGCCCAGCATTTCGAGCCGGACCTTCCTGACGACGCGGGCGATCGTGGCCGGCCAATCGTCACCGACGGCCGCCAGCGCTGCCATGCAGCCTGCCGGTGTCGCCCGGGACTTCGGCAAATTCTCGGTCGCCGCGATCAGCAGGTTCTCGATGCCGGCGCGAGCGGTAGCTCCCTCCGCAAGTTTGCCCCAGATCGGAGGGCCCTGGGTCCTGACGTAATGCTCGACCGCTTCGAGATAGAGCGCCTCCTTGCTGCCGAAAGCCGCATAGAGGCTTGGCGAGGCGACGCCCATCGCCTCGCACAGGTCGTTCATCGAGGTTGCCGCAAAGCCCTTGCGCCAGAACAGAAACATGGCGGCCTCAAGCGCCACGTCGCGATCGAATCCTCTCGGCCGCCCGATAGCTCCCATTACCATCCTTTCTGTAGCGGGTAACACATAAGTCATTTGACGGCATCGATCAAGGCGCTAAATCATTCTGTATCGATCAACACAGAATTGGAGAGTGCAAATGACGCTGACGGGAAAACGGGCTCTTGTGACGGGCGCCAGCAGAGGTATCGGCGCAGCGATCGCAAAAGCGCTTGCCGCCGAAGGCGCGGATGTCGCGATCACTTATGAGAAGTCCGCGGAGAGTGCCGCGGAGGTCGTCGGCGCTATAAAGGCAAAGGGGCGGAGAGCCGTGGCGATACGGGCTGACAGCGCGGATGCCGCCGCAGTGCAGGCGTCGATCGAGAAGACAGCCGCCGAGCTGGGCGGGCTTGATATCCTCGTCAACAATGCCGGGATTCTTCGGGTGGGCGAACTCAAGGATATCGCGCTTGCCGACATCGACGCGCTCCTGAACGTCAACGTGCGCGCGCAGATCATCGCAAGCAAGGCCGCCCTGGCCCACCTTGCCAAAGGCGGTCGCATTATCACCATCGGAAGCTACTTCGCGGACCGCGTGCCTGCGCCCGTCCTCAGCGTATATGCGGCATCAAAGTCGGCGCTGGTCGCGTTCACGAAGGGATTGGCGCGAGAGCTCGGCCCCAAGGAGATCACGGTCAACCTCGTGCAGCCGGGCTCCATCGACACCGACATGAACCCGGCGAACGGCCCGTACGCGGAGACACTGAAACAGTTCATGGCATTGGGCCGGTATGGCAAAGCGGAGGACATCGCCAACGCGGTAGCGTTCCTGGCGAGCGACAAGGCTCAGTACATCACCGGCTCGACGCTGACCGTCGACGGCGGCGCGAATGCCTAGAGCCTTTTCCGTTCCGATAGAATCGGAACGGAGGCTCTACCCTCTTTGTTTGACGCGTTTTCTTCATGCGAACCGGTATCCACTTCGCTCGAAAACGCTCTGGATGCCGCACACCTTGCAGGTTTTTATGTCTCAACTCAAAGGAGATCGATATGTCGATCCGTAGCATGCTTGTTGCTGCAACACTTGCCTTCACCTTTTTGGAGGTCGCCCACGCAGACGGCTCGCGTCCGATTGGTGCCATGAGCATCGATCTCGGCGAGGTGTCTGGCGTCGCCTACTACACCGTCGAGCGCGATGGATTCCATGTTGTCACGACCCTTGCGCAGGGCACGGCGGGAACGTCTATCCGCGTCGTGTCCGTTCTCGCACCGGGTCAAAGTGTGGCTTTCTCAACTCCGCACGAGGCAGGTGCGCTCGAAATCAGCCGCAACGGCGACAGGGTGCTGGTCCGCAAGGAAAAATCGCTCTCGAACTAAAGTTCGGGCCAATTGGCGCTTCTCACCCCGTCGGAGGGCGAGATGGAGGCCACGGCAGTTCGCGTCCTCGAACGCGAAACGCGCACCGAATTTATTTCGGTGCCGCCCCGTTAGACGGTCCGGAGTTGGGAATGGGTGCCGTTGCCGACGATTGCCATGCGGCCAATGCCTGTGTGAAGACCGCCTCGCCGGATTGCCCCTTTTCGAGAGCCAGAATCGCACGACGTTTATTTTTATAGACGATCGGAATGTCGAACCACGAGCGCTCGTTCAGGAGTTGAATGTTGTGCTGCCGGTCGGCATCGACATTGGACAAGCCGACCAGAAAAAACCCTTCGCGTACCTTGACTGCGAGCCCGGCGAGCGCCGTAGCATGGGACTGCTCATCCGATTTCATCAGGATGCCGGGCATTTCAGCGATACCGCCGTTATCAAAATCGGACGGCAACGTAAATATGACCCGGGCGGTGTGGCTGGCCGGCAGCGACTTGTCGGTGTTGCTTCGGAACGACATCGTCATCTTGAACTTGCGATCGGGAATATCAACGTCGGCGCGAACGGCAATTTCAGGCTGCTGGCCCGCCGTCGTGACCTTCTCGATATTCCAGGTCACGCTCCCCGCAAATTGGTTGCCCTCCGGGTTGGAAGGGTCCTCATCGTAAAGGACGGCCCGTTGCACGGCCTCAGGGTCCGGCGCGGCCTGACCTGGAGAGTTCGGGGCAACCAGGATCAGGAAGGCGGTTGCCGCAACCGCTGACTTGATTAGACGACCCTTCGGAAATCGTGAGTTTACTGAAAATGCCAAACTCATCATCCTTCGCGGATATGATTGGACGTTCTGTCGTCTTCTCCACGCTTGCATCCGCGGCGGAAAGGTACCATGGCTCGACGGCGATCACAATTTCCGGAGTACGGCCCTGAGCAACCTGTTCGAACGAGGCGGAGTTTATGTGCTCCAGTGGTATCGTTCACTCATCTGCGATTGGATTTCGCTCATTCCCCGTGAGGAGGGTGGCGGATCCGGCATCCGTCGTGGCGCGCTTGCTGAACTCAATTTGATTGATCCAGTCGGGAACGTCATCTGACGGCAAGCTTTATCCTTCCATTGTGAACACGGAGATGGAAGTCATGAAGATTGCGACGATCGTGATGGCTGCGGCACTCGCCGTATCCTCAAGCTGCGCGTTAGCCGCAGGCGGTGGCGCTGGTGGCGCAGCCGCGGCTGGAACGGCAGGCGGTAGCTCCTCTGGTGCGAGAACCGGCGGATCCCCCGGTGTAGCTTCTCCCGGTGTAACCGCTCCCGGTGGTGTTTCTGGCACGACACCCGGTACCACCACCGGAATGGGAACAGGCACCACAACAGGGGCACCCACTACTCCGGGCTTAAATGCCAACGGCCCTTGTAATGGAGCGTCGTCGACCGCGCGTGGGGGTGCCTGCTAATCGCGTTTGAAGGTCGGTCTCGTGAGGGGTGCGCGTTTTAACGCCGCGCGCTCCCCTCCGGAGATCGAACATTCAGGTTTGGTCCGCCATCGCTCTGCCGCCAGCCATGCCGGCGAACAGCTAGCCCTGCATCACCCAGGCGGGCAGCCGGGCGAACCAGGGCCGCGCGGTCTCGAGTTGGGCTGCGAGTTGCAGCAGCCGATCCTCTTCGCCGAAACGCGCGACGAATTGCACGCCGAGCGGCAGGCCATCTTTAGTCCAGTGCAACGGCACGCTCATCGCCGGTGTGCCCGTCAGATTGGCGAGCTGCGTGAACGGCACATATTGCAGGCTGTCGCGTGCGATCTTGTCGATGGTGCCGTCGAGCAAACCGGCGCGCGCCAACAGCCCAAGCACGCCCGCCCGATCGAGCAAATTGAGCACCGCCTGCTCCGCTGCGGTCGGGTCGCCCTGGCCATGGCGGATCGGCGGATGCGCGAGCGTCGGCGTCAGCATCAGGTCATAACGCGCATGAAAGCGCGCCAGCGCCCTGCCAAATTCATTCCACTTCAGCAATTGCGCCGTCAGGGACGCTGCCGAGGTGGCGCCCCCGAGCGTCGTCAGCACCCGCGTCAGGAGTTCGAAATCCGACGTGCGTGCGCCGGCGGCGCGCGCCTGCGCCACCATGGCCGGCACCTGCCCGAAATAAACATGCAGGAAAGCCTTCGCGAGCGCAGCGCCGTCGATCTCGGGCGCGGCCTCCACGACCTCGTGGCCAAGACTTGCGAGCAATTTCGCCGCCTCATTCACAGCCGTCACGGCTTCGGGATGAACCTCGGTTCCGATCGGCGAGGCGGCGCTAAAGCCGATGCGCAGCTTCCCGGGATCGCGCCGCATCAGTTGTGCGTAGGGCTCGGCTGGTCTCGGCACCACAAAGGGATCGCCGGGCTCTCCGCCTGCCGCGACGTCAAGGGCCGCCGCGGTGTCGCGCACGCTGCGGGAAAGCACGCCTTCGCTCGAGGCGCCGTACCAATATTCGCCAAACGCGGGGCCTGAAGAAATGCGCGCGCGCGAGGGGCGCAATCCGAACAGGCCGCAACAGGCGGCGGGAATCCGGATCGAGCCGCCGCCGTCATTGCCGGCCGCCATCGGCACCACGCCCGAGGCGACCGCGGCCGCGGCACCGCCGCTGGAGCCGCCGGGCGTGTGATCGACATTCCAGGGATTGTTGGCGCGGCCGAACAGTTGCGAGTCCGATACGCCCTTGAGCGCAAATTCCGGCAAATTGGTCTTGCCGAAAATAACCAGCCCGGCATCGAGATAGCGCCGCACCACATGAGCGTGCTCGGGTGCTGTGACGCCGAGCATCGATCGGCTGCCATAGCTCGTCGGCAAACCGGCATAGTCTTGCGCGCAATCCTTGATCAGGAAGGGAACGCCGGCGAACGGACCGGCAAGCTGCTGCTTCTTCAGTCGGGAGCGAGCCTCGTCCTCCATCAGTCGGCAGATCGCATTGGTCTTCGGCTGGGCCACCGCGTTCTGCCGCAGCGCCAGGTCCAGCAACTCCCCCGCGCCGATCTCCCCGCGCGCCACGCATTCAGCGAGGCCGACCGCGTCAGCTTGCAGATATTCACCCGATTTCATGGCGCGCCCCGGAAAGCCGGAGGCGATGGTATCATTCCATGCGCGGATTAACCTAGCCTGCCGAGGGCGTTGCGGGGTCGGAAAACGCCCCGCCCTCGTCCGTGACCCTCAGGATACACCCCTGCGCGCGACACGACGGCGGCGGATCTAAAACTGATTTGGTCCAGCAGGTTAATGGGTGTGTCCACATGTTGCACAAAAGACACATCCATCCAGAATCGCGTCGCGACGGCCGCGAACCCCTTGCCCGGAACTCACCTGGAATGGACGATGTCGGAATTAACGGTTTGACCAAACGTTTGAGTCGAAAATGTTTGAAATTGCAGTTTATTCCATCGTCATCGTTGCCATCGCCTATTCGGCGTTTCTTTGGTGCATGGGGCGCCGCGCCGATGTTTTGCACGGCGAATTCATCGCACCATCTTCAAACCCCGCATCAAGTCCCGCATCCACGCTGGACATCGAAGCCTCTCTGAAATCGCTGCTGCACACCATCGAGCGCGATTTATGCGAGAGCTGAAGCTAGTCTACTAGGCGCCCTCCTCGACGTACCGTTGCCTGAAGTGCTTGCGCTGTCCGGAGCCCGCGTCTGCGGACGATGTTTCGCGTCCGCTTTCAGCGCCGGCGCAAACTTTGTCTCCAATCTGCAACAGCCTTCCTCAATCGCCGAGTGGTGACGGCCAGCCCAAGCCGAGTGACTGCCTGTCCAAGCCAATTTGCCGCAGGTCGCTAAAAACGTAGTTCGGATTCGATAGCCGTTTGGGCCACTTGGCGCCGCTACGGCCTGGAATCGGAGCGAACGTTGGAGGCAAATTTGTTGTTTGGTCGCTTGTCGGTTTCCGCCACTCGCTTGCGGTGCTGTTTGTACGTGCTGGGGCTGGCCGTGCTGGCAGCGTCGGCATTCTGGCCGGCATCAGCCACGGCGCAGACCTGGCTGCCTTCGCCGGGCAGCGGCGACTGGAATACGGCGGCCAACTGGAATCCGGCGACCGTACCCGACAATCCGGCGGCCGCCGTCGTCTTCGGCACTTCCAGCAGAAGCTCGGTTTCTCTTTCCGACCAAGTGGCCATCAGCAGCCTCACCTTCAATGGAACGACCGCTTATACGCTCGATCTCAACGGTCAGTTGATGGTCGTCAACGGTGCGGGGATGACCAACAACTCGGGTCTCACGCAACATATCACCGTCAATGGCACGCTCGATTTCAAGAACTCCACCGCGGGAAGCAATATCGCCTATTCCGTGCAGGGAAGTGGCAGTGTGGCGCAGTTCCAGAATAGCTCGACACTGGGCACGGCGACCTTCACGGTCGGTAGCGGCGCGACCCTTCAAATGATCGACAGCTCGTCGGCTTTCAACGCGAAATCATCAACAACGGCACGCTGCTGATGGAAAAGTCGGATGGCGTCCTGAGCGTCGGATCGCTGACAGGAAGCGGCAATGTCGTTTTTTCGACTCAGAACGGAGGGGCCGCCGCGCAGACCCTGATGGTCGGCACGCTGAATTCCAGCGCGTTGTTTACCGGGCAGATCAATGATGGCGTCGGCGTGATCGGCGCCTTGACGAAAGCCGGAACGGATACCCTCACCTTGGCGGGCACCAACGGTTATACCGGCGCGACCACGATTTCGACGGGAACGCTGGCCTTGGCCGGACCAGGCAGCATCGCCGCGTCGAGCCAGGTCAACCTGACCAATGCGGGCACGGCATTCGATATCTCCGGAACGACGGCCGGCGCCTCGATCGTTTCGCTGGCCGGCGTTTCCGGCAGCAATGTGACTCTGGGTACCCAAACCCTGACCATAACGAACGGAAACGCGCTGGACATCTATTACGGCGCCATCGGCGGCAGCGGTGGATTGACGGTGACGGGCGGCATCGCAGAACTCGGTGGCACCAACACCTATACCGGTGTGACCACGATCAACAACGGCGCACACCTGGTGCTCCAGGGCACCGCCGCGATATCGAGTTCGAGCCGGGTGATCAATAACGGCACCTTCGATCTCTCGGCGATGAACGTCAACTCCTCGATCAAGTCGCTGGCCGGAACTGACAACAGCGCCCTGTTGGGCCTGGGCAGCCACACCCTGACCCTGACCGCGGCCAACGATACCTATGCGGGCTTCATCAGCGGCACCGGCGGGCTTACACTGGCGTCGGGAACGGAGACGCTGACGGGCACCATCGGCTACAGCGGCGCGACCACGATCAACGGCGGCACCCTTGTCGTCAACACCTCGCTCGCATCGTCAAGCGGGGTCACGGTGAATCCCGGTGGTACGCTTGCGGGCACAGGCGCCGTCGGCAACACCTCGATCGTAGGCGGCACCTTCGCGCCTGGCTCGGGCACGCCGGGCTCGTCGATGACGGTTGATGGCGCGCTCGGCCTTACCGCGGCATCGACCTATGCCGTCAATATCGACCCGACCACCTCGTCGTTTGCCCATGTGACGGGTACTGCGACGCTGGGCGGCGCGATCGTGAATGCGATCTATGCCACCGGTAGCTACGTCGCCAAGCAATACACCATCCTGACCGCGGGCACCGTCAAGGGCGCCTTCGGCTCCCTGGTCAACACCAACCTGCCCGCGAACTTCAAGCCAACGCTGGCTTACGACGCAACCCACGCCTGGCTGAACCTGGCGCTCAACTTCGCGTCGACGCCGCCGACGTCGCCGGGATCTACGCCTGGCTCTGGCGCTCCGAACTCCGGCGGCCTCAACGGCAACCAGCAGGCCGTAGCCAATACGCTGACCAACTTCTTCAATACCACCGGCGGCATTCCCCTGGTATTCGGAACGCTGACGCCGGCGGGGCTGAGCCAGGTCTCGGGCGAGAGCGCCACCGGATCTCAGCAGACCACGTTCAATGCCATGAACCAGTTCATGGGCGTGATGACCGATCCGTTCGTCGCCGGGCGCGGCGATGGCTTTGGCACATCGGGCGGCGGCGCGCCGACCGGCTACGCCTCCACGCAAACGAGTGGCGCGGTGCGCGACGCCAATGCCATGTTCGTCAAGGGGGCCGTGATGCCCTTCGAACCGCGCTGGAGCACCTGGGCCGCGGGCTATGGCGGTTCGCAGACCACCGACGGCAACGCTGCGGTCGGCTCCAGCAGCACCACATCGAGCATCTACGGCACGGCTGTGGGCGCCGACTATCGCTTCTCACCGGATACGCTGGCAGGTTTTGCGCTGGCCGGCGGCGGCACCAGCTTTGGCGTCGCGGGCAGCGGCTCCGGGCATTCCGACTTGTTTCAGGCCGGCGCGTTCGTGCGTCACAATGCCGGGCCAGCCTATATCAGTGCGGCACTGGCCTATGGCTGGCAGGACATCACCACCAACCGCACCGTGACGGCCGCCGGCCTCGATCAGTTGCAGGCGCGCTTCAACGCCAATGCCTGGTCGGGCCGCGCCGAAGGCGGCTATCGCTTCGTTGCGCCGGTCGCGGGGGGAGGCATCGGCATCACGCCCTATGCCGCTGCCCAATTCACCACCTTCGACCTGCCCGCTTACGCCGAACAGGCACTGGTCGGCAGCAACGCCTTCGCGCTCGCCTATGGCGCCAAGAGCGTGACCGACACCCGCTCGGAACTCGGCATCCGCACCGACAAATCATACGCGATGCAGGACGCGATCCTGACATTGCGCGGCCGGCTCGCCTGGGCGCATGATTACGATCCGGATCGTTCGATCGGCGCGACCTTCCAGACGCTTCCGGGCGCAGGTTTCGTCGTCAACGGCGCGGCGCAGGCCAGCGACTCCGCGCTGACCACGGCTTCCGCCGAGTGGAAATGGATCAACAACTGGTCGGCTGCCGCCACCTTCGAAGGCGAGTTCTCCAACGTCACGCGCAGCTACGCCGGCAAGGGCGTGGTGCGGTATACCTGGTGAGAAGTGAGGATTAAAGCCCGGTAAAACCGGCCTTGACCGGATCGGTCGAGCCGTCGAGCTCGCGCAAATAGGTCAGCCCGCACACTGTGAGGCGATGCGGGTCTTTTTCACCGGCCTGGAACAGCTTGCCGATGTACTCGGTCACCTTGGCGCGCGCCTCATCGATGCCGACAGCGGAGCTGCTGCTCACCAGCAGCGCATAGGTTTGCATGATGCGGTCGATGGCGGCTTCCATGGATTCCTCTCGGGCTGTGATCGGCGGACTGATAAAGATCATGCCCGGAACAAGTTCCATTCCGCGCCCCTGTTTTTTGCAGCGCCAAAAAACAACGCGCATCGGGCCGGAAAACCGGACCGATGCGTGTGAGGCGTATCTTGGGCGTTTCCTGGGGACGTGTTTTCGATGGCAAGGCTGCCGGTCTTTTGCGATGCCGGCTTGGCCTTTAAGTCGAAAAAATCTCAGAGCCGGTACAGGATCTGGTCGGTCCAGAACCGCTCGAGCCGATGCAGCGACTTGTTCAGGGTCGCGAACTCCTCGTTGGAGATGCCGCCGACCTGCTCCACGGTCTTGACATGCTTCTGATACAAGGCATCGACGATGCGGCGGATTTCCTGGCCCTGCGCGGTGAGGCGGATACGGACCGAGCGGCGATCGACGCGGCTGCGCTGATGATCGAGGAAGCCGAGTTCGACCAGCTTCTTCAAATTGTAGGAGACGTTGGACCCGAGGTAATAGCCGCGTGTGCGCAGCTCGCCCGCGGTCAATTCCTTGTCGCCGATATTATAGAGCAGAAGCGCCTGCACCGAATTGATGTCGGCGCGGCCGCGGCGATCGAATTCATCCTTGATGACGTCGAGCAGCCGGCGATGCAGCCGCTCCACCAAAGTCAATGCTTCGAGATAGAGCGGCTGCACCGGAGCCTGGCCGGGAGCGGCGCGTTCAGCGGTTTCCACCGCCGTTGCAACGGCTTTCATCATGACACTTCCCCTGTTGTCGTTGGTGTCGTTTTTATCGACTTATTCGACGAAACTTGTGTCCCGCCTGATAGGTCCAACTTAAGGGGGCCGTTTGAAGATCAGCTTAAATAAGACAATAAAGAGATCATGAATTTAAGACAGTGAATCGCGGATTAAGCCCATCAACAAAGGACTTTTCGCAACCTTTCATTGACGGTGAGACGCCCCTGTTCACGCTTCGTCTGCATCTTCTGTCGCATATGGAAACAGGACCGTTCAAATTCGAAACGCTTGCGTAACAGGTGTGACCGCCACGTTAGGGTGACCGAAAAGTTACTGTCCAATTCGCCGAAAATTTTACAGGAAATTCGACCTCATCCCGAAAGAAACACGCCGCTACGGCGGCCGCTCGCGCGCGGCCATCCATGCCAGCGCCAGATAGGCTGCGAGCATCACGGCCTCGAAACCCACTACCATCAGGCTGCCGCCGTAGATTCCCGGAAACATCAGTTCGATCACCGCCATCGAGACCACGGTGGTCAGCCACACCACCGCGCCCCACGGCGTCGCCAGCCACAGGCCGACCGCGGCGACGAGTTCGATCACCGCGAAATACACCGTCGCGGTCTGCCAGGCCATCGGCTGGTTTTCGAAGGCCTCTTCTTCGCCGCCGACGAAGCCGGTGACCTGCGCCCAGTGATAGAGACCCTTGGCGACCGAGACGATCGCCATGATGCGCAGGAAAAACACCAGCCGCCGGGTCCACGCATTGTCGTCGGATTCGGTCCGCTCCGACGAAATCGCCGCCACCGACATGGCATTGTCCCGCGACGGGTCGCGCGATGGGGTTTCAGACATGCGAAATGGTACTCGTTTGCCGCAAGAATGTCGTCATGACGGAGTCATGACCCGCCGGCCCGGCAAAATCAATCGGGGTACCGGCCGGCCCGGCTTCGCGGTGACGGCAGCGGTGCAAAGTGCTAGGCTTGGAATAATTCAAATCCAGCCTGCGGTCCTGCTGCGGCCCTTGGAGAGACCATCACATGGCAATCAAATTCGGGCGTCCGATCGAAATGCGCGACGCACCGCCGCGCAAACCCCCAGGTGCCACCCTCGCCGCCTCCGCGCTTGATCTCGCAGTTCGCCCGCGCCGCAATCGCAAGGCGGAATGGGCGCGCCGGCTGGTGCGGGAAAACGTCCTCACCACGGATGACCTGATCTGGCCGCTGTTCGTGGTCGATGGCCACAACAAGCGCGCCGCTGTGGCCTCGATGCCGGGCGTGGATCGCATCAGCGTCGATCAGGCGGTGCGCGACGCCGAGCGCGCGATGAAGCTCAACATCCCCTGCGTGGCGCTATTCCCCTACACCGAGCCGTCGCTGCGCGACGAGCATGGTTCCGAGGCGCTCAATCCCGACAATCTGGTGTGCCAGTCGGTACGCGCGATCAAAAAGGAATTTCCCGGCCTCGGCGTGCTCTGCGACGTGGCGCTCGATCCCTTCACCAGCCACGGCCATGACGGACTGATCGAGGACGGCCGGATCCTCAACGACGAGACGGTCGCGGTGCTGGTGCGGCAGGCACTGGTGCAGGCCGAAGCCGGCTGCGACATCATCGCACCCTCGGACATGATGGACGGCCGCGTCGGCGCCATCCGCGAGGCGCTCGACGCATCGGGGTTTCTCGATGTGCAGATCATGGCCTATGCGGCGAAATACGCCTCCGCCTTCTACGGCCCGTTCCGCGACGCCATCGGCTCGGCGAAGACGCTGACCGGCGACAAGCGCACCTATCAGATGGACGGCGCCAATTCCGACGAAGCCCTGCGCGAGGTCGAGCTCGACATCGCCGAGGGCGCCGACATGGTGATGGTGAAGCCGGGGATGCCCTATCTCGACATCGTGCGGCGGGTCAAAGACACCTTTGCAATGCCGACCTTCGTCTATCAGGTGTCCGGCGAATACGCGATGATCGCGGCAGCCGCCGGCAATGGCTGGATCGACGGCGAGCGGGCGATGATGGAAAGCCTCGTGGCATTCAAGCGCGCCGGCGCCGACGGCATCCTGACCTATTTCGCGGCCCAGGCCGCAGAGAAGCTGAAGGCGGAATCATAGCAAGATACTCCGCTGCAATCCGCAGCTAGCCAGCCTCGGCTTTCACATATGCACGCGCTTCCGCCGCGAGCGCCAGCCATTCGCGCTCGCTGGCCGGCCCGACCGTTACCCATTCACGTTTGGTACGACCGGCGCCGGTCGAAAACCGTGTTCCCTTGTTCGAAGCGACGAGGGCCTCGACCCGCATCTCGGGCAGCTTCAGCAGCAATCGGCCCTTGGTCAGTGATGCGAATATCTTGCCGTTCACCTTCAGCGCATTCGACCCGAAGCCTTTGGACGGCTCGGCGCCTTTGTCGACGTAGCGCGCGGCGAGCGTTCGGTAACAATCCTCGGCTGACACGTTCGCTCGTTTAGGCATGTATGGCTCCCCTGCGCTTTGCCAGATTCCGGTCGTCGCCGGAGAATACGGCAGAGTCGGCTGGCGACAAGACAAGCCGCGCCGTTCGCCAGGCTTCCACGCGGTGCAGACGCGGAATCGCCGGAATATTGCTGCGTATTAATGCCCCATGGGCCTTGCGCCGGAGCCGCCGGTTCCCATTTCCTGCGCGGGTACGGCACAGTCGGAGGGACTGATCATGTCTTATAGCGGTTCGGGTCATACAGGTGACGCCTGGCGCAACGACGGCGGGGTTCCGCCGCATGCTTTCGATCCCATGTCGCAGCCCGAATTGTTTCGCGGCGTGCTGACGCGGCGGTTTTTCGCGTTCCTGATCGACCTGGTGGTGCTATCGATCCCGGTGGTGCTGGCGGTTGTGTTCATTGCCGTCTTTGGCATCGTGACGCTGGGACTGGGCTGGATGCTGTTCTGGCTGGTGTCGCCGGCCTCGGTGGTCTGGGCCCTGGTCTATTACGGTGCATCGCTGGGCGGACCGCATTCGGCTACCATCGGCATGCGGATAATGGATCTGGAAATGCGCACCTGGTACGGCGCGCCCGCCTATTTCGTGCTGGGCGCCATGCACGCGGTCGTGTTCTGGGTTTCGGTCTCGTTCCTGACGCCGGCCATTGTGCTGGTCGGGCTGTTCAACGGCCGCCGGCGCATGCTGCACGACATCATCCTCGGAACCGTGGTTATCAACAGTTCTGTGCGTGCCCCGTTCGCGCAGCCGGCACGAACCTACTGACGCCGACTAAACCAATTGACCGTCAGCCTCCGTGGCGCGATGCTCTGCCTTGCTGCTTCGGAGGCCTGACGACAGAACGTGACCCAGCACTCGCGTGACACCCCGCAATTCTACCTGACGGCGCCCTCGCCCTGCCCCTATCTGCCGGGCCGGCACGAGCGCAAGGTGTTCACGCATCTGGTCGGCGACAAGGCCGGCGACCTCAACGACCTGCTGACCCATGGCGGCTTCCGGCGCAGCCAGTCGATCGCCTATCGCCCGGCCTGCGACCAGTGCCGCGCCTGCGTTTCGGTCCGCGTCGTCGCCAACGAGTTCCGGCCCTCGCGCAATTTCAGGAAGATCCTCGCGCGCAATGCCGACATCATCGGGGAACAGCGCAGCGCGGTGCCGACCTCCGAGCAATATTCGGTATTCCGCGCCTATCTCGACCAGCGCCATCGCCATGGCGGCATGGCCGACATGACCGTGCTCGATTATGCGATGATGGTGGAGGACAGCCACGTCGAAACCCGCATCGTCGAATATCGCCGGCGTAACGTCGACAGCGGCATCACCGGGCGCGGCGGCGATCTGATCGCCGTGGCGCTGACCGACGTGCTCAGCGACGGGCTGTCGATGGTGTATTCGTTCTTCGAGCCGTCCGAGCAAAGCCGCTCGCTCGGGACCTTCATGATCCTCGACCACATCACCCGCGCGCGACGGCAGGGCTTGCCTTACGTCTATCTCGGCTACTGGATCGAGGGCTCCAAGAAGATGGACTACAAGGGCCGCTTCCTGCCGCAACAGCGCCTCGCCCCCTCGGGCTGGCTGCGCATCGATGCGTCAGGCGAAGTGCCGTCCGAGCCGCAGGACTAGGGTGGCGAATTAAATTCATTCCGTCATCACCCGCGAAAGCGGGTGAGCCAGTACGCTGCAGCCTTTCGATCAATGACCAGCACTCTGGAATACTGGGTCGCCCGGTCGAGCCGGGCGATGACGGCTGTGTTGAACGGCCACCATCATCGAGATCACCCGTCCTTGTGACAGATGTGGCCGGCGGCGCGGTCGGGACTGAACGGTTCCCGCTCGCGACCGTGCTGATCAATGCAGGCCCAGCGGCCGCCTTCAAAGGAGGAATGTTCGCCGTGTGAGACCAGCTTGCAATCGATGCAGACTTCCGCTCCGGCATGCTCAAACGGCAACGCGCCATCGTATCGAGCCGGGATAACCAACGCCAGATTGCGGTTGATGAAGCCGATCTTGCCGCCAACCGGGGATCTTGCGAAGCCTTCGGCGAATGGCTCAGCCCCGTTGTCCATCGTCATGACCGGCGCCAACCGGCCGTCGCGTCGCACATAGTACCATCCGCCATCGATGTTGACGCTCGCCAGACCTTGGCGGTCGAAGTCCAGCGCGAGCAGGTGCTGATGCTTGAGGTGGAAATGTCCGGCGGCATCCGACCGTGCGCAATGCTCAAAATGACGGACTTCGCTTTTGGCTTTCGGCGCGTAAGTGCAATTGTGGTCGGGGTTGGTCACCGGACTCGCCACGGACCATGCGGTCGCGGCAAACATCGCTGCGATCGCGAACACGCCGATCAAGGCCGCTCGATGATGGGTCAGGACGGTCATGCTTCTCCCCCAGCCTCGACCTGTCTATCCTGATCGCTCCGCTCGCGCCAGATAGTGACGAATGGGAATTTCCATTCGCAACTCCCCATTCGCTATTCGCGACTATTCACCCGCTGGCAAAATCCCACACCAGCTTGGCGTTGAGCAGGATGATGACAGTCGCGGTCAGCGCGGCCAACGCGGTCAGCCAGCGCGGTGCCGTGAACGGCCCCATCTTGGCGCGGCTGGCCGTGAACATCACCAGCGGCACCACGGCGAACGGCAGTTGCAGGCTGAGCACCACCTGGCTCAGGATCAGCAATTGCCCGGTCGCCTTTTCGCCGGCCCAGATCGTCACCACCACGGCCGGCACGATCGCGATCATCCGCGTGATCATCCGCCGCAGCCAGGGTGCTACGCGCAGATTGAGAAACCCCTCCATCACGATCTGCCCGGCCAGCGTCGCGGTGATGGTCGAGTTCAGCCCACAGCATAACAGCGCGATCGCAAACAGCGTCGGCGCCAGCGTCGAGCCCAGCAGCGGCGCCAGAAACGTGTGGGCCTGATCGAGTTCGGCGACGTCGGTCTTGCCGACGCGGTTGAACGTCGCGGCGGCCAGGATCAGGATCGCCGCGTTGATGACCAGCGCAAGGCACAGCGCGATGGTGGAATCGATGGTCGCAAGCTTGATCGCTTCGCGCTTCTCCGCGACGCTGTCGCCATAATCGCGGGTCTGCACCAGTCCCGAATGCAGATAGAGATTATGCGGCATCACCGTTGCGCCGAGGATGCCGAGCGCCAGATACAGCATCTCCGGATTGGCAAGAATATCCGTGGTCGGCGCGAAGCCCCTGAGCACCGCGCCCCAATCCGGATCGGCCATCGCGATCTGCACCGCAAAGCACGCCGCGATCACGCCCAGCATCGCCACCACGAAGGCTTCGATCCAGCGAAAGCCGAATGCCTGCAGCGCCAGAATCAGAAACACGTCGGCGGCGGTGATGATCACGCCGATCTCGAGCGGAATGTGAAACAAGAGATTGAGGCCGATCGCGGTGCCGATCACTTCGGCAAGGTCGGTGGCGGTGATGGCGATTTCCGCCGATAGCCACAGCGGCCACGACACAAAGCGCGGATAGGAATCGCGGCAGGCCTGGGCCAGATCGCGCCCCGCGCCGACGCCGAGCCGCGTGCAAAGCGATTGCAGCACGATCGCCATGACGTTGGACACCAGCGCGACCGTCAGCAGCGCGTAGCCGAATTTGGAACCGCCGGCGAGCGAGGTCGCCCAGTTGCCGGGATCCATATAGCCGACGGCGACCAGGTAACCGGGGCCCAGGAACGCCAGCAGCTTGCGCCAGAACGACCCCTGCTTCGCGGTCCGTACCGAGCCGAACATATCCGCGAGCGACGGCTCGCCCCGCGCCGTGCGCCAGCCGGAGCCGTCCGGTGCGGAGCTGTCAGCGATTATTGGCGGGGAATCAGGGAGTAAACCGGGAGATCGTGCATCCATGCCAAAACAATGACCGAAACGGACTCTTATTGCAACTCATTTGCAAGTGCATCTATCCATCACGAAAATGATACCAGCGCCTCAGCTTGTAAAGTACTGAGGAAGTACTTTACGTTAGGGCATGATCAAATTGCCAACCGAAACGCCGACGGCGACCCTGCGCTACGCTCTCGTCCCCGAGCAGGCGGGCATCGAGGCGATCGAAGCGACGTTTGCTGCCTATGACCGCATGATGGCGATCCTCGCCGAAGTCGCACCCGTGGGCGCCAATCTCGTCTCGCTGCACGCGCAGGCCTACGAAAAAATCCGCGTCGAGACCGGCCTGCCGGCGCGCCTGGTGACGCTCGGCCTGCGCGACCGCGCCGGCTACGCGGCAGGAGCGACGTCCCGTCGAATTCCGCTCGACGACAAGTTGTTCGCGATCAAGGGCCCGACGTCACTGACCATCAGCACTGTCAGGGGACGCGTCTTGGTGCCGTTCGAAGTCCCGGGCTACCGTGCCGGCTGGGATGGTCCCTTCCCGGCTCATTTGGTCTCCGACGGCGGTGCCTACGAAATCCAGATCGCCGTCAAATCGAAATCAACCCAACCGGAGGAGAACGACCATGCTTCACGAAGGCATCCTGGCACGTATGGGGCGGCTGCTCGCCGCCATCGCCAGCCAAACCATCGATAACGCCGAGAACAGCAACAAGGTCGCGGTCGTCAAACAGGCGATCCGCGAGATCGATGCCGGCGCCGACGAAGCGCGCTACGCGCTCGGCAAATCGCGCGCCGAGGAATTCCGCCTCAAGCGGCGGCGCGAAGAGCTGGATGCCGAAGTCGCAGGCCTGACCGAAAAAATCCGTCTCGCCATTGCCGAGAACCGCGAGGATCTCGCGCGCGCCGGGGTTGCACGGCAAATTGATCTGGAATCCCAGGGCATCGCGCTCGAACGTGCGACGGATTTCATCGAGCTCGAAATCGATGAGCAGACCAAGGCCTTGCAAGCGATGCTTGGCGCGCGGCGCGAGGCCGAAGCGCGGCTCGCCGATCTCGAACTTAGCCTTTCGCAGCATGCGCCGCTTGAAACCGGTAAGGGCTCTGGCGCGACTAAACCAATAAGTCCCGACCGAGCCATGGCGGCGATCGCGCGCGTCACCGGCGTTCCCGCCTCCAGCGTGCTCGGCGATAAAGAGCTTGATGAACTCGACCGGTTGCACCGCGAGAAGGAAATCGCGGCGCGGCTTGAAAGGATCAAATCCCAGCAATGAGTGCAGTGAGCGACATCCTGCTGGCGCCGGACGTACGCCCGTTCGCGGTCGCCGCCGCGATCATGGTCTCACTCGGCGGCATCGAATTGCTGACCATGATTGTCGGCTTCTCGATCAGCGAACTGGTGGGCCACGATTTCGGGCTCGACAGTGACAGCCACAACGGCATCGGCGGACTGTTCCTGTGGATCAATGCAGGACGCCTGCCGCTGTTGATCCTGATTATTCTCGCGCTCGGCATGTTCTCGATCGCGGGATTCCTGCTGCAAGGCATCGCCCATGGTGCCGGCGCCGTGCTGCCGGTCCCGATCGCGGCCGTTGCGGCCTTGGGCCTCAGCATCCCCGTCATCCGGGTGACCAGCCGCGGCATCGCCCGCATCATCCCGCGCGACGAGACCTATGCGGTGAATGAAGCCGATTTTGTCGGCCACGTCGCCGAGGTTTCGATCGGACCGCTCGACCAGGGATTGCCCGGCCGTGTCCGTCTCAAGGACGTCTTCGGCAACTGGCACAGCGTGGCGGCGCGCGCCAGTTCCAATTCAGCGCCACTGCCGGTCGGCGCCCGCGTCCTTCTGGTCGACCGCGATAACCGAAGCTTTGTCGCCATTTCCGCACCAACCGATCTCATCACCCGATAACAACCCTCAGGCAGGAACCAGAAAATGTGGGAGCTCGCAGTACCCGTCTCCATCGGCGTCGTCGTTATCCTTGTTATCGGATTAATGCTGGCGAAGCTCTACCGGCGTTCCACCCGCGATGAAGCCTATGTCCGCACCGGCCTTGGCGGCCAGAAGGTCGTGCTCGACGGCGGCTCGCTAGTGCTGCCGGTTTTCCATTCCACCGCGGCGGTCAATCTGAAGACGCTGCGGCTGGAAGTCGCCCGCGGCGGCCCGGACTCGCTGATCACCAAGGACCGCATGCGCGTCGACATCGGCGCCGAATTCTATCTTCGCGTCAAGCCCGACAGCTCCTCGATCGCGCTCGCCGCGCAGACGCTCGGCAACCGCACCAACGACGCCGCCGAATTGCGCGAGCTGGTCGAAGCCAAATTCGTCGATGGCCTGCGCTCGGTCGCCGCCACCATGAATCTGGAGGAATTGCAGGAGCAGCGCGCCACCTTCGTCAAGGCGGTGCAGGACGCCGTCGGCGCCGACATCCAGAACAACGGCCTCGAACTCGAATCGGTGTCGCTGACGCGGCTTGACCAGAGCGACATCAAGCATTTCAACCCAACCAACTTCTTCGATGCCCATGGCCTCACGACGCTGACCAAAATCACCAAGGAGCGCGAACAGGAGCGTAACCAGATCGTCCGCACCACCGAGGTCACCATCGCGCAGCAGGACCTGGTGGCGCGGCAGACCACGCTGACGATCGAGAGCACCAAGCGCGAAGCCGAACTTGCCCAGCAGCGCGATATCGCCAACAAGACGGCGGCGATGCGCGCACAGACCGCGCAGGTCGAACAGACCGCGTTGCAGAACGAGGCGGAGTATCGCATCCAGCAGGAACTCGCGGTCGCCAACAAGCAGACCGAAGCCAATCAGGGCCGCGACACCCGAAAGATCGAGGCCGATCTGGCGGTCAAGCGCCGCACCACCGAAATGGAGCGTGATCTGCAGATCGTGGCGCAGGAAGCCGCGATCGTCGTCGCCACCAAGAACAAGGAACAATCCGAAGCGCAGACCATCGCCGAGACCGCGCGCGCGCTGGCGATTTCGGCCGAGGAAAAGGTGACCACCGCCAGGGCCACCGAAATCGCCGAGCGCGACAAGATCATCAACGTGATCGCGGCGCGCAAGGCGGCCGAAACCAATGCGATGCCGATCACGGTGATGGCGGAAGCCGAAAAACAGGCTGCCGCCAACAAGGCCGAAGCCATCAGCGTATTGGCAAAAGCCGACGCCGCGGCCGCCACCACCCGCGCGGGCGGCGTCAAATCGCTCGGCCAGGCGGAAGCGGAGGTCGCAACCCTGAAGGCCGAAGCGCGCAACAAGCTTAGCCCGTCGATGATCGATTACGACATCAACCTCGCCCGCATCAACATCATCCCGAACGCGCTGGCCGAAGCCGTCAAGCCGATCGAGAAGATTTCCGACATCCGGATCTTCGACACCGGCGGCCTGCTCGGCCGCGGCGGCGGCAACGGTGGCGGCGGCGGTAATGGCGGCCTCGGTCTCGGCGATGGGCTTGCCGCGCAATTGCTGTCGGTCTCGGCCTTCAAGCCGATGATCGACAAGATTCTCGCCGAAGCTGGTTTCCCGGCCGGCCCGGACGCGCTGACGAGCCTCACCGCAGCACTGGCGCAACGCAAGGCGGAAGTTGCCGCCGAAGCGCCCGCGCCCGCCGCCGACCAGGTTCCGGCCGCTCCGCTGCTGGGCTCGATCACCGGCCAGTTCGCCGCGGGTCCCAAGCCGTAATCAAGCCGTCATTACGGCCCGAACAATCATCGATGTTGGAATTGAAACGGCCCGTCGCAAATCCGCGGCGGGTCTTTTTTCTGTTGTCGGGAAACGGGTGGGTTCGGACGTTCACAGCTCCCATGTTGCGGATAACGACGCACAGGAAGCCATCATGTCGGAACTGCGAGATAATCAATTCCAAGATAATCAACTCCAAGATAATCAACGCCAAGACAATCAACTGCCCGCAACCTTCAACCGCCTCGCCTGGTCCAATCTCGCTGCCCAGTCGGCCGAGCAGATCGCGCTGGCGGCCGCGCCGATCGTCGCGGTACTGCTGCTCGGCGTCGGCGAAGGCCAGACGGGCCTGCTGCAGACGGCGCTGACGCTGCCTTTCGTCTTGTTTGCTATTCCCGCCGGCCTGCTCGCCGACCGCTTCTCGCGGCGATGGCTGATGACGGGCGCGGAGGCGCTGCGGGCGGCCGCCCTGTTCGCAACGCTCCTGCTGATCTGGCTCGATTGGCTGACGCTGCCCCTGCTCGCGCTGCTCGGCTTCGTCGCCGTTTGCGGAACCGTGGCCTACAGCGTGACCGCACCCGCACTGGTGCCCTCTTTGGTATCGCCGAAACTTCTCCCCGTCGCCAATGCACGGATCGAACTGGCGCGCACCGTTGCATTTGCCGGCGGCCCCGCCGTGGGCGGCGTGCTGGTGGGATGGGTCGGTGCTGCGCCGGCGTTCGGATTTGCCGCCGCACTCTCGGTCACGGCGGTGGTGCTGCTGTCCGGAATCCATGAACCGGTCCGCGAACCCGCGCCGCGACGCCATCCGATGCAGGACATCAAGGAAGGTGCTGACTTCGTGCTGTATCATCCGCTGCTGCGGCCGGTGTTCATCACGCAGTTCGTGTTCGGTGCTGCGTGGTTCGTTATTCTCGCGGTGTTCGTGCCCTATGCGGTGCGGCGGTTCGGTGTCTCGGCCTCCGGCATCGGCACGATATTGGGGATGTACGGCGTCGGCATGGTGGTCGGCGCATTGCTGGCGACGCGAGTGATGCGGCGGTTGCCATTCGGCACCGTCATTGCCTTGGGACCGGTCACCGGTTTTGTCGCCGCGGTCGTGGTAGCCTCAACCACCATCATTCCGAGTCCGCTACTGGCGGGCGCAGGCTTCTTCCTGCTCGGGGTCGGACCGATCCTGTGGGTGATCTCAACCGCGACCTTGCGGCAATCCGTAACCCCACCGCGGCTATTGGGACGCGTATCCGCCATCAATACCCTGAGCTATGGCGCGCGGCCGGTCGGCGCAGGGTTGGGCGCCATCGTCGGCGGGCTCTACGGCGCCGAAACCTGCCTCTATCTCGCGGTGGCGATCTTCGCCGCGCAGGCGCTGGTGATCCTGCTGTCACCAGCGGTGGCGCTGGCGCGGCAGCCGGAGATGATCACCGAGCCCGTCAAGGCCTAGCGGCCTGCTGATAGCCACAACCCAAACTTCCTTTCGTCATGCCCGGCCTTAGCCGTCCCGAAGGAAGGCGTCGCTACCGCTCGCCCATGTGCCGGGCATCTACGCCTCACCCTTAGCAACAGAGAAAACGTGGATGGCCGAGCACGTGAATAAAGCCGCGTTCCTGCTTCGGAGAAAGGGCTCGCTGAAATGGCCTGACGGCTATCGAACTGTTCGAACGAACGCGAGAACGGCGTTGTTGAACTCGGCGGCTTTTTCCATCATCGGCGCGTGGCCGCACGCGTCGAAAATGATCTGCCGCGAGGAAGGCAGTCTGGCCTCCAGAATCCTGGCCTGATCAACTGGCAGAAGCCTGTCTTGGCGGCCCCAGACAACCAGGGTCGGCTGCTGCATCGAAGCCATTGCAGCCTGTATTTCCGCGACCTGATCGCGCGCGAAGCCGCGCAGACCGACGAAGCCTCGAAGCGTCTTCAAAAAAGCTGCCTGAGCGCCCGGAAGACTGGCAAGCGAATATTTATCTTCGACCAGTTCATCCGTCACGAATTTGGGGTCATGGACAGCGAGACTCCACAGCATCCGCAATCCTTTTCGATTGGGACGCGTGATGAGTTCGCCCAGCAACGGAACGGTCGGAAGG
Source organism: uncultured Pseudomonadota bacterium (assembly GCA_963819325.1). Classification (GTDB taxonomy): domain Bacteria; phylum Pseudomonadota; class Alphaproteobacteria; order Rhizobiales; family Xanthobacteraceae; genus Bradyrhizobium. The sequence continues at coordinate 177,897 of CAWFVT010000013.1, forward strand.
CGCATGTTGATGTGGGTATCGTAGCCGACGCCGGCAGGCGCGACGAGAACCATCGACATGACGCGAGCCGGGGCGAGGCGAGCACATTCGAGCGCAATTCTGCCGCCCAGGGAATTGCCTATGAAGTGGGCCTTGTCTTCTCCCTGGCTTGAGAGAAAATCGAGGGTGAAGCGCGCCAGATTTCCAATGCTGTAGTGATCACCTTCCGGCTTGCCGGTTTTGCCGTCGCCAAGCATGTCCAGGGCGTAGACCCGGTGAGAGGCTGCGAGAACGTCGATGTTGTTCCGCCATTCCAATACGGAGCAGCCAATGCCAGCGAGCAGAACAATCGGCGAGCCCTCGTTGCCAACCTTCCAAAACCGCGTCTTGACGCCTTGTACCTCAACAAATTGATCCCCTGGATCAGCCATGACTGTCCTCCCCGATGTCGATTGGCTTTTGTGCGGGCTATTCTGCGGCTTGCGCAACCTTGCCCGATTGCAACGCACTCTTGTCGGCAAGCTTGAACAGCCGCAGCGCGTTTTCTCTTCCGATCTTTTTCCGATCTCCTTCGCTGATGGTGGCGCTGTCGAACCATTGCGCGGCATGATCGACGTTCTCGAACGGCCAATCCGCGGAAAACAAAATTCGATCGGCGCCGACCTCGAGCAACGCATCGATCAGCGTCTGGGTACGAAAGTTTCCAGACGTGGTCAGATAGAAATGCTGATTGAAGTACTCGCAGATCTTCTTTTTCGCCTTGTATCGTGGCGGCGTTTTCACCCAGCCGTTGCGGTGGTCGATACGCCACATGCTGTAGGGCAGCCCTTCTCCCATATGGCCGATGATGATGCGCAACCCGGGATACTGATCGAACAGCCCGGAGCCCATCAAGCGCAACGCGTGGACGGCGGTCTCCTGACCGAAGGCCCAGGTCGGCCCGAGCAGCCATTCATGACCTTCGTAAATCCTGGAATCCTGCGCCAGCGGATTGCGCGGGTGCAGGTAAAAGGGCACGTCGAGCTGTTCGACTTTGGCCCATAACGGCCAATAGCGATCGAGATCATAATAGACAGGGCTTCGCCCGTCGCCGACCTGCGAGAAGCCGTTCACCAGCGCGCCCTTGAAGCCAAGCGTGTTGACGGCACGATCGAGTTCGGCGATCGCGAGATCCGGATCCTGCATCGGAAGGGCCGCGAAAGCCTGGAAACGCTCAGGACGCCCGGCGACCTGTTCGGCCAAATAGTCGTTCGCCCGGACTGCTATTTCGTTGGCTTTGCTGGCGTCGGGTATCGCCTGCACCGCCGGAGCGTTGAGCGAGAGGATCATCATCTCGACGCCCTGCTCGTCCATCTGTCGCAGCCGCTGGTCCTGGATGTCCAGCAAACGCCCCTTGAGTTCGGGCCAATAGCTCTCGGGCACGAAGCCGGCGGAATCCATCAGCGTTTCCGGAATTGCGAAGTGCTCCTCGAGCGCGATCTTGCCCTGCATGGTCATTCTCCCGTTCAATTTTCAGTACTGTCCTTGCGGCACGAGACCCAAGGCGAGCTGGCCGTACATTGTGCCCACCGCGTCCCAGTTCATGCTGATGTGGCGACCGACCGAGTTGGCATCGCGCCAGGCACGCTGGACCGGATTGGCGAGATCCAGCCCCTGCCCGCCGGTCGACGCATTGAGCGCTTCGCTGGCGCGGATCGCCAGAGAAACCGCAAAGGCCTGCCCCCGGCGGCTGACTATCCGGTCCTCGATCGACACCGGTCTGCTGGCTCGAACGGTCACGGCGCGATCGCGCAGATCGCGCAACAGAATTTCGCGCGCCGCATCCGTGGCGGCGGCAGCTTCCGCGACACGCAACTGGATCGTCGGGAATTCCGCCATCCGATTATTGCTCCCGGCCACCGCGCCCCGCGTCACGCGCTTGCTGGTGACTTCAAGATAGTCCTCAAGCGCGCCTGCCGCGGTGCCGACCGCGACCGAGGCGAGGCAGGACGGGATGTTACACAACATCGGAATGGAAAAGCCGGGATTTTCCGGGTGGAGCAACGCACCCGGCGTTTTGCCTGATGTGGATTCGAAAAATGTAAGAACCCGGTGTTCGGGAACGAAAACGTCGTTCAACTGCAGCGTCTTGCTTCCGGTTCCGGAGAGGCCAACGACATTCCACGTGTCGTCGATGAGATAATCCGAGGCCGGCACCAGCATGAATGCAGGCGTCAGCCGGTCGGCTTCCGTCCGCGACGGCAAGAGCGCGGCACACAAGGACCATTGAGCGTTGTCGCAACCGCTGGCAAAGGACCAGCGGCCGGTCAGGGTATAACCGCCCTTCGAGGCCACCGCCTTGGTTGCCGGCGCGTAGGACCCACAGGCCAGTGCGTCTGGATTGGTATCCCAGACGTCGCGCTGCGCTTGTTCGGGAAAACTTGCAATGAGCCATTGATGGGCGGCGAGCAGTCCGCCGACCCAGGCGGTCGAGGCGCATGCCTTTGCAAGATCGATGTTGAGGTCAACGAGGACATCGAAATCGCACTCGTAGCCGCCGAAGGCGCGCGGTTTCACGATGTCGAAATAGCCGATCTCCCGCAAGCTGAGCATGTTTTCCGCGGGAACGCGCCCGCTTTTTTCCGTGGTGTACGCTCGCGCTTTGATTTGCGGACTTACGCTGGCAATCCGGAGCTTGAGATCGGCAATGCTGGGACGTGTCCCGGACGGCTGATCGGATATTCTATCGAAAGCGTGTGCTGCAACATTCATGTCAATGGCTCCGTGACGGATGATCTCGGGCGGCCGAAGCCGCGCGTTAGGCAGCTTTGATGTCGGCCGGCACGGAAAAACAGTAGGTCGCATCCTGATAGATCAGGGGGTCGATGGGATCGTTGACGTTGACGCGTTCAGCTTCACCGATGAAGATCGTATGGGTACCGTAGGGAACGGCGGTGGCCTTCCTGCAGAAGATATTGACCTGCGCAGTTTCGAGATAGCTGACGCCGTCCGGCGAGACCCCCCACTCACCCAGGCCAAAGCGCGTCTCCGGTGGAAGCGCCCCGCTGAACGCAGCCGACAACGCAATCTGGTCCCGACGCAGCAGATTCACGCAGAACCTGCGCGCCACCAACATGATCTCATGGAGCAGGCTGGCTTGATTGACACAGACCACCATCGACGGCGGATCCACCGACAGCGACGTGACCGCTGTCGCCGTCATTCCATGCCGGCGGGTCCGGTCAGCCGAGGTAATGACCGTGACGGCTGCGGGGAAGCGGCGCATCGCCAGCTTGAACGACGCGCGAAGGTCGTCGGTGGCAGCGTCCAAGGACATGCTTTTCTCCCGTGTCGCAGACCCGCTTCTTCGTCGGAATAATTTCTGTTACAATATTTGCTAATGCAATTATTTGTCAATCAAAAATCTTACCCGCAATTTTCTTGCTAAATAAACTGCGTTTCGATAGTTGTCGGCGCGCAATTGTTGCGGCTTGCCGGATACCAAGACCTTGTACAGACTTTCAAATTCTTTCCCCTATCTGCTCAACCGGGTCGGCGTGCGGATGGGCGAACTGTTTTCGCGCCGGATCTCGTCATTCGGCGTGACGCTTCCGATGTACCGGGTGATGGCGGCTCTCTGGGAAAACGGCGATCAGCGGCTGAGCGACCTTGCTACGGTCACGACCACCGAGATTTCGACATTGTCTCGACTTGTTGGCGAGATGAAACGCAAGGGTTTGGTCACGCGCAGCAGGCTGGAAGACAACGGGCGAACCGTCGCCATCAATCTCACGTCGAAGGGCAGGCTGCTCGTGGAGGAGCTGATGCCCATCGCGGTACATTTCGAAGATGTCGCGGTTCGCGACTTCTCGGAAAGCGAAGTCTCTCGCCTCAAAGTCGTCTTCCGGGAAATCTATGAAAGCCTGGGGTCAATAGAGCCTGAAATAGAGGCTGCAAGAGATTCTTTGAAATCAAAACAGAAAATCTCTCTACGCCGGCCCCGGCAACTGCGCACTAAGGAATAATCTCCCTGCCTCCTCATGATACCCTTCAAGGCGGAGCGTCGCACCACGCAATCAATCAGTTATCAAGCGACATGGCGCTCCAAAAGCGGAGCGGCATCGTAAACTATTGATTATCTGGCGCGCCCTTCCTCAGCCGAGCCGTGCGCGCAAGCGACGAAGCAATCCAGCTTCACTTTGTGGCCAATGGATTGCTTCGCGGAGCCTGTCATCGGGCGCGCATTCGCGCGACCCGTTGGCTCGCAATGACAATTTTCCTATCCTGTTCGCAATCCTGCACTCAAAAATCTCCCATAACCGCCCACAAGAAGGTTTCCAAGCCCGTTTTATATGATATGTATCATTTCATAGAGAACGGGAGCTTCCATGGCCGATCAGACCATCTCGACAATTGCCGCAGCACCCCGCCAGGAGGTCTCCCCGACCGTCCTGCAGATCGCCGTGCTCGCGGCACTTGCGGCGACCGGAACGCTGGCTACCAACATCCTGCTGCCTTCGCTGCCGCAGATGGCGGCCTCGCTGAAGGTATCGAGCGCGGCGGTCACCTCCGCGATCACGGTTTTCCTTGGCGTGTTTGCGCTCGGCCAGCTCGTGGTCGGGCCGATCTCGGATCGCTACGGCCGGCGCTGGCCGGTGCTGGTTGGCTTTGCGGTGTTCCTGGCCGGAAGCATCTGGTGCGGCCTCGCCGACAATCTACCTAGTCTCCTGATCGGCCGCGTGATCCAGGCGGCCGGCGCGTGTTCGACATCGGTGCTGTCGCGCGCCATCGCCCGCGACCTGTTCAGCGGCGCGGCACTCGGCCGCGCGATGGCGCTGATCATGATCGCGATGGCGGCCGCCCCCGGTTTCTCGCCGCTGCTCGGCGGCGCGCTCGATCATTATTTCGGCTGGCGCTCCGAATTCGCACTGGTCGGCGCGTTTGCGGCCATCGGCGCCATCGGCTACGACGCCGTGCTCGGCGAAACCCATCATGCGACGCGGACGCCGCTCAACCCGCTCGCCATCGCCCGAAACTATCTCGGCCTGATCGCCGATCGGCGCTTTCTGGTTCCGGCCGCGACCGTGAGCCTGATCATGGGCGGATTGTTCGCGATGTTTTCGGCGGCACCGCGCGTTCTGATCGAAGGGCTGCACTTTACGCCGATCCAGCTTGGCCTGTTTTTCGCGGGCACCGTGATGGTGGTGTTCGCCGCGGGAATGCTGGCGACCAAACTGGCGCCACGGTTCGGGCTCGACCGCTCGATCAGCGCCGGCCTGCTGGTTGCGGCAACCGGCGGCATCGGCGTCCTGCTGGTGTCAATTCTCCATCCCACCTTCCTGCCATTTCTCGCTGCCATCGCGGTGTTCCTGCTCGGCATGGGCATCGTCAATCCGCTCGGCACCGCGCAGGCGCTGTCGCCGTTCGGCGAGAAGGCCGGCGCGGCATCGGCGCTGCTCGGATTCTGGCAGATGATGGTGGCAGCGATCGGCGTCTGGCTAGCCGCCACGATCTCACATGAGGCGATGTTCGCGCTCGGCGCCGTGCTGGCGGCAGCCTCTCTGCTTGCGTTGGGGCTGTATGCGAAGCGGGCGAAGGCGGCCTGAGGCACGCTATTCGTGGAATGAGGACATGCCCGCTATTGCGGACTTTGAGCGGGAGATTTTCGACGTCCACTTTGTGCCCCAATTCCGAACTCATGCACCGCGGCATGGCGGCTTCATTCGATCACCCCGACGGCAAATCGCAAGCCCGCCCCGAAATAACGGCGCCATGGTGGCGCAGCGGCAATTCGTATTGCTGTGCGGGAGGCTACCAAAATCCAAATGACTCGAAAATGTCGGCAGGTCTCCGCGATTTCAGTTAGTGTCGACCAACACGACGACATTTGGGAGAAGATGCTCTTGAACGGTCAATTCAAGCTGAAGCGGGATTACTATGCCGGCGGCTTGATGCTTCTGCTCGGAGTGGGCGCGGCCGTGACCGGTAGCGGCTACAAGGTCGGCAGTCTTGCCAAAATGGGGCCGGGATTCATGCCGGTCCTGCTGGGTGTCGTGCTGGCGTTTCTAGGCATCCTAATCGCCGGCACCGCCCTGGGATCACCGCAAGCCGACGACAACAAGTTCCTGCCGGACAATCCGCAATGGCTCGGCTGGCTCTGCATTCTCGGCGGTCCGGTCCTGTTCATCATTCTCGGACAGTATGGCGGAATGATCCCGGCGGTATTCGCCTGCGTCTTTGTTTGCGCGCTTGGAGACAAAACAGCCACCTACAAATCATCGGCCATTTTGGCGGCCGGCGTCACGGTGTTCGGCGTGCTGCTGTTCCATTATTTGCTGAGCATTCCGTTCCCGCTGCTGCGCGGGGTCAACCTGTGATTTCGACGGCGATCACCGATCTCTGGTACGGCTTCGGCGTGGCGCTTGAGCCGCATAATCTGATGTATTGCTTCCTCGGAGTGCTGGTCGGCAACCTGGTCGGTGTGCTGCCGGGAATGGGACCAGTCGCGACGATTTCGATTCTGCTGCCCCTGACCTTCGGGATGCAGCCGGTGCCGGCGATCCTGATGCTCTCCGGCGTCTATTACGGCGCCCAGTATGGCGGAGCGATCTGCTCGATACTGCTCAATCTGCCATGCCATCCGCCTCACGCCGTGACCTGCCTCGATGGATTCCCGCTGACCAAACAGGGCAAAGGCGGCACGGCGCTCGGCATCACCATCATCGCCGCCTTCATCGGCGCATCGTTCGGCATCACCGAGATGATTTTCCTGGCGCCGTTCCTGGTCAAGGTCGCGCTCGAATTCGGTCCGGCCGAAATTTGCACGCTGATGCTGGTGGGACTGCTCGCAGGCTCGACGCTGGCAAAGGGATCGCCGCTCAAGGGTATCGCGATGACGGTTCTCGGCTTACTGGTCGGCATTGTCGGATCAGACATCGAGACTGGACAGCCGCGCTTTACCTTCGGCATAACCGAGTTGCTCGACGGCGTCGAAATCATCGCGCTGGCGCTCGGGATGTTCGGCATCGCCGAGTTCATGAACAGCATCAACAATACCGAAACTGTCGACATGAAATACGCCAGGGTCGGAATCTCCGACCTGTTTCCGTCGAAGGCGGATCTCAAACTGGCGTTGTGGCCGATGATCCGCGGCACCCTGCTCGGCAGCCTCTGCGCGCTGATTCCGGGTACTGGACCGACCATCGCTTCTTTTGTATCCTACGCCACCGAGAAGAAGATATCGAAGACGCCGGGGCGTTTCGGCCACGGGGCGATCGAGGGTGTCGCATGCCCCGAGGCCTCAACCCATTCCTCGGTGCAGGGCGACTTCATCCCCACCATGAGCCTTGGCATTCCCGGCGACACCGTCATGGCGTTGCTGTTGGGCGCGCTCATCATTCACGGCATCGTTCCCGGCCCGCAGCTGATCAGCCAGCACGCAGACATCTTCTGGGGCCTGATCGCGAGCTTCTGGATCGGAAACATCCTGCTGGTCATTCTCAACGTGCCGATGATCGGTCTTTGGGTGAAGCTGTTGAGCATTCCGTACCGTTACCTCTATCCGAGCGCGATGTTCTTCGTCTGCATCGGGGTCTATGCCGCCAACAACAACATGTTTCAGGTTGGCGAAACCCTGTTCATAGGCGTGGCGGGCTACATCCTGTTGCGGCTCGATTTCCACCCCGCGCCGATCCTGCTCGGATTCGTGCTGGGACCGCGTTTCGAGGAGAATTTCCGGCGTAGCCTGCTGATCTCTCGCGGCGATCTCATGACCTTTATCGAGCGCCCGATCAGCGCATTCTTTCTAACAATCTGCGTGCTGCTGATCGCGGCCCAGATCTATGTCTGGTTGCGCAAGCCGAAAGTCCTTGCCGGGGAAAAAGCGATCGTGGCCGAGATCCCGACCACGCGGTATTCGGAACTGGCGGGTTGACGGGGCTTATGCCGACCGGCGATGGCTCAATTCGAGGCTCTAAAGTTCATTGAGAGCCAACTCGCGGTGGTGATTACGTTTGCTGTCGTGGCCTTTTCTGCAGCGCTGGTTGCTTCCCGGATATATAGCCTATTGGACTGTCTCGAATGGAGATCCGTCGTTTATCTTTGATTGCTACGGCGTAGCGTGAACAGAGGCGCACGCCGCGCGCGAAAGATCAAATTGGTGACCACCGCGTTGAGGTCCGCTTGGGGTCAAAAATGGAAGTGACCGCGCTGGAACGGCATGGTCATTCTGCCTCAACAGCAGACATCGTCAGCTAGATCAGTCGGACGTGCTAAATACAACCTAACTCAATGTTGCTGATGCCGCTTGTGCCTCCAGAACCACATCGTGATCGTAGAGCCGCTTTCGGAACGTGGCGTGGGCAGTGATTTCGGCGTCCCGCACACCAAGGTCTGCGTATGAAGAATCGTATCGAAGACCGTTCTCACGCGCACCGCGCTGTACTAACGCCACACGCTCGCGGCGAAGGTGCTCATAAACAAGCAAAGCTGCGGGCGCCGTTTCCCGATTAGCCTGCGCCAAAATCGTCGACAACGCCATGCCATCTTCGATGGACTGGTTCGCGCCCTGTCCGAGATGGGGAAGCATTGGATGTGCGGCATCGCCGAGCAGCGTCAGCCGTCCCCGGGTCCAGGTTGGAAGCGGCTCGCGGTCATACAGAGCCCAACGGAACGTGGCCTGAACTTGGTTTAACAGTGAACCGATGCGGGGGTCCCAGCCTGCAAACTCTGCACGAAGTACGTCGGGGTCGCCCGCAGCCAACCAAGAACTCCTTCATCTCCTCGTCCGCCGGCACGAACCCGACGTAATTGATTAATTGCCCCGCGCGCACGGGAAAGGCGAGAAAGTGTTTAGCCTTGCCAAGCCACATCAGCCAAGACTCGTTCGGCCAATGCGGGATAAGCGCGTGCGGTACCAAGCCGCGGTAAGCGACCGAACCGGAGAAAACAGGATGAGAGGGAGGAACCACACTCTGACGAAGCTCAGAATGGATACCGTCTGCGGCAATGATGATGTCGCCTTCGGCGACCGCCCCGTTAGCGAACGACACCCGGGCAATGTCGTCCTTCTGCTCAAAGCCAGTGGCGCGGTGCCCGGTGTGCACGACGCCGGTGGGCAGGGCACTGGCTAACATCGCGACGAGGTCCGCGCGGTGCATCCCGAACGTCGCGTTCCAACCTGAGGAGTCGGTCACCTGGAAGGGGGCGATCGGAGCTCCGTCGTGACGAAAGTATTGAGAATCCCGACCAACCCTGGCGCCCCACTCTTCCACCGATGGTCCGAATCCCACCCGCTGCAACTGACGCACGCTGTTCGGCGTTAAGAAGACGCCTGCCCCGACTTCGCCGAGCGCGGGGGCTTGCTCGTAGACCGACGCTCGCATGCCGTGTGCAATCAGCGCGTTTGCAGCGAACAAACCGCCAATTCCGCCACCAACAACCACGATGTTCGGTCGCTTTTCTGTCATCATCAACTCCTCAAATGAGCGGGCTGCGACCTGAAGCAGACCCCAACCTGTATTGTATCCTCACACGGATTGAAGCAGTGTTGCCATCACAAAGGCGCGGATCAAGCGCGGCCTTTTAACGGAAGGGACTCGCATGCGCGTTGTTCTTAGGAGGAGGCAGCAAGTTTTCATCGGTCGTACTGCAATAGCGCTGGCGCTTTGCGTCCTCGCATCAAAAGACTTCGAGAGCCTCGCACACGCCGAGGGCTATCCCGACCGCACGGTAAGAATCATCGTGCCCTTCCCTGCTGGAGGAACTGCTGACGCCGTGTCGCGGCTGGTCGCGGATCGGCTATCGCACAAGTGGGGACAGCCCGTGATCATCGAAAATCGTACTGGGGCTGCCGGGAACATCGGCGCCGAGCTTGTCTACCGGTCAATCCCAGATGGCTATACGTTGCTGTCGGCGCCACCACCGCCGCTTGTGATCAACCAGAATCTCTATCAAAAGCTGGCGTTTGATCCGGTCAAATTCGAGCCGATTATCGTGATAGCCCAAGTGCCAAACGCGCTGATCGTCAATCCGAACAAAGTCAAGGCAACGAGCCTCCGTGAGTTAATCAAATATCTGCAAGAAAATCCGGATAAAGTCACGGTCGCCACACAAGGTAATGGCACGACCTCCCACCTTACATCAGAGCTTTTCCAGTTGATGGCGAAGGTGAAGCTGCACAACATTCCTTATCGCGGCTCGTCTCCAGCGCTCCAGGGCCTGATCGCAGGCGACATCGATCTGATGTTCGACAATCTTGGTGTCTCGCTGCCGCTAGTAATTTCCGGCAAGCTTAAGCTGCTCGCGGTGGCTTCGCCTCGTCGCCTTTCGGCGCTGCCCGACGTGCCGACGATCGCTGAAACGCTGCCGGGTTTTGAGGCCGTTACTTGGTACGGCATCGTGGCGCCTCCAAAGACCCCAAAAGACATTGTCGAAAAGATCAATGCCGACGTGAACGAGGCTTTACGCCAGCCTGATTTGCAGGAACGCCTCAAGAACCTTTCAGCGGAGGTGTTTGGCGGCTCGGTTGAGCAGACGTCCAAATACCTCCACGAGGAGGTCGATAGGTGGGGTAATGTGGTCAAAGCTGCGAATATAGAGATGCAGTGAAAGGTAGATGCGTCGCGTCTGGCTCGTAAATCCTGAGAAAGGCGGCGCACCGACGTCCGCTTCGGGTCCGGCTGTGTAAAAAACCCGGATTGAGGTTGGGGGACAGCCAACTGGGAGTGCGGCCTTTTTTTGTATGAAGCAGAGTCCGAAAGAAAGTCTCTTCTCGATTTTGGAGTTGCTCACCGCAATCGTTGATCTTTCAGCGGAAATCACTCGCCCGGCTTGACGACGTCGCGCGGCACATACGTCCGCATGTTGAGGAAAAACGCGTTGCCGTCCGGCGCCGGCATCCAGTTCAACTCCGGCACTTCGCTTCGTGGCGCGCGTGCGAATCGAATCTTCAGCGACCCGTCCGCGCCCGTCTTCAGCCCGGAGTAGTTGTTGAAGTTGAACCGGTTCATAGGATTAGGAACGACGCGGTAGCTGGGCACGTCGACCAGAATCACCGACCAGTACGGGTTGTGGCGACAGGAGTATGCTAATGGGCCGCCGCGCTGCCGTGATACGCCTCACGCAGCAGGTCAGGACACTCCCGGATTCAAGTTAGGTCAGCCGTGGTCGAATGCGGACAGTGCCGAGCCGCCGCTACCGGCCCAAGCCCTAGCCCTTCAAATAACGCGCGTAACCGCCGGCCGCGGCCTCGTCGGAGGCAATGCCGGGATCGAGGGTGTAGAGATCCTGCGCGCGACCGATGCCGCGCAGCGCAAACCTTCCGGTGGAAACGAGGTAGCGCCGGCCGGCGGCATCGAGCCCGGCCTGAAAATCCGACGACGCCAGCAATTCGCGATCGACCGAGCGGCACATCGAGGCGATGCGGCTGACTTCATTGACGGCCGGACCGACCACCGTGAAATCGAGCCGGTCCTCGCTGCCGATGTTGCCGTAAAACACCTCGCCGACATGCAGGCCGACATAGGCTGACGTGGTCGGACGGCCTCCGGCCGTGCGCGTGGCATTGAGCGAAATCATGTTGTGGCGGAAACGATGCTCGGCGCGCAAGGCGGCCCGCTTGGCCGCGGTCATGTCGTCGCCGGTGAACATCGCCAGCACGCCATCGCCGATCAGTTTGAGCACGTCGCCGCCGGCCTCATGGATGGCGTCGATCGCGGCTTGCGCATAGTCGTTGAGAAACGGAATGATCTCGCCGGGGCCGATGGTTTCGCTGATCGCGGTCGAGCCGCGCAGATCGGAAAACCACAGCACCGCCTTGATGCGCTCGGTGACGCCCCGCGAGATTCGCCCACGCAGCACCTGCTCGGAGGCGTCGCGCCCGAGATAGACCCGGCCGAGCGTTCGGGCGATTTCGACCTGGGCGGCGGACTTGATCGCGAGGCCGAGCATCGGCACGAGGTCGCGCAGCGCCGACAAATTCCCCTCACCAAAGCCATCGGTCCGCCGCGTCACCCAATAGGAATAGACGCAGTCCATCTGACCGATGGTTCCGGCCTCGCCGAAGCGGTGGACAAAGGCCACAAAGTGCCGGTGACCTTTGGCCGCGAGATCATCGATCATCGAGAAATCGAGCGAGGCGCAATCGGCAAGATCGATCCGCATTTCGTCATGACCGTTTTCGAGCATGTGATGGAAGGTTGAACGGCGCCAGTTCCCTGCCGCATCGCCCGCATCGGTCGGCCCGTATTCGAAGATCTCGCTCTCGTTGGTTTCAACGTCGGTCCAGCGAAATCCGCGCCCCTCGAAAATCGGGTGCAGCGTATCGATGAAGACCAGCCCGCGCGACAGCTCGAGGCCTTGCGCGCGGCAGCGCTCGCAGAAGCCGCGAATGAGGTCGTTCTCCGGCATACCGGTCAGGCCCTGGCTCACCAGCCAGTTCATCAGTTGCAGTCGCGGTGTCAGGTCCATGGGATATTATGCCGCCTCATGATGCGTCACCACAATCGGGGTCTGCTTTTCGGAAGCGCAAATTTTCATGGAAATTTTCACGGCAGCGCCGCCAAAATCTGCCCGCCCGCGGCGCAGATCAACACCACCAGCCAGGGCGGGGTTCGCCACATCATCAGCAACAGGAAGGCTATGGCGGCCAGCGCAAAGTCCCCCTTGCCCAGAATGGCGGTCGTCCACACCGGATTGTAGAAGGCTGCGATCAACAGGCCGACGACGGCCGCGTTGATGCCTCGCAAGGCTGCTTGCGTGCCACGCCTCTGCCGCAAGCCATCCCAGAACGGAAGAACGCCGATCACCAGCAGGAACGACGGCAGGAAAACCGCCACCAGGCACAGCACGGCCATCTTCCAGCCGCCGATCACAGCCCCGAGATACGCAGCAAAGGTCGTCAGCGGTCCCGGCACCGCTTGCGCTGCGCCATAACCCGCCAGAAATGCGTCATTGCTGATCCAGCCCGGCGGCACGACTTCTACCTGCAGCAGCGGCAGAATGACGTGACCACCGCCGAACACCAGCGAACCGGCGCGATAAAAAATATCGAACAGCTCGATCGGCCGCCCGCCGATGGTCGCGGCCAGCAGCGGCAGCCCGAACAGCAGCACCACAAAGCCCAGCAAGGCGATCGTGCCGGTGGCGCGGCCGACCGGAACCTGCAGCGCCACATGACCGGACGGCGCTTCGGCTCGAAACAACAACGCGCCCGCCATCGCGCCGAATGCAATGGCTGCGATTTGCCCCCACGCCGAAGGCAGCGCAAACGTAATCAGCGCCGCCGCCACCGCCACGGTGGCGCGCGATCGGTCCGGCGCAAGGGTTCGCGCCATGCCGAGAATAGCGAGCGCGACCACGGCGACAGCGGCCACTTTCAGTCCGTGCAACCAGCCGCTGCCGAGCGCGTCACCGAGGCTGGAAAGCCCATATGCAAAGGCCACCAGCGCGATCGCCGACGGCAGCGTAAACGCCGTCCAGGCCGCCACCGCACCGGGATAGCCGGCCCGCAGCAAGCCGATCGCGATACCGACCTGGCTCGAGGCCGGCCCCGGCAGAAACTGACAAAGCGCCACCAGATCCGCGTAGGCTCGTTCGTCGAACCATTTGCGGCGTTCGACGAATTCTTGACGGAAGTATCCGAGGTGGGCGACCGGACCGCCGAACGATGTCAGGCCAAGCTTGAGGAAGGCCGAGAAAACTTGCCCGACACCGCTGCTCAAACGCCCGCCCCGCGCGTCAGGATCACATTCACGGTTTCCGTCCCTGTTGCCATCCGACGTTATCGGAAAGCCGATATCGAAGCCAACGCGAAAGCTATCGTTAAGCGAGATCGGCTCGGCATGCCCGGTAATATTGGCCGTCCTGCCGGCCATTTTCCCCGAATAGTTTGATCGAATCCCGCGAACGGTTTCATCGAAATTACGACGTGGTTGACGGCTGCGGAGTGGCGTATGCAAATGTCAGGCAAGAAAACAAGACCGGGTGCGGATTCGCGTGGCGGCCACAACGAGGAATGACAACAACAATGGCGCCTGAGCCATGAAGGGGCGCCAGCTTCGGATCGTTCTGGCGCTCGGCACCACCCAAACCCTGGCGTGGGCTTCGAGCTACTATTTGCCGGCCATCCTGGCCGACCCGATCGCGCACGACCTTGGCGTCTCCAGCAACTGGATCTTCGCCGCGTTCTCGGCCTCGCTGGTGATATCAGCCCTGCTCGGCCCGCGTATCGGGCGGCAGATCGATCTGGTCGGCGGCCGGCAGGTGCTGTCGGCTTCCAATCTGACGCTCGCCACCGGACTGGCACTGCTCGGCTGCGCCCATTCGCTTCCCGTGCTGGTGGTCGCCTGGCTGCTGCTCGGCGTCGGCATGGGGCTCGGCTTGTATGACGCAGCCTTCGGTGCGCTGGGGCGCATCTATGGCGACGCCGCGCGCGGCTCGATTACCGGCATCACGCTGATCGCCGGTTTCGCCAGTACCGTCGGCTGGCCGCTGACCGCCTGGGGATTGCAAACGATCGGGTGGCGCGACACCTGTCTGGCGTGGGCGGCGGCGCATATCCTGCTCGGCCTGCCGCTGAACTATTTCATGCTGCCCGCCGTAAAGGGTGCGAAGGCCGCGGCTGCGACCTCCAGCAAGCCACACATCCCGATCGATCGAACCATGATCCTGCTGGCGTTCGCCTTTGCGGCGGCCTGGAGCGTCACCGGCGCAATGGCGGCCCACCTGCCCCGCATTCTGCAAGCCGCCGGGGCCACAACCCTGCAGGCGGTTTCGGCCGGCGCGCTGATCGGCCCGGCGCAAGTGCTGGCCCGCATCGTCGAGGCGAGTTTCCTCAGCCGCTATCATCCTGTGGTCTCGACCCGGATCGCATGCCTGACGCATCCCGTGGGCGCCGCCATCCTGGCGCTGGCCGGCGGTGGTGCGGCCGGCGTGTTTGCGATTTTCCACGGCGCCGGCAACGGCATCCTGACCATTGCGCGCGGCACGCTGCCGCTGGCAATCTTCGGCCCGCAGAATTACGGCTATCGCCTCGGCATCATCGGCGCGCCGGCGCGGATGGCGCAGGCCGCAGCCCCCTTGGTATTCGGCCTGCTGATCGAAACCATGGGAAGCCGCGTCCTGATCGTCACCTCCGCGCTCAGTCTGGCGGCCCTGCTGGCGCTGTGCCTGCTGCGGCAGCAACCGCCAGCTACCTGACCGCAAACGGGCCTTCCCATCGCAGGCGATTTCGAGCAAAACAATCGCATGGAAGATCAAGCCAATCAGGCCACCACGATCCGGGGGTTCGTGCGATGGGCGACGACCCTGCCGCAATCCATCGCGGTCTATTTCGTCTGCCTCGTCCTGATCGGCGGGCTTTCGTTCTACGCCGGCACGCTGAAGCCGAAAAAGTCGGTCGGCGGCGCTCCGTCCCAGGTTTCGGCTCCGCGCAACTGAAGACGGTCCGGATTTCATGATCGAGACCGAGGCTATCGCGGCGGCGCGATGTTCGCAGCGGCATCTTGCGGCCTCGCCTCTGTCGTGGCGATCCATATCCCGGCAAATACCGCGCCGAGGCCCAGCACGAGATTGAAGGTGATCGGTTCGCCGACAAGCCAGTTGGCGAGCAATCCCGCCGCGATCGGGTTGACGGTCATGGTGCTGGCCACCCGGGTTGGGGTCGCGCGTTCAAGCGCCATGACCCACAATATGAACGCGAGTGCGCCGCCGCCAACGCCAAGATAAACGCCGGCGATCGATTGCGGGGCACCGAAGCCACGCAACGCCGCTATGCTCCCGGTCAATGATCCAATCAGGATGAGCGCCGCGGCGCCGGCACCCATGCCAACGGTAAGAAAGCCGAGCGCGCTCGAGCGCTGGATGAACGGTCGCGACCAGACGTTATAAAATGCCATGCACAGCACGGCACCGGTCATGATGAGTTCGCCGCGCCACGCGCCGGAAGGTGCTGCCGAGAGGCCGGATGCAAGGGCTGCGGCGACGCCGAGAACCGCGATCCCGACCCCGGCCGATTTCCGCATCGTCAGCGGCTCGATGCCGAGCAAAGCCCCGACCACCATCGTATGGAGCGGCAGTGTCGCCAGCGCAAGACTGGCACGGGCCGCGGTCGTATAGCCGATTGCGACGTTGTAGAGCACGAAAAACAGTCCGAAGAAGCAAAGCCCGAGCAGAGCCACGGCGGGCCAGTCGCAACGCCGTGGCCAGCGAACGTTCAAAATAAGCGCCACCGGCAGCAGGCACGCAAAGCCGATGCCCCATCGCAGAATGGCAAGCGCAATCGGATCGGCATTACCGACCAGATAGCGGGTAATGGCCGCCGCACTGCCGCCGAGGCAGCTCGAGATCAGCGCGATCGATACCCCGATCCATTCACCCACCCTCATCTCCTGTGTCACGCCGCGTCGGCATATGTCATCTTGCCGGACGTCATCGATTCATCAACTACCTGGCAGGTACTCATGTCCCAGCATCAGGGCTTTGCCGCGAGCCTGCGCTGGTGGCGCCGGCACCGGGGCCTGTCGCAGCTCGACCTCGCCGGTCGCGCGGAAATCTCACAGCGCCATCTGAGTTTCATGGAGTTGGGCCGCGCTTCGCCAAGCCGCGACATGGTGATGCGGCTTGCGGCAGCTCTCGATGTACCGCTGCGCCAGCATAATGCCCTGCTGATGGCGGCGGGCTTTGCGCCGGTCTGGCGGCAGACCAACCTTGCCGCTCCTGAACTCAGCGAAATCAGCAAGGCGCTCGATTACATGCTGGCGCAACAAGAGCCCTTTCCCGCCGTCGCGGTCGATCGGCACTGGAATTTGCTTCGGAGCAATTCGGGCGCCGTGCGCCTGGTTGAGTTCCTGGTCGGGCCGCTGGCGCCGGATACGCCGATCAATCTGGCCGACGCGCTGGTTGCGCCGGATGTGCTGCGGCCGCATCTTGTAAATTGGCCGGACGTGGTCCGCTACTTCGTCCGCAGCGTGCAAGCTGACGCCACCGCCGATGGCACTCCGGAGACGGCGGCTCTGCACCAACGACTGCTCGGCTATGAAGGCGTGCGCGCGGCCGTCTACGCCACGCCAGCCGAGTTGGTGATAACGCCGGTGCTTCCCATGCATTTCCGAAAAGGCGAGATCGAGCTGCGCTTGTTCACCACCATCGCGACGTTGGGGATCCCGCAGGACATCACGCTGCAGGAACTTCGCGTCGAATGTTTCTTTCCGATCGATAACGAGACCGCCAGCGTGATGCGCGCCTGGCATGCGAAGATTTGATCGAGATCAAACGTTCGATGTCTCCTCTCAATCGTAGAACGCAGGCGAAAGCTTCAGCGTCTCGCGCTGGGGCTTGTCGTGATTGATCCAAAACTGCGCGTTTTCCCTGGTCATGGTGTCCGATATCTTTTGCATGGAAGCCAGCGTCTGCTCCTTGTTGAAATTCACGGAGGGGACCCGGCGATTGTCCCAGTTGCTTTTGAAATGCACGGCATCGCCGGAAAGAATGAGCGCGCCGGTCTTGGGCAGCTTCACCAGCAAGGATTGATGACCGGGCGTGTGTCCCGGCGTCGAGAGGATGATCACGCTGCCGTCGCCGAACACATCATGATCGCCTTCCAGCCTGGTGACGGGATGCTCCGGCTTGAATCGCGGCGCGCCATTGGCGCCCGGCCATTCATATTCGGCCTTCTGCACATAGAGCATGGCGGCGGGAAACATCTCGACATTGCCGATATGATCGGGGTGGGTGTGCGAGATCGCGATGAGCTTGATGTCTGCCGGCTTGACCCCGAGTTCATCGAGTTGGGCCGCCAGGGTCTTCGGGCGATGCCAGAACAGGCCCTTCGGATCAGCCGGCACCAGGCCGTTCGGCATCGCCGCCACCGCATCGGGGATACCGGTGTCCCACAGCATCCAGCCTTGTGCGTGCTTGATCAGATAGCAATTGTCGACGAAGTCGATCGGCTTGCCTTCATCGACGCCGGGTGACCAGCGCGACACATCACTGGCAGTACCCTCCCCGCAACTGAGGACGTAAAGTTTTTCGACGCCGGGTTTGCCCGATTGTGCATGGCCGGCATCCGTCAGCCATACGGCCGACAACAGCGCTGCGACGAAGCCAATGGTTCGATTCACGGTGTTTCCTCCATTGCCCGTTGTTCCGGGCTCTGGGGCTGGATACTACCGTATCGCCGCCGCGCCCATCCATCTTGCGATCAATTGTCGGTGGCTGGCGCCTCGCCATTTCATCACTGCGGCCGAGAACGGGGTTAACCCCTGGTGAACCCTGTGAAAGCGTCGCGCGTGGCGGAACAAAAGCCGCTATAAGGGACTTCTCACCATTGATTCCGGCCCATTTTTCAAAGGGGGAACCGTTGCCGAACAGAGGGGTATCTGCCAAGTCAGGTGGATCATTTCCGACCGGCGGCGGCGAACTTGGCGGACTGATCAGGCAATTCGATTGGTCAAAAACCAGTCTTGGTCCGCTGGCGGCGTGGCCGCAAAGTCTGAAAACCGCCACCGATATCCTGTTGCGATCGCCCGTGCCCATCGTGCTGCTATGGGGCAAGGACGGCGTCATGATCTACAATGACGCTTATTCGGCTTTTGCCGGCGGCAGGCATCCAGAGCTGCTCGGATCGAAAGTGCGCGAGGGGTGGCCCGAAGTCGCCGATTTCAACGACAACGTCATGAAGGTCGGCCTCGGCGGCGGCATTCTCTCCTACAGGGATCAGGAACTCACGCTGTTCCGGCACAGCCGCCCGGAGCAGGTCTGGATGAATCTGGACTATTCCCCGGTTCTGAACGAGGCAGGCCAGCCGGCGGGCGTGATCGCTATCGTGGTGGAAACCACCCAACGCGTGATCGCCGAACGAACGCTGAAGGATCGCGAGAACGATCTCGCCAGCGTTCAGCGGATCGCCAGAATCGGAGGTGTCACCGTTGGCCTCGAGAACGGGTTCTTTGGCGGAGAGCGCTCGCTTGCCTATCGGGAGATCCACGGCCTGAGCCGGGGTGCTGTCGATACCCACGACGACTGGGTCAAGCGAATTCATCCTGACGACCGCGAGCGGGTACTCGGTTATTTTCTGAAGGCCGTGAACGGCAGCGATACGCATTATTCGTCGGAATACCGGATCATCCGGCCCAGCGATGGACAGGTGCGATGGATCGCCTCTGAAGCGCAGATCGAACGCGACGATGCCGGCCGGCCGCTTCGCCTGATCGGCGCCCATATGGACATCACCGAACAGACACTGGCGAAAGAACTGCTCAAGGAGAGCGAAGAGCGTTTCCGGCTGATCGCCAACAGCGCGCCGGTGCCGATGTGGGTCAGCAAGCTCGACGGCACGCGCGGCTTCGCCAATCAGGCCTACCTGAATTTCCTTGGCCTGAAATATGAAGACGCGATCGTGTTCGACTGGCGCAAGATTCTTCACGCCGACGATATGATGCGGATCGTCAATCGAGAGTCTCGCGGGGGAAGCCTCCCTCAAGCCGTTCGTGCTGGAAGCGCGATATCGCCGGGCCGACGGCGAATGGCGATGGATGCGCTCCAAATCGCAGCCGCGCTGGGACCCGGTCGGCAAACATATCGGCTTCATCGGGGTGGCTCACGACATCACCGCCGCCAAGCAAGCCGAGGGCGAGTTGCGCCGTCTCAACGAGACGCTGGAGCAGCGCATCCGGGAGCGCACCTCGCAACTCGAATCGAACGAAGCGCAATTGCGCGCCATCTTCGAAACCAGCAACCAATACCAGGCGTTTCTTGATCTGAAGGGCAATGTCATCTACGCGAACAAGACCGCGCTGGCCGGAATTCAATCAGTCTTGGCAGACGTGGCCGGCCGGCCGTTTTGGGATTCCCCGTGGTTTTCCGCGACACCGGGCGCGCGCGAAATCGTCAAAGATGGGTTCAATTCGGTCATGCGCGGCGAAAGCGTGCGGAGGGAAATGCTGCTGCAGTTGCCGATCGGCGACCGGTATTTTGATTTTGCGATGCGGCCGGTATTCGACCAGCGCGGCGCCATCACCGGCGTGCTGCCCGAAGCGGTCGACATCACCGAACGCCGTCAGGCCGAGGAAGCGCTGCGCCAATCCCAGAAAATGGAAGCGGTCGGCCAGCTCACCGGCGGGGTGGCGCACGATTTCAACAACCTGCTGACGATTATCCGCTCGGCCACCGATTTCCTTCGCCGCCGCGAACTGACCGAGGAACGCCGCCGCCGCTACATCGACGCGATTTCCAACACGGTCGATCGTGCATCCAAACTGACCGGACAATTGCTGGCGTTCGCGCGCCGGCAACCTCTGACCCCGGAGGTGTTCGATGTCGGCTTGCAGGTCGAGGCCATCGCACAGCTCATTCGCCCGCTGGTGGGCGGCAGAATTCAGATCGGGTTGGAGATTGCCGACTCCGAATGCTTCGCGCTGGCCGACGTCGCTCAATTCGAGACCACCCTGATCAATCTTGCGGTCAATAGCCGGGATGCGATGGAGGATGAGGGCTCGATTTCCATCCGGGTCGAGAAGGCTGACGAGATCCCGGCTTCCGGCATCAGCGGCCGGCGCGAGGGAAAATTCATTGCGATCTCGGTCGCGGACACCGGTGCCGGCATCGCGCCCGACCAGATGGCGGCGATCTTCGAGCCGTTCTACACCACCAAGGAAGTCGGAAAAGGCACTGGTTTGGGCCTGAGCCAGGCGCTCGGATTCGCCAAGCAATCCGGCGGCGACATCGTGGCGGTCAGCGCCTTGAGGAAGGGTTCGAAATTCACGATCTATCTGCCTCAGGCGAAACTCCCGGGCAGTCTGGCCAGCGTCGTCGCAACCAGCCCTGAAGCCGCATCGAGCGGCTTTGGCCATCGCATTCTGGTGGTCGAGGACAACGAGGATGTCGGACGGTTTTCAACCGAACTGCTGCAGGATCTGGGTTATGCGACGAGGCGGGCCGACAATGCCAAGCAGGCGCTGGCCCTGATCGCCGCCGACCATGGCGCGTTCGATCTGGTGTTTTCCGACGTCATCATGCCCGGCATGAACGGCGTGGAGATGGCCAGGATCATCCGCGCGCAGTACCCGCATTTGCCTGTCGTGCTGACCAGCGGCTACAGCAACGTGCTGGCGCAGAACACCGATCATGGCTTCGAACTGATTCAAAAGCCATACTCGGTCGAGGCGCTGTCGCGCACGCTGCGCAAGGCGATTGCGGAACGATTGTAGATCGCGACAAAGAGTCAAATCATGCCCAGCGACGAGAAGGCGCCGTGAACCAGACGCAACCCCACCAACTTTCCGCAACCTGCCAATGCGGCAAGGTGAAATTCGAAGCCGTCGGCCCGCCGATCCTGACCGGCGCCTGCTATTGCACGAGCTGCCAGCAAGCCGGACACCAGTTCGGGCAACTGCCCAACGCGCCGCCGCTGCTCGATCCCGACAGTGGAACCAGCATGGTCCTCTGTCGCAAGGATCGGGTGCAATGCGTGACGGGACAGCAATATCTCAGAGAGCATCGGCTCAAACCCGAATCTCCGACCCGACGGGTCGTTGCCGCCTGCTGCAATTCGGCGATGTTCCTCGATTTCACCAAAGGGCACTGGCTATCGATGTTCCGCAACCGCTTTGCGGGCGGCGCGCCACCGCTTGAAATGCGGATCATGACCGCAGAGCGCCGCGCCGGTGTCGAGCTTGCCGATGACGTGCCGAACTATCCCCGTCACTCCGGCAAGTTCATGCTGAAGCTGATCGCCGCCTGGATCGCGATGGGTTTCCGCAGGCCTGAGATTAGTTGGGGGAAGCCGGTTCGAGCGGATTGAGATTGGGTTCAATCACTGACTTAGCCGTCATTGCGAGGAGCGACAGCGACGAAGCAATCCATTCTGGCCGCGCGGCGCGATGGATTGCTTCGCTCCGCTCGCAATGGACGATTCTCATCCCGCTTCAGCCATCCGCTAGAAAGCCCTACTCCACCCCGCGCAAGAACTTGTTCGATTTCGGCAGGCCATGCGCGAGACGGCCGGCATCGGCGCGGTTGCCGCGCCAGTCCGACAGTTCCTTCCAGCTCATCGCCTGCTCGCGCCCGGCGGAATCCTTCCAGGTCAGGCCGCTCTTGGAATCGAATGTCGCGACATCCGATAGCGCGGCACTGGTGTATTTCTGCAAGCGGACGCCGCGGCCGCGCGCCATTTCCGGCACCTGATCGAGCGGGAAGATCACCATCTTGTGGTTGGTGCCGATGACGGCAACGGTGTCGCCGGTGACGGTCGCCATCGCGCGCGCCTCATTGGGCATCTCGACGTTGAGCACCTGCTTGCCCTTGCGGGTATTGCCGACGCAGTCGTCCTCGTTGACCACAAAGCCCTGCCCTTCGTGGCTCGCCACCAGGAATTTGCGCCCGCCCTTGTTGACGAACAGCGACACGATCGCGACGTCCTGCTCCATGTCGACGAACATCCGGATCGGCTCGCCATGGCCGCGTCCGCCCGGCAGTTTGGCGACATCGAGCGAGTAGAATTTCCCGTTGGTGGCGAACAGCAGCAGCTTGGAGGTGGTCTCCGCAAAGAACGCCGAGCCGAGCTGGTCGTCGGTCTTGAAAGTCAGCCCCGAAAGATCGGCAACCTGGCCTTTCAGCGTGCGCACCCAGCCCTTGTCGGAAATCACCACCGTGACCGGCTCGCGCTCCACGAACGCTTCCTCGATCGCGGCAAGATCGTGCTCGGGCGCATCGGCAAACATGGTCCGGCGCTTGCCGAGCGGCGTCTTCGGCCCAAACATGTCGCGCACCTTCCGGACCTGCTCGCCGATCTTGGACCACTGCTCGGCCTCGGACCCGAGCAGTCCCTTGATGCCCTTCAATTCGGCGCGAAGATTCTTGTCCTCGGTGCGGATCTCGAATTCCTCGAGCTTGCGCAAGCTGCGCAGCCGCATGTTGAGGATGGCGTCGGCCTGGATCTCGGTGAGCTTGAACGCTTTTATCAGCGCCGGCTTCGGCTCGTCCTCGGCGCGGATGATCTTGATCACCTTGTCGATATTCAGATAGGCGATCAGATAGCCGCCGAGCACTTCCAGCCGATGCTCGATCTGTTCCTTGCGGTAGTTGGAGCGGCGCACCAGCACGTCGCGCAGATGGTCGAGCCATTCGCGCAAGCACTCGGCAAGCCCGAGCACCTTGGGGATGCGGCCCTTGACCAGCACGTTCAGATTGAGCGGAATCCGGCTCTCCAGTTCGGTCAGCCGGAACAGCGATTCCATCAGCAATTCCGGATCGACAGCGCGGGATTTCGGCTCGATCACCAGCCGGATGTCTTCGGCGGATTCGTCGCGGACATCGCCGACCAGCGGCAATTTCTTGTCGTTGAGCAGTTCGGCGATCTTCTCGACCAGCCGGGATTTCTGCACCAGCCACGGAATTTCGGTGATGACGATGACCCAGGTGCCGCGGGCGCCTTCTTCCTGGCTCCATTTGGCGCGGGTGCGGAACGAGCCGCGCCCGGTCATGTAGGCTTCGGCGATGCTCTCCTTGGAATCGACGATGATGCCGCCGGTCGGGAAATCCGGACCCTTGACCCATTTCAACAGCGTCTTCGACTTCGCATCCGGCTTGTCGATCAGATGAAGTGCTGCGTCGCAAAGCTCGGCGGCGTTGTGAGGGGGGATCGAGGTCGCCATGCCGACCGCGATGCCCTGCGCGCCATTGGCGAGCAGGTTCGGGAAGCCGCCCGGCAGCACCACCGGCTCTTTCGACTTGCCGTCGTAATTGGGGCGGAACTCAACGCCGTCCTCGTCGATGCCTTCGAGCAGTAGCTGCGCGACGGCGGTCATGCGGGCTTCGGTGTAGCGATAGGCGGCCGGGTTGTCGCCGTCGATATTGCCGAAATTGCCCTGGCCGTCGACCAGCGGATAGCGCGAGGAGAAATCCTGCGCGAGGCGGACCATGGCGTCATAGATCGCCTGGTCGCCATGCGGATGGAACGAGCCCATCACGTCGCCGACGATCTTGGCGGACTTCGTGAACGCGCCTCCGGGATCGAGCCGCAGCAGCCGCATGCCGTAGAGGATGCGGCGATGCACCGGTTTCAAACCATCACGGGCGTCCGGCAGCGCGCGGTGCATGATGGTCGAGAGCGCGTAAGCGAGATAGCGCTCTTCCAGCGCGTCGCGCAGCATGACCTCGTGGATTTCCGCCGGCTCTTCCGGCGGTAGCTGTCGTTTTCCCATAAGCCCAAGTCTTTCAACAGTTTCCCGGCGGTATCTCAGGGCCTTTGAAAGAGGCTTCCCACATTGGTGGAAGCGCCAACAGGCCGAATCATCGTCCGAGAGTTAGCCCGGTTATATCCAAAAAAACAGCCTTGCGATGGCTTGGCGGCCCGCTTCACGTCAAGAAGCTTGGCCCCGCGCTTCGTCACGGTGCGCGCCCTTACCGGCCAATTCGGTCATCAAGCTGCGCATTATCGCCGCAGGTGTCACCGACGCGGTTGCCGGTGCCGATTACCTCACCTATCTCGTCGAGTATCCAAACGGCCGATGATCAGGTCTCGCTGAGGTTTAGCGGAAACCATGCGACTGAGAGTCACGATCCGGCCGGGGCGTGGGAACTTGAATTCTTTGCACGGTTTGTTGATCGTGCAGCACAAGAGGTGATCGCAATGAAGCTTATCATCGTAGCGCTGGCTACCATGTTCGCGTTGTCCAGCGCTGCCCTCGCGGGGGACTTTTCAACGGACGGTTTGAATGGGGCCACTCTCGGCAAGTCGATGCGTGGGGTTAACAACGGCGTACCCTATCCCAACACCAACGCGGCACATGGAACGGTTGGCAGCGCTGGCGGGAGGTACTATGGCGCGCCCACCCATCACCGGCACCACAAGCATTACAGGCATTACGGGCATCACAGGCATCACTAAAATCCTGGAATGTAACCGATAAGAAAAAGGTGACTGTAATGAAGCTTTCGATCGTGGCTGTGGTCACCGTGTTCGCGTTGTCCGCCCCGGCGTTCGCCCAGACCGGTTCGTCGGACGGTTTGAATGGGGCTACGCTCGGCCAGTCGCAGAATGGATTTAGTTCTGGCGTTCCCTATCCCAACCCCGGCGCGGCGGATCCCAACCCCGAGGCGACGCATCATCCTGTGCCTGCAGCGACGGATAGAACCGCTCCGGTTGCCGGCAGCAGCGTGCAGGAACAAGGGGCAACTACACCGAAGCATCGCAAAGATTCCGGAATGTCAGCGTCAAGAAAAAAGCCCCCAGCGCCATCCGCAGCTTCCGCGCAGGCCGCGGCTAAACCTGCGCCACCCTCGCCCGGTGCTTCGTCACCGCATTGATGAACCCGTCGCGGGCGTCGGAATGGCCCTGCCCGCGGGGTTCCAGCACATGGCGCAGCAGGAACATCCCGGTGAGGCGAAAACCATCCTGCAGGTCCTGATCCGACCAGGTGTTGGAGCCGCCACCGCTTTCGCGCAGGAACGCCGGCAGCCGCAGCAGCCGGTCACGCCAGGGATCGCCGGCCGCCCGCGACACCGCGCCGCCCGATTTCGGCGAGACATAGATCAGTTCGGTGGTCTCGCCGGTGGCGGCGCAGTTTTCCAGGTCGAGCCCGAAACCGAGCTCGGCCAGCATCGCGAGTTCGAATTTCACCAGATGAATGGCGGCTTCGCCGATGTCGTCGAAATCATCCAGCGTGCGTTCCAATAGCTCATAGATGTCCTGGTGCGGATCGCGCTCCGGCAACAGCCGCGCCAGCGCGGCCAGATGCGTCACGCCATAGACCGCATGCGACGACGCCAGCACGGTGGCCGCGCGCAGCCGCGTGCCCTCGATCATATAATAGCCGAGATGCTCGTCGAGCCGCGCCCGCCACACCGCGCGCACGCTGTTGCCGGGCTGCAGCATCGGCCGCATCCGCTTGCCGGCGCCGCCGCGGACCAGACCGAGATGACGGCCATGGCCGCGCGTCAACAGTTCGACGATGGCGGAGGATTCGCCATGCCGCCGCACCCCGAGCACGATGCCTTCGTCCGCCCATTCCATGAGAGGAGTGTACAGGATTCCGAGCGGAGACGCAGCGTCTCACAATCGCCATTCCGGGGCGATGCGAAAGCATCGAACCCGGAATCTCGAGATTCCGGGCCTGGTCGCTTCGGACCATCCCGGAATGACGCTTTGCAATGCTCACCCGTTGAACCAGCCCTGGGCGTCGCCGGTGAAGGAAAAATACAGCCCGACGGCGGTCAGTGCGCAGGAAACGATTTCGATCGCGCTGTCGAGCTCCACGCCGGTTGAGCCGATGGTCTGCGCCAGCGAGATGACGGACAGCACCAGCGAAGCCACCAGCACCCAGCGCGGCCAGTTCTTCCGCCGCCGCGCGGCAAGACCGACGAAATAGACCATCAACAGGATCAGGCAAGCCGCGATCACGGTGGCGGCCGCAATCGTCGATTGCCGAGACCTCGGCGGTCGGCGTGCGATCCTGGAACGCGACCGACAGCGCGTCGAGCGTCAGCGACAGATACAGCAAGACTTCAAACCACAGCACGTTTTTGGGTACGGTCATCGGAACGCCGGTTATTCCCTTATTATTGTTCTGATCATTGCCTGATCATTCATTGGGGAATTCAAGCCCCATTTCGCGGTAACGGTTGGGATCGTCGCCCCAGTTCTCGCGGACCTTGACGAACAAGAACAGATGAACCGGCACGCCGAC
Organism: uncultured Pseudomonadota bacterium; assembly: GCA_963819325.1. GTDB lineage: Bacteria > Pseudomonadota > Alphaproteobacteria > Rhizobiales > Xanthobacteraceae > Bradyrhizobium. Next base: position 204,539 of record CAWFVT010000013.1, read on the forward strand.
GATCTCGGCGAGTTCCTTGCGCGAATCCGCGCCGATCGACTTGATGGTGGCGCCGCCCTTGCCGAGCACGATCTTGCGCTGGCTTTCGCGCTCGACAAAAATCGTCTGCTCGATGCGGACGGATTTATCCTTGCGCTCGGTCCAGCTATCGGTCTCGACGGTCGACTGATACGGCAATTCCTGGTGCAGTTGCCGGAAGATTTTTTCCCGGGTGATTTCGGCCGCCAGATGCCGCATCGGCGCATCCGACATCTGATCCTCGGGGTAATGAAACGGCCCCGCCGGCACCATCTCCGCGAGCGCGCGGCGCAAATCGTCGACGCCGTCGCCCGACATGGCCGAGACCATGAAGGTCTTTGCGAAACCGAGGCGGTCATTGGCGGCCTTGGCCAGCGCCAGCAATTTTTCGCGCGGAACGAGGTCGATCTTGTTCAGCACCAGGATTTTCTCGTGACGGACGGTTGCGAGCTTGGTGAGGATGGCGTCGGCTTCCTCGTCGATGCCAGTCTTCGCGTCGAGCAGCACGCAGACCAGATCGGCATCATGCGCCCCGCTCCAGGCGGTCGATACCATGGCGCGGTCGAGCCGCCGTTTCGGCAGGAATATCCCGGGCGTGTCGACCAGAATGATCTGCGCGTTGTTCTCGATCACGATGCCGCGGATCAATGCGCGCGTGGTCTGCACCTTGCGCGAGACGATGGTGACCTTGGAGCCGACCAGGGCGTTGACCAGGGTGGATTTGCCGACATTGGGCGCGCCGATCAGCGCAACAAAGCCGCAGCGCGTCGCGGCCGGCGGGGCGCTGGTCGAAGGTTCATCCGTCATTATTGCCGCCACCGACGCCTTCGCGTGCAATCATCACCGAGGCGGCGACCTTCTCGGCGGCGCGCTTGCTGCCGCCGATGCCTTCGGCAGCATCCAGTCCGGGCAGATCCACCGCAACGCGGAACTGCGGATCGTGATGCGGCCCGGTGCGCTCGATTTCGCGGTAGACCGGCGTCGGCAGGCCTTTGCCTTGCGCCCATTCCTGCAGCACGGTCTTGGGATCGCGCAGCGGCCGCCGCGGCTTGCGCATCCGTTCGGTCCAGTTGCGTTCGACGAATTGGGCCGCGGCACTGTAGCCGCCGTCGAGAAACACCGCGCCGATCACCGCTTCGCAGATGTCGCCGAGCACGGATTTGCGCAAGCGCGCGCCCGCCCCCGCGCCGACCGCGCCGAGCTTGATATCATCGAGCAGCCCGAGCGACTTTGCCACATCCGCGCAGCTTTCCTTGCGTACGAGATCGGCGAGCCGCTTCGACAGTTCGCCCTCGTCGGCATTCGGGAAGGCGCGATAGAGCATGTCGGACACGATCAGCCCAAGCACGTGGTCGCCGAGGAATTCGAGGCGCTGGTAGCTGTCACCGCGCTTGCGCGCCGACTTCAGCGCGGAAACATGGGTGAAGGCGGTCGCCAGCAGCGCCGGATCGGCAAACCGATGCCCGATCCGCGCCTCGATCGCGGCAGCAGCAGCCTTGGCGCCGGCCTTGCCGCGCTTCTTCTTGGCCGCCTGAGGCTCGCGACCAGCGTCGGGCTGCGGGCTTGCTTCGCCCGACGCCGACGGGGTCCGAATATCAGGCGTTTCGTCGTTCATCGCACAATTTTGAAGATGCAATTCCAGCGCACCGCGGTGGGCCAGCGCCAGAACATCCAGGCATGTTCGCCCTCGGCTATGGAGAAGAAAATCATCTGGGCGCGGCCGATGAGATTCTCGAACGGCACATAGCCCACCGCCGACAACACGCGGCTGTCGGTCGAGTTATCCCGGTTGTCACCCATCATGAAGAAATGGTCCGGCGGCACGGTGTAGACGATGGTGTTGTCGTAGAAACCGTTGTCGACGCAATCGAGCGACTCATAGCTGACGCCGTTCGGCAGCGTCTCCTTCCAGCGCTTGACCCGCGCGGTGGCGTCGGACCCGCAAGGATCCTCGCCGATGAAATCGCTCAAGCGCTCGCGCAGCACGGGCTTGTCGTTGATGTTGAGCAGCCCCTCCTTCATCTGGATGCGGTCGCCCGGCAGCCCGATCACGCGCTTGATGTAGTCGGTGGAATCGTCCTTCGGCAGCCGGAATACGACGACGTCGCCGCGCTCCGGTTCGGAACCGAAGATGCGCCCTGAAAACAACGGCGGCGACAGCGGGATAGAATAGTGGCTGTAACCGTAGGAATATTTCGAGACGAACAGATAGTCGCCGACCAGCAGCGTCGCCTTCATCGATCCGGAGGGAATGTTGAAGGGCTGGAACAGGAAAGTCCGGATCACCAGGGCGATCAGCAGGGCATGGATGACGACGCGGACGGTTTCACCAAAGCCGCTTTCTGATTTTGTCCCGGATGTCACACTCATGGCTTTCCCGATTCCCCGTCACGCGAACGCCGCGTGGTGGCAGAGCATTTTCCTCACGCGAATCGTTCGTCGTTTCGCGTCGAGAAAATGTCTTGATTCTGATGCTGCGAGCGACTTCCGGCGCAAACCGAAAATTCACTCTGGTTTCCCTGCGGCGTTTTAGACGGTTGTTCGCAGCCGTGCAATCAACGGCCGCGTCAAAACTTGCCAATCCTTTGACAAATCAAAGATTTTTAGTTTTGTACCGGACCGGCATACCTGCCCCGCCGCGGCCTCAGGGTTTGCCGGGATGGACCGCCGAAATTATGACAAAGGCCTGCGCCAGCGGCCAGTCGTCGGTAATGCTGAGGTCAATCTGCGCCTGATGGTCCGGCGGCGTCATGGCTTCGAGCCGGGCCAGCGCCCCGCCCGTCAATTGCATGGTCGGACGGCCACCCGGCAGGTTTACCACCCCCATGTCCCGCCACCAGACGCCACGCCTGATCCCGGTGCCCAGCGCCTTGGAACAGGCCTCCTTGGCGGCAAACCGCTTGGCGTAGGTCGCCACCACCATTTTCTCGTTCTTGGAGCGCCGCCCGGCCCGGGCGCGCTCGGCTTCGGTGAAAATCCGGTCGAGAAAACGGTCGCCATGACGCTCGATGACCTTGGCGACCCGGCGGATGTCGATCAGGTCGGAGCCGATGCCAATGATCATGGTTTACCCGCTGGCTGCGAGGCCTTCCGGCCCTCAAGGCGGGCCCGCCCGCGATCCATCGCGGCCCGCATGGCACGCACCGTCTCGCCGAGGCCGACGAACAACGCCTCCCCGATCATGTAATAGCCAATGTTGAGTTCGACGATTTGCGGCAATGCCGCGATCCGCTCAGCGGTCACATAATCAAGGCCGTGGCCGGCATGGACTTCGAGGCCCGCGGCGCGCGCCAGAGCGGCGCCGGCGACAATCCGCTGCCATTCGGCTTCCGCCTTTGCGGCGTGGCCATCGGTGACGGCGTCGCACCAGGCGCCGGTATGAATTTCGATCACCGGCGCGCGCAGCTTGGCAGCCATTTCGATCTGCCGCGGGTCGGCGGCGATGAACAGCGACACCCTCACGCCCGCATCGTTCAATTGCGCGATGAACGGCTGCAGCGCGTTGTGCTGGCCGACCACGTCGAGGCCGCCCTCGGTGGTGAGTTCTTCGCGGCGCTCGGGCACCAGGCACACCGCATGAGGCCCGGTCGCAAGGGCAATTCCCAGCATGTCCGGCGTCGCCGCCATCTCGAAATTCAGCGGCTTTCCGATTTCCGCCTTGAGCCGCGCCATGTCGTCGTCGCGGATGTGGCGGCGATCCTCGCGCAGATGCGCGGTGATGCCGTCGGCGCCCGCCTCGATGGCGGCAAGGGCCGCGCGCACCGGATCCGGATTGCGGCCTCCCCGCGCGTTGCGCAAGGTGGCGATGTGGTCGACGTTGACTCCGAGACGCAGCGGAGGAGCTTTGGGCATGCAGAAAACTCACTTTGGTCGTCATGCCCGGACTTGATCCGGGCATCCATCTTCTTCGAATGGATGGATTGCCGGGTCAAGGCGAGCGGAAGCGACGCCGTCCTCCGGACGGCTGTGCCCGGCAATGACGCGCATCAACCATTGACGCGCTCGACCTTTGCGACGACGGCCTTGGCGCGCAACTGGGCGATGATAGCGCTGAGATGCTTCAGGTCATAGACCTCAAGATCGATGGTCAGCTCGGTGAAATCCGGCGAGCGCCTGGACATGCTGATGTTGTCGATGTTGCCGTCGTGCTCGGCGATCACGGTGGCGACCTGGGCGAGGCTTCCGGGCTCGTTGACGTTATCGACAAGGATTCGCGCCGGAAAGCGCTGCGGCGTCGTATCATCGACATCCCAGCGCACGTCGAGCCAGCGCTCCGGCTCCTCCTCGAAATCCTTCAGCGCCGGCGACTGGATCGGATAGATCGTGATGCCCTCGCCGGGAGAAACGATGCCGACGATGCGGTCGCCCGGCACCGCCCCGCCATTGGGGGCGAACTTGACCGGCAGATCGGAATTGATGCCGCGGATCGGTATCGCCGAAGGGCTGCGCGAAGGGTCCGGCGGCGATTTCAGCTTCAGCTTGACCGCCAAGCTCTTTTTCGCGCCGAACCGCCCGATGCGTTCTTCCTTGTAGTCCGGATACATCGCGCGCGCGACGTCGGAGGCCTTCATCTCGCCGCGTCCCACCGAGGCCATCACGTCGTCGATCGATGCGCGCGCCAGCCGCGGCAACGCGCCCTTGAGCTTGTCGTCGGCATATTCGATCTTTGCGCGGACGAACAACCGCTCCACGATACGGCGGCCGAGACCGGCATATTGATCGCGCACCGCGGTGCGCGTCGCGCGCCGGATCGCCGCCCGCGCCTTGCCGGTGACCGCGAGCAATTCCCACGCCGATGGCGGCGCCGACTGGACCTCCGAGGTCAGGACTTCCACCTCGTCGCCGTTCTGCAATTCGGACGACAGCGGCGCGAACTTGCCGTTGATCTTGCAGCCCACCGCGCTGTTGCCGACGTCGGTGTGCACCGCATAGGCAAAGTCGATCACATTGGCCTGACGCGGCAGCGCGATCAGCTTGCCCTTCGGAGTAAAGCAGAACACCTGGTCGTGAAACAGCTCGAGCTTGGTATGCTCCAGGAATTCTTCCGGATTGGCGCTGTCGGACAGGATGCCGATGGTGTGGCGCAGCCAGGCAAAGGCGTTGGATTCGCGCTTCAACAGCTCGGTCGGCGAGCCGACGCCGTCCTTGTAGAACGCGTGCGCCGCGATGCCCAGTTCGGCGATCTGGTCCATTTCGCCGGTGCGGATCTGCAGCTCGACGCGCTGCTTTCCGGGACCAATCACGGTGGTGTGGATCGAGCGATAATCGTTCTGCTTCGGCGTCGAGATGTAGTCCTTGAACCGGCCGGGCACCACCGGCCAGGTGGTGTGCACGACGCCGAGCGCGCGATAGCAGGCCTCGACGTCGTCCATCACAACGCGGAATCCAAAGATGTCAGACAATTGTTCGAAGCCGACCGATTTGCGCTCCATCTTGGTCCAGATCGAAAACGGCTGCTTGCGCCGGCCATAGACATGCGCCGTCATGCCGTTGTTCTGCAGATTGCGCGAGAGCTGGCTTTCGATTTCCCCGATCAGGTTGCGGTTGCGGTCCGCCAGCGCATCCAGCCGCTGCATCACCACCGCATAGGCTTCCGGATCGAGCGTGCGGAACGACAGGTCTTCGAGTTCCTCCCGCATCTCCTGCATGCCCATCCGGCCGGCGAGCGGCGCATAGATGTCGAGCGTCTCCTCGGCGATCCGGTGGCGCGCCGTCGGCGGCACAAACTCAAGCGTGCGCATATTGTGCAGACGATCGGCGAGCTTGATCAGCAGGACCCGGACATCGTCGGCGATCGCGAGCAACAGCTTGCGCAGGTTTTCGGCCTGCTTGGCTTCGCGCGAAACCAGCTCGAGCCGCTTCAATTTGGTGAGACCCTCGACCAGCGCACCGATCTCGTGGCCGAACACCTGGTCGATTTCGGCGCGGGTGGCCTCGGTATCCTCGATGGTGTCGTGCAGCAGTGCCGCGACGATGGTGGCGTCGTCGAGCTTGAGGTCGGTAAGGATGGCTGCGACTTCCAGCGGATGCGAAAAATAGGGATCGCCGGATGCCCGGGTCTGCGCCCCATGCGCCTTCATGGCATAGACATAGGCGCGGTTCAGCAGATCCTCGTTGGTGTCCGGATTGTAGGATCGGACGCGTTCGACCAGATCGTATTGCCGCATCATGCCCGAGCGCGGCGATTTGAGCGGCCTGGCGGACTTGGGCGCCGCCGACGCCGGCAAAGCGGACGCAGGGGCCACGGCGACCGAATCGGTCGCGGCCTGCATCTGCCTGGGGCTTCGGCGCCAATACGCCATCGAATCACTGCCTCCGTGCGGGCTTCGAACGCGGCCCGGTTCCTGAAATAGCCCAACTCGCTCCCGAACGGAGTCGCCCCCCGGCAGGGAACCCTCGATTTCGGGTATCAGGACGCAGTGTAACGCGAAACCAACCGTCCTCCGATCAAATCGAAGGCAGCTTTCGCGGAATTAACCCGCGCCCGGACGGACGCATGGTAACCATGAAAAGGTCAATAAAAGCAAAGGCCCGGACAAATGTCCGGGCCTTGCGAATGAAATCGGCTCGGGATGCCCCGCCCCGCCAGCCGTCTGAGCAGCCTATTCGTCCTCTTCGGGCTGCTCTTCCGGAGGCGCCAAGCCTTCGAGGCCCTTCAGCAGTTCCTCTTCGGTCATGCGCTCGACGGCGACCTCGGTATCGTCGGCATCGACACTGGCGCCCGCCGACCCGATCAAAGGCACGGTATCCGGCTCAGGCTCGTCGACTTCGACGAATTTCTGCAGCGAATGAACCAGCTCTTCGCGCAAATCCTCGGGGGAAATCGTCGAATCCGCGATTTCGCGCAGCGAAACCACCGGATTCTTGTCGTTATCGCGATCAATCGTGAGTTGTGAACCGGACGAAATCATACGGGCGCGATGCGCCGCCAACAGAACCAGATCGAACCGGTTGTCGACCTTATCAATGCAATCTTCTACGGTGACGCGCGCCATCGACTGTCGCTCCGTTAAATGGGACCGAATATGCTGATTATGGCCGCTAGTTATAGCGATAAGGGGCTTTCCGCAAGGCTAATTTGTAATTTGGCCCCGGTAATCCGCTCTGCTAACCCGTGCTGGGACCCGCCGGTCGGAGCGTCCGGATCCGTACATTTGGATGTTGGACAAGAAAACGCTTCATTGCGTTACCAAAAGTACATGTCTATTGCCCTTCCCTGTCCTTGATTTGCGGCGACTTCCGTTCAAACTCACCGCCGGGGGCTTTGGCAGTATCGTGAACGCGCGGTTTGCTGCCGCTGCGCCAAAAAGGGTTTTAGCAACAACAACACGCGAGAAAATCTGAATGTCCCCTGCTTCCAACAAGATCGCGCTCTTTATCGATGGCGCCAACCTCTATGCGACCGCCAAGACGCTCGGCTTCGACATCGACTACAAGCGCCTGCTCAAGGAATTCCAGAGCCGCGGCACGCTGGTGCGCGCGTTCTACTACACCGCGATCATTGAAGATCAGGAGTATTCGTCGATTCGCCCGTTGATCGACTGGCTCGACTACAACGGCTACACCGTCGTCACCAAGGCGACCAAGGAATTCATCGACGCCAGCGGCCGCCGCAAGGTCAAGGGCAACATGGACATCGAACTCGCGGTCGATGCCATGGAACTCGCCGAGCACGTCGATCAGATCGTGCTGTTTTCCGGCGATGGCGATTTCCGCTCGCTGGTCGAGGCCGTGCAGCGCCGCGGCGTCCGGGTGACGGTGGTCTCGACGATTTCAAGCCAGCCGCCGATGATCGCCGACGAATTGCGGCGTCAGGCCGACGTCTTCACGGATCTGATGGAGTTGCAATCCAAGCTCGGCCGCGATCCATCCGAGCGTCCGGCCCCGCGCGAGCCGCGCCATCACGCGCCGCAGTTCCTGCAGCGCGCGACCACCATGGCGCCGAGGGCCGATGACGACGATTTCGACGACTGAGAACGACCCGGCGCGGCCAGCCGGCTCTGGCGGCGTGCCCCTGCCCCCTTCCGAACCCGATCGCAATTGCCCGCTATGTCCGAGGCTCGTGAGCTTCCGCGAGGCGGCGCGCGCGCGTGAGCCGGAATGGTTCAATTCACCGGTGCCGGCGTTCGGCGATCCCGATGGTCGGCTGCTGATCGTCGGGCTGGCGCCGGGCATGCAGGGCGCCAATCGCACCGGACGGCCCTTCACCGGCGACTACGCCGGCGATCTGCTCTATGCCACGCTTCTCGAATACGGCTTTGCCAAAGGCGTCTATCAGGCCAGGCCCGATGACGGGCTGGCGCTGGTCGATTGCCGGATCGGCAATGCGGTGCACTGCGTGCCGCCGCAGAACAAGCCGCTGCCTGCGGAGATCAATACTTGCCGGCGATTTCTGTCGGCGACGATCAAGACCATGCCGAGGTTGCGCGCGATCGTGGTGCTCGGCCGCATCGCGCATGAAACCACGTTGAAAGCGTTGGGCCTTCGCAGCGCCGCCGCCCCCTTTGCGCACGGCGCGATGCATCAGGCGGGTGCGCTCCGGCTTTACGACAGCTATCACTGCTCGCGTTACAATACCAATACGCGGGTGCTGACGCCGGAGATGTTTCGCAGCGTGTTCGCGCGGGTCAAAGCGGATTTGGGGTAATACCCTGCGGACTACACCACTTTGGTACCGTCATCCTGAAGGAGCCCGCTCTTGCGCGGCGTCTCGAAGGATGGACCGCTGGCGCAGAACTCTCATCCTTCGAGGCTCGCAAGAGCTCAGGATGACGGCGCAGTGTGTGTGGCAACGCCGTAGCGAATAGGCTAACCCGGATTTTCCTTGAGCCAGGCCAGCACATCGCCGGCATTCCGGTCAGGCGGAAAAACCGGGTAGAACACATGCGTGATGCGGGCGTTGTCGATGATCATCGCCAGCCGCTTGATCATGGTCAGCCCCGCCACCTGCATGGTCGGCAGGTCGAGCGCGCGCGTTAGCGCCAGCTTCTCGTCCGACAGCACCGGGAACGGCAAATGCAGCCGCGAGGCCATCTCGGTCTGGTATTCGTTGCTTTGCGTCGACAGCCCGAACACATGCTCGACGCCGGCGGCCTTCAGCTCAGCGAACAGGTCGCGGAACGCGCAGGTTTGCGGCGTGCAGCCGCGCGCGCCGGGAATCATATCCCAGTCGTCGACCAGGCTGATCTTGCCGGGCTCCCCGGTTCTCGGATAGGCGAACACCACGGTGCGCCCGGGCAGCGCCGACAACATCACCGCGGTATCGTCGGTGGCAACCAGGCTGAGCGACGGGATCGTCATGCCGACAAGGTGCGCCGCCGCACCATCATCGGTCGGCGCCGGAATCTTGCTCCAGTCGACGTCGAGCAGATTGGATTGAGTCATTTTTGCGTTCCTCAAAGTGGCGAATGGCGAATAGAGATTAGTAATGGCGGATTTCCCATTCGCTATTCGACACTCCCCATTCGCCGCCCTATCCTCGCGCCCGCAGCAGGCGGCCCTTCTCCCTGCCCCAGTCGCGTTTTTTCTCGCTCTCGCGCTTGTCGTGCAGCTTCTTGCCCTTGGCCACCGCCAGCAGCAGCTTTGCGCGGCCGCGCTCATTGAAATACAACTTGAGCGGGATCAGGGTCATGCCGTCGCGGTCGACCGCGCCCATCAGCTTGTTGATCTGCTTTCGGTGCAGCAACAGCTTGCGCGGCCGTTTCGGTTCGTGGTTGAAGCGGTTGGCCTGGAGGTATTCCGGAATGTTGGCGTTGATCAGCCAGATCTCGCCGCCCTTGGTGTCAGCATAGGATTCCGCGATCGTGGTCTTGCCGTTGCGGATCGACTTGACCTCGGTGCCGGTCAGCGCGATTCCGGCCTCCACCGTGTCCTCGATTGCATAATTGAACCGGGCCTTGCGATTTTCAGCGACGACCTTGATCGCGCGCTCGTTTTTCTCAACCATCGTTCGGAACCTCTGGACGTTGTCGCTGAGAGGCAGTGACAACGTCCCATCTTGCGGCGCTACCGCCTCACGCCTTCTTGAGGAGATCGCGGATCTCCGTCAGCAATTCTTCTTCGCGGGTCGGCTTCGGCGGAGCCGCCGGAGCGGCCGCATCCTTGCGTTTCAGCGTGTTCATTGCCCTGATGACCAGGAACAGCACAAAGGCAACAATGATGAAGTTCAGCGTCAAGGTGAGGAAGTTACCCCACGCCAATACCGCTCCCTGCTTCTTCGCATCGGCAAGGTTGCCGGCGGTGACTTTGTCCGAGAGGCCGGTGAAGTAGTTGGAGAAATCGAGACCGCCACCATGCGTCATTGCACCGATGATCGCGCCGATGATCGGCATGATGACATCGGCGACCATCGAGCTCACGATAGCACCGAACGCCGCACCGATGATGACGCCGACCGCGAGATCGACGACGTTGCCCTTCATCGCAAAATCGCGAAATTCCTTAAGCATCTAGCTTCCTCCCCTGGCTATCCACCACCGCAAGCTGCGGCCCCAATCCAGCCCCCGTTCAGGACCGAAACCTAGTTGATCAAACCTGCATGCACCATGGCGCTACGCACCGCCACGCGCGTGGGTTCGGACACCGGCACCATCGGCAGCCGCAGCGTCTCGTCCATCTTGCCGAGCAGCGAGAGTGCGTATTTCACCGGAGAAGGATTGGATTCGATGAAAAGATTGGTGTGCAGCGGCATCAGCTTGTCGTGGACCTTCAACGCCCCGGCGAGGTCGCCTTTCTGCCAGGCCTGGTGAAATTCCGAACACAGCCGCGGCGCGACGTTGGAGGTGACGGAGATGCAGCCGTGGCCGCCATGGGCCATGTAACCGAGCACGGTGGCGTCCTCGCCCGACAACTGATTGAAGTCCGTGCCCAGCGCCGCGCGTTGCTGTGAAACGCGCACCATGCTTGCGGTGGCATCCTTGACGCCGGCGATGTTCTTCAGTTCGAACAGCCGCGCCATGGTATCGACGGTCATATCGATCACCGAACGGCCGGGAATATTGTAGATGATGATCGGAATTCCGATCGCATTGTTGATCGCCTTGTAGTGCTGATAGAGCCCCTCCTGCGTCGGCTTGTTGTAATACGGCGTCACCACCAGCACGGCGTTGGCGCCGGCCTTCTCGGCATGTTGCGCAAGCTCGATGGCTTCCTTGGTCGAATTGGAGCCGGCGCCGGCGATCACCGGCACCCGGCCCCTGGCTTCGTCGATGCACCACTCGACGACGCGCTTGTGCTCGTCGTGGCTCACCGTCGGGCTTTCACCGGTGGTGCCGACCGGCACCAGACCATGGGTGCCCTCGGCGATCTGCCAGTTCACCAGCGCGCGGAAGGCCGCCTCGTCGAGCGCGCCGTTCTTAAACGGAGTGACCAAGGCGGTGTACGAGCCTCTGAAATTCGTCTTGGCTGCCATGAACCCCCTCCGAACGCCCTTTGCGTGCCGACTGAACCAGCGAAACCCAATTCATATCGGGTCTGACGATCAGGCGAAAGGCCCGCTTGCCGCCTCCCAGCCGCGATTTCGCCGCGGTGATGGCGCAGATACCTTTAACCCCAACGCATTTTGTATTTTGTCCACATATTCAATCAAATAGACCTAGAGCTAGAGCGACCGAATGATTTGCCGCGAAGGAACGTCGTGACCCAGTCCTCCCGGGCAGCCGCTTTTCGATCGACGGTGTGGGCGACAGGCCTGGCACTGGCTGTGGGATTATCGGCAGGGGCAGCCGATGCCGCGGTCAAGCCAAAAGTTCCACTGCCAAAGGCGCGGCCGGTCGCGCGCAGCGTCGTGCCCAAGACATCCAGTGAAAAGACCACGTCCAGCGAGAAGACCGCGACCGACGCAAAGAATACCGCCGCGAATACCGAACCGGCGGCCGCGCCGTCCGGCGGGGTGGCGGCGATCGGGCCCGCGACGCGCCGGCACGCGGCCCTGGCGCCCGCGCCGGCGCGCAAACCGGTTGTCCCGGCCGCGGTGGCCGCGACATCATCAACCTCGCAGGCCGACGCCGAGGCGCTGGAAAACGTCATCGAACTGGTTCGCAAGCACAAGTCGGGGGACGCGACCCAGGCTGAAGCGGCGATATCGGATCCGGTCGCACGCAAGCTCGCCGAATGGATCATCCTGCGCAGCGAGGACAACGGCGCCTCGGTCGAGCGCTATCGCGCCTTTATCGCGGCCAACCCGAGTTGGCCTTCGCAGACATTCCTGCGCCGGCGCGCCGAAGCCGCGTTGTGGGACGACCATCGCGACGACGCCACCGTATGGGCGTGGTTTGAAAACGAATCGCCGGTGTCGGCCAAGGGACGATTCGTGCTGGCCCGCACCATGCTGGCCCGCGGCGACCGGGCCAATGCCGAGCGTCTGGTGCGCGAGGCGTGGCGAAACGATCCCATGTCGGAAGACACCGAAAACGCCGCACTCGATCTGTTCGGCGCGCTGCTGACTCCCGGCGATCAAAAGGCACGGATGGATCTCCTGCTCTACGGCAGCGAGCACGAGGCGGCATTGCGCGCCGCCAGGCTGCTCGGCAGCGGCGAGGTTGCGCTGGCGAAGGCGCGCATTGCCGCCTATCGCAAGGCCTCGAACAGCCGGGCGCTGCTCGATGCGGTTCCACGCGATCTGCGTGGCGATGCCGGCTACATCTTCAGCAGGATCCAGTTGCTCCGGCGCGAAGAGAAATTCGCCGAGGCCGCACAGCTGATGCTCGGCGCGCCGAAAGACCCGAACCGGCTGTACAATGTCGACGAATGGTGGATCGAGCGGCGTTTGCTGTCGCGCAAAATGCTCGACGCCGGCGAGAACCGCACCGCCTATCTGATCGCGCGGGATGCCGCCCTGCCCGCGCGCGATATCTACAAGACCGAGCAGGAATTCACCGCGGGCTGGATTGCGTTGCGCTTTCTGAGAGATCCGGCAACCGCCGCGCAGCATTTTGCCCGCATCGGCGTCGGCAGCGTCAACCCGACCGCGCTGGCGCGGGCCGGCTATTGGCAAGGCCGGGCCGCCGAAGCGGCTGGCCGCTCCCAGGACGCCCGCGCCGCCTATGCGGCGGCCGCCGAGCAGTCGACCAGCTACTACGGCCAGTTGGCGCGCGCGAAACTGGGACTTCCCCAGATCGAGCTGAACGGCGCGCCGGCCGCCCGCGGACGCGGGATCGAACGGCTGGAAATCGTGCGCGCGGTGCAACTGCTGTATGCGCTGGACGAACGCGAAATCGCGATCCCGATTATGGCTGACATGGGCGAAAACGGCGATCCCGATGCGCTGGTCGGGCTCGGCGAACTGGCCTCCCGCAACAACGACGCGCGCGGCATGCTGCTGGTCGGCAAGGCCGCGCTCAATCGCGGGCTACCGTTCGATTTCTATGCCTATCCGGTGACCGGGATCCCGCCGTTCAAGTCGATCGGCCCCGATGTCGAGCAGAGCATCATTTTTGCCATCGCCCGGCAGGAAAGCGCGTTCAATCCCCGCGATGTCTCGGCCGCGCAAGCCTATGGCCTGATGCAGGTGACGCCGGACGCGGGCCGTTATGTCTGCAAGAGATATGGCGCCGGCTTTGACCTTGGCCGGCTGAAGAACGATTCGGTCTATAACGCCGCCCTTGGCGCCGCCGAACTGGGCGGCCTGATCGAGGATTATCGCGGCTCCTACATCATGACGTTCGCGGCCTACAATGCCGGCCGCGGCAGCGTCAAAAAATGGATCGAACGTTACGGCGATCCGCGCAATCCCAAGGTCGACGCGGTCGACTGGGTCGAGCAGATCCCGTTCTCGGAGACCCGAAATTACGTGCAGCGGATAATGGAGAATTTGCAGGTCTACCGGGCGCGATTCGGCGGCGGAACGCGGCTGCAGATCGAGGCCGACCTGCACCGCGGCGCGGGCGAGGAATAGAGCGCTTGTGCGCGATAGCCTGATTTTCGCGAGAAGGTGCCCGACCCGCTCATTTCGTGACGTCGACCACATCGCCGAACAGCCGCCATCGCTCGCCGTCAAATCGCTGCAGCCAGGTTTGTTTCATCGGGCGCAGATCGGTCGGTGACGTCGAAAGTTTCACGCCCGGCAGCAGCATGGGCAGCGTCGTGTTGAGGCTCGTTGCCTCCGCGGAATTGTAGACACACACATTGAGGAAATCGGTCTTGAGGCTCTGGCCGCACCCCAAAAAGAAATGTCCCCCTTCCGATAGACGTTCAACCGTCTACCGAAAAGGGGACACGCTTCGTATTGCTTACTTGTGGTACATCGCGGGCTGGACCGGCGCATCCGGCGCCCACAGGCGATAGCTGAGCGTTGCAAACACCGTCGTGCCCTGTGCGACGACCGACGGATCAATTGCGGCGGCAGGATTGGAAGCCTTCGCCGACACTTCCTGAGTGGCCCAAACCGACAAGCTCGCCGGTCCGAAGTCATACCCTACGAGAGCGCCGACAGCCCAAACGTCGTAGCGCGAGGAATGAAGCAAGGTGCTCTCACCCGTGGCGATACAGGAAGCCGGGCACTTGTCGTCGGTAACCTGACCCACGTAGTAGGCGACAGGACCGAACGTCCACTTGCCGATGGTCTTGGTCGCGGTGAAGTCCGCATGGAACAGGTCGCCCGTCGTGTAGTGGGTGACCGTGTTCTCGGTATTGATTTCCACGTACATGGCCGCAGTCAGATTCCAGCCATCCTTAATGTACGACAGGATCAATTCGGGCTGATACGTCCAGTATGGATTGCCTTGACCGCCAAGGCCATTTGCACCGTTTACCGTTGCGTCATCGAGGTAGATACCGAGACCGGTCTTGACCGCAAACCCGCTGTTGCCAAGCTTCCAGCTCAATTCCACCGGCACGATGTAGGTGTTGAACATGCCGGCAGCTTGCGCGTTGATCGGATTGCCGAGGCTCTGCATCACAAACGGCTGTACGATGACAGCGTCATAGGTCGCGCCCAGGAAGGTCCAGCCGGGAACGAACAGGAAGCCCTGAACGTCAACGGCCGCCTGAACACCAGTCTTGTGCGTGCCCGGCGGGTTGAGCGCAGCAGTGCCCGGTCCAGCGAGGTTAGCCTGGTAGGTGAACACCTGGTTGAACATGTAGATGCCCGGCGGCGGAACGCCGGCGCTCGCTCCAATGAACGCACCGGGCTTCGTCATTTGATCGCCGCCCTCGGTGGCATATGCCGGCGAGAGTGCGAAGGCCGCAATCCCCGCCGCTGCTAGTAAAGTTTTGCTATTCATTTTCTTGTCCTGGTTGTTGTTCTATTTTGGTCTGGTTGTTGGTTTTATAAAACGCGTAGTCACTCTTTAGATGGATTCGAGAATTACCTCGCACTCCTCAAAGCGCAATTGAAAGATGGTTCGCGACACTGGAGCCGTTTTGTTTTTCCGAAGTGTGTTGCTTGCACGCATCTTTTCCAAATCGATCTCGCGCGATCGACGTCACTGTGCATGACTGCAATTAGATTTACGCATGGCCTGAAAAATCTGGAAACAATTTGCGCTTTTGTCGAAGGTGAATCATCAAGGGTTCGAGCACTTGCGGCGCAGGATCGTTTCGATGAAGCGTTCGGCGCCTTGCACAACAAGTGTTGCGACAAGTGCTAGAGTCTGGCGAAGATCATCCGCTCGATCGGATCGAGGTCCGGCGCGTGTTTGGGCAGGAAGATGAACTTGACGCCAGCGACGCGAATGAAATTGGCGTATGGCTTTGCAGCTGGCTGGATTGTCCATGACGACGATCCAGATCTCGTCGATATCACGTTGCTGAAAACCCGACGCTCAAGCTCGATGGTGCCTTGATACTTGCGCCGCTGCACCCGGTGGTTCGCGCGTGTCGGGGCGATCGCACTCGCAGGCCGCCACGTTTTTTTGAAATCGACTTCTCGCCCCGACGAAGTTCGAGACTGCTCGATGATCGACCTTGAGGCCGCTCTCGGCGAGTTCGGCGACAGGTCAAGCAAGGCGAAGTCCCCTGCCCTGGCGTGCTCCAGCAACCGGGGTGCCCGCCCGAAAATGCCTTCGGCTGGTTCGCGCCTGTCCACGCAAAAGCAACGCTGCTCGAACGCGACGCTGCGGTCTCACGCTAGCGCCGCATCCAGACAATCACCCTGTGCAGACGCCCATGCAGAATCGCGCCGCGGTTTTTGTTTGGACGCGTTTTCTTTATGCGAACCGGCATCCACCCCGGATCACGTCCGGGGCAGGCCTCGGATCACGTCCGGGGCCCCAGGCCTCGGATCAGGTCCGCGGCAGGCCCCGGATCAGGTCCGGGGGCAGGCCTTCGCTCGAAAACGCTGTGGCGACACGACAGCGCCCCGGCCTCAACCGCGGCAACCACGCGCGCGCGAAGATCCGTTGAAGGTTCGGCGTCCACACCAGCTCCTGACAGCATGTTGAATCCGGACAAGCCGGATTTCGGGAATCCCCGATCGAAGCGGCCCGGAGCATGATCGATCTGATGGAATCAGAACCAACGTGTTTTCTTGACGCGAACCGGCATCGGCCCCGGATCGGGTCCGGGGCAGGCCTTTGCCCGAAAACGCCCGAAAGCTATCCCGCTTGAAAGACAGAGCGTCTTTAAAGACAGGGCCTCTTTTTAAGACAGAGCCTCTTCAAAGACAAAGCCTCCGTTCCATTGAATTGGAACGGAGGCTCTGGCCGCTACCCAAAAAGAATGTCCCCCTCCCGATAGACGTCAACCGTCTAGCGAAAGGGGGACACGTGTCGTATTGCTTACTTGTGGTACATCGCAGGCGCAACCGGCGCCTCAGGTGCCCACAGGCGATAGCTGAGCGTTGCGAACACCGTCGCGCCCTTTGCGGTTACAGAAGGATCAAATCCAAGGTTCGCAGCGGCGTCGTTGTGAGCACTTGCATGGACTTCTTGGGTCGCCCAAACTGACAAGCTCGCCGGTCCGAAGTCATACCCTACGAGACCACCGACTGCCCATGTTTCGAACCTGCCGGTGTGCGCCAAAGTGGAATTGCCAAGCGCGGTACAGGAGGCCGGGCAGGAGTCATCCGTAACCTGGGCAACGTAGTAGGCCACCGGACCAAACGTCCACTTGCCGATGGTCTTGGTAGCGGTGAGGTCAACATGGAAGATGTTGCCGGTCGTGTAGTGAGTGTCCCTGTTCTCAGTATTGAACTCTTCGTACAATGCTGCGGACAGGTTCCAGCCATCACGCAGATACGATATGATCAATTCGGGCTGGTACGTCGTGTATGGATTGGCCTCGCAACCAAGGCCATTTGCGCCCGTGGTGCAACCGTCGGGCAGGTAGATACCAACACCGGTCTTGATCGCCCAGCCGCTATTGCCGAACTTCCAGCTCAATTCCACCGGCACGATGTAAGTATTGAACGCGCCAGAACCTTGTGCGTTAACCGGAGCACCGACGCTCTGCATGACGAACGGCTGAACGATGACGGCGTCATAGGTCGCACCCAGGAAGGTCCAGCCCGGAACGAACAGGAAGCCTTGAACGTCAACGGCCGCCTGAACGCCAGTCTTGTGTGTACCAGGGGGGTTGAGCGCACTGGTGCCCGGTCCAACGAGGTTCGCCTGGTAGGTGAACACCTGGTTGAACATATAGATGCCCGGCGGCGGAACGCCGGCGCTCGCTCCGATGAACGCACCGGGCTTGGTCGCGATGTCGCCACCTTCAGTGGCGTATGCCGGCGAGAATGCGACTGCCGCAATCCCTGCTGCCGTTAGTAGAGCTTTGGTATTCATATTCATGTATCCCCCTTGTGGTCCGGTGAAATGCATTGCCTCTCTCGATGGGTTGAGAATTACCTCCCGCCTCTGAAAGCGCAATTGAAAGAATGGTTCGCGGCACCGCATCTCATTGTTTTTCCGGAGTGTGTTGCAAAATTGCACACATCGCAGAAGCCGCCCGAGCGGGTCCAAAATCCCTTTAAATGGCTGTTTCTTCGTAACATTTTTGTGTAGCCGCGGCCTTCCGACAGACAAATTTTGGTTTTTGGACGCGCGGGCTCGCGGGCGACGCCGGGGATAACAACGCCCGCAGACGACCCCTCCAAGGGTCGAATCGGAACCGTTCAGAGATCATCGTGATCGCTCATGGCCCGTGGTGATGCCCTTTATTGCCTGCAGCAACCCCCTCAGGGTCTGATCCAGCACGATATTAGCAAGACCACTTCAAAGAGCCGTTGCGCGGTCGTCAAACTGCAATCCATACGAGCCGGTCCCGAGCCTTCATTCCGGTTGCATGGCCTTGCGGATCGGCCGGCGGTGCGTTGCCGCCGCGCCAGAACCGCCGACGCGTTCGCATGATCGTGTACATCCGCGACGTTCGAGCGCTCCAAGATTGTTGCACGATGGCCGTCTGCCGACGTAGGTAGTCGGCAGGATATCGGCATCGTTGGCCGCACCGGAGTAAGGGGAGGAAAAATGCGCTTTTCAGTGCTACTCGCTGGATTGGCTACATCGCTTGCTTTCTCAAGTCCGGTTCTGGCCGAGAGCGATCTTGACCAGTGCAAATTCGTCGGGACGATCAGCAAGGCCGATCAAGGCATCGCGGCATGCGATCGCGTCATCCAGGATTCCAAGGTGACAGGACCTGCCCGCGCAGCCGCACTCAGCAATCGCTGCGGATGGTGGTGGGCCAAGAAGGATCCGGATCACGCCTTGGCCGATTGCAACGAAGCCATCAAGGTCACCAGCACTTACGCGCCGGCCTACATCAACCGCGGCAACGCCTACCTGAGCAAAGGCGACTTCGAGCACGCTTTCGTTGACTTCAACGAAGCGATCCGGCTCGATCCAAAAAGCGCGTGGGCTTACAGCGATAGGGGCGATCTGTACAAGGCCCAGGGTGATTTCGATCACGCGTTGGCCGACTTCAACCAGGCAATCCAGCTCGACCCCAACTACGCTATTGCCTATTTCTTCCGGGGTGACCTGTACAAGCGCAGGGGCGACTTCGACCGGGCCATGACGGATTTGAATGAGTCGATTCGGCTCGACCCCAACTATGCCAAGGCCTATTTCATTCGGGGCCGTCTGTCCTATATCAAGGGCAGCAACCCCGACGCCATCGACGATTATAACAGAGTGCTCCACCTCGACCCCGGCGATTCCTTTGCTTTCTTCAACCGCGGCGTCGCGTATTTTCTGCTCGGCGGCCGCACCGCGGACGCCCAGGCCGATTTCAAGAAGGCAAACGAGCTCAATCCGAAGGACGCTTACGCGGCACTTTGGCTCGATCTCACCGAACGGCGCAACGGAGTTCCGAGCAGTTTGGCCGAGACTTCAAAACAACTGGACATGACTGCGTGGCCGGCGCCGATTATCCGACAATTCCGCGGCGAACTGACCGCCGCCCAAACGATCGCCGCCGCCGCTGACCAGGATCCGAAGAAGCAGGCGGAGCGGACCTGCGAAGCCAATTTTTACAGCGGCGAATTCGCGCTGCTCAACAAGAAGAGCAAGCCGGAAGCGACGCGCCTGCTCAAGCTGGCGGCCAAGGATTGCCCGCTCGAGTTCGTCGAATCGACGGCCGCAATCGCGGAAGTCATACTCAACCGTTAGTGTTCTAGCGCAAGCCTGCCCCGGACTTGATCCGGGGCAGGCCCCGGACCTGATCCGGGCGATACCGGTTCGCGTGAAGAAAACGCGTCAAATAAAGAAGCAGCGCCCGGACGCCGGGATTGCCGCCCGATATCAAACCGCAGCCTTCCCAAAAAGGCGGCTTGCGGCACGCGACCGCGTCGGGCATATCCTTGTGTTAGTTGGAGATGTGGCCGAGCGGCTGAAGGCACTCGTTTGCTAAATGAGCATACCTTGAAAAGGGTATCGAGGGTTCGAATCCCTCCGTCTCCGCCAGACGCCTTTCCGCCCCCATCTATCATTGACCCCCGCCGTCTCTTAAAATGCCTTTAACCGGGGCTTTTATTGCGATTAGTGTCTTTACACGCTCCCCATCGTCCCTCATAATCGATAATCGATTTGTAGACTGATTTGTGGACGGTGCCATGGCCCGGGCGATTGGTAAGCTCTCCGCGCTGAAGGTTACCCGCACCAACGCGCCTGGGATGTATAGCGATGGCGGGGGGCTCTACCTGCGCGTCACCAAGGAGCGCAACAAGTCCTGGGTTTTCAGGTTCATGCTGGACGGCAAAGCCCGATGGATGGGCATCGGACCACTGCACATTGTCCCTCTAGCTGACGCGCGCAGCCGTGCTGCCGAATGTAGAACGCTGCATCACAACGGCATTGATCCCATCGACGCACGACGTGCTGAGCGTCAGCGGACAAGTCTGGATGCTGCGCGCACGATCACGTTCGCCCAATGCGCCGCAACGTATGTCGCCTCGCACCGGACCGGCTGGCGAAACGCCAAACACGCCGCGCAGTGGGAAGCGACACTGAAAACTTATGCCGAGCCAGTGATAGGCCGCCTCCCCGTTCAGGGGATCGACACAACGCTGGTCTTGAAGGTGCTGGAGCCGATCTGGTCCACAAAACCCGAAACCGCTAGCAGGTTGCGCGGACGGATTGAGCAGATCATCGACTGGGCGAAAGTGCGAGGTTATCGGACTGGCGAGAACCCGGCGCGCTGGCGTGGCCATATGGACAAGCTGCTGCCGGCGAAGTCCAAGGTGCGCCGCGTCACGCACCACGCCGCCCTGCCCTGGGGCGCTCTGCCCGGCTTTCTGACGAGCGTGCGAGCGCAGAACGGCGATGCTGCTCGCGCACTTGAATTCGCTATCCTGACCGCTGCCAGGACCGGCGAGACAATTGCCGCAACGTGGAGCGAGATCGACATAGGCGAAAAGGTTTGGATGATCCCGGCCGATCGCATGAAGGGCGGCCGTGAACATCGCGTTCCGCTCTCGTGCCGCGCGCTTACAATCTTGGCCGAGATGAAGCCAACTCAGCCCTGCCCAAAGGATGCGCCGTGGCCTGACGAAAAGAAATTCGTCTTTGGCAACGCCGGCCGACCATTGAGCAATATGGCGCTACTGATGCTGTTGCGCCGGATGGGCCGCAGCGATCTGACCACGCATGGCTTCCGGTCCACCTTCCGCGACTGGGCTGCCGAGCAAACCGACTTTCCGGGCGACGTCGCTGAGATGGCGTTGGCGCATGTCGTCGGTAGCAAGGTCGAAGCCGCCTATCGCCGCGGCGATCTATTCGAGAAGCGACGCCAGCTCATGGAGGACTGGGCGACGTTCTGTGAGAAGCCACGCGCGCGACTTGCGATCGTTTAGCGGCGATGCCACGCAGCAAGCCCGTCACCATTAATGACATTAAGGCCCGGGAGAAATTTGGTCTTGGTCCAGTCTTAGCATCCGATGAAACTGTCTGCGGACACGGAAAGCGTTGGGATTTTAGCAGCGCCCTTGACGAACTGGACATCAGGGACAAGAAGGCCCGCGACCGCGCAGCGATCAAGTTGCTTCAGATATGCCGCATGCATTCCCTGGCCGTCCGAGTTGAAGGTCAGGAAACCCCCGGGCGGATCGCTGCGTCCTATAAAAAAGCTCAGCATGAATATCTTGAGGCTACTCGGCAACTGGAGAGAGCCCGCAAACAACGAGCCAATGGCAAAGAGCGGGAGGCAAGACTAATCGAGAAGAAGGCTTATGAGGTACTTACGCTTTGGCCGTCGTGGCTTCCGCCCGCGTTGGGGATGGAGGCAAGCCGGCTGCATTTGGAAAAGCGCTCCGCTGGTGAGTATCTTACCAGGCTCGAGATCCTCGCTCGATTGAAGGCTCAATACGGGACGAAGGCGAGTCAAGGTAAATACAAAAATTTTGCGCTTGAACAAACCATTCAGCGGTTACGATGGTTTGCGGAGTGGGAAAATAGGAGCCTTAAACGGACAACTCGACGCTTTCCTAAGAAACTAATCAGCTTTTTGCATGAAGCATTAAAGGCCGCCGGCATTCCGTATCCGGATTATTATAACCACCCGACAAAATTTCGGAGGCTGCTGCGCGATCGCCGCGGGCCGTTCCCCAGCTGAAATTGCATGTACCTTTAAGCGCCCCCGCTCGATCGGACACCCTGGTGTACTTGCGGATAGCATTTACGGTTAGGAAAGGTTCGTTCCCATGTCCACCGCGCCCGCACAGCCCGCAGGCTTTCCACCGCAAGAGTTGCATATCGATCCACGTGAGTTCGGCCTTCGCAAAGTCGCCTACTCCGTCAAGGAAACCAGTGAGGTGCTATCGATCGCCCGCTCTAGCTTGTATCGGTTGGTAGGCGATGGCGCTTTGAACCCCGTGAAGATGGGGACCAAGACACTATTCTTCGCCACGGACCTGGCCGCATTCCTTTCTCGCTTGCAACGCGCTGCGTGACCACCGTGACAGAGTTCGACTTCGATCGCTTTGCGCAGCGGGTGGCGGCCGCCGCGCCGGACCAGAGTGACGAGCCGGCAACCTCGCCTGCCGTCATGCCCGCTGCGCCCGTTGTTGCGTCGTTGGCAGATCAGCTAGAGAGCGCATCTGGCGAGGCCATCGGGAAAGTCCGGGAGATCATGGCCATGCCGCTCGACCCTGAGAGCGCGCATTTCGGCGTCATTATGCGCGCTCAAACATCTGCCGCAGCGACCGTGCTCACGACGCAAACGAGGGCCGACGAAAACCGTCTGCGAGCCTCTAGGGGCGCTGACACTCTAGCCCTGCTACTGGCCCGTATGGATGAAGAAGAATCAAAACTCGTAGCCAAAGGAGGTCTCGAAATTAATGGATCATAAAAGACTACGCCCGACACCCCTGGTGCTTATCCAGGGAGGTCGGGCGGGAGATTGTGGAGATCCGGGCAGGACATCCAATTCGCACCTTACCAAAAATATCCCGTCAATGCGAGAGGCTACTTCCCCTACGGTTTTTACTTTCATCTTCGCGTCAAATGGGGGTGTCGGGTTTTGGGTACCCAAATGCCCGTTCTGCGGTCATGAGCACGTCCACGGCCCGTATTGTGTTCACGAATTTCTGGAGCGCCTCGCCAACTGGAACGGCCATGTCTCGAACTGCCACACAAGGCGGGGATGGGATGGGAAGACTGGGGGGCACTATTTTTTCGTCATTTTCGCGCCGGCAATGTTGGTGCCTGGGCAAGCGCGGGGCCGCATGGCGCACATGCTTCTCGATATCTTGGAGGAGCAAGGCTGCATCGTGAGCCGAACAACGACGCTGCCGTCTCGTGAGTCAATTTACTTTTGGGACAAGAAGACTGGCGCGCCGATCCAGCGACGCGTGAGGTGGCACTAATGCTCGCTCCAGTCGACAGCAACAGCCTCAGATTCTTAGAGCTCATTTTGCCCGGCGGTGGTCACTACATCGCCGCGTTGAAACGGCCCGGCGGGAAGGGTTTCGCACGGAGCGTCTTTGCTTTGACACTGCAGGATTTGTGGAACACCATTGAAGCGGCCGATCGCGATGGCTTTGAAACGTACCACGCGTGTGCCTCTTTCAAGGAGGCACTTAACGACCCGCCGGGGACGCCGGACGGCCAGAAACGCCTTGGCCGAACTAAGCAAAATATATTGGGCGCACGAGCGTTCTGGTTAGATATCGATTGCGGTGTGAATAAGCCCTACCGCGATCAGGATAAGGCCGGCGACGCGTTGGCTGCCTTCTGCCTATCGCTCAAACTGCCGAGGCCGCTGGTTGTCACGAGCGGGTCAGGCCTTCACGTATATTGGCCACTAGTCGAGACGCTGGACCGCGGGACGTGGGAGAGTTACGCGAGCGGCCTCAAAGCACTTTGCGTCTTGCATAGCCTGGGAGTTGACCACGCACGCACGGCCGACATCTCAAGCGTTCTGCGTCCCCCGGGCACCCATAACCGCAAGGGAGCGAAGCCCCTACCGGTCAAGTGCGATCCACGCTCCCTTTCGCAGGAGCGCTCGCCGCTAGAGCGCTTCGCGGTCTTTCTGGAGGCTACGCCACTAAGGCTTGCACCGAAGGCACTTAGCGAAGGCGGGGTCCCTGCCCTGTTTGGGCCGGTACCCGCCCATATCGCCGGCCGGCGTCGGCCTTCGATGCTGAGTGACGCAATCGGCGGCATCGCGATGCGCGTGCCCGCGTACGGGGTGCTGATCGTCAATCAGTGCGCCCAGCTTCGCGAGCTTCGTGACAAGCAAGGGAATATTCCAGAACCTCACTGGTACTCGGCCCTTGGCGTATTGGCGTTCTGCACTGATGGCAAAACACTTGGGCACGACTGGTCTAGCGGATACGCAGGTTATAGCGTCGAGGAGACACAAGCGCGGCTAGATCGCGCAGCGGGTCTCACCGGGCCAACAACTTGCACCCATTTTGAATCCATCAACCCGACGGGGTGCGATGGTTGCAACCATCGCCGAAAGATCACCTCGCCAATCGTGCTCGGCAAAAAGCCTGCGTTGCCGCCTGAAACGGTCGGGCTTCTAAATGGGCCAGCAAGCGAGAAGCTATCCCTACCAGGCTGGGACTTGACAAAAGATGGAGCACTAAAAGCAAAGTCTTACATCAACGCTGCAAGGGCAATCGTGGAGCTTGGCATCAAATGCCGCCACGATATTTTTCACGACCTGAAAATCGTGGAAGGCGACGCTGTTGGAAATCATGGGCCTGAGTTGTCGGACGCGCTTTGCCGCGCAGTGCGCGACCTTATCATTCAGCGTTACAAAACCGATCCTGGCATCGATAACGTACAGCAGGCACTTGAGCGCGCGTGTGAGGCGAGCCGGTTCGATCCCGTGCTGGACTATCTCAACTCGCGCGTATGGGATGGCACGCGGCGTCTTGACCGCTGGCTGTCAACCTATATGGGCGCCGATGACACCGAGCTAATCCGTGCGCAGGGACGCCTTGTGTTGATCGCCGCTGTGCGCCGAGTGAGACGGCCAGGGGCGAAGTTCGATCAGATCATGGTGTTCGAGGGGCCGGAGGGTACAGGTAAATCCAGCGCAATCGCCTTGCTAGCCGGCGAAGGGAACTTCTCCGATCAGACAATCCTCAACGTCGACGACAACAAGCAGATGGAACTGTTGCGAGGCGTCTGGCTGTACGAGTGTTCCGAGCTTGGCGGAATATCGAAGAGTGAGGTCGACCACGTGAAGGCTTTCACTAGTCGGACCGAGGATCGCGGGAGGCCTGCCTACGGGCGGCACGTTGTTAAAAGACCCCGGCGTTGCGTGGTGTTCGCAACAACCAATAACGACCGCTATCTCAAATCGCAGACCGGCGATCGCCGCTTTTGGCCAGTGAGGACAGGGCGGCTCGATCTCGATTTGTTGCGGCGCGACCGTGACCAGCTATGGGCCGAGGCGGCCAAGTTGGATGAAAGCGGGACGTCGCTTGCTCTTCCGGAGCATCTTTGGCGTGCGGCCAGTGTAGAGCAAGCGAAGCGTCGTGAGCAGGATCCCTGGGAGGATGTGCTCCAGACCATCAAGGGCGAGATTTGCCCCACGACCGAGAGCTTCGGTTCCAGTGGCTACGAAGAGCGGATATCGAGCAGTCAGCTGCTCTACGGGACGCTGCGATTGGAAATCGGCAGGACCCTCGACCGAGACGCAAAGCGCCTTAGCTATTGCATGCGACGACTGGGGTGGTTCGGACCAAAAGCGATGCGCATCGGCGGGGCGCCGACGAAGGGATACTGCCGGCCAGCGGTAACGGGTCCAGCGGAGTAGAACGAAATTAAATTGCCCGTCTCCCATTTACGTGGGGTCGTGGCGAGCGCCGTCACCGCAGCGTAACCGCGCGAATTTTTCCAGCGGTTACGGATAGCGGCATGATTCCGTTGCATTGTTACCAGTGTTATTGGTGTAACTGGTGTAATTTAAGAAGTAGCACAGAACAGGTGCAGATTTGCATTTTGATAGAGCATTTAGCTTTCGTGGCCCTCTATGGAATGGCCAGTTACGCCGTAACAGCAGTTACACCCTAAGCTGGCCAGCGTTGCATCGGAGCGTGATCACGATCATGGCCGCGACTGCGAGCGGAACGTCAGCGCGACGATCGATCATGACCGCGATCAGCGCCACCACCGTCATGAAGAACGATCGTTGCGTCACGACGTCGCAGCCGGACAGCAACAGATACAAAGGCTGCGGCGGCAGGTGCTGCGGCCGCCGCCCATTTCTTGATCGGAAACGCGACGGTCAGCGCGGGGGTCAGCGCCAGCAGCGCGCGGACCGCGAAGTACCACGCCGGTCCTCACTGCATGGCAGGCGGGTTCATGACAAAATCAAAAACTTTAAATAATACAGATATTTAGATAATATTTCTCATATTTCGAATTAATCTCGCGAAGCCGGCGTCTTTATCGCCCTCGCCAGCTAAAGCTGGGAAGCATACGGTAGGACCACTGCGGGATGCCCCTTCGATGAGCAAGCCGATCAGGTGACCGCTCAGGCCATGCGCCAGCGCTTGCTCATCACTTTGGCTGCCGCGGTAGTTCTCATCGGCGGCGGCTTAACGCTGTGGGCCACAGGCGGGAGTTCCACGGTCGCTCCGGCGCCGCACCCTTCCGCTGTGTCAGCAGCGAGCCGCCGGCCTTCGGACGAACTTCTAGAAACGACCAAGGGTCTCCAGGTCACCCAGCAGCAGGCTGTCGACCAACTGCAAGTCGTTCAAGATCAGCTTGTCGCTCAGCGGGCGGAAATGAAAAAACTCTCCGAGCAGATTGCCGCCCTAACCGAGAGACTAGACGCTCTGCAGCAATCGATCGCCAACATACCGGCGATGACCCGCTCGGCTGGGTCGCCATCCGGTCCGCAGCCAAAAGCACACTGACACCCAATCGGGATGCCCTTTCCCCGACACTAGAAAGCCCGCTAGTGAGCCCGGGAGGTGATGGGACCGGACATCACCGATCAAAAGAAACGGCCCCAGCGCCGACGACGAGCACCGAGGCCGCTCTCTTTGGGCGTGCCGCTCCGGGGTCGAGACGACACATACTTACAACCTTCAGGGCCGGCGACCGTTCCTGTGTTACCTTTTGCACCGACGACCCACGTCACTTTGATTTCATTTGCGGCATTCTCTCACCTTCCAAGAATACTCGCGATCAGCCCGGGCCCCGTCCCCAGGCTTTTCGTTGCTGATCAATTTTGTTCACATTGGAACTGACGACCGATCGTCGGCATATTAGGATCGGAACTCTCTCAAACCCTGCGGTGTAGGAACCGCAAAAGCTACGAGGTTGTGTCATGCAGCGCCGCCGATCCGTATCCCATACCTTTGAAGATCGAATTGCAGCCGAGAAAGCCAAGCTGAAAGCGCAGGCCGCCCAGCTTAGACCTGGTCCCGAGCTAGATGCGCTCCGCAAGAAGATCAGGCAGCTAGATACGGCTTCCCATATGAGCGAGTGGCTTTCCTCGCCCGGACTGCAACCGCCAAAGCCCGCATAGAAAGTAAGGCCGCCTCAGTTGGCCGCCGGCCGATCGGCGCCGTCGCACAGGTCGCCCGCGCTCTCTCCTCGAGACGCCATTTTGGACGGACCTTTAAGCGCCGGCGCGCGTTGAGCCTATTGACCCCCGGGGGTGATAGCAAACTCGGAGCTTTGGTTATGAGCGGTATTCCTCTTGAGCTTCAACGACGCTTTGAGCCGCGCTGGGCCGCTCGATTTGTCCCGCCGGTTGTGCCGACCGCGCCCAAGAGCCTCGACTTGAAACGACCTGTCCACAACTTGCCGCGCATCGCAAAACCCAAGGAAAAAGACGCGAAGTTAAATCAGCGGGCGCGGACGTGAGGATGCCGATGGCAGAGGAACGTCGAATTGCACCACGCCGGCGCATTCTCAAAGCCGGATCCATCAAGCTTGCGACGACGCAATTGACTGCACCGTTCGCAACATTTCCGACTCCGGCGCTACTCTCGACATAGTAACCCCGCTGTTCATCCCTGACCGGTTCAAACTGATTATCCGATCTGACGGCTTAGATCGGCCCTGTCATATCGTCTGGCGGAAGGAACGGCGCATGGGGATTGCGTTCGATTGAAGCGAGAAAAGCGGCGCGGACGTGAGCCCGCTGGGATAGTCCTGCCGCGATTCCAGGTAGCCCGCTGGCGAGTCTGGGAGTTGCCCGCTGTCATGTGCCGTCCGATCGGCGCCGGCAAATCTAGGACTCTGCAAAGGAACCGGCACTGACCTCAGACGTTGACCTGTATCACCGGCCAAGGGGTCTGCCTGTAGGCGTCGGTGGCTGAGAGACCGTTTGCGCTCCCGCCTGCCCTGCAAGGGAGCGCGCGAAATGTTTGAAGATCATCAAATCCATCAATATTTAATCGCCGCACGCCTCTGCTTGCGCGTTGCAATCGCCGGCGCCGCAACGCTTGCGGTAGCTTTTACGGGCAGCTTTCTTATAAGCTGAGGCGTCTCGCGGCATAGTCATGCGAAACCAATTCGCAGATCCGGCGTTGACCGGAATGGACGATCCGAACCCGTTTCTCCCCGTCATCTACTGTTCGACCGCCGTGCTGCTGGTGGCCGTGGCCCTTGCAACTAAGTTGATCTGAGGCCGCCTTTCGTCGTGGTGACGGAAAGCCGAGCGTTGACCTGAGCCCGTGCTCTCATTGTCCACAGCCTATCCACAGAGCCGATTCTCTCAAGAAGCGAGCGCGCACATGGGCTTGCTGCGTACCCGTTCACACACGCGCAGAAAAGCCGCCGCAGTGGCTCAGGCTGCGGCGGCTCTTCCGTTCTCTCGCTAAATGTGACCTCGAAGGTCCAGACTATGATGCCGGCTCGTGATTAATCTTTGGTTAACGAGCCGACTTCAGCCGCCTGGCGTGCGCGGCGATCCGGCTTCGATCAATTGGGCTTGCGCAATTTCTTGCCAAAACAATCTATACCCACCAACGCCACGCCAACGCCGGCGGCTGTTACAGCGAAGGCCCGTATCTCCTCTCGAGAAAGGCCAAGATCGTAGTGGCCAATGTATGCCAGCATCACAGCGGTGAACGCCGCTGCGGAGACGGAGATCAGAAAATTCAAAAATCGGTCGATCGCCATTTCCATTTTAGGAACCGGCCCCGGCGTTCAAAAAAACCCGCTCCAGCAGGGGCGCCGGAGTGTGGAAATAATTGTTGCAGCCCGGAGCTTGCCCATGAATTTGGTCCGGCGCCTTTTTCTAATAGCGTTCTTCTCGATGGTCTTTCAACCGAGTTTCGCTCAAAAGCTCGTCGACCCAAACACCGTCGCTCCGGAATTCCGGGCGGCTGCGGAAAAAAGGCGGGCTGAACAAATCGCGCTGAACGAGGCACCAAAAAGGCCGTCGCCGCCAAGGTCTCAATCAGGGATCGAGCCACGTTTATCTCCGCCTGCGCGGCAGGCAGCAATCCGGAGGCGACCGGTGGCACCGCCCGCTAATTAACAGCTCGGCTACAGGGTAGCGGCAGGGCTGCCGGAACAGCCGGCGTCAAAATCCATCCCCCTTTCGGCGCGCTTGCCTTGAGCTTTGGTCGCGTTGAATAATCCCATTTTTGGACGGCGCGGCCCCGGGAAAGAAATAAGTAACGTTGGCGAGCTAGAATACGGAAGGTGACAAAGGCGCGAGGCCGATGACGCGACCAAATGGGCTTAGAAGATCGTCCATGAAAGATTGGACCGCAGCGGACGACGAGCGCCTGCGCGAGTTATCATTGAACGGCGTGGACGCGAGGGCTATCGGAATCGAACTCAAGCGAACCGCGACCGCAGTTCGATCTCGTGCCTTCCGCATGAACCTCCAGGAACGGAGGCCCGTAGTTTCGAAAATTGGGGCATGGGAAAAACGTAAGCTCAGCCTCAAGGCCAAGGGCGCAGACGCACGCTAGCGCCTGAACCGGGTTGGTGGCCTAAGCAACCGGCCGGCCGGTGCTGCGATACTAATTCGCAAGTGGAGGCTTTCCAGCCGTCAAGGTCAGACGATCAGCTTTGACGAGCACGCGGTCGTTTTCGAGCTGAGGCCGGGCAAAAAAGCTGACAAGCACGAAGACAGTGCAAAACATCAAACCTATCAACATCACCCTGCGGTTCGTACCTTTGTCGTGAAAATACATGACACTGACCAACTCACGGGGGCTGCGGCGGCGCCACCAAGCTTGAAACGATGCTTGGTGAGCATCGATTTGGAACGCGCAATGCCCCGGTGATTATCCGTCTGCGCGGGTCAGCAAAGGTTCAAAGAAAAACCCGCCGCGTGAACCGGCCCAGCGTGCTCAACCCCGCTGGCAGGCTTCTTGCGATTGCTTCTCCATATTGTCCTGGTCCCGCGCTAATCCCGCGAAAACGGCTCATTTTGGAGCATGCAATGAAACAACAGCGTCATATTGATACGGCCGAAGCCGCGCAGCACGAAGCGGTGAAGATCCAAAAGATAATCGTCGATCTCGGTCGCACCGTTCAGCTGCTCGATTGCGACATTACGACCGAGGAGCAACGCGCCGGGACATCTGACCGTTCAGCCTCCGCCTATCCGGTGCTCGCGAGAATGCTGGGAGCCCGCCGCGATAATCTTATGGATACTATCGCCGCGCTGGAACAACGACTTTCAGCGTTGGATGCTGAACTGATGGCCGCACTGGCATAAAAAACCGCCCGGGCGTTGCACCGAGCGGCTTTCGTTGCGTCTCCCGGCTCGTGACCGGTCCTGAACTGCGTGAATAACCAGTCAGAGTGAGGAAGGTTCCGGCAAAGGCGAGGGCTTCGATCCTAAAGCTTCGATCTGAGGAACCACGACAGGATTGGTCGGAGATGGATTGACCACCACCTTAAAAGAGCAAGCTTCATTTGGATCTGCCGGGCGATCGTCGCGCACCATGGAAGTGTGTATATTCTGGATTTCACGACCCGAAAAAGGCGATCGACGAATAACAATCCAACGGCATAAGCGCCAATAATCATGCAGGCTCCGCCTACCCCATGGCCGAGCCCCACAAATGCCACACCGGCCATCTTCACAGGCTCAACAATCAGAAGCGGGACAAGCAACACCGCGAGTGATTTGTAAGGCGTAAAATATCGCGCGGGCGCACTGGGCATATCAACCAAACGGGTATGGATCGGGCTGAAGGCGAAGGGGAAATGAGCCTGCCTCGCCTCTAAGTTGCCCGAAATCGCAATCGCAACGTGATCCAGTCGCCGCCAGATTAGGGCTTTCGATCAAGCGAACGGCCAAACGAAAATGAAGCGCGCCCCACACCCGAAAAGGTTCAAAGGCACTTGGTATGTTTCATTTGAGATACAGAGAACGCACTCGACGTATCGGACAACCGAACCTTTTCAGAGCGAGCAAGAAGCCAAGGCGTTTGCCAGAATAAAGCTGGCCGATGGGTCAAACGTCAACGCGGGCACGTTCAACCCTCATACGCCGAAGCGAATTATTACGTCAGCACAGATAGCTGATTGGCTCGATGAACCGGATGGGCGACGCATCTGCCCCGCGGTCGCGGACGGCGAGGCCGCTCTAGAGACAAGAAACCGGCCCGACGCACGACGCTTGCCGGACGCACGCGCCGGGCCTGACCAAAACCGCTGGATCGAACTGAGGCATGGTCAAATCGACGATAAGAACAATTCGTGACAAAAATGCTATCGGCTGGCAGCGTACTTAACGCGTCCAGCCGTAGCCGCCTCAGGGCTGCATCGGCCTACTCTTTTTCGATTATCTGCCGGGCAAGTTCCCCTGCGGTGTAGATGCGGCCATCGCCGCGGATCGTCACACCCGATCGTCCTTCGCTACCCCATTTGACGGCAACGGCGAGTGCTCGCTTTCGATCAGCAACCGCCTTGGATATCTCGCCATGTTCGGAATCGTCGGCTTGCACGATATACGCCATGTTGATCTTCTGCCGCCCGCGAGTGACACCCTCAGGGATGCAAATCCATTTCGGGACTGCTTGTTCCTTCGGTCGCTCGATTAGGGTTTTGCTCTGAGAGGATCGAAATAGAGGGCGGCGCGGAGGCCTACGTTATTTTTCGGTCCTGCTACCGAAGTGCTCGCCGCCGTCGCACAACACATCCCAGGAACTAAACCTAGGCCTTTGATGTTGATCGGTTTTGATATGATTGTAGGAGCCGATAGTCATGGTCGAGGAGGAACGAAGACGCCGGACACGCGCTGAACTTGAATTTCGGAATGCGACCCGGCAGGTCGAAGCCGAGAAGGCAATGACAGATCACGAACGGTCCCAGAAAGCCTTCCATGAAAACCGCGCACGGCTGAAGGCCGAACGGTTGGCAAGAGAAGCGATTGCGAGCGGGCTAAAGGCAAAGAAATGATCCATTCTGGCCTGCCGGGGACGGTGATCGATGAGAACTGACCCTTCTTCAATGGCCGTAGCGGGGGTTTTTCTCGCCCTTGCTGTCCTCTCCGTTATCGTCATCATCATCAAACTTACGGAGCGAAAGGGCGACGTCTTGCACGGTGGCTATATCGAGGGCGACGGCAGCAAGGATTGATGTGTGCGGCCCGCCGCGTCCCCGGATATTTCCCGCGCACCTTTGCGGCGCCTGCGCTGAAGCCCAATCCGTAGCGGCTTGCCGATCGACGCCGGCCGTCATTTTCGCCAGATGAGCACCGAGAAATGAACATGAAGCCAAACCCGCGTCCCCGATATATTTACGGCGCTTGTCTTTATCGGCGTCGTCGCTGTTGTCTTCGTGTCCCTCCTCACCCTCCAGAGGATGCTGAGCACGATTGGCTATGCTTCGTGATCCTTACCTCCATGAAAACTTCACGCCCTTGCCAGCGCTGACTTTGTACTTGAAACTGATGGCCAGATAGCGCGGGAGGAGGATGAATGTCCAAAAAACCGAAAATCAAGCACGGCTACGATCACGACAAAGACAAGATGAAAATAACAATTCGCGGATATTCGCTGAGCAAAACAACCCGCGACGAGATTCTGGAAAATTTGATTGTGCAGATTGAAAGTCCTGATCGTCTTGGCAAAGCTGGCAAGAAGTCGGCGCGCGGCCACAAGAAGAAGGTGTCCCGGCTGGTTAGTGTTGGTGATTAAGCCTGAAAAGTAGGGGAACGTTTTCCAGCGCTGCAAGGACCGAAGGTGAAGGGCAGAAATGGCTCAGGTGCCTGAAGAACCTCGTTTGAATGACGATAAAAGCCCGCTGATCGGTCTGTTGAATTGCATTGTTTGCAAAGAGACAATGAAGATTGAGAAAAGCGTGCCCGACGCGGAAGGCAGCGATATGATTCAATATCGTTGCCAGTGCTGCGGTAGGATCGAGCTAGTGCAACTCTTCCGCCGCATTCGTTAGTGCCGCCTGCATGTGAAGATCTGCCACCGCCGTCAGCACATTCGTCGTGTTGGATTCGGCCTCGCAAATGCCGGTCAGGGCACTACCGGTCAATTCCACCGACCATGGCCCGAAAGGGATAGATCTTGCAATCAACCGAGTTCGGTCAGGTGGTCGAGGATCCCCATGGATCCTGGTGGCCGTCGTCACTTCTCGTGAACTCTTTCCTTAATTGGCGGCGCAGTCTTTTCGGCCGGAGCCGGCGGCAGCGTCGGAGCGACGCCTTCCTTCTGCGCCTGCGCGTTGGGGTGGGCAGGCTGCGGTGCTAGCTCGGCCGGCCGCGCGCCGGTCGGCTCCGCGGGCGCGGAAGGTTTGGTTTCCGCACCGGGTGTTGATTGCAAGGGTTGCGTGGCCTGCGCCATCTGCGGATTGTGAACGACAATCTCGGCAAACGAAAAATCCGATATGACGAGCCCGGCTGCGACCATGGCGAACACCATCCGCAGACCCTTTCTAAAGTCACGATTTCCTTCGTTCGAAGTCATCACGTTCACCGCGCTTTGTTCGCGGGATCAACGGATGTCACCACACATCGTTCCTTCACGCTACAGCTCTCCGGCAACGCCCTCCCCTCGTACGTGCCCTCATTGTGAATGGCAAGATCGGTCAAACCCTCGTCAAAGGACTGCTTCAACCAGACCAAGGCTTTTCGCCTCTTGAGCTTCAAGGTACCAATTGGAGGGAGCCCTTTTTAGCACTTCGTCCAGTGTGACACTTGAGCCGAGAACGAGATTTTGGAAGCCTTCGTTTTGAATAGCGATGGAGCATTCAATCTCATTTAACGTCGCCTTCACGACCGCCACGCAGGTCGTCAGTGGTCCATCAATGATCAGTTTCTTTGACAGCTTCCGCTCGTGAATCATCAAGCGCGTTCCGCGAGCCAAATAACGATTTTCACGTACAAAGAAACTCATAAAAGTCACGCCCGCCGAGTAAATCGCCGCCTTACCAAGAAAGACAAAGCGTCTTGCCGGCTCCATTTCACTCGCAAAGCGAACGTCTTCTCCCATCATCCGTGCTACTTCTGGATCGCCGCCCAAAGTGGAAAGCTCTATGACGACAATATTCTGGTCTGCAGCGTTATCGAACTGCGCTCTAAATTTAGTGTACATTTCATAGTCAACCACGCCGGAGAGGGCAATAGCTGGCGATTTGAACGCGGTAGTGGGTAATGTTTGGTTGGCCATCTGAAACAAGGCGCTAACCACCGTTTTGGTTCCGAGCAACTCATCCGTGGCTAAGCTCGAAGTTGTCACACTTCAGTCGCCGCCTATAAGAGAGGTAACGGCGTCGAAAATTTCCTCGGCTGTTCCCTCTACATTTCCGAGAGACCATTCTTGGAACGCTCTGGCATAAAAGTCCTTGATTGCGGCGGCGTCATCCGAGAGGAACAGTTTATCGCGGCGTTCGTCGTAAACCAGCGCCTTCTCTTCGATGCCGATTTCCTCAAGCACCGCAACGCTCCTGTTCGACTTCATTTTTCTTGACCGGACTCATTTGCAGCACTTTCCTGCTCCAACGCAAAGAACCCCCGTCTTTAACGAGGGCTCTTGGCGGAGAAAGATGACAGAAGGCGATCAGCCGAAGGATCGGTGTTCCATCAAAGACCCGCTCGTAAACTGAAATCAATGGCGCGCAAAAGCTCAAGACAAAATTTTGGGCAAACCAGATGATCCGTGTATACGTATGCGCCGGGCGGACGGCCAGTTTTGGTTCGGATGTTGACAATCATCATGACTATCGAGGCATGGTGGCCGCGATTGCAGCGACCCGCGGGGCACTCGAAAACGCAAGTTTCAGCGGTGAGGCAGTAGCGTCGCCGCGCTGATCACACCGATCATAACGAAAGTAACAACCCACAAGGGCCAAACCGGCGCTCGATCGCTCCGACGCTTTGGCGAGTGAAATCCGAAATTGCGGGCCATGATTTATTCCACGCATTGCCATGCCAGTGAAGTGACAATTCAGCCCTAATATTGTTCCGTTGATGATTGCCGATAGTTTCAGCAGCAGCGTCGTGCCAATTCTTCAGCCGCCTGTGAGGGTCGGCAAATCGACTGCCGCTAACTCCGAGGCGGCTCATTCACCTCAAATGCAGCCAAACGCTTGACGTGAGGTCGCCGCAACGCCGGATTTATTTCGGCCGGATCGTCGGATCGCCGCCAGGACTGCCGGGTGGAGGAATGACCGGCATATTGCCCGTCTCAGGCGTGGGTGCGCGAATTTCCGGGTCAACTCCTGTGGGCGGACAGAGTACGCCGTCGGATCTCGCGAGCTTGTCGCCGAGGGGCTCGGCGCGCGGATCGGTGGCTGTGGCGCCCTGTGGCGCGATAGTGCCTTGTTGCGGCATCGATTGCGTGGGCGCGCAGCCGTAGGCGGATCCTGTGCGGTTGCGGCGCTGGACGTCATCACAATCGCCAAGATCAAAAGAAGCGCTTCTCGTTGCATAGGGAGCAAATGCTTCCGTGCTACCGTTGTTCCCTACCGCTGGCGGACACCGACTGGCGTATTTGGTCTACCGCCCTCAGGATATGTTATCCGTGTTGGCCGGGCGCAGGCGGGGGGTGGCTCCCGACATGTCTCGAAGCCACGGCGGCACCGACGTTGATCGAGACTATCCGTCAATGTCAGCGAGCAGTCGGCTAGGTTTGAACGTCAGGCTGGTCGATGCGCCAATTAGACGCCAGGAACCGAAACAGTTCTCCGCGATTTGGCTTTTCGGGACTTCACATTAGCAATGTTGGAACAGTGCAACATGGACAAGGATCAAATTGCCGGCTCAGCGAAGGATTTCGCGGGTAAGATCGAGGACACCGTCGGCGGTATTGCCGGTGACGCAAAGACCCAAGCCGCGGGCAAAGTCCGCGAGGCGACGGGAACGGCGCAGAACCTGTATGGCCAAGCCAAGGATGCGGCGCGCGATGCAACGGATGCCACCGTCAGCTACGCAAAAGACGCTTACGAGAACAGCGGGGATACTTTCCGCGATGGCTCGCGAGCCCTGGCGCAGAAAGTGCAGGAAAACCCGCTCGGCGCGCTGTTGGTCGCCGGCGGCATCGGTTTTGCGTTGGCAATGCTGATGACGCGGCCACCGCGCCGCTATTAGTCCTTCCAGAAGTTGCGGAAGCGATGCAGTGTAGCGGGTGGTGCATCGAGACGTCGTGCCGGTGTATGCGCCTTTTAGGTGACGGTGTCAGTCACGCGACCGTGATTGTCGGGATGTCGGATGGCGTCGGGCTCGTTCGTCTACCTATGTGCGCACCGTCGAGAAGATCGCGACAAGCGCCGGGCTCAACGGGCTCCGTGGGCATGGCAAATCAGTAACACCCAAGAGAAAAGCGGCGAGGCCGCTTAAACGTCACCGACTGACTGCGACCGTGGATGATAAGCTCTTTTCGCTAGGAATCGCCTTGGCGAGATCGCCTTCGCCGCACAGGACTTGGGATGGATTATTCCGATCAGCGCAACGTCCGCCTCGACGAACGAGAGACCGACCGCGTGTCGCAGTGGCTCCTGCGCGTGGCAATCAGCATGATTGTGCTAGGCACGGTGTTCACCTTGCTCGGCTGATATGCCAGCTAACAAAAAGCCCCGCTCGGCAGTTGCCGGACGGGGCCAGTCACGAGGGGGAATGCAATGAAGATGCACCCCGTTGGTATCAAATCCGAAATCGGCGGGCCCTACAAGCGATACGCAGAAGCTCGTTGGCATGCCCCTCAGCGCCACAGCTAGGCCCGCCCATGCGTTCGACCGCTTTCCCGCCTCATGACATACCGATCATGAAGATCTGCAACGAGGAACATGGCGCCCGCCAACGCGATCAGCGACCACGTGATCATTCCAGTGTACCAAAAGAGGGTGTTAATCACGGATGCGACCTCCGAGATTGAGGTCAAGTCTACACCCGCGAGCTAAGCGCCGCCATGGTCCGACGCTAAGCCCGGCGCCACTATGCCCAGCGCGGCAAGTTCGACGGCTACATCGTCAATGGCGTTGGTCAGCGTCTTGACCGCTGGCTCGTTCGGGTACAGGGAATCCCTCAGAACGCCGGCAACAGCCATAAGCAACACGGCTTGGCGTTGGGTCATGCTTTGCATAGGTCGTCCTCCGCATTCAGCGCCAGAAGTCCTTGAACCGATCGGGCGACAGCTCAGTGTACCGCACGGTATGCTGGATGTTCTTGTGGCCCAGATAGGCCTGCAGCGACCGCGTGTCATGGCCCTTGTTAGCCAGGGCGAAGCCGCACGCGTGGCGCAGCATATGGGGATGGGCCTTGAACTCAAAGCCTGCCACGGCGCCGGCACGCTCGACCATGCTGGCAAAGCCCGCGGTAGTGAACGGCGCACCACGTTCTGACGTGAACACGAATGGCGACTTGGGATCCTGCTCCCGGGCCAGCCGACGCAATGCCCGCAGTTCGTCCCCGCGGATGGGGTGGGTGCTGGGTGTCCCCTTCTTGGCCCTGCGGACGGCCAGCGTTGCGTTGTTGAAGTCAACCTGGTCCCAGCGGAGGTCGACAAGCTCCGAGGCTCTGAGGCCATGCCTGTAGGCCA
Organism: uncultured Pseudomonadota bacterium; assembly: GCA_963819325.1. Classification (GTDB taxonomy): domain Bacteria; phylum Pseudomonadota; class Alphaproteobacteria; order Rhizobiales; family Xanthobacteraceae; genus Bradyrhizobium. Next base: position 242,358 of record CAWFVT010000013.1, read on the forward strand.
GCAACACCATGGTGGCATCGCGGTGCCCGTATCGATTGGCCTTGGCGGCGTCCGTCAGGCGCTCGACCTCGGCATCGGTCAGATACTCCCTGGTCCGCAATTCAGCATTCGGCCGGCGCAGTGGCGGGGCAACTGTTCGTTTTACGGTGGTTGGCGATACCAGTTTGAGGTGCGACTTTGCCATGGTTTTCCGCGCTCCTGCCCAATCAACTGTTCGAAGAATGCTCCATTTACCAACAGTCAGCAAGGCATCACCCGCTGGCTTGGCTCTGCGTGACGAACGGGCGGCCGGCTCGGCGGCGGTTCGCCTTCTTGCCCTGGATGAAACCACTTGGGTGATAAACGAAACCGTTTTCGCCTAACGACGCAGTCAGTCTGAAACGAATGGTCGCGCACGATGGTGGCCGTTGGTCAAACGAGAGGTTCGATCATGTGGGCACTCATCACTTCGATTTACCGGGCATATTGCTGCGCTCGGCTGCTGGAAATGCGACGGAACCATCATCACGCCAGCCACGCATAACGAAGGAGATTGCGTGGCCTAGATCTCCGCCGCTGCAGGTCAAAACTAGCGCAAGGCACAAAAAAGCCCCGGCATCGTCCGGGGCTTTTGCCCGATATCGGAATATTGCGAGGTCGGATCAGTAGCGCGCCGGTCCGGTCCAGTTGAAGCGATAGACCAGCGAGGTGCTGACGGTCTCTACCAGAGGTTTGAAGTTGCCGACGAAACCTATAGACGCGTTCGCACCATCCGTAAGTATGTCGATGTCCTTATTGTGGTAGTAGGCCGCGCGGTATTCGGTCTTCATGAACCAGCCCGGGGCAGAAATACCGAATATGTCCAGGTTGTTTTCGACGCCACCGCCGACAAACCAGCCTTGGGCGCTGAAGCCATTGGTATGAAGGCCCACCGGTGCACCGGTGGCTTGGCTGACCAAGGTCGCGCCGTCCCAATCAGAGCCGGTATATCCGCCGTTTACGTATGAGAATACGTTCGGCGCTAACAGATAGCCGACGCGAGCACCCACGGCCCATGTATCCTTCAGCTTTTCATTGCCTACAATGCCAAGGGCCGAGACCGAACCCTTCATGGTGCCAAACTGACCATCGCCCAAGATGCCGAACACCCACCGTTGGCTGACCTGCCAGTCATAACCCGCACCGGCGGTACCGAACCAGCCGTCGCCACCCTGCCTATTGTTGATACAAAGCACGCAAGCGCCCGTCGCTTTGCTGCTGACGCCGGTATCCGCATCCCAAACGGCGCCGCCTGCGCCGCCGAAGATATAGAACCCGGTCCAGCTCGGCGCGGGTGCAACCACCGCCGGAGCTGCCGAATAGGTAGGAGCTGGGTGCAAGTCGGCCGCACCGGCCGTTCCTGTGAACGCCGCGAGTGCGGCGAGCGCGATCACCAGCTTTTTCATTGAACAACCTCAAATAAATCCTGAAATCTTACGGCATAATACCTGGATTCGCTTCAAACGCTGTCACTTGGAAGCCACAGCCACGGTTAAAGCGCCCATGTCAAAAGAAAGCTTACTCCGCAACCCCACCGCCATCGCGAACTATCTGACTGAGATGTTTGAGAAAAATGATCTCTTCAGCATTTTGGATGCGATCAAATTTGTTATGCAGTCACAAAATGTCAAGGCGCTCGCCGAAAATACCGGAATGCGTCGAGATGGCCTCTACAAAACCTTCGATGGAAGGAAAGACCCTCAGTTGAGCCGGATTTTGAAGCTCTTCGAGGGGATGGATGTTCAGATAGTTGTGAAACCCCTGCCAGTGAAGCAGAGGAAGCAGAGGCCACCACGCCCCGCCCTAGGTCGTCCACTTTCTGCATCAAAAAGGCGCTGACTTCCATTTCGGGCGCGCGTTTCCCATCCGGGCCACCACGCCCCGGCTTTGAGACCGCCTGCTAGGTGTCCGTCGTCAGATAATTTGAGACTGATCAGGCATTTCGAGAAGGGAGGCTCTGGCTCATCAGGGGTTAGAGTTTAAGCGGCCCGCAGCTGGTGCTGCAAGCGTCGGTTTGCGATGGTGGCCCGCTTGATGCGGTGTCGTTCGGCGAGGATCGTCTCGGCCCTGCCGAAGTAAACGTCGGCCGGGGTGAGGTTGTCGATGCTCTCATGGTAGCGGACGTGGTTGTAATGCTCGACGAAGGCATCGATCTGCCGTTCGAGATCTCCGGGCAGATAATAGTTGTCGAGCAGGATGCGGTTCTTGAGAGTCTGGTGCCACCGTTCGATTTTCCCCTGGGTCTGCGGGTGATACGGAGCGCCGCGCACATGCTCAATGCCCTTGTCCTCCAGCCATGCGGCCAGATCGTTCGCCACGTATGATGAACCGTTATCCGAGAGGAGCCTCGGTCGATGCTCGACGGTGGCGCGATCGAGGCCGGAGGCCGCGAGCGCCTGGTCGAGCGTGGCCGTGACGTCGGAGGCGCACATCGTGGGACCAAGCCTCCAGGTCACGATGTAACGCGAGAAGTCGTCGAGCACGGTCGACAGATAGTACCAACCCCAGCCCGTGATCTTGAGGTAGGTGAAGTCGGTCTGCCAGAGCTGGTTGATGGCGGTGGTCTTGTCCTTGAACTCGTTCGCGGCTTTGATCACCACATAGGCCGGGCTGGTGATGAGATCGTGCGCCTTCAGCAGCCGATAGACCGAAGCTTCCGAGACAAAATACTTCTTCTCGTCGGTGAACCGCACCGCCAGCTCCCGCGGCGACAGCTCCGGGAGCTCCAACGCCAGATTGATGATCTGGCGGCGGACGTCATCGGGAATGCAATTCCAGATGCGATCCGGCCGGGAACGGTGGTCAGCCAACGCCTCAGGGCCGCTCTCACGATATCGGTCATACCAGCGGTAGAACGTCGCGCGGGAAATGCCGAGTTTATCCAGGGTGCGCTTGGCCGGCAGATGCGATTGCTCGACCAGCTCAATTATCTCCACCTTCTCGGATGCAGGATATCTCATGCCTCGTCCTCCCCATCCCCGTTCATGCTTTTTTTGAGCAGGCGGTTCTCCAGGGTGAGATCGGCCACGACCTCCTTCAACGCGGAGGCCTCACGACGAAGATCCTTCACCTCGCCGGACGTTGCGGCCCGCGCCGTGTCGCCCGACAACCGGCGCTTCCCGGCCTCCAGGAACTCCTTCGACCAGCCGTAATACATCGAGGCGGCGATGCCTTCCCGGCGGCAAAGCTCCGAGATGTTCTCCTCACCGCGCAGCCCTTCCAGCACAATGCGGATCTTCTCTTCAGCCGAGTACTGCCGGCGCGTCTGACGCCGAATGTCCTTCAGCACTTGTTCTGCCGGCGCTTTACCCGGCCCGGATTTCTGTTTCATCTTCGCTCCTTGCGGCTACGATGAACCAGAAATCCTCCCTTCGGGAAGTCCCTCAATTTGTCTCATGGGTGCTGACGGGGAACAGTGCGCACCTCGGGCCTGTCAGGTCCCGCAACAACGCCTGTAAGCGTCATCGGTCCGTGGCATTCTGGGCATGGCGGCCGTTCAATTTCAATGCGACCGGAATTAGCTGAAGGCTCTGACATGTGTTACTCGCCGAGTGATGTGGCTTAATGCTTCGATCTCCACCCGGTTCCAACTGATGGCTCGCCGATCAAAAACTGCTTTGTCGGTCAGCCAGAGATAGTCTCTGATCACCTTGCCAGAATCGACAGCGCCGGATCGTGCGCCGAGAGTCATAAAAAATATGGACCCAAACAAGCAAAGCATGGCAACAGATGCCGGAAGAAACGCGCCGCCTCTCCTCGAATATCTCGAACAACGCGACAAAAATCGCCATTGAGAGCGCAGTCGATCACTGCGCGATCTAGGGCATGAACCTATAAATTCAGAGTGATCGGTGACGTCCGCTTTGGTGGCCATAACGGACTCAACTCGGATATCACGCCATGTCCGAAAAGTGCCATGAACCGACATCAGGATCGAGTTATCTGCGTTGCGGATTATCCGCAGAATTGACATAAATCGTGCTGGATGGGCCCTCGAATTGCAGTTGTACAATAGCTTCTTCTTCCAGAGTCCACACGAAATGGGCTTGACCCGCAGGCACGATGGCGAATGTGCCGACCTTTCCGACCTCAGGATTTGACGTATCGAATTTTTCGCCTTCGCCATAGTAGACCTTGCCGCTCAAGATTGTTGTATATTCAGCGTATGGGTGCCTGTGCGGAGGTGTTTGTCGATTTGGTGGGAATTTGAAACGCATGACCACTGTCCCGGGTTTGGTGGGATCGCCGTGCAGCACCGCTGCTTTTCCCCCCGCAACGAGGGGCACGTCGAACCATTTCAATTGGTCTTCGTGAACTGAATATGAATTGACTTTAGGGGATGGCTTGTCCGTCATGGCATTTTCATCCAAAAGATGAGGGAATACTCTGGCACCGTCATGCAGACTAACCCAAAACTGAATTAAGTGATTGTCCGTTGGGGGCATTCGCGTCGATTGGACGATCTGCTCGCTTCGTCCGATCTATCCCCTATGAATAGGCATCGCGGCGCACCGGTCGGCACGTCGATGCCATAATCGGGCGTTCACTGTAACGCTCAATGCATCGGACAAAACCGAGAGAAGAAGTAAGTTCTGCTCTCGGCTGTCATGTCGGCTCGATGCTTCTTAGGAGCGAATGAAAGCGAGCAAATCGGCGTTTATCTGGCCCGCGTGCGTAGTGGGCATTCCGTGCGGCAAGCCGGGATAGGACTTAAGCGTTCCGTGCTTTAAAAGTTTGACCGATCTCGCGCCGGTCGTTGGAAACGGACAAATCTGGTCGTCCTCGCCATGCATAACAAGGACCGGGACATCGATAATCGCAAGATCATCGTAAAACTCGGTCTCGGACAGAACCCGGATGCACTCATACTGCGCCTGGATGCTTCCCATCATTCCCTGTCGCCACCAATTCTCTCGGATTCCTTCGGTTATCGTCGCGCCAGGCCGATTGAACCCGTAGAACGGCATCGTGATGTCTTTGTAAAATTGGGAACGATGGTTTGCGGTTCCGTCGCGAATACCATCGACAACCTCCTTTGGAACGCCATCGGGGTTCTTATCTGTCTTCATGAACAATGGGGGAATCGCGCTGATCAGGACAGCCTTGCTAACGCGACCCTTGCCATGCCGAGCGACATATCGCGTTACTTCGCCGCCGCCCGTTGAGTGGCCGATATGTACGGCGTTCTTGAGATCAAGCTTTTTGACAACTTCGAAAGCATCATCCGCGTAGGTGTCCATATCATGACCGATGGCGGTCTGCGTCGAGCGACCATGGCCACGACGATCGTGCGCAATCACGCGATAGCCCTTGCCCAAGAAGAACATCATTTGAGCGTCCCAGTCGTCGGCCGACAGCGGCCATCCGTGATGAAAAAAGATCGGCTCTCCCGTGCCCCAGTCCTTATAGAAAATCTCGGTGCCATCTTTGGTGGTAACCGTCGGCATATCATTGTTCTCCTTTTGTAATGTTTGGTTATCGTCCATGTATCGCCCAGCGACTATTGCCGAGGTTTCGCGGTAGCACATTCAAATGCCTAATGTTTGAGAGATGCTCGCTGATCTCTGTTTTTGACTGATGTCCGTTGGGGGTCAAAACCGGTCCTGATGACCACGCACCGCCACTTCCGGCTTACTCCGTCGAACGGACATCGTCAGAACGGCCCGGTCGGTGCCATGTGCGGACATCAGTTGAGCGCTCTAGAATGTCCGTTAATTCGTCACCCCTTGAGTGAGGGCCGCCCGGCTCTCACCGCGTCGACCACCATCCGGATGGCCTCGATGACGACTGGGGCGTTGTCGATCATCATGTTGTGTCCCGAGTGCGTGTCGGTGATGTGCACCGCGCCGGGCACGAGCGCCACGAGCTCGTTCTGGGCCGCCGAGTTCGCTCGGTCGACGATCGCTCCGAAGTCCGGCGGTGTATCCGGCGGCAGCTCACCGGCCTGGATGAGCTTCGGGACGACATCGATGAACTTGTCGCTGGCCGTGAGCACGACGACCGGTATGGGCCTTAGCGCTGCCGCGGCGGCAGTCTGGTCCAAGTTCATCGAAATCCTGCCGTTCCAGATCCGGGTAGGCCGCGAGGGCCTTGGCCGGCCGGGCGTTGATGCGCTTCCAGATCTTCCACTCCTCAGGTGTCATCTGGGTACGAAGCTCCGGCGTGAGGACGTCAACGAACACGATGCCTTTGACTTCGTCAGGATGCTCGCCGGCGAAGACCCGTGCGATCGTGCCGCCGAAAGAGTGCGCGACGAGGACGTAAGGGCCCGGTACGTCGGCCGCCTTCAGCAGGGCGACGAGGTCGTCGACCCCGTTTTGAGGACTGGTCGGCTGGGGCGCCGGGTCGCTGCGGCTGAAGGTTTGGTCGAGGTGCGGCGCACCGGGTCGGTCGTAGGCGCACACCCGCGTCGTCTTCTGGATGTTATCGTAGACCGTCGGACCCTTCTGATCAGCAGCGTGCCACAAGTCAGACGCCGTGTCCGTACCCGAGATGAGCAGCACGGTGGGTGATCCGCTGCCATGACACTCTATGTACATCATCCGTCCACCGCCAATGTCGACCCGCTTGGCGAAGGACTCAGCGCGCGACGTTGTCGCCAGTGAGCAAGCGAGCGCGATAAGACCCAACAATTTCACGACGATGTGTTTCATGGTTGTTTCGCCTTTCGGCTTCAATTCACGAGCTCGATATCCAGCAACTTCCAAAATCATACCCAGTCATTTTTTCGATCGGGCGAGGCGCAGAAACTTTGATGTAAATCAACTGTGAGAGCCGTCGATCCTAACAGTTCGGTGGCAGTTCCGATGTCCGTTATGGGTCCAGCCTGTGTAAAAACGCCCCTCAATGATATGATTCCTCGGTGATTTGCTGGGAGGATTCGATGACGCGCTTTGTCGTTGGCGATGATCGCAGTCAGAGCACGTTGTTTCCCGAGCGATTGGACGACTATTTGGGCGAGGATAATCCGGTCCGGGCGGTCGATGTCTTTGTCGATGAGCTTGATCTGGCGGAGCTGGGCTTTGGCGGCATTGAGCCGGAGGCAACAGGACGGCCAGCCTATCATCCGGCGACGCTGTTGAAGATTTACGTCTACGGGTACCTCAATCGGGTGCAGTCGAGCCGGCGTCTGGAGCGGGAGTGCCAGCGCAACATCGAACTGGTTTGGCTGACCGGACGCCTGATGCCGGACTTCAAGACGATAGCCGACTTTCGGAAGGACAATGGCGAAGCCATCCGCAAGGTTTGCCGCGAGTTCGTGGTGCTGTGCCGTCGCCTTGAACTGTTCAGCGAAGCGAGCGTTGCGATTGACGGCAGCAAGTTCAAGGCCGTCAACACGCGGGATCGGAACTTTACTGAGGCCAAGATGCAGCGCCGTCTGACGCAAATTGACGAGAGCATTGCCCGTTATCTCGCGCAGCTCGACAGCGCCGACCGTCAGGGGGAGGCGGTGCCGGAAGCCAAGGTCACGCGGCTCAACGAGAAGATTGCGACGCTGCGCCAGGAGATTCGACGCCTGAACGCTCTGAACGCTGAGATGATGCAGACCGAAGACAAGCAGATATCCCTGACCGATCCCGATGCGCGTTCGATGGCCACAAGTGGCCGAGGTAGCGGAATGGTCGGTTACAATGTGCAAAGTGCGGTCGATACGAAGCACCATCTCATTGTTACCCATGAGGTCACCAATGTTGGTTCTGACCGGAGCCAGCTATCCCGGATGTCCGAGCAAGCGCGTGCAGCGATTGGTTCTGAGGCCATCGAGGCTATAGCCGATCGCGGGTACTATAGCGGCGAGGAAATTGTCGCCTGCGAGCAAGCCGGCATCACAGTTTATCTGCCGAAGCCGATGACCTCGGGTCTTCTTGCCAAAGGTCGCTTCGGCAAGCAGGACTTCGTCTATGTCGTCGCGGACGACGTTTATCTTTGCCCCGCCGGCGAGCAGCTAACTTATCACTACACCAATGAAGAAGAGGGCAAGACACTACGTCGCTATTGGACTACTGCCTGTCAGGCCTGCGCGCTGAAGAGCAAGTGCACAACTGGCAAGGAGCGGCGGATCTCACGATGGGAGCACGAGGCCGTCCTTGAGGCTGTGCAAGCGCGGCTCGATCGGAACCCGGCCAAGATGCGAGAGCGTCGCCAAACCGTGGAGCATCCCTTCGGCACGATTAAGTCTTGGATGGGAGCCACGCACTTCCAGATGAAAACGCTCAAGAACGTCGGTACCGAAATGGCGCTACACGTCCTGGCCTACAATATGAAAAGGGTAATCAGCATTCTGGGTGTTGGTGGTTTGATGGAGGCGATCCGGGCCTGAGCCAGGCAAGCGTCCCTATGTCGAGCCTGCTTGCCCAAAAAATCGCGTTTCCACACAGGCTGGGGTCAACGACGGTCACTTGATGGCCCCGAAACGCACTTCCGGTCTACCCCGAGCAACAGACATCTCGCCGCACCGCGCCAACTGACGCTATGTGCCATGTGTGGACGGCTCCGGATTGGCAAGGACTTTCTTCACGTAGCAAGCTTGGTCGGTGCAGCCATGTGTCCGGCCTTTTAATGCGGTTCACATGACCGCTGGCCATAATGCCCTCCGCAGATCAGGTCCCGACCAACAACTCGCATTCGACAATGCTATGGCACGAGTGGGTTGTCCTGATCGCCAGATCGACCGGCTCTGCATTACGTGCTGTTCGCCCTCCCAACCTTCACATCACGCCGGTTGTCCGGCGCGATCTCGGTTACCGCGCAAGCGCGACAGGTTCCTTGTATCGCTCACCCCTGGCCATCATGGCCCAGACCATTCGCGCGATCTTGTTGGCGAGCGCGATGGCCGCGACCTTGGTCGGCCGCCTCGCCAGCAAGGCCGTAAGCCAGGGCCGATGTTTGGTGCCATGGATCTTGGCGTAACGGATAACGGCGAGCGCGCCGGCGACGAATAGGCCGCGCAGATAGCGGTCACCTTGCTTGCTTATATTGCCGAGCCTGTTCTTGCCTCCGCTCGAATGCTGCTTCGGCACCAGCCCAATCCAGGCCGAGAAGTTGCGCCCCGATCGGAAGGACTTTGGATCAGCAACGGCTGCGACCACAGCAGTAGCCAGCACCGGACCGACGCCGGGAGCTTCATCGAGCCTCATGCTCATCTCGTTGGATCGGTGCCAGGCCCTGATCAGCCGGTCGAACTCCAGTATCTGCTCCTTGATCCTGCGCAATTGAGCTCCGCATGCCAGCAGACACGCACGGGCCATTTCCGGAACCCGCCTGTCGCCTGGATCGGCGACGACATTGAGCAGTTCCTCGACACCGTGACGCCCAACCGGCGCAATGATCCCGAACTCGGCAAGATGAGCCCGGATTGCATTGATCACTGCAGTCTGCTGACGGGTGAACAAATGGCGCGTGCGATGAAGCACCAGGCCACTTTGCTGCTCGGGTGTTTTGGTCGGCACGAACCGCATGTTGGCTCTGGTGACCGCCTCGCAAATGGCCTCTGCGTCAGTCGCGTCATTCTTCTGCCGCTTGAGTAGAGTCGAGGAGAGGCGCGGTGGCGCGTTTATGCGCGCTCCGTTTCCCCTCCCCGCTCATCAAACCGGACGTGCAGTTTTCCCGCATCCGGCTTTCCGACAGGCTTCATCACAAGGCACACGTCGGCGACACTTTGCGCACGCGGTTCAGCACAAGCACGCCAGGGTTTCCATAGATCTCACGGGAAAACCGTCTGACGCCACGGCCGGGCGTATTGTGTCGTCTACGCAGAAAGGCGAGCACGCGGTCGAAGACGTGTCGATCAACAGCCTGATGGGCCGTGGCAAGAGAGCCATAGCTGAAGTAAGCGGACCAGCCACCCAGAAGGCGGTTTAGTCGTGCTTGCACTTCGGGCCAAGCGCCCTTATTGCCCGGCCTCAGCAGCTCGCTGACCTTCCTCTTGATCCGCAGCACACTTTTCTTGGACGGAGCCGCGCCCAGGTACCACCGTCCCCCGTTTGGGAAACGGCGGGGTCCGAGCGTGTAGCCAAGGAAATCGAAGCTTTCCAATCGGGCGTTCTTCACCGAGGTTTTCGTCTCGTTGAGAGTCAACCCAAGCTTGGTCATCACGGCTTTCGTCCACGTCAAGGACTCCTCCGCGTGGCCGCGGCTGAGAATGACGAAGTCGTCAGCATAGGAGATGACGTACGCACGGAATGCTTCACGCCGACCGCTGAGACGCCAATGCTTCAGGAACCGATTCATGTAGATGACGGAGAGCAGCGGACTGACGACACCGCCCTGTGGCGTGCCCCGCTTGTTGCTCTTACCGCCGCTCATGCGCCGTTTCCCGTCGCTATCCCGCTCCTCGACTGGTGCTTGCAGCCACAGCTTGATCAGCCGCAGCACATTCCGGTCAACGATGCGTCGGGCCACCGATTTTAGGAGGTCCGAGTGCGGGATCGTGTCGAAGTATTTCGACAAATCGGCGTCAACAACGTCCGTGTAGCCCCGGCACACAAGCCGGTGCACTTCCTTGACGGCATCGACCGCGCTGCGACGCGGGCGATATCCATAGGCGCCGTCCTCAAAATCCGCCTCGAAGATCGGCTCAACCACGATCTTTGCAGCAGCCTGGACGACCCGGTCCCGGATTGTCGGGATACCGAGTGGACGTTCGCCGCCGCCGGGCTTCGGGATCATCACCCGCCGCACCGGATCGGGCCGGTAGGTCTTCGTGACGAGTTCATCGCGCAGGCCCGCCAACCAGGCTTCCAGTCCAGACGCGTCGATTTGCTCGAAAGTTATTCCGTCCACTCCTGGCGCACCCGCGTTGGTGCGGGCAAGCTTATAGGCATGACTCAGAATGTCTTCACGGCAGATCTTGTCGTACAGCACGTAGAAGCGGAAGGCGGGCTCCGCCTTCGCCTTGCAATAAAGCTTTCTCTGAAGGCTCCTGATCTTATCGGGCGTTTTAAGGCTCATCGCCAATCTACCCTTTCCCTCACCATCTTCAAAAGCGCACCTGAAGTCAGGGTCCTTTCCTCCGCCGGAATTACCCGGCTTCGTCGGTACTACGACCCTGTCCGACTCCCGTCCGGTCCATCGACGTACTCGGTGTTGAAGGCGCGACCTTCGACCAGAACGGGTCTCCCCCGATTACCCGCACTACCTTTACAGCGTGCCGTGCCAATTACCCCGGTGAACCAGCCAGGTGCACATGTCGATTGCTTCCCTGTCTGCGCGGCCTTCCCCGCCATACGATCGGGTCGGCGTTCACATCGTAACTTTCGAGGCGTGCTCAGGCTTCACTCGCATTACGGCCCACTGGATTGCTCGGCCGCCCAAGGCGACCTTTGTCACGAGGCTTCGGTCCGTCCGATTGCTCGTCCAACCCGCTCGTCAGCTACCAGATCAATCGACAACTCTCTGGATGGATTCTTCCTCCACTGGTAATACGCGCCGTCGGGGCGCACCGTAGGGCTTCACATAGGCCGGCGGCATCAGCCGAACGGTATGACCGAGTGCCTGGAGTTCGCGCGACCAATGGTGAGATGAGGCGCAAGCCTCTATGCCAACCAGGCATGGTGGCAGCTTCTGAAAGAAAGCCAGGACAGAACGCCGCTTCAACTGGCGGCGAACAATCACCTGGCCGCCAGCGTCAACGCCGTGAACCTGGAAAACCGACTTGGCGATGTCTAAACCGATTGTCGTTATCGTCTGCATGGCTCGCTCCTCTGAATCGCGGGAGCCCCGCACAGATCCGGACTCGCCCGACTAAGGCATCCGGCTCCTACCTTGGGTGTCTGACGTCAAAGCGGTCGTCAGGCCAGGGATGAAGGATACGCGGCGGGGGAAGCCAGTCAGCGACCAACTTCGTCATGCGTTCCCATGTGAACCCATCTTTCTGACTGCGCCGCCGAAGCGTTCGTCGCCAGAGATCGGTCACATAATGCCGGAACGCCGAGAGCGCCCGACTGTTTGTCGGAACCGCGTAGTAGGCGAAGTGGCCAGCTACGACCTGCCTCAGCCATTTCCCTTGCTCTGGAATTGGCTGATGCATCCTGCGCAGTAGCTCCGCCTTGATGTCCCCAAGCTTCCGCCGCATGCGGTCGCGTCGGGTCTTCCGTTGAAGTTGGAAGTTGCCGCGGCGAGATCGACCACAAATGAAGGTGAAGCCCAGGAACGAGAAGGTTTCCGGTTTTCCAACCCCGCGCAGCTTGCGATCGTTCGCAGCAAAGCGGCCGAACTCAATCAAGCGTGTCTTGTCCGGATGGAGCGACAGTGCAAATTCCCCGAGCCTGTCATGCATCGCATCAAGGAAGCGACGTGCGTCGCCCTCATGCTCGAAGCCGACAACCAGATCGTCGGCATATCGCACGACGATCATATCGCCGCGGGCCTCCTGCCGTCTCCAGCGCTCAGCCCAGAGGTCGAAGCAGTAATGCAGGTAGATATTGGCTAGGATCGGCGAGACCACCGAGCCTTGGCCAGTTCCCCGGTCATCGACTGTTACGACCCCGTCTTCGAGTATACCCGCTCTCAGCCATTTCTGGATCAGGCGGATGATGCGCTTGTCACCGATCCGATGTTCAACGAAGCGAACTAGCCAATCTTGGCTCACAGCCCCAAAGAAGTTCCGGATGTCGGCGTCAAGTATCCAGTTCACCTTTCTTGTTTTGATCGCGGTCGAAAGTGCGTCCAACGCATCATGCGGTCCTCGTCCGGGTCGGAACCCATAAGAGAAGCCGACGAAGTCGCCTTCGTAGATAGCATTGAGCACCATGACGGTCGCGCCCTGGACGATCTTGTCCTCAAGCGCGGCGATCGCTAACGGCCGTTGTTTTCCATCCGCCTTGTCTATGTAGGCCCGGCGGGATGGTTGCGGCCGATAGGCTCCTCGCTGGACCCGTCCATGCAGATCCCCGATCCTGAGTTCGAGGTCCGCCTCGTAGTCGTACCACGTCATGCCATCCACGCCGGGGGCGGCTTTACGCTTAAGCGCGTAGAACGCCGTCCGGAGCGTATCGATACTGATATGGTGCAGGAGCGCGGTGAACTGTTCCTTCTTCCTCTGCCTTGCGGCTTGCCGTACGCGGCCCAGCGCCTGGGTCACGCGAGCCCGGCTCTGCGCCCGGTGCGTGCTTTGCTGATCCGCGTTCCCCTTGGTCCCCGGCCTTGGCTCCACCGGCTCCGCCACCGGTCGCCCGGCTTTGTTCGTCGGCTTCGTCACTACTATGCCGGAGTCAGACTTCTCTGGATCGTGCATCAACGGCTACGGCTCCTCACCTTCCCGCTACGGACCATCCGACCCAACAGGGCCTATGGCCGATCCAGAGATCTCCCGGTTCCCGCACAAGGAGCGTCCGTACATGCCAGGGTCTCAGACCACGCCGGGTCCGACGGGTGCTCGCAATAACGCGCCCGCCGATTTTGCCTTCCGTCAAGTGAACAACGTCGGCAACCGGGTTGATAACGGTTTCGCGGCTCAATGGCTGGCCTATACGCTCCCCTACCGACGCTTCGCCGACGTCCTCGCGGACGCCTGCGCACGGATCGGGGGCGACGTGGGTTGCTACTCCTTCATCGCAGTGGACTTTCACCACATACTCCTTGCCAGTCTCCCGGCGCACTCACTCGCATTACGGCCCGCCGGATTGCTCAGCCGCCTAAAGCGGCCTTTGTCACGAGGCTCCAGCCCTGCCGGTTACCCGTCCGAACCGCTCGTCAGCTACCAGATCAATCGACAACTCTCTGGGTGGATTCTTCCTCCACTAGTGATCCGCGCCTTCGGGGCGCACCGTAGGGCTTCACATAGGCCGGCGGCATCAGCCGAACGGTATGACCGAGTGCCTGGAGTTCGCGCGACCAATGGTGAGATGAGGCGCAAGCCTCTATGCCAACCAGGCATGGTGGCAGCTTCTGAAAGAAAGCCAGGACAGAACGCCGCTTCAACTGGCGGCGAACAATCACCTGGCCGCCAGCGTCAACGCCGTGAACCTGGAAAACCGACTTGGCGATGTCTAAACCGATTGTCGTTATCGTCTGCATGGCTCGCTCCTCTGAGTCGCGGGAGCCTCAACAGCGCCCACATCCATGGCACCGATGTGCCGGTCAGGCGTCGAGGCTGTCAGGCGACTTACGCAGAACGCGCTGTTGCTCTGTGTCGGCCAACGCAGGTTCAATAATCGCGGCGACGCATCCATGCTTCATCTTGTACAGCGAAGACGTCGCTGAGGTCGCGGTCATACCGGTCGACCCACACATAGGCGCCGGAGGTCGCATCGATCAACTGCGCCGTGATGCGCATTCGATTGCCGCCCTTGCGGACTGAGCCTTCTAGAACATATCGGACGCCGAGTTCGCGGCCTACTTGCTTCACATCTACTGCTTTGCCTTTATAAATGAATGAGGAGTTTCGTGCGATGACAAACAAGGACCTAAATCGGGAAAGCACCGTGATAATGTCCTCAACTATGCCATCGGCGAAGTACTCTTGCTCAGGATCGCCGCTCATGTTCTGGAACGGAAGAACAGCGATTGAGGGTTTGTCTGGGAGGGCTAGAGGTTGCGCAGCCTCAACCGCTGTTCTTTTAGGCGTCGTTGAAGGAGAGTTCTTGTCGATCTGTAGCCGCCAAGCCCGCATCGGGTCGACAATATTTTTTAACGACTGCGGACCCATATCGTCGAAAGCGAGATTGATCTTTCCGCGGATTTGACGTTGCGCGTCATCTGAAACGCAGATGTCGCCCGGCTCGGCGATCCCTTCAAGACGCGCCGCAATATTGACGCCGTCGCCGAAAATATCACTGTCATCCATGATAATGTCGCCAACGTGTATCCCGATGCGAAACTCGATCCTTGCATCCTGCGGCAGGTTGGTGTTCTGCTTGGCCATGGCACGCTGGAGTTCAGCGGCACTTCTCGCGGCATCCACGGCGCTCGCGAACTCCACAAGCATCCCGTCGCCCGTAGTCTTAACGATGCGTCCGCGATGTGCGGCGATGGTTGGATGGACAAGGGTTTTTCTGATCGCCTTAAGCCGGGCCAGCGTGCCTTCCTCATCCGTACCCATCAAACGGCTGTAACCGGCGACGTCCGCCGCTAGTACTGCTACAAGTCGCCGTTCCACTCGCTCGTCCGCCAAAGACAACCCCCCGGCGTGGCCCAACTGCCCGACCCATAAAAGCATGGCGGGCTTGTCGCGGGCTAGGGCCAATGGTCACGGTAGGGACGGCTGTTGCCAGCCGCCCCCCGTACTCCCGGCGTGCGCTGCTAACGCACCGGGCTCCTCCCTCGGGTTTTGGCGTCGAAGCGGTGACAGGGTAGCGGGTGTATAGTGCTGATGGCGGAAAGAAGCGGGCGACGAACGGGATGAACCTCTCCCAGCTCAGGCGTGCTGTTTGGCTGCGCCGCTTGAGCGATGCGAGCCAGAGCCGCTTCACCTTGTTGAAGAACCACCACAGGCTCGGGTGGTTACCCGAGACAGCGAAGTAGTTCAGATGCCCTTTCAGCATCTGTTTCACCCAAGCCCCGGTTTTCGCGATGGGGTCGTGCATTGACCTGCGCAACTCGATCTTGATCGCCAGTAGCTTGGCTCGCATCCGTCTTCTTGATCGTCTTGCGCCCGATGACAAACGAGCCCCATTTGCGTGATCGCGTGCAGAAGTGCGTGAAGCCGAGGAAGTCGAAAGTCTCGGGCTTCCCCTCTCCAAGCTTCTCACGTTGCTTGGCCGCGTGGCGGCCAAAGCGGATCAGCCGGGTCTTTGTCCGGGTGCAACGCCAGTTCGAACTCGCGCATTCTCTCCTGCAGATCGTGCAAGAAAGCCTTGCCTCATGCTCATGCTGAAAGCCGACAATGGTGTCGTCCGCATAGCGGATGACGATCACGTCGCCGGTCGCCTTGGTGTGGCGCCAGCGATGGACCCAGAGATCGAACACATAGTGCAGGTAGACGTTCGGCAAGAATTGGTGAAATCACCGCGCCTTGCGGGGCGCCACATACCTACGTGTTACGCGTCCATCTTCGACATGCCTACCTTCAGCCATTTCGCAATCAGGCGCAGGATGCGCTTGTCCGCGATACGGTGCTCGAGAAAACGGATAATCCATGAGTGGGCCATGGCATCGAAAAAGCCCCGGATGTCCGCGTCAAGCACCCAGTTCACTTGCTTCCGAGAATGCCGGCATGAAGAGCGTCCAGCGCATCGTGCTGGCCACGCCCCGGTCGGAATCCATAGGAGAACCCGAGGAAGTCTTCCTCGTAGATGGCTTCCAGAACGTCGCGACCGCCTGTTGGACGATCTTGTCCTCCAGGCACAGAATGCTGAGCGGCCGCTTGGAGCCATCAGCCTTCGGGATGTAGGTCCGTCTGGCCGGACGGGCTCGGTAGCTGCCCCGGTGCACTTGCTCGTGCAGGTCCCTCAGTTTCTCTTCGAGGTTTTCTCCGTAGGCTTGCCACGTCACTCCGTCGATGCCCGGCGCGCAGTCCCGTTCAAGCGAAAGGTAGCTCCGCCTCAGGAGATCACGGTGAGGTGATGCAGCAGCGTCGACAACCGTACACTCTGCTCTGTCGCGCCGCTCGGCGAGGGCGATGAGTCCGTTCGACGCGGTATCCCGGCGCAGTGTCCGGGCCGCGGCCGTCTCGCCGCCGTTCCCCTTGGGCGGGGTACTTCCCTCCACGGCCTCCGCCGAGGGCAAGCCCTCTTT
>CAWFVT010000014.1:0-250487 GCA_963819325.1 uncultured Pseudomonadota bacterium
AAACGTATTTATTTCAGACTTAGTTATCGGTTGGCTATTCACCTTAAGGACTGCATTTTTGCAAAGAAACCCTTGCGGCGCATGATACTTTCTGCATGATCTCTAGTGAACGTTAGCTATTCAAGCCATACTCAAATCTGGATTACCCGTTCGCTTACCGGAGAATCTAATATGAAGGTGAAATTAACAGCGGGTTTATTTTGAACGCGGCACCGCCGGAGCTCAGGAAAAGACCGCATCATCTATTGGGATGAGAAGCGTCCCGGCTTTGGCTTGATGATGACGTTGACGGGCAGTCGCAGTTTTTTATTTCAGTATCGCAACGCCAAAGGTGAATTCCCGACGAGCAAGCCTGAGCGGCACGACCAAGCTGGGCGGACGCGCACAAGTGGGCCGATATCCTTCAGGGCGATTTGGCAAAGGGCGCCGACCCCGTCGAAAAGAAAAAGACCGAAAAGGCGGAGCGGTCGGTCGCGGCAGGAAGATTCAAGACGGTCGCGGAACAGTATATGAAAAAGCGAAAAGCCTGAAGGTCCGGTCGATGGACCAGAGGCGAGCCATTCTTAAAGAGGCTGGTCTACCCGGCGTTCGGCGAGAAACCCATCACCAAGATTGGCGCCGCGACATAGTCGCCCTGCTGGACGAGATTGAGGACACGCGCGGCGCGCCGATGGCGGACCTGACCCTGATGGTCATCCGCCGGGTCTGAATTGGCATGCTGCGCGGGATGATGAGTTCCGCAGTCCGATTGTCCGGGGCATGTCCCGAACAGACCCCGCTGAACAAGCCGGGAAAGCGAATCCTCCACGATGATGAGATCCGGGCCGTCTGGCGGACAGCGAAGAGATCACCGGGGGGTAGCGGCCACTCCCGGGTGCAGGTGTTCGCCAAACTATGCAGTTCATCCTCCTACCGCCGTCCGCCGCAATGAGGGGGCCCGGGTGGATCGCAAGGAGCTGAGGGGGGCCGACTGGCTAATTCCTGCCGCCAGGATAAAGGGCAAGCGGGACTTTCTGCTCCCCCTTTCCAGAGGCCGCCGTAGGGGCTTCTGGAAAGCCTTCCGGTTATCGGGGAGGACATGCCGGGCCCATATTTACGACTGATGGAGACCATCCCGATATCCGCCTACAGCCAGGCCAAGAGAGCCCTTCGACAAGCGTGCGGGGTAACCGGGTGGACAATCCATGACCTTCGCCGGACCGCCCGATCCCTCATGAGCCGTGCAGGCGTGCGGCGGACCACGCCGAGCGGCGCTTGCGCATGCCATCGGTGGCATCCGGGCATCTATGACCGGCATGCCTTCTATAACGAGAAAAAACGCGCCTTTGAGGCGCTGGCCGGTCAGATCGACCAGATTACAGTCCACCCCCCAGCAACGTCATACCGCTGAGGTCAGAAATTCCGGCATGAGCCGGAATAAAGCCGGCCTGTCTTGCGGATGACGCCCCGCAAAACGAGGCCTAACCCACAACATGAGGTTCACATCATGTCACAGGCTAATCGAAAACGTACTGACAAAACAGGCCGCCGCGCGCAAGCACGCCGCGATGCGGGACGTCGCTACCTTTTATCAAAAAAGGGCGCGGCAAAGTCGGAATTTCCTGGTGGAGCGTAAAACCATCAGGCGATTATTCCGCCGATTTAGAAACCGGCATGGCTTACGCCAAGGCCTTTCTTCCCATGATGTTGTACAACGCTGGCGCCTCTGATCTAGGCATCATCGTGTCTCATATGGCGCTGGCAGGTCGTAAGTCGCGCAACCCAAAACATCGACGCGGCATCGACAATATTGCGCTCGGTTTTCTCTTTGGAATCGGCGGAAGCCTTCAGGCAGCGATGGGCGGCGTTGCGTTGGCCGTATGCGCGATTGAGAAGCCAGGAAGTGACCTTGGACCAAAATTTGTAGAATTGTACAACGGGGGTCACGCCTTTAATCCATTGCGGCGCAACTCGCCTGCTCCACGACCCCAGCGCTAGTATCTTCGGCCCGAACCGGGAGCGGATCGTTACTCAAAAGCGATTGAGGGAGCGGCGTGATGGCTGAAAACAACAACTGGTACAAAAGGCACGCTCTGCACTGGCTTGTAGCTCCCGGACAACGCTGCTGATGCGAGAGCGGTCCTTCGCGAGGTGCAAAGCGTTGTTGATTCGTGGCTTCACGCTGAGCCGGACCCAGCCCCAAGCAAGATCCTGACGTTGCTTCGCGACAAGGATTGAAGTGTGATCCCGCCGGCTAACCTTCGGCGGGTTTTTCTTTGAGGGCAGGGCGAGATGGCAAGAAAATCTGGACCAAATGGAACGAAGCCCGAGCAAATCGGGCCCGACGAATTTGCGAAGTCGATTGAGCGGCCAGGGGAGGCCCGTAAGCCGGCAACTGCGCCGATCAACAATGATGCTTCAATCGACGAAAATCCTGACGGTGCCAGCGAGAGCCAGTTGGAAGAATTAGATGATCTTCGGTTGGCCACCGGCCTGCTGATAGGATACCACGACTGGAGCGGTAAGCTGCCGGAAAAGAAATACCTGAAGCAGAACGATGAATTTGTAGCTCGCAAGGGTCTCGTTCGGCTGCTTCGCAATCAGAAGCCTCTTGATCAAACGTTGCGGCGGCAATTGGCAGCGCTTTTCGATCCGGAAACTGAGACCGCGCCGTTCTCATCGTTTGATGCCGCCCCAGTTGAAGGCGGATAATATTTAAACCAAGGCATAGGGGCGCTCAAAGTCGCGCCGCATTAAGCCGTCTCGAATTAGCGGCTGCGTTCAATAAGCTCTTTCGACAGGACCCGGCAATAACCCGAGACGTGGCCTTGAATGAGATCTCTAAAAAATACTCAGTTTCGACGCGAACCATTGAGAAGGCTATCGCCCACTTCAAGACCGTGATCGGTCGGTGAAAGCATTAATGCGATCTAGCTTCGGTGACGATTGCGCCCAGTAGGAGGATATTGCCGTCAGTTACCCAGCCAACAACGGTGATACCGATGACGCACCCTGCCAACAGTACCCCGCTGCTAACCCGTGAGAAATTGAGACTTCGACTGAACGAGGAGTACGGCTTTCCGTTCACCACGTCTTATTTTAACAAGATCTGCTTGCCCTCAGTAAATGCTGGGCCGCCCGTCGCTAAGTGGTTCGGCAAGCGCCCGCTGTATCGGCTCGATGAAGCGCTCGCCTGGGCCGAATCCCGCTGCAGCACCGAGCGCGGCAAACTGGTCGCGTAAATGGAATTCATACGAAAAGAGCGCCCGTGCGAGGGGCGCTCCAATTTCGGAATAGATAATCGTGTTGAGGCGATTTCACCGGAAAATATTCTAAAGAACGCCATTTCGCAAGTTTTTATTGATCGGATTGTGGTGCCACGATGAGTGGCAAAGCATCTCGCGACAAAGGCAGTCGAGCCGAAAGGGCGATTGTCAAATTCTTGCAGGATCGAGGTTTCGCAGCGGAGCGCGTCCCGTTGTCGGGATCAGCAGGCGGGTCGTACCTCGGTGATTTGACCTTACCGCTTGGTGGTAAGAGGCGCGTGGTCGAAGTAAAGGTTCGCGCCAAAGGGTTCCGCCAGCTTTATGACTGGCTAATTGACCGGGACATCGTGATCGTCCGGGCTGACCGTAACGAGCCGTTAGTTATCCTGCCGCTCAAACTTGCTGCAGAGATTGCGGCAAAGGCGGGTGCTCAATGAACGCACACGTTGATGCATCGCATCTTGCCACGAATGAGGCCCTAAATCTGCAAGCGTTGCGGCTGGACGTCCGACAAGCGATTGCGACCGCCGAAATTGCAGAGTTTGAAAATCAGGCATATCGGCTCGGGCATGTAATCGCCACTGGCCTGTTAGGCCGCGCTCCTGCTGCTGACTTGCTTTTGGACGTCGCCACCGGCAACGGTCTCCTGCAGGTGCAGGGCGACGACGTAATCCAGTCAATTATTGCTAATGGGCTGGATCTCAAATGACACCAAACAGCATTCTCGATTTGAAGATCATCCAGCAGGATCGGGCACAAACCGCAAAAGGCTTTCCTTTTAAGACTTTTGACGAGATGGCGATCGAGGCGACAGCAAAACGCTGGCTCATAAAGGGCATCTTCGCGCGCGGGGAATCCTCAGCCTGGATCGCGCCGCCCGGCGGTATGAAATCTGCGCTAATGGCCCAGGCATCTATCTGTGTTGCCGCCGGCCTGGACTGGAACGGCCATCGGAGCAAGGAGACCGCTGGCGTCGTGTACTTCGCGTTCGAAAGAGCGGACCTTGTTCGGCGCCGCCTTCAGGCTCACGGCGCGCGCCAAAATCTTAAAGGTCTGCCTATCGCCGTCGTGAACACTCCGTTCGACCTGACCAAGCCGGATTTGTTCAAACGGGTGGTGGAAACTATCCGAGATGCTGAAAGGCATTTCGGCTGTTCCATGGGGCTAGGGATCTTCGATACCTTTGCCAAGCTAGTTTCGACCGGCGGCGGTGATGAAAATTCGGCAAAAGATCAGGGACTGGTTTTCGCCAGCCTGCAGCGGATCAAAAACAATACCGATATTCACGTGGCGATTGTCGGCCATACCGGCAAGGACGAAAATCGGGGTATGCGCGGCTCAAATGCCGCTCTGGGTGACGTTGACGTAATGATCTCCGTATCAGGCGATGTCATCCGCACCGCTACCGTTGCGAAAGCAAATGATGCGCCGGAAGGGCCGCTATTCTCGTTCAAGGCCGACATTCACGAGTTCGGCACGGATGAAGACGGCGACCCGGTATCGGTCAACATCGTTAGCAGCAAGGACGTATCAAACTCTCCATCTGAGAGATTGCCGCGAGAAACTAAGCTTAAGCCAAACCAGCAAACGGTCTTCGCCATCCTTCACACCGCCGGCAAAGCCGGACTTATGTTGGAAGACTGGAACAACCAGGCGAAGGACGCAGGCATCGGCATCAAACGGAAAGCGGACCTGACCGACATCCGTAATGCGCTGCTGTCCAAGAGGTTTGTTCGAACCTATGGCGACAGATGGTACGTGGCTCAAGAGTGAGTTCGGGAGTTCGAGGTTACGGCCCCTATAGGGGGGCCGAACCGAACCGAACTACGAACCCTGACAACCGAACCCGAACCGAACCCGAACCGAACTTACGAACTATGGGAACCCTGACCGTCCAATACATTTTCCTGGGCGGTCTAAAGTAGGACGATTTAGATGGAGGTTGTGGATGATATGGCTCACCGCAAAGCCAAGATACTGCGATTGATCGCAGATCGGGTCGGATGCGCTGACGAGGTTGCTGGTTCCGATGACATCCCATCGCGGTTGGGACCGTCTGCCCGTGACGCCCTCGCCGAAAAAATCAGGGCTATGAGATCCCGGAGGAACAAGGGGGCTTAACTGACGTCCTCTTTGATGTTCGGACCTACAGATAAGTCGTGGGTGGGGCAAAATGGTCGGCGCTCCCAGCCGGTCGCCGCAAGTAAGGCCGCCTGGTTTGGCGGCCTCTTTTATTGATAGGCCAAGTTCAGTCCGGCAGGCGTAGGTCTATTTGCCTTCAATCTGGATTTTCTTCTTCTCTTCCTCATTCATTTCTTTGACCTTCGGCTCTTGGTCAGTCGAGCCGGTTATCTGGGTGGTTGTGGCTGGCGGGGCAGCGTTAGGAATGGATGTTTGCTCTGGACCCGTCTTCGACGGTCGGTCTGCGTTGGTGCCGGGTCGGCTAGCTTCTGCGGCGGTTGTCGGCGTTGTCGCGGGTGTCTGTTCACCGCCCGACTTCGGAATGACTGTATTTTTCATATTGGTCGGCGGCATGTTGGGCTGAGGTTCGTTTTTATCTTGGGCAAATGCGGGCGTAGATAGCAGCAATATCGCAATTGCGAATTTGTACATGATTTCCTCCGAAATCTGGTTGAGACGACCACATCTGGTTGTCACAACACAACACAGTCCACGGCTAACGAGTTCCGGCGCACGAACGCGCCGCTTGATTTAAACAGATCGGCGAAAACATCGGGGACTTTTGCGCTCGCAATTCGAGCCGCCCGGGAACGTCTGCTTGGAAATCTACAGGGCCGTGGATTATGGTCGACGAACGTTCGCCGAATGAGGTGAGAGCCTTCCGGAACGTCCGGGTCCTACCGGCATTGCCTCGTGGGCCGTCGCGTTCCCACCGGATTGGCGCCGGTCTGCGCGGCCTCGCCCCGTCTCTCTCAGTCGCCGGCGGGGTCGCGCCCTAGGAACTAGCCGCCCATGTCGACGTTGCACCAGCTGGTGCAGCCTTTTCAAGGCTGTGCCCGCGCGGCCGCCGGATCCGCTTCAGATGACAGTCCGGCGGCCGCTGTCTCACGCGACACCGTGCCGCCATCCGAACGCAGGAACATGCCGATATGGCTAGCATTGCTAGATCGGGCCGCGTTCCGTCTCAACCACTGACCGCTGGCCTGCGCGACCGTCGGTCCTCCCTTTTTGCCGGGCCCGACGGCCGTTGCGCTTTTGCCTGACTAGCCCTTGTTGACTGTTCGTAAATGGTTATTCTTCGAACAGTCGAGTTGGCAGGAGCGCGGAAAACCATGGCAAAGTCGCATCTCAAACCGGTATCGCCAATCACCGTAAACGAACAGTTGTCATGCCACTGCGCCGGCCGAACGCCGAATTGCGCACCCGCGAGTATCTGACCGATGCCGAGGTCGAGCGCCTGACGGATGCCGCCAGGGCCAACCGGTACGGCCACCGCGACGCGACCATGGTGTTGCTGGCCTACAGGCACGGCCTGAGGGCCTCGGAGCTGGTCGACCTGCGCTGGGACCAGATTGACTTCAACAACGCGACGCTGGCCGTCCGCAGGGCCAAGAAGGGCACGCCCAGCACCCATCCCATCCGCGGCGACGAGCTACGGGCATTGCGCGGCTTGGCTCGGGAGCAAGATCCCAAGTCGCCATTCGTGTTCACGTCCGAACGCGGTGCGCCATTCACGCCCGCAGGCTTTGCCAGGATGGTCGAGCGTGCCGGCGCCGTGGCAGAACTTGGTTTCAAGGCCCATCCGCATATGCTGCGCCATGCTTGCGGCTTCGCCCTGGCCAACAAGGGCCACGATACACGGTCGTTACAGGCCTATCTGGGCCACAAAACATCCAGCACACCGTGCGCTACACCGAGCTGTCGCCGGAACGCTTCAAGGATTTCTGGCGCTGAATGCGGAGGATGACCTATGCAAAGCATGACCCAACGCCAAGCCGTGTTACTTATGGCTGTTGCCGGCATTCTGAGGGATTTCCTGTACCCGAACGAGCCAGCGGTCAAGACGCTGACCAACGCCATTGACGATGTGGCCTTCGAACTGGCAGCGCTAGGCATATTGGCGCCGGGCTTAGCGTCGGACCGTGGCGGCGCGCCTTAGGGCGCGAGGCCGCCCATGCGCTCGAAAAACGCATCAAGCAGCTTCGGGCCAAAGGCTACGGTAAGATCGCCGGCGGCTCGGCATCGGCACCAGAGCGGGCGCCTGGTCGCTGACCCTCGCGCAGCGAGTAGCCCGCGCGTCCTAGATCGCGCCAGCCGTTGCCAGAGTGGCCGCACCTGCCATAGCCAATACCAGACCAAAGAAGATCGCAGCTTCAAGCGTTGAAAGAATCCAGGGACCGCTCATTGTGGATAATCCGCGCGCCGACCAGATCGCCCAAAGTCATGAAGGATTTATAACGAAGGCAATATTGCGGACAAATCTGTGGATAATCAGTCGACCCAAGGGAAATTCCGTCTGATTTAGCGCGCTGTTTTGCATTCCTGATCCAAAGGAAGGCGCGTGGATGCGATTTGCTCTGACCCTAATCGTGCTTTCAAGCTGCTTAACTGCGCCCCGGTCCTCGCCGATGAGGTCCGCATCCTGAGTAGCCGGGGCGGAGAGGTAACTCGAGTTCATCGATATGTTTGACCATCTGCGTAAATCGGGTGATCACGTCGTGATCGACGGACCATGCCTGTCGGCCTGCACGCTAGTGCTGAGTGCGGTGCCTAAGGATCGTATCTGTGTGACCCGCCGGGCCGTGCTGGGTTTCCATGCGGCACGCTTGATCGATCGACGCGGCCAGTTTCATGCCGAGCCCAAGGCGACCGAAATCATGTATGAGATGTATCCATCCCCCGTTCGTGGTTGGATCCGCCAGCACGGCGGATTGACGTCTCGCGTGCTCCTATTGCGAGGACGCGACCTCGCTAGCTTTTATCGGGTCTGTCGGTAAGTCCGCCTAGATCATTCGAAAGACGAACGGTCTCCTTCGTCATGCGTGGCTGGCGTGATGATGATTCCTTCGCATTTCGAGCAACCGCTCGTAGCAATATGCCCGATAAATCGAACTGATGATTGCCCACATGATCGAACCCTCCCGTTTGACCAACGGCGACTATCGTGCATGACCATTCGTTTCAGACTGACTGCGTCGCTCAGCGAAAATGGTTTCGTTTATCACCCAAGTGGTTTCATCCGGCGAAGGGGCGAACCGCCATCGAGCCGGCCGGCCGCCGCTCCGGTGACTGCAGCCATGCGTTATTTCGGCTCCGGGCGGGCAAAGTACGGGTGAACGATTTAGTCCTCTAGGAGGCGCAACCATGATCCATACGGTCTTCTGGCTCACCGGCGCGATCACATGGGGTCTGATCGCTTTAGCTGGCGCCATGTTCCTCGTTGCGGATCTTCATGATAGGTCCGTAATGCGGCGGGACCCGCAACGGTTGGCGGACGGAGTGGCACCGCATCACTATCAATGTGGCCTACGCGAAATGCCCCTAGATGACTTCAGAAACGGCCGCTGGTGAGTTTCGGCTTTATTCTGGTGGTGAGGGCGCCTCTCGCGAAAAACAAATCCTGAGCCATCCTAATGCGGCTGGGCGATCAGGCCTGAGATGGGGCCGTGGCTCTGAGCCAACCATCTGCAAGCTGACAGACGAGAGATCGGCCACCCGCTGGATCGGCGGGACGCGAACGGGCGGGATCGCGAGCGAGACATTATCAAATCCGCCGGATGACCGTCGCCGGAACGCCGACGGCAACAAGGCCTGCCTCGCGGAGATGATCCCCTATCGCGGGAACGATACTGGTCGGCGTCGCAGGCTAGATCCGATGATGATGCTTGCGGTGCCTGCGATGATGGGCTGTTCCGTGTCCCATTTCACCGCCGACGGCAACCGGAGCATTTCTAGGTGTCGTCGCGCGATCGGGATACGGAACCCCAGCGGTACTACCCGGCATAGACTTGCCGAGACTGAGACCGTTGCCGTCCTCGTTCTGCTGCGCATATGCAAACGATGCAGATAACACGATCGCGGTAGCGAGTGCGAGTAATGAAAAACCCTTCATTGTCAGCATCCGTGAGTTCTGGTTACCAACAAACAAAAAGCGCGACCCCGTCCTGCTTGATGAGGGAAGCAACGGGGCCGCGCAGGTCGACGCCCTGTGGTGAAAGCGGTGACCATGCTGCCGAGGTCGGCATGTTCCTCGGGCGCGCCGCCGTCCGCTACTTTCCCTACTGCGACAACCCGCCGGCCGCCACCTCCGGCCCGTGAAGCTAAACCAGAATGATCCGCCCACCGTCATAACGGCGCTTTTCGTGGACTTAGCACAGGCGGCACGCTCCCCAGGAGCCGCAGCAACCCCCGCCAACCGCGCAGCCCACGCCAACCGCGCAGCCACCGATCCAGACGCCACCAAACCCGCAACCGCAGCCGCCGCAGCCTCGGCAGCCACCGAACCCGAAACCGCCGCAACCACGGAACCCGCCGCAACCTCGGCAACCGCCACAGCCGCCACCTCGGCAACCACCGCATCCTCGGGCTTCCTGCACGCGTTTGCCAACGTTTTCCTTATCGAAGACGTAGAACGTAGCGAGACTGACGTCGGCCATTTCCTCGTCGCCGAGAACGAAGCGCTGATTGGGCGAGGCATTGTCAGATTGCGGTAGACCGGCAGTGGGCATCGTTGATGCGGATGCAGTACCCGCCAGCGAAAAGCTCAGTCCGGCAGCGCCCAACACCTTCACGGCGGCGGCTTTAGTCGTGCGTTTTCGCTTCGAAGCTTGCTTGACCCATGACATCGTCCCTCCTCCGTAAGTTCTTGTGAAATCGCTTCGCTATCGTGCGCTCGACGAAACAGGCGCGCAAGGTTTACTTTCTCCTAACGCCAAACAACTTCGTCGAGTTCCATCCTTCGGGTGTCACTCGGCCGCAAACGCTTTCATTTACTGCCAAAGGAGAGACCATCCAATCTAACGCCCAGATAAGTCGATCACTTCAGAAACATTCAGTTACAAAAATCAGGTCCAGCACAAAATCGTCAGGAACATCTCACACCACGTCTCGTTGCTCTGCGGGCGATGCAGACAATGAGGAAATATGTGATGAGAAATAGCCTTTTGATTTCGGCGGCCGCAATAGCGATGATGGCGAGTTCCGGTTTCGCTTACGCACAGACGAGCCGCGAGCAGGGCGGGGCTGCAACGCAACAAAATAACACGGCAATGCCGTCGAATTGCGAGGGGAAGGAACCTTCATCGGGTATGAAGTCGACGCACTCGGAAGAAAAATCCGGTATGAAATCGACACAGTCCGAGGAAAAATCCGGCGCGCAGTCGACGCAGAAGGAAGAAAAATCGGGCAAGAAGTCGACCCAGTCTGAGGAGAAATCCGGTGCGGCGAAGAGCAAAAGCGCCGAAGAAAACAACCGGGGTGAGAAGTCGAAGAGCATGAGCGATTCCGAGCACGGCAAGGACATGAAAGCCGAGGGTCGTGAAGACCGCAATGGCATGAAGGCGGAAGGCCGGGAAGACCGCAATGGCAACATGAAAGCGGAATCAAAGGGGGCGGTAGAAAACAGGTCCCAGACCACCGGACAGGCAGGCGCGGGTGCGAAGCTTTCAAGCGAGCAGCGCACCAAGATCACTACCGTGATCAGGGACCAGCACGTTGCACCGGTCAATAACGTCAACTTCTCAATCGTGGTCGGCAGCCGCGTTCCTCGCGACGTATCGTTCCACCCGCTGCCGACGGAAATCGTGACCATTTATCCGGATTGGCGTGGATATGAGTTCGTTCTCGTTGGTGACCAGATCGTGGTGGTGGATCCTCGAACATTTGAGATCGTCGCGGTTCTCGACGCCTGATCCCGACAAAGACAACAACGCGTCCGGGCGGGCAGCAATGCTCGCCCTTTTTATTCGGGGCGCCACAGTGCGCTACACCGATCTGTCGCCGGACCGGTTCAAGGATTTCTGGCGGTAGCGGGACCAAAACGTTCCAGCACTCACCTGCTGCCATGACCCGTTCTCTCGACACGTAATCGCCTGGGAGCACTTACTAAGCGGGATCTCGGCTGTCCTGGAACGAATGGTAGCCTGCCGCCCTTAGCGTCGCATGGAGAAGACTATCGCAATAACGCTCATAATCCCCGCGATCGCGTTCATGGTGGTCTATACGCTAGTGGCGCTCCGGGAGGCCCGGCCGGGCGACAAACCGCGTCGTTAGTACTGGAGACCCAACCTCAAAGACGAACGGCGACTGCGCCAACCGACATCGTTTGAATCACGAGTGCGTGAGTTAAGTGGGCTTGCGGGCGACGTTCGCGGGGTGAATTTCCTCACTCTAGATTGTTGAGCTGGTCCTTCAATTTAAGGATTTCGTTTTTCAGTCGGTGCCTAACATGCAGAATCCGATCGGCGTTGTCTTTGGCGCGGTGATCTCCTGTGGTGAAGAAGCGTTCCATGAAAAGGCGATGCTCCTCCATTTGGTCGGCAATCTGACGTTCCAGCCTGTGAATCTTTCCTAAAATCTCTTGCTTTGGATCACTCATCGAAACGTCTCCATGACCCGTGTCATGGCCGCATGCTTGGGATTCTTTACCTTTACCCAGCTTGGTGATGTGCCCGCACGATAGCCGCGGTCACGATGTTTCGAGACCAGGCCCTCGAGGCCGAACTCGCAGGCCTTCCGGAACAGGTCTGGCCCGATCTCTCCCTGTTCGAATGGCGCCACGAAGATCCCGTCGGGGCGGCGCGCCAGCAATCGGGCAAGGTTGGTTTTGCGAAGGCTCAGTGGCAGCTTGCGCAGATCATCACCGTCGAGCGCGAGGCAATCGAACGCGTAAAGCTGAACCTCGGAATCATGCTGACGGGCATGCAGTCCGTCAAAATCTGACACGCCATCGACCCCAAGCAGCACCGCCTCACCATCGATGACGAATGAGCTGGAGCGGTTCTTCAGCGCAGCCTCGACGATAAGCGGGTAGCGGTCGGTCCAGTCGTGGCCGTTGCGCGTGAATAGCCGCACGCGCTTTTGATCTTTTTGGACGATCAGCCGATAGCCATCATGTTTGATTTCATGAATCCAATCCAGGCCATGCGGAACCTTGGCGACACGGGTTGGAATGCAGGGCTGGAAGGCGCGGGCTGGCATGCGATCTAAATAGGTTTCAAAACCGGGATTTGGAGTCCTGCGCGCGACGGAACCAACAGCGCCAATAGCGGGTTCGGAGTACATGAGCATCCTCGACCACCTGACCGACATCCGGTGTCCTAATTGCGGTGTCCAGCTCTTCCGGGCGCTTGACCCGGTAGTCGGTGTGATCGTGTTCTGCTCGGAATGCCTAGTAGGAGGCCGCTTCATGGCGGTAGCTAAACAGCGCGACGCGCTCACCGGAAACTTTGTCACGCGCCATGCCGCCGATGATTATTTGAGGAAGATCAGGCCGGACGGCGGATAGAAGTACCGCATAACCAAACCAAGCCCCAGCGATTAGAGCGATACATCATTTCTTCTTTATGCTTTTCCGCTTTATCGTGAGACCAAGTTTTGCTGCCTTCTTGAGAATTGACTGAGGAGGCAGTTTGAAGTGATCGGCGATGGCTTCCAAGGTTTCTGTTTTCGCCAGCTCGATCAACTCGCGATCTGCCTTCATCGACCACATCACATATTTTCCCAATCCCCTGGTCATCACGCGAACAACTCCGCGCCGGCTTGAGTGAACTTCACATAGGTCCCGGATTCGTGCAGCCATAGCTAGCCGCGCGCAATCGCCAGATCAAGGCCGGCTTTATATTCGGCCGGCGTGCCCTTGAGTTCGGACAGGAACGGCCAGTTGATCAGTTCGATGAAGATGCGACCGTCCTGCACGGCCTCGACCGAGTTGGCGATCTCGACCAGCTTGCGGGCGGCCTTGTCAGGATCTCCATAGGGACGGTCAGCGGCGAATTTCATCAACCGGTGCCCATCCTGGCGGGCGCGAAATTCGGCCGGACGTCGCCGCCGCGCTTCCCGCAGGCCTGGCAGGTGAACCTTGGCTCGATGTCGGAAAGCCTGGCGTCATCAGGCCATCGGTCGGCGCTCATCTCGACCGAGTGGCTGCATTTGTAATCCGAGCAATAGACCAGGACGCCACGAGCGCCGGAGGACCGCATCTCTCCAAAAGTGATTTTCGTCTGGCGGGTGACTTCGGGCATCTCCCATGATTCCGCCGACCGGGCAAAAATGGAAGCCGCTACGGATTGGGCTTCATCCGCGTACCGAGCGCAAGTCACGCGGGTCACTCGACTAAGCGCGCCACTTTTTGCCGTTTCATCCGATCGAGAGCGTGAACGACCTCTTCCTTGTCGAGCACGGCCAGCAGGCTTTGCACGGTCTGCGCTGCATCTCGCGGCCCCGGCTCGACGTATTGCCCCAAGATACGCCTCGCATCCTCGATGGCGCGCACTAGGGTGTCTTGATCGGGGGTACTCACGAGGGTCAACTCCACAAAACCAGGAAGTCAAGCCGCTGGGGGCGAAATCGTTCCGGGGCGCCCGTGGATGCGTCCCCGACTGATTAACGCCCCGTCGCCCATCAATCCTTGTCGCTGTCGCGCTCGATATAGCCGCCGCGCAAGACGTCGCTGCTTCGCTCTGTCCGTTTAATGACGAGGACGGCAACGACAAGGACAGCGACGGCGAGAAAGACCACAGCAACGACTATGGAAGAAGGGTCGGTTCTCATCGATGGCCGCCCCCGGCAGCGCCGGAATGGGTCATTTCCTCACCTTCAGCCCGATGCATCGGCCTACCTCTGTCGGACGATCCGCAGCGGCGGGAAGCGGCAGCCGAGCGCCCGGGCTCGCGTTCGGACGCTCATAATCTTGCGTCTGAGTGCGGCTGCGGCTTTGACGACCGACGCGCCTTGAGCCGCGAATGCCTTAAGACGTTCGTCGTCTTGCGGTGTCCATGGCTCATGTATCCGTCGCATCGTTAATGTCCGAAGATCATCGCGCCGATCGTGAAGACAGCCGCGCCAATCCAAATGACCACGGCGGCTTTCTTCTCAGAAATGAATGGCGTCGGTTTCATGACCGGATAAACCGCACCGTGTACAATAGGTTCCTAACCGGAGTGGAAAGGGCGGCCACCGCGCCGCGGTGGGGGGCTATTTAATCATCCGGTTCATTGAGCCAATCATATATCTGGCGTGACGTGATGATCCGCTTCGGTTGATACGGATTGAGCGTGCCCGCGTTGAGGTTTGAACAATCGGCCAGCTTTGCTTTAGCAAATTTTTTGGCATCCTGTTCGCTCGTGAAGGTTTCGGTCTTCCTGAGTATCACG
Source organism: uncultured Pseudomonadota bacterium (assembly GCA_963819325.1). Lineage (GTDB taxonomy): Bacteria > Pseudomonadota > Alphaproteobacteria > Rhizobiales > Xanthobacteraceae > Bradyrhizobium. The sequence continues at coordinate 14,579 of CAWFVT010000014.1, forward strand.
CGCTGTCCCGAGGGCCGCTCCTTGGACTCAAACGAAACGTACCACGTTCCTTTGGACCTCATTTCTCCGCCGCCTTCAGCCCGACCCATACCCGTTTAGTTGATATGCCCAGTGCGTGCGCGCGACTTTTTACGCCATGGCTCGTCCTTTTCATCTCTGTGGCGATGAGATCAATGGACACACTGGCTTCGATCAGGGATTTAAGACGGTCATCGTCCTCCGCTGTCCATGCTCGATACTTGAGGCCCGGCGCTGGCTTCATTTCCCCTTCGCCTTTCGCCCGAAAACGACCAAAGCCATCCTCCGCGTTGCTAACCGCGAATAAATGGAGGGAGGTGTCCGCTGAAGGGCGGTCGCTATCTCAGCAGCGGTCTTTCCGGCCTCCATGAGGTCGTCCAGTTTCTTTTGCTCGTCGACGGTCCATCGGCGCCGCGCTGGCATTGAATGGCTCATTTCCCCTTCGCCTTCGGCCGATCGACGCGCACCTCGCGAAACTCTTCGGGGCCCTTGGTGAGGCGTCGCCGGCGTTGGGCGTGTTCCTCGGGGTGGGCCGTGGGATCGCCGATCTTGTCGATGGCCTCTGCGGCGAGTTCACGGGCGCGCAACACCGACCTGCTGGAGGGCCTCGCTTTCACCTTCACGGTAAGCCCCAGCTCGACGAGGCGGCGGGTTGCCTCTGATAGTGTAGGCGTATCTGGCTGGTTTTCAGCCCACCTAACTATTGCTGCCCGCAGGACCGGTTCCGCTCGAAATCCCATCATAGCCGCCCCGTCCAGCGCCGGTGACTGGTTATAGAGAAAACCTGCCGGTTCACGCTGGCGGGTTTTTCTTTGGCAGCGAAAGCCCCGTCCGATGGAGGGATTTACCCGACTTATGCCGCTGCGGCACTGCTGGATGATATCAACGAATCCAGAAATGGGAATGCCCGGAAAAATTCTAGGGTTGGCAGGTTACGGATTTAGTGGCCGTATCCCCCGAACGGCACAACCCCAGACGGCCTCAACGCGCTCCTTGAGGCTAAAAACTGGCCCCCGACACCAACAGAACTGCACCGATTGCCATAAGGAGAATGCCCAGCCAGTTCGTTCCGAGCCCCAAGAATTGCACGCCGCGCCGTGGCGGCTCCAGCGTGTCGCGAACCGGCCGGGAGGAATCGGGGCCGCTAAGGGGGCCCCGCCAAATAGCAGCGCGCGCCATGTACAAGATTCCGCAGAGAACGAGCAGCGCGCCAAGCCCTATCAGGAACATTCTCGCCCCTCCGAATTTATCGCTGCCACAAACAACAGACACCGGGATTTAAGCGGACGGCCGCCGACTTGTTCCGAGGCCCCGCCGGTTCACGCTGGCGTTTTCTTGAAAAAAAACGGCCCCAGCTGAGGGACCAGCCGAGGCCGTTGGTTTTGCGTCGAGATGTGGGCGGGGTCTCGACACGCCTACACAAGCCGCCTGGGGGCTCGAACCGTTCCTCCGTCGTGTGAATTGCCACTTTATCCCCAGATTTGAATCTAGATACCGAGTACTTGGTCCGTTCACAGCGGGATAGACGTTCCCGTTTTGTGACTTGAAGACTCGATCTAGGTCAGAATATCTAATGGCATCGTTCGCCAAACGCTCGACTCTGTTCGTTTTCCCTGTGGACCGTTGCGCGGCAACTGCTTGTGCTGCCCGATAAATTGTCAATCGGAAGCGTTGTGGATAACCGGTGATTATGCTGCGGACAACTTCGAGCTATTGCGCTTCAGCTTCCGTTACCCCAATGCACCACCTTTGGCACAAACCGGACATCGTTGTTTCGTACACCCTGCCGTGGGCTCCGGCGCCATTCGTGCCGCGCGGTGATAGGCGGGACGGCCTTTACCCGGGTGTGTCTCAACGCCTTATCGATAGTCAACTGTGCTTGGATTTCAGCTGCACGGCGACTGATTTTGGTTTGGCCGGATCGCCTACGTTCGTTCACGACAAATATCCATCTCCAACAGGGATGGACATCAACCGACTCGAAGATGTCGTAAGATATGCCTCGATGTTTCCTCGGAAAGCTTTGCAGAAAATTGTGGCGGCTGCGCATTGGGATCAAACCGATCGTTATTGCTGCTGATCGACTGGAGTGTACCGAGCAATGGTGATGATAGCGATTAACATCATCGCGCACAAAACGGCGAAGTTTTCCCAGCCGCGCGTGTGGGCAAGCGAATGGAGCGCCCAAACGAGGCCGCACACGACTGCAGTCGCTAATAAGAGAAGGACGGGATTTCGCAAGTTCATCGCCGAACGATGCCGAGCACACAGTTGATAAAACGTTGCCCCGATCGATCTTGCGCGAATTTGTCGCGGATGAAGAGCGGACTTACCAGCGGGCTCCGTAGAGCCGGGGAGGGGCTATCCGCCGGGCATATCATCGTCCAAGGGATTCGCCTGGCTAGTCGGCGGCTCGTTCGAGACCTGGCGAACGATCGAAATGATCTCCTGCACGATGTCACCGCGGACGCCGTCGGTAGTACCCTTGAGCAAATAGCGAATTGCCGCGCGGATCGTCATCTTGGCATCGTCGGCGCCGGCAAAATCCCAATCATCATCGTCTGACATGAAGGCCTCAGGCACACTAGGGCAATTGATGAAACGTCTTAAAAGTAGGGGCCCCGGATCGCTCCGAAGGCCCCTGATGAACGAAGGGTACATCCGTCCTCGTTCATATTAATTCCCACCATAGGCTGACCGTTCCGGCCCCGCTACACAAGTATTCGGTTAAGTAATGGCAATATTTAGGGGACTTCATAACCTTAGTGCTTCAAGTATATGTGACAAAATGACTCAGGTTGTATTGAGTAGTCACTCTTTACGCGCGACGCATTACAGTCTACTCTGAATTATCCTGAATCCATGGCTTCAAAACCCATGGCCTCAACTGACCTCGGTTCAGGATCGAGGACTGCCTGGTGAAGTCGCCCCCGAACAGATCGCAAGGGCAAAAGCGGTGCCTGTGACAAGGCTTTGGCCTGTCAAAAACACACTCGACGCTGGCAATCGAGAAACGAACCTCCCAATAAATTCTGCCGTTGGCGCTTGCTGACGGAGCGTGGCCAGTCCGCGCTTTGATCAGGCATGTGTAGACGCAACATCGTGGTGGACCATGAAGTACGAGCGCGCGTCCTATGACGCGTTGGTGCAAGTACGAACGCCTCGCTTCTTCGCGGAAGCGTTGGATAAGGCTGCCAATTCCAAAATGATGTCGCGCAGCGATTTCATTCGCGTGGCGCTTGCTGATCGGCTGAAGGCCGATGGCGTTGACGTGACCCGTTCGATCGGGGCCGGCCTTCCGTGACTGAAGATTCCGACAAGCCGAACGGCGGATTTTCCGAAAAATTTTCGGGGGCTTTCCAAAAGCCGTCAAGCGGCAATGAATCCTTGGAAAGGGAATTAAGCAAGGACGACGCGTCCAAGCCGAAAGCGCCTTCAATCAAGGATCAAGTTTCCAAATCCCTGTTTGTGGCACTTGCGCTAGTGGCAGTTGCGCTGTCGCCTGTTTACGCACAAAAGACCAAAGCCCAGCTCAATACGGAGATTGGCACCACATATCCCGACCAAACCTCTGGCCTGATTACGCCTTCCAATGTCAGAGCTTACGAATCCGATGTTATCAATTCCATTATGCCAACAGCTCCGGTTGTTGCGAATAACACCGCTTGTTTCGACGGCACGACCGGATTGCTCAAGGACTGCGGTGTTGCGCCCAGTACGATCATTATCGGAACGACGGTAATCACGGCTGGCTCTACCACGAATGTCCTGTTCGATAATGCGGGCATCGTTGGCGAGTACACCGTCAGTGGTTCTGGCAGTGTTGCAATGACGACAGGCCCAACGATATCGGGAGCGACCATTTCCGGCTCCACGCTAACAACGGCGACGATTACGGCTCCCGCAATATCGAGCCCGACATTAACAGGCACCCCAACGGGTTCGGCCTCGTTGACGACGGTTAATGGTCAAAGCTGCGCTCTAGGCGGGACTTGCACGATTACCGCATCGGCAGGAACGATCACTCCTGGTACGACCACGATATCAAGTGGCACTACCAACGGACTACTTTACGATAATGCGGGTCTGTTGGGTAATCTTGCGACGGCAAACAATGGCGTCCTTACCACAAACGGTTCAGGCGTTCCTTCGATTGCTACAACCCTTCCGGCCGCGTTTGCCATGGGCACGCCGACAGCCACATCTCTTGCAGTTGGTGGGGCAACGATCGGTTCTGATGCCTTTGCCGTAACTGGCACCAGCACATTCAACAACAATGTGAAGCTGAACGGAATCTCCCTGTCTGGTGTCTATACGGTGGGTGGAACTCCGTCGATTGCAGGATCAGCCATTAACTCTGGGACGATCTCTGGATCGTTCATGTCCAACGTCAATCTTGCCACTTCTGGCAATGGCGGTGTGACAGGAACGCTTCCTGTGGCCAATGGCGGGACGGGAGCGACGGCTGGTCTTGGTGCACGAGCTAATCTGAATATTGACGAAGCTACCTCGACAGGCGATGCGAATTATACGATCCTGCCAACGGATCGCATGGTTTATCACACGGCACTCTCAACCGCCCGGACTGATACTCTTCCAGCCGCCAACTCTGTCAATGCCGGTCAGGTATTCACGATTACGGACTTTGCCGGTGTCGCGAGCGCAAGTCACACAGTAACTCTTCAACGCGCAGGCTCAGATACGATCAACGGCGTGACCACGGCAGTTGCGATCAATGCGCAGTATGGAGCGGGCATATTTTGGTCGGACGGCACTTCGAAGTGGACGTTCTTCCCCGCGAGTGCTGGTGGAGGAAGTGGAACGGTAACCAACGTCACGATTGCCGCCGGCTCTGGAACGTCGCTAACAGGAACCTGCACCATCACGGCCTCGGGTACTTGCACCATAAATGGCGCGGTCACTCCTCCGCAGGGAAGGATAACCCTTGCGGCCAACACACCGGAGATGACTCCGACTTCTTGCAGCGGCTCGGCCTGTTCGAACCAAACTACACTGCGATATGATTGTGCGGTGGGCGGTGGGGTTCCCTATTACAACGGCTCAATCGACTTAATCGATCCAATCGCTTCTTGTGAAGTAACCGATGCGATGGTGTCTGCCGCGAGTGCGGGACAGGTCGTTGCTTCCCAGGTCTACGACGTATGGTGGGTTCACAGCGGAGCCAATCGTATCTGCCTCGCGATGTCCGCTTCTACAGGCGGCGGCGGTGGTTGGGCATCTGATACCGGCGGGTCCAATACTGCTCGTGGCACTGGATACACTCAAATCGATCGTGTGACACGATCCTATGCCACAAACAAAAACGCCATAGCGAATTGCTTCAATGGAGCTACGAACTACGGCTCTGTCAGCGCTAATCAGGCGACGTACCTTGGGACAATCTACGCCAATGGAAACGGTCAGGTCAGCTATGTGCCGGGATTTGGAGCCTCCGGGGGAGGGGCGGCGCTGCTTGGCGTTTGGAATATGTACAATCAAGTCGATGTTCTGACGAGTGTTAACGACACGAAGGCGAGTTGGACTTACGCCTCTGCAACTATTCGTCAGACCGATAATTCTGCAAACAACCGGATTTAATTTGTTGTCGGATTGCCGATGCATGGCATCAGTGCGACGTTCAATCAAACCATCAATACATCGGCAGTCGGTGGTGGTGGCAAATTTGGTTTTGCCATGGATAACACGACCGCTTTTGATATGGCTGCATCTCAGCAACAGTCGGGATCAACTGCAATTCAGACCGGGGCGGCCTGTACCAACTATTATGATCCCGTTGTCGGGTTTCATTTTATTCAGGCGCTGGAAAACGCTTTTAACGGTCTGACGAATACAATGTTGGGCGGATCAGCAGGAAATTCACAGGCGCTTAGTGTCGGACTTAGGATGTAATCGGTTCAAAATGTGTCGCGCCATTTTACGAAATCCAAATTACATGACGGGAATGCTTAATGCCTGATAGTGGGATGGTCGATACCTCGATCTATAAAAATCAGAACTACGATCCGTTCTCCTTCCAGAACAAGTTGCTTGAAAATCAGCAGAAGCAACAGGCGGTCGAGGAAGGCCAGCTTAGACTGGCCATGGAGCGTTTTCAGACCATAAACAGCGCTGCAGCCGGATTGCTGTCTGATCCTGACCTCGGCAAAACAGATATAAAAGGCAAGCTTTGGGATACCCTCGCAAGGGCTACTGCCAGCGATGCGATGACAGCTCAGCATGCGGTCGAGTTCGCGACTAAGTTTCCCACAGATCCAAATCGGCAACGTCAGGCTATTTTGGATGTCCATGGCCAGACCCTGGATGCATTGCAGCGGGGTCAGGCGTACTTAGGTCAGACGCAGGGATACAATACGGGCAGCGGAACAAAGTTCTTTAACGTTCCTGCGTTCGGGAATTCGTGCCCCTCAAGACCTCGGGTATCAACCCAGCGGGGTGGCACCTGGCACTCCTCAGTACGGACCAGATAATCGGCAGACTTTTACTGGTGGATCGGGCAACCAACCATTTGAGCCACCCGCTAACAATCTACTGCAACCGCCGGTCCAATCCCAACAGCCTCAGCTAAACCGTTTGGGTGTGGCGCCCCCTCCTAACCTCATGCCGCCCACGAACGGGGCACCGGCTCGGCGTGTTGTCCCATCATCTCCGAAGGTTGTTGGGGATTCAAGAGGCAATCAGGAGCGGGATGTATGAGAAGCCCGCAACATTCGCGCAGCGGTTCCAGCCGCCCGGCTCAATTGTGGCCGCGCCTCCGCCCGGAGCGGTAGAGGCGCAAGCCGCTCAGGCAGGCGAAAGCCAGAAGGTTGGTTCTGCGCTAAATGCGCGCGCCGATCTTGTCCCACACCGCATTGCCGATCTTAACAATATGGAACGCGAGCTTGAAATCGCTGGCGGCAAATTCGGTCCACTCGCGCATTCCGAAAAGAAAGCCAACCAGATTTCTCAAAGGGTGCTTGGATTTGGCGTTACGATGTCACCCGAAGAAGTCGCGGGTATCGAGAACTTCGATAAGATCGGAAACCAGATCGCGCTCAATCAGGCAGGAGCATTGGGCGTAACCGATCAACGGGTTCAGACCTCGATGGGCGCAAACCCGAACAGCAATTATTCCTATCTCGGCAACAAGGGAATTTTGCCCATCCTGAAGGGGAACGAAGACGCAATTGCCCTCAAGGCCCGCGAATGGAAGAAGTACAGCAAGGCTAATGGGGCAGCCTCTTACAACGATTTCTCCGATGAATTTAACAAAGACTTCAATCCGCAAGTTTTCCAGTTCGCCCGCATGACCCCGGAGCAAAGATCCAAGTTTGTTGCTGCCATTCCGGACAAAGAACAGGCGGTCCGACTCTGCAAAAGACCTTGATGCCTACAAGAAAAAGGGCTGGGTAAAGCAATAATGGCACAAGCGGCATTCGATCCGGCGTCAGTATTTGCCGAATGGGGCGTTAAAGCTGACGGGACGGCAGACAACTCGAAAATGGCTTCCCCTGATTTCGATCATGAGGCTGTTTTCAAGCAATGGGGTGTTGACCCGGCCAATCCATATCTCGCGCCTGCTGCATCCGACGAGTGGCCGAAGCCTCCTATCAGCGGCTTCGACCAAAACTCGTCCGAAGTTAAGGCTCTTCAGTCGCGCAAAAGTGCAGAACCAGAGGGTGGCGGCTTCAAAAAGGACATCGGCGAGATTGGCCGGGGCATTGTCGAAACCCCGGCGGCAATTGTTCGAAAAACCCAAGAGAATTTCAGGGGAGGTTTAAATCTCGCGGCATCCGGGATGCAGGATCTCCGTAACGGAAACGTCCTCCCAAGCTTCCCGTCACCTGACCCTCGCACGTGGGAGGGCGGCGGTCTTGTCAAGACCGTCAGCGGCGGTCTGGCCATACCTGCTTCGCCTTTTGCCGCCGCAAGCAATCGGCTCATTGGCGAGCCCGTGACCGAGCTAACAGGCAACCCAAGCGCGGGCGAGCGCGCGGAATTGCTGGCTGGCGGTGCTGGCGTAAACAAGTTGCTTGGCAGGGTGGCCAAGCTGTTGCCGGAAACCCGAGCAGTTAATGACATCGCGTCGGCGATTGGGCCTGAGCGGGCTGCGGAAGTCATGCAACGCCTGCGGCAGAATCCCAGGCTTAGCCTGATGGATGTTGACCCGGATTTGCGCTTGCGAGCCCAGGGGCTTGCACTACAGACGGAGGGCACAGCTCGCAGTACGCTCGTGCAGGCAGCGGAACGACGCGCTGCGGGGCGGCAGGATGCGCTCAAGGGGGCGGCGGATGAATTGCTTGGGCCAACGCCTGACGTTGAAGCACTGAAATCCGGATTGCGGCAACAGGCCCGAGGCAAGGGCCGCGAATTGTTTGGTAGCGATTTCAAGCCGGGCACGGTCTTTGCCGATGCCAAGCCCGTTGATGTCACGCCAGCCATTGATCTGATCGACAAGCGGTTAAAGCCCACGGCTGGAGGTGCGGAATCCGCATTGCCGAGGGGGCAGGTTGCTGAGCGTCTGGCAGAAATTCGTTCGCAACTGACGGATGATAAAGAGTTGTTGACCGATCCGAAGCGGCTCCACGTCATTCAGTCCGATATTGGCAAGGAAATTTACGACCTGAGCAAGAGCACGTCGGGGACCGAGAAGCGGCTTATCGGGCCGCTGAGCGATGTGCAAAACAAGATTGTTGACGCGATCGACGCCGCGACCGGCGGCAAATACAAACCCGCGCGCCAGACTTACAAGAACGAAATGCAAGTTCAAGACGCTTTCGACAAGGGGCGCGACATCTTCCGCAATCGGCCTTCGGTTGACGAGGATCTTCCTGAATACTGGCGCAAGTACGCAAAGGAAGCATCGCCGGAGGAACTTGATGCGGTTCGAAAGGGCGCGCGCGTAGCGCTGGACTACCAGGTCCGCTCAATTCGCGCTTCATCCGCTCGCGGCACCAACACGCCGGAAATTCCCTTCAATCGGGAGAAGGTTGAGGCGATCCTTGGCAAAAAGGAAGCCGACAAGTGGGCACGTACCGTCCGCGATGAAGCAGACATAGCCAACACCAACCAAAAGCTCTTTGGCAACTCGGAAACCAAAGCTCGGGACGTTGGCTATGCCGCCGTGCGACCCCGCGATGTCAAGCCTGCCTCTTTCAGCCAATATCTACCGCCTATCCTTGCTGAGGGGGCGGGGGTCATGGCTGGCCTGCCGGAATATGGCCACATCGGCGCCGCTGCACTTGGCACGCACGCATTGGTCAATCGTGCCATTCAGGGGATCGGGCGGCGATCCGATATCGCCCGCAACAATCGACTGGCAGAAATTTTATCAGCTTCGGGAGATCAAATTCCGATCAATCGGCTTCTGACGACTCTTGAACCGGAGTCGATCCGCGAGGGCAATAAACTTTTCCGTTCGTCGGCGTCTGCGAACAAATGAAAACCATTGGAAATAGAATTTTAGACGACGCCCTGCTGTGCAAAGCAGAATCCAGGTCATCGGACGAACGCCACGGCGAAATAGCCAGGGAACGACGATCAACCAACAGAAGCCAACCCACAGAACAATGATGAGAGCTTCCATTTGACTGCTAAGTCCATTTCAAACGTTGAAACACCCATAAACGAGCTTCCTTCCTTTGTGAAGGATCTTCGTGAGGAGGGCTCCTTTGGCGTTCGTTACTGGATGCCAGAGAGAAGTGGGGACGCGCAGGTCGATTACCAGCGTGGCCGGCAACATTTCAGAGAGGCTGTTTCCTTCTCATTCCGGCCGCACACCCAGACGTTCCTCGCCCACGTACTGGCCGCGATGTTTCAAAATGTTGGCCCCATGGAAAGCGGGTTCATTGATGCTTTGCATAGCGCCGCATTGGTGGGGACCCCTCCGCCGGCTCTAACCGATGAAGAGATTGCGATCATCGCGGACACCCCAGATGACGTGAGACAATTGCGCGCGATTGAAAATGAGATGTCTGAGGCTATCGCATGTAAAGGCTGGCTTCCGGACATTGTCTGGTTGCATCTTATCAGGTGCTTGGGTGGTGCGAATGGCGAGCACATCGGCGGCGCCATAACGATGGTTGCGCGAATGGCGCTTAATGGATCAAGGAATTAGAAATGCAGAGTGCTGAGAAGGTTGAATACGACGCTCTGGTTAGTCGCGTGCGCAAGCACTATGGCCCCAGCGTGGAAATCGGTGGCTACAATTCATATGACCGAAACAAGCTGCAAAAGCTTGCCGCTCAGGTCGATATCGATCAAGCGAGAGAACGGGAAACGCGTCCGCTTACCGAAGCTGGTACCCGCCTTCATCACACCAGGCAAAGGGTTCACAAGGCATGGTGCAAAATCATTGAAGGGCAGGAGACCATCGCCAAAAATCAACGAGTGCATCGGATCAACGGTGCGCCTGTCGAATGTTTCGTGGAGATCGAATTGCCGAAGTGGCAGGGACCGGCCTTGTCGACAGTCGAAGATTACGACGCGGCGAACGCGGAGGCGTCCGTAACGGCGACGGAGTTCGAAACCCGAGCGCAGAAGATCAGCGGTTACGTCAATGCCTGGGAGCGCTCGACCGTGGATGAGCAAAATCGCTCTCTCATTCTTGCGCTCGCTGATCGAGCTGGATCGGGTTGTTGCAGAATGATGGCGCTAATTCGACGGTCCCTGCGGATTTTCGACTGGCTCGGCAAGCAAGAGAGCGCCGTTAAGCGCATCTCGCAACGCCCGAGCGGCGGGAACATTGCACTTCACATGAGCGACCACGGCGGCAACCATTTCGATGCCCCCGGTTTCAGTCGGAACGTTGCCGGTGCCGGTCAGGGTAATTCCTATAACTCCGTTCAGGTAGGAAAAGGTCGGAGCATGATCAAAGTAAACCAGGGGCAGCGGGGTAGGCTGCAAGACAATAACTTCCTTCCCCCATATCAACTTGCCGGTCTTCGGGCTGGCGCTCTTACTCATGATGGGTCCTCTCGATTGTTCGAATGGGACGCGAGCAAAGGTTGCATGGTCGCCTTTGAATTGTCGAATGCTTTGCGCGGATCGGCGGAGTTATCAGCATGCTGAACAATTCGCTTGTTCTCCCCACGCCCCTAAACGGACAGGTCGTATCTCGCACCAGCAAGAGGCCTAAGACGGGTGGACGTGCAAAGGGCGTACCAAATAAAACTACCGCGCTTCTCAAGGATGCCATCTTGAGGGCGGCTGAGAAAGCCGGGGGTACAGAGGGCCTCATAGGCTATCTGGAAATCCAGGCCAAACTCAATCCGGGACCGTTCATGGCGTTGCTCGGAAAAGTCTTGCCGATGCAGCTGACGGGGAATGGCAACGACAACATCAAGATCGTGATCAGCGGAATCGATGCCGACCTCCTTTGAACTCACCGCGCGCCAGACTGAAGCCACTAAGCTGCTCGGCTCGTCCGCTACCCATGCGATGCTCTACGGTGGGTCTCGGTCGGGTAAGACGTTCACGATCATTCGTGCCATCCTTACTCGTGCGCTCGCTCATAAGAGCCGCCACGCGGTTCTAAGGTACAGATTCAATCATCTGAAGGGATCGGTCATTTACGACACGCTCCCGAAGGTGATGGATCTGTGTTTCGCGGGCGTTGCTAACTTGAGCCAGATGGACAAATCGGACTGGTTCTATCGACTGCCCAACGGCTCGGAGATCTGGTTCGGTGGCTTGGATGAGAAGGAGCGGACGGAAAAAATCCTGGGGCAGGAGTACGCCTCGATCTTTCTGAACGAGTGCTCGCAGATCCCATGGTCTTCCCGGAATATTGCCATGACCCGGCTTGCACAAAAGACACCGCTGCGCCTCAGAGCTTATTACGATTGCAACCCGCCCAACGAGGCACATTGGACCAAGCGCGTATTTGTCGACAAAACCGATCCCGACACCCGGATGCCGTTCCGCGACAAGGATAATTTCGCGTCGCTGGTCATGAACCCGGCCGACAACGCCCAGAACTTGCCTCCAGAATATCTCAAGGAGTTGGAGAACCTTCCCGAGCGCATGAGGCGCCGCTTTTTGCAGGGATTGTTTGGGACACTCGCCGAAGGCGCGCTCTGGACGCTTGAGAGCCTGGATATAGGCCGTGTGCTCGACGGCAACGTTCCGGACATGCAGCGTGTGGTCATTGGTGTTGATCCATCGGGCTGTTCCGGTCCCGACGACGTCAGGTCCGATGAAGTCGGGATCATCGTCGTGGGACTTGGCGTTGATGGGCGGGCTTACGTGCTGGAGGATTTGTCCGGTCGGTTTGGCCCAGGCGGCCCGCAAGGCTGGGGCAAGATTGTAGGCTCGGCCTTCGATCGTCATGGTGCCGATCGCGTGGTGGCGGAAACCAACTTCGGCGGCGACATGGTTCACGAAGTCATTCGGGTAGCCAGACCGGGGACGCCCTTCAAGAAGGTGACGGCATCGCGGGGCAAGGTGGTAAGAGCGGAGCCCATCTCAGCCTTGTATGGCTCTGAAAACTCGGTCGGGAAGATCTCTCACGTCGGCCACTTTCCGAAGCTTGAGGATCAACTTTGTGGGTTCACAACAGCCGGATATGTCGGCGACCGTTCCCCGGATCGCGCGGACGCCCTTTGCTGGGCCTTAGCCGAACTGTTCCCAATTCTTGCCAAACCACAGAAGAAAGTCATTCCGCCCGAACCAACCGCGCTTCGGTACCCCCCTCCCGCTACGCCTGGATGGGTTAGACTTATGTGGCCGGCCACCCTCGATTGGGCGCACGAAAGCCAGCATCAGGCCGGATCACCGGACGACCATATGGCGACCATGGAAGGCCTCGGAGCCTACTACCGACCCTCGGCATAAGGGCGGGGTAATAAATTAGGAAAAAATTGAGGTCTCGTGCGTTGTATGGTACTGAAACCCGCTTCAGGGAGATTTTGGCAGTGGCTAAAGCATTGAAACGCAAGCGTAAAACGCTTGAAAACAAGCACCGCGACCTTTTTCCGCCGATGAAGACAGCTCCTAGTTATCCACAAGAGTGGAACCCGGCACCGGTCGACAACACCCAGTACTTGGTTGTGAATGTTACAAGCTATGGTGGCTACGAAGCTCCCATAGAGGGATGGAGCATTCTAAATGCCGAACTGGGGAGAGGTCTTAAGTGAGATAAACTCGTTTCGAAACGAGCGCTTTGCTAAAGCGAATGCTCTCACGATTGAAGCCAATCAGGCCGTCGATACGATCAGAAGACAATACTTAGGCAAGCTTTACGAAAAAACAGGGCGAAATATTATCGCTTATTATTCCGGCTGGCTCTCGAAGCCTGGAGTAAGTCCGACTGGCATCGTTGACGAAGACAAGAACGGCTTGATGATGGCCGTCCACCAACTACCGCGCGGCCGTGGATTGGATTTGATTTTACATACGCCAGGCGGTGGTATCGCAGCAACCCAGTCGATCGTCGACTATCTTCATAAGATGTTTGGTACGGATATTCGGGCGATCGTTCCTCAGATCGCCATGTCCGCCGGAACGATCATCGCCTGCTCAAGCGAGCAGATTATTATGGGCACCCATTCAAATTTGGGGCCGATTGATCCACAAATCCAGGGGAGACCGGCCTACGGCATCCTCCATGAGTTTAAAAAAGCTTTGAAGGAGATTAAGGTCGACCCCGCTGCGATTCAGGTATGGCGGCCGATACTCTCGCAATATGAGCCAACTCTTCTGACGGAGTGTGAAAACGCTATAAAGTGGTCAAATGACTTTGTGACGCGGCAGCTCAAAACCGTGATGTTCAGGAATGAACCGCGCGCAAAAGCTGCAGCCGCAGCGGCTAAGGTCGTTAGAGCCTTGACCGATTTCCGAAAAAACGGAAGCCACGCTCGTCACATCGAGTTTGAAGAATGCGAAAAAATGGGCCTGACGGTCCGTTCAATCGAGCGAGATTTTGATTCGGAGTTTCAAGATTTGGTTTTAACGGTACACCATTGCTTCATGCATACTCTGATGAACACGCCGACATTCAAGCTGATCGAAAATCACCTCGGAGCGACGTTCGCGAAAATGCAGATAGTCGTGGCTCAACCGCAACAAATTATGCAAGCGCCTCCGCCTGTTCGTTAGCGCCTTTTCGGCGTAACCGTTACGGATGTGACGGGTGTTACTGTGTCGGTCAGGTGATAGGCAGCTTGTACCGCCGCTCCAGAAACATCCAGTTACACAAATCAGGTTGGTCCATCCTCATCGGCTGGTAGTCTCTTGCTCGCGTTGGGCCAATCAATGTTTCACCTGACCCCGCCCGATTAGATTCCACCTCGGGCGCGGTTCTTTCGTTTTCGTGATCGAACCGGGGCGTTTCTAGTGCCGACTATTGGTCGCGCCGGGGAGATTTCAGGGGCCCGGCAACTAAACCAACGCCGCCATAGCGATCATATTCCGCTAGGGCGCGTTGTGCTTTTCAGTTGTCCAAGTGCCGATTGAGTCAATCTGTCACACCCGAAACGAAGATAGACATCATTTCCGCTTAAGGTTTTTTGCGTTGGATGAATGTGCCCGCACCGCCGCGCGGGCCGAGTAGCCGGGTGCCGCTCTTTTGAACCTGCCCCTGAGTGAGCGCGCTCGGCTACTTCGTCTTAATCCATGCGACCCGACGCATCCTCGGCCGGGAGGGTCAGTTGTTCAGGACTGTTGCAGCCGCGCTATAACTCCGTGGCCGCATTTTTGCCATGATTACGCTTAGCCGGTTGGGGTGGGGCCAGCGGACCCCGACACGGCTAGGCTCGGCACACTAACGGCGGCTGCGTGTGCCGAGCCGCTTCTAATGTGAAACAGCAGCTGTGAGGTCCGCGCCGTCGCTTATCCCATTCCGAGCGTGACGGGTGTTCCGTGTCAAACTGGGTAGGAATCGGACACCGTAGGTTCTAGCAGCAAACGCAGGAAAACTTGGGGAGGCATGAGTTGCAGCAAGCCAAGATTGTTGGAGCACAGGGAAGTTGGAATGCCCTAGCTGTTTATGATGACGGCGCACAGGAAACCCTGGCGTGCGTCCATAAACACTACTTACAAAACACGGATTATTTTGGACGCCTGACTTGAGGCAGCTACCAAAGTTCGCAGAGCACATTGATCTGATTAGGGAAAGAAATCGGGTCATCTTGACCACCGATGATGTTGACCCCTCGAAGCTACCCGGACGAGGCTTCTTTAAGCGGACAGGATATGTAGCGGTCTACGCAATTGGAGACTTTGTGCTTGATGAGACCTCAATGCGGTTTCGCCTGGCCCCACGTATCGCAAATGCTAAGTGAAGCGATTTGTCCGGTGGTGATGACGAGATGGCGATCATCATTTCCCTGCGGGACGATTTGCATCGCTTTGCCGGGAGGAGAATGTGATGTCTGGAAACTGGCACAAGCGACAGGCCTTGATGTTAGCCTCGCAACTGCCCGAAAACGCGGCTGACGCGAGGGGGTCCTTCGCGAGGTACAGCACATCGTCGAACTCGTGGCTTCACTTTGAACCGGAGCGTGCTCAGAGCAGGTCATTGCCTTGCTTCGCGACAAGGGGTGACCTGCGTTACCATTTGTTAACCAGTCGCTCCTAGCCTCACCTAGTCGCGGACCAAGCCCTGCCTCAACTCACGGCGCGACGGCAGAAGCATTGGTGAAATGAGCCCGCCGGCCTCACCCGGCGGGTTTTTCTTGCTCACTGACCCCGGCCTTACTCCATGAAATAGACGCCCGTAAAACTTGCCGCGGCGAGCAACGCGCTGCCGGCAATTGCAATGCGCAAGCAGATTCGTGCTGGGATAGAATACAGGTCGAAATCGAAATCAGGATGATCGTGTGCCACGGATGCGCTCCCTGGTAGTAGGCGGGAGCACGGTCGGTCTCTCAGCCACCGACGCCTACGGTTAGAGCCCTTGCCGGTGATGCAAGTAAAGGCCATCAGATTAGATTCGTTCCTAAATTTTGGCCCAGCAATAGGAACGCTCACCAACGTGGCGCATTATTCGTCCGTGCCGTGCCCCCCTCGCGGCACTAAACCCCTGACGGCCTCAGCACTGTCCAGCGCTGGGGCCGTTTTTGTTTCAGCGCCCGCCGGTCACGTTGGCGGGTTTTTTTTTGCTGGGAACTTTTCTTGGTCTCTATGCTTTGAATTTGAAAATGGATGGAGCGTTGCCATGCCAAATCCAACATTCAAACGCTGGACCGCTGACGATATTGCTAAGCTAAAAAACCTCGCCCAGAAACAAAATCGGAAGGCCATTGCTGCCGAACTGGGTCGCTCGGTGTCCGCTACGGCTGTAAAAGCGCACCATCTCGGTGTGTCGCTAAACTCACGAGCTAAAAACAGAGGCTCGGACACCACGACCTAGGTTGGTTGGCTCGCAAGGACCGCTCGGTGTCATTCCGGGCGGTTTTTATGCCAGTGCGGCCATTAGTTCAGCATCCAGCGCTGAAAGTCGTTGTTCCAGCGCGGCGATAGTATCCATAAGATTATCGCGGCGGGCTCCCAGCATTCTCGCGAGCACCGGATAGGCGGAGGCTGAACGGTCAGATGTCCCGGCGCGTTGCTCCTCGGTCGTAATGTCGCAATCGAGCAGCTGAACGGTGCGACTGAGATCGACGATTATCTTTTGGATCTTCACCGCTTCGTGCTGCGCGGCTTCGGCCGTATCAATATGACGCAGTTGTTTCATTGCATGCTCCAAAATGAGCCGTTTTCGCGGGATTAGCGCGGGACCAGGACAATATGGAGAAGCAATCGCAAGAAGCCTGCCAGCGGGTCGAGCACGCTGGGCCGGTTCACGCCGGCGGCGGCGTGGCGTTGGTGGGTATAGATTATTTTGGCAAGAAATTGCGCAAGCCCAATTGATCGAAGCCGGATTGCCGGGCACGCGAGGCGGCTGAGGCGATGATGGAAAGCCGCCGGGGCAACTCGGCGGCTCTTTCTTCGAGCCGATCTTTAGAAAAATCCGGCGCTCAAATCCAAGCCGTACGATGCAAACAGCAACGATACGAGCAGGCCCGTTCCGGAAAACACGGCGACAACCTTGAGAGCTTCCGTGCTGATTTCAGTTCCAGTTGCGCGGGAAAATGCTTGAGCTAGTGCAGTCATTTTTGCGCCCTCCTGGGATGTACAGCGCGAGAATTGCCACCACTCTACATGGCCGAAAATGGTTACAAGTTAACGTCGCGCAAAGGTTGCAATTGGTTCAATTAAGGTCCGTAGGGCCAGTTCACTCATCCGGGAACGGATCGCGGCGGTCCTACCGTGAAAGAGCGCGGGCGCTGGATTAGCTGGCGCTGCTCGACCGGCACTGACACCCACTCAACTCACGACCTCACCAGCGGCTTTCCCTGAGTCCTGGCGGGACTATCTGGCGAAAGAGGCCACAACGAAAAGCCCCGCCCGATGGGATCACCTGGCGGGGTTTTCTAAAGGTACCGAGTTGGGCTGCGGCACTGCGGGACGCTAACACTGCGTCCCGCGACGTGGATGTAACCGGGCACCACACAGGCCAGGAATTTACGACTTACCAGAGGGCTTCCCATCATCTATTTGGGGCCCGTCGACCTTGTGGCCGCATCGTTTGCAAATCAACACGGTCGGCAGCGTGCCTTGTCTTGGATGCGAACGGGTGTGAATTGCCATTGGCCAAGCGCGGCAGCGATGGCACGCAATCAATACGCTCTCGGGGACCGCGGCCATGCTTTCAACCTTCAATCGCATCTATCGAAGCGAAAGCCCCGCCTGGGGGAAAGCGGGGCTCTCTACTGGAGAAGCGGTGGGTGGGGGACCTCAGCGCTTCATAGGTAGGTCTAGGGACGGCAGCGAAGGTTCAACGATACTGGGCGCGGGCTCAGGTCCACGCTCCTGCTTGGATTGCCGACTGAGGCGGCGCTCGGTCAATGCGGCCTTGTTCCCGCACAAACTCATTGTATCGGTCAATTTGGCCTGCAAGCCTTAACCAGCTAAAAGAGATATTTCTCAGCAGTCGGGCCTGATCCTTTGTCGGCGCTGACTTCATTAGGCGAACACATTCTGCCGCCTGATCTCTGCAACGTTGTGCGCTATCCATGAGTTTCGATGCCTCCGAGTGCACTTGCCTCGGGAGGGTACATGACAGAATTCATTGGCACTGTGAGCGGCGTCACTAAAGCGTTTCGGACTGAAAGTGGGTGGTAGGCGTTTCCCGGCGGTCGCTGGACTCGCTGGTGCCGACCGGCCGGCACATGACAGCGGGCAACTCCCAGACTCGCCAGCGGGCTACCTGGAATCGCGGCAGGACTATCCCAGCGGGCTCACGTCCGCGCCGCTTTTCTCACTTCAATCGAACGCAATCCCCATGCGCCGTTCCTTCCGCCAGACGATATGACAGGGCCGATCTAAGCCGTCAGATCGGATGATCAGTTTGAATCGGTCCGGGATGAACAGCGGGGTTACTATGTCGAGAGTAGCGCCGGAGTCGGAAATGTTGCGAACGGTGCAGTCAATTGCCTCGTCGCCAAGCTTGATGGATCCGGCTTTGAGAATGCGCCGGCGTGGTGCAATTCGACGTTCCTCTGCCATCGGCATCCTCACGTCCGCGCCCGCTGATTTAACTTCGCGTCTTTTTCCTTGGGTTTTTCGATGCGCGGCAAGTTGTGGACAGGCCGTTTCAAGTCGAGGCTCTTGGGCGCGGTCGGCACAACCGGCGGGACAAATCGAGCGGCCCACCGCTGCTCGAAGCGTCGTTGAAGCTCAAGAGGAATACCGCTCATAACCAAAGCTCCGGGTTTGCTATCACCCCCCGGGGTCAATAGGCTCAACGCACGCCGGCGCTTAAAGGTCCGTCCAAAATGGCGTCTCGAGGAGAGAGCGCGGGCGACCTGTGCGACGGTGCCGATCGGCCGGCAGCCAACTGAGGCGGCCCGGCGAAGGCCGTAAGTCCATGCGCCGGGCCTGACCACTGCAAGGTCAGGGTTGCTGAGCGTCGCGTGGGTGATGAGGATTTTACTTCCCGGATTTGGCCTGAAACAAGGCCCGGCTACCTCTGGCAATTCCAAGTTTACGCTTGGCTTCTAACACCAGGTCTTTCGCTTTCGGTAATTTATCCGTCACTGCGTAGAGGGTGCGCTTGCCGTTACGCTCCACGTAAATCTGGTGGTTGGCGCTTACGGTCTGGATGATGACGCGGACCTTTTTCATGGGCGGGAATATGCCCAAAAATTCAAAACAGGCCACTGCGAAAATCAAATTAGGCCACTCGACTACTAACGAAAAACCCCGCCTGGTGGGATGGCAGGCGGGGCTAGATCGGAAAGAAAGTGCCGAAGTTGAGGACGGCACTGCGGGACAATAACAGCACGTCTACCGACGTGGCTGTCACCGGGGCACCACACAGGCCGGGAATTTAGGACTTACCAGCGGGCTTCCTAGAGTTGAGGCGGGGCATCACAATTGGGTGTCAGTGTGCTTTTGGCTGCGGACCGGATGGCGACCCAGCCGAGCGGGTCGTCGCCGGCATGTTGGCGATCGATTGCTGCAGGGCGTCGAGTTGCTCGATTAGGGCAGCAATCTGCTCGGAGAGCTTTTTCATTTCCGCCCGCTGAGTGACAAGCTGATCCTGAACGACTTGCAGTTGGTCGACGGCCTGCTGCTGGGTGACCTGGAGACCCTTGGTCGTTTCTAGAAGTTCGTCCGAAGGCCGGCGGCTCGCTCCTGACACAGTGGAAGGGTGCGGCGCCGGAGCGACCGTGGAACTCCCGCCTGTGGCCCACAGCGTTAGCCAGCCGCCGCCGATGAGAACTACCGCGGCAGCCAAAGTGATGAGCAAGCGCTGGCGCATATCCTGATCGGCTTGCTGCCGGCCTTGAGGAGTAGGCGCCTCGTCAGTCATCAAAGGGCTCCCGTCAGTGGTCCTTACAGTATGCTTGCCCGCATGGGCCTGCGAGGGCGATCCAAAACGCCGGTTTCCTGATTGCTTCCCAAATTCAGAGTATGGGAAGCAAATGCGATCTAAACGTCTGCTTTGATTTAAGAATATTTTCGGTTGACACATGTCGGGCTAGTGTTGGCCCAAGTGGTGTTCTCTATGGTCTCCGCGCCCTGCTGTCGCTTACCCTGCGCTGACCGGCGCGCTTAGCCCACAAATGTTCTCGTCGGAAAATGCAGATTTGGCCTTATAAATTGGCTATTTTTGGCATTTTTTGCTTCACCGGTTGACATTTCCGATCAAGAAATGGGCGGCGGCCGCAGCACTTGCCGCCGCAGCCTTTTATCTGCTGCTGTCCGGCTGCGACGTCGCGACGCAACGATCGTTCTTCATGACGGCGGTGGTGCTGATCGCGGTCATGGTCGATCGTCGCGCCGTGACGTTCCGCACGCTGGCGGTGGCGGCCATGATTGTGTTGACGCTGGCGCCGGAGGCGCTGGTGCATCCGAGCTTCCAGAGCTTGGAGGCGTAACAGGGAATCCTGTCACGGGAGCCGACAAAAGACCTGAGAATAAAGGACTTTTGCGATTTCCCCACTGCATGCTCGTGGCACGAAAAACGAATAAAATAGCGGGAAATAGCGGATCTGGCGCCAAAGAGTCCCGGAATAAGTCCCGGAATGATTCGGCCGTTCGCGAGCCGTTCTACCCAACAGTTTTTTTGCCCAGTAACAGCACGGCCGCGCCCGATGCGCGATCACACCGCCTATGCGCCTTTGGCACAGGATCGCAGGGCGAACGAGAAGAAACAAAACGACAATGCTGAAAGCTAATCCCACCCCGACAATGGTCACCGCATTCGAACACGCCCAGGACGCGCTGCTCATGGCGATCAGGACCGTGGACAATGTCTTGGTCGCCCATAACCGCTGCGCCTGGAACAATCCGGAGCTTGTGGTTGGCGTGATGAACGTGGCCGGGCAGATCTACACCGCGCTCACGATCCAGGACGCCGTGAGCACCTTCATCGCGGCGCAAGAAGAACGGGCGCGCGAGCAAAGATATCACTGACGGAAACAGGAATTTGCCCAGACAGTACGCCGGCTCGAGCGATTGCGAGCATCTTAAGAACTGAAAAACCCCGTGACGCTCCTCCACCTTGGTGGGACCGGAGAGTGTTACGGGGCTCAGAGAAAAACGAGTTATCAAGTGTCGAACGAGAATTTGAATATAAGGGACCAGAGTTGCTGGCGCAACTCCTCCGTTGCGGAGGCGCTGCGGTGATGGGCATCAACGTCACGCCTCTGCCTAATGATCCTTGGGCGCTCGGTGTCCGCGCGACCGATGTGCCTGTCGTGGCGACGGTACGCGAGGTGCGATTCCCCGAGCATCCAGCCACCACCCCGCCAGATCCTGATGCGCCGATCGTCGAGCATGCGATCTATTACGCCACCCTCGGATGGTCGGTCTTCCCGGCGCATTCGTCCGGCGCGAAGAAGTCGCACAAGGCCGCCAAGTACAGCAACGACCAGCCATGGGGGATGACGACCGACGAATCCGACATCCGAAAAGACTTCAAGAAATGGCCTGATGCGAATGTCAGCATCGTCACCGGCGAGGTGTCGGGCATCATCGTGGTCGAGACGGATACCGCGGAAGGGCATGGCGAAGGCGCGGATGGCGCCGCAGAGCTGGCGAAACTGGAAGCGGAGCACGGCGAGTTGCCTGAAACACGGATGGCGATCAGCCCATCGGGGTCGATCCACCGGTATTACAAGCACCCTGGATTCTACGTCATCAACTCGGAGTCGGTGATTGCTCCAGGTGTCGACGTCCGCGGCGACGGCGGGATGGTACTCGCTCCCCCGAGCGTAATGCCTGCCAGGGAATCGACACCAGCCACACCAGCTATTGCCGCAACGGATGGCAAGCCAGCTAAGTCAGCAAAGAAGGCGAAGCCGGCCAGAGCCGCGGGGACTTATCACTGGCTCAATGATCTGGACATCGCAGATGCACCGCAATGGCTGCTCGACAAGAACGCGCCAGATGAGAAGCCGCGCACTATTTCCGAAAGAGCCCAAGCTCTGATTCGCAAGCCGTCAGGTGCTATCACGCAGTCACTGTATGGAAACCAGGGCGGCGATAACTTCTGGCGGAAGGTGAATAATCTTGCGCTGGATGACCGCGCTGGTTGGGTTCGGGCTTTGTTTGGCGGTGCGGCGGAACTCAAAACGATAAATGGCGCCCAGGTCTGGCGTGTTACCTCGGAGGACCTTGGGCGCGACCTTGAAGAAGATCTAGGTATCGCACCCACAGGCATCAGGGATTGGGGCACTGAAGAGAACATGACTGCTATCGATGTCGTCATGAACTTTGGCAACAAAACACAAGAGGAGTCAGCGCTATGGCTTTGCGAGCAGATGGGGATTGATCCAGTAACGTTGGGGTGGAACGGAGATAACCGGAAGGTGGTCACCCCCGTTGTTGTGGATAACGTCATTCCGCTTAATCCCGGCGCACAGGTCGCCGGCTTGCCGATGACCCTTTTCGACGACGTCGAAAACTTCACCAAGAAGTCATGGCTGCTGAAAGGTGTAGTGGCCAAGGATGAGACATCGGAATGGATTGCACCGCCAGGTAGACTCAAATCCGCGCTGCTGACGGACATGTCTGTTCACATCGCATCCGGGACGGACTGGCGGGGTTACCGGTCGAAAGAGAAATGCGGTGTGGTCTACTTCGCATTCGAGCGCGCCGACCTGGTGAAGCGACGCCTGGCGGCACACCGGAGTTGAGACGAACTAAAGGGACTGCCGATCGCGACCGTGGGCAAGATCATCAACTTGATGAACCATGGCTGTGTCGAAGTCATTGTCGCCACCATCCGAGGCGCTGAGAAGTCGTTCGGTCAAAGCGTCGGGTTCGTGATCTTCGACACTCTCGCCAAAGGGGTGGCGGCCGGCGGCGGCGACGAGAACCAGGCCAAGGACCTCGGCGCTGCCTTGGCAAACCTGCGGCGCGTGCAGGAACTGACCGGTGCCCATATCGCCATCATCAACCACACCGGCAAGGACGAGAAGCGTGGCGCGCGCGGCTCAAACAGTCAGGATGGTGACGTTGATGTTATGGTCCAGATTGGAGGCGAAGGCGCTGTCAAGGTCGCCACAGTCACGAAGGCCAATGACAGGGCCGAGGGCGAGCTCACGAAGTTCAAGGGTGAGATCGCGGTGCTCGGCATCGACGAAGACGGCGACGAGATCACCACCATGATCATCTCGACGGACGATTGCGGAATGGTTGCCGGCAAGCCGGACGCAAAGAATGTCAAACTCACCGACAACGAGCGGCGCGCCATGGACATGCTCTACAATGCCCTCAATGACGGCGCGAAGGATCCTCCCGCCGCTGAAGGGTTCCCGTACGGCATCAAGGTGATTCCGATCGACACCTGGCGGACCCATTGCAAACGGGGAGGAATATCCAAAGGCGATAGCGATGACGCATTCCGGAAGGCGTTCGGCAGGATATCTCTCGGACTTGCGAACAAGCGAAAGATTGGCATGCTCGATGACCTCGTTTGGGTGGCCTATGACTAGTTTTCGAACACCTGCTAAGTCATTGATTTTGTTCGGACGCGGCGGACATCTGGTTTCGGAGGGATGTCCGGCGAAATGTCCGGTCCGCACTCGCTCTGCGTGTGCCCGCGATGGTTGCTAAGTCATTGATTTTATTCGGACACAACCGGACATGTCCGGACAATGTCCGGTTCTGTCCGGTTGTACTTTTGCCGGACAAACACGTTCCGTCTCTCTAGAGACGGACGTTGTCCGCAGTACCGCGACGTGGCAAGAGAATCTTGTGCCGTGCGCATAGTTCAGAAGATAAGGGAGGTCGGCGCCCGCGCTGGAACCTCTCTTTCGATTGTCCATTAACCATGCGGCCGCGGTCGTTCGGGACGTTCAGCCGTGGTCTGCACGGCCGGCACAAGCTCCCTCATCAGAAGCCGCCGGCCGTGCACTCTGGCGAGGGCGACCAGACCATTCGCGGAATCTCGCACCTGGCCGGGCATTGCTGTATTGGATCGTCCTGTTTCTAGGGGCGACGGGCTGCGCGGCTCCGCTGGACTCCCCCAAAGATGACGGCGGGGCCGCTGCCTTACGCGACACCATGACGCCGCTCACGGCGGGAACATGCCCGCAGTTCTCAGTATTGGCTCAGTGTTGGCAGTGGAGTGGGAATGCCCGGCGCAGTCTGCGTGTGAGTAATCGTTGGCGGCAACAATGGAATTCTTTGCCCACGAAATCCCAAACTTGCCGGCGATGAATGCCGGAGCACTGACCGAAATGGTGCTTGGGGTCGCTTACGCGACGGGCGTCGTCTTTTTATTCGGGTTGATTGCTGATTAGGGCGCTTTGTGAGCATTGGAAGGCCCCGGCAACACATAAACCTCTCCGTGGAAATAAACTTTACAGTGTAAAGACGTAGTCTCCGCCCGATCGGAACTTGCCGCCGTAGCGGACGTTTTCCTGTCAGGTTGGCTCCTTCCAGGGTCGGGCCGGCCCGCGGCCGCCGGGTTATCCAATGTCCCTGGCATCCCAACGGTCCGCTGCTGGTCTCTCTATCTCTCGCCGACAGGAACCTGTCGCCACGATCGGAATTGCCTCACGGGTCGGCGCCGTTCCGAGGGTGTGGCGACGGCCTGCGCGGTGGCCGGTCCTCCTTCGCAACGGCTCCCGGCCGCCGCTGCTCTCAGCGACACCGTGACGCTTTGCTGGAGGCAGCAACCAGTGTCGATATGGCGAGTGCGCGTCACGCCTCCATCGTGATCGTGGCTGTAGCGCGACCGCCGGCTGATCCCCGCAATGCCTCTAGCCCGGCGGTCGCGCCCTTTTCACCCGACCACCGCCTCATCCTCACTACAACCAAGCCGGCGCCGTCGCGGAACCCCCGACCATGATCTGTATTGCCTGATCGGGTCGTCGACTTGCTTGAACCACGAGCCGCCGACCTAGCGCGCCGGCATAAACCCTCACTTGGCCGCACCCGGCGGCCGTCGCCTATCTAACCCCACGGAACCCCGGGGGCCGGGATTGCCTCACGGGCCGTCGTCTTCCAGATTGGCCGACGGTCTGCACGGCCACGCCTCACGTCTCTCTCTCTCTCTCAATTCGTTGGCGGGGCCCCTCCCGGAACGGAGCACGGCGTCCAGCATTGAGCCGTCTACCGTCGAAAGCTAGGCCGGCCCGCGCGGCCTCGTCCTCAGCCCCCATCAATCCGTCGGCGAGGTCGCGCTTCCTCCGGAACAGAGCACAGTGTCCGGCACCATTGCTCATCGGCCGTCACGTTTTCTCCTGATTGTGCGCCAGCCCAGGCGGTCGCCCGGCTCTCCTTCGCATGGGCTCCCGACGGTCGCTGGTAAACCGACTGAGGCGCCTCGCTCACACCACGTCATCTCCGTCCACATCGCGTGGCTCGTATCGTCATCTCCTCCGCATGCCGCGGGCATCACTCCGGTGCCAGTGCGCCATGCCATTGATTGTGTTTGGTTGACACGCGCGTCGTACCCAAGCCGAGACCACGACGCCGCAGAAAAGGACCGATCAGCGTCTTGATCGGATCACCGGACACATCGCACAAGAATCAGCGTATCGGATCTGCGGCCGATCGACGGGGCAGGGCGCTCATCGCGAACTCGTCAGGCAGGGCCGCGCAGCCTAGCCCAGTTCACTGTGCCTACCTCGGCCTGGTCACATCGAACGCACCACCAACGACGGCAACGAGCGTGGCGAGGTTTCGCATCTGAACGCTGTGATATGAGCAAACGTCCGTTGGCATCAAACAATGGGCGATCCTGGCCTTGCAACTCTCATCATGGCTCGGATCGGTTACGTTTTTATTTTTTTGGAATTTTTTGGGGCCGCGTGAGGTGGGTGGGACCGACGATTTAAACTTCGACTTTGGGTTCACGGAATAGGAAACTACGGGCGACATTGGCCCGGTTGGAATGGATGACCTCGGAGTGATGCAAGGTTCGACACCGCGCGCGATTCACAATAGGCAACTGCGCTGATCGAATTCAGAACCGCTGTTGGCCCTATACGGATAACCCAAACCGACATCGAGCTTTTCAGTGTTGACATTGCTGGCCTTTCTAAGGCATTTTCGCTCGTACGGTAAACAAATGATTTCGGTATAGAGTGGTGATATGGTTCTGCCACGGAGTTCGTCATGAAACGCATAGCTATCTATTTGAGGGTCAGCACCTCGAAACAGGAGACCAGCAATCAGCGTCGGGAGCTGGAAGCAGTCGCTAAGCGATCCGGTTGGAACATCGTCAATGTCTTTGAGGATGCCGGGATCTCCGGTGCGAAGGGTAGGGATGGCCGTCCTGGTCTTGACGCCCTGCTCAAAGCCGTCAATGCAAAGGAATTCGAGCTGGTGGCAACGTGGTCAGTTGATCGGCTCGGCAGGTCGCTCACGGATCTGCTGTCGATCCTGCAATGCCTGCGGGACAAAGGCGTCGACCTGTTCCTGCATCAACAGGGCCTCGACACTTCGACGACCGCCGGTAAGGCCATGTTCCAGATGTTAGGCGTGTTTGCCGAGTTTGAGCGCGGCATCATTCGGGAGCGCGTTAACGCTGGACTTGCTAGGGCCAAGGCAAATGGCATTAAGCTTGGCCGGCGTCCCGTGAAGCCGGCTGTCGAGGCCCGCATACGACGGTTGCGAGCCAAGGGCGTCGGCATCCTCAAGATCGGCCGGACCTTGGGCATCGGCACCAGCGTGGTGCAGCGGGTCGTCGGCACCGTGGGCGCGCGGTAATCATCACAAGATCCCAGCCACCCGCCTGCTTGCCGTGTCCGCCAGGCTGATCTCGACGAGAGTCAGTTTTGCTAGTGATGTGTCCGGGGCGTGTACATTATCGCATCTGAAAAACAATCCGCGTCACACACGAGGCGAGAACGAAAACAGGCCGAACTTTTGCCCTCCACCACTACCCGATATGCCAAATTTAAAGAGCTTTCAGCATCAAAGCCGGACAAATTTCGTAGGCGGGTTTTTATCCCTGATTTGCAAGCACCAGTTATCAGAGTTTCTTTCCCACTACCAAGTCTGGAAACGCTCCGGCGCGGATCAAAAAACTCTGCTGCTCGCTTGATTTATCTTGATCACGCTACATCGCGGCCATCGGTTACCCCGAAGGGAGCAATGGCATCGGCGCTCGGGATTGCAATCTCTTTCGGATCAATTCTGCCGGACCGGGGTTCCAAGAAAAGGCGCTTTAAGCCGAACGAGGGGATGAACGGCAATAAACCTCGAGCCCGAACTGAAATTTCGATTGTCACGGCGCAAACTCACTTCGCTCGCCACTGGGCGCGTCGCCGGCACGAAGACGGGTCGCGATCTGGTTTCGACCTACTATGTTCGATCGCGACCAAGAAATCGCGAAGCAAACTGAAGCCTGTTTTCACAACATCCGTCCACCGCGTCACCCGACCCATCCATGTCGGATCGAACTAGGTGGAATTGGCCGTTGATCGCGGTGATGCTGCCGGTCGGCGCAGCAGCGCGATCGCGGAGTTCGAACTCGAGCTCAAGCGCACTATTAATCGCCGGCGACATCGGCTTTGCGCCCGCCACGAAGGCCTCCCTAGCCGTCATTTCCGGACGAAGCTGGATGGGCTCGGCATCGGCAGCCGCCTGGTCATCGCCGTCCGCCAGCCGATACCCGCGTTCGGATTTGGATCGCGAGCTGGCCGCCGGTTCTACGCTGGCTGTCTCTGGCCAATCGGAAGGTCAGCCGTCCGACCCAGGCCGCCGTCTTTACGGTCTGGACGTACTCGGCGCCCGCCTGAAACGGGCAATATGCCGGTCATTCCTCCACCAGGCAGTCCTGGCGGCGATCCGACGATCCGGCCGAAATAAATCCGGCGTTACGGCGAACTCACGTCGAGGCGCTATTTGAGCTAAATAGCCGCTTCCGACTTAGCGGCGGTCGATTGCCCACCCTCAAGTTTCTAAAGTGAACCCGATCTTCAGCGTTACCTGGTAGTGGCCGATCTTGCCATTCACAATGTGCCCACGTGTTTGGATGACTTCAAACCAATCCATATTTCTGATCGTCTTATTCGCTAGCGCGATTGCCGCTGCAATTGCATCTTCGATGCTCGTTTCCGAGGAACCAACGAGTTCAAGCACTTTGTAAACGTGATTTTTCATTTCTCTCACCTCAACTCGATCCAACTCTTTCGAACGCCACAATCTTTGCGGAGATTAAATTTCACTTCTGGACAGGTGGCTGGGCATTCGCGTTGTTTGGGTCGGGTTTATTCGCTTCGTGGTGACCGATCACACAACCTGCAGCCGCCCCAATTTTTCCATGTCCGGCCATGTGACCGGCCACCCCGCCGACAATGGCTCCTTTGATACATCCCTTGGCGTCGGCGCCAGCGGTTGAAGCCATCGACAGCGCTGCAGCGCCAACCATCGCAAAAAGCCGTTTCATCTGCGTTCGTTCTCCAATTGTAAAAATCTCTGGAACAATGCGAGGCAGCCGCATGTGTTCCGAGTGGCACGTTACTTTCGTTGAAGATAGCTGGAGACGCGAACCCACAAATCAAAACGACCCCGCTCAGTGACGAGCTGAGGCCTTTTGGGGTTTGGTGCCGTGGCCTCACGACACGTATGACAACCAGATAAGACGCTAGTGATTCCTTATTGAGGATATCTTTGCTGGGACAGCATTTCGCGATAAACCGTTTTTCGGTTGGTCTTGCTTCAAACCATTCGGCGGAGCTTCAAGCTCTCTTAAGGCCTGCAAGTAGAACTCCTGATCCCGCCCCTCTGGCTGCCCGGACAGTTCCCACAGCTCGTATGCCTTGCGAACAATGTCTATTTCGAGGGGCGTCTCATGTTTACCGGATCGACAGCAACATTTGATAACGGTGTAAGAACAGTCACCCCATTGCGATGGACGCAATCGTCAAAACGCGAGAAATGAACTAAGCCGCTGTCCATTCGTTCCGGTACAACGTGCCTACAGTTTCAGCAAACCGCTCAAAGCCGGGGTTACGAACGGAACGGTATCCCGGACTGCCGGTTCTCTAACGGATGGCGTTAAAATACAGTTGATTTTCGTAGTGGGACCACGGTTCTTTAGACGTTAGTCGTTCCTCCCCACCATTGATGCAGACGCGATTGGGCAAAGCGTGAGTCCAGAACTTCATTCTAACGACGCCACAAGCCCGCTGGTCGACCTACTAACTTGCCTTGCATGCAAAGAGACTATGAAAATTGAAAAGAGCGTCCCACATCCCGACCGCCACGACATCATTCAATACCGTTGCCGACAGTGTGCCAGAATTGAGCTGGTGCGACTGTTCCGCCGAGGTCGGGACAACGTGCCCTACGGCACTGCGACGGCTTGAATTTCATAGGTGTTGCTTATTGCGATGAACCCGTTCAACGAGCCGCTGGCCATTTCAGAGTTCTATTGGCACTCCTTGGTCTGGCGCGGAGTTCGTTTACGGACTTCTGCGAGAACGATAGTCTTTAGGTTTGTCGGCGGTCTCTCCAGATTGCGCCAAGCTGTCTTCAGCGATCGGAGGCGGAGCTTGTGTCGTCTCCATCGACGCTCACCACCAAAGCGAAGACGAGCACACCGGATGTGCCGCGCATTGTTAAATCTCCTTCACGTAGCCTGCTTAAAAGCGCAGGTTCAGTCGAAGGTTCCTCGCTGCAAAGGAGCGGTATCAGTGCGCCCTGACGGCGGAAAGCGCGACCCCGCCTGCTTGCGAGGGAAGCGACGAGGCCGCGCAGGCCGGACGCTCGTGTGAGAGTGACGCCAGCCCGATAGGCACCCACTGTGCGCCTAACGGGCGAGGCAGCGGCTCCGTCGTCGTCTCTTCGGGGGAGGTCCGGCGGAGCCGCCACGACTATCCGTGTTGCTCAAGCACGGAATAGCCAGGCCGACGCCCTGGGGGAGCGACGCCCTGCACTGCAATCCGTTCGGAAGTGGCAGGTTCCTAAAAAAGCGCGGCCCAGACACCTTGGACGAAGGCCGGCACCGCGCAGACCTGCCCGGAAGACGACAGCGCGCGATGCAAGGGCGGCTAGCGCGGCACGTTCCGCGATCGAAAGGCGGCTGGCTCGAAACGCCGGGTAAAGCGCCAAGCCCATTCCCCAGTCCGGCGGGTGTCCCCTCAACGTGACGGGACCGCGCCTAGGCCCCGCCCAAATCGCGAGCAAAAGTTATTCTCGGAAAGCGTCTATGCGTTGTTCCGCTCTGATCAGGCCACTGATTAGGAACCATGGGCGCCCGCTAGACTTGCGTTTTCCCCCGAGACGCTGAGGCTATCTAATCCCTAGCCGAGCGGCCCCAGTACCTCAATGCTGGGGCCGTTTCTTGTGGAAATTCGGCCTCATTATATTTTCGGCGACAAAAGCCGCAGTGAATAAGCACTGAACCAGGAACATAGGACGACACGGCGATTTGTTTTCCTCTCAACCCAAGAGGAAACGAACATGAAACTTAGGACAATCGCATTAGCGACAGTCTTCGCAGTGTCGAGCACCTTCGCGCTTGCAGAACAAAATGAAGCGACCGGCGCCCAAGGCGGCGCTACCGGGGTTCCGGGGGTGAAAACCAACCCCACGCCGGACCAAGCCACGCAAGGCGGCGCGACTGGTGTTCCAGGGGTGAAAACTGAACCTACCCCAGATCAAGCAACGTCAACATCAGTTACAAGCGGTGCGGCCACAACCAAAGCGACTACCGACCCTACCGCGCCGGCAAAGGGAATGAGCAAGTAGGCTTAGCGACTCTGGAACGGAAGAGCCGATACGCGGTTTATCCGCGGTGCTTCGCTCTTCCCCGAAGTACCAGTCCAAGGCCCGTCCGGTACCACCCCTACCGGGCGGGCTGACGCGAGTTTGAAAGTAAGAAAAATGGAAAAACCAACGGTAGAGCAAATTCGACAACGTGCTCAGGAACTTTGGTTAGAGAACCACCGGCCAGATGGTCGGGATGATGAGTTTTGGTATCAGGCCGAAAAAGAATTGGACGAAAAAGAGCTGGGGGATATCGAACCTCCGCCGACAATTCTGCCCGGTTAATCTGTCATGAATAAAATGGATGCGATGCGTCCGATATGTTTGGCGTCGGGCTCCCCAGAGTCGTGGCTGGGCATCGTCTCCGGCCCTGACGGGGGTCTTAGTCTCGTCAATCCCGCTGCACCGGGGCAGCCGAATACGTGCAAGATCGTTTTTTCAGCGACCACCAAAGCTGACCGGACCAAGCCATCTAAATGTTGCAGGACGGCAGCTAATTGCGCTTCCATGGTGCGCCGTTAGCTGTTCATTTCGGCGTTTGCAAACCCGGCGACCGTAGCCATTCGCCCATGTGCGAAGCGGTTTCGGCCTGCCTGGCGCGGCGTAAGAGCAGTTCGCGAGCAAGCCCCTGGGGCAGTTCGGCTGCGGCTTCTCTGAAGCGCGCGGCCTCTTCCACCAGTAGTTCTTCAAAGGTTTTGGTGTGTTTGCATCACTGCCGCGTCATGGCGCGCTCCTTTCCTCAGGGAAAGGCGGGAGCCCGACGGGTCTCTCTGTCACCGATTACTGCCAATTAACCTAGCGGTGATCTTGACAATCTGGCACGTCCGATTTCGGAAATGCTGGTCAATTTTGACCACTCCTAAAAAGTAATTTTCAAATTGGGGCACTGCGCTGACGCTGTTTCCTCTGAGCTAATAGGTCGCCCGTGAGCGCAGGTCCAGCAACGCCCTGCGCTCGATATGCGAGGGAAGACGGTTGGCGCGCGCTGGCATGTTTTATTTTAAGCCTCGCCTTCAGCCCGCCAGCAAACAGCAACATACCGCGCTATTAGAACGGCAAGGGCGCCAAAGAGACCGATGCCAACGCCCAAAAGCAAGCTGCGCATCATTTCCTCCCGTGCTCAAGTACGCGATACGTTCCATGAAGTGCAGTTTGTGCCAACGCGTTGCGCTTCCGTCAGCAAAGGGGGCGACGCTAGACAAGCCCGGCGGCGCCGCGTCAATTTCTCAAGATAATGTTTAGCGGCGCAGCGCGTGAGCGGACCGAAGATTCGGTGCGGTCCATCTCCAGTCCGATCGCTCTCGACCTTTCTCCGGCCATTGCCAACGGCCGCAGCTTGTCGTCGTCCGATTGCGACCAGGGCCGCGCAGAAAAGTGGCGCAGCTCCTTCATTTCCCCTTCGCCTTTCGGCGCTTGCTCTCCGGGTCGGCCATCGAGTTCGGGCCTTATTGGTTGCCGCAGGTAGGCAAGATGTTGGCGAGCGCTTTTAGCCGGCCGCTTGAGGTTCGCTGCAATAAATACCCATGACTTTGCCGGCCTCGACAAGCTCGAGCAGCAGTCGATCTTCTTCGGCTGTCCAGTTGCTTTGGCGTCGCTGCGCGCCGGTCATTTCTCGTTGACCCTCTCAGTGCCGGGACGGCTCTGGATGACGTGGTGGATCGTTCTGTCGCGCGGGCGGGGGTATTGGCCTGGAGGGTTGAGGGGGCTGGCGAGATGGCTCTGGCTTTCGGGGTCAGAGCATAGCGATTTCCTCCGTTTGGGAGGTAACGCCCAAAACGCGTGCGGTTTCCCTGGGGAGGGGATGGATTTTTCTGCGGCGAGATCGAAGCTGCGGTCGATCAACAGGGCGCAGCGACGCGGGAAAAATTGCCGGCAATCTGCAGCAGGGCAGATGACCGGTCCAAAGATGTCAATAAGAGCATCGTCAGCGTCAAACGTGCCTCCGAGGATGCAAGCGGCGCGACCGCGCCGCTGCTCGATGCGGCGAAAGGGCTGTCTTCACAGTCCGAGCAGTTAAAGTCCGAGGTCGACGGATTTCTAAGCTCGCTGCAGGCGGCGTGAAAGCGCATCGCATATCGGAAGCAGTTGAAATCGACGCCGCAGCAGCGTAGGAATCGACATTCGCATTTCAGCCGGTTGGAGCGCTATTTGACCTACACGGCAATCTTAAATCGGATCAGATTGCTCATTCCCGCGAAACTAAACGGGCACTACGATGCCGTTTGCCGCGCTTTTGAGGCGGGAGATCTGGCGGCTCCGCGGCTGTCGATCTCGGATATGCAATTGGCTCGGGCTATTTCAGAGTTCGCCGGTTTTCCTCCGAACGAAGCCTCGATCGCGACACTTGAGAAGCGCCTAAATCCACAATACTGACGTCGTTCCGTGGGGGATTAGGGGATGACGAAGCCACCCACCATCGAGGACAAGGCGTTGGCCGTAGTCGATCGCGAGTGGCGCACTGCTCGCGAGATCTATGCGATCATTGACGAAGGCGCGTTCATTTCAACGGTAGCGGCCCTGACGCGGCTTGTGAGCGCTGGCAAGATCGAACGACGATATGATCCATACCGAAACGTGAAGGTCTCGCGCTATCGCAGCTTGACATGAAGTTCAACGCGCCAGAGGTTCTATTACGTCTTCAGCTTGCGCTCAAACATCGACGCGAAAGACACGTCCAGAGCTTCGCAGATCTCGAACAGGCGCGCCGCGCTGACCCGGCTGCGGCCCTTCTCATACTTCTGAATTTACTGAAACGTGACGCCCAATTTCTCGCCGAGGTCGGCTTGGCTCATGTTGAGCGCGAGGCGCCTCTCGAGTATCCGAGCGCCGATATATTGGTCGACGGCGCTCGAGGCCCTCGGAGACTTTGTTTTCCGCTTTGCTTTTTTCATCTGGCCGTCAGCCCTTGACCAGCTGGAAGTAGCAATAGCCTTTGGTGGTGACGTCCTCCGAGACGCCGCGCCGCGCGCACCAGCGCTGTCGCCGCCAAGAAAATTGCTACCGTCATCAGACCGACCGTCACGACCCCCGCAGGCGTGATGCGTAAGGTTGGTGTTCTTTCCGATGTGCACATCGAACCCCCCCTAACATCTCTTCGGGGTGTGAGATCGGAACTGGGACCGTGTCGCTCACTTGGCATTCTCCATCGCGTTCGACGGAAACGTGGGTACGAAGGGTAGGTTCCTGCACGGCGCGCTCTATCTTGTCCGAGACCCCCCGGGCAAACTAACCTTCCCAATTATTTCTGGGTAAGGGACAGCATGCCGAGCGGTACAGTTTTTTAGGAGTAGGCGCTTAGGGCCGCGAGAGGGCCCGGGCCTTGATCGCTGCTCAAGTGGACTTGCTTGACCCTTATCCATTGAGCGACTTACGTAGCTTCTGGATAATTTCCTGCTGGTCGCTTGCGTAGTCCTCAGTGGCTTCGCGGGCTTTCGACAACCTGTTGGCCATTGTCTTGAGCACGCTAAGACGGCCCGTTATTGACCCAGAACTTCGTTTCAATTCAGCGCCGATCATCACGTGCGGCTTTCCTGATGCCGCAAGTTCAAGCAGCCGCGTGTCTTCCTCGACGGTCCATCGTTTATTGCTATTCTTGGGCATGCGCGGTGACGGTCAATTTAACAATTAAACATCTAAACGCGGCGCGGTCCTATTGTTCCTGATCTTCACCCAGCTTCGGTGCGATGGTGCTGTCTAAGTTGCGCATGACTCCACAGGCCGGATACGTCTATCTGTGCGCTTGTGCGGCTGCTCTGACAATCCCTTGGGTTAAAATCCGCTCTTCTCTCTGAGCGGTTGAAGTTCATCGTCACTGTCTTCCTTTCTCGTTGGCCGCGGCGCTCCATGACTGGTCTCGGTCTTAGCCGCTGTCTGTGCGCGATCCTTGTCTGTAGGCTGCACTTGCGCCTTCTCATCGAGGGTGATGCCATGGTCAGATGATTGTTTTGCCATGATCAAACTTCTCCCATTCGGTTTTAGATTCGAGTTTTGAAGTAGACGAACCAGACAACGGCCATCGCAATGATTACGAGCACTAAGCTCCAAATTAGGACATTACGCACGGTCGGACCACGTTCGGCTCCGCGAGCCTCGGTAGCCGTCTCGACAATCGTTTCACCCTTCTTTTCTGCCATGCTCGTCTCCAACGAATTTCAGAGGATGCCGCCAGTCTGGGGCTATCCTGAGTCTCGAACTCGCGCCGGGCCTAGAGCTGCCTTCGCGGCATTGTATGCCTCATTGAGATATCGGCGTGCCTCACGCTTGGCCTTGGGATTTGGCTCCGTCCGCGAGCCATGCAGACTAACCGTGCCGTTAGCGAGATCCGAAACCGAAAAATGTGCCCGTCATCTCTGTGGCCGACGATCGCCTCTTCAGTCAAAACCTCTGTGCTAAATTCCTCATGCGGCATTGAGATGATTAGTAGTCTCCGCAACAGGCCGAGACCGCCGCCTTTGGCTATCCGCGCGAGCGCTCGTGTGAACAGCGGGCCAAACGGCCTTTGGCTATCCGCGACATGCGCCGTCTGTGACGGCGGGCGGCGGTCTCACTTGTTCAACACGTCGAGACGGAGATCGTTCCGTTAAAACGTCTCCGTACAACGGCCCAACCGGCACCTTGGATACGAGATTTACTGTTTAGTGAGCACGCGCTCGGTGTTCAAACTAACCGCATCGGCAGCGGCAACTGCAAGTCAATGATAGCGTCCCTCGTGCTGGTCCATGAACTCTTCCAAGCCAAACGGCACGTCTCGCTCTCGCAGATCACAGCGCTGGCGCAGCTCGTGCGTCACGTCGGCCGATACATCCTGCGACCTCTTCTCGGCGGTGCTGAAGGCCACCACGCGGACCGGATTGTTATATTCACCGGCGAGTAGATCAATGCTCACGGTTTCCAGATCGGCCTGGTCGACATCGGCCTCGCGGAACACTCGGCCGTTCGAGCCAAAGTCATCGACGACCGGCATTTGCGAGGCCGGATCCTAACACAACGAACGTGCAAGCGACGATGAGAACCTGTTTCGCGGACATCTGCGCTACTCCCTTGTTGATCTTCAATCTCCTCCGGCTTATGCGGCCTGAGGCTCTGGGCGCAAATCGGTCAGGTGCTTCGTGTCCGAAAGTTCTCATCGTCCTTCTCGCTCTCCCGGCCACCGTTGACGGCGGATCAAGCGCTGAAATCTTCGTCGGCCGGAGCGCTACCAGATGGCTGCGCTTGAACGGATAGCCGCGAACTTGCGAGCAATCCTTGCAGCGCATGTACCGCTCGAGCTCGTGGATCGGCGTTGCTTTCGGCCGCCGCACGATCGCCAGTGCCACAGTCTGATGGTATCACAGCCGAGACAGCGGACTTCGATAGCCGTATCCGGCATTGAGGGCGGCGCCGAGACTAGGAGATGGCTGAGCCGGTCCTTTGAAACCCAGCATACGCTGGTTCCAGGCGACACACGCTATACGGTCAGCTTCCTTCCTAGCCTCGGCCGCGCGCTCCGCCGAATGCCGGACCGAACTGCCATAGATGCTCTCGCGAGACTTGGTGCCCATCAAGGCAAGAGTGCGCCAGCTTGGCGTCGACCGGCAAGCTGCTACCGATCGGGTTGGTTCAGCGAAGGCACACAAGGCGTCGACGGGTTAAATAGTTGAGGTGTTGCCCAGGCGATCCGGAACCGTTCTGAAAGGCGAGAGTTACGTCGTCTTCTCTGCATTTTAAGCAGGGATTGGGACAGAGGAGGCTCCGATCAGGCAGCCATTTAGAGCGCGCACAGCCGAAGAATTAATTGGGCTTCTGAGTGCGGTAGCAACAGCAATCCTCGCTGTCATAATCATTATGATGCTATATTTCGGGCGCGAGATCATTATACCGATCGCATTGGCAATTCTTCTTAGTTTCGTGCTGGCTCCCGTCGTTGGACTGCTCCAACGCATTCGCGTCCCACGCGGGTTAGCAGTCGTGAGCGTGGTCATATTCGCCTTCGCACTCATATTCGCGCTGGGAAGTCTGCTTGCCTCCCAACTAACGCAATTGGCGGGGGACTTGCCACGGTATCAATCCACCATAAGCGAGAAAATTCAATTATTTCGCGACACGACGGCAGGACGAGGGACACTTGAACGCGCCTCCGGTATGCTGAAGGACTTAAGCAAAGAACTAGACAAACCGAAGGAGGCGGCGCCCCCGCTTGCCGCCGGCACAAGCTTGACTCCCAAAGCTTCGGCGCCACTGACACCCGTGCCGGTGGAAGTGCGGCAGCCTGATCCAGGTGCCCTGGAGAGCTTGCAAAGCCTAATCTCGCCGTTGCTTCATCCCCTCGCTACGACCGGTATCATCATCATTTTTGTGATCTTCATCTTGCTGCAACGTGAGGACTTGCGTAATCGGCTCATTCGGTTGGCCGGCTCGCACGATCTGCAGCGCACCACGGCCGCACTTGATGACGCCGCAGCGCGTCTCAGCCGGCTTTTTCTAATACAACTCCTTCTGAACGGCACCTTCGGCCTGGTCATAGGGGCGGGCCTCTGGCTTATCGGCATTCCCAGCGCAATCCTCTGGGGCATCTTCGCCGCAGTGTTGCGCTTCGTTCCTTACATCGGAGCGGCGATCGCTGCTGCGTTCCCGCTTGCGCTTGCAGTCGCTGTCGATCCCAATTGGTCCATGCTGCTATGGACGCTCGCGTTATTTGTCGTGGTGGAGCCGGTAGTCGGCCATGTCATCGAGCCCACGGTATATGGACACAGCACGGGGCTCTCGCCCGTTGCTGTGGTCGCTTCTGCAACGTTTTGGACTGCGCTTTGGGGTCCCATCGGACTCGTCCTGGCAACACCTTTGACGGTGTGCCTTGTCGTGCTGGGGCGTCATGTCGAACGTTTGGAGTTCCTCGATATTATGTTCGGGGACCGGCCGGCCCTTTCTCCGCCGGAAATCTTTTACCAGCGAATGCTTGCGGGTGACCCCACGGAAGCCGCCGAAAAGGCCGAAGAGTTTTTGAAAGAGCGGTCCCTCTCTTCCTACTACGACGAAGTCGCCTTAAAGGGATTGCAGCTTGCTCAGGCTGATTCTGAACGCGGGGCACTTGACCTTGAGCGCCTCACCAAGATTAGGGAGACCGTACGCGAATTTGCGAATGATCTGTCTGATCAGGACGACCGTGCTCCGCCTAAAGTAACCTCCACTACCGATGTAGAAGCCACCTCTGCTGTTGAAAGCGTGTCCAAAGATGCTCCTTACGAAGATCTGCCAACTCTTACCAAAGAAGACCTGCCTCCTGACTGGCAGGGGGAACACCCAGTGCTCTGCGTCGCTGGGCGCAGTCTCGTCGATGAAGCCGCCGCGATCATGCTCGGTCAGCTATCGACCGCCCACGGTCTTGCGGCGCGTGTCGAGGGAGCCGAAGTGTTGTCCACCACCAATGTGTTTCGTCTTGAGACGAAGGGAGTTGCTATTGTCTGCCTAATCTACATGGACGCAGCGAGCCCAGCGCACATGCGTTATTCCGTCCGACGTCTTCGTCGCAAATTACCCAAGGCAACCATTATTTTGGGCTGCTGGATAAAAGAAATGGACTCGGCGGCCTTAGAACAACTACGAGAAGGTGCTAAAGCCGATCTAGCTGCCGCAAGCATTGGCGAGGCGTTAAAACTGTGCATTGAGGCGACAGGTGTAGAAAGCCCAGGCCGTGAAATGCAACAGGATAAGCTTTCTTCGATAACCGCGGCGTAATGGCAAGGATAATAACGTTGTAGAACGATTAGGCCCCGATTTATTGATCGGGCCTTGTGTGTTGGTCGCGGTCGCCGATCACGCCATCTACAACGGCACTAAGGACCAGTTGAAGGCGATGCCGCAATTCAAATATTGAGTCATCGCTGGGCGTCCCGCGCCGCATTTCCGGGGCGGGTTCGTGACAGCGTTTTTTCAAGCTCCGCAACGATTACGAAGGCCGCACCTTAGGAAGGTGATCCGCGGCCATCTGCGTTAAATTATCAGCGTCGCCACTATCACGCCGTCGCGGCTCCCGCCAAGATCTTGGGAGCGGCGCTATGCCGAACTATCGCGTTACACCATAGGATCGGACGGCCATATCAAACAACTTGATTGCGATGACGATGACGACGCCATCGAACAGGCAAAGCAGCCTGTCGATGGCCATTATGCGGAACTTTGGCAACGAGACCGAAAGGTAGCCAAGTAGCTCACGCGGGAACCGAAGCCGCTTAATCGAGTTCATTGTGACGGCCGCGTGACCGCAGTCGCGACCGATAGAAGCGTGATCCGGGTGAGCCTCCATGGCGTTATTCAGAATTAGACCCACGGAAGCCGACGTTGCTATTGCCATCGAAATCGCGTCGCATACA
The DNA here is from genome assembly GCA_963819325.1 of uncultured Pseudomonadota bacterium. Lineage (GTDB taxonomy): Bacteria > Pseudomonadota > Alphaproteobacteria > Rhizobiales > Xanthobacteraceae > Bradyrhizobium. Next base: position 53,665 of record CAWFVT010000014.1, read on the forward strand.
GGCCCACGGTTAGAACATGCCGCCGAAGCGCTTACTTGGGGCGCGGATGAGCATGTACTTTGTGCACTCGCGGCTTGCTGGTGGCTGTATTCCCGGGGGAAAGATCCGAAATCCCGCCGCGTCAGCGACCACGTTCTCCTCACAACGCTTGTCGCTTCGGCATTGCCGCATCTCCTGAAATCCATTTTCGACCAGGAGCGGCCCGATCGCCTGACTATCGCGGGTCACCTTCATGGCGTACCGATTTCCGGCAAACGGCTTGATGCGTTTCCCTCGGGTCATGCTGTCCATATAGGAGCGCTGGGATCTGCAGCGAGCGTTTTGCCGACGAAGCAGCGCAACGCGATCTGGGCCGTTGGCGCAGGACTTGTGCTGACAAGGATCCTCCTTCTGGCGCACTGGACCAGCGACGTTGCCGCTGGGCTCGCACTGGGCGCGCTGATCGAACGCTTCATTAGAGTGTTTACGGGATTTGGACGCAAACCGCGCTGATTTGTCGACCAAAGAACCGTAGTCGGGGGAGGCGGCAATTTCATGGAAGAATATGTTCTCCGATTTTTCATTGGAGGTTTTGCGGTATCGGGATTCGCTGCCATCGGCGACGTCCTCCGGCCTCGAAGCTTCGCCGGCCTTTTTGCAGCGGCCCCGTCGGTCGCCGTGGGCACACTGGCGATTGCTATTTCAACCAGTGGCGGACTTTATGCCGCGACGGAGGGCCGTTCGATGATCCTCGGAGCGGCGGCCCTGTGGTGCTACAGCATAACCGTCCGCGAAATTATGCGACGCCGCGAGCTGGCCGCCGTCGCCGCTACGCTGATATCGCTGCCGGTCTGGCTGGCCGCTGCCTTCGGCCTGAAAAATCTGATCTTGGGATAAGCACATGGTCTCGATCAAATTGTCGGCTCTGGGTGAAAGTCCATGGTACGAATATGTATTGCGGTTTGGTTTCGGCGGGGTCGCCACTGTGCTGACCGGCGTGATCGCCAACCGCTACGGCCCGGTCATAGGCGGCCTCTTTCTGGCTTTTCCCGCAATATTTCCTGCGAGCGCTACGCTTGTCGAAAAGCATGAGCGGAAGCGAAAGGAAGAACGAGGAATGAAAGGTATAAAGCGAGCGAGAGCGGCAGTTGCTCTCGATGCTTCGGGCGCAGCATCGGGCAGTATCGGCCTGCTTGCGTTCGGAGCGGTGGTGTGGATGCTTGTTCCGCGGTCGGCCTGGCTGGGTCTCACCGGTGCCGCCATCACGTGGATGTCCGTTTCAATTTTCTTTTGGTCGACCCGCAAATATCTTCGGTAAAGCAATAAAGCAACTTCCGTACCCCCAACACACCGATGAGATTGTTGGTCTAGCCGGTGCTGCTGTTTGCGGCATCGGAAGCCAGAAACACTGCCGCGCGGACAAGATTCATCAGGCTGCAGCCAACCCACTTTCGGCGGAGGCCGGTGAACGTTTGCACCAATTCCTTAACATGGCCGGCCGGCTAAGAGTTTTTGCCTTCCCCAAGCAGACCTGTGCCAAGGCAAGAACTGTTAAAAGCGGACGTTGGTCGAGGCGGCAGTATGTCGGCTTGTTCTTGGAGAACTAGCCTGGTTGCTGAGGGAGTGAATTCTTCAGGAAGAAATGGAGCATTTCCCGAGTTGCATCCGGTCCTTTCGGATCCGTGTAGGATCCCGCGGGACTGCCTCCTGACCAGGCGTGACCGGCGCCGTGAATGTTCCAGTGCTGCAGGATTTCGCGCTCGCCAGCGTCGGTATGGATCGTGCGGGTATAGGCGTGGCCTCCGGGTATCTGCCCATGATGCACCTTCTTCTGCGTCCTCGTTGTTCCAATGGTTTGTTCGAGAACTTGACCGCCATTGCTTGGATGCACGGTAGTGTCGCTGTCGCCATGGAAAATAATAGCCGGGACCGCCGGCCCGCCGCCTGAAATGGCCCTGCGGCCGCCACCTTGCCGCATGGCGGCGAGTGCGGAGGGCACGTCAGTGGCCGCGCCGTAGGCGAGGCCGGAATGAATTCCGACCGCCGCATACAGATCGTTGTAGGTTGCTCCCATGACAGCCGCCGCGGCCGCTCCGGCCGACAGTCCGCCGACATAGACGCGCTTTGCATCAACGGAATAGTCGCGCATGACTTGCAGGGTGATGCCCGCGATAAGCGAGGGCTCGCCTCCGCCGCGTCGTTGGTCGGCCGCGCGAAACCAGTTCCAGCATTTCGACGGGTTGGCGTCGCTGCGCTGTGCCGGATAGACCACGAAGCACGTTTGTTCTTCTGCGATGAAGTTCATTCTAGTGCCCGCGGCGAAATCGTCCGGCGACTGGGTGCAGCCGTGAAGCATGACGACCAAGGGAAGTGGCTGCCCTTGATAGCCGCTGGGGACGAAGAGCTTGTAGGAACGACTTCCCAACGAGTTGCTGTAGGTGCCTTCGATGAACTTCGCACCCTCTGGTACGATGTCTGCCATCGATGGCGGCGTGCGCTTCGCGCCTCGCGTTCCGAGCCAGGAGCCATCCTTTGCGCGATGGAACAACGGCAGTGGTCTTCGCGTTGGAACAGTTGTGGCCGGCTTCGGGTCCGCGCTACCGGTGTCCTCGACGTCATTTGCCTTCGCATCGAAGGTTGGCGGTTCGCGGCCTGGAAGGGAGACGCGCCTTGGGCTGCGTGTCGCCTCCGGCGTCCGCTCCCCGCGAAGCATTCGCTGAAGGAGCGCGGTGGCTTCGCCGAGTTGGCCCGCATGCGTCAGCCTTGTGGCTTCGCGAAGTGTGTCTTGGTTCAGCATTTGTCTTTACCTCGTCCTGTCGGCAAGAGCGGCCTTCACCGCGGGAGTGGCGTGCAAGGCTCCGAGCACGGAAACCGAGGCAATAGTGGCTCGGGCGAGATCGGCCGTGACGTCTTGAGCTATGCTGGCAAGGCCCAGGACATTGATGTGCAGCTTTTCGCCGGCCTGCCGCGCGGCCTCGAGATTCTCGCGGCTGTAGTTCCGCAGGCCGATGTCCAGGCCTTTGCGTGCCGTTGACTGTTTGACCACGTCTGCGTGGCGTTCGAGTTGGTTGCGGATCGCCGTACGAATGAAATCAGTGCGGTTGGAATAGAATCCGTCCTGCACCATTAAATCGACGTGGCCTAAGTCAACATAACCAAGATTTATTGTGACTTTTTCGGTTTCAGGCGGCTTTGGTCTCAGTTCGTGGATGTTAGCTATCATGTTTCACCATCCATATGGCATCTGTATGGATGGTATATGGATGGATTTGCCCGCCGTTCAAGGTCGTCCGCGATTTCCAGATATCTCCGACATCCGAGTTTAGAAACGCAGCAACCCCAACATAAACAGCAGCGCGACGGTGACGACAGCGGAAATCAGCACCGATCCGAAACAGCCCAGGCGGTTTGAGAAGAAGAAAAACATACCTGCGAGAGAAGCTATCGACCGGGTCGCAGCACGACTTTGATGACGCCGTCTTCCTTGTCGCGGAACTTTTTGTACATCGCCGGCGCATCTTCCAGGCTCGCCGGGTGAGTAACGACGAAGCTGGGATCGATCTCGCCGGCTTCGATCCTCTTCAGAAGCGGCTGGTATAGGCCCTGCACGTGAGTCTGGCCGGTCTTGATGGTGAGACCCTTGTTCATGACTGCCCCGAGCGGGATCTTGTCGCCCATGCCGACATAAACGCCGGGGATCGAAATCGTGCCGGCCTTGCGGCAGCACATAATCGCCTGGCGCACCACGTGAACGCGGTCTGTCGCCAAAAATGCTGCCGCCTTAACTTTGTCGAGCACTGCATCAGCTGCGCCGTGGCCTGACGCCTCGCAGCCCACCGCATCAATGCAATTATTCGGGCCGCGTTTGCTGGTCCGCTTCATGAGTTCGTCATAGACGTCCGTTTTCGAGAAATCGATGGTTTCCGCTCCGCCCCGCTTCCGCCATTGCAAGACGCTCGGGCATCGTCGATAGCGATGACCCGGCCTGCTCCCAACAGCAGCGCGGAGCGGATCGCGAACTGCCCGACAGGGCCACATCCCCAAATCGCAACGGTATCGCCGGGCTCGATCTACGCGTTAACGGCTGCCATATACCCAGTCGGGAAAATGTCGGAAAGGAAAAGTGCCTGTTCGTCGGTGACGCTGTCCGGAATCTTGATCGGGCCGACGTCGGCCATGAGGACTCGAAGATATTCCGCTTGGCCTCCCGCATAGCCGCCGAGCATGTGGCTGAACCCGAATAGGCCGGCTGGCGACTGGCCCATCGCCTTTTTGCCATCTCCGCATTGGGGTTGGTGCGGTCGCAGCACGAAAAGAGCCCTTCAGGCAGAACCAGCACTGGCCGCAGCTAATGGTGAAGGGGACGACAACGCGATCGCCGATCTTGAGGTTTTTGACTTCCGAGCCTAACTCGATCACCTCGCCCATATTTTCGTGACCGAGAATATCGCCGCTCTCCATGATGGGCTGGTAGCCGTCGAGCAAATGAAGATCCGAGCCGCAGATGGCGCAAGCGGTGATCTTGATGACCGCGTCGCGGGGATGCTGAATTTTCGGATCAGGTACGGTATCTACCCGGACGTCGCCTTTTCCGTGCCAGCATAGCGCGCGCATCGTCCGCTCCTTTTGAAAACTCAGTGTCGTGTTCAATACGAACAGGCCGAGGCTCCATACGTTCCAAAGGCCGCGTTAAGTACGAAAGCGGGTGAGTTGCTGTCGAGAAGGGCTCGGCTCCGTGCGCCGCTAAGACGCCCGTTGGGAGCGTCGTAATATCTGAATGGTCAAACTGCTCCTATTCAGGTCGAGATCTGAACGTCCGGCCCCTTTTGTGGGTCAGCCGCAATTCTTTGGAACATCGCTGACATAGGCGAGTTGGTGGCTCCCGTTCACCAGCTTTTGAGGAACAAATGAAACTGAAAATCGTGTTGGCCCTGTGCGCGGCCGTTACTGCGTCGACTGCAATGGCGCAAACAGACGCTGCGAAATCAGGACCGAACAATAACGCCGTCAACAGCGCCGGTCAGAACAACTCGAATGCCCCTGTCGCCGGGCGAAACAGCTTTACCGAAGGCCAGGCCAAGAGCCGCATTGAAGGTGCAGGCTATACGAATGTCTCTGCTCTGGAGAAGGACGCAAATGGCGTGTGGCGCGGCAAGGGATCCAAAGGCGGCACTACCAGCAATGTGAGCGTCGACTTCGAAGGCAACGTCAATCCCGCCAAGTGACCGGCAAAAGGAATAAGAGAATGACCACTACAATTTCGCGTCTTTACAATAATTATACCGATGCCCAACGCGCCGTCAGGGATCTGGAAGCTGCCGGCGTACCGCACGCCGACATCAGCATTGTCGCCAACAATTCGGACGGCTGGTATTCCACGGACAAGAAGGTCGACCGTGACCACGATGGCGTCGATGATCGAGCCGAAGGTGCCGGCAAGGGAGCCGGCGTCGGTGCAGGCCTGGGCGGTGCTGCCGGGCTGCTGGCCGGTTTAGGTCTGTTGGCGATTCCCGGCCTTGGGCCCGTCGTCGCCGCAGGCTGGCTTGCGGCTACGGCCGTGGGTGCGGCCGCCGGCGCAGCGACAGGCGGGGTCATAGGCGCGCTGACGCAAGCAGGAGTATCAACGGAAGACGCTGAAGTTTACGCCGAAGGTGTTCGCCGGGGCGGCACCCTCGTGTCAGCGAAAGTTGCGGATGCCGACCGCGCTCGGCTGGAAGCTATCCTGAACCGCTCTGCAGTGGATATGCAGTCGCGCAAGGCGGCTTGGCAAAAATCAGGGTGGAAGACCTACGATCCGGCTGCAAAAGCTTATTCGGCTGATGATGTCCGCAAAGAGCGCTCCCTCTACGGTACCGGCGTTTAGGAAATCTTTAGACAGACTGCCCGCTTCGGCGGGCGGTCTGTCGCCTGGGCATCGCTGAACGCCGAAAGCCTTCTCTCGATTTGGCTCCGCCAGCGTCGGCCCCGTCTCGCGTGCCTCCGCGCTGGGGCCTGCAGGTCAATCCGGACCCGGCAACCGGTCCCGAAGCTGCTTTGATTACAGATGGCACGTCACATTGGCGCATAAGGGCTAGCGATGCTCAGGGCGATGACGCCATCCGTGTGGAAAATCAGAGGATTAAGTTCGATACAAAGATCAAAGGATCTGCAAAAGATTCGTCGATCCGGCCGGATGGTCATGGATCTCGCGGCTCTCGAGCAATAATCTCCTACGGCGCTCCGCCGATGGACGCTCGATTACGAATGACAAATCGCGCATGTCGGCGCTTCAGCACCGACTTAGCTGACGGTCACGAGGTTAAATCCGGGTGCTGAAGCTTTAGAGCAACTTGGTGGCACTCCCATAAAAATTTGCCCAACAGCGCACGCGCTGGGAACAGGTTAGACGAAACGCGTACCGATGCGTTGGTGCCGCAGCCAGAAACCGGCAAAATAAGCTGCGTCCATCGTCCCTATTCTGGCCGGTTGTCACCCAGCGCGTGCGATGGATAACATGAAAGTCGTATCTTAGTTTCACCGTGCTTCAAATGCTGCCGTAAAGCGTCAACTTGAGTGCCGTATAGGTGACAAAGGCCGGCAAGGGGTTGCCAGTCCGGTAAGTCCGTCGGTATGGCGTCGTTCGAGCAGGACGGGCAGTGTGTCCAACGTATTAGATGAAATCACTTCGTTGTCTTACCGAGGGCGCCATGCATGGGTTATTGCGACGACGAGTCCAAGGAGAAGACAGAAGTAATGCGCCAACGGCGCGCCCTGCCATGAAACCTTGTGATTCAACTAACCAGCGGCAGCCTCTTTTGCTATGAGCCACAGCACGGCATCGAGCCTTTCCGCCTAAGAGAGATTTACCAATTAAAAAACGACGGGTCGCTATTGAATTCGGTCGGAACCTTTTGATGTTACTTTGATTAGGCTGGTGTTCGCGCCCAGCTCTTGGAAGCTAAAGGTGATTGTACCCGCCGGCCTTGCCTTCTCGAATGTGATGATTGGCGCGCTCGTAGTCGCCATCCTTTACTTCGCGCGTGAGATTCTCGTTCCGATCGCCTTGGCGGTTCTGCTCAGTTTCGTGTTGGCGCCGCTCGTTAGGATGTTGCAACGCCTTAAAATCCCCCGGCCGCTGGCGGTGATGGGCGCGGTCGGCACGGCCTTCATCATAACTTTCAGTCTGGCCACGATGGTCATGGTCGAGGTCAATCAGCTCGCCAACGATCTTCCCCGCTATGAGACCAACTTGAGTGAGAAGATACGCAATCTCCGTGACGCCGTTGGGCGCGCCGGACTGCTCACAAATGCTTCAAACCTACTGAAAGATCTGGATCGGGAATTGAATTCGAAGGACCAGAACGAGGTTCCCGCCACAAAGTCTTCGCTTGCGGACGGTGCGAAGGGCAAAACACCCATACCGGTGGAAGTGCATCAGCCCGACCCTGCGGCGTCGGAGACCCTTGTGGCAATGCTCCGGCCGTTGGTGACGCCGTTTACGACGACCGGCATCGTCGTCATTTTTCTGATATTTTTTCTTTTCCAGCGTGAGGATCTTCGAAACCGCTTCATACGGTTGGCTGGAAGCGAAGATTTGGAACGTACCACCGCCGCACTTGACGACGCTGGGAGGCGCCTGGGCAGGCTTTTTCTTACGCAATTGATTCTGAACGCCACCTTTGGGGCGGTTATTGGTCTGGGCCTGGCCGTCATCGGAGTGCCCAGTGCTCCGCTTTGGGGTCTGCTCGCAATGATTTTGCGGTTCATCCCCTATATCGGCGCGATATTGGCGGCGAGTTTGCCGATTGCTTTGGCTGCCGCAGTCGGAAGCAGCTGGAGCATGGCGCTCTGGACGATCGCGCTTTTCGCCGTGATGGAGCCGCTCACCGGGCAGGTCGTGGAACCACTCGTTTGTGGACGGAGCGCAGGTCTGTCCCCGGTCGCGGTCGTTGTCGCGGCAGCCTTCTGGACGTGGTTATGGGGTCCGCTAGGGCTCTTGCTTTCTACACCCTTGACCTTGTGCCTCGTGGTTTTGGCCAGGCATGTCGACCGTCTTCAATTCATTGACATCATGTTGGGAGACCAACCGGCGCTCACCCCGCAGCAAGCGGCTTATCAGCGCATGTTGACCGGCGATCCGATCGACGCCATCGAGCAAGCGCGGTCGTTCCTCAAAGAAGGATCAGTCGAAGCCTATTACGAGGAGATAGTGCTGGGAGCGCTCCGGCTCGCCACAGCCGATGCGGCGCTTGGCCGACTGGACGACAAGAGGCTCGAAAACATTTACCAAACGGTCTCGGAGATTGTCGAGGATCTCGGCTCCCATAAAGTCCGTTCGGAAGAAAAAGCGGGCGAGGACGCCAACGGCACTGTGGTCGATATCGATATACGGAAACCGGGCCCGACGGTCTTCTGCATATCCGGCCTCGGGCGTCTCGACGACGGTGTGGCGTTGGTGCTGGCTGACTTCCTTAAAAGGCGAGGTGTCGTCGCAAGAACCGCTGCGGCCGTGACCGCCATCGAGAATGACGCCGCTGAGACCATATGCGTGTGTTTTCTCGAAGACGTTACGCCAGCACGAAGTGACTTTACGATCCGGAAGCTTTCCCGTCAGGCGCCATCGGCCAAGATCATTGTCTGCCTCCTGGGAGGCGCCTCGAGTGAAGTCGACGAAGAGGCCGGCCGCGACGTTCCGCCGCGGTCACTCGCAGCCGCGAGGACGGCGATCGAGAAAAGCACCGTTCGTTTCAACCGCCGGGAACAATAGGCATCATCCGCAGTTCAGGCTTTGGATACTCATGCTTGGACCTTCGATCATGCAGCAAAGCGCAAATCCATCTCTCGGTGAACTTAAGCGGGAGACTGAGCAAACCCGCGCGGGTCTCACCCAAACCGTTGAACAGCTTCGAACCAGCGTTTCAGAAACCGCAAGCGACATACGCCAGCGGCTCAGTCCTGAATCGATCAAGGCCGAGGTCTCCGACTATGTTCGCTCCCGAGGAGAGCGTCTGGTAGAGGACGTGACCGCTGCCGCCCGCCGTAATCCAATGCAGGCGGTGGCAGTCGGCGCCGGCATCGCTTATCCGCTCCTGAGGCTGGTGCGCTCCATTCCGATGCCGGTGCTGCTGGTCGGGGCGGGACTGTTTTTTGCCGGCTCCAAGACCGGCCAATCGGCGGTTCAGAGGGCGTCCGACGTGGCATCGGATCTCTCCGACGAGGTGAGTCGGCGGGGCCATGACCTGTCTGATCAAGTCGGCGCGTCCGTTGTGGCTGCACGGGATGCCGCGACCGATGCGGTTGGCAGGGCCGGAGAAATGATGTCGACCGGGGTCGATCGGTTGCGAGATTCGGCAGCATCAGTACTGAATACTCAGACCGACACGGTGCGCGATAGTGCGGCCTCCCTCGCCGACACCGTCTCCGCCAAAGGGCGCGCCTTAAAAGGCAGCGTAGTCGACCTTGCGGGTTCTACCAGCGAGCGCATCAGGGAAATTGCTTCCGATAGCTCCGACGCGGTGCAGAGCACCTTGGTCTCAACGAGGGACGCCGCAGTTGCAACCGCAAGAGACCTTCGCAATACAGCTTCTGTGGCATCAGACCGTGCCGGCAAAACGGTATTCGAGACCATCGAGCAGAACCCGCTTCTCGTCGCAGGGGTGGGCTTGCTCTTGGGAGGTTTGATTGCAAGCGCGCTTCCTCGCAGCGACCTTGAGGACAATCTTGTCGGCGAGGCCAGCGAAGCTGCTAAAAACCGGGCGCGCGATGCAGCGTCCCGCGGGTTTGATGTGGCTAAAGATGCCGCTGGTGAGATTTTTGAGAACGTCGCACGGCAGGCGGGCACCGAGGGCCTTACGTCCGAGGGCCTCGATACGGCTGCGAAAGATATTGGACAACGCGTCCGACGTGTGGTCGAAGCCGCGGTGACAACAGCGTTCGAGCCCGATAACGCATCCACAACATCTGCTGGCGGAGGACAACATCATGGCTGAAACAATCGGTACAGCGGGGCAACGCGACTCCGCCTCATCAGGGCAAAGTTCGGCGCGCGCAAAATTTGACGAGGCCGCAGCTTCTACGAAAAGTCTTGCAGACCAGGCTTTGTCGGCTGGGCAGGACCTTACGGAAAAGGCGAAAGATTTAGCCGGGAATTCAGCTGACGCGCTCAAAGCTCACGCGTCCGATTTTGCGGATGCTGCAAAGGATGTGGCGTCGCAAGCGACCGACAAACTCAAAGACGCGGTCAATGACCGAAAATCATCGGGAGCAGAGTATATTGGTACTCTTGCCGACACAATGCGGCGTGCGGCTCGAGAGTTCGACACGGATCTCCCCATCGCCGGCACATATATCCGCAAGGCGGCCGAACAGGTCGACGGCGTTTCCGAAGGTATTCGGAACGGCAACCTCAACGATCTGGTGCGCAGCGCGCAGACGTTTGCCCGACGGCAGCCCACGGCGTTCCTCGGGATTGCCGTGCTGGCCGGGTTCGGTGTCGTGCGATTTTTGAAGAGTTCCGCAGAAAGCAGCTCGCAGGTCGGCACTTCCGCTTCCGCATCGCACCGCGCAACAAACCAGGGCTATCGCGATGACTTCACCAGTTGAACGTTCGATACCTGAACTTTTCGGCGATGCCATGGCGCAACTCGCCAAACTGGTTGGCAATGAGTTCGCGCTCGCTCGGGCCGAGATCTCGGAGAAGGCAGGGCAGGTGGGACGCGCTGCAGCGATGATTGGGGCGGGGGCGGTCGTGTTGATACCGGCCCTCGTATTGTTGCTGTTTGCAGCCGCAGCGGCTCTCATAAGAAGCGGGCTTTCGGATCCGATGGCCTATCTCTGCGCTGGTGGGGGTGCCGCTATCGTAGCCGGCACCTTGATCGCGGCTGGGCTTAGCCGCTTATCGGGTGAGGCTTTGAGGCCGTCGATCATCATCCAACAGGTTGAAAAAGACAAGGTTGCCGCCAAGGAGATGGTGCGATGAACGACAGGACTGAAAGCGGCTCAAGTTTCGTCGAGGATCTGCGGGACGCCGCTGCGCGCAACCCCGTCTCGGCGGCCCTGATAGGGATGGGCGTTCTCTGGATGTTGACGGGCGCGAAGTCGCCGGCAGGAGCGGGGAATGCTTTTCGAAGGGCCGGGGAGGCGTTGGACAATGTTCGCTCTGGGTTGAAAGAAAGTACAGGATCGGCGACGGACGTCGCGGCTTCGACACTGAATGCTGTTCGCGAGCGCGGCGCGACAACCCTTGATAATGTCGCTGATTATGGGCGTGGTATGCCGGAGCCCGGCGCCGTCTTCGACACCGCACGGGATGGCCTCAGCGAACTCTTTCGCGCCCAACCCCTGGCCCTGGGGGCCATCGGTCTTGCCATTGGAGCCGGCATCGCAGCCGCGCTGCCAAAAACCGGCGTTGAAGACGCATATCTGGGTGAAGTGAGTCAGACCGTCAAGAAACAGGCGGCGGAAATTGCCGGTCAGCAGGTCAACAAGGCGACGGCCCTTGCCAGCGACGTCGTCGAAGCGGCCTCAGCTGAAGCACGCAAGCAGGGGCTCACTCCGGATGGCGCAAAAGCAGCGGTCGATGACATTACTGAACGAGTTGGACGCGTTGTGGACGCTGCCAAGAACGGCGTTGGCGAGAAGCAGTTCTGAGTAATTCGTCTCTATCTAAACGCAAGGAGAATGACATGAACGGACTAATTTACCTCGTCGGCCTGGTCGTTGTTGTCTTGGCAGTACTCTCGTTTTTTGGACTGCGTTGACATGACCGTCGCCGTTGATCCAATGGTGCCAGTGCTAGATGCACCCGCACGTTATGCGAGCTGGACGCCGATCATCCTTGGTGCTCTGATGGCGACTGCGCTGTCGTCGATTCTTTTAGCATTTGGCGCAACCATAGGACTCGGCGTGACTTCTGCGGCGCCTACCTGGCGCGATTCTTCCGCCGCCCTTGCTATACTTTCCGGCTTGTATTTGATCATTCAGGCTGTCGTCAGCTTCGGCGTTGGCGGTTACATTGCCGGGCGAACGAGAACGGTAAGCGCGGCATCTCACGTAAGCGAGATCGGACATCGTGACGGTCTTCACGGGCTCGCAGCATGGGCTGTGGCTGTTGTGTTGGGGACGCTTTTAGCCTCCTTAGTCGGCAGCGCCGCGTTGACGCGGTCGAACGCATCCCTGCCGGCGGCGCGGACGAGTGCTGCGGAGCCGCTTCTCAGCTACGAGCTTGACCGGCTGTTCCGGCCCGCTCGTCGTGCTGCAAACGTTGATCTTGCGCCTGAACGCGCGGAAGCCGGTCGCATCCTTTTGACCTCGTCCAGCCATTCCGGCATGGCCACTGACGACCGCGCCTATCTCGCACAAATGGTGGCTGCGACAACCGGTCTGGCGGGGCCGGATGCCGAGAAGCGTGCCGATACGGCCATCGCAAATGCCCAGACGGCGATAGCTCGCTCCCGCCGCAGCACTGTTATCCTCGCCTTTTCGGTCGCGGCAGCTCTTCTCCTCGGTGCGGTGACTGCATGGGCTGCGGCAGCAGCTGGGGGGCGTCATCGCGATGGATCTCCCATGCCTCGTTGGCTGGGCGAAGCGACCCTATGATCGATTGATAACATCGGGAGACGCTGAACATCGATGAGCGAGCCGCTTTCTGTTGAAGCCGTCCTCGTAACGTGTCCAGTGTGCGAGGCATGGCCCATGGTAGTAAGTAAACGAAAATCTTCGTGGTTCTCGCCGCAAACGCTTACATTCATTTGCCCAAAATGCCATTTTAAAACAGTCGAGAATATTTTACGAACGGGCAAATAGTCTATGTGAGCGGTCGATCGGCGTCTCTCTTGTGTTTCGGTTGCCGTCTGAAGGCGAGCGTCGAGCGATTCGCTCGCATTCGCTCAAAAGAATGGTGAACAACTTGCTCCCACATTAGAGCTGCGGTTCGGGCGAGCCCGACGATGATCTAACCGCCATCAACGGGCAACGTGACCAATTAGAAGGTCGATTGCAGCAGCGGTACGGGTTTGCAAAGGATCAAGCTCGAAAAGATGTAGATACCTGGTTCTCTTCGCTGAAGTAAAAGCCTTGTGACGCTGCCCGAGCTTGAGCGCGGGCAGCGTTTCCATGTATCGGGATGCGTGCATCGTCATAGTCAGCAGTTGAAATTGTCTTTGAACCCGACGGCTAGGGCTAAGCGAAATCAGCGCACAGGTTCAGCGGCCATGAAAATACTGTTCCACTTCGGCGAGTGCCTTTTCCGGGCTGTCGAAAACAAATGCAGTAAAACTCTTCATTGGACTCCAATGGGGGCCTGAAGGAGCAATCTGGCAGCATCCATTCCGATGCCGGATGATGCGACCGATGATCTCGTCTCTCTCTCCACCCACTTCATCCACCAGACGGTATCATCAATGTTGTCCGGATGGATTTGAATTGTAACCATAAAGCTTCATCCGAATGGCCGTATAGATACGCCTTGTAGATGAAAGGCCCTGTGCGTCCGAAAGGTTCCCGGCCTGTAGGATCTATTGAGTTTTCACCGACTTACCGAGGCGTTGCCTAATTCGCGACGTATTTAGGAGCAGACCATTCTAGCCCTCACAGAAACTCAGGTCTTACTTCAAGCCGCGAAGCAGTTCGCGGCGTTGATTTACGATGCCGGCGTAAAAACCGACCGCGGCGGGTTTATCAACAGCCGGCTCTGGTATCCGTTTCCGAAACAACTTGGAGGAGCGGACCTGTGTGAGCCGGACCGGACCAGCGACCTGTGCACGATCTTGCGGCTCCTTGGTTCAGCTGACCTATCCGTGGCCCGTCTATACGAAGGACACATCAACGCGGTTTCGCTCGTGGCCTGATATGGCGATGGTCAATTGCAGGCGCTCTCGGCGCGAGTGGCTACGGGCGGCCTATCGGCTGTATGGGGTGCTGACGATGCCAAGGGTCTTCACATCATCCGTGGCGAAAAGCCCGTGCTCCAAGGCAGGAAAATTCTTGCTTCCTGTGCCGATTTTGTCACGGACCCCATTGTCACAGCAAAGGCCGGCGACGGCCAAGTCATGTGTTCATTGCAGCTCGCTATGGACGAAAAAATCGACCTATCAGCATGGAGCGCTCGGAATGCGCACGACGGCGAGGGGTGCCATCGATCTCTCCGGCATTGTCGTAACCGCCGAGAACATGGTCGGCATGGCGGGTGATTTCATGCGCCAGCCTTACTTTTCGGAGCCCCTTTGCTTAGCCTAGTTATCGTGACGGATTATCGTCTTGGTGCGATTACCGTCAGCATCTTCCTTCTTGATCACGGTCGTGCTGTCCCTCGGACTTCGCTCCTTGATCACGGTGGTACGATCACGATCACGATCGCGGTCCCGGTACTGATCATGCGGTTCGCCAACCGTTACGCCAGCGCCGACCGGACCGACGCGAACCCCGACTTCATCCGCCAACACAGGCGTTGCCATAGCGACCACCAGGGCGGCAACAAATAAAGACTTTTTCATTTTTCATCCTCCGTTAGAAGGTTGAAGAATGCGAGGCTGTTTCTTTTGTTCCGTGCGAAAACGACGTAGACAGAGGACTTTTGCCGCCGCGTCGCCTGGCCCGGCAGCTGCCCGCGATCCTCATGGGCCCGACATCGTGCCACCGCCTACGCACGGATGCGCCAGCGGACCGAGCACTCCAGACACCGATCACAAACCAACTTAACTTTAATCCGTGCCTTAGCTCAATCCTCGAGGCTGTCAGCGCTTCGACTTCTTCTTTTTCGCTTTTTTCGTCTTCTTCGGCATCATTTTCTTTGCGGCCTTTTTAGCCTTCTTAGCCACCGACTTCGCAGCGCTGACGACGCGCTTGGTGACGGACTTCTTCTTCGATTTCTTAGCCATGCTAACTCCCTAGCGTTGGGATTTCTTCTTGGTGGTTTTCTTGGTAGATTTCTTCGCGGTCTTTTTACCGGCGCTTTTGTTGCCGGATTTCTTTGAAACTTTCTTCGCTTTTTTCCTAGCGGTCTTTAGGGCGGCCGATTTCTTGGCCTTCTTCACAACCTTCGCTACAGCTTTCACGGGGGCGGTCTTGGCCGCGGATTTCCTGACACGTTTAACGATGGCCTCAGCGGCGGAGTGCGCTAGCACGGTGGCCCCGCTCACGATCAAGTCGCCGACTACTTCGCCAATGTCCTGCTTGGGTTTTTCCGCGTTCTCGTCTGGTTTTTTTTCAGTATCCATGAAACCCTCCCACGATAAAGGACGAGCGTAGCCGCTTCGCCCATGGCCGCCGGTACGGAAAGCTCGCCCAGAGGCTGTAGAGCGCGTTTATGCCCTAATAACTTTGCGCCCGATCCCGCCCTAGCTTCCGCTTCCCGAAGTGAAAGAACACAATGCCGGCGAACAATCAAAATTCCCGCAAGCTGGGGATCGAATTTCTGGCAAAACAACCGCGCCATAATGCCCGAAGGCAAGGTGAAGGTAAAACCCTCGCCAGGGAAGCCGGACATCCCGAACCCGGGCCCAAAATAAGCCCCGCATTTGCGCGGGCCGCGCGGGTCGTCTTCGGGGTGGAACATGAGTGTTCTACGTTATTTTGCCCTCGCTCAGCGTACCTAAATTTTCTTTTCCTCTGCTTGTAATGTGCAATCATGCCGGCAGCCTTGAGGTGCTAGTTGAGGCATCACGGGAGGATCAGGCGCACGGCATTACGAGAAATATACGACCACGATAATCGGCGCGCATAGCGTCCGCGATGGTACGAAGCCATGGATCGCCTCGTTAGCTCCGGTCAATTGGCCCCCGGGGATTTAGCCGCGGGGCAATGATGGCTGACACCATAGGTGTAAGTCACTGACTGAAACACCCGCTGTCGGGGGCTTTTTATGCCGCCTGTTTAATGCCCCCAACCATTTCATATTAACGTAAGCCGCGGGAACATTCGAAATCACAAGCTAGGTGCGATTTTAGAGACCGGTTCATCTGGCCACACGCTGATGAAGGGCGACGAATAGTCGTTCCCTTCAACATCAACTGCGGCGAATGCCGGCAATGCAAGATGGGTAACTATTCGGACTATCAGCAATCCAATCGCAACGCCAATAATCGACCTGCTCGAGCATTGATGGCTGCCACTCCCGTGGGCACGGATGGCGCGAGGCAGTCGGAAGGAACCAACACCATCTGGGCTTATTATTTTGGCGAGGGCCGTTTCATCGCGTGATTATGGGACACTTTAGATGAGGGTCGAACGCGAGAGCTTACTTGGAACGCTGGCGGTTCTCGGACTCGCTTTCGCAGTAGCATATCTCGCGGCCGATCAGGATCGCTCTCGTTCTTCCCACTCTCGGTCAACCTCAGATGCACCCGCGTCGGCCGATGATGCGTTTGCGCCCGGAAGAGGTCGGCATGCCGTATCGCCGGGCGGCATTCCTGCCAGGGGTTGGAAAGACATCCTTTGGCGGACCTACGAACAGCTAAATGAGGACCGGCTCCTTGCGGTCGCAGCAGGAGTTGTTTTCTACGGCTTGCTCGCGCTTTTTCCGACTATTACGGCGCTGGTCTCCTCCTATGCACTCTTCGCCGACGCCAAGACGGTCAACGATCACATGGCGTTTATAAGCGGTTTTTTACCGGAGGGAACGTTTTCAATTATCCAGGACCAGGTCGGTCGAGTGCTTTCCAAGGGAGATATGAAGCTCGGAAGCGCTTTTCTTGGCAGCTTATTGCTGGCAGTCTGGAGTGCCAATGGCGGCATGAAAGCCATCATCGACGCATTGAACGTGGTCTATGACGAAAAAGAGAAACGAGGGTTCATCAAGCTCAATGCGGTCTCGCTAGCGTTTACAGTCGGGGGAGTTATCGGGATTTTACTTGCGATCGGGCTCGTCGTCGTCACCCCGGTGGTTCTTTCGATGATCGGATTAGGCTCGGCGGTCGATGCGCTCATCAGGTTTGGTCGTTGGCCCGTCTTAGGCGTAATCCTCCTGCTGGCATTAGCTGTCTTATACCGTTACGCGCCGAGTCGCCGATCACCGAAATGGCGCTGGATCTCAGTTGGAAGTATCGTGGCCACAATCACCTGGATGATTGGTTCCGGTCTGCTCTCCTTTTACTTGGCAAATTTCGGGCATTACGACGCAACCTACGGCTCGCTAGGTGCGGCAATCGCGCTAATGACGTGGATGTGGATGTCCACGATCGTCATTTTATTGGGCGCTGAACTTAATTCCGAAATCGAACATCAGACGACTAAAGATAGCACGGTGGGAGCCCCGAAGCCCTTAGGTAGTCGAGGGGCAATGATGGCTGACACCGTAGGTGCGAGTCACTAACCGCGTCGTCCGTGGGTTCCGGAAACGTTGGGCAGCAGTTTCACGATGGAGGAAATCATGGCTGAGAAGTTCAATCCCGCACCAATCGACCGCCACGCCTCCGATCCGAAGCAAGTGGAGAAGGCCGACAAGGAAGTGAAAGACAAGCTTGATAAAGAGCTGGAAGGGACCTTTCCGGCGTCGGACCCCGTAAGCAACGCGCAGCCGGCCAAATCGAAGTCCGATGCCGGCTGATACGTTCCCGCGCTAAGCCCAGCGATCCTGTCCTCTTGGGCATGATCGCTATTCAAACGGTCCGCGATGTCTTCGGCGGTTTCCTTATCGCGGGTTCCCGCGATCGGTTTGCCCGTGTCCGTGACAATTTCTTTTTGATTTGTGTGGACCGGGAAATCTTCAGGCTTGAGAGGTTTTTCTTTGGGCACCGTATTGTCTCCTGCGTTGCCTTTTGAATCTGAATTGCCTTGCGCCGGCCTGGCTCGTCTCAATGTTCGCAAACAAATCGTTCGGAACGAGCGCACGCAACGCAGCCGAAAGTCGAAAAATCAGGCCGGTTTTCCCTGACCTCGTGAAGAACGACTTCCATTGGCCGCCCGCAACCGGGGCAGGCGGGTGATTCCGCCGAGGCCAGCGATGAGCAGAAATTCCTGATCCGATCTCATGGCGCAACTCTTTGTGCCTGCCCGAAGCCTAAAGGGCAACTCGCCGGTTGGTTGCTTAGGTTGCTTTCGGCCCACGGCGTGGCGGAGTCAAAGTAAACCAGCGAAAGCTCGGCATTCCGGACGTAACCCGCAAGTATCACCGACTTGTGACGCGAAACGTCCATCATTTTCAATATCGATGCGCCATTACCCGCGGCCGACGGCGTGCGCGAAGTGTTTGAGAGGCTAGCGGGGCGGCCGGATCGCCCTTGCGACCGAATGCAAAGGCCCGGAGTTGAAGCACAACTTGTCCCTCCTGGACATCGATGAATTTGTCGCGGCAACAGCCTGCGGAACCGATGTCGAGCACGGTAAGCCCGACCCCCGCAAAACTCGGCGTATCCGGATTTCAGGCGGTAATGGTGGGAGACAAACCTTACGACGCCGAGGCCGCTTCCGAAGCAGGCCCCGCGGCGGCAGGAGTGCTGACGGGCGGCTTTTCAATCAACTCGCTCCGCGAAGCGGGCTGCTTCGCGGTTGCAGACGAAATATCCCGGTTGCTCGGTGCCCTGCGACACTCGCAGCCGTCATGGCCTGGAGCAGGAACATACTGAGCGCAGAGCGATTGGTAATCATCTTTTCCCGCATCTAAGCCCCGAGGTCGTCATGTATCATCACGTCAAAAAACTTATGTACACCGTTCGCGTCGACGAACCGGATCCTCGTTTCGGCAACATGCTGCTTGAGCAGTTCGGCGGTGCCAACGGCGAGCTCGCAGCGGCAATGCAGTACTCTATCCAGGGGCTGAATTGCGAAGATCCCGACCGCAAAGACCTCCTGATGGATATCGGAACCGAGGAACTCAGCCACCTCGAGGTCGTCGGCTCCCTTGCCCGCCTTCACCTCAAGCCAATGAAATTCGACCGTCAAAAGGCGGAAGCCGATCCCCTTATCGCCATTGCTGGCGGCGGCGGCGTCAACCTCTTCAACTCGCAGGGCCATGCCTGGACAGCCGATTATCTCAAAATTACCGGCGAGCTGGACGTCGATCTGCGGAGCAATATAGCAGCCGAAGCTCGCGCGAAGATCGTTTACGAAAGGCTGATCAATTTCTGCGACGATGCCGGCACCAAGGATGCGCTACAATTCCTGATGACGCGCGAAATCACACACATGAAGGCGTTTTCTGCAGCGCTTGAAAGCATGAAGAAGCCGGCTTTCTCGATCGGCAAAATCGCGCCCACTCCCGGCCTTGTGAACCAGTTCTTCAACAACTCTACCGGGTCAGGGGACGAAGGTGAGATCGACACGCGGGGGCCCTGGAATGAAGGCGGGGATTGGGAATTCATGTCTTCCCCGGCCCTCTCGACGACCCAACCCACGGACGCTCTCATTAGAACAGAAAGTTCGCCGCCGACAGCGCCCGAAGGCATTAACGAGCTTCTGCTCGATGAACTGAGGGATATCCTGCATGCGGAGAAGCAATTAACCAAGGCCCTGCCCAAAATGGCGAAGGCGGCACAATTCGACCGCCTACGCGAATGCTTTGAGGAACATCTGATCGAAACCGAGGCGCAGATCGAGCAACTCAATGAGTGCTTTTCGCTCCTCGGCGAAACGGCCCGCGCCAAGCCTTGTAAAGGCATGATGGGCCTCGTGGAGGAAGGCCAGGAAGTCATGGCCGAAGGAGAAAAGAAGGAAGATGCCGTTGCCGACCTTGCGCTCATTGGCGCGGCCCAACGCGTGGAACACTACGAGATATCCGGTTACACGACGGCAAAGAATCTCGCACAGCAACTGCGCCACAGCGCGGTCGTATCGCTGCTTTCGAAGTCGTTGGCGGAGGAAGAAAACGCCGACCAGCTGCTTAACCAGGTCGCGCGCACCCTGATGTCCGTCGCCAAGATGCCTGAAGCGATCGAGCAAACCACCGAAGAAGTGGAATAGACAGCAACACAAGCTGGGCCGGCTTAAACGAGCCGGTCCTCTCTTTTTCTATTTTGGAGCTTTTCAATGTTGTTTTGGTCCCCGCTGATGGCGCTCGTGATTGATGCCATGCAGGTAATAGAAATGCGACTTCGGCTTATCGCTGGCGGAAAGGGCACGCCCGAAGAGATGTTCTTGATGGTGAATGAAAAGATCGATGCACTAACACAGGCAAGCACCATTCTTGCTCGGGGAGGTAATTCCGGGCAAATCATTGACAATTACCGGAAGATCGTCGCGGCCAATGTGGAACGGTTGACTATATAATTTAAGTCAGGCCGCCTTACGCGGTCGAAAGGGTGTTTACCCATAGGTCTCTCCATCAGTTGGCAGGTGTAACAAAGGGAGGTGGCGAGGTTCCTTGACGATCCGGTGATGCAAGCGGTTAGACAGGCAACAGGGAACCGAACTCTCGTGCTCATGTTTCCCGAGGAATGCCGAAGAAAACAACAAAGATCGAAATCATTCTGGAAGGCGACGGCCGCTTTTTGCTGAAGGTGTACGCCGACGGCGGTGAGGAGCGTGTGCCAATAGTGAAGCTACCTAGGAAGCCGCCACGTTTTAGGTACCGTACAGTGACCTTGGACAAGATCAGGAAAAAGGGATTTTGAGCTGGTTTTCCGTGACGTGGTAGGATGCATCATAACAAAAGGCGCACGATCAGGAGCGGGACTGCTCGTCGGATCGCCAAGGCCCGAGAAGCCGTATCTGACGACAAAAGGGACCGGATGATGCAGACGACGGCGCAACCCATAGCCATGATCCGGACCAACATCCCGTTCCGTCTCGATCGGCTTCCTTGGAGCCGCTTTCATCTGCTGGTCGTCATCGGCCTCGGCATCACGTGGATACTCGACGGGCTCGAGGTCACGATCGTCGGTTCACTGGGGCCGGCCCTGCAGAGCGCCGACACGCTCCATCTATCCAGCGCGAACCTTGGAGCCGTCGCGTCCTTCTACGTCGTGGGCGCGGTCGTTGGAGCGCTTGTCTTCGGCTGGATAACCGACCGGCATGGCCGGCGCCTGGTCTTCTACGTGACGCTGATCGTTTACCTGTCGGGCGTTCTGCTGAGCGCGTTTGCATGGGATTTCTGGAGCTTTGCTATCTTTCGGATGATCACCGGTCTCGGCATTGGGGGTGAGTACGCGGCGGTCAACTCAGCGATCGATGAGCTCATTCCGGCGAAATATCGTGGCCGTGTCGACCTCATCGTCAACGGCAGCTTCTGGCTCGGCGCGGCGGCAGGAGCGCTGGCAGTGCCGTTCTTGCTCGACCAGCGCCTGTTCGCTCCGGACGTCGGTTGGCGCCTAGGCTTCGGCATCGGAGCCGTCCTCGGGCTTGGCATTCTACTACTCCGCCGCTTCGTGCCCGAAAGTCCACGGTGGCTGGTTACGCACGGACAGAACGAACTTGCGGAGAAGACGGTGGGCGACATCGAGAAGGACGTCGCAAAAGCCACCGGGCAACATCCGCCGATGCCGAGCGAAAGCATCGAGGTCCATCCCAAAAAGGTCTTTGGTATCGGGTTGATCCTGACATCGATGGTCGGCCAATACCGGAAGCGGAGCATTCTGGCGCTGGTGCTCATGGTGGCCCAGTCCTTCCTCTACAACTCCGTCTTTTTCACCTTCGGCCTGGTCCTTTCGCATTTCTACAAGGTGCCCAGCGAGCGCATCGGGCTGTATCTCCTGCCGTTGGCCATAGGCAATTTCTGCGGGCCGTTGTTTCTCGGAACGCTATTCGACACCGTTGGCCGCAAGGCCATGATCGCCGGAACGTTCGCCATCAGTGGCCTGCTGCTGCTGTTGACTGCCTATCTTTTTGCCGCGGGATATCTCACTCCGGTGATGCAGACGATCGCATGGTTTTCGATCTTCTTCTTCGCATCGGCGGCGGCGAGTTCGGCCTACCTGACCGCGAGCGAGATCTTTCCGCTGGAGACGCGTGCACTGGCAATCGCCTGCTTTTACGCGCTCGGCACCGCTATCGGCGGGAGCACCTCGCCACTGCTGTTCGGGTGGCTGATCGAGTCCGGATCTGCCTGGCGGGTCAGTGCTGGATATGCATTGGCCGCGGCGCTGCTGCTGATCGCCGCCGGGACGGAACTGGTTCTCGGGATCAATGCGGAGGGAAAGTCGCTCGAAAGTATCGCCGACCCGCTTTCCAGCTAGTTCTCCGTACCTTGATGTTTTCGCACACGAAGGCGCGAAATGCATCGCGCGCGGTCTCACGCAACCTGGTATTGGCCTGTTTTGACCTCAGCGGCCTAATTTGATTTTCGCAGTTGCGTGTTTGATTAGGAACCTTAGGCCGCAGAAAATGCTCAAGGCCTGCCTTCGGTGAACCGCGCTCCGGTGCCGCTGGCATCTTCGCGCACGTTCACGTCCGCATTACCGATTTGATGGCCGGCACCGCCGCCGAAACGCTGTTGCATCCATCCTGCCCGCCTTGGGTTGCGCATAGCGACATCCGGCAGGCGATCGCTGGCGAGCATCATCTGCACAATTGAAGTCGCGATCGATGCCTATCCCAAATTTGCAGGCGAGGAAGCCAAGGCGATCATCATGCAGCATCCTGCTGCTTGGCGATCGCGGAAGCGTTGGTGATCGAGCGCACGCTCGAACTCGACCCAGATCGACAACATCATCGCGACCGCGATGGCGCGTGAGACGATGAAAGCTGAATCGAGCGCCGGACGAAATGGGCCACGATTTTAGCGAACGCTGCGGAATTTTCCACTGGAATGGAATAAGCTGACGCCCGCGGGACTTCCGGAGTCCGGGGTATAGCGGACGTGGTCCAATCGAGCCGGAAGGTCGCAGTTTGACCCTAAGCAGACTTGCACAATCGAGGAATGTCCGCTTCGCTCCAGAAGCGGTCGTTCAATTCTAGAATTGGCGTCTAAAATTTGATGGCCTTTTCCAGCGCCGCTGCCAGATCCTTCGAAGTGTAGGGCTTGGACAAATGGCCGAATTCAATCGATCGGTCCGCCGGCAGTTCGGCGTATCCCGTCGCGAGTACGATCGGAAGCCGTGGATGGCTCGCTTTAATTCGTTGCGCGAGTTCAAATCCATTCATTCCCGGCATGGCATAGTCGGTCACAACGACGTCGAACTGCCCATCGGATTCCAGTAGCTTCAAGGCGTGAGCACCGGATTGCGCCTCCGTCACGCTGTGACCGAGATCGAGCAACATATCAGCGGCGCCCATGCTCACCAGAATATCATCATCGACCAGCAGCACGCGCAAACCTCTCGCCTCGATCGATTGAACAGGTTGAGTCTCCACGTTAGCAACCGGCGGACCTTGCTTTGCGCGCGGCAACCACAGCGTGACCTTGGTGCCCTTGCCTGGCTCGCTTCTGATCCGCATGGCACCACCGGATTGCGCGGTAAACCCCTGCACCATCGAAAGACCGAGGCCAGTGCCCTTGCCGACACCCTTTGTGGTAAAGAAAGGTTCCTGAGCATGTGCCAGAGTCGCCGCACTCATGCCCTCACCGGTGTCCGATATGGTCACGCAGACGAATGGGTCTCGCGGCAGGCCAACCTTCTTGCCATGGTTCTCGTTGTGACAGGCAATCGTCAGGGTCCCGCCTTGCGGCATTGCGTCGCGCGCATTCACCGCAAGATTGATGAGAGCCAATTCAAGCTGGTTTGCATCGACCTCGACCGCGCATACTTCCGACGAAATTTCGACCTGAATCGCGACATTCGGGCCGACCGAGTGACGCAGAAAATCGAGCATTTCTGGAATCAGCTTCTGCAAGGCGACGAACTCGACCTTCAATTCCTGTCGCCGCGCAAAGGCGAGAAGACGCGTCGTTAACGTCGAGCCACGCTCGGCGCCCAGGATCGCGCGATCCAGCAATCTGGAAACCCGTGGATCGTCAGGAACCGCCTTTTTCAACAGGCTCAGGCTGCCGAGTACGACCGCCAGCAAGTTGTTGAAGTCGTGGGCCACGCCGCCAGTCAACTGGCCGATGCTTTCCATCTTCTGGGATTCGTGCAGTTGCTGGAGCGCAACCTCGCGCTCGCGCGTTCGTTCTTCGACACGATCTTCCAGCTCTTCGTTGCTTTTTTGAAGCGCGTCCCGAGCGTCGCGCAAGGCGGCATCGGCTTCCATGCGCTCCGTCACGTCGCGCCAGATCGTCGTCACAAAACTCCGTTGATCGGCCCGCCAGTGCCCCAGCGAAACATCGAAGTAACTTGCCTTTCCGTTCTTGTGTCGACCCATGACCGATATCGCTTTGTCGGCCTTACTGTTGACTGATGTCTGCGCAAGCGCCTGCAGGAGCGGATTGTCCGGGCCGAGCAGTATATCGAGCTTCTGCCCCAGCAACTCGGCATGGCTATAGCCAAGGACATGGTCGACTGCGCCATTCACCCACTGGATATTGCGATTGTCATCGATCGTCACTATCGCGTCGGGAGCGGAATCGACGATCGCGTGATAACGCGCGTTCTGTCGCTCCCGCAGAACACGCTCGCGCGTCACCGCCACTGTCACGTCAGTGATCTGCAGAAGGCAGTAAGTCGCGTGCACGGACGAGACCGGACGCACGACGATATTGTGCAGCAGCGGCTCTCCGCTTTCGCTTTTCAGCGGCAGCAATGCATTCAAGGTATGGGTCAGGATGCTCGAACTGCCGGCAAGAAACGAATCGTCGATGACATCAGGCAAGCGGGTCTGGCGCACCTCGGGGAACACTTCCAGGAAGGCTTTGCCAAGCACGTCGCGGGCGGGGCGGCGCGAAACGCGGGCCATCCATTCGTTCCAGCCGACGATGCAGCCCTGGCTGTCGAGCACGACGAGGCCGATGTCGACAGTGTCGAACACCGGGCCGAACAGGAGATGGGATGCGTTATCCAACATGACCGGAGGGTTGCTTTTCGATACCACTGACGAAATCGTTCACCATGTCCTTCAGGGCGGCGATCGATGGCAGATCCATGAGTAGCGCAATGAAACCGTGAACGTTGCGTTTCTTGATATTGAAATCGATATACAGAAACAGAACAAACTGCCCGCCAGAGCCTACCTCATTGACCTCAAACAGCTTCGCTCCATCGCCTCGAACGATGGAAGGCAGCGACATTCGCATGGTCCGGTGCAGAACATTCGCGATCGTTGCCAGACAGCCGTTCAGGATGATGTTGCCGGTTTCAGCCAGCGCTTCCTGCTCCAGGTCGATGACATCTTCTAAAGAATGCTCATCACCAACGATCGCGCGGACCAGTTCCAGGCTTTGAGCTTCCGGAAAGATCAACAGCGCCCGGCCAGCGAACGGCCCTTCAAAGGACTGCTGCACGGCGACAAGCCTTTTTGCGTTATTGCGCTCCACCAGCTTCGATGCGGCCTCGCGCGTGACAATCGTGACCGCGGGTACTGACAGCAGCACTTCCTCGCCGACCATTTGTCGCAGGCTGTTGGCCGCGCGGCTGACGCCCATATTGGCGATTTCCGCGAGCGCGTCCTGCTCGATGTCGGTGAGTTGCTCCACATCATCCATCATGTCGCCGCCTTCTTCAGGCGAAGCGTGGCGCCTGAAAGAAATGCGGCAAGGGCCTCATCCGTCAAAGGCTTCGGAATAAACCCGGCGTTCAGCTCCCGGGCGCGCCCGATAATCTCATCCTGGATATTCGCGGAGACCACGGCGAGGGGCATGCCCGGATGGCTCTTGCGTATTCTCGCGACCAGTTCCAAGCCATCGGTTCCGGGCATATTGAAATCGATCAGCGCGATGTCCACCGTACTCACGGCGGCGAGCGCATCATCTGCATTGGCGGTTTCGACCAAGGGCCATTCCGGTCGGATCCGCCGGAACGCGCTCGCCATCACCATCCGGGCAAGCTTGCTGTCGTCGACAACCAGAACTTTGTAGGACATAGCGGCGTTTCTCGTGGCTGAACGGCAGTCCGGGTCTGCGGGCTGCGGGGTTTGAACGAATTTCCGGCATAGGTCTAACGCCTTGTCAGCAGAGGGTAAATGGCTGTCTGCCCGACTTGTTCCATTGGCCGCCGCCCTTCCACCCGGCTCAGCTCCCAGCCCCGTTTTGGGGCAGTTTCGGTACCAGCCATTGCTCTATCCAGGTATCGCCACACGGCCCGATCGAGGCCCTGCCGGACGCCAGCACAAGCTGGAGCACCGCAGTATGCAGCTGGCCGCATTGTCTCCAGTCAACCTTGACCGCCGGCATTGTCTGCAACAGCTGCAACAACGGTTCGGCATCTTCGACCGGGCAGACACCGTCGAGCACGATCAAGCCGTCGTCGCCGCGGCGAACCGTCATGGCAGTAGTTCCTTCACATCCAGCACCAGCAGGACCTGTCCATCGCCCAGCAGGGTGGTCCCGGCATAGCCACGGGCGTTCTCAAGCAACCCCTGCATCGGCTTGAGGACGACATCGAGGCGATCCCGGATGGCATCGACTTCAAACGCCGCTATCCTGCCGGCAGCTTCCATGATGACGAAAAGTCTCGCCGCAGCGTCCTCCTTCGCCCGTTCGGGCAGTTTCATGAGTTCGGCCAGCGAGACGATCGGCACGATACGCTCCCGCAGCACCAAACCAAGGTTGTTCTTGATCCGGCTGATCCGATTGGGCGTAAAGCGCACCGTCTCGGACACCGCATCCATCGAGATGCCGAACAACTGGCCTCCTGCCTCCACCACCATGATGCGGGACATGGCAATCGTCATCGGCAGATCGAGCCGCACCGTGGTGCCGGTCCCGACCCGGCTTGCCAGCGAAACCCGGCCGCCGATCTGCTCGATCACCGTGCGCACGACGTCCATTCCGATGCCGCGGCCGGAAATATCGGAGACTTCGGCAGCGGTCGAAAATCCGGGCGCAAAGACCAAGTCGATAACTCGTTCGTCGGTCAGGGCGGTCAGCTCATCGGCCGGCACCAAACTCTTTTCGGAGGCTTTCCGTCGCACCACTACCGGGTCGATGCCGCGGCCGTCATCCCTGACCTCAATCAGGAACCTGTCTCCGATCCGGGATGCCTCGATCGAGATCGTTGCGGTCTCGGGTTTTCCGGCCGTCCGCCGCTGCGTAGGACTTTCGATACCGTGATCCATCGCGTTGCGCACCAAATGCACCAGGGGTTCGAACAGGCGATCCACGATGGTCTTGTCGGCTTCCGCGGTTTCACCTGATGTCACCAGCCCGACGTCCTTGCCGAGCTGGCGCGACACATCGCGAACCAGCCGGTGCAGCGATCGGAACACCTGCGACACGGGCACCATTCGCAACTGCAGGATGGTGCCGTGCAGTTCGACCACGAGGCGATCAATGGCGTCATGGTCGCGTCGGACCGATCTCGAGACCTCGTGTCCGGCAAAATCCTGTTCGACGCGTTTTGCCGAATGTGCGAGCGCATTTTTCGCAACAACGAGTTCGCCCGCCAAATTGACGAGGGACTCGATTCTGGCCTCGCTGACCCGAAGCACGCGCTCGACCGCCCGTTCCGTGGCGCCTGATGCTGCGGCGCGTGGCCCGTTGGCGTCCTCGGCCATCGTCGTCGGCGTATCAGCGAGCGCAACGAGGGCCTGTTCGAGCGCCGTCAGCAACGGCCCGGCATCATGCTGCGCCAAGGCCATGGAGCCGGCGCGCTGTATCGTATCCGCCAATTGCAGGCGATCGGCGTGGCGCAGGGCATTAGTTGCGACACGCGCCGCAGCGCCCGTGCAACCGGCAAAATCGTCCGTTCTGTTGGAAAACCGCAGCAGTTCGCACTGGGCTTCTATAACAGCCCGGACCAGGGTTTGGTCGGCATCGTTCGCAGCCGGTGGTGTCGCGACAAGCGCATCTAGCGGAATGCCGGTGATTTGCACCTGATCCGGCACCAGCCGAAAGATCCTGGCGATTTCGTCGCGATCGCCGGCGGAAATGGCCTGCAGATGCAAATTGCAAGCATAGGGATCGATATCCGCCAGAGGCGCAAAGCCCTCACTTGGCTCGAGGTGAAACGCCAGCAAATCCGGCACCTGCCGCATCAACTGCAGGGGATCGTCGCCGTTGTAGAAGCAGCCCGGGATCGGTTGGTAGGAAATCGCCGACATCGCTGACGCACGTTCCGGCATTCGTGACAGCATCGCGTCGCGCTCCGCCGCGATCAGGCACGCGGCCCATTCTGGCAATCCAGCTTCGATATCCGCCGTGGATTTCCGCGCGGCCGACGCCAGTTGCTGCCGACCCGCGCGGGCCGGCAGAAACGATCGCATCCGTTCCGCCAGCATACGGCCATCCTCGCCTGCCTGCGCGGGTAACACCTCGTTCGCCTCGAAGTCGTCGACCCAGCGCGACACCTGATCGAGACAGGCTAACGCCGCATCGATGATATCGGGGCTGCTGTCGAGCATTCCCTGCCTTACGCTGGCAAGCAGATCTTCCGCGGCATGCAGCATGATGCTCATGGCCGGCAATTCGACCACGCCGGCGGAGCCCTTGAGCGTGTGGAAGGCGCGGAACACTCGATCGATCCGCTCAGCCGAAGCGCCGTCGCGTTCGAGCACGATGAGATCGTCCGTGGCCTGACCGATCAACTCGCGTGCCTCGGTGACGAATTGTTCCTGCAGGGCGCTCACGATGCGGCTCCCGTGAGAACGCAGACATGTCGAACCAATTCGGCTTCTGCCACGGGCTTGACCAGATAGAAATTGGCGCCAGCTGCCCTGGCGGCGGCGATGTCCTGCATTTCTGCTTCGGTCGAGATCATCAACGCCGGCAAGCTCGCCACATCTGTCGCGACACGGCGAAGCGCGCGCACAAAAGTAAAGCCGTCCATGCGCGGCATGTTGACATCGACGATCACCAGATCGAATGGCTGTGACAGCGCTCTTTCCATCGCCTCGATGCCATTGATCGCTTGCTCGACCTCGAAACCGGCTTTCTCCAGCGCCGAGCGATAATAGAGCCGTACCAGCGACGAATCGTCGATGATCAGAACGCGTGCCTCGGCGGGCGTGCCGATATCAACCATGATCCGCTTCCGGCCTCTGATAGACGATCGCATCGGGAAACCGACACACGCTGAACAGTGGTGATACTCGACTCATGCTTTCTGAATGTCCAAGACATATGTAACCGCCGGGCCGAAGACAGTCATAGAGATTTTCCGCCGCCTGGCGCCGGGACGCATCATCGAAATATATTAGAACGTTGCGGCAAAAGATCAGGTCGAAATCGCGGTATCGCGCCATGTCCTGTGCGTCGATCAGGTTGGCGCGGGTGAATTCGATGGAGCCCCTCAGTCCCTCGTCGATCTGATGATTGCCATTGGCGACGGGCTTGAAATAGCGGGTGACGATATCGCGCGACAGCCGCATCAGCGCACGGTCGCCGTAGATGCCCTCGGCGGCGGCCTTGAGCGCCCTGGTATCGATATCCGACCCGAGGATCTCGACATTGTAGTTGTCGACCTCAGGCCAGCTCTCCATTAGCCAAAGTGCGACCGAATAAGGTTCTTCGCCGGTCGAGCACGGTATCGACCAGATGCGGATCGTGCCACCCGGCGGCTTGAAAGCGGCGATGGCGCCGAGCATACTGGAAGTCATGCAGCGAAGCTGGTGATCCTCACGATAGAAATAGGTCTCGTTGACCGTGAACGAATTGATTAGATGTTCGATTTCGTGGTCCGCGTCGGCGCGCAGCATCGAAAAATACGCCTGGAACGACGACGAGCCGGTCACGGCGATGCGGTCCTCGAGACGGTGATCAATGAAATATCGCTTGCTTTGCGTGAACGACATGCCGGTGCGGCGGTAGAGAAATTCGCAAAAACGCTGGACATCGTCCGGCGTGATGGGGGCGGATCGCCACTCTGAGCCATCTGAGCCGTTCATTTCCTCTAGCCTTCCGCGCCCGAAATGCGCGCGATGGCTACCGAGATGGCGAACGGCAGAAACGGCGTTTCCGCAAATTGCACCGCGCATTTTTTCAGCACAGGAATGGCTTCCGGCGTTCCGACCTCGGTCAGCACGTCGATTGCGGCGGCGCAGACGTTGGGGTGCTGCTCGCGCTCGATGAGGTCGCACAGCAGTCGGGTGGCGTCCGGCGCCTTCATGTTGCGCGCCAGTTCAGTCGCAAGCAGGCGCACATCGGAGTCGCGGTCGCCGAACAGCGGCGCCATAAAGGGTGCGATTGCCTCCGGCAGCGCCTGCAGTGATTCGATGGCGGCAGCGCGCAGTCCCGCATCCTGGGAGCGCAGAAAGGGCAGCATCGCCTCCACGCTGGCGGTGTCGCCAATGCGCATCAGCGCCGTCATGATGGCTTCGCGCACGCGCGGCACTGTCTCGCGGCCCAGCGCCGCGGCAAGCACCGGCACAGCTTCCGCATGACCGGCAAGCGCGCGGGCCGCGGCCCATCGGCTTTCAGCGTCCGAGCTGTCAAGCGTAGGCCGTTGCGGCGTCAGATCGCCACCTGTGCCCAAGTTCCTGGCGCCGCCCTTAACCAGCGGCATGGGGGCTCACCATGTCGACGATCGTTGCGGCGATATCCTCAAGCGGCCGCACCGTTTCGGCGCCGCCATTCTTCACCAGTTCTCCCGGCATGCCCCAGACGATCGCTGTCGATTCCGCTTCCGCAATGGTGCGGCCGCCGCTCTGCCGCAGCCGTTTCATCGCCTCCGCGCCGTCATTTCCCATTCCGGTCATCATCACGCCGATCATGTGAGAGGCACTGAAGTGTTCAAGTGCACTGGTGACCATACGTTCCACGCTCGGATGCCACAAATATTGGGCGTTGGCCGGCACCGGCATCGCGCTGAGGCCCGCCGCCCGCGGCGTCACCATGACGTCGGCGTCGCCCTTCCCGATGTAGACCATACCGGGCTTCAGGAGCATCGGCTGGTAAACCTCGACCACGTTCAGATGACATTCCCGGTCAAGCCGCTTGGCAAATGCGCCGGTGAAACTTGCCGGCAGATGCTGGGCGACCAGTACCGGCCACGGAAAGTCCGGGGGCAGCTGCGGCAGCACGATGTCGAGCGCGGCCGGGCCGCCGGTCGAGGTGCCGATCAGCACCAGACCCGGCAAGGCGCCATGCCTGCCCTTGACCGCAGCGGCGCCCGGGCCGACCTTCGGCTGTTTGATGGCGGGGGCGCGGATCGTCCGGGCTCGCGTCGCGAGGCCAGCGCCGCGCATCTGATGGCGGACGCGCTCGGCCAGTCGCAGCGTACGCCGAATGCGCGCATTGGCTGCGGCCCGAACCTTTTCTACCAAGATGGGCCGCAACCGGTCGATCTCCAGCGAAACGGTGCCGCTCGGTTTGGCAATAAAATCGACGGCGCCAAGTTCGATCGCCTCCAGGGTCGCTTCCGCGCCTTCCGCAGTCAGTGAAGAGATCATCACCACCGCGCGCGGCGCCTCGATCATGATCTGGCCAAGGCAGGTCAGGCCATCCATGCCGGGCATCTGGACATCGAGCGTGACCACCTGCGGATCGAACGATCGCACCAGTTCGAGCGCTTCGTTGCCATTGCGAGCCAGACGGATGTCGAAGTCGCCCTCGTCGAGGAAAATGTCTTCGAGCAACTTGCGCATCAGGGCCGAATCGTCGGCGATCAAAAGCTTGATCACGAGGCCGTCACGGGCACGTCGAGCTCTGGAGGCCTGAACTTGGCGAGAACATCGGCTTCGACCTGGTCAAGCAATTGCGCCGGATCGACCAGCAGCACTATTCGTCCCTTGGCTTCCAGATTGATAACCCGGGAGATCAGCCGCATCTGGTCCGGCGACAATTCGGGCGCCGGCTGGATGGCGTCGACCTGGATTTTCATGATCTCTGATACGCTGTCGACCAGGAAACCCGCTATGACGGCGCCGATCGCCACCATCAGAATGCGCTGCAACCCCGCATGCTCCGCCGTGTTCAGATCGAACCGACGGCGCAGATCGACGATCGGCACCACGCTGCCGCGCAGATTCATCACTCCATCGATGAAAGCGGGCGCCATCGGCAGCCGCGTGAAGTGATCGGGCCGGCGCGCGATCTCGCTGACCGCGGCAATCGGGATGCCGTAGTGCTGATCACCCAACCGGAAAATGACGAACTGCTCTTCTGCCATGACATTTGCTTCCGATTGCAATCCGGTTTCGCCCGCACCGACCTGCTCGGCAAGAATGCGGCGAACCAGTTCCGACCGGAAAAGCCGGTCCGGGGAGAGCAGCGCGACCAGCCGCTGCCCGTTGTCAAGCCGGCAGATCGACGCGATTTCGGCGTCGCCGTCACCGCGGGTCAGCAAGGCCGGCGCCGGTTCGACAATGTTCGGATCGACCCGGAGTATTTCCCGGGTTGCATCCACGACCACCCCGACCGCGCCATCGCCCAACGACACCACCACGACCTTGCCGCGCTGCCCGCGTTCGCCGCCGGCCGCCATCCCGAGCAACGCGCGGAGCGACACCAGCGGCAACAGGCGGTCTCGCAGCGTGATCACGCCCAGCACGGCGGTTTCCGGCCGCGGCAGCGTCGAGATGTGGTCCGGCAGGGGAACGATCTCCCGCACGCGATCGAGCGGAAGCGCATATTCCTGTTCGCCAACACCAAAGCTCAGCAGCGAGACCAACGCCTGGACCGGCGCCGCGGCCAAGCTACCGGTTGCGACCGGCGACCTGTTCGCGGTGCGCGTTGTCGCGACGCCAAGCCGGGCGAATTGCCCGCTCAGGAGTCGCGACGGATTTAACAGCTTGATCGTGCTCTGGCCTTCCGAGCCCTTGATCGTACCATCCAGCATCGCCGGATCGGTGGTACCGGCGCCGGCATGGTCGTGCTCCAGCCGGTGCGCGGCGAGCGCCAGCAGGCGGTCGATCCGATCGACCACGAAGCCGATCGCTGCGTCGCCGCGCATCACGATCACACGGGTCTGCTCATTGGCTTCAATGCCGGGCAGCTGCAGCAACGCCCGCAGGCTGATCACAGGCAGCACGATCCCGCGCAAATTGGCGAGGCCGAGCAGGCTCGGAGGAACCAGTGGCATATGGGCCAGCTCCGGCAGCCGGATGATTTCGGCGACGGAGGCGAGCCGCAACGCGAACGATTCTTCGGCAAGCTGGAAAATCAGTAGATTTTCGGACGCAACGTCCTCCTCTCCCGGGACAAGCGGCTCGGCGGCCGCCGGAAGATCGGCCGTTTTGCGGGGCTGCCGACGTCTACTGGCCATCGCGACGCTGAATGGTTTCCGCAAGCGAAGCGATTTCCTCGATCGCCGCCGCGAGATCCTCGGCACCCCGAGCCTGCTGCTTGGCCGCAGCGGCAGCCTGTGCCGATGCGCCGGAGGCTTCCTCGGCAACCGAAGCGACTTGTCTTGCGCTTTGAGCGACATCCTTCATTGAGGCAAGAATGGCTTCCGCGCCGGCGCCGATCTGATCGTTGACGGCGGCGATCTGGGCCACGTCCTTTTGCACGATATCGAAACTTGCCAGCACCGCATCGGTCTTCTGGTTTTCGGCCTCCGCTCCGGCGATCACGCGTTCGAGCTCGCGGCGGACCGCTGCGATTTGACCCTGGATTGCAAGCACCGTGTCCTTGATGCGGGCGGCGTTCTCCCCGGAATCGCGGGCAAGGCTGCGAATGTCCTTGGACACGACGGCGAACCCCTTGCCGAATTCGCCGGCGCGCGCCGCTTCGACCGAGCCGTTCACCGCCAACATATTGGTCTGAATCGAGACGATTCCGATGCTGTCGACGATCTTGTCGATGGTGCGGCTGATGCTTTCGAGGCCAGCTATCAGGTCCAGGCTCTGACGCGTCGTCTCGATCGACTGTGTCACGCCCTGTGACAGGCCGGAGATCTGCAACCGGCATTCGCCGAGCATCGCGTCCATTCGCTTGGTCCGTTCCAGGGATTCCGCGGCGCTTTCCCGGGACGATTGCGCGGTCTTCTCGACCTGCGTCATCGCCGCGCTGGCCTCCTGGGTCGCGGCGGCCTGCTGTTGGGCGCCGCGGCTGATCTGATCCACGGCGCTCATAATCTGCGCGGCCGAGCCCGACATCTCCTGGACCGCGGTCGAAAGCTGCTCGGCGGCGGAGGCGAGCTGATTGGCGCTGGCATCGCTGGTCGAAAGCGACTGGAAGTCGGTGGCGAGCGCGGACAGGGATCGGGACGCGGCCTGACTTTCATCCAGGACGCTGGCCTGCTGTTCGACGCTGCGAAGCGCCTCGGCGGCGGCTGCAGCCTGTTCCTCGGCGGCGGAGGAAATGATTTCAGCGCCCTTCTGAGCCTGGCGCGCGGCCAATTCAGCCTCCAGCGTCGCTACCGCGATCGACTGGCTGCCCTCCGCCAGGGCGCCGACTTCCTTGCGCAATTCGCCGAGCGCAAGAACGACGGTCTGGCTCTTCTGAGCCTCGCCCACGGCGCTCTCGGCCGCCGTTTTGATGATGGAAGACACTGAGCCGACCTGGGTCTCGATCTGTGCGGCAAGATTTTGCACTTCACGCGCACTGTTTTCCGACGTCTCGGCCAGCGCTCGGACTTCGTCCGCGACGACCGCAAAGCCACGGCCGTGATCGCCGGCACGAGCGGCTTCGATCGCCGCGTTGAGCGCAAGCAGGTTGGTCTGGTCCGAGACGTGGCTGACGGTTTTGGTGACGTCGCCGATGCTGGCCGACTGCTCGCTGAGCTGCGCCATGATGTGGACCGTCCCGGCCTGGCGGTCGCCATTATGCTTGATGTTGCTGGCCCACATCCCGATCTGGTTGGAGGTTTCGATCAGCAGCGTCTCCAGCGCGTCAGTCCGGCGCCGCGCGCCCTCGGAGCGATCGCGTGCGTGCGCTAGGGTTGTCGCGATCGTCACGGCGACGGCGAGAGTTTCCTGAGCGGCGCTGGCAGCTTCCTCGGCGCCGCTGGCAATCTGCTCCATCGAACGGCGAAGTTCCTCGGCAGCCGATGCCGCCTCGGTGATCCCCGCCGAAAGCTCCTCGGTCGCCGCCGCAATCCGCTCCTCGATCTTTTGCTGGCGGACGCCGGAAATGTTGCCGGGCGCGGGTTTGCGGCGCTGGGCGGGAACCGACGTGGAACTTGGCGTCGCCTGAAGGCCGGTCCGGCGCTCCGCGAACGCAGAGGTCTTCATCAATGATTTCGGGCCGCGTGCAGCCAGCGTTTTTGGAGGCACGGAACCGGCTTCGCTGGGGGCGTTCGGGCTGGTTTGCACCGGCTTAGCCGCGCTCGGCCGCCGTGGCTTCAGCGTAGGCCGATCAGTGATACCGTGCTTTTTCCGCATTGCAAAAATCCGTATTCTCAAGGGATTGCCGGTAGCTTCGGCAGCTGGAAGATCGTAATAGGCGCCAAACTACGCGGTCTGCGCAAGCCGACACAAGCGAAACAAAGGTTCCCCCCTGACCTCGCTTGTATCAGAGTGAAGGGCACCGGCTGCCGTGCCCCCGTCGCGAGAATGTGGTTCAACCGACACAGCTAGCGATAGCCCGGCAGGCCCCGAAGAGAACTGAGGCACAATGTCCGAACCATTTACGCCCCTGACCGAGCTCGAGCGTGACGCCCTTGCCGAACTGTCCAATATTGCGATGGCCAAGGCCGCCAACAGCCTGCGCAAGATGGTTCAGAACGAGGTGCTGCTGGCCGTGCCTTCGGTGGATATTCTCACCAACGCGGCGGCCGCAAATCTGGTCGGAAAGCCCGACAACCCCAAACTGGTCGCGGTACGCCAAGATTTTGCCGGTCCGTTCTCCGGCCGGGCGTTACTGATTTTCCCGGAAACCAATAGTCTCGAGCTGGTGCGCGCGGTGGTTGGGCAACAGCTGGCGCTGGAAGACATCGTGGATCTGGAGGACGAGGCGCTGGCGGAAACCGGCAATATTATTCTCAACAGCTGGGTCGCGACGATCGCCAACCTTCTAAAGAGCGCATTGAAAATGTCGCTTCCAGTCGTCATTCGCGGCGACGGCAAACGCATGTTCGAGACCGCAACCTCGACCCTTGTGCTGTTTTTGCACATCAAGTTCGAGATTCATCAAAAGCAAATTGGCGGTTACGTCGCGCTGCTGATGGACATTCCCTCGATCGATGAACTGCGATCTTTGATAGCGGGCTTTGTCGAATCCCTCACGCAGGACGAAAATGCCAGACCGGCGAGAAGCGAGCCATAAGTGGCCGAGTCTGTCGCAGAGTGTCCGCTTTGCGGCCAAGAGCAGACAAACGCCAATGTAGCTCTTGGCACAAATGCGAAGTGCCGCCCCGCGTAGCACAATGTCCGAGTTCGGAGGCGAAGCGGACCAGATTTGCTCGGGGTAGTATTTCGCATTTTGACCCGAACCGGACCTTGCCGACGAAGTTGACGGTAGCGCTCGGTGGCCCACCGACCTACCTTACTCGGATTAAGTACATTCAAATTTGGCCGCTGGTATCGTTGGATTGTTTCGGCCGCCGGCCTTACGCGTTCGAAGGCAAGATATCGGCCGTCAGCGTGCAACTGAAGTTAGGATGATAACCGTCGCAACCAGCCGAGGAGAGTTAAAATGGCCAGCAAAATGCCATCGATGACAGCCCTTTTGGGATTGCTCGCGATCGCGGGCTACCAAAATCGCGACAAAATCGCCGAGATGCTCAAGGGTGCAGGAGCACACGGGGACAAGCCCAGCAGCGGCACGCAACCGGGTTTGGGCGGCGTGCTCGGTAACTTGGGTGGAGAGGGCGCCACGGGGGGCGTGGGAGGTCTTCTGGGCGGCGGTCTTGGTGAACTGTTCGAACGATTTAAGCAGAGCGGTCAGGGGGAGGTTGCTCAGTCGTGGGTCAATGACGGCCCCAACAAGGAGATTGCTCCACCTCAACTCAAACAGGCGATTGGGGCGGATGTCCTGGCAGCCCTGGAGAAGCAAACCGGCCTTTCGCAGGACGAGCTTCTCGCCAGGCTTTCGCGCGAATTGCCGGCGGCCGTTGACAAATACACGCCGGACGGCCGACTTCCTGGTCAGAACGCTTGAACCCCTTAACCATGGAGGAACGCGAGATGGGCATCATCTGGACGATCATCATCGGGTTTGTCGCGGGCGTTATCGCCAAGTTCATCATGCCAGGACCCAATGAGCCGCAGGGGTTCATCCTCACCGCCATTCTCGGGATCGTTGGCGCTTTCGTTGCCAGCTTCCTCGGACAAATGCTCGGCTGGTACGGACCGGGACAAGGAGCCGGTTTGATCGGCGCGGTGGTCGGCGCGATCATCGTTCTTTTTGTTTACGGGTACTTTGCCGGCCGAAAAATGGCCTGACCCGGTGGCTCGCTCGGCAAACCCGAGCTCGCAATATTAATCCTCTGCTCGACTTTGTGCGCGCGAGAAGGCGGCTGAACCGTCTGTTCTTTACGGCGTGACCTGAAAACTGCGCTGCATGCTCGTGTGCGAGCAGCGGTCCGATTTGCTAGCTAGCAATCGTCTACAAAAGTTGAGCCGCTACTTAGCTCCGGGCTGCCAAGGCACGGGCGTTGCCGTACCGGTCTCAATGCTCGGCCGCGCTGACGAAATGAGCATGTCTGTTCATAAGGGGAGAACAGAAGTGATCGGCGCATCGTAAAACCTACGCGACGCGCGACGTAGTCACGCGCCGCCCTGCTCAATGATTGCATGGTTTGCCACGCCTGCGTGGCTTCCAACCACGCTTTGGCTTGTCGGAATTTGCCATAGGCCCAAGCGAATGTCGGAATCTTCATCAATTTGTCTCGGGTGAGACTGAACAAACGTTCCATCAGTACGAGCTTCAGGAGCTCGCCAATAATCAATGTCAGGAGGCTCCCCAGCATTTGGCCAGTTGCGGCGAGGTAAGCCGCTACAGGCTTCACCGGCTCCAGAATAATCACGGGCACAGAAAACAGCGCGAGCGAGGGATAAGGTCGCAAGGATCTGATCCAGGCCCGCAATCTTCTTAGGACCAAGTGCTTAGCGACCCAGTTGGAGATCGGCTTGGCCACGCTCATGGAAACCGCGTCCACCAGAAAATACACGGCAGCTAAGACGTAGGTGATGGACTTTAGGATTCGGTTCACGAGTATCCCTCCCGGAAACTAAATCCCGAACATTCAAATAGTTTCACAGATGGCGGCCGCCTCGGCCCAGTTCTGACGGAACTTTTGCCGCCTTCCGCTTGGGTTGGCGGCTCGCGGCGAGCTTTCTCGGCTGTGTAGGAGAATGCGGATGTCCGAGTCTGGCACTTTTCGGACCTGCCGCAATGCCTGACTGAGTCCGTAAAGCGCTCAAGAGCAGACATCGGCCGGTGCATGCGGCACGGCAGGATTTGTGGATGGTTCACGATTCAAATTGTTGGCTCGCCGGTGGCCTCGCGAGTTCCATCCCTAATCGTAAGAAGCATTAACCTATTTTGGGTTAGGCAGTGGTAGCTTCGCATCAATGATTCCAGAGGAGTTTTCGATGTCGAAGTTTGCGATTGGCGAGAAAGTCGATAATGCAGCCGACGACCATGAAGTCGGCACGGTCGTTGCCATTTTTCCAACGGTTGAAGGCAATGTTCGATACGCCGTCGATATGGAGGGAAACGGCGCGCTTCAATTCTTTGCTGAGGAGAAATTAGTCGTTCATCCGGGCTGATTTCATTATTCTGAACACGTCGCCCAGCGCGGCCCTGTGGTGGCCCGCCAGTTTGGCAGGGCATTGCCGATATGAAACCACGATGGCAGCCCGGCCGGATGTACGTCGCGCGCCAAAGGATCAGGCTCGGAGCAATCCGAGCCTGATTTGCTTTGAGCTGATGCGCTAGATCGCGGCCGGATATGCGGCAGCGATCATCGACATCATGCGCCCGAATTTGGTCATCTCTTTGCGTCGCCCGGTGTAATTGGGGGCGATTAGGGTTTGTCGTGCGGCGAGTGCTCGACCGTGAACAAGATACCCTGATCGGCTTCATCGGCAAGCTGCCGCAATAGTTCGGCCTTTTCACTGTCCTGCTCGACGAGAGCCAATCTGCGGTATCGGACGGCGCGAGGGCTGGACATGGTTATGTCATCAGCCGTAGCGCAAGCTGTCGACCGGAAGCGGCATAAATCTCAACAAAGTCTTGAAGCGTTTCTGGAACGTCGCGACCGTCAATATCGCAACGGCTTTGGATTTCGAAGGCCACTTCTTTTGAGACATCCTGCGCCCATCGCTCGGCGGTGTTGAAGGCGACGACGCGGAGGGGGTCATTGAATTGCCCGGACATCAGATCGGCAATCGTAGTCTCAAGGTCCGTTCGCTCGACATCGGTCTCGCGGTAGGCGGTGCCAAGCCTCCCAAAGCTGTCGACTACCAGATAGACCGTGTGATCCGCGCTGCGGGGCGACGGCGACACAATGGACGGCGTCCAGCCTGTTCTAAGCATACGGAACTCCAAAAACGCAAACGCAATAAAGCCAATATTCAAGCACGAAATCCGAAATCGTTCCGTACTACTAATGGGTTAGAACGCGCGGCCGATCGACCGGGAACTTTTCAAAAGTCGCAGCATTTTGATTTTTATTGTGACGCTGGGAGCTAACAAATGCCCAATCCTACATTCCGTCGCTGGACGGCGGACGAAATCGCAATGTTAAAAAATATGGCGCAGAAAGAGCCGCGCGCGAAGGTTGCGGCACAGCTTGGTCGCTCTGCCGGGGCAACCGCCGTGAAGGCACACCAGCTTGGAATTTCCTTGAAGATGCCTCGCCAAGGCGGCGCTGCCGAAGAAGCGGCTACCGATTGAGAAGTATCATCGCATATCGTCCTATGCTTCCGGGTGATAACATGCCTTCCCCACTAATGCCGATCGAGCGTCCATACTGCGGCCGCTGCCGAACGCGAATGAGGCTGGCCCGCATAACTCCCGTGCCGGATGGCAAAGAGAAGCGTCTCTTTGAATGCCCGAAATGCAATTTCATGCACACGGTAACGGTGCCGGACCCCATGGAATCCAAATCTGCCGGTTGGATTTCGAGTGAATTGCAGCGGCCTGATTGAATCGGAAATTCTAGCGGTGTTCGCCTCAAGTCAAATTTCGCTATCACCCGGCTTAGTTTGACGAAATGCGGATGCCGATCAAATCAAAGGTCAGCGACGCGCTCGCATTGCCGAGCATTAGGCAATTGCAGCGCAATCGCAAATTTGTTGGAGGGAAAGCATGATGTTTAGCGCACGACATTGCAGAGATCAGGCGGCGGAGTGTGTTCGACTAATGAACTCTGCACCCACCAGGGATCACGCCCGGCTGCTCGAAAATATCTCGGTTAGCTTGACAAGGCTTGCGGGTCAAATCGACCGATACAACGATCTTATGCGAAAACAAGGCGTGCAACGGGAGGAGAAAGCGGTGCAACAAGAGCACCGCGCTGCGGATCGATCTGGTTTGGCTCGATGAACATCAGCAACCGTTGCCGCATCCGGCGTGCGATCGGGCGAACTAAAATGGACGTGCGCATCATGGCGTCAAAAAGTGCGCCTTGCTAA
The DNA here is from genome assembly GCA_963819325.1 of uncultured Pseudomonadota bacterium. Classification (GTDB taxonomy): domain Bacteria; phylum Pseudomonadota; class Alphaproteobacteria; order Rhizobiales; family Xanthobacteraceae; genus Bradyrhizobium. The sequence continues at coordinate 93,979 of CAWFVT010000014.1, forward strand.
CGGTCACATCGCACGGCGGACCGATCAGGGGTAGCACAGCGATTTGGCATTGCCGTTGCGATTGCGGACGGCAGTCGATCGTTGTCGGCTGGGCACCCGACCAACACAAAGTTGTGAATTGCGCGCGTGGCTGCAAATAAAGGGCGGCAGCGCCCGGCGTCGATCACTCCCTGAGCGTGTATGTCCCGGAGACCGTCGCAATCAGATCGCGGGCAATTTGCAATCCCTGAGTGCTTGGCATCGGTTCAAGTTCGATGAACGTCCAATTCGGTCCGGTGCCTTCGGGATTCAATCGAACAATGCCGACACGCGTTATCTCGCGCGTGCGTGGATCACGCTTCAACACTTTAAGACATTCGATCTCAAGCTCTACCATGGTTTTAGTCGGCATCTTATCAGCCATCGACTTCCCCCAAAGCTTTCGTATCCACCAAATCACCGCCGACCACCAAGCGTTTCCATAACCCGCGTCATGGCCGGATGCTTCGGATTTTTCACCTTAACCCAATGCGGCGATGCGCCAGCACGATAAGCGCGATCGCGATGCTTCGACACCAGACCTTCAAGCCCGAATTCACATGCTTTGCGAAACAGCTTCGGCCCGATCTCGCCTTGCTCGAAATCGGATATGAAAATTCCATCAGGGCGGCGGGCCAACAGCCGGGCCAGATTGCTCTTGCGCATAGCGAGCGGAAGTTTCCGCAGATCATCGCCATCGAGCATCAGGGCATCGAACGCGTAAAGCTGCACTTCCTCGTCATGTTGACGTGAATGCAGGCCGTCGAAATCACTGACACCATCAACGCCGAGCAGCACGGCTTCACCGTCAATCACGAATGAAGCCGAGCGGTTGCGGAGTGCTGCCTCGACGATTAGCGGATAACGATCAGTCCAATCGTGGCCGTTGCGCGTGAACAGGCGCACGCGCTTTTGATCTTTTTGCACGATCAGGCGATAGCCGTCATGTTTGATTTCGTGAATCCAATCCGGACCGGATGGCACTTTGGCGGCACGGGTCGGAATGCAGGGCTGGAAGAGGCGGGGCGGCATGCGGGAAATATAGGGACGGTTGGCGGGATTTGGAGTCGTCCAACCTGTCGTTTCAAAACATTGTGCGGAAAAAACATTCAACAGCGTTAGGTGTGTCCGGCGGTAGTGGCAAAGCAGGCGCACCATCAGCACCGTCGCTACACGCGCCAATGAAACTCGCGTCGTCGCCCATTTTTATGTGCAAACACGTTTTGAAATTTACCTGCGGTGGCACATTCAAGGTTGCACTGTGTTGTATTTTTTGCACAATGCCGCCGCCAGCCCAAACTCCCCAAACAAAGACCGCCAAATAAAGAAATCCAAGCAAATTTCTAAAACCGCGTCCCAATCGAGAAGTAATATCCTGTTCCATGTATTTAGCCTATCAGTCGTCAGCGTGCCCCGCCCGGATATGATCGGTCACGTTGCCGATCGTCAGATCAGCACCGCAGAAGCACTTTGATCGGCCGCTCGGCAGTTGCGTCGGCAGTTTGAAACCGCGATCCCACATCGTGTATTTCCAAGCGGTTGAATCTCGCTGGTAACGCCAAGCCTGAAAATCGGCCTCGTTGCGGTGCAAAAAAGGTTTTCCACGCGCTGGCGAAATCCGCGCGGGCATCCTCAAACGTTGCTGATGTGCCGGACTGGATTTCGCCCGGTTTCGATCCCGGATAGAAGCCGCAAGACCATTCCCAAGGGTCGGGGTCGTGAGGGTTACCGGCGCGCATGGTGATGGTCCCGGCGTGCACGTCGCCGTAGTAGATGTGCCAGCAATCCTGGCGATCGGCAGGTCGGCGGCGGGTAAGGGGTATGTCGGGTCCGGGCATGGCGGCATTGAAACGCTGGAACGGGAACTTGGCAAGCATGCCCGCCGATTAAGCTTGATCGGGCGAGAGGTTGGCGCATATTCGAAGAATGGAAAAAGCGGTCGATAGGGTCGTAAGGGTCGTGATGTCCGGAGTTGGAGCGGCCGCCGTCGCCCTCTCGCTGGCATATATTGCCCATTATGACTACGGGTTCTCCCGCGAAGAGATTTGTGCGGCTGCTTTGATCGGTGCCGGGTTTATTTTAACGCTGGTGGCCGGAGAGTTTTTCGTCGAGACCTTGCGCAAGCTCAAGTGATTGGAGTGAGACATTGGCCCGCACGTGGGGCATCGCTACCTTCCTAAAAACTCCTTGAGCCGCGCCAATTCAACGATGTGTTCCGTCGACAAGATCGCCGCGACCGCGTCGGACTGCGGCTCTGTATGAATTTCATGCAGATGACGTTGCGCTTCTCGGACCGCATAAATTGCTGGATGCACTCGTCTAGGGTGCCTTCCCTGATCATATAGGGACGCGCACCGAGCGAGGCGCTAACGCGCTCCTTGTTGAGTGACGGCCATTTTCGGAGCGCGGCCGGAGCGCTGAAATCAATCGGGGTATCGGACATGCGGCCATTCAAGCGCGGGCCGGGGCGCGAGGCAAGCCGGACGATTGGCGACGGAGGGCCCGGTCGATAGCCCTCTCGGCTGCTACCGCAGCCGCCGACTTGGAAGCCTGTTCGCCCGTGATAACGACGCCAGCAACCGACGCCGACCACTTCCAGCCGCCGCGCTCAACGTCTTGGACCAAGGCGTATTCGATGTCTCGATACCACATCATCCTCCGCAAACGCCAAGTACGACGAAACGTTCCTCGGGTTGCGGCCATCGTGGCCCGCACCAGCGGAGCGCTAGTCGGCAGCTATCGCATGCAACGCCCGCGACACCGACCCGCTTTGCTTGAGAGAAATAGACGGAAGCTCCGTCGATCTACTGGTGATATACAATTCCCCAATAGCCAACAGGACGGCGGCATAGCCTATCGCCAAGAATGCGCTGACCAAATCGCGGGTGTCGTCGTTCATGCTTCCCTCAGACTGATATCGCACAACAGAACGCTGACCCGGTGATTAGGTTCCGGGTCATCGCCTATTAGAAATAGAAAAAGGCCGCACCCATGTCAGGGGCCGACAAACAAACATTGGCATTGCGCGACTTGGCGGTGGCGGTCGTCAAGGCGAAAGGCGTGCTGATAAGCGAAGCCAATGCGCAGAGCCTTACAGCTATCACGACGCGCGCTTGCGCATTGAGTATATCAATGGCAGGCCGCAAGTGCTCGACGTGTACAGGCACGGCGCGAGTTGGAATTGGAAAGTGTTGAGTGTGATCTGGGATGATGATGGCGGCGATGCGATGATCGTGTTGCATCGAACGGGATCATGGGAAGATTCGTTGCGGCGGTTGGCGAAACAGGGTGTCTAGACAACATCCATTTTGCGCAGCAACCGTGGCGGCAGGCAATCTAATAGGTTGGGATCCATGTTGTGGCCGCCCCCGCTGGTCGAGATGAGTCCGATTGCCGAAAATCGGCGAACCCTGACATGCCAGAACTAATCAAACGTTTGGCTCAATCGTTAAATGCATCGTGCAGGATCGCCACTCACCATCAAGCGTCGCTGGCCTGCGGGCCATACCCCACTTGGCGATCGATCGCCCGGGCGCCGATGGCCGGTTGTCCCGTTAGCATGTCGGAGTTCCACGTTTTCCGCGACGTCTTTTTTCGGTCCGAGCCGGTTGCGGTCCATAGAGGAAAGCGGGCGGCGAAGCGGAGATGATATGGAACGCGCGGGGTTCTGGTTTGTTTTCCGCCCATGACCATCTCTCTTTCTCAATTGCTCGAGGAATCGTTCCGGATTGCCTGGGAATACCTCGAACGCTCGGGCGAACTGGGCGACGACGCGGCCGCAAGCCGGTTTCTCAGCGACGTCGTCGAGACAATGATCTGCCGGGGCCAGCGCAGTCGGCTGGCGCTGTCCAACCGGGCCATCAGCGCTTACCAACGTTCCCGCTCGTCGCGTGACGCGGACTCAGAGCGGGTGCGTTCTTCCGCCTGAAGCGTCCCGTCGGCCAACTCAAAGTCAGGGATTACGAAATGTCAGCAAACGACGGCGATTTAGTCGACCGGATGGCGAGAAAGCATTCAGTCTCGCCCGCGGCGGTGCAGGTCGTGCTCGCGGCTCTCCGGAGCGGAGGCGGTCGGATGGCCCAGTTCAGCCATGCCGACTTCGGCGGCATGTCGCAGTGGTCGCCGGGCATGTCAATGGTCGGCGATATGTTTAACACGCAGCTCAAGGCCAAGCTCGACGCGCTCTGCAGCGACATTGTCACGCATTTGGACTCGTTTATCGCCGGCGGCGGCGGGCGATCTGCCGGGGACGAGGTCAGTTACAGGTCAATGTCGGGATCGACGGACTGGTGGCCGGCCGGACTGGGGAGGCCAGGTGCGGTGGGTGCTCAGAACGATCTTCGATACGCGGTTTTCCCAGGCACGCGCCGATTGGTGATCGACGACCGGGGCGCGATCTCGGTCTACGACTCTGGCGATCACCGGATTTTCGGTGTTGCCCAGGCCCAAAGCAGCGACCGAACGCTTTCCTTCACGAGCCAGGACGGACTCGTCAAAGTTGCGGACCTTAAAAAGGTTGCCGTTTGATTGCGCAGGGACATGCCAGCTCTTATGGGAATGTCGATCAGGCTACCCGACAGTGCGCCGAACGCCAACAGAACAATCAAGATGCCACGGTATGCGACTAATTTGTATCGCTTTGACTGAGGCAGGATTACGGGGCGGGCCGTCGTCGCTCATTAAATTTGTATCCACCAAAACGGCAGCCGTGCTTGAGTTGGGCGGAGCTAACCTTTTCTCTCTCGGGAACCGGTAGGGTGCAACACAGTCGGTTCATTTGCACGCGAACTCGGAGAATCGACGACAAGGCTATCAAACTCCACCTGAGCAGCGGAGCCGATAATAGGTTCGACCGGCATACTATCTGATGGCTCATACCACGGCGATTTCTCGACAGCGCCACCTTCGAGCGCTTGGGCCATCAGTTGTCCGATTTCCTGGCCGCTCAGTGGGACGAGGTCGGCATCTTCTTTCCGGTAAAGCTGGGGACAAAAATATAGCGCGTGGATGCGAGGATCATATCCATCAACAACCAGATAGTACCGGGGCTTTTGAAACAACTTCTTTTTTCTCACGAGCTTCCGTTCTTGCGTGGTCAGCGCAACTCTAAGTTTGTCGCGAGATTGTCCAACAATGGTGGCCGCCTCCAGCAAGACGACCCAATCCTTTGTCTTGGCGTTGTCCGGGTGGATCGGAACAAGTGTTCCTTGTGATGCTTTTGAAAAGATGCTCATGAACAAAGCCTACGGGGTCTGAATGGTAGGGTCAAAGCAAACGTTTATCCTAAATATCGAACCGAAAACGAAACGGCCGGGTCTACCAGAATTGGCTTTTTTTGACTCGCCGCGAAGTCTTGGGATCGCCTGCAAGGTGCGTACTCGATGCGAACCCAGACGCGCCGCGCAGAAGGTTAAAATGAATTGATAATCACTCTATTAGTTAAGGCTCTCAGATCCGATCCCAGGGGTCGCGACGTTACTAACAACAGGGAAACGATCTGTCTCTACAGGTCTGTTGAGTAAGCGGTGGTAGATTTCAAGATAGTCGCGCGCCATCCGAGTTGAGGAGAAACGTTCTTCAAACGCCTGGCGGACTTTCTTACGGTCCATCGCGAGTAAAGGGGGAAGGGCACTCACTGCCGCTTCCACAGAATCGACAATAAGCCCACTGGCGCCGCGGTCAATTATCTCGGGGACCGAGCCGGACCCGAACGCGAGTGTAGGCGTGCCGCATGCCATGGCTTCGATCATGACGAGACCAAATGGTTCGGGCCAATCGATGGGGAAAAGAAGCCCGAGGGCGTTACCCAAAAATTCGTTCTTGTCTCGCTCATTGATTTCGCCAACAAACTCTACGTTCGGGTCGTCAAGCAAGGGAGCAATTGTTTCGCGAAAGTAAGCTTCATCGGCCCGGTCTACTTTCGCAGCCATCTTTAAGGGAATGCCGACCCGCCGAGCAATCTCAATGGCTCGGTCAGGTCTTTTCTCCGGTGACATGCGACCAATGAATGCGAGATACTGACCGGCGGGTTTGTAGTTCGGCTGAAGAAGATTAGTCGGCAATCCGTGGTAAACGTTGCTGACAAAATTTGCGTCAGGTATTGGTTTCCGTTGACTCGCCGAAATCGAAACGAGCGGCATATCGTCGAATTCGATGAAAATCGCCTTGTTGTCGGGAAGATCCTGGCGGCCATGGAGTGTTGTCACAGTCCGGCTGGCTAGGCCTCGGAATAACGGAAAATGCAGGTAGTCGATGTGGAAGTGCAGAATATCGAATTCATTCTCCAATCTTCGGACTTTGTCGAGCATCAACATATAATATGGAATATGATCGATTACGTTTGAATCCAATCGGAGGGCCGTGGTTGCACAGCCAATCAGATGGGCGGAAGTAATCGAGTCCGCAGACGCGAAAAGAGTGACGTCGTGGCCAAGGGCAACAAGTTGCTCCGTGAGATAAGAAACAACGCGCTCGGTGCCCCCATACAGCCGAGGAGGTACGCTCTCCATCAGCGGCGCGATTTGAGCGATTTTCATTGATTGCTACTCCCAACGGCTCTCTGATAAGTCATGTTGATCTTAGTTGGTTCCGCAGCGAACAAGAACATGTCTATCGAGGAAACGCTGATCATTGACCCTCCATTGGGCGGGCTGCTCGCATATTTGGCAGCGATTGTCGCTTTTCACGGCACGACAGAGTTGCGGCGAAACTATCGGTTCGTCAGCACAAAGCCAGTGTTTTGTTGAGTTCAATTTTGTCAGGCTAGATACGCTGCGACGCGGAACCAAAGCCTGACAAAGCGCCAGTGAGAACAGGTGGACCTCATCGAGGCCACGCAAGCTGGCGCCAATAGCGACGGTTAAGCTGAGCCTACTAATTCTGTGGAATTTGTCGCAATGGCCCTTTCGTTCGACTCCACGTTTTCTTCATTCGCCGGGATCCGAATGCCTCTGCGGTGTTTGGATCACGCGCTAGGAAAGCCCCGGGTGATGATCAGTCTGTTGGTGACTCAACTCTTGGAGCTCATCGAGCTCCGTCGAGAGGGAAAGCGCCGTCGGCGCTTGGTCGAACGCGCTCACAGAGTATTGCTAAACATTTCGTTTCGTCGCCCGGATGTACGGCGACGATCGATGGGCTCCGGCGTGGCCTGACACAACCACGCTGTAGTTCATAGAATTAAAGAAACTGAATAACTGTCCAGAAATCTTATCGGAACGAAAATAGCGACGGCTCGTTTTAGGTTAGTTACCCCATTCAGGAGAACCAAAAATGAGAAAGCTATCACTTGCGTTCGCGGCGATTGTCACGCTCGCTGTTTCTGCGCCAGCGTTCGCACACTGGCATCATCATCACCACCACCACTGGCACCACCATCACATGTAATACCTATGGCCCCTTAAGTGGGGCCATTTTCTTTTCACAACGAGACGACAATGAACGATCGTGAGGACTGGATCTGGCGCCAGCTCTCGACCGCATATTGATCCTTCGGGTATCGCTGGAAGTATTCCTTTGCCAGTTAACGAGCGAAAGAAAGGTCACGGGTGAATTTTTCGCGGATGACGGGGTCTGTCATTCATCCCGCTTCAGCTTCCGCTTGCCCCAATGCGTCTCCTTGCGATCGGCCCTGAACTCGCGAATGTCGTTCCGGTGGAGCGCCCGTAGCACGCCAATCCTAGCCAGGATGGTCGGCCCGCCACGGGCGACCAGGATCAGGGCTTCCATCGCGTCCTGCCACTCTGGCGCCTCATGCTCGGCTTTCGGGAGCTTGGTGATGTAGGTGCCGGCGTCCTCAAGCGTCACGAGCTGGCGGCCGCAAGGCAGCGGGATCGGATCGTCGAATGGGCGGGACCAGCCAACTGAATTTTTGTCATGAATTGCTCTTATGCTCGATTTAGCCATGCCTCATCCCAACTGGTTTGGTCAGGCCCGGCGTGTGTCGTCCGGCACCCGTCGCGCGTCGGGCCGCTCCCATAATTCCGCGTCACCCATCCGGTTCATCGAGCCAATCAGCTATCTGTGCCGACGTAATAATTCGCTTCGGCGTATGTGGGTTGAACGTGCCCGCGTTGACGTTTGATCCATCGGCCAGCTTTATTCTGGCAAACGCCTTGGCTTCCTGCTCGCTCTGAAAAGGTTCGGTTGTCCGATACGTCGAGTGCGTTCTCTGCATCTCAAATGAAACATACCAAGTGCCTTTGAACCTTTTCGGGTGTGGGGCGCGCTTCATTTTGTTTTCGTCGCCAATTTGATCGACAGCCCGAGTCTCCTCACTTTTATTAGAATCGCCGCGGGCGAGCGCTTGAAGTGATCAGCGAGACCTTGAAGGGTTTTCGTTTTCGACAACACTATTAGTTCACGATCGGCCTTCATCGACCACATGCGTTTCAATTTTCTAGCCATGATGCCCCAGTCGGCACATTCAACCGCGCCGTCGGTGTGCGGACAAGTTCTACGAGCGTCCGCCTTTAGTCTTGGGCGTTTTGCCCAGTGCGATCGCCGTCAACTGCCTGATCGCGTCCGAACGCGAAGGGATCGGACGCTGTTTAGCTCGCCACTCGTCGATGCCTGCCAGGTACTCCTCTGAGACGCGCATTTGGATCGTGATCGTTTTCGGGTCGTCGGTCGGTCGAACCACTTGCATCATCTCTAATTGTAGGTAATGTAGTTACATAACAAGGGGCAAATCTTCGTTCCGGCGTTCAAATCTGGAGGCTGAATATGAATGATTTGCGCCGAAACTTCCTTGCCATCTCGACCGGAGCCGTTGCCACCTGCGGCGGACTGGCTGTTACGATTTTGCCGGGCAATTGCCCAAGCAGACCCAATCTTTGCTGCCATGGATACCCATCGGGCGGCCGTCAGAACATTTGATTTATTGGCAAATAGGGTCGCGACTCGTGAAGAGGCTGATGATGCGACGATCATCGCCGGCCTGAAGGCTTATAACGCATCGGGGAGGGTGTTGACAGAAACGGCACCGACCACCCGTGCCGGCTTGCAGACCCTTGATCAGTACCTTCGCGAAGAGCGCAACTGGCAGGCTCGTAGTAGCATCGAATATCCGCACGTGCGCAACGGGGTTGTCGTAGGTAGAGCCTCTGGCATTGGTTTGGTGGGCGTGGACTATTTGATCGCCAAGCGGGCGGCCGAACTCCCCGCTGCGTGCCGGGCAGGGCGCCCGTTCGTTGCAAATGTCCCCATTCTGCAATGGGATTTGAGACAAACCCCGTCGAGCGATCGGCGGGTTTTTTGCGATCAAGCATTGACAGGAACTCGTCAACTTCATGCATACACGCGCCAACACGCAGCGAATGGTCGTTCGTGTTTCAATCTTGCGGCTTAGGCTTTTAACGCCCCGCACTTTTGCGAGAACGACCACCTATGTCTATGTGTGACCCCCCACCTTCGATTCTTCCGCGCGGCCTCAACATTCGTGAAGCGTCTCGTTATTGGGGCGTATCGCCGAACACCTTCAAAAAATTGGTGAGGCTTGGCCTAGCGCCGGCGCCGTTGAAGCTCCCTGACTTGGATCGAAACGTCTTCGATCGACAGGCACTAGACGCGGCGATGTCGGCGAGGGCGGGTTGATGTCTTCCTCGCTTCTTTCACCAAAAGCAGCCGCATGCCATCTTGGTATTTCGATCAAGACCTTGCAGGGTCACGTTGAGGATGGCGAGCTCCGCTACATCAATGTCGGTCGCGGCAAGAAGAAGATCCGCCGCATGTTCACCAGCGTTGATCTAGAGGAATTCATTGAGCGCCGCGCGCAGAGAGACGTGCCATGTCCGTCTACAAATCGAAGAAATCGCCATACTGGCAATACGACTTCCAGACCGGTGGTCATCGGTTTCATGGCTCAACGGAATGCACGAGTCGCAGAGACGCCGAAAAGTGCGAGGCCGTAGAGCGAGAGAAAGCTAAAGCCCTGGTTAAGGCGACCAGGCGTTCGCGCTCCTCCCTCCTCATAGATGATGTGGCGGGTCGTTTGTGGAACGATAGCGCGCAGCATGACGCCGACCCCGATGCCACCGATACAAACCTTGCTAGGCTGATTGAGTATTTCGGCAAGGCAATGCCACTAACTGACATTGGTCATAACGAGGGCAAGCAATTGGTCGCGTGGCGCCGCGGACATCGCATCAAGGATCGCGAGGATGCTGCGCTGATCTCAAATGCCACCGTCAATCGATCGACCATTAAAGTCCTGCAACGACTTTTCACTTTCGCCAAGAGCGAGGGCGCCGTGTTCGACAACGAACCTAAATGGAAGGATTTGTTGCTTCCCGAGCCGGTGGAGCGTGTCCGTGAGTTGCAGGACGATGAGGCTGCGGCGTTCGACGAGGCCATGCGCGACGACTATGGGCCCTTCTTCGACTTCGTTCGGACGAGCGGTCTTCGACAGAAGGAATGCGTGACTCTGAGATGGTCGGAAGTGAATTTTGGTACCGGCCAGATCGTGAGGTTGGGGAAGGGCGGCCGGCGGGTGGTGTTCCCAATCACTAAGGCCATTCGCGAGATTCTTTTTCCGCTGCAAGGCCAGCACTCGGATTTCGTGTTCACCTATGTTGCGGTCTACGGCAACAAGCGACTGGGGAGGGTCCGAGGGCAACGCTATGCGCTCACGCTTACGGGTGCCAAAACCGCTTGGCAGCGGATGCGCACCATGGCCGGCGTGAAGGACTTCCGCTTTCACGACTTCCGGCATGATTTTGGGACTAAGTTGCTGCGGGAGACCGGCAACCTGAAGCTCGTTCAAAAGGCTCTGAATCACAGGGACATCAAAAGCACCCTTCGTTATGCGCATGTGCTCGATGAGGATGTAGCGGCGGCTGTGGAGGCCGTCGCAAAGTCCCGGAAAAAGTCCCGGACCATCGTTCGCAAGGTAAGCTAAGTTGCTGACTGTAATAACGATATCTGAATACGTGTCCGAGCTTCCAGATGTCGTTCGCGGCAACGCTGGGGCTGGTGGCGATGGTGCAGATCGGCATGCCGCGCCTGTTTGCCTCGCCCGACAACTCGGTCACCGCAAAGGTGGCGTTATGGGGCGGGCGGGAGCTCATGACGCTGACGCTGGCGTCGCTGGTGGCGGGGCTTGCGACCACGCCCTATGCCGCCTTTCATTTTCACCGGGTGACGCCCTACGGCGTTCTTGCCAATCTGGCGGCGATGCCGGTGGTGTCGGCGGTAGTGATGCCCGCGGGCATGCTCGGCCTGGCGGCGATGCCGTTCGGTCTCGATGGCTTCTTCTGGTGGCTGATGGGGGTCGGGATCGACTGGATGATCGCGGTGACGGTGTGGGTTGCCGCACTGCCGGGCGCCATTGGCCGCATGGCGGCGTTCGGGATCGGTCCTTTGATCGCGGCCACCGTCGGGATCATCCTGCTCGGGCTGTTGCGGACGCCGCTGCGCTGGTCCGGCGCCGCCATGCTGGTGCTTTCCGTGATCTGGGCTCTGGCGGTGCCGCAGCCCGATGTGCTGATTTCCGGCGATGGCCACAATGTCGGGGTGCGCGGCAAAGACGGGCGCTTGCATCTGATGCGGACCGCCAAGGATGCGTTTCTGCTCAAGGAGTGGCTGGCCGCGGACGCCGATCCGAGGCTGGGCACCGATCCTTCGCTCCCGCAAGGCGTCTCCTGCGACGACGCGGGCTGCGTGACGCAACTGGCCGACGGTGCGTTGGTCGCACTGGCGCTGCGGCCTGACGCGCTGGCGGACGATTGCGAGCGCGCCGCGCTGGTGGTGACCGCACGGCAGGCCCCGCCAGCCTGTCCACCCCCGGTGATCGACCTCGATCGCCTGCGAAGGCAGGGCGCCACGGCCTTGCAGCGAACCCACAACGGATTCGCGGTCGCAGCCGTCAAGCCGAAAGGCGTTGATCGGCCGTGGTCGCCGGCGGTCGAGGGGGGCGCCGAGAACGAAACAACGCTCACGCCGCATCCCGTGGCGCCGCGCGCCGTCGATGCGACGCCGCCGGAAGCGGAACAGCAAGGGGATGAGTGAGGCGATTACTGACTCGTCATTGCGGGATGGTCCGAAGGACCAGACCTCAGATGCGCAATTGCGCATCGGGGAATTTCAAGATTCCGGGTTCACGCCTGCGGCGTGCCCCGGAATGACAGCCTGAAATGATCCGCCTAGTACTTCCGGTAAAGCCCGATCAGCTTGCCCTGAATCTTGACCCGGTTCGGCGGCAGGATGCGCACTTCGTAAGAGGTGTTGGCGGGCTCAAGCGCAATCGAGGCGCCGCGGCGGCGGAAGCGTTTCAAGGTTGCTTCCTCTTCGTCGATCAGCGCCACCACGATATCGCCGGTCTCGGCGGTTTCGTTGCGCTGGATCAGCGCCATGTCGCCGTCGAGGATGCCGGCATCGACCATGGAATCGCCGCGCACCTCAAGGGCGTAATGTTCGCCGGAACCGAGCATGTCCGGCGGCACGCTGATGGTGTGGCTGCGGGTTTGCAACGCCTCGATCGGCGTGCCGGCGGCGATACGGCCCATCACCGGCACCGCGACCGGACGGTTGCCATCGTCCTCCGAACTGCCACCGCTGCTGCGGACCTTGCCGAGGGTGCCTTCGATGACACTGGGCGTGAAGCCGCGACGGCCATTGCCGTTGCCGCTGGCGGAGAGCTCGGGAAGCTTGATGACTTCGATGGCACGGGCACGGTTGGGGAGGCGGCGAATGAAACCGCGCTCCTCCAGAGCGGTGATCAGGCGGTGGATGCCGGACTTCGACCGCAAATCCAGCGCGTCCTTCATCTCGTCGAAGGAGGGGGGAACGCCGGATTCCTTCAGACGTTCGCTGATGAACCGCAGCAGTTCATATTGTTTGCGTGTGAGCATCTCGACCAATCCCCAAGTTTGTCGTCCGCAAGTTTCTCGTCCCAAAGCCGATGGTGCCGTTCGATTCCGAAACGCCGGACTCCGACGCCGAAGCCAAAGATCGCCTTTGCAGGCATCAATGCTCGAAACAAATCATGAACGAACACTATATGTTCCATATGTGTTCCGCAACCACTTAATTTCTCGTCAACGGTGTTTCGTCGAGCGGCCAGAGCTTTGCCGGAACGTGGCTTTAGGAGATCAGCCCGGCAGCCGCAGGAAGCTGCAGGGCGACCCTGCGGCTGCGGCTGGTGCAAACGGTGGACGGATCACAAGAGCCCGTGCCGCAGCGAGATTTCCCAACAGCGAGCTGTCCTGATGGTCGACCGTTGTGGCGGTCAAGACGCCGTCACGGCCCAGCTCGAGACGCGCGCGCAAATAATCTTCGCGCATGTCGTTGGCAGCGACGGGACGCCCGAGCAGCGCCGTCTCGCTGGCGTGATGGATGGCCGCGCGCCCGGACAAAGCGCGAATCAATGGCACCAGAAACAGGAACCCGCAGACATAGGCCGACACCGGATTGCCGGGCAGGCCGATCACCCGCATGCCGCCGAGCCGTCCATGCATCATCGGCTTGCCCGGACGCATCGCAATCCGCCAGAACGCCATGGCGACGCCTTCGGCCTCCAGCGACTGCTTGACCAGATCATGGTCGCCGACCGAAGCGCCGCCGGTGGTGATGAGGATATCGGCGCCCGAGTTGCGGGCACGGCGGATGCCGGCCGTGGTGGCTTCGACGGTGTCGGCGGCAATGCCGAGATCGATGGTCTCGGCGCCCTCCTGGCGGGCCAGCGCCCGCAAGGCGTAGCCATTGGAATAGACGATCTGCCCAGGGAGCGGGGTTGAGCCCGGCATCACCAGTTCGTCGCCGGTGGCGAGCATGGCGACCTTCGGCCGCCGCCGCACCGGAAGTTCGGGATAATTCATGCTGGCGGCGAGCGAGAGATCGCGGTCGGTGAGGCGGGTTCCGCCCGTCAGCAGGACGTCGCCCTTGCGAAAGTCGACGCCGGCGGGGCGGATGTGACGTCCCGGGATCGCTGCCTCCGTGATCGTGATGCCGCCGCCCTCAACCACGGTATCTTCCTGGATGATGACGGCGTCGGCGGCATCCGGGATCACGCCGCCGGTGAAAATCCGCACCGCTTCGCCCGCGCCAACCGGCTTTTCGAACGGGCGGCCGGCCGCGACCTCGCCGATCACCTTGAGCCGCGCCGCCACGTGGGCGGCATCGGCCGATCGCACCGCATAGCCGTCCATCGCCGACATTGCCTGCGGCGGCTGGGTGCGCAACGCCGCGACGTCGCGCGCCAGCACGCGATGATGCGCCGCGTCGAGCGCGATCATTTCCTCGGGCAGCGCGTCGGCGCCCTTCAGGATCGCGGACAGCGCATCGGCAACCGGCATTAATGCCACGAAAGAACTCCCAGGGCTGAAACTTCCAAGGCCTCAAGGTTCAGGGCCCAAACCCCTTAAAGCGCAAAACCCTGCAAGCGCAAAATCCCTAAAATCCGGGACCGTCAAAAACCGAGTGCGGACAGCGCCTCCGCCACGTCGTCCGGCGAGGTGACGTGGACGGCGGTCAGGCCTCGCGCCCGTGCGCCGTCGATGTTTTCGGCCAGATCGTCGAAGAACACGATGCGCTGCGCCGGTACGCCGATCGCCCGCACCACATGATCATAGGCTGCCGCGTCGGGCTTCCGAAGCCCGATCGCGGAGGACAGAAAGATCTCGCGGAAATGGCCGAGCACCTCGGCATAGGCCTGCGAGAAGTGTTCGACATGGGCGTTGTTGGTATTGGAAAAGGCGTAGAGCGGAACCCGCGTTCCGGCACGCGTCAACAGCGATCCGATGCCGGGCATTTCGCCGGCGAAGATTGCGTTCCATCCCTCAAGGAACTGGGCATCGGAGATATTGATGCCAAGCGAAGTGCGCAGGCCGGCAAAGAACTCCGCATCGTCGATACATCCGGTCTCGTGACGCTGATAGATTTCGTCGCGCGCAAACCGGCCGACCAGATGCGCGGGCTCGCAGCCGGCATGGCCGGCCCAACAGGCCAGCGCCTTGTCGAAATCGATGTCGATCACCACGCGGCCGAGATCGAACAACAGCGCGTCAGTAGTGCCGGGCGAGAGCAAAGGCGGGGTCATCGCCAAAGCCGCCGTCAATAGCGATAGGGCTCGATGTCGAGCAGCGGGAATGCACTGAAGACATCGGACGGCGCGGCCGGTGTGGCCGCGTGCAGATAGGATTTGTCGAGCCCGGCGAAATTCGGCACGCCGAGCAGGCCGAGGCACCGGATCACCTCGTCTTCCAGCAGCTCCAGCATCCGCACGATTCCCTCTTCGCCTGCGGCTGCGAGCGCCCAGCATTGCAGGCGGCCGATGCCGACGAGATCGGCGCCCGCGGCAATCGCCTTGACGATATCGGTGCCGCGGCAGAACGAGCCGTCGACCATGATCCCGGCGCGGCCGGCAACGGCGGCGACGATCTCGGGCAGCATCTGCATCGCGCCGCGGCCATGGTCGAGCTGGCGTCCGCCGTGATTGGACACATAGACCCACTCGACGCCGTGATCGAGCGCGATTGCGGCATCCTCCGCGGTGGCGATCCCCTTGATGACCAGTGGGATCCTGTACTTGTCCTTGATCAGTTTGACGGTGCGCCAGTCGAGCCCCATCTGGAATTCGCCACCGCCGACGCGCACACGGTTGGCGCGGACGTACCGCTTGGCGATGTCGCGTTCACGCCGGCTGTAATGCGCGGTGTCGACGGTCAGGCAGAATGCGGTATATCCGTTATCGATCGCCCGGCTGACATGCTGCTCGACGAAGGCGTCGTCGCCGCGGACATAGAGCTGGTACATCCGCATCGCGTCCGGCGCGGCCTTGGCGACGTTCTCCAGCCCGGGCTCGGACACCGAACTCAGCATATGCGCGGCGCCGAAGCGGCCCGCTCCGCGCACGACGCTGGCCGCACTGCCGGGATCGAATGTCTCGAGCGCGCCGACTGGCGCCAGCACCACCGGCAAACGCAATTTGCGGCCGAACGCTTCGACCGATGCATCGACCCTGCTGACATCGCGCAGCACGCGCGGCCGGAATGCGATCTCGTCGAGCGACATCCGGTTACGGCGCAGGGTGGTCTCGGTCTCGGCGGCCCCGACAATGTAGTCCCAGGCATTCTGATTGAGGTTGATACGCGCCTTGTGCACCAGTTCGTGAAGGTTCTGGAACTCTTCGGCGCTGGCGCCGAGTTCAGCGGCAGCCGCCGGCCGGATCGGTGTCGCGTCGTTCATGGTGTCCTCCCGGGATTGCGTGACGGCTTTGCTTGGTCTTTCGCCTATCGTTTCCGGAGCTTCCACGCTACCCCCAAAGTGCAATGGCTGGTATCGGCGGACGAGGCCAAATGTCCCGATTCATCGAAGGGGAGAAATCCCCGCTGAGCTTGGCCGTCCACGATGCCTCGCCGCTCGACCGATTGTCGATCGGCGGCCGTCGTGCTGTTTTGAGTCGCGCGTCCGCCTAATTACAAATTGGACAGGAAGCGGGATTCCGGCTTTGCCGTGGGCTTGGACCGCGTATATCGTTGCGGTTTGGCAGAACATCGCCGGCATCATGCCGGGACGCGGTGTCCAGCGCCGAACAGGCAATGAACCATGTCCGCGATGCTGCTGTTTTCACCGCTGGCGATCCGAGGCATTGAGCTGCGCAACCGCATCGTGGTGCCGCCGATGCATCAATACTCCGCGGTGAAGGGGTTTCCGACCGACTGGCATCTGATGAATGCCGGCAAGTTCGCCGCCGGCGGTGCCGGGCTCGTTGTTGTCGAATCCACCAAGGTCGAGCGGCGCGGTTGCGGCACCGTGGGCGACCTCGGCATCTGGGACGACGCCTTTGTTGAGCCGTTGCAGCGCCTGGTCAGGTTCATCAAGCAGCAGAACGCGGTTGCCGGAATCCAGCTCGGTCATTCCGGCCGCAAGGCGCGCGCCGCCCGCCCGTGGGAAGGCGACGGGCCGCTGCAACCAACGCCTGAGATCGACGACTGGGAGGCGTGGGCGCCGGTCGCGCCGAGCGCGATCGCGCACAGCGAGAAATGGCCGGTGCCAAAGGCGTTGGAGCGGAGCGAAGTAAAGGACCTGGTGCAGGCCTGGGGCCAGGCTGCGCGACGCGCCGATGAGGCCGGGTTCGACGTGCTCGAGCTTCACGGCGCGCATGGCTATCTGGTGCATCAGTTCCTGTCCGAACGGTCCAACCAGCGCACCGACGAATATGGCGGTTCCGAAGCCAACCGGATGCGCTTCATCACCGAGATCACCGAAGCCGTGCGCGCGCACTGGCCCGACCACAAGCCGCTATTCGTTCGGCTGTCGGTGGAGGACAGCGCCGGATGGGGACCGGAACAAAGCGCGCGGCTGGCGAAAATTCTCAAAGGCCGGGGTGTCGATGTCATCGACTGTTCGTCCGGCGGTATCACCGAACTGGCGCCGATCCTGGGGCGGGAAATCAAGTACAGCTATCAGGTGCCGTTGTCCGAACATGTTCGCCGCCATGCCGACATCATGACGATGGCGGTCGGCCTGATCATTCATGGCGACCAGGCCGAGCGGATTTTGCGCGACGGGCAGGCCGATCTGATCGCGGTCGGCCGCGAAATTCTCAACAATCCGAACTGGCCGATGGATGCGGCGCTGAAACTCGGGGTTGAGGGTCCGTTCCGCAACGTCCCGCCGCAATTTGGCTATTGGCTGGGCACCAGGGCAAAACGCGGTTTCGGTACCCGGCCCTCAACCTGGCAGAACGGCCTCAATGACAACAGAAACGTGTTGTGAAGTTGTCGTTGAGTTCCAGTCGGCGGGTTCCACGCGGCAAGTCACCCCGATTAACCGGCCCATGACGGGCAGCAACTGACAGCGAGAAGGTTCGCGAACAATGCGCAAGAATTCCCTCTTTTTCCTCGGCACGGTAGCAGGTATCTGCCTGACCCTTCTCGCCACCGGGCCCCGGGATCAGATTTGGATCGCCGCCGCCAGGGCGGCTGCCGGCGCCGACAATACCTTTTCGCAGCTCAACCTGTTTGGCGAGGTGTTCGAGCGCATCAGGGCCGACTACGTCGAAAAGCCCGATGCCTCCAAGCTTGTCGAGGGGGCGATCAGCGGCATGGTCGCCGCCCTCGATCCTCATTCGCGCTACATGAACGAGCAGGCTTGGCGTGAAATGCAGGAGACCACCCACGGCGAGTTCGGCGGCCTCGGCATCGAGGTGACGATGGAGGATGGCCTGATCAAGGTGGTCTCGCCCATTGACGACACACCCGCCGCCAAAGCCGGCATCCTGTCAGGCGACCTGATCGCCTATATCGATGATGAAGCGGTGCAGGGGCTCACACTGGAGCAGGCCGTGAACAGGATGAAGGGCCCGATCAACACCAAGACCCGGCTCAAGATCATCCGCAAGGGAAACGATCAACCGATCGACGTTTCGCTGGTGCGCGAAGTCATCCGGGTGCGTCCGGTCACCTTCCACACCGATGGCGGCGACATCGGCTATATCCGGATCAGTTCGTTCAACGAACAAACCACCGAAGGACTGAAGAAGGCCCTTGGCGACATATCGAAACAGATCCCGCCGGAGAAACTGGCCGGCTACGTCGTCGACCTGCGCAACAACCCCGGTGGATTGCTGGATGAGGCCGTCTCGGTCTCCAGCGCGTTCATGGCACGCGGCGAGGTGGTCTCGACGCGGGGCCGCACGCCGGAGGAAACCCAGCGTTTCACCGCGCATGGCGGAGATATCACCAAAGGAAAGCCGCTGGTCGTCTTGATCAATGGCGGGTCGGCATCCGCTTCGGAGATCGTGGCCGGCGCCTTGCATGATCACAAGCGCGCGACCCTGATTGGAACGCGCTCGTTCGGCAAGGGCTCGGTGCAGACGATCATTCCGCTCGGCACCGGCAATGGCGCATTGGCGCTCACCACCGCGCGTTACTTTACGCCGTCCGGCCATTCGATCCAGGCCAAGGGCATCACCCCCGATATCGAGGTGTTGCAGGAGGTGCCTGACGAATTGAAGGCCCGTGCGGACACCAAGGGCGAAGCGTCGATGCGCGGCCATCTGTCGGCCGAAGGCGCCGAGCAGACCGGCTCGCAAGCCTACGTTCCGCCGGCGGAAAAGGACGACAAGGCGCTTGCCGCGGCCTTCAACGTTCTGCGCGGTGTCACCGTCAATGCCGGCGTCCCGTCGTCTCCGAAGACGGCGATTCCGAACTAGGTCTGTAGTACGACACGCGACAGCTTAAATCGGGGCGGCTGGCGACCGCCCCGATGCATTCGCGGCTCAGGCCACGGCGGCTGATTTTTGGCGGTGCGAGAAGAACAGTTGCTTGATCTCGGCCGCTGGTTTTGCCTGGCTGAACAGGTAGCCTTGCATTTCGGCACAGCCGAGCGCGCGCAGCAATTCCTGCTGCTGTTTCGTCTCAACGCCCTCGGCCGTCGTCGTCATCGCGCGTGCCGCGGCGATATTTACCACCGCCTGCACGATGCAGGAGGACCCGTCCGGTTCCGCGATGTCGTCGATGAAGCAGCGGTCGATCTTGATCTTGTCAAACGGGAAACGCTGCAGATAGCTCAGCGAGGAATATCCGGTGCCGAAATCGTCCAGCGCGATGCGCACGCCAATGGCGCGTAGCTGGTGCAGAATGGCGAGCGCGGCTTCGTCATCGCGGATCAGGACGGCTTCGGTGATCTCCAGTTCCAGCCGGCTTGCAGGAAGACCGGAGGCGGCAAGCGCTGCCAGGATCTTCAGCGCCAGGGTGCCGCTCTTGAACTGAACCGGTGAAACGTTGACCGCGAGCTTGATGTCATCCGGCCATGTCGTGGCCTCCGCACAGGCGGTCATCAACACCCATTCGCCCAGCTGATTGATCAGGCCGGTCTCTTCCGCAATCGGAATGAACTCGGCGGGGGAGATCATGCCACGTTCCGAATGCCGCCAGCGCAGCAGGGCTTCGCAGCCGGTGATCCCGTTGTCTCGCAGGCTGATACAAGGTTGGTAGTAGACCTCCAGCGCGCCGTCCGATATCGCCTGGCGAAGATCCATTTCCAGCACGTGGCGCGCCGTAACCTGGGCCTCCATGTCCGGCTTGAAGAAACGATAGGTCCGGCGTCCGGCGGATTTGGCGGCATACATCGCGAGATCCGCGTTCCTCAGCAACTGATCCAGATCAGTGCTGGGCCCCGAAGCCAGCGCGATGCCGATGCTCGCATCGGTGCTGATAAGATGACTGTCCCCGCACTCATAGGGCTGACGGATCGCCCGGTAAATTCGCTCCACCAGATGCGTCGTCTCGGACGGGTTCCTGACCGAGGTCTGAATGAGCGCAAACTCGTCACCACCTAAACGGGCCGCCAGATCGGTCTCTCTGAGGCAACCGCGCAGGCGGCCGGCCACCGCTTTCAGGAGTTCGTCGCCGACCGAGTGTCCCAGAGCGTCATTGACGCTCTTGAACTCGTCGATGTCGATATACAGAACCGCCAATTGTTCGCCGGATTGAACCTGATTGAGAGCGTGTTCGAGTTGCTCTCGAAACAATACCCGATTGGGCAAATCGGTCAGTGCGTCGTAATGCGCCAGATGGGCGATTTGCTCTTCCGAGCGTTTGCGCTCGGTGACATCCTCGATCGTGGCGACCCAGCCGCCGGATTCCAGCGGCTGGTTGATGATCTGGATCGCTCTGCCACCCGGGGCCTCCGTGATCTGGCAAGTGGCTTTCCCGAGCGCCACATTGCGCATGATCGCGTCGCAGAATTCGTCGACGTCGCCGTCGAAAGACCCCGTCTCCTTCCGATGCGCGATCAGCCCCTGCATGGAGAGGCCCGGCCTGGCTATCTCCGGCGACAACCCGAACATCTCGATGTAGCGGTCGTTGCAAACCGTAATCCGTGCCGATTTGTCGTAAACAACAAGGCCTTGCGGAATATTGTTGACCGCGGTGTCGAGACGCTGCTTTTCCATTTGATGCTGCTGCGACAGCTTGCGGACCACGAAAAACAGCATGCCCGCGATCACGAGCACCGAGAGGCCGGCCGCGGCGATCATGTAGCTGAGTTGTTCCCGCCAATCGGCCAGCGCAGCCGATACCGTCGTGGTCGCGATGATGTCGATCGGGAAGTCGGTCAAGGCGCGAGCCGAAGCCAGTCGGCTTGCCCCATCGATCGCGCTAATGATGCGCGTCGTCCCATGGTCTGATTTTGACAGGATCCGTTGGTGGACTGCAGCGTCTTTGAAATTCAGCCCGATCATCGCCTGAACATGCGGATAGCGTCCCAATAACGTTCCGTCGCGATGGAGTATGGCAATCGAGGCACCGTCTCCCAACGCCATCGATGCGAAGAATTTTTCAAAGCTGGCGGGTCTGACCGCTCGCGCGAGCAGCCCCAGAAACTCGCCATTCGGCCCCGTGATCTTGTAGGCGATGACGGTTTCCCACTCCTTGGAGAGACGGCCCCGCACCAGCTGAATCGAAAGCGGCGCTGTCGCGGCCGCCGATTTGGCGGCCGTGTAGTAGGCTCGATCCGAGATGTCGATGTTGGGAGGCGGCCAGTTCTCCGACGTATTGATCAGTATTCCGTCTGAATCGGATACGCCGACACCGGCGACATCCGTATGCCAGCCGACCTTGGCTTTCAGTGCCTCGTGCATTTCAAAGGTAGACATCCGGGCCTTGAAATCGGCCGCCGAGGTGATGCCGGCCAGCCGGATTTGCGTGGCAATGTCTTCTTCAACGCCGATGAAATCCGCGAGCTGCCGATCGAAATGGCGCGCCAGCAGCAATACGGTGTTTTCCAGTTCGCGCTCGGCGCTGTTGAGTGCGCGCTCGCGGAAATTGCCGGCCATGATCGTTGTGCCGATCGTGATGGCGGCGATCAGCAGCGCGCCGCCAAGGATTAGCCAGCGGATCGGGTTGCCGCCAACGAAACGCCTGACAAAGGAAAGGATCGCGGTTGCCTGCATAGGTGTGGATCGTCGCCAGCTGAATGCCAGAAGCAAACTTGCGCATCCTGACTCGAAGATAGCTATCGCGCCGATATGGAAGTGGAGTTAGGAATTTAAGTTAACGAAAGACTAACCGGCTGGCGGACTTTGATCACGCCGGCGCGGCCGTCCTCGACGTCGATGCGATGATGATCGCGGCGACGATGTTGGCGCCGGCGCTGGCCAGGATCGGCACCGTGTAGCTGTGGCCGAGGTCGAAGGCGAAGCCGGCGGCGCTGGGACCGATCAGGGTGCCGAACGCCACGCTGGTATAGAGAATACCGATGAGGCCGCTGACATTGCGGCCGCCGAAATAATCCATCACCACCGCCGGGAGCACCGCGACCCATCCGCCATAGAACACCCCGTAAAAGAACGCAAAGGCGGCCAACGACCAGATATTCGTCGCGATCACCCACACGGCCAAAGCGAGCGCCATGCCTGTGAACATCAGGAGCAGCGAGAGCTGGCGGCCGATGCGGTCCGCAAGGCCGCCGAGGAAGAAGCGTCCGGCGGTGCTGCCGATGCCGATCACGCCGAGCAGCAAGACGGCTGATGCGGGGGCAATGCCGTGATCCTGAGCGTAGGGCACGAGATGGACGAACGGCACAAACACGCCGAATGAGCAGATCAGGCACGCCGCATACAAGCGGATGAAACGCGGTGACCGGATCGCCTCGTATAGCGAATTGCCCGCCGGTCGTGCCGGCTGCGCCCCCGATGGCGGCGGATCGCCGTCGGGACCGAGACCGCGGTCGCGCGGATCGTTCTCGATCAACAACGCGAGCCCTCCGCCCACGACGGCCGCGAGCGTGCCGAGCGAGAGATAGGCCCCACGCCATCCCAAACTCTCGATCAGGAGTGAAGCCAGTGGCGGCATCACAAGCGTCCCGACGCCGATTCCGCTTACGGCGAGACCGGAGGCGAAACCGCGGCGTCGGACGAACCATCGCTGTACCGCGCCAATGGCGGGAACATAGGCGCAGCCGACGCCAAGCCCGACACCCAGTCCATAGGCGGCGTAGACCTCGGTAAGACTGCGCGCCACGCTGGCGGCCGCGAGGCCAAGGCCGGTCAGAATCATGCCGGCGACGGCGAGGCCGCGGGACCCGACACGATCGGCGAGGGGGCCGCTGAGGATGCCGAGGCCGAAATAGAGAAACCCGGCGAGCGAGAACACCAGCGATACCGAGCCGCGCGAGGCGTCGAAATCGCGCTGCAGCGCCTCGACGAAGGCGCTGAACGTGTAGGCGCAGCCAAAGCCGACAAAGGTCACGGCGAATGCCGCCAACACGACGAACCAGCCATAGAATATCCGGGGACGAGCCGATGCAGCCTCGTGGTTCACGACGGCCTCGCTTTCGAGAATGGGAGACGACTTGAACACCAGTATATTTGTTATACACGTGTCTCTTGCTGTCAACCGGTAAATATGTTTTACTGGTGTTTAGATGTCCAAAGACTCCCGAAAATTCCAGGTTCCCGACGAATTGGCCCATCTCTATGATTTCGCCAATTCGCTCGATGTCCGGCATTTCACGCATCACGGCGTGCAGCATGCCCAGGGCGACGAGCTGATCGGGCCGCGGGAACTCGCGGCGTGGATGTCGCGGCAGAGGCTGCTGGCCGAGGGCACGAAAATCACGGCCGCGATGTTCGACAGCGCGCTACGGCTCCGAGCCGGCATTCGCGCCTACCTCGAATGCAATCCGGCGCAACGGCGCAAGGACACCGAGGCCGTTAGGTCGCTCAACAAGGCGATGAAGCTTTTTCCGCTGGTGGCGGAGGCGCGGGGTGATCGCAGCATGACGCTCGCCACCTCCCGCCGCGATGGCCTGGCCGGACTGTCAGTTGTCGTCGCCGAGCTTTACGACGGTTCCATCAATGGAACTCTGGATCGGCTGAAGATGTGCGCGGCCGAAGAGTGCCGACGGGTATTCTTCGACCGGTCGAAGCCGGCGACGCGGCGATGGTGCATGTCCACGCTGTGCGGGAACCGAATGAAGACCAGGACCTATCGCGCGCGTCATCGCGTCGCAGGCTGAAAGTCGAAGCGGCATTATTTGCCGCTGCGCCACGAATCGCACCGGAACAAAGTTCCGACATCGAAGTGATCAAGCAAACCTTAACTATCCAATGCTTTGAAGATGCTTGCTATCGATCTGGCATGCTATTTGCGAGTTCAACCCCGCGTCGTGCGTCAGCAAACCGAGGAAGCGATTACGATGATGAAGGTGTTCAAAAATTTTCTTGCCGATGAATCCGCGGCAACCGCGATCGAGTACGGTCTGATCGCAGCCGGTATTTCGCTTGCGATTATCGCGGTCGTCAACGGGATCGGCGCGAAGCTCAATACCAAGTTTTCTTCGATCAATACTTCGCTTAAATAATCGCGTCGCACCGATCAGGAAAAAGTCGGCTCACTCGCGGGCACGATAATGCCCGGATTTGCCGCCCTTCTTTTCAATCAGGTGAATGCCTTCGATGCGGACGCCGCGCTCGACCGCCTTGATCATGTCGTAGATCGTCAGACAGGCAACCGATACCGCTGTCAGCGCCTCCATCTCGACGCCGGTAGGTCCGGTAACCTTCACTGCGGCGCGCACCATGCAGCCGGGAAGGTTTTTGTCGGGCGTGATATCCAGCGTGACTTTCGACAGGGCCAGCGGATGACACAGCGGGATCAATTCCGACGTGCGTTTCGCCGCCATGATGCCGGCGACCCGCGCGGTGCCGAGGACGTCGCCCTTTTTCGCATTGCCCGAAATGATCAATTCGAGCGTCGGCTTGCTCATGACGACGCGGCCTTCCGCCACGGCCAGGCGTTCGGTCGCGGGTTTGGCTGATACGTCCACCATGCGCGCCTCGCCCTTGGC
This sequence comes from uncultured Pseudomonadota bacterium, assembly GCA_963819325.1. Classification (GTDB taxonomy): domain Bacteria; phylum Pseudomonadota; class Alphaproteobacteria; order Rhizobiales; family Xanthobacteraceae; genus Bradyrhizobium. Next base: position 118,786 of record CAWFVT010000014.1, read on the forward strand.
GCCGATATGGGTGAGGGCGGGACTTTGCTTGGCGGATTTGCGTGCCATCCGTCAGCGCGTCCCGGTCGCACGCGGGGCATCGTCGCGCGCCAGCAGCGCGCGGGTCGCCGCCGCCACATCGGCCTGCCGCATCAGGCTTTCGCCGACCAGAAATGTCGACATGCCGACACGGGCGAGCCGCGCCAGATCGCCGGGCGCGAAGATGCCGCTTTCGCCGACCATCAGCCGATCGGCGGGGATCAGCGGCGCCAAAGCCTCGCTGGTCGCAAGCGTGGTCTCGAAGGTGCGAAGATTGCGGTTGTTGACCCCGATCATCGGCGAGCGAAGTTTCAATGCGCGATCGAGCTCGGCGCGTTCATGGATTTCGATCAGGACGTCCATGCCATGCGCCAGCGCGGCGTCCTCGATGTCCCGGGCGGCGCTGTCGTCGAGCGCCGCCATGATGATCAAAATACAATCGGCGCCGTGGGCGCGGGCCTCGACCACCTGATAGGTGTCGTAGATGAAATCCTTGCGCAGCACCGGCAAGGCGGTTGCCGCGCGGGCCGCCACCATGAAATCGAGATGGCCCTGAAACGACGGCGTATCCGTCAGCACCGAGAGACAGGCGGCCCCTCCGGCCTGATAGGCGCGGGCCAGATCGGGCGGATCGAAGTCGGCGCGGATGAGGCCCTTGGAGGGCGATGCCTTTTTCACTTCGGCGATCAGGGCGTATTCGCCGCGGGCAAGCTTTTCACGGATGGCGCGGACGAAGCCGCGCGGTGCGGGCGCCGCCTTGGCCGCCGCTTCAAGGCTGGCCAGGGGATGCGCGCGCTTGGCGGCAGCGATCTCCTCGCGCTTGTAAGCCTCGATCTTGGTCAGGATATCGGACATCGTCGGTTCCTGCGGTCAGCCGTTGGAGACCGCGATCAACTGCTTCAGCCGCGCTGCCGCAGCACCACTGTCGAGCGATTGGGTTCCCTGCGCCACGCCTTCCTTCAAATTCGCCGCACGTCCCGCCACCATCAGCGCCGCCGCGGCGTTCAGCAGCGCCACATCCCGAAAGGCACTCGGCTTGCCGTCGAGGACGCTTTGCAGTGCGATCGCGTTGGCAGCGGCATCGCCGCCCTTCAACGCGTCACCTCCTACTCGGGACAGACCGGCCTGCTCGGGAGTTACCTCAAAGGTGCGAATCGTACCGTTGTCGAGCGCCGCGACGAAGGTCGGGCCGGTGAGGGTGATTTCATCGAGGCCATCGGAACCATGCACGACCCAGGCCGCTTCGGCGCCGAGGTTCTTCAGGACCTGTGCCAGCGGCTGCACCCATTGCCGGGAAAACACCCCGACCATCTGCCGCTTCACGCCGGCCGGATTGGACAACGGTCCGAGCAGATTGAAGATGGTGCGGGTGGCAAGCTCGGCCCGGGTCGGGCCGACATTCTTGGTCGCCGGATGATGCGAGGGCGCGAACATGAAGCCGATGCCAGCCCTGGCGATGCAGTGGCCGACCTGCGCCGGTGTAATGTCGATCTTGACCCCGAGCGACGACAGCACATCGGCGGCACCCGAGCGCGACGACAGCGCGCGATTGCCGTGCTTGGCGACGGGCACACCGGTGCCGGCAACGATGAACGAGGCGCAGGTCGATACGTTGACCGAGCCAGAGCCGTCGCCGCCGGTGCCAACCACGTCAACAGCGTCGGCGGGCGCCTCGACGCGAAGCATCTTTGCGCGCATCGCGGATACCGCACCGGTGATTTCATCGACGGTTTCGCCGCGCACGCGAAGTGCCATCAGCAATCCGCCCATCTGCGAGGGCGTAGCCTCGCCGGACATCATGCTGTCGAACGCCGATGCCGCCTCGTCGCGCGATAGCGTAGCCCCGGTGGCGACTTTTCCGATGATAGATTTGAGGTCGTCCATCGCGTGCTTTCAGAAAAAAGGAACCTCATGGTGAGGAGGCGCTTTTTGCGCCGCCTCGAACCATGAATTCTCGATCCTTCGCGACGCGGCCAACAGGCCGCTCCTCGGGATGAGGGCAATTGGTGACTGGCCTTGGTTTTCCATCATGCTCAGTTATTCGCGCCCGTCACCTGCGCGAAGGCGGCCTCGTTGATGGTGGTGCCGATCTCCAATTCGAGCTTGACGACGTATTGACTGATCAACTCGTCGTTCAGCCCGCGCTGAAGGGTTTCCTTCAATTTTTTGATGTCGTCCGAGGCAAGGTCGAGCGGCGGCACGCTGATATCGGTGACGCGAAACACGATCCACTCATTGGCGCCGGTGCCGGCGGTCTGTCCGGCGCCATCCTTGGCGGTGCGAAACGCCGCCGCGACGGCTCCGGCGGGCAACCCGGGCGGGGAGGCGTCGCGCTTGAAGCCGGCGGCGGTCTCGACTTTCAATCCCGCGTTTGCCGCCTCATCCGCAAGCTTGCCGCCCTGATCGAGCTTTTGCACCATTTCGCCCGCCTTGGTGCGGAGCCGGCTGGTGATCTGGTCGTCGCGCCATCGCGCTTCGACCTGGTCCTTGACCTCGTCAAGGCCGCGCTCGCGCGACGGGATGATCCCGAGAACGTCGTACCAGACATAACCGCCGTTGAAGGAGATCGGATCGTTGTCGACGCCGACATCGCTGGCAAAGGCCTGCGACACCACGTCGAGACCACGGGGAATGTTGGTCGCCATCTGGCCGTCGAGCTGGCGGCCCGAGCGATCGACCGCCTCGACGGTAACGGCCGTGAGCCCGAGTTTCTGCGCTGCCTCGATGACACTGGCGCCGCCGCCGCGCTCGTCTTCCATTTTGTCGCGCAGATCGCTGACCGACTTGCGCGCGCGTTCGATCGCAATTTCCTTCTTCAGGCTGGCCGCCAGGCTTTCATAGGATGGCGCGACGCCGGGCTCGATCTTGCCGATCTTGACCAGGGCGACGCCGAAGCTGCCTTGCACCGGCTGGCTGATTTCGCCGGAGGGCAGCGAAAAGGCCGCGTCGGCAATTGCGTTGTTGATGATCTCGGATTTGGTGATCTGACCGAGATCGACGTCGGCCGGACTGAGCCCGCGCTCCTTGGCCAGATCGTCGAATGACATTCCGGAGGTGATGCGGCCCCGTGCCGCCGTGGCTTCTTCCACGTTCGGGAATACCATTTGCGACACTTCGCGCTTTTCCGGCGTACCGAGCTTGTCGCGGCGCGCCTCGAACAGCTTCCTGGCGTCATCGTCCGAGACTTCCGACCACTTGCCGATCTCTTCCGGGGTCAGCGCGACAAAGGCGATCTTGCGATATTCGGGAGCGCGGAACTGGGTCTTGTGATCGTCGAAATAGCCGGCCAGCGTCTCCGGCGACGGCGGGTCGATGGTGCCGGCCTGGGCTGCTTCCAGTTTGACGTATTCGATCGAGCGCACTTCGTTCTGGTAATGGCTGAGGGCTTCGATCATGACCTTCGGCGGTTCGACGCCGGCCGAGATCGTGCCGGCGATCTGACGCCGCAGCGACACTTTCCGCTGGTCGGCAATATAACGCTGTTCGCTAAACCCGAATTGCCGGAGCGTGGTCTGGAAGCGGACCGGATCGAATTTGCCGCCGGCTCCCTTGAAATTGGGATCGCTGAAGATCGTGCGCATGGTTTCTTCATCGGATTGTCCGAGCCCCAAGCGCCGCGCCTCTTCATCGAGGGTTGCCTCGGCGATGGTCTGCTGCAGCACCTGGCGATCGATGCCGAAGGCGCGGGCCTGCTCCATCGTCAACGGCCGGCCGAACTGGCGGCCGATCTGCTGCAACTTGTCGGTATAGAGCTGGCGGAATTGCTCGGTCGAAATCTCGATGTGACCGACCTTGGCCAGCCTCGACTGTCCGAACCCCCTGAAGATGTCGGCGATGCCCCAGACGCCGAAACTGATGATCAAAACACCCATCACCACCGACATTATGGTTTTGCCGAGCCAGTTTGATGAGGCTTTCCGCATTCCTCGAAGCATGGGTCCAACTTGTTGTCAGGAGGGAACCGGCTCGCGCCCAAGATGAATTCGGTATCGAATTCCGCAAAAGGGCGTCACCGAGTTGATAAAGCATCATAAAGTGGCAGCCGCCTCGTCGCAACCTCGGCGGGGAAGACCAGATCAGACGATTAACGGCTTGGGGCTGCAAAGCCGGCGTCTGGAACTGACGCCCGGCCTCTGCTAGCGCATGCACCACCAACATTCGCGGGGATCCCGATATGACCGATGCCATCCGGCCGCTGATTGCCGGCAACTGGAAAATGAATGGTCTGAAGGCCTCAATGGCCGAATTCGAGGCCATGCTCGCCGGAGCCTCCCGGGTCGCTGGTAAAGCCGACCTGCTGGTTTGTCCCCCGGCGACGCTGATTGCGGCCTTCGCCGAAAAGGCACGGGGTTCGAATTCAAAGGTCCTGGCGATTGGTGCGCAGGATTGCCATCCCAAGGCCTCAGGCGCCCATACCGGCGATCTTTCGGCTGAAATGCTGGCGGATGCCGGCGCCAGTGCCATCATTGTCGGCCACTCCGAGCGGCGCGCCGATCACGGCGAGAGCGACGCACTGGTTCGTCAGAAGGCCGAAGCGGCCTGGCGGGCCGGCCTCACCGCCATCGTCTGTATCGGCGAAACCCTTCAGCAGCGTGATGCCGGGCAGACCCTCGAGATTTGCCGTGGCCAGCTCGGCGGCTCGTTGCCGGATGCGGCGAGGGCAGGCAATCTGGTGGTGGCCTACGAGCCGATCTGGGCGATCGGCACCGGCCTGACCCCGACGGTCGGAGATGTTGAGCAAATTCATAGCTTTATCCGCGGTGTCCTGACGGTCCGATTTAACGATGAAGGAAAACGGATCCGAATCCTGTATGGCGGCTCGGTGAAACCCTCGAACGCGGCGGAATTGATGGCGGTTGCCAACGTCAACGGTGCGCTGATCGGCGGCGCCAGCCTGAAAGCGAGCGATTTTCTTGCGATCGCTGCCAGTTGCCCCTAACTAAGGGCGAAGCGGTGCGGGGGGATGCGATGATCCCCTGGGGGTGACAATGCCCCGTCGGATCGTGTAACACCGCGCGAATTCAAACCCCGCAAGCTACGATCAGGCAGCCGGACGCCGGCATTTTTGGGCTTGTGACGGAAGGTCGAGATGCAGACTGTCATTATCGTAGTCCATTTGATGATCGTATTGACGATGATCGCAACTGTGTTGCTGCAGAAATCCGAAGGCGGCGGCCTCGGTATGGGCGGCGGCGCCGGCTTCATGTCGAGCCGCGGCACCGCCAATCTTCTGACCCGCACTACGGCCGTCCTTGCGGTGGGCTTTTTCATCACCAGCCTGTTGCTGTCCTGGATTGCGAGCTACGACCGCAAGCCGAGCTCGATCATCAACGGCCTGCCGGCTTCCCAGTCGCAACCGGCGGGTGCTGCGACGCCGATATCTCCGCCGGCAGGCGGCGGTGTCCTGGATTCGCTGAAGAAGCAGGATGAGCAGCAGCAGAACCAGCCGGCTCCCTCGGGTCCGCAGGCGCCGCGTTCGCAATAAAGCAGGGTGGCCATGCAGGACGGGCGTCTAGCGCTCCGCATGAGAAATACCCATCAAGGCACTGACGATACGTTAAATTTCACGCCACTCACAGCCGGGCAGAATGTTCGCCGGGTCAAGCGATTCGTTTTGGCGAATCGCGTCGGTGGCCTTAAAGGTTAGGTCCCATGGCGCGGTATATCTTCATCACCGGCGGCGTGGTTTCCTCGCTCGGAAAGGGTCTTGCTTCAGCAGCGCTCGGCGCGTTGCTGCAGGCCCGCGGCTACAAGGTTCGGCTTCGCAAGCTCGATCCCTATCTCAATCTCGATCCCGGAACGATGTCGCCGTACCAGCACGGCGAAGTGTTCGTGACCGACGACGGCGCCGAGACCGATCTCGACCTCGGCCATTACGAGCGCTTCACCGGACGTCCCGCCAGCAAGGCCGACAACATCACCACGGGGCGAATCTATCAGGACATTCTGACCAAGGAACGGCGCGGCGACTACCTCGGCGCCACCATCCAGGTCATTCCCCACGTCACCAACGCCATCAAGGACTTCATCCTCGACAGCAATGACGGTTTTGACTTCGTGCTGTGCGAGATCGGCGGCACCGTTGGCGACATCGAGGGGTTGCCGTTCTTCGAGGCGATCCGCCAGATCAAGAACGATCTGCCGCGCGACCACGCCATCTACATTCATCTCACGCTGTTGCCGTTCATTCCGAGCGCCGGCGAGCTAAAGACCAAACCGACCCAGCATTCGGTCAAGGAACTGCGCTCGATCGGTATCCAGCCGGACATCCTGTTGTGCCGCACCGACCGCCCGATCCCCAGGGAAGAGCGGCGCAAGCTCGGCCTGTTCTGCAATGTGCGTGAAAGTGCGGTCATCGAGGCGCGCGACGTCGACAACATCTACGCGGTCCCCGAGGCCTACCACGCCGCCGGCCTCGACGACGAGGTGCTGGCGGCGTTCGGCATCGAGCCCCGGATTCCGCCGGCCCTGCAGAGCTGGCACGTCATCAATGAGCGGGTGCGTAACCCGGAGGGCGCCGTCACCATCGCCATTGTCGGCAAATACACCGGCATGAAGGATGCCTACAAATCCCTGATCGAGGCACTGTCGCATGGCGGCATCGCCAACAAGGTGAAGGTCAATCTCGACTGGATCGAGAGCGAAGTGTTCGAGAACGAGGACCCGGCGCCGTTTCTCGAGCACGTCAACGGCATTCTGGTGCCCGGCGGTTTCGGCCAGCGCGGCGCGGAGGGTAAAATCCGCGCGGCGCAGTTCGCACGGGAGCGCGACGTACCCTATTTCGGGATTTGCTTTGGCATGCAGATGGCGGTGATCGAGGCCGCACGCAATCTCGTCGGCATCGAGGAGGCCAATTCCACCGAGTTCGGTCCGACGCCCGAGCCGCTGGTCGGCCTGATGACGGAATGGCTGCGCGGCAATGAGCTGGAGAAGCGCACCAAAGCGGGCGACCTCGGCGGCACCATGCGCCTTGGGGCCTATCCAGCGGCCCTGAAGCGCGGCAGCCGGGTGTCGGAAGTCTATGGCGGCGCCACCGAGATTTCCGAGCGCCACCGCCATCGCTACGAGGTCAATACCGCCTACAAGGACCGTCTCGAGCAGCATGGCTTGCGGTTTTCCGGGCTTTCGCCGGACGGCGTGCTGCCGGAAATCGTCGAATATGAGGACCATCCCTGGTTCATCGGCGTGCAATTCCATCCCGAACTGAAGTCGCGGCCGTTCGAACCGCATCCGTTGTTCGCGTCCTTCATTCAGGCTGCGATGGTGCAGAGCCGGTTGGTGTAGAAGCGGCAATCAGCCTGTGGCCGCCATGCAATTTGCGGATCGCTGCCCGCATGATCCGACCAAGACAGCCTCCCGGCCAGCCGCTATAACCGCGGCGCAAGAAAACCGGAGGAAACGATGATCTACGAAACCCGCGTCTATCGCTGTCTGCCGGGCCGGCTGCCGGCGCTGCTGAAACGCTTTGATACCATCACGCTGAAACTGTGGGAGAAGCACGGCATCAAGCAGGCCGGCTTCTTCACCACCCTGGTCGGCGAATCCAACCAGGAACTGACTTACCTCCTGGCCTGGGAATCGCTCGCCGACCGCGAGAAGAAATGGACCGCGTTCCAAAGCGATCCGGACTGGATCACGGCACGCGCGAAGACCGAGGAGGACGGCCAGATCGTCAGCAACATCGTCAATCAATTGCTGGTGCCGACTTCCTTCTCATCGGTGAAATGACCGGCTAAGGCACAGGCTTCGCCCTATGCCCCACGGTCTCGACCACATCGTGCACGCCGTCCGCGATCTCGACGCCGCGGCGGAATTTTATGCGAGCGCCGGCTTCACCGTCGGCGCGCGCAACCGCCATCCGTGGGGCACCCACAACAGAATTGTGCAGTTGAAGAATTGCTACATCGAAATCCTTGAAGTGGCCGAACCCGAAAAGATCGCGCCGCATGGAGCGCACTCGTTTTCATTCGGCGCCTTCAATCGCGACTTTCTGGCATCGCGAGAGGGTTTCTCGATGCTGATCCTCAACAGCAGCAACGCGGCTGACGATGCGCGATCGTTCGAGGCGGCGGGCATCGGTGGCCTGAAAGTGTTCGATTTTGAGCGCGACGGCGCCAAACCCGACGGCACGCCGGTCAAGCTGGCGTTCTCGCTTGCGTTCGCCCGCGATCCAAATTCACCGGACGTGCGCTTTGCGGTGTGCCAGCATCATTTTCCGGAGAATTTCTGGGATCCGGCGTTCCAGACCCACGCCAACGGCGCGCGAAGCGTGCCCGGTGCGGCGATGGTCGCCGACAACCCGACCGACCACCACATCTTCCTGAAGGCGTTCACCGGCGTCAGCGATCTGAATTCGAGCTCGATCGGCATCAAGGCTCGCACCGGGAATGGCGATGTCGACATCATGGAGCCGGTTGCGTTTCGCGATCAGTTCGGGGTTTCGCTCGACGTTAGGGGTGAGGGGATGACGCTCAACGCGATGCGCTTTGCGGTTTCGGATATTGCCGCGGTCGAGACCTTGCATCGGCGACACGGAATTGCCTCGGAGCGCCATGTCGGACGGCTGGTGGTGCCGCCGCACGTCGCCCATGGTGCAACCCTGATATTCGAAGCGGCCAAAATGGGTTGATCCGGCCGTCGCTGCCCGGCATGGTCCGGTCCGAAACAAGGAAAAAAGCTTGAACGCGAACCTTCCAGCCGCGCCGGTTGTTGCCGCAGGATCCGTCAAATTCGGCAATGATCTGCCGATTTCGATCATCGCCGGCCCGTGCCAGCTCGAGAGCCGGGCGCATGCGCTCGAAGTCGCCGGCGCGCTGAAGGAGATCGCGGCGCGCCTGAAAGTTGGCATCGTCTACAAGACCTCGTTCGACAAGGCCAACCGCACCAGCGTGTCGGCCGCGCGCGGCATCGGGCTGAAGCAGGCGCTGCCGATCTTTGCCGAGATTCGCGCCTCGCTGGGGATGCCGGTTCTCACCGACGTCCACGAGGCCTCGCAATGCGCCGAGGTGGCGGAAGCCGTCGACGTGCTTCAGATCCCGGCATTCCTGTGCCGGCAGACCGATCTGCTAGTGGCGGCGGCCGCAACCGGCAAGGTCGTCAACGTCAAGAAGGGGCAGTTTCTGGCGCCGTGGGACATGGCGAATGTCGTCGCCAAGATCACCGGATCGGGCAATCGCCAGGTTCTGGTGACCGAGCGTGGCGCTTCGTTCGGCTACAACACGCTGGTGTCGGATATGCGCGCGCTGCCGATCCTGGCGCGCACGACCGGCGCGCCGGTGATCTTCGACGCGACCCATTCGGTGCAGCAGCCCGGCGGCAAGGGCACTTCATCGGGCGGCGAGCGCGAATTCGTTCCGGTATTGGCGCGCGCGGCGGTGGCGGTCGGCGTCGCCGGCGTGTTCATCGAAACCCACCCCGACCCCGACCACGCGCCGTCGGACGGACCCAACATGGTGCCGCTGCGCGAGTTCGAGAGCCTGGTGCGGACGCTGATGGCGTTCGACGCGCTGGCCAAACGCGACGGACATTGATGGCGCCGATATCGCCAGCGGCTGCAACGAGCCTGCCGCCGGTCCTGAACATCATTGCGCTGGCGACTTTCGCGGCGAGCCTCACGACGCGGGCGCTCGATCCGGTGCTGCCGCATGTCGCCAGCGATTTTGCCGTCAGCATTGCCGCGGCGGCGGGATTTGCCTCGGTGTTTGCCTTCACCTTCGCCATCGTGCAGCCGGTGCTGGGCGCGGCCGCGGATTTGTTCGGCAAGGCGCGCCTCGTGATCGTTTGCCTGGTGCTGCTCGGCCTCGCCAACATTCTCGGCGCGCTGTCGTCGTCGTTTTCGCTGTTGTTCGCCAGCCGGATTCTGGCAGGGATCGGCGCCGGCGGCGTGTTTCCGATCGCGCTCGGATTGACCAGCGATCTGGTGGCGCCGAACAAGCGTCAGGTCGCGATCGGCCGCACGCTGACGGGGTCGATGACCGGCAACCTGCTCGGGGCATCGCTCTCGGGCTTGATCGGCGATTTCCTCGGCTGGCGCGGGGTGCTTGCCGTGCTGGGCTTGCTGGCGGTGGTGGCGTCGGTCGCCGTTGCCATCGGCTTTCGCGGCGGCGCGCTGAAGCGGGCTCCGGCAAAGGTCGATCTTTCGGTGCTCAGCCACGGCTATCGCACCATCTTCGCCAATCGAAACGCGCGGGTCTGCTACCCGGCGGTGTTCATCGAAGGCTGTTGCGTGCTCGGCCTGTTTCCCTATGTCGCGTCGTTTCTGTTTGAACAAGGCGTCACCAGTCTGTCGATCGGCGGCCTCGTCATCGCCGGCTTCGCGGTCGGTGGGCTATTCTACACCTTGACCGTGTCGCGTTTGCTGCCGTGGCTCGGCGTCAACGTCATGATGATATGCGGCGCCGTGCTGATGGCTCTGCAACTCGCCATCATCGCCTTCGGCCCACGGTGGCAATTGCAGGCCGTCAACTTCATCTTCATGGGGTGGGGCTTCTACATGTTGCACGGCTCGCTGCAGGTATTCGCCAGCGAACTCTCGGTGGAAGCTCGCGCCACCGCGCTGTCGTTGCACTCGTTCTTCTTTTTCATGGGCCAGACCGTCGGCCCTGTCGCCTATGGGTTCGGCATCCTGAAGGCCGGCAAGATACCGGCGTTGCTGACCAGCGCCGTCATCATTGTCGCGCTTGGCTTTGCCTGCGCCTGGCTGCTACGGCCAAGCAGGCCGGCGGATGCGGACGCGACCTAGCCAAGGTCCTGGACGGGATCAGGCGGCGACGGACCGGGGAGGGGCGCCATATCGGGTACGATGCCGTCCATAACATGCCGATCCACAGCCGAATTTTCGGGAATGTTGCTCTCATGTCACAGCGGAACCGCAGGCTGCGGGATATTGTTTCGGCAACGTTTTGATTGGGTTTTCTGGGAATACCAATGTTGCAAAGAGTACTTTTCGCGGCGGCTGCATTCGCGCTTGTTGCAGCTCAACCAGCGTTTGCCGCGGACCTGCCGGCACAGACCTACACCAAGGCCCCGGTTTATGTGGCGCCGGTCTACAACTGGACCGGTTTCTACATCGGCGGCCATGCGGGCGGGGCATGGGCCCAGCAAGCGTCAACCGAAATTGCGCCGGGGACTCCCGCCTTTCCGATCGGGTCGGCGTTCAGCAAGAACAATTTGAGCGGCTTCCTGGGCGGTGTGCAGGTTGGCTATAACTGGCAGGCCAACAACCCCCTCGTTGTGGGCGTTGAAGCCGAATATTCGTGGGCGGATGTCAAGGGGACCGCGACGACGGTCGGTGCGGCAGGCTTCACCAGCACCGTCGCTGCCAAGAACAAGGACTATGAGCTGGTGACGGCGCGCGTGGGCTACGCAGCCGACAACTGGCTGATCTTTGCCAAGGGCGGCGGAGCCTTGGGGCAGACCAGTTCATCCGGCAGCGGCGTGCTCGCCGGTGGCGGCCTGTTTGAGACGACGTCTGCCAGCAGTGACCGCAGCGGCTGGGTCGCTGGCGGTGGCATCGAATGGGGCTTTGCGCCGAACTGGTCGGCCAAGATCGAATACGATCACATTGATTTGGGTTCTACCAACGTTGCGATCACGAGCAGCCATGGCACCATTTCGAACATCAGTTCCTCGGATAAATCCGACGTGGTCAAGGGTGGTGTGAACTACCGCCTCAACTGGGGTGCCCCGGTCGTAGCGAAATATTGAACCCGCTGCACAACTTGCGAGCAAAAACGGCCGGTTGTAGAGCCGGCCTTTTTGTTGAGCGAAGCCGTCAGCTTTCTTGGCATGGGCTGACCGCCGTGCCAGTTTGACGGCAAGAGTGTTTTCAACGAACACGCCTGCTCCGGGGAGAGATCGCGTTGTATCGCCAAGGCGTTTTTCAAGTCGCTTTTCTGGGCTCGCTTGCCATCGCCACGCTGAATGCAGCATCGGTTGCCGGCGCGGACCCGGACCGGTGCCTGGAGTTGGCCCGCCGGTTCGAAATTGCCAAACCCCAGATTAGCGCGACCGAAGTTTCGTTGACGCTGTTTTCGGCGGTCGACGGCAATTGCATCGCGTTGGCGACCGAACTGCTCGACGGCGGAGCGTCGTTCGACGCGCGTGACCGGCTTGGCGCGAAGCCCCTGAGCCACGCCGCGCGGTCCGGGCATCTTGAGATGGTTGACTTGCTGCTGGCCCGGGGCGCGCCGATCGACGCGCGCAATCTCGCCGGTGCCACCGCGCTTTATTTTGCCGCCGAGGCCGGCCATCCATCGATCGCGCAGCGGCTGATCGAACGCGGGGCCGACGTCAAGCTCGCAGGGCGCAGCGGGATTTCTCCGATCGCCGCCGCCGCCTATGCCGGCAATGACGAGATCGTCGCCGCGTTGCTGGCGCGGGGCGCCGATGAGCGGGCACCGGACGAGACCGGCAAGCCGCCGCTGATCTATGCGGCAGCCGGCGCCCGGCTCGACATCGTCAAGCGGTTGCTGGCGCGAAACATCGACGTCAACGCCCGCTACGCCAATGATCTGACGGTGCTGATGTGGGCGTCGGGCCCTGATGAGCAAGCGCCGGAGACGCAGGCGGTCAAGGTCGTTTCGTTTCTGCTGGATGCAGGCGCGCATATCGATGATCGGGATGCGCGCGGCCGCACCGCGCTGATGATCGCGGCCGAAGGCGGCCATGCCGAGATTGCCAATGTGCTGCTGGCGCGGGGCGCCGATCCATCGCTCACGGACAAGGCCGGAAAGCGCGCCGCGGACCTCACCGTGCTTTCCGCGCTGCGCGAACGGCTGACGCCGCGCTAAATCATGATGCGCTGAGCCGGCTCAGAGGCCGGCGAGGTATTCCTCGAGCGCGGCCAGGTCATCGGGAGCGGTGGCCAGCATCAGGTCCGACATGCCCGGATTGTTGCCGCGCGCGCGGGTGCGGAAGTCGGCGATGGTCTTGGTCAGGTAATCCCGGCTCTGGTCCGCCAGGCGAGGCACGGTGCCGTCGCCCTGAAACTGATCGAGATGACAGCCCGTGCAGCCCACCGACTTGTTGGCGCTCTGGGCGCGCTCCGCAACCTCTTTCGGCGCCCGTGGCTGGCCCAGGTCGGGCCACGGCTTGCTGGAGAAATAGGCTGCAAGCGCCAGCATGTCCTCGCGCTCCAGCGACGCAACGATCGGCTGCATGATATCGTTCTTGCGGTCGCCCCGTTTGAAATCGCGCAGCTGGATGTAGAGGTAACCCTCTTTCTGCCCCCAAATGACGGGAAACATCTTGTCGATCGGCTTGCCGTCCGCGCCGTGACAGCCGGCGCAGACCTGCGCCTTTTCCTCGATGCCTTGCGCGTTCGCCTGCGAGATGGAGAGGCTCCAAACTGCTCCGAACATCGCGACGCCAAAAAACAGCCGACCCAACTTGCCGTGCATCCGTTGATTCCAATCAGGGCTTTAACAGAAGCGGGGCCGTGACCGGCCCCGCTTTATTATTCGCTTCGCCTGTGCGCTCAGTTGAGCGAGAAGGCGATGATGTTGTTGCCGCGGTGGAAGTCGATCTGGGTGTTGCCGCCCGCGCCGACCACGATGTATTGCTTGCCGCCCACCATGTAGCTGGAGGGCGGAGCGTTGACGCCGGCACCGGCGCGGAAACTCCACAACTCCTTGCCGTTGGACGAATTGTAGGCCGCGAACTTGCCGTTGCCTTCACCCGTGAACACGAGGCCGCCCGCCGTGGCGAGAATGCCTCCGATCATCGGCTCCGGCGTCTTCACCTGCCATTTGATCTTGCCGGTGTCATAGTTGACGGCGGTGATGTTGCCCGACTGCGCTTCGCTGGGGATTACCTTGAAGGCACCTCCAAGCCACAACTTGCCGTTCGGATAGGGCGAGTTCTCGACATGGTAGGTCATGGGCTGATGCAGGTTGATCGCGTAGGCGAGTGACTGGCCGGGATCGGTGGCGATCGGCGACCATTCGACGCCGCCATTGGCGCCCGGCAGCATGCGCGCGCCGTCCTTGGTGGGAAGCACCCACATGTTCTCCTGCGGCACCATGGCCTCGGAGAAGCGGATCAGGCTGCAATCCTTGCGGTCATGAACATAGATATGACCGGTCTTGCCGGCATGGATCACGCCCGGAATGGTCTTGCCGTCCTTGCCCTTCACGTTCACCAGCACCGTCGGGCTTACAGCATCGAGGTCCCAGACGTCGTGGGCGATGTACTGGAAGTGGCAGACATATTTGCCGGTATCGAGATCGAGGGAAACCAGCGAGTCGGTATAAAGGTTGTCGCCGGGGCGGATCGAACCGTCGAGGTCGGGGGAGGGATTGCCGACCACGAAGTAGATCCGGTTCGTTGCCAGATCGATCGAAGGATTCTGCCAGACGCCGCCGCCAAGCTTTGCGAACGGGTCGCCGGTTTTGGCGAGTTGGGCCTTTTCGGCCTGCGATGTCACGATGCATGTCGCGGCCGGTGGCGTCTTTCGTCTCCCAGACACCGACCGAATTCTCCGGAACCGTATTGAACGTCCAGAGCAGCTTGCCGGTCTTCGCATCATAGGCCTTCATGAAGCCGCGGATGCCGTATTCGCCGCCGTTGGTGCCAATCAGCACCTTGTCCTTGATGACGGTCGGCGCCATCGTCTCGCTGTATCCGGCTTCCGGATCCGCGATGTCGCTCTGCCAGGCTACTTCGCCGGTCTTGGCCTTCAGGGCCACCAGCTTGGCATCAAGCGTGGCGACGTAGACCATGTCGCCGAGAACCTGGACGCCGCGATTGTTGGGACCGCAGCAGTAGGTCGTGATCGGTCCCATCTTGTGATTATAGTGCCAGAGCTGCACGCCGGTCTTGGCGTCGAGCGCGTAGACATGGCTGAACGACGTCGTCACATACATCACGCCATCGACGACGATCGGCGAAGTCTCCAGCAATTCCTTGACGTCGGTCTGGAAGATCCATGCGACGTGCAGATTCTTGACGTTGTTGCGGTCGATCTGCTTGGCAGGATAAAAGCGGGTCTGGGCATAGTTGCCGTTGGTCAGCAGAAAATTGCTGGCGCTCGTGTCGGCCTTGTTGAGCTGATCCTGAGTGACCGGAGAAATGGTGGCGTTGCCGGACGCCGACTTGGCGTCCTGCTTGACTTCTTGCGCGCTGGCGAGCGTTGTCAGAAGACCTGCAACGCCAAGCAATGCAGCGCCTTTAAAGGCATATTTACCCATGGTGCTACCCCCAATTGTTATGGGCGGCATCTATCGGATTTTCCGTCGATGCTCGTTGTCCTGATTTTTCGGACCGTCACAATCTGAGCCGATTGGAACAATTTAACAAGACGAAAGCGCGGTCCATTCGTCGCGGATTTTTCGGCCGAGCCGCGGATCGATTTTGGTGTCGTGCGATATTGCAGAGCAGCATGTCCTGCCCCGACTACCGACTTATCATCGACGATCCTTCGCAGCCGGCCGCGTTGGATCACCCCCGGCCGCGATACGGCGCGACCCCTTGATCGGGAATCCACATTCCCTGCGGCAGTTTGCCGGTCTGCCAGAATACGTCGATCGGGATGCCGCCGCGCGGATACCAGTAACCGCCGATGCGCAGCCATTTCGGCTTGATCTCGGTCGATATCCGTTTGCCGATCGCCACCGTGCAGTCCTCATGGAAGGCGCCATGATTGCGGAAGCTCGCGACATAGAGTTTTAGCGATTTCAACTCCAGCAGCCATTGGCCCGGCACATAGTCGATCACGAGATGGGCGAAATCCGGCTGGCCGGTGACCGGGCAGAGTGAGGTGAATTCGGGTGCCGTGAACCGCACCACATAATTGCTATCCTTCTGCGGATTGGGCACGCGGTCGAGTTTGGCTTCATCGGGCGTTTGGGGCCATTCCACGGCGCGGCCGAGTTGCAGGCCTTTTGATTTCGATGATCTGGAAGGCGTTTTCGACATAAGGCTGTCTCCGTTGCCGCGTTATTAGACAATTCGCCCGGCGGCGTCACGGTCGTCGCGGCCTTTTCGGCTTCCAAGCCTTGCTGTAGAAGCGGCGCCAGCCACTTAACTCCCCCATTTGCTGAAGAGGTACCCATGACCGCCATCGTCGACATCATCGGCCGCGAAATTCTCGATAGCCGCGGTAATCCCACGGTTGAGGTCGATGTCGTGCTCGAAGACGGCTCGATCGGCCGCGCGGCGGTGCCCTCGGGCGCCTCCACCGGCGCGCATGAGGCGGTCGAACTGCGTGACGGCGACAAGACCCGTTACCTCGGCAAGGGCGTGCAGAAGGCCGTCGCCGCCGTCAACGGCGAGATCTACGAGGCGCTGAGCGATATGGCGGTCGAAGAGCAGGTCCAGATCGACCAGATCATGATCGATCTGGACGGCACCCCGAACAAGAGCCGGCTCGGCGCCAACGCCATCCTCGGCGTGTCGCTCGCCTGCGCCAAGGCGGCGGCGGAATCCTTCGACATGCCGCTGTATCGCTATGTCGGCGGCACATCGGCGCGGACCCTGCCGGTACCGATGATGAACATCATCAATGGCGGCGTCCACGCCGACAACCCGATCGACTTCCAGGAATTCATGATCATGCCGGTCGGCGCCGGAAGTTTCGCGGAGGCGTTGCGTTGCGGCTCGGAGATTTTCCACACCTTGCGCGCTGAATTGAAAAAGGCCGGCCACAACACCAATGTCGGCGACGAAGGCGGCTTCGCGCCGAACCTGCCGTCGGCGGACGCCGCCCTTGAATTCGTCATGGCCGCGATCGGCAAGGCTGGCTACAAGGCCGGCTCCGACGTCATGCTGGCGCTGGATTGCGCGGCGACCGAATTCTTCAAGGACGGCGCTTACGTCTATGGCGGCGAGAACAAGACCCGCTCGGGTTCCGAGCAGGCGAAATATCTGGCCGATCTGGCCGCGCGGTATCCGATCGTCTCGATCGAGGACGGCATGTCCGAGGACGACATGGACGGCTGGAAGCAATTGACCGATCTCATCGGCGGCAAGTGTCAATTGGTCGGCGACGATCTGTTCGTCACCAACGTGACCCGGCTTGCCGACGGCATCAAGCACGGCCGCGCCAATTCCATTCTGGTCAAGGTCAACCAGATCGGCACGCTGACGGAGACCCTGAGCGCGGTCGAGATGGCCTACAAGGCCGGCTACACCGCGGTCATGTCGCACCGCTCCGGCGAGACCGAGGATTCCACCATCGCCGACCTCGCGGTCGCCACCAATTGCGGCCAGATCAAAACCGGCTCGCTGGCGCGTTCGGATCGCACCGCCAAGTACAATCAGTTGCTGCGGATCGAGCAGGAACTGGGCACGCAAGCAAAATATGCGGGCAGGGCGGCGCTCAAGGCACTGGCGTGAGACCGCAAGACGCTTAGCTTCATCGGGCGTCCATATCCAAGAGAACATAAAACGGGAGGGTCAACATGAGCGCCGAAACAACCGGGCTTGAACTTCGTTCGCTGATCAAGAAGAGCGGCGAACTGGAGATATCGCTGGTAAGCGTGCCGACACGTGAGCCGTCCGCCGATGAAGTCGTGGTCCGGATCGAGGCCGCGCCGATCAATCCGTCCGACCTCGGGCTTCTGGTCGGCGCGGCCGATATGGCCACCGCCAAGGCCTCCGGCTCGAAGGATGCGCCGGTGATTACCGCCCATGTACCGGAGGCGGCGATGAAGGCGATGGCCGGACGGCTCGACAAGTCGATGCCGGTCGGCAATGAGGGCGCCGGCGTGGTGGTCAAGACCGGATCGTCGGACGCGGCCAAGGCGCTGATGGGCAAGACCGTCGCGTTGATCGGTGGCGCGATGTATGCGCAGTACCGCACGGTGGCGGCAAAGGATTGTCTGGTGCTGCCGGCGGGGACGACATCCGCCGAAGGCGCCTCGTGCTTCGTTAATCCGCTGACCGCGCTCGGCATGGTCGAAACCATGCGGCGCGAAGGCCACAAAGCCCTGGTGCACACCGCGGCCGCATCCAATCTGGGCCAGATGCTCAACAAGATCTGCCTCAAGGACGGCATCGACCTCGTCAATATCGTCCGCAGCCCGCAGCAGGCGGACATCCTGCGCAAGATCGGCGCCAAACATATCTGCAATTCCACCGCGCCCGCGTTCATGGATGATCTGACCAATGCCCTGGTGGAAACCGGTGCGACGCTGGCGTTCGATGCCATCGGCGGCGGCAAGCTCGCCGGCCAGATTCTCACCTGCATGGAGATTGCTGCCAACAAGACCGCCAAGGTCTACAGCCGGTATGGCTCAAGCGTGTACAAGCAGGTCTATATTTATGGCGGTCTCGACACCCGTCCGATCGAGTTGAACCGGGCGTTCGGCATGATGTGGGGGGTCGGCGGCTGGCTGCTGTTTCCGTTCCTGCAAAAGATCGGCGCCGCCGACGGGATGCGGCTGCGCCAGCGGGTCGCCGCCGAACTCAAGACGACGTTCGCCAGCCATTACACGAAGGAAGTGTCGCTGCAGGAAGCGCTGCAGCTTTCAAATGTCGCCGCCTACGCCAAACGCGCCACCGGCGAAAAATATCTGATCAACCCGAACAAGGCCGGGTAGTGTTCGCGCGCGCGTGAGCGGTCGAATGACCCTCGCGGGCTTGTTTCTGACCGCAGACTTTTTTCCGACCCATCGACCATCGATTTACGGGAGTTGTTGAAGCACTTTCAAGGAGGGGGAAATTCAATGTCGACAGATCTGAAATATCTCGCCCTTACCGCCATACTGACCGCCTCGCTGTGGATACCTTACGTCATCGCACAGGTGAGGACCAACGGACCTCTGACGCCTCCGAACTATTCCGATCCGACGCCGCGGGCGCTGCCGCCGTGGGGCAAACGCGCCGACCGCACCTACGTCAACGCGGTGGAGAGCTTCGCACCGTTTGCGGCGCTGGTGATCGTCGCTCATCTGGCCGGCAAGGCCGAGGCGACGGCGTTCTGGGCCGTCAGCTTTTTCTGGCTGCGGCTTGCCCACGCCGTGGTGTACCTGCTCGGCATCCCCTATGTGAGGACGGTGATCTTCACGCTCGGTTATGTGGCGGTGGTCGGGATTTTCTGGGAAGTCATCAGGTAATTGCTGACGCCTTCACCGGCGACGCATCTATTTTCTGAACGCGATCGCATTGCGCGGGTCTAAGTCGATGCGGGTTGCGTTTTGCCGGCAACAGGGCGAACATTTGCACTGAAAATGCCAGAGCCCAGCCGGAGCCAACCATGCTCGACCACGTGACGATCGGAACCAGCAATCTGGCCCGCGCGGTGGAGTTTTACGACCGCGCCTTGAAGCCGCTCGGCATCGAGCGGCTTTACGCGGATGGTGAGAGCGCTTCGGGATATGGCGTCGGCAGAAAAGCGTTCTTCTGGATTGGTACGCGCGAAGCGGTGATGACCGGCACGCATGTGGCCTTTGCCGCGCCCGACCGTGCAACCGTCGACGCTTTCCATGCGGCAGCCGTCGCCGCCGGCGGGCGGGACAACGGCGCGCCGGGCCTGCGGCCGCATTATCATCCGGATTATTATGGTGCCTTTGTGCTTGATCCCGATGGCCATAATGTCGAGGCCGTGTGCCGCCTTGCACCCGGGGCCGGGGGCTAAAGGCGCGCGGTGACGCACGTTCCCAGACGCTAATTCATGCACTTGCATCTTTCTGGAAAGACGCCTAGGTGGTTGTGCACCAGCCGCCCGGCTAGCCGAATTCAGCGCAGGAGTTTTCCATGCCCACCCCGTACAACGTTGCCGTCATTGTCGGCAGCCTTCGCAAAGAGAGCTTCTCCCTCAAGATCGCCAACGCGCTGGCGAAGCTTGCGCCCCATGCGCTGAAGCTCAACGTCGTCACCTTGCATGGCATTTCGTTTTTCAATCAGGATCTGGAAGGGGCCCCGCCGGCGGACTGGGTAAAATTCCGCGAGATGCTGCAGGCGTCGGACGCCGTGCTGTTCGTCACGCCCGAATACAATCGTGCGATTTCAGGCGTGCTGAAGAACGCGATCGACGTCGGATCGCGGCCTTACGGCAAAAGCTCTTTCAACGGCAAGCCGACCGGCATCGTCAGCAACTCGCCGGGACCGCTCGGCGGTGTGAGCGCCGCCAAGACCCTGCAGAATATCCTGCCGGGCATCTCGGGGCCGATCATGCAGCAGCCGGAGATTTACCTGAACGGCGTCGGCGACGCCTTCGACGACAAGGGTGATCTCACCAAGGAATCGCTGCAGAAAGTGCTCAAGCAATACATCGACGCCTTTGCGGCCTTCGTCGAGAAGCACCACCAATAGCCGGAGCGAGCGGGGGCTTGAGCGCGGCGGGGGCCGCATCTTAGGATTTCGTTAACCCGGGCGTCTCATCTTTGGGGTTATGGTTTCTCGCAGCCGACTCAAATCCCTGCTCACCGGGCTCGCCCTCTATGCGATGGCGGCAGCGATGGTCGGCTATTTCGGCGTCAACGCCTATACCGGCAAGTACGGGTTGAATGCACGCCAGGAACTCGACCAGGAAATCATCGCGCTGACCTCCGAACTGGCGCGTCTGAAGCAGGAGCGTGCTGCGGGCGAGCAGCGGGTTTCGCTGCTGCGATCGGACCGGGTCGACCCGGATATGCTCGACGAGCGCGCGCGCTATCAACTGGACTACGCCAACCCGCACGACCTGGTTCGGATCACCAATCCGAATTGAAGCCGCCCCGGATTTGATCGGCGCCGGCTGCCCCAACCAATCCCGCTAATTTCAAAACACGCCGGAATTGGATTCGAAAATTTCGCGGCGCATTGCACTGCGGCATAGCGAAATTTCGCCTGCGTCACGCAATCCTTTCACGGCGGTTTGAGTTGGGATAGAGAGGGCTATCCACTCTCGCATTCCGGAATTGCCATGGCCGCACCGAAAAAAACCGTCGCTCAGGAAAAGGGCGGAGAAAAAACAGCAAACGGTGCCGGCAAGCCCTTGGAATTCACCAGAGATCAGGAGTTGAGCGCGCTGCGCGACATGCTGTTGATCCGGCGCTTTGAGGAAAAGGCCGGCCAGCTCTACGGCATGGGCGCGATCGGCGGCTTCTGCCATCTTTATATCGGCCAGGAAGCCATCGTGGTCGGGATGCAGATGGCCTTGAAACAGGGCGATCAGGTCATAACCGGATACCGCGACCACGGGCACATGCTGGCCTGCGGAATGGAAGCCAAGGGGGTGATGGCCGAACTGACCGGCCGCCATGGCGGCTATTCCAAGGGCAAGGGCGGCTCCATGCACATGTTCAGCAAGGAGAAGAACTTCTTCGGCGGCCACGGCATCGTCGGCGCCCAGGTTTCGCTCGGCACGGGTTTGGCCTTCGCCAATCGCTATCGCGGCAATGATTTTGTCAGCCTGGCCTATTTCGGCGACGGCGCCTCGAACCAGGGCCAGGTCTATGAAAGCTTCAACATGGCGGAGCTGTGGAAGCTCCCGGTGGTCTATGTGATCGAGAACAATCGCTACGCGATGGGCACGTCGGTGACGCGTTCCTCCGCCCAGACCGATTTTTCCAAGCGCGGCGCCTCCTTCAATATTCCGGGCGAGCAGGTCGACGGCATGGACGTCCGTGCGGTCAAGGCCGCCGGCGACAAGGCGGTCGCATGGTGCCGCGCCGGCAAAGGGCCTTTCATCCTGGAAATGCAGACCTACCGCTACCGCGGCCATTCGATGTCGGACCCGGCGAAATATCGCACCCGCGAGGAGGTCGACAAGGTGAGGCACGATCACGATCCGATCGAGCAGGTCCGCAACCGGTTGCTGGCGGCCAAGATGAGCGAGCAGGATTTGAAGGCGATCGACGCCGAGGTGCGCGAGATCGTCAATGCGGCCGCTGACTTCGCCCAGCACGACCCCGAGCCCGAAGCTCGTGAACTCTACACCGACGTCTATCGCTGAGCGCGCGAAGCCTGAAGAGACAAAAGAGTAAATCTCCGGAGCCACTATGCCCATTCAAGTGCTGATGCCTGCGCTGTCGCCGACCATGGAGAAGGGCAACCTTGCCAAATGGTTGAAGAAGGAGGGCGAGGCGATCAAGTCCGGGGACGTCATCGCCGAGATCGAGACTGACAAGGCGACGATGGAAGTCGAGGCCACCGATGAGGGCACCCTCGGCAAGATCCTGATCCCCGAAGGCACCGCCGACGTGGCGGTCAACACGCCGATTGCGACCATTCTGGCCGACGGCGAAAGCGCCGCCGATCTCGGCAAGACACCAGATAAGACACCAGATAAGACGCCGGCTCCGAAGGCGGCCGCGCCCGCGCCCGATGTCGCGCAGGAAGTGGCGGAGTCGCGCTCGCCGGTCGGTGAGGGCAAGCCGATGATCAGCGCGCCGCCGGCGCCGGCGGCGCCAAAAGCGGTCACCGAGCCCGATCCCGAGGTGCCCGAGGGCACCGAGATGGTGACCATGACCATCCGCGACGCGCTGCGCGACGCCATGGCCGAGGAGATGCGGCGCGACCCCGACGTCTTTCTCATGGGGGAGGAGGTCGCCGAATATCAGGGCGCCTACAAGGTCAGCCAGGGCCTGCTGCAGGAATTCGGCGCCAAGCGGGTCATCGATACGCCGATCACCGAGCATGGCTTTGCCGGCATCGGCGTCGGCGCGGCAATGGCCGGGCTGAAGCCGATCGTGGAATTCATGACCTTCAATTTCGCCATGCAGGCGATGGACCAGATCATCAATTCCGCGGCCAAAACTTTGTACATGTCCGGCGGCCAGATGGGCTGTTCGATCGTGTTTCGCGGACCGAATGGCGCGGCCGCCCGCGTCGCCGCCCAGCACAGCCAGGACTATTCGGCCTGGTATTCGCAGGTGCCCGGCCTCAAGGTGATCGCGCCGTTTTCGGCCGCCGATTACAAGGGCCTGCTGAAGGCCGCGATCCGCGATCCCAATCCGGTGATCTTCCTCGAAAACGAAATGCTGTACGGCCATTCCGGCGAGGTGCCGAAGCTCGACGATTATGTGATTCCGATCGGCAAGGCGCGGATCGTGCGATCAGGCAGCCACGTCACCATCGTCTCGTGGTCGAACGGGATGTCCTATGCGCTCAAAGCCGGCGACGATTTGGCCAAGGAAGGCATCGAAGCCGAGATCATCGATCTGCGAACGCTGCGCCCGATGGACACCGAGACCATTATCGCTTCGGTGAAGAAGACCGGGCGCGCCGTCACCGTGGAGGAAGGCTGGCAGCAAAACGGCGTCGGCGCCGAAATCGCCGCACGGATCATGGAGCACGCGTTCGATTATCTCGATGCGCCGGTGGCGCGGGTATCGGGCAAGGACGTGCCGATGCCCTATGCGGCCAACCTCGAAAAGCTCGCATTGCCGTCGGTGGCCGAAGTGGTCGCTGCCGCCAAAGCCGTTTGTTATCGGTGACGCATGCCAGGTACCACCAAGGGTCCCAAGGAGCAGCCTTTACCGCCGGACGTCATGGGCCGCGATGATGCGACCGAGGTGCTGCGCGCCTTCGTCGTCGACGGCGGGCTTTCGATCGCGTTCACCCGGGCTTTCGAGGAGCCCGATATGTGGGGCCTGTTGCTGGTGGATATCGCCCGCCATGCCGCGCGTGCCTATGCGCAGGAAAGTTCCTACACCGAGGCCGAAGCGCTGGCGCGCGTGGTCGAGATGTTCGAATCCGAAATCGCCCGGCCGACCGATCTTGGCAACACCATGCCTAGATCGCAGCAAGGACACTGAAGTTGACCGTTGAGGCCTATCATTTCGATTTCATGGCGGAAGCCCTTCGCGAGGCGGAGATCAGCATCTCCGAGGGTGGATTGCCGATCGGCGCGGTCTTGACGCGCGACCGGAAGATCATCGCGCGGGGCTACAATCGCCGGGTGCAGGAGCAGAATGTCATCCTGCATGGCGAGATGTCGTGCTTGCGCAACGCCGGGCTGATCCCGTTTCATGACACCGTGATGTACACGACGCTGTCGCCCTGTTCGATGTGCGCGGGCGCGATCGGACTGTTCAAATTGTCGATGCTGGTCATCGGCGAGTCCGTCACCTTTCCCGGCAGCAAGGACATACTTGCTCAATTCGGCATTCCCTATATCGATCTCGAGGACGAACGATCGGTCAACATGATGAAGTCATGGCGATCGGTTCCCGCTAACGAACGCCTTTGGCAAGGCGATATCGGCAATTGAAGCGGATCTTCGATGTTTCATCGGGTGCCGACAGCACCCAAACGGTCTTTGGTTGGCTTTCCCTGCGAATGGAAGACAACCTGCAAGAATATCCTGTGAGGTCAGTATGCCCATCAACATTCTGATGCCCGCGCTGTCGCCGACGATGGAGAAGGGCAATCTCGCGAAGTGGCTCAAGAAAGAGGGCGACAAGGTCAAGTCCGGCGACGTGATCGCGGAAATCGAGACCGACAAGGCGACCATGGAGGTCGAGGCGGTCGATGAGGGCACGCTGGCGAAGATCGTGGTGCCCGAAGGCACCCAGGATGTGTCCGTCAACGACGTCATCGCCGTTTTGGCGGGCGACGGCGAGGACGTGAAGGCGGCGGGAGCGGGGGCTGCAAGCGCGCCGCCGAAGGCTGCGGCTGCACCTGCCGCCGAAGCACCGGCCGCAGCCAAGCCGACACCTGCGCCTGCACCGGCTGCGGCTCCCGCGGCAAAGACCGCGCCACCGCCCCCAGCCCCGGCGCCCCCGACGGCTGCGTCAGCGCCTCAAGCGAATGGTCATACCCGCATTTTCTCCTCGCCGTTGGCGCGTCGTCTCGCCAAAGAAGCCGGCATCGAGCTTGCGCGCATCACCGGCTCCGGTCCGCATGGGCGCGTGATCGCGCGCGATGTCGAGGAGGCCAAATCCGGCAAGGGGCTGAAAGCTCCCGCAGCTGCGCCCGCCGCCGCGCCGTCGATTGCGCCATCCATGTCGGACAAGCAGATCCGCGCGCTGTTCGAAGACGGCAGCTACGAGGTGATCCCGCACGACGGCATGCGGCGCACCATTGCTCAAAGGCTGACCGCGTCGGTGCAGACCGTTCCGCATTTCTATCTGACGATGGACTGCAACATCGGCAAGCTGGTCGAGGCCCGCGAGGAGATCAATGCCGCAGCCCCGAAGGACAAGGACGGCAAGCCGGCCTACAAGCTCTCGGTCAATGACTTCGTCATCAAAGCGCTGGCAATCGCGCTGCAGCGGATTCCCAACGCCAATGTCAGCTGGACTGAAGGCGGCATGCTCAAGCACAAGCATTCCGACGTCGGGGTGGCGGTTGCGATGCCCGGCGGCCTGATCACGCCGATCATCCGCAAGGCCGAGACCAAGCCGATCTCGGTGATTTCGTCGCAGATGAAGGATTTCGCCGCACGAGCGCGGGCGCGCAAACTCAAGCCCGAGGAATATCAGGGCGGCACCACCGCCGTTTCCAACCTCGGCATGTACGGCATCAAGGATTTCACCGCCGTGATCAATCCGCCCCACGCGACGATTCTGGCGGTCGGCACCGGCGAGGAGCGCGCCATTGTCAAGCATGGCAAGATCGAGGTCGCGCAGATCATGAGCGTGACGCTGTCCTGCGATCACCGCGCGGTCGATGGTGCGCTTGGCGCCGAGCTGATCGGGGCGTTCAAGATGCTGATCGAAAATCCGGTCATGATGGTGGTGTGAGATGCCGCTGGTCGGAGTCGCCGGGAAGAGCCGTCGCACGGAAACGGCATCGCGCAGCGTGCATGGGCCCAACGTCGTTCACTGGTAGCAAGGGCGATCATGCGGCTCGCGGGAGTGTTGATCCTGGCTTTTGTCGCTTCAGCCTTCGCCGGCGCGCTCGCCTTTGCCGCGGTATCGCTGTTGCCGGATTGGGATGACGCTGCCGGCCGTGGTCTCGGCGAGGCCTTCCGCGCGCTGCTGATCGCGGTCTATCTGATCTTGAGCATCTTGCTCTATGGGCTGGCGCTCTGGCGCAGGGATCGCGAACACCATCTGAAACGCGCGCTCTCCATCCTGTTGCTGGCGCCGCTTCTGGTCGTCGTGCTCGGGGTCGTCAACAATGGCATTTACAGCATCCACTGGCTGCGCGAAGCCGTTGGCGCGGTGCAGATGTTCGTGCCGCTGTGGGCGGTTGCGCTGGTGCAATGGCTGATCCTGCATAGCTATGTTTCGCGGCAGGCCGCGGCCGCGCAAGCCATCTCCACAAACCATTGAAACGCCGCGCGCGCGGCACTACCACTGTTTGGAGCTAACGGGAGCCTCGCATGGCCGATACATCCTTCGACATCATCATCATCGGCTCCGGACCCGGCGGCTATGTCACGGCGATCCGTGCAGCCCAGCTCGGTTACAAGACCGCCATTGTCGAAAAGTCCTATCTCGGCGGCATCTGCCTGAACTGGGGCTGCATTCCGACCAAGGCGCTGCTGCGCTCGGCGGAAATCTTTCATTATATGCAGCACGCCAAGGATTACGGGCTGTCGGCGGACAACGTCGCGTTCGATCCGAAAGCCGTGGTGCAGCGCTCGCGCGGGGTGTCGAAGCGTCTCAATGACGGCGTCGGCTTTTTGATGAAAAAGAACAAAGTGACGGTGATCTGGGGCGAGGCCGTGATCGATGCGCCCGGCAAGATCACGGTCAAGAAATCCACCGCCGAGGCGCCGAAAGGCGCGCTGGGCGAGGGCGCCTATCAGGCCAAGCACATCATCCTGGCGACCGGCGCGCGGCCGCGCGTGCTGCCGGGGCTTGAGCCCGACAAGAAATTGATCTGGACTTATTTTGAGGCGATGATCCCTGCGAAGATGCCGAAATCGCTGCTGGTGGTCGGCTCCGGCGCTATCGGCATCGAATTCGCCTCGTTCTTCCACACCATGGGCGCCGAGGTGACCGTGGTCGAGGTGCTGCCGCAGATCCTTCCCGTCGAGGACGCCGAGATCGCGGGCCTCGCCCGCAAGCGGTTCGAAAAACAAGGCATCAAGATTCTCACCAATACCAAAGTGACAAAACTCGAGAAGAAAAGCGACAGCGTGGTCGCCACCATCGACGACGGCAAGAAGCCGCAAACCATCGAGTTCGACCGGGTGATTTCGGCCGTCGGCGTGGTCGGCAATATCGAAAATCTCGGCCTGGAAAAACTCGGCGTCAAAACCGAGCGCGGCTGTGTCGTGATCGACGGCTACGGCAAGACCAGCGTGCCCGGCATCTACGCCATCGGCGACGTCGCGGGGCCGCCGATGCTCGCCCACAAGGCCGAGCATGAGGGCGTGGTCTGCGTCGAAGCCATCAAGGGTTTGCATCCGCACGCCATGGACAAGAATCTCATTCCCGGCTGCACCTATTGCAATCCGCAAGTCGCCTCGGTCGGTCTCACCGAAGCCAAGGCAAAAGAAGGCGGCCGCGAAGTCCGCGTCGGCCGTTTCCCGTTTGTCGGCAACGGCAAGGCGATCGCGCTCGGCGAGGACCAGGGACTGGTCAAGGTAATCTTCGACAAGAAGACCGGCCAGTTGCTCGGCGCGCACATGATCGGCGCCGAGGTCACCGAACTGATCCAGGGCTATGTGGTCGCGATGAATCTTGAGACCACCGAGGAAGAGCTGATGCACACCGTGTTTCCGCATCCGACATTGTCGGAGATGATGAAGGAAGCGGTGCTGGATGCTTATGGGCGCGTGTTGAATATCTAGGGATCACAGGCCGACCTCGTCCTGAGTGTGACTCGAAATGCTGCCAACGAAATAGGCCGTCATTGCGAGCGAAGCGAAGCAATCCATCAAGCCACAAACACGAATGGATTGCTTCGTCGCTTCGCTCCTCGCAATGACGACTCTAGGCCATGAGGTCGGAATGACTAGAAATCACGCCGCCACGATGCTCGCCCTCATCGCGTCGAATTGCGGAATTGCGGTGACAGTGCACTTAATCGGCCGGGCGTCCCTGCGCGCAGAGATTCTACCGGATGGGCCTGCTTCTTCCATATCGCGATCCCGGATCGCGCCGAGGCCTGTCATCGAACGCCCATTCACCCGATTCGCAGGGCTAATCTGGCCTGCGCGCTCAGGGCGATTTGTTGAACCGGATCATGCTGATGCTACCTGTCCAGTCCTGTTCGCAAAAATATTTCCGTTCCCTTCTGAAGCAAATCACTTCCATGTCGTTCGCATCCCGGCCCACACGACAGGGGCGTTTCGCGATCGTCACGAACGTAGGGCAGGGATGCGATGGACGCGGGTTGTGCTGCTGACGAGAGCGCTATCCTGCGGACGGTGAAGTCGTGTGGTCCTGACGCCCCGACGCTGGCGTCAAGTTGGCGATGATGCGATGGCGATGTCGGCCCTTCGGGCCCGACACGCCGGCATCACGCCGACGATGGTGGCAACAAAGCCCGGTCACCAGGGAGAGCGCGAAATAAGCCGTAAAACATTCGCGCAGGAAGCGCCGGGTGTTCCGGTGTGCCTGTGGTGACTAACTCGTGTGCTTTCTACCTTTGCGCACGAGGCTGCGGGTGCAGTGGGCACCCGGCGCTTCCTGTTCCCTCCTTTTCGAGGGCATTTCATGCACAAACTCGGGCGTGTAGCGCCGCGAGAGTGCCAACCCTTGTCCACCAATAGATGGTTGCCCGAACGCCACGATCGTTGCTCGATTGCAACAGCAAGTGAACATTTAACCCTTATCCCAGCCCGTCGGTGCAACCGCCGCTTTTTAGCCACACCCCTCCATGAAATCATTGCTCATAGGCTGATGGCCACGGCGCCCGCGAAAGCGACGGAAAATTGGGTCTTTTCCTGAAGATCTGCGTTTTCCAAGGCCACAAGAGACGGCTGGGGAAACAAGTTCGCGATGGACGCCAAGACCAACATCAAAAAGCGGTTGCCAAGCCGTCACGTGACCGAGGGCCCGGAACGGGCCCCGCATCGCTCCTATCTTTATGCCATGGGCCTGACCACCCAGCAGATTCACCAGCCGTTCGTCGGCGTGGCGTCGTGCTGGAACGAGGCCGCGCCCTGCAATATCGCGCTGATGCGCCAGGCACAGGCGGTCAAGAAGGGTGTCGCCTCCGCCGGCGGTACGCCGCGCGAATTCTGCACCATCACCGTCACCGACGGCATCGCCATGGGCCATGACGGCATGCGCTCGTCGCTGCCGTCGCGCGAATGCATCGCCGATTCGGTCGAACTGACCATGCGCGGCCATGCCTATGATGGGCTGGTGGGTCTGGCCGGATGCGACAAGTCGCTGCCGGGGATGATGATGGCGATGGTCCGGCTCAACGTGCCGTCGATCTTCATCTATGGCGGCTCGATCCTTCCCGGCAATTTCCGCGGCCAGCAGGTCACGGTGCAGGACATGTTCGAGGCGGTCGGCAAGCATTCCGTCGGCGAGATGTCCGACGCCGACCTCGACGAAATCGAGCGGGTGGCGTGTCCGTCAGCTGGCGCGTGCGGCGCACAATTCACCGCCAACACCATGGCGACGGTGTCCGAGGCCATCGGTTTGGCGCTGCCGTATTCAGCCGGAGCGCCGGCGCCTTACGAGATCCGCGACGCGTTTTGCACCACCGCGGGCGAGAAAGTCATGGAGTTGATCGCCGCCAATATCCGGCCGCGCGACATCGTCACGCGCCGCTCGCTGGAAAACGCGGCGGCTGTCGTTGCTGCGTCCGGCGGCTCTACCAATGCTGCGCTGCACCTACCGGCGATCGCGCATGAATGCGGCATCAAGTTCGATTTGTTCGACGTTGCTGAAATCTTCAAAAAGACACCGTATGTCGCCGATTTGAAACCGGGTGGCCGTTATGTCGCCAAAGACATGTTCGAGGTTGGCGGCATTCCGCTTCTGATGAAGACGCTGCTCGATAATGGCCATTTGCATGGTGACTGCCTGACGGTCACCGGCCGGACGATCGCCGAAAACCTCAAAAGCGTAAAATGGAATCCGCACCAGGACGTGGTGCGATCTGCTGACAAGCCGATCACCGTCACTGGCGGTGTGGTCGGCCTGAAGGGTAATCTCGCGCCCGAGGGCGCGATCGTGAAGGTCGCGGGAATGTCGAAGCTGAAGTTTACCGGACCGGCCCGCTGCTTCGATCGGGAAGAGGATGCCTTCGAGGCCGTACAGCAAAAGACCTACAAAGAGGGCGAAGTCATCGTGATCCGCTATGAGGGGCCACGCGGTGGTCCCGGGATGCGCGAGATGCTCTCGACCACCGCAGCCCTGACCGGCCAGGGCATGGGCGGCAAGATCGCCCTGATCACCGATGGCCGGTTCTCAGGTGCTACCCGCGGCTTCTGTATCGGCCATGTCGGCCCGGAAGCGGCGGTGGGCGGGCCGATCGCCTTGCTGCAGGACGGCGATATCATCGAAATCGACGCCGAGGTCGGGTCACTTAACGTAAAGTTGACTGACGCGGAGCTGTCCGAACGTAAGACCAAATGGAAGCCTCGCGCGACCAATCATACATCAGGTGCGCTGTGGAAATATGCCCAGCAGGTCGGGCCGGCGGTGGATGGCGCCGTAACCCATCCGGGCGGGGCGCACGAGAAACAGTGTTATGCGGATATCTGAGCGTATCATTTTTGCGTTGATTTTAGGGGCCACGTCGGTGGCGGTCCCGGCATCGGCTTTTGACGGCGCGCCGGTCAACCAGGATGCCACAATTCCGATGGGTGCGGCCCCGATGGCCGTGGCCCAGCCCGGGATCGGTGCCGCAGAGGCGATCAAGAAAGCAGTGCCGACGTCCACGCCGGATACCTCGCTGACTTCGCTGCAATATGCGGCCGAGGGCGGTCATCCCGTGGCGCAATGGAAATTGGGTCGCATGTACGCCAATGGCGACGGCGTCACCCAGGACGACCTGCGCGCCTTCGAATATTTCAGCCGGATCGCCAACGCCCATGCGGAAGACAGCCCGTCGGCCCCGCAATCGGCGATCGTCGCCAACGCCTTTGTGGCGCTGGGGCGGTATTATCTCAACGGCATTCCCAACTCGAAGATCAAGTCCGATCCGGAGCGGGCGAGGGAGATGTTCTCCTACGCGGCCTCCTATTTCGGCAATGCCGACGCGCAATATGACCTGGCTCGCCTCTACCTCAAGGGCGTCGGTACCTCGCGGGATGACTTCCGCTATGGCGCGCGCTGGCTCGGCCTTGCCGCCCAGAAGGGCCAGCACGAGGCGCAGGCCTTGCTCGGCCAGATGCTGTTCAATGGCGACCAGTTGCCGCGTCAGGCGGCCCGCGGGCTGATGTGGCTGACCTTGGCGCGGGACAGCGCCGCGCCGGACGAAACCTGGATCAAGGACAGCTACAACAAGGCCATCAGCAAGGCATCCGAGGATGACCGCGCGATGGCGCTGCAGATGCTCGAGCACTGGGTGCAGGGCCGCAAAGACTGATCGGCCATACCGTCGAGCACATCACGCCCCAATAGAGGCGATGAACTCCCAACATGTTTTCCCGTTAGTGCGGAGGCGGCTTCTTGGGCGGCGGGGGTTTCGCCGCTGCAGGTTTGGGCGCTGCCGGTCGCGGCGGCGGGGGGGCGGCCCGGGCGGCGACGGGATGCGCCACCACGGCAGGCCGCGCGACAATGGCGGGATGTGGCGCCGGTTTCACGGCCGCAGTTCGGGGCGGCGGGGGTGGTTTTGCGACCGCCGCCTTGGGTGTGGATTCGGTAGCAAGCGGCTTCGAATGGGCATGGCCTGGTTTGGGTGGGACCGCGGTCGTGGTCGCGGGATGGACGGTTCCGATCGGCTGCTTTTTCTCCAGCGCCGCGGCACCTGCCGGAGCAGCACCCGCCGGAGCCACGCCTGCCGGGGCGACGCTCGGCTTGGCCAGCGTTGCGGGTACTGCCGCGTTGCCGGCCTTCGCTGGCACGACACCCTTGCCAGCGAATTCGCCGGGCTTGGAGGTCGCCGCGATCGTCGGGCTGCCGTGGTTCACGGAGGCGAGAAGAGCCTTGTTGGTGCTGGCCGTATGCTGATGCTGGGTTTGCAGCGCCGTGGCCGGCACGTGTTTTTCATGCGCCACGGCCTGCTCCTTCGCCGTCGGCCTGGCGCTCGTTCCGCCGGCGCCGCCGTTGAAGCTCGCCCTCGACGCGTGGTTATGGGCCACGACGGCCTTGCTAAACACGTGGCCCATCCTGACGCCGCCGAAATTGTTGACGGTTTCATTGTAGGAGAACACGCCGTTGTCCCAATATCCGCCCTCGTAGCCGTCGCCGCCGTAGCCATAGCCATAATCGACGCCGCCGTAGAAACCGACCTGCGATCCCCAATAGCCTTCATTCCAGCCGTAATTGCCGTCTTGCCAACCCCAATAACCCGGCGTCCAGAGCAAGCCGACGGACGGCGGTTCCACCCAGGTCCCGGGAACCCAATAATATCCGTCGGGGCCGTAGGCCCAATAGCCCGGCGTCCAGATGTAGCCGGGGTCGGGAATGGGGGGCTGCTCGTAAACCGGCAGCTCCGGCGGAGCGATCGTGATGGACAGGAGTTGGGCGCGGGAAACAATCGGCGCTGCCATAACGACTAAGGCGCAGAGAAGCCAACCAATGGACCAGTAGCGTCGCATATTTCTTCCCCACAGCTTCGGTCTTGCGGACCAAGGTCCCGACTCAATGACGCGACATTAAGGCGCAACCGCACATTTCCCGCTGAATAAAGTCAGCCGTCAGCCTCGGGTGAGCACAATCGCGATGATCAAGCCGTTTCCATATCCAGATCGATCCAGACCGGCACGTGGTCTGACGGCTTTTCCCAGGCCCGCACGTAAGCGTCGATCCCGACGTCGATGAGCCGGTCGCTGGCCTGTGGCGATAACAATAGATGATCGATGCGCAGACCGTGATTCTTCTGCCAGGCGCCGGCCTGATAATCCCAGAAGGTGTATTGGCCGGGCGCGTCGGTGACGGCGCGCAGCGCGTCGGTGAGCCCGAGGCCGAGCAGCGTTTGAAAGCTTTCGCGGGTGGTGGGCCGGAACAGCGCATCGTTGACCCAGGCGGCCGGATTGTGGACGTCCCTGGCCGCTGGAATAACGTTGAAGTCACCTGCCAGCACCAGCGGTTCTTCCGTCTTAAGTCGCTCCTTCGAATACTCAAGAAGCCGCGACATCCATTTGAGTTTGTATGGGTATTTTTCGGTTTCGGGCGGATTTCCATTGGGCAGATAGAGGCAGGCGATCCGCAGCACGCCCCGCTTCAGCGGGACTACGCCCTCCAGAAACCGCGCATGGATATCGTCATCATCGCCGGCCAGCCGCAGCCGCGTCTCATCGAACGGAAGTTTTGACAGCAGCGCGACGCCGTTGAAGGTCTTCTGGCCGTGGGTGACCACGTTGTAGCCGAGCGCCTCAATGGCTTCCCGCGGGAACGCCTCATCGACGCACTTGATTTCCTGCAGGCAGACGATGTCGGGCGAACAGTCCTTCAGCCAGATCAGCAGATGATCGATCCGCTGCCGGATGGAATTGACGTTCCACGTCGCAATACGCATCAGGAATAAAAATCTCTCAGATCGAAAAGCTGGTGCCGCAGCCGCAAGACGCCGTGGCGTTCGGGTTGACCACCCGGAACGAGGCGCCGATCAGGTCGTCGACAAAATCCACCTCGGATCCGGCCAGAAACGGCACCGAGGCGGGGTCGACCAGCACCACCGCGCTGTCGCGCGCGATCACCAGGTCGTCCTCGGCTTGCGCGCGTTCAACGTCGAACTTGTATTGAAACCCCGAGCAGCCACCGCCCTCGACGCTGATGCGGAGCATGGCGCCATCGCCCTCGGTTTTGAGGATCTCGCCGATGCGGCGGGCCGCCCGCTCGCTGATGGTGACGGCAGTAGTCATGACGCGTCTCCGATGACCGGCTTGCTACCAAATCTTCTGGTATCCGCCGCTCAGCATAGTTAAGTGCGCCAGGCGCCGGAATCAAACGTTAAGGGGATTAATACACCGTGTCGGTCGGAATGGCTGCTCCTCGCTCGGCCTATGCCTGCGATCCCGACCGCAGCCGCGGACGGTTGTTCGCCGAGCCGCCGAGCCGGACCCGCAGCCCGTTTCGGCGCGATTGCGACCGGGTGATCCATTCCACCGCTTTTCGGCGCTTGAAGCACAAAACCCAGGTATTCGTGTTCCATGAAGGCGATCATTACCGCACCCGGCTGACGCACACGCTCGAGGTCGCGCAGATCGCCCGCGCTCTGGCCCGGCAACTCGGTCTCGACGAGGATCTCACCGAAACCCTGGCGCTGGCGCATGATCTCGGCCATCCGCCGTTTGGCCATGCAGGCGAGCGCGCACTGGATGCCTGTTTGAAAGCCCATGGCGGCTTCGATCACAATGCCCAGACCTTGCGCGTCGTCACATCGCTGGAGCATCGCTATCCCGATTTTGACGGGCTCAACCTGACTTGGGAATCGCTGGAGGGCATCGTCAAGCACAATGGCCCGCTGACCGACCGCAACGGAGCAGCACTGGGTCGCTACCGCGAATTTGGCATTCCTGTTGGCATTTCCGATTACGTCCGGCTTTATGATCTTGAGCTGTGGAGCTTCGCCTCACTGGAGGCCCAGGTCGCCGCCATTGCCGACGACATCGCCTATGACGCCCACGATATCGACGACGGTTTGCGCGCCGGCCTGTTTGGCGTCGACGACCTCAAGGTCATGCCGCTCACTGCCGACATGATCGCCGATATCGCCAGGCACTATCCCGCACTCGACGACATCCGGCGCGGCGCCGAGCTGGTGCGCGAACTGATTTCGCATCTGATCGGCGCGGTGGTTTCGGAATCGCACCGGCGGCTGGCCGCTGCCCAACCGAAATCCGTCGAGGATGTCCGCCATCAGGCCGAAGCGTTGATCGCGTTTTCGCCTGACGTGGCGCAGGCGGAAGCCGGCATCAAGGCCTTCCTGAAACAGCGGATGTACCGCCATTCGCGGGTGATGCGGGTGATGGGCGAGGCCGAACAGATCCTGTTCGACCTGTTCGAGCGCTATCAGAAGACGCCGGGCGATCTGCCGGCGGAATGGCTGCCGCCGGAAGGTGAGGACGCGGAGAGCGAAACCGCACGCGCCCGGCGCATCGGCAACTTCATCGCCGGGATGACCGATCGTTTCGCCATGACCGAGCATCAAAGGCTTTTTGACTTGACCCCGGAATTACGTTAGGCGGCGGCCATGATCGATCAAGCCTCTCCGCCGCATCTTTTCGCCAATGTGCTCGCCCGCGTTCATGCGGTCTGCGGGGCGCTTGCGGCTGAAGGCGGATGGCCCGCGGGCATCGACCTGTCGCGCGTCGTGGTCGAGCCGCCGCGCGATGCCGCGCATGGCGACATGGCAACCAACGCCGCGATGGTGCTGGCCAAGGAGGCCAAGTCGAAGCCGCGAGACCTCGCCGAAAAGATCGCGGCCCGGCTGCGCGCGGACGATTTGATCTCGTCCGTCGATGTCGCCGGCCCCGGGTTCATCAATCTCACCCTGAAGGCGTCGGCCTGGTCGGACGCTTTGCGAACTGTGTTGCGCGAGGGCGCTTCCTATGGCCGCAGCGCGATCGGCGCGGCCGAGAAGGTCAACGTCGAATACGTCTCGGCCAATCCGACCGGGCCGATGCATGTCGGTCATTGCCGCGGGGCTGTGTTTGGCGATGCGCTGGCAAGCCTGCTGGCTTTCGCGGGTTATGATGTGACACGGGAATATTACATCAACGACGCCGGCGCCCAGGTCGATGTGCTCGCGCGCTCGGCATTCCTGCGCTACCGCGAGGCGCTCGGCGAAAACATCGGCGAGATTCCGGAGGGGCTCTATCCCGGCGACTACCTCGTGCCGGTCGGGCAGGCGCTCGCCGCTGAATACGGCGACAGGCTGCTGGCGATGCCGGAAGGCCAGTGGCTGCCAATGGTACGGGCCAAGGCCATTGCGATGATGATGGCGGAGATCAAGGGCGACCTTGCCGCGCTCAACATCGAGCACGACATCTTCTTCTCCGAGCGTTCACTGATCGAGACCGGAAATAACCGCGTCACCGAAACCATCGACTATCTCCGCTCTAAGGGCGACATTTACGAGGGTCGTTTGCCGCCGCCCAAGGGTGGACCGGTGGAAGATTATGAGGATCGCGAGCAGACGCTGTTCCGCGCCACCGCCTTTGGCGATGATGTCGACCGGCCGCTGATCAAGTCGGATGGTTCCTATACTTACTTTGCATCCGACATTGCCTACCACCGGGACAAGTTCGAGCGCGGCTTTGCCAACCTGATCGACGTGTTTGGCGCCGATCACGGCGGCTACATCAAACGCATGCAGGCTGCCGTGAAGGCGATCTCCGCCGGCAGGGCAACGCTTGATGTGAAGGTTGTTCAGCTCGTCCGGTTGCTGCGCAATGGCGAACCCGTGAAGATGTCGAAACGCTCCGGCGATTTCGTCACGCTGCGCGAGGTGGTCGACGAGGTCGGCAGGGATGCCGTCCGCTTCATGATGCTGTTCCGCAAGAATGACGCGGTGCTGGATTTCGACCTCGCCAAGGTTCGCGAACAGTCCAAAGACAATCCGGTGTTCTACGTGCAGTACGGCCATGCCCGCGGCCATTCCGTGTTCCGCAATGCGCGCGAGGCGGTCCCGGATCTGCCGGAGGAGACGGGCGCGCGGGCGGCGTTCCTGGCCGATGCGGCGGTGGAGCGGTTGACCGACCCCGCGGAACTGGACCTGCTGCGGCGGCTGGCGTTGTACCCCCGGATGATGGAAGCCGCGGCGGCCGCACATGAGCCACACCGAATCGCCTTTTACCTGTATGATCTTGCCAGCGAATTTCATGCGCTATGGACCAGGGGGCGCGATTTGCCCTATTTACGCTTCATTATAACTAATGATGCAGAGATCACGAAGGCGCGGCTGGCCATGGTCCAGGGCGTCGTCTCGGTTCTGGCATCCGGGCTCGCCGTTCTCGGCGTTCACGCTCCGGACGAGATGCGGTAGATTGGGGCTAAGGCCGCTCACATGGGGACCTGTGAGCGCATCTGGCAGGGGCTGGCTCGTTTGTAAGGGCGGGTTGGCAGCTTTCCCGAAGGGGACGCATCATCACGATGGCTGATCGATATCAGGACAGACTTTTTCCCGCGGATGACGACGATCATCGCGGCGACGATTTGCATGCATCGGCAAAGGGCGAGAGCGACCCGTTGGCGGAGCTTGCGCGCCTGATCGGGCAGACCGATCCCTTCGCCAGCATGAGCCGCGCCAATCAGCCGGCACAGCCACGTGGCGGCGATCACGATCAGTATGAACCCGCGCAATATGAACCCGCGGCAGAGGAAGAGGATACGGTGGCGGATGAGGGCGGCGTTTCCGCCGGTCCGCCGCCCTGGATGCAGCGCGTGGCGCGGCAGGAGCCCCCGCCGCTACCGGATTATCCGAGCCAGGATCACCCGAGCCAAGACCACCCGAGCCAAGACCACCAGAGCCGGGACTACCAGAGCCAAGACTACCCGAGCGCCGTGCATCCGCTGCATCGTTACGCGGCCGCTCATCCTGCGCCTGAGCCGGACTACCATGAGGCGCCTGCTTTCGCTGATGAGGCCGATCATCAGGCCGATCCGTCGCGCTATGATGATGCGCTGTACGGCCAGCTCGATTTAGACGCGCCGGAAACCCCGCACCCTCAGGGCTATTCGGACGATCCCTATGCCTACCAGCACGGCTATGCCGATGCCGCGGAAGAGCCGATCCAGAAGCGCCGCGGCGGCATGGTTACGGTCGTCGTCGTTCTTGCGCTGGCGGTTTTGGGAACGGGGGCAGCGTTTGCCTACCGGACCTATGTCGGATCGCCGCGCAATGGAGAGCCGCCGATCATCAAGGCGGATACCGGGCCGACCAAGATTGTACCCGCGCCTGCCGACCCCAACGCCAAGGTGCCCGACCGCCTGGCGGCGGGCGATGGCACCGAGAAGATCGTCCCGCGCGAGGAAGCGCCGGTCGATGTCGCTCAATCCGCGCCGCGCATGGTGTTTCCGCCGCTAAACCAGAACGCCAATCCGCCGACGGTGGCGAGCGTCGCGCCGAGCGGCCCGCCGCCGGCCAACGCCGGAAATGGCACGATGCCGAACAACGAGCCGCGAAAGATCAGGACGCTTTCCGTTCGTGGCGACCAGGCTGACGGGGCCGCAGCTCCTGCGGCAACGCCCCCCGCGACAAAGCTTGCCCGAGCGGCTGCCTCACGAAATACGCCCGTGCCGCCGGCGGCTGCCAATGCAAATGCGTCAACCGCCAATGCGCCGTTGTCGCTGTCGCCACAGCCCGGCCAATCGGCGCCTGCCGCTGACGCGCGGACCCGGGTCGCCACCAACACCCCGGCGCAAACCGCTCCCGGCGGCGGAGGCGGCGGCTATCTGGTGCAGGTCTCTTCGCAGAAGAATGAGGCCGAAGCGCAGGCCTCTTATCGGGTCCTGCAAGGCAAGTACCCGTCGGTGCTGGGGTCGCGCAGTCCCGTGATCAAGCGCGCCGATCTCGGTGACAAGGGGGTCTACTATCGCGCCATGGTCGGTCCGTTCGGCTCACGCGAAGAGGCCTTGCAGCTCTGCGGCAGCCTGGAAACGGCGGGCGGCAAGTGCGTCGTCCAAAGGAATTAACGGCCGGTTCCTTGACCCTCCTGCCGTCAACGAGCTAATCGCCCGGGGATGAGCACGCGCGCATTCATCACAGGCGTATCCGGAACCGAATTGAGCGCCGCCGAGCGTGAGTTCATGCGTTCGGAACGGCCATGGGGATTTATCCTTTTCAAGCGGAACGTTGAGACGCGGGCACAAGTATCCTTGCTGGTTCGACAATTGCGGGAATCGATCGGTGATCCGGAAGCGCCGGTTCTGATTGATCAGGAGGGCGGTCGGGTGCAGCGCTTCGGCCCGCCGCACTGGCCGATCTACCCGCCGGGGGCCGTCTTTGGCGCGCTCTACGACATCGATCCTGCGCTCGGTCTGTCCGCAGCGCGCTTGAGCGCGCGGTTGATCGCCGCGGATCTCCTTGAAACCGGCGTGACTGTGGACTGCCTGCCGCTGGCGGATGTGCCGGTTCCCGAAGCCGACGCGGTCATCGGCAACCGGGCCTATGGAACCGAGCCGCAAAAGGTCGCGGCGATCGCGCGCGCGGTGACGGACGGATTGGAGCAGGGTGGTATTTTACCGGTGCTGAAACATATTCCGGGGCATGGCCGGGCCACCGCCGATACCCATTTCAGGCTTCCGGTGGTCGATACGCCACGTGCGGAGCTTGAACGGGTCGATTTCGCTGCATTTCAACCGCTGGCGGACCTGCCGATGGCCATGACCGCACATGTTGTGTTTAGCGCCCTGGACCCCGCCCATCCGGCGACAACTTCTGCGACAATCATCGAACAGGTGATTCGCGGCGTGATCGGGTTCCAGGGTTTGTTGATGAGTGATGACGTGTCCATGAATGCGCTGGCGGGATCGATTGCCGAGCGGACCCGAGCCATCGTCGCCGCCGGCTGCGACATGGTTCTGCATTGCAACGGCAAGCTCGACGAAATGCGCGAAGTCGCGGCCGAGACGCCGGAATTGTCGGGCAAGGCGCTGCAGCGCGCCAGGATGGCGTTGGCGTCGCGCAAGCCTCCGCAGCCGTTCGACCGGTTGGCGGCGCGGGCCGAGTTGGATGGTTTGATTGACCGGGCAGGATTGGCAGGCGCATGAGCGCGGAAATTCTATCGTTTGAGACTGGACGTCCCGCTGAAATCGCGGACGACGAACCGTCGCTGGTCGTTGATGTCGAGGGCTATGAGGGCCCGCTCGATTTGTTGCTGGCGCTGGCACGGCAGCAGAAGGTCGATTTGGCCAAGATTTCAATTCTGGCGCTAGCCGATCAGTACCTCGTCTTCATCGAGGCGGCCCGCAAGATTCGCCTCGAGCTTGCCGCCGACTATCTGGTGATGGCGGCGTGGCTCGCCTTCCTGAAATCGCGCTTGTTGCTGCCCGAGCCCGCCACGGCGGACGGCCCCAGCGCCGAGGAAATGGCGACCGCGCTGGCCAACCGGCTGCGCCGGCTTGAAGCCATTCGCGAAGCGTCGAACCGGCTGATGAACCGCCCGCAATTGCAGCGCGACATCTTTCCGCGCGGCAATCCGGAAGCCATCGCCGAAATCAAGCATCCCAAATTCACCGCAACCCTGTTCGACCTCCTGACCGCCTATGCTGCGCAGCGCCAGCAGCGGGTGCTGGCGACGGTGCATCTGGCGAAACGTACGGTGTGGTCGTTGTCCGAGGCGAGAGCATCGCTCGAGCGCCTGGTCGGAATGGCCGAGGACTGGAGCCGCCTCGATCAGTACCTGATCAATTACGTGGTCGACCCCTCGCAAAAGGCCACCGTTTTCGCCTCCAGCTTTGCTGCGGCGCTGGAAATGGTCAGGGAAGGCGAGGTGGAGTTGCACCAGAAAGAGGCGTTCGCGCCGCTGTATTTTCGAAAGCGTTCGCCGCAACCAGTACCTGACGCGATGACCGCGCCGGATTTGTCGGCCGAGTAAGTGGAAGAAGGAGACCTTGCCATGGCAAGCCTGGCGGAAAAACGCATAGTCGATGTCGAGGAGCGTTCGGTGGATCCGCAAGCGCGGCCCGAGGAATTGCGGCTGCTGGAAGCGCTGCTGTTTGCCTCGACCGAGCCGCTCGATCAGGCCACGCTGGCAAAGCGCATGCCCGATGGCGTCGATATCAAGGTCGCGCTGGCGGCACTGCAGGCGGATTACGCCTCGCGCGGCGTCAATCTGGTGCGCGTCGCCAATAAATGGACCTTCCGCACCGCCGGCGACCTGTCATGGCTGATGACACGGGAGAGCACCGAGACGCGGCGGCTGTCGCGCGCGGCCATCGAGATGCTGGCAATCATCGCCTACCATCAGCCGGTCACTCGCGCCGAGATCGAGGAAATCCGCGGCGTGATCACCTCCAAGGGCACGCTGGATGTGCTGCTGGAGACCGGCTGGATTCGCCCGCGCGGCCGTCGCAAGACGCCGGGTCGCCCGCTGACCTTTGGAACCACCGAAGCCTTCCTGTCGCAGTTCAGCCTGGAAGCGCTCGGCGACCTGCCGGGTCTGGAGGAACTGAAGGGAACGGGCCTCCTGGATTCGCGGCTGCCCTCCGGATTCAGTGTTCCGGCGCCGTCCGACGACCCGGCCTTGCGCGACGACGAGGATCCGCTGGAGATCGGCGATCTGGAACTCGCGCTGGCGCCGGTCGCGGACCCCGAAACCGGCGAGGCAGGCTAGTTTTAAGCCTGCCAGCATCGCTAACGGGCACGAGGGGACGCGAATTAACGGTAGCGCGTCAACCGTGATTTGACGCGGCTTAAGTCCTTGTTTTTGACACCTCCTGAGCCTACTTTCGGGTAAGGATCAGGCCGGGTCGCCGGCCTCGTGTGTTTGGAGGGTTGCGGGATGGGTTCGCTTAGCATTTGGCACTGGATCGTGGTGATCGCAGTCGTCCTGCTGTTGTTCGGCCGTGGCAAGATTTCGGATCTGATGGGCGACGTCGCCCAGGGCATCAAGGCCTTCAAGAAGGGCATGCAGGACGATGACAAGACTGCGGAAAAGCCCGAGCCCGTGAAGACGCTTGACCATAGCGCAACGCAGTCTGCGGCGGCGCGGTCGGATGTCGGCAGCAAGGCTGTCTAAGCCAGGACTTTCTGGGTAGAAGGACTGTCTGGGCAAAGGACTTGCGGCAGACTGGCGGCAAGGCCGGAAGGAGACGCGGGCGGCCCAACCGTGCTTGATGGTTGGGTGAAATCGCCTCGCGTGAGCGGAATTTTTCATGTTCGATATCGGGTGGAGTGAACTGGTCGTCATCGCGGTTGTCGCGCTGATCGCCATCGGCCCGAAGGAATTGCCGGGCGTGCTGCGCATGGTCGGGCAATGGATGGGCAAGGCGCGCAAGATGGCCGCCGAATTCCAGGGCCAGTTCCAGGAAGCGATGCGGGAGGCCGAAATGGCCGACCTCAAAAAGAGCTTCGACGAGGTCAAGGAGGCCGCCACCGGCTTCACCGGCGGCAACATCATGAGCTCGCTGCAAAAAGACGTAACCGAGTCGCTCCGGATCGATGACGTCGACAAGCCGGCGATATCAAAAGATACGCCGGCGATATCAACGGATACGCCGGCGATATCGCCTGAAGGGGTGGCGATATCGAACACCGATACGCCGCCGCAAGCCGAAACGGCCACGCCCGCGGTCGACCTGCCGGCCGTTCCGACCACACCCGAGGCGCCGACGCCGGCGACATTCGCCGAAGCTGACGCCCATGCGGCTGCGATCGAGCCGGTTGCCAAGGACGCCAAAGCGTCATGAGCGCCGAAGATATCGAGGCCAGCAAAGCGCCGCTGATGGATCACCTGATCGAGCTGCGCTCGCGGCTGATCAAGGCGCTGCTGGCGTTCGGCATAGCCTTCATCTTCTGCTTCTTTTTCGCCAAGCAGATCTACAACGTGCTGGTGTGGCCGTTCGTATGGGTCGCGGGCGCGGAAAATTCGAAGTTCATCTATACGGCGCTTCTGGAATATTTCCTGACCCAGTTGAAGCTGGCGCTGTTCGGCGCCGGTTTCATCTCGTTCCCGATCGTGGCCGCCCAGATCTACAAATTCGTGGCGCCCGGCCTCTACAAGCACGAGCGCGGCGCCTTCCTGCCGTATCTGATCGCAACGCCGTTTTTCTTCGTGCTGGGATCGATGCTGGTCTATTTCGTGGTGCTACCGATGCTGGTGCGGTTCTCGCTCGGCATGCAGCAGATGGGCGGACCCGAGACCGCGCAGATCCAGTTGCTGCCGAAGGTCGGCGAATATCTGTCGCTGATGATGTCGCTGATCTTCGCCTTCGGAATCGCGTTCCAGCTTCCGGTGATCCTGACGCTGTTGGGGCGGATCGGCATCATCACCTCGAAGCAATTGCGCGAGAAGCGCCGCTATTTCATCGTGGTCGCCTTCATCATCGCCGCCGTGCTGACGCCGCCGGATGTGCTGAGCCAGGCCTCGCTCGCGCTGCCCCTGCTGGCGCTGTATGAAGGCTCGATCATCGCCGTACGCATCGTCGAGAAGCGCGCCGCCACCGCCAAGACCACGGCCACACCGCCCACCGCCGCCCCGCCGCCGCCCGCCGCCAATCCGGCGGAGTAGGGGTGCCGCGGCACCTTTCGCCTATCATCGCTGTACGCTGCCGATGATTTGTCATGCCCGGGCTTGACCCGGGCATCCACGACTTGTTCTAAGGCAGCAAAGACGTGGATGGCCGGGACAAGCCCGGCCATGACGGGAAATTAACTCATGCACGACATCAAATCGATCCGCGACAACCCCTCTGCCTTCGACGCCGCGCTAAAGCGGCGCGGGCTGGAGCCGTTGTCGGCGTCTTTGCTGGCGATCGACGAGAAGCGCCGGGCCGCGATCCTGGCATCCGAGCAGGCACAGGCGCGGCGCAATTCGGCCTCAAAGGAAATCGGCGAAGCCAAGAAGGCCAGGGATGACGCCCGCGCGGCCAAGCTGATGGCCGAGGTCGCCGAACTCAAGACGACAATGCCGCAGCTCGAGGCCGCAGCCAAAGCTGCGGACGAAGAACTCGGCAAAGAACTGGCCGCAATTCCAAATCTTCCGCTCGAAGAAGTCCCCGATGGCGTCGACGAGCATAGCAATGTGCAGCGCCACGTGTTCGGCGCGGTGCGCAATTACGCGTTTGCGCCAAAGCCGCATTTCGATCTCGGCGAAGCCATGGGCTTCATGGATTTCGAGGCCGCAGCGAAACTTAGCGGCGCGCGATTTGTCGTGCTGAAGAAGGGCTTGGCGCGGCTGGAGCGCGCGATCGGGCAGTTCATGCTCGATCTGCATACCAATGAGCACGGCTATGCCGAGGTGAATCCGCCGTTGTTGGTGCGTGACGACGCGATGTTCGGCACTGCCCAATTGCCAAAATTTCGAGATAAGATCAATTTCGCAGGCTTCTCGCGCATATCAGTACTTTGAGGCGATCGTGCAATTTCGGAAGCTCTCAAAGACATTGACGCTCGAGTTCGACAAGCGATGACGAGAAGGGTCCATGAAAGGGCTAGCTTGAGGAGCTTCTTGAAAGAGCGCCAACTACAAGAAGATGTCTTGGCTCATCCCCACCGCCGAAGTCCCCCTCACAAATCTTGTCCGCGAATCGATCCTCGACGAGAAAGAACTGCCGATGCGGTTGACGGCGCTGACGCCGTGCTTTCGCGCCGAGGCGGGGGCAGCCGGGCGCGATACCCGCGGCATGATCCGGCAGCATCAATTCACCAAG
Source organism: uncultured Pseudomonadota bacterium (assembly GCA_963819325.1). Lineage (GTDB taxonomy): Bacteria > Pseudomonadota > Alphaproteobacteria > Rhizobiales > Xanthobacteraceae > Bradyrhizobium. The sequence goes on from CAWFVT010000014.1 coordinate 163,014, forward strand.
GTCGAACTGGTCTCGATCACGACGCCCGAGAACAGCAAGGACGAGCATGAGCGGATGCTGGCCTGCGCCGAGGAAGTGCTGCGGCGGCTCGATCTGCATTACCGGGTGATGACGCTGTGCGCCGGCGACATGGGCTTTGCCGCGCAGAAGACCTACGACATCGAGGTCTGGATGCCGGGCCAGGGTGAGGGCGGCGCTTTCAGGGAAATCTCCAGTTGCTCGGTATGCGGCGATTTCCAGGCCCGCCGCATGGACGCGCGCTATCGCGGACCAGACGGCAAGCCGCGCTTTGTGCACACGCTGAACGGCTCCGGCACCGCGGTTGGCCGCGCGCTGATCGCGGTGATGGAAACCTACCAGCAGGAAGACGGCTCGATCGCCGTGCCCGATGCGCTGCAGCCCTATATGGGCGGCCTGAAGGTGATTGAGAAAGACCGATAGCGCCCGCAATTTATGCGATGCGGCCCGCGTTCACTGTTGCGAAGGCAGGAAGGCCCGCTATCTTGGTTTCCGCCCGCGACAATTGCGTCCCGGGAAGCGAAGATCGAAATGGCCCTGCATCGCGACATCTATTGGGTCGGCAAGCAATGGGCCGTCACCGGCTACGGCATTCAGGCCTGCGATCAGAAGAAGAAGGGCCAATTCGATATCGAGGCTTCCCGATTATGGGAGGATGGCGTGCTGGAAGGCCTCCGCGCCGAGCAATGGCTTAACCACGAGGATTTCGACAAGGCGCTGGCCGCCGCGCGCAAGCATTATCCGGAGCCGCCGCGAAAGGCAGCCGCTGCGGTCGAGAGCGTTTCGCCACCGCCTGAGAGCCCTCCCGTCGAGCCGCCAAAACCGGCTGCTCAACCGTTTTGGCCTGCGAATCGAGCGCGGGTCGGCCAAATTCCTGCCGCTGTGGCGCATTCGCATTCGGCGATAACTGCATTGAATTGGCCGGGTTTGCTTCATCGGCGATAGCCCGATAAGACGGCACGCGAACTGCGGCGAAATTGACCGATGGGCATTTGATCAATGCGAATTCTCTGCACCAATGACGACGGCATCCATGCGCCGGGCCTCAAGATCGTCGAGAAGATCGCCCGCGCGCTGTCCGAGGATGTCTGGGTGGTCGCGCCAGAACTCGATCAATCCGGCGTCTCGCATTCGCTGTCGCTGAATGACCCGTTGCGGTTGCGCGAAGTCGGGCCGCGTCATTTCGCGGTGCGGGGCACGCCGACCGATTGCGTCATCATGGGCGCGCGCCACATCCTCGGCGAAACCATGCCGGACCTCGTGCTGTCCGGCGTCAACAAGGGCCGCAACGTCGCCGAAGACGTGGTCTATTCCGGCACCATCGCCGGCGCGCTGGAAGGCACCATTCTGGGGATTCCGTCGTTTGCGCTGTCGCAGGAATTCAGCATGGAGACCCGCCACGCGCCGCTGTGGGAGACGGCGCTGAAGTTCGGCCCCGAGATCCTGCGCAAGGTGATCGCCGCCGGCGTGCCCAAGAACACCGTGATCAACGTCAATTTCCCCTCCTGCGGGCCCGAGGATGTCAAGGGCGTGCGGGTGACGCGGCAGGGCAAGCGCAATCTCGGCTTTCTGAAGATCGACGAGCGCCGCGACGGCCGCGGCAATCCGTATTTCTGGATCGGTTTCGAGCGCCTCGCGCAAACCGACGTGCCGGCGGCAGGCACCGATCTGGCAGCACTGGCCGCGCGCTACGTTTCGGTGACGCCGCTGCGGCTCGATCGCACCGACGACGAGTTTTCGCAGGCGCTGACGACGACGCTGAAATGACGTGTGGCATTATACCCGCGAGGCGTTGCTAAACCGTCGTGCTCTTCAGCGCAGCGTCGATCATTCGCGCCAGGGTTTCGAGCTGGAAAGGCTTTTGCAGCGCGGGGCGGTCGCGGTACTGCTCGGGCAGGCCCGACGAGCCATAGCCGGTGGCGAAGATGAACGGGCGGTTGCGCGCCTTGATCAGTTCGGCAACTGGCGAAATCACCTTGCCGTTGACGTTGACGTCGAGAATCGCGATGTCGAACTCGGCCGACTGCGCGAGCTTGATCGCCTCGTTGATCTCGCCGGCCTCGGCGGCGACGCGGTAACCCAGTTCTTCCAGCATGTCGGCGACCATCATCCTGATCATGACCTCGTCCTCGACGAGGAACACCGAACCGCCCGGCGGTCGCGTTGCAGTCATGATGATGCAGTCCTTGCCCGTCCCGACATCAGGTTCGCAAATAACATCAACCCGCGCAACGTCAACGTGAGCCGATTCCAATTGCCCGAGATCGTCCGGCCGCGTCGTCAGGCGGCAGCGGCTGCCGGCTGTCGACCGAAAAGGTGTTGCTCAGGCGCCATAGTGGGAACGCGCCGATCCGACAGCAACCTATTCCTTAACCCGACAGCTCATATTGCATCCATCGGTTCGACCGGGGCGCGCTAGACTGGCCCGATCAGCGTTTGAAGAGATGGCCATGACCACCAGCCAAAATCCTCCCGAAAAGATGAGGTTTCAGCTCAACCTGCGGCGGCGCGGGATCAGCGACCAGACCGTGCTGCGGGCCATGGAGGAGATTCCCCGCGATGTTTTCGTGGCTGCGGCCGACCGTGCCGACGCCTACCGCGACAGCGCGCTCGGCATCGCCTGCGGCCAAACCATCAGCCAGCCGTTCGTGGTGGCTTACATGACCGAACAATTGCAGCTGCAGAAACTTCACCGCGTACTGGAAATCGGCACCGGCTCCGGCTACCAGGCCGCCATCCTGTCGCGGCTCGCCCGTGAAGTCCTGACGATCGAGCGTTACCGGACACTCGCGGACAGTGCCCGGTTGCGGCTCGAAAAGCTCGGCTGCGACAATGTCGAGGTGATGCTGGGGGATGGCTTCGATATCCCGGCCGGTGCCGGCACCTTCGACCGCATTATGGTCACCGCCGCCATGGAGCAGATTCCCGAGGCGCTGACCGAGCGGCTCGAGCCGGGCGGTATCCTGATCGCACCCGTCGGGCCGCACCAGCGGACCCAGACGCTGGTCCGCGTGATCCGGACCGACGGCGGCCTGGTGCGCAAGGAACTGGTCGACGTCCGTTTCGTGCCGGCGCTGCCCGGGATCGCCCGCGAACTGTGAAATCCGGATCGGCTGTCCCGCCACCATCTTATTCGCAGGGTTAAGCCGTTGTTTACTGGGGAGGTGTTTACTCAAAATAGTAGTTTGTTGCGTACGAGTGAGTAACCATGTCCCGTGTCGTCGAGTTGCTTTGCTCGCGCCGCGCACCGCAGGCCGCGGTGCTGGCGCTGATGTCGATCGGTTTTGCCGGCTGTAGCGCCGATATGTCGACGCGCCTCTCGCAAGATTCCTTTTCCAATCCCTTTGCATCCCGGCAGGAAGCGACCGGTTCGGTTCCGACGCCCACGGTCGAGCGCCGTGAGCTTCCGCAATATTCCCGTCCGCAATACCAACCGCAGTATCAATCATCGGCGTTGCCGCCGCCGATCGCGACACCGCAGTCTTATCCGACCGGCGGTTCCGGCGGTTCCGGCGTGTCCGGAGGAGGGCGGGGCCTCGCCTCCTATTCTCCGCCGGCGCATCCGATCGAGTCCACCGGTACTGTAGCGCCGCGCTCGGTCGCGGCAACGCACGGCTTAGGTCAGGGCGGCACCACGATCATCGTCGGCACCAGCGACACCCTCGAAATCATTTCGCGCCGCTATAACGTTTCGTCCGCCGCCATCATGCAGGCCAATGGCTATAAAGGACCGCGCGCGTTGTCGCCGGGTCAGCAACTGATCATTCCGCATCCGGCCGCGTCCGTTGCGGCCGCCCCCGCACTTGCCGCGCCGGCGAGCAAGCCGGTGGCTGTGGCAAGTGCGGCGCCGTCGGTTCATGTCGTCAATCACGGCGATACATTGCTCTCAATTTCGCGCCGCAATCATGTCCCGGTCGCCGAGCTTGCCAAGGCCAACAAGCTTGAACCGTCGAGCAAGCTGAAGCTCGGCATGAAGCTAACCGTGCCGGGTGGAAAGACCGCGGCTGCAGCGCCGGTTGCGCAGCCGGCAGCGGTTGCAGCAGCCCAGCCCGCCGTTGCCCCGCTACCGCCTGCGACCAAGGTGGCCGCCACGGCGACCGTTCCGCCGCAGACCGCCCATCTGGCCCAGGCCACCACCAAGATCGAGGACGCGCCAGCGGCTGAAACGCCGGTCAAGGCCAGCGAGGCAACCGGTGCGTTGCCGACCTTCCGTTGGCCGGTGCGCGGCAAGGTGATTACCGCCTATGGCGCCAAGGCCAACGGCAAGTCCAACGATGGCATCAACCTGGCCGTGCCCGAGGGCACGCCGGTCAAGGCCGCCGAGGATGGCGTCGTCGCCTATTCGGGCAATGAGCTCAAGGGCTATGGCAATCTGGTTCTGGTTCGGCATTCCAACGGTTACGTCACCGCCTATGCCCATGCGAGCGAATTGCTGGTGAAGCGCGGCGACACCATCAAGCGCGGCCAGACCATCGCCAAATCCGGTCAGTCAGGCGAGGTGGGATCGCCGCAGCTGCACTTCGAGATCCGCAAAGGCTCTTCGCCGGTCGACCCGCTGCAATTCCTCAACGGGGCGTGAGGCAGGTAAGTTGATCGTCATTGCCGGGCATAGCCGTCCGAAGGACGGCGTCGCTTACGCTCGCCTATGACCCGGCAATCCATGATTTTCGGTCAATGCCTTTTTGAAGATGGATACGCGGGGTCCGCGTATGACGGTTCAGGCCTTCAGCTTTACACCCAGCCGGCCCGCCAGTTCCTGCGTGAATTGCCAGGCCACCCGGCCGGAGCGTGAACCGCGCGTGGTCGACCATTCCAGGGCTTCGCGCTCAAGCTCGGCTTCGTCGAGCTTGATGCCGAAATGGCCGCAATAGCCCTTCACCATGGCAAGGTATTCGTCCTGGCTGCAGCGGTGAAAGCCGAGCCATAAGCCGAAGCGGTCCGACAGCGAGACTTTTTCCTCGACCGCTTCGCCGGGGTTGATCGCGGTCGAGCGCTCGTTCTCGATCATCTCGCGCGCTAGCAAATGACGGCGGTTGGAGGTCGCATACAGGATCACATTGTCGGGACGCCCCTCGATGCCGCCTTCCAGTACCGCCTTTAGCGATTTGTAGGAGGCGTCGTTGCCGTCGAACGACAGGTCGTCGCAGAACACGATGAAGTGGAAATCCGAACTGCGAAGCAGGTCCATCAATGCCGGCAGGCTCTCGATGTCCTCGCGGTGAATCTCGATCAGCTTCAGGCGGTCGGCCGGCTTGCGGTTGGCGTTGATGCTGGCATGCACCGCCTTGACCAGCGACGATTTTCCCATGCCGCGCGCTCCCCACAGCAACGCGTTGTTGGCGGGCAGGCCATCGGCAAAGCGCTCGGTGTTCTCGATCAGGATGTCGCGCATCCGCTCGATCCCCTTGAGCAAACCGAGATCGACGCGGCTGACGCGCGGCACCGGCGCCAGCCGTCCATCCGGGTGCCAGACGAACGCGTCGGCGCTCTCGAACAGATCGGCGGTATTGGCCGGTGCGGGGGAAGCGGCCGACAGGTGCGCCGCGATGGCTTCGAGCGCGCGCACCATCCGCTCCGCGGTGTCCTGCCCGGCCTCGGGGCGTTTTGTCGCGGTTGGCCGGGGTTTCCGCGAGGCCGCCCTGGCGGGGCGGGTTGCGGTTTTGCGAGGCTTTTTCGACATCTCTGGGGCTCCTGACCGCGCACCCTTATCGGGCTGCAAGGGAGGCTGCAAGCCACTCAACTGAAGGGCAAATGTGGGGTCTGGCAGCGTTGCAATTGGGACCGCGGCCGCTATAGTCCGCGCGAATTTGCCCGATCCGGCCTGACGCCAATGCGTCGCCGGCTCATTCCCGCTCCACGAGGATTGTCCGAATGCTGATTACTCCTGCGTTTGCCCAGGCCGGGGCCGGCGGCGACACCAACAGCATGTTGATGTCGCTGCTGCCGTTCGCGCTGATCTTCGTGATCATGTATTTCCTGATTCTGCGGCCGCAGCAGAAGAAGGTGAAGGACCATGCTGAGCTCGTGAAGAACATCCGTCGCGGCGACACCGTGGTGACGTCGGGCGGTCTCGTCGGCAAGGTCACCAAGGTGGTCGATGACGACCAGATCGAATTCGAGATTTCCGACGGGGTCCGGGTGCGGCAGATGCGGCAGATGATTTCCGGCGTGCGCGCCAAGGGCGAGCCGGCCAAGGAAAAACCCGAAATCGCCAAGGATGACAGTTCGGCGAGCTAGCGCGTTTTCGTTCGGCGCACATTCCCAGAATTCTGACAGGTCAACTCGATGTTGTATTTCACGCGGTGGAAGGCGCTGGCGATCATCCTCACGGCGCTGGTGGTGTGCCTTTGCGCCGTTCCGAATTTCTTCCCCGAAGCCAAGGTAAAGACCTGGCCGGCGTGGGCGCAGCGGCATCTGGTGCTCGGCCTCGATCTGCAAGGCGGCTCTTATCTTCTGCTCGAGGTCGATTCCAACTACGTCAAGAAGGAGAAGCTCGATCAGGTCCGCGACGATACCCGCCGCGTGCTGCGTGAGGCCAAGGTCGGCTATACCGGGCTCAATGTACGTAGCGATACGGTCGAGGTGCGCATCACCAAGGATACCGATCTGCAGACGGCGCTGACAAAATTGCGCGAACTGTCGCAGCCGCTGGGTGGCTTGCTCGGCTCCAACGGCCAGCGCAGCCTCGAAGTTTCCGATGCCGGCGGCGGATTGATCCGGTTGACGGTTCCGCAGGCCGCGATCACCGACCGCATCCGGCAATCCGTCGAGCAGTCGATTCAGATCGTCGAGCGTCGCGTCAACGAGCTCGGCACCGTCGAGCCGTTGATCCAGCGTCAGGGCAATGATCGCATCCTGGTGCAGGTCCCGGGCCTGCAGGACCCGACCCGCCTGAAGGAACTGCTCGGCAAGACCGCCAAGATGGAATTCCGGATGGTCGATCTCACGGTGCCGCCGGACCAAGCCCAAAAGGGAGGGCTGCCGTCGGATTCGGAATTGCTCCCCAGCACCGATCCTGCGAACCCGCAGCCTTATGTCATCAAGAAAGAGGTGCTGGTCTCCGGCGGCGACCTGATCGATGCCCAGCCCGGCTTCGACCAGCGCAACGGTCAACCGATCGTGTCCTTTAAATTCAATTCACGCGGCTCGTCAAAATTCGCGAAAGCGACCTCCGAACACGTCAAGGAGCCCTTCGCGATCGTGCTGGATAACAAGGTGATCTCGGCGCCGGTGATTCAGGAACCGATCACCGGCGGCTCCGGCCAGATTTCGGGCAATTTCACCGTGCAGCAGGCCAACGATCTGGCGATCCTGTTGCGCGCCGGCGCGCTGCCGGCGCCGCTGACGATCATCGAGGAACGCACCGTCGGGCCCGGGCTTGGGCAGGATTCGATCGAGAAAGGTGAGCTTGCCGCCTATGTCGGCTCGATCATGGTGATCGTGTTCATGCTGTTGACCTACCGGCTGTTCGGCGTGTTCGCCAACATCGCGGTCGCCATCAATGTCGCGATGATCTTCGGCGTGCTGTCGCTGTTGAATGCGACGCTGACACTGCCCGGCATTGCCGGTATCGTGCTGACGGTCGGTATCGCCGTCAACTCCAACGTGCTGATCTATGAGCGCATCCGCGAGGAATTGCGCGGCGGGCGCACCGCGATTTCCGCCATCGATGCCGGTTTCAAGCGGGCGCTGTCGACCATTCTCGATTCCAACATCACCACCTTCATCGCCGCCGCGGTGCTGTTTTACATCGGCACCGGGCCGGTGCGAGGCTTCGCCGTGACGCTCGGCATCGGCATTATCACCACCGTTTTTACCGCCTTTACGCTCACCCGACTGATCGTCGCGGGCTGGGTGCGATGGAAGCGGCCGCAAAGCGTGCCGATCTAGGCCATGATCCCCAAAAATCGATACCGGTTCTCGGACCGAGATCATGCCTCACAGGAAGATAATGCGACGAATATGATCGGGCCTGGCTCGATCATGTTCCAGGGAATGCGGAGCCGTTCGTGACACATCTCGTTCTTCTGGGGCTGGGCGCTCTGATCGTCGTGCTGACGGTCGTGAGCTGTTTCGGCTGGTTGCCGTCGCTGCGGATCGTCCCTGACGATACGCATTTCGATTTCACGCGCTTTCGCCGCATCAGTTTCCCGATTTCGGCGCTGCTTTCGATTGTCGCGATCACGCTGTTCTTTACCCACGGGTTGAATTTCGGCATCGATTTCAAGGGCGGAACGCTGCTGGAAGTTCAGGCCAAGTCCGGCACCGCCGACATTTCGTCGATGCGCGCGACCTTGAGCGGTCTCGGTCTCGGCGACATCCAGCTGCAGCAATTCGGCGGGCCCGCCGAGGTGCTGATCCGGGTTGCCGAGCAACCCGGCGGCGACGCCGCGCAACAGGCAGCGGTGCAGAAGGTCCGCGGCGCGCTCGGCGATGCCGTCGAGTACCGGCGCGTCGAAGTGGTCGGACCGCGGGTTTCCGGGGAATTGCTGGCCTACGGCATGCTCGGCCTGATGCTCGCGATCTTTGCGATCCTGATCTATCTCTGGTTCAGGTTCGAATGGCAGTTCGCGCTCGGCGCCATGATCGCCAACGTCCATGACATCGTGCTGACCATCGGTTTCATGTCGATCTCGCAGGTCGATTTCGACCTGACCAGCATCGCGGCGCTGCTGACCATTCTCGGCTATTCGCTGAACGATACCGTCGTGATCTATGACCGGATTCGCGAAATGCTGCGGCGTTACAAGAAAATGCCGATGCCGGAATTGCTCAATGAATCGATCAATTCGACGCTGTCGCGTTCGATCATCACCCACGTCACGGTGACGCTGGCGTTGCTGGCGCTGCTGTTGTTCGGCGGTCCGGCGATCCACAGCTTCACCGCGGTCATGATGTTCGGCGTGGTATTGGTCGGCACCTACACCTCGATCTTCATCGCAGCACCGATCCTGATCTATCTTGGCGTCGGCACCAACCGGGACGCGCCGGACAAACCGTCGAAGAAGTGACCATGGCGGATCGCTCGGACGCTCCGCATCTTCCAAGATCGGCGCCGATCGAGGCTTACGGCAAGGGTGGGTTCGCGTTTGCGGACATGTCGCATCGCGGGTCGTTGTTGTGCCTGCCCGATGCGATCTGGGCCTGGCCGGTCAGCAAAGCCAGTAATATCGACAGAGCCGCGCTGGCGCGCGTGTTCGCCGCGGCCACCGGTATCGATACGCTGATCATCGGCACCGGCACCGATGTCTGGCTGCCGCCGCCTGAGCTTCGCGAGGCGTTGCGTGCGGTGAGGGTGGTGCTGGATGCGATGCAGACCGGTCCGGCCGTTCGCACCTACAACATCATGATCGGCGAGCGGCGGCGCGTCGCCGCGGCACTGATCGCGGTGCCATGAGCGGCGCGGACGACGGCAGGCCATCCGCCGATTTCTGCGCCGACCTCGTGCGCGCCCATGATTTTGCCCGCTACGCATCGACGCTGTTCATGCCGCCTGCTCAGCGTCGCGGGTTGTTAGCGCTCTACGCCTTCAATGTCGAGATTTCCCGCGTGCGCGAGCAGGTCAGCCAGCCGCTGCCCGGCGAAATACGCCTGCAATGGTGGACGGACATGCTGGCCGGCGCCGGCCATGGCGGGGTCGAGGGCAATCCGGTCGCGGCCGAACTGCTGCTGGCGATCCGCAACTGGGGTCTGCCGGTCGAGCGGCTGTCGCGCCTGATCGATGAGCATCAGTTCGATCTCTACAACGATCCGATGCCGACCATGGCGGCGCTCGAAGGCTACATCAACGACACCTCGTCGGCGCTGTTTTCGCTGGCCGCACGGATTGCCGGATCGCAGTCCGACGAGATCGAGCATCTGGCGCGCCACGCCGGACTGGCGCAGGGCATCACGCAGGTCTTGGCGGCATTGCCGCTCGACGCCTCGCGGCGCCAGTCGTTCGTGCCACTGCAATTGCTGGAGAGCAACGGCACCGACCTCGAGGCAATGTTCGCGGGCAAGCCAACGCCAAAGCTGCGCGCGGCGCTAAACCAGTTGATCGGCGAGGCGCAGGCACATTTGAAAACGGCACTCGCGCTGCTGGCGACCGCGCCGTCGCAAGCGAAGCCGGTGTTTCTGCCGCTGGCGCTGGTGGGCCGCAGCCTCCAGCATACGTCACGTCCGGACAACGATCCCTTTGTGCCTCAGGTCACCTCAAGGCTTCGGACCTTATGGACATTGTGGCGGGCAGCGCGGTCGCGGCAGTTCTCGTGAGATGACCGTGCCGCACCTTGTAAGGTCGTCGATACCCGCGAAGGCGGGTATCCGGCACGCCGAGGCCCATCGATCGAACCAACAGCGTCACGGAATACCGGATCACCCGCCTTCGCGGGGGATGACGTCCGTTGAGGGTGGCGACGCGAGATCCGTCGCCTCAAAATTAAACCGGTCCCGCAGGTTCTTGCGCGATTCCAGGATGCTCTTGAGAAACGTGCGGTCGGCCTCGCTGGTCATCAACGGCTCGATCAGATCGAGTTGATTCATCGCGACCAGCTGCAGGATCTCGGTGCGCGGCTTTCCGGCGCTGTCGCGCGGCAGCGCCTGCACCACCTGGATATGCTCCGGTGGCTTCGGGCCCTTGGCCGCAGCAAGTTCGTCGCGCAGTTGGGTTTCGAGCGCGGCCTGGTCGGCCTCGACAAAGGCATAGAGCCCGACGCCGCTGCGCCGGTCCGCAAAGGCAACAATGGCCGCATCGCGGACGGCGGAATTCTTCCGGATCAGCTCGTTCAGGATGGGGGCGTCGTTGACCAGTCGCCGTCCGCCACCTTCGCGGTCGGTGAAGTTGAACAGGCCGCGGGTGATGGCGCGGTAGACTTTCTTGCCGGTCGCAAGCCAGACGTTGGCGACCAGCGACTTGCGGCTAAGGATCTGGCGTTCCTTCGGCGTCAGCGCGTCCGGTGCATAGCTGCGCTTGTGCTTGAGCAGATGCCGCAGATCCTCATAAGCGGCAATCCGAAACAGCCGGCTGCGTGTTCGAAAGCAGACTGCGAGCTGAAAATCCGTGACATAGGCGCGGCCGTCGCTGCCGCGCAGCCAGTTCTGCTCCTTGGCAAGATCGTTGTGGCAGACGCCGGCGCGATGCAGCCGGCGCAGCGCCGCCTTGGCGGAGCGGAAATAGCCGATGTCGCGGTAGGGTTTGGCCAGATGCAGCGCCACGCCGTCGATGAAGCCACGCACCAGCGCCTGCCGGCCGGCCCATAGCAATTTCGGCCCGACATCGAGGTCGCTTGCCAACATCAGCGCGTGGCGCTCGCGCGCGAACAGATGGCGCGCGACAATGTAGGACCACCACGGCACCTGATCGAGCCGGCGCAACACCGCATCGACCTCGCCGTCGCGCCCGCGAAAGCGGCCGCGCTCGACGGTGGAAAACACGTCGCGCTTCAGCAATACGCCTTCGGTCCATTGCGCCGACAGAACGGCGGCATCGTCTTTGGGCAAACTCATGAAGGACTCACGCCGCCGCAGCAATATGCAGGCTGTCGGCAATCCATCGATCGAGATCGGCCAGCGCGCGGACGCTGATCGCCTGTTTCTTGGCAACGGTTTTTTCGTTGCCGCGCAGACGCGTACCGTCGGGCTTTTTGGTGGGCGGACTGGCGAGCGGCGGAAACAGTCCGAAATTGATGTTCATCGGCTGGAACGAGCGCGGGCCGGCGTCGATGGTTTCGATATGGCCGCCGGTGATATGGCCGAGCAGCGATCCGAGCGCGGTCGTCGCCGGCGGCGGCGCCAGCGACTGCGAACGGGCATCGGCCGCAGCATAAAGGCCAGCCAAAAGCCCGATGCCGGCGGATTCCACATAGCCTTCGCAGCCCGTCATCTGTCCGGCAAAACGCAGCCGCGGCTGTGCCCGCAGCCGCAACCGGGCGTCCAGCAGTTTTGGGGAATTCAGGAAAGTATTGCGATGCAAGCCGCCGAGCCGGGCAAATTCGGCCTGCTCAAGCCCGGGAATGGTGCGAAAGACGCGTTGCTGTGCGCCGTGCTTCAGCTTGGTCTGGAAGCCGACCATGTTGTAGAGCGTGCCGAGCTTGTTGTCCTGGCGCAACTGCACGATGGCATAGGCCTTCACCGTCGGATCGTGCGGATTGGTCAACCCGACCGGCTTCATCGGCCCGTGACGCAGCGTTTCGCGGCCGCGTTCGGCCATCACCTCGATCGGCAGGCAACCGTCGAAGTAGGGCGTGCTGGTTTCCCACTCCTTGAAGTCGGTCTTCTCGCCGGCGATCAGCGCATCGACAAAGGCGTCGTATTGCTCCCTGGTCATCGGGCAATTGATATAATCGGCGCCGGTACCGCCGGGGCCGACCTTGTCGTAGCGCGACTGAAACCACGCCGCCGACATATCGATGGAATCGCGATGCACGATCGGCGCGATGGCATCGAAGAACGCCAGCGCGTTCTCGTCGGTGAGTTCGCGGATGGCATCGGCAAGCGGCTCGGAAGTCAACGGCCCGGTGGCGACGATGACGTTGCGCCAATCTGCCGGAGGCAGACCGTCGATTTCGGCACGATGAACGTCGATCAGGGGATGATCATGCAGCGCCCTGGTGACGGCTGCGGAAAATCCGTCGCGATCGACCGCCAGCGCGCCGCCGGCGGGGACCTGGTTGGCGTCGGCCGAGCGCATGATCAGCGAACCCAGCCGGCGCATTTCAGCGTGCAGCAATCCGACCGCATTATTGGCGGCGTCATCGGAACGAAACGAGTTGGAGCATACGAGTTCGGCGAGGCCATCGGTGCGATGGGCTTCGGTCATTCGGCCGGGACGCATCTCGTGCAGGGTGACCGGAATGCCCGACTGGGCGACCTGCCAGGCCGCTTCCGAGCCGGCGAGGCCCGCGCCGATGACATGCACGGTTTCAGAGGAGGATTTGATAGCGGTCATGACCACAGAGGTAGCGCGTTTTCCGGCGCAGTGGAATGCGGATGCCTCGTGGATACGACAACGCCCGCAGCGAAAGCGGGCGTTATCCGTTCGTCAGTCGGCTGAGGTTAAATCAGCCTTGGTATTGACCGGCTGCAACGCGCGGAATGTCCGAGCGATCAAGGCCGATATCGGCCAGTTCGCGATCGCTAAGCTGGGACAGTTCGCTGACATTGCGCTGATAGTCCCGGAACGCCTGGATCATGCGGATGAGCGAGAGCAACATAATTAGTCTCCTTGTCTTACAATTCAGCTCTTGGAGGAAGCCTCATCGTTGAAATGAATATAGAGCGACATGCCGCACTGCAGAAGTTCCAATGCTGCGGTGCAGCTAATCTCAAATTGCATAGCGGCGGTAAGGAATGATTAACCTGCCGGCATGGTTGGCTAAAGCGATGGCGAGGCGGGCCGCCTTAAAGTCAGGCCGGAGCAAATAGCCTTTAAAATCGCTGCTATTGTTACAAAACTGACATGCGACTCGGCGCTACTGGAGGTGGCAATTGTCAGGATCGAGTTCGTGGATCGATCATCGAAGATCGCGATCCCGACGGCCAGTTCTTCATGCGTGATTCGCATGCATCTATATAAATGAACTATAGATCAGTCTTTTGAAATCAAGACTGCGAGGCGAGGGGGCTACGGGGCGTGCGCCAGCTGGGTAGCGAAATACGCGATCGTCTTGGAGTAGACCTCGCTCTTGTTCCATTGCTGGATCACCGCGAAATTCGGATTTCCGGGCTCCCAGCCCTTGCCGCGCTGCCAGCCGTGGCCGGCGAGGTAGTTCGCGGTCGACGCCAGCACATCGGGCGCGCTGCGCAACAGGTCGCGCCGGCCGTTGCCGTCGAAATCGACGGCATATTTGATGTAGTTCGATGGCATGAACTGGGTCTGGCCGATTTCGCCGGCCCAGGCACCATGCATTTCGGAAGCCGCAAGATCGCCGCGATCGATGATGCGCAGCGCATCCAATAGCTCGGCCCTGAACATGTCGGACCGGCGGCAATCGTAAGCCAGCGTCGCCAGTGAACGGATGGTCTGAAATTTTCCGATGTTGACGCCGAAGTCCGTCTCCAACCCCCAGATCGCCACCAGCACCTCGCCCGGCACTCCGTAGGTTTCTTCGATGCGGCCGAGCACCGATCCGTATTGCTTCATCATGTTGCTGCCGCGCGTCAGACGCGGCGGCACCATGCGGCCGGAAAACTGCTCAAAAGTCTGACTGAAGACGGCTTGCGAATGATCCCGGGTAAGCACCGCCTTATCCTGCGTCACGCCGTTCAGGCTGGCGTTGACCGCGGTTTGGGAAATGCCCTTGGCGATCGCATCAGCCTTGAGATCGGCGAGCCACGTCTCAAAGGTACCGGTGCCACAGGCTACGGTCGCCAGCGCCGGCGCTCCCGGTGTCATCAAGACGGCGCACACCGCCAACGATCTAAGAATGCAGGGAAGGGTAATTGGAGCCGCTCGCACGATTCGCCATAATCAGAAATGACCGGGCAGGACAGCAATATCGGCAATAACCGCGGCCAAAACAAGGCTTTCGTTTGAGGGCTATAGGTGCCGCGCAAATAGCTGCTGCGATGAAAATATCAGCATCGCTACGGAAGCGTGCGTTCCTTGCCGCCGGTCGGTGATTGACCGGCGGCCGGCTCCTCTCGCAACTATGCGCCGTCCTTGCGCCGCCACGGAAACAATGCGGCCGGGAAATCCGCCGCGGGGCGCCGCTCGCGCGCCGGGCGGGGCGGGATCGGCCGCGGATTGGGATCCGGCGCGATCACCTTGCGATAGAGATGCCAGGTGGCGTGGCCGAGCAGGGGGATCACGATCGCAAGCCCGAGGAAGAACGGCAGCGATCCCAGCACCAGCAGCACCGCGACGATCAACCCCCATGCCGCCATCGGCACCGGATTTTGCGCGACAGCACGGATTGACGTCACCATGGCCTCGCCGGCGCCGGCTTGCCGGTCGAGCATCAGCGGGAACGAAACCACGCTGATGCACAACGCCACCACCGCGAACAGGAAACCGACGCCGCAGCCGACGACGATCAGCCACCATCCCTGCGACGTCGTCAGTATGCGCCGGGCGAAGTCCGGAATTCCCGCCGCGGCCTCATAGCCGAAGGCCGCGACATAGATCGCCTGCGCGGTCGCCACCCAGGTCACGAAAAGCGCCAGCAGCAGCACGCCGAGCCCGAGCATGGCGCCGAACGACGGCGAGCGCAGAACCTCCACCGCGTCCCATGCCGTTGCCTCTTCGCCACGCTCGCGCCGGCGGCTCAATTCATACAGGCCAAGGGCTGCGAACGGACCGAGCAGCGCAAAGCCCGCCGCCAGCGGAAACAACAATGGCAGCACCGAATAGCCGAGCGCGGTGCGCGCCAGCACCAGGCCGAGCACCGGATATATGATGCAGAGGATGATGGCGTGGCTCGGCACCGCCTTGAAATCTTCCCAGCCGAGCTGCAGCGCTTCGCGCAAATCGGACAGGCCGATGGTTCGGATGATTGGAGCAGCCGCGATGTCTTGCGCGGGCTGAGCCTGTGATGTGACATTGCCTGATGTGGTGGCCATGGTCGTTTCTCCCTTGCCGGGTCGCGCCGACGCAGGGCACAGGCGGACCGTCTGCGGAATTGATCACGATCAGGCCAGACGCGAAGACAGGAAACCGAAGCGGGCCATGTCGCGAACTGAACTTGCAGGGTACTCTCAATCATGGTCGCAGCCGCTCACGCTTCAGTGAGTGCCTGTGTATTGTCACGGCACACACCTTGCGGTGTCATCCCGGCGTCATTTCGCCTCAGCTATGCTAAATGTTGCGGCGCAATCCTGCATTGGCAAGACTGCCTGGGGTGGCTAAGCTCCCGAACAACCGGTTCGGTGCTGCCGGTAATTGGGAAAAGTGCCGTTCAAGCCCTCCACGGTCTCGGTTCACAGGGAGCAGACGATGAGTATTTTCGGAAAAATCATGAGCGCGATCCTCGGCACAAGTGCCAGTGCCACACCGGCCAGCGCGCCACCCGCGGGCGGCGGCGCCGCCGCGAGCACCAAACCGGCCGCCGGATCGTCCTCGGCAACCGCATCATCTGCCGCCACGGCCGCGCCGGGGGGAACCATCGATGTCGCGGCCATTGTGGACAAGGCTGCTGCCGCTTCCGGCGAAAAGCTGGCATGGCGTACCTCGATCGTCGACCTGATGAAGGCGCTCAAGATCGATTCCAGCTTCTCGGCGCGCAAGGAACTCGCCAAGGAACTCGGCTACACCGGCGACTCCAATGATTCGGCGAGCATGAATATCTGGCTGCACAAGCAGGTGATGGCCAAGCTCGCCGCGAATGGTGGCAAGCTGCCGCCGGAGATCAAGCACTGAATTTTTGATCGGCAAGAATATTTTGATTTAAGGGAATCGAGGCCCGCGTTTGTCGCGGGCCTTTTTTCTTTCAGGTTTTCTAGAAATTTTCTGTAGTCTGGATCAGGCCGATCACCCCACGAGGTCCGCGAACTCCGGATGCTTGTTCAGATAGTCCACCACGAACCCGCAGCCGGCGACCACCTTCAAGCCATCGGCGCGGATCAGTTGCAGTGCGCCGTTCACCAGTTCCGAGGCGATGCCGCGGCCGCGCAGCTCACGCGGCGTTTCGGTGTGGGTGATGATCACGCTGCCTGGCGCCAGGCGGTAATTGGCGAACGCCACCTTGCCTTGGACGTCGAGTTCGAAGCGGCTTTTGGCCTTGCTGTCGCGAACCGGGTTCGATTTGTCTGCTTCCGACATCCTCAGGTCAATTCCTTCAGGGACTCGGAGAGAAGGTCGCGGATCGACCAGGCTTCGCCGTCGATCGTGCTGCTGATATCGTCGATCTTCCATTTCCCGGCATCGAGCACGAAATTGTAGCGGACGATGTCGTCGGAGGGCTTGGCGCGCGCGGTCCGGCCGGTGATGGTGACGGCGATGACGGCCTTGTCGGCTTCGAGCTTCTCCGTCGCCACCTTGAACGATTTGACATCAGGATCCTGCGAATTGGTGACGGGATCAAAGTCAATTGGGCCGACGTCGCCTTTTTGCGTATGGGCATCGGCCCGCGCCCACAATGCGACCAGCGATTTGGACAGATACTTTGCCTTGGCGGCGTCGTTTTCGATGATGAATGCGCCGCCGCCGTCGCCCTTGCCCTTGGCCGCACGCGTGTAGATCGCATTGATGATGCTTGCGGGATCGCTCGGGGAAGGCTGCGCGGCGCCGGCGCGGTGCGCGATCGCGCCGGCAAGCGAGCCGGTCGTGGCGGTCAGAAGAAGCGAGCGTCGGGTGATCATGGGGGTCCTCATATCGATTGAACCTTGCTTATAGTCGAGAATGCGACCTTCGTGGGAATTGCGACGGCCAAGACCCGCCGCGGAGCCCGTCAGCGCCGCCCGTTGGCGCCTCCCGGAATGACGCGGTATGCTGCGCCAGCCATTAACAATCTCACATAAATCTGGTTCAAGTCTCGGACAGGGCAAGACCGATAACTTGCCCGTCGACTGTTCATTTGGGAGGATCCATCCATGAAGCTCATTCTTGCCTTGCTCGGCGTGGTTTTGCTCATTGTCGCCGCCGTCTATTTCGTGGTGCCGGCGGATCAACTGCCGGGCTTCTTTCCCGGACACGAGGCCGGGGTGACCCACACGCATATCAAGCACGGCATCGTCGCCGGCGTGGTCGGCCTGGTGCTGCTGATCGCGGGTGTGTTGATGGGGCGGAGGTAAGTACCCCGTGACGGAACCCGTCAGCCCGGCCGTATCATTTGGCGGCGCGACCCGGATGTCGCGCCGGATGATGAATCTGGCACATTTCCTGACCCAGAATGCCCGCCGGCATGGCGAGCGCGTGGGCTTTATCTGGGGCGACCGCTCCTGGACCTGGCGCGAGATCGACACTGCCGTCTCGGCGCTGGCGGCGGCACTCGCCGCGCGCGGCATCGTCAAGGGCGACCGCATTCTCGTGCATTCCAAGAATTGCGACGAGATGTTCTGGTCGATGTTCGCAGCATTTCGTCTCGGCGCGGTCTGGGTGCCGACCAATTTCAGACTGATGCCGGACGAGGTGGCGTATCTCGCCACGGCCTCCGGCGCCAGGGCGCTGCTGTGCCACGGCGATTTCCCTGATCACGCCGCCGCCGTCAAAGCGGCGAGCCCGGCGATCGCTTTCACCTGGCGGATCGGGGAGGGCACGCTCGGCGAGACGTCGTTGCGCGAAGCGGTCTCGGCCCATGTCGGCACTACGATCGACAACGCGGCGGTCGAATACGACACGCCGTGCTGGTTCTTCTTCACATCAGGCACCACGGGGCGTTCCAAGGCGGCGGTGCTGACCCACGGCCAGATGGCCTTTGTCGTCACCAATCATCTCGCCGACCTGATGCCCGGCACCACCGAGAACGACGCATCGCTGGTCGTTGCGCCGCTGTCGCACGGCGCCGGCGTGCATCAACTGGTGCAGACCGCGCGCGCCGTGCCGACCATCCTGCTGCCATCGGAGCGGTTCGATATCGCCGAAGCGTTCCGCCTGATCGAGACCCACCGCGTCAGCAATCTGTTCACGGTGCCGACCATCCTCAAGATGATGGTCGAGCATCCCGCCATCGACCGCTCCGATCACTCCTCGCTGCGCTATGTCATCTATGCCGGCGCGCCGATGTACCGCGAGGACCAGAAGGCCGCGCTCAAAAAGTTCGGCCCGGTCTTGGTGCAATATTTTGGACTCGGCGAGGTTACCGGCAATATCACGGTGCTGCCGTCCGATCTGCACGATCCCGAGGACGGCCCGCAGGCACGGATCGGCACCTGCGGCTATGAGCGCACCGGCATGCAGGTTTCGATCCAGAGCGATGACGGAAGCGAGTTGAAGCCGCTCGAGACCGGCGAGATCTGCGTCATCGGCCCCGCCGTGTTCGCCGGCTACTACGACAACCCCGAAGCCAACGCCAAGGCGTTTCGCGACGGCTGGTTTCGCACCGGCGATCTCGGTCACATGGATGCGGAAGGCTTTGTCTACATCACCGGCCGCGCCTCCGACATGTACATATCGGGCGGGTCCAACATCTATCCGCGCGAGGTCGAGGAGAAAATCCTCACCCATCCCGGGATCGGCGAGGTTGCGGTGCTCGGCGTGCCCGATCCATTCTGGGGCGAAGTTGGCGTCGCCGTCTGCGTGCCGCGCGAGGGCGGCGGCGAAGTGAGCGAACTGGAGCTGGCGACGTACCTTGCCGCAAAAGTGCCGCGCTACAAGATGCCGAAGCGTTTCTTTTTCTGGGAGGCGTTGCCCAAGTCCGGTTACGGCAAGGTGCCGAAGCGCCTGGTTCGCGACGAACTGGAAGCGCGCGGCCTGCTCGACGCTCCGGCAAAGCCACCAACCTGATGCGAAGCATCGTCCAACCCGGCGCGGCCAACCCCGAACGCATCCAATGGGTCGAGGCCCGCGGCCGGGCGTTCTCCACCACACTTGCCGCCGGGCTGCCGCTATTGGAAGCCGCGCGGCGGGCTTTTGCGGCCGAAGGTTTTGCCGGCGGCGTGCTCAACTTCAGGAGCGGGGCGCTCGGTCCGTTCGCCTATGTGATGCCGGCGCTGTCCAGGACCGGCGACAACGCGGCGTTCTACAGCGACACCTTCCGGCCCGATGGCATCACGCGGCTGAAGATTGGCGCGATGACGCTCGGCGAGCGCGACGGCGCGCCGTTCTTTCATGGCCACGCGCTATGGACCGAGGCCGACGGCCGCCGCAATGGCGGACACATCCTGCCCGAGGAAACCATGATCGCCGAGCCCTTCGCCGTGGAAGCCTTCGGCCTCGATGGCGCTGTATTCGCGGCGGAGCCGGACCCCGAGACCAATTTCAAATTGTTCGGGCCGGTCCCCTCGCAATCGGCGGGCGCCACGGCGACAAGCCGGGCCTTCGCGCTCCGCCTGCGTCCGAACCAGGATTTCGCAGGTGCACTGGAAGCGTTCTGCCGCGCGCGCGGAATTTTTCGCGCCCGGCTCCATGGCGGCGTCGGCAGTACCATCGGCGCGCGCTTCACCGATGGCCGAAGCGTGGTGCCGTTCGCCACTGAACTCGCTGTCAGCTCAGGCTTCATCGCGGCAGGCGCCAACGGCACGCTGGAAGCCGCACTCGATGTCGCGCTGGTCGATTACCTCGGCGGCCTCGCCGAGGGCCGGCTGATGCGCGGCGACAATCCGGTGCTGATGACGATAGAGCTGGTGCTGGAGGTGCTGGACCAAGAGGCCCCGTAGGGGGTGGGCGCAATGACGCTGCAAGGCCGGGACGGCGAAGGCGACGAGCGGATTCAATTTTCAAACAACGTGGAGTTCGTCATTCCGGGTTCGATGCTTCGCATCGCCCCGGAATGACGGCAAGATACATTTCCGCATCCTCGCGGCGCAAAGCGCCCGAGTTTTGCATGGACTCTTCGCCCAACAAAGGGCGCAGGGAATGCCGGACGCTCGGCGCGTCCGCAGCCGCGTGCGCAAAGGTAGAAAGCACACGCGTTAGTCACCACGGTCACGCCGGAAACGTCCGGCATTCCCCGCGCGATGGTTTTACGGTTTCCTCCGCGCTCTCCTTGGTGACCGGGCTTTCTTGCCACCATCGCCAGCGAAATAACTTTCACCGACTTGACGCCAGCGTCGGGGCGTCAGGACCACACGGCTTCGCCGTCCGCAGAACCGCGCCCTCGTCAGAAGCGCAGCCTGCGTCCATCGCGTCCCACCCCGCGTCCGTGACGATCGCGACACGCCCCTCTGAGGGATTGGACAGCGCGGGACGTAGAAGTGATTTGCGTCGAAAGGGAACAGAAATATTTTTGCGAGGGGGGACTGGACAGGTAGCATCAGCTTGATCCAGTTCAGCAAATCACCCTGAGCGCGCAACGCGGATTGACCCCATAGGTTGTGCCACTGAGGTCCCGCGACGGGCCTTCCGCGATCAGGGGGCGAGATATGGGGCGGGCCCACAATCTCGCTTCACTCGGGCCAACGTTCCTGTTACGTTCCATTTGAAGTCCTGGCGTTCGGCGGCCACGACGCGGCGCGGAGCAGGGGACCATGGCCTCAAGACGCAACCGGACGATCAACATGCCCGCGCCATACCTGAGGCAGGTTTGGCTCGAGACGGAACGCATCGTTGATCGCGCGGCCTATCCGTTTTGCCTGCCGTTCCTGAAGGATGAGTTCGAGCTGAGTTTCGATCGCCCGATCACCATCATCGCCGGCGAGAACGGCACCGGCAAATCGACTTTGCTGGAGGGGATCGCCGTACTGGCCGGCTACGACGAAGCCGGCGGTGGCAAGGGCTATCGTCCGGTCGATCATTCCCATGCGAAAGAGAGGTCATGGGCGGGGAGCTTTCGGAGGCTTTGCGCGCCAGTTGGTTGCCGAAGGTTACCAACGGCTGGTTCTTCCGTGCCGAGAGTTTTTTCTCCGTTGCGCGATATCTCGACGCGGCCGGCAGCCCGACGCGGATTTCCTTTCGTATTCGCACGGCGAAGGTTTCATGCGGTTTTTCGAGGAGCGCTGTCAGCGGCAAGGCATCTTCATCTTCGACGAACCGGAGTCGGCCTTGTCTCCCGCGCGTCAGATGGAATTCCTCAAGCTGATGCGGCGGATGGAAGAGTCCACGATTTGCCAGGTCATCATGGCCACGCATTCGCCGATGCTGATGGCCTATCCGAACGCGCGGCTGCTGCGGCTGTCGAAATATGGCCTGGAGCCGGTGAACGTGAAGGACACGGATCACTACAAGGTCATGCGCGAATTCTGCGAAGATCCGGCGGGGTTCGTGGAGGCGGTGATGGCGGAGTGAGTTGGCGCGGCTCCACGCCCTGCATCAGTCCGAGTAGCACCATTTAATGTCGCACGTTCTGGACTCATTGACCGGAGGCTTGCCGTAATTGTTGCCAATTTGCGGGGCCGCATAGGTGGGTTCCCGCAACTGATTGTAGCTTCGATCCCATCGGTGATGGCTCCGATCGTTGCGCGTGTAATGCTGTGCCGCTGTGGCGACTTGCGCGGCTGATCCGGAAATCAGCAACGCGCCGAGAATTGTGAAAACTACTTTACGCATCCTGGTCTCCGTGAGCGGACGCTCCGGCGAGGCAATCGCGCCTCGCGTCGGGCGTCGGTTCCTGCCAAAAATAATGTCGGAGAAGGCGCTCGCTAGGTATGCCGAGGTGTTAGCCAATCACGTTTTGGTATAGTCGCAGCCATCCCCGCCTCGATCTCGGCGCGCGAGCCGCCGCTGGGCCGGCAGAATATCGATGCTTTGATCTGTTTCCTCGCCGCCGTTTTTGGGTTGTCGATATTGACCTCATGGGCCATCGACAAGCCGCCGATGGCGCTGCACGAGTCCCTTCACTTCAGCGCAAGCGGATCTTTTTCGTCGAGGAACAGCATGATCTCGCGGAAGAATTGCATGCGATTTTTCTCCATCATCACCGTATGCGTGCCTTCGCCGAGTTCGACGAAGCGCTTGTAGGGCGTGTGGGTGAGCTCCTTGAAATAGGCCTGCGCCTGATAACTCGGCAGATCGGCGTCCCACTCGGCATGGATGATGAAGGTCGGCACCGTAATCTTGCCTGGATCATAAAATGGTTTTTCGGAGGACCAATATTTCAGCACGTCATCGATAACGCCGTTCGGCGCGCGTAGCATCGGTGGATTCTGCTTGCCCGCCTCGGGGTCGGTTGCGAACGTGGCGTCGGCCCAGGCGTCGAAGACGCCGGGCGGAATCAGATCGTCGCGCTTGTCCGCCGGCACACCCTTGAGCCAGCGATCTCTGGCGCTGGCCCGCGAAACCAAGCGATAGGCGCCGAGCTTGTCAGCTTGCACGCCCATGGCAGTCGCCATCGTGGCGGCATCGATCTTGAAAAGCCAAAGCGGCGCAAACAGCACGAGGCGGTTGACCTTGTCATTATGCGTGCTCGTATAGGCGCCGACCGTCGAGGTGCCCCATGACCAGCCCATGACATCGAGTTTGGAGACCTTGCGCTTCTCCAGGATGTGATCGACGGCGGCGCCAAAATCATGCACGGCGACATCGGTGTGGACGATCGGCTTGTTCTCGGCGGCCGGCAGGTTCATCTCCAGCGGCCGGGTCGAGCCGCCATAGCCGCGGATGTCGACGAGATAGACGTCGTAGCCGCGCGACGCGATCAGGTCCATCATCGATACGCCGTCGATCGGCAGGTCGAACGCGGTCTCGGACGGATAGGTCGCGCCATGGACATAGAGCAGGATCTTGTCGGGCGTAAACGCCTCGACTCCGGCCGGATGCTTGTGGCGGATGTAAAGGTCGATGCCTGGATCCCCGGAGGGAATTGTATAGCTCTCGGTCTCCAGCTTCACGTCCGCGGCTCGGGCCGGAACAACGCTTGCGGAAGCGACGAGAAAAAGCGCGCTTGCAGCCGCCAGAGAGGCTCTCGCGACAATGGAATGGATAAAGGGCATTGGGCCTCCCGGAAAGCTCGCCGGGGCGGATTCGTCCGGCCCGGTTCTAACGCCGAGCTTAAGGCCTCAGGGCGCAGTTGCGAAGCGTGTTGCGCCATGTGCGGGCGAGTGAGGTGGCGGAATACGCTGCGTTATTCCGCCGTACGGGCATCGGCTTCAAGATGACGTATATCCGCTGTTGAAGCCGAGCGGATCGGGGCAGGGCGTCATTCGGCTTCTGCTTTGGACCCCGTTGCTGACAGGACCAGCCTGGTCTACCGTCCGGCACTCAACGGTGCGTTGAGGTCCGGGTCGTAAGGATGAAGTGGCTATCATGAAAGCACGACTGAACCTGTTCGCCCATGCGTCGATTTGCATCGTATTTCTTGCCGCCTCGATTGCGGCTGGTGCCGACGATGCACGCGTCAAAGTCGCAGTGACGGAGACCTCGCGGCAAACCGCCGGGCCGGCTGGCGTGCAACAACGTCCGCCGCGCGACCTCCAGGTGGCGCAGTGCGAATCCGGACGTGATGATTGCCAGACGCGCCCACAGGCGCAATGCCGCCCTGGACTTGATGGCTGCCTTTCGCTCGGTCAATCAGAGTGCAAGAATCTTCCAGCACCGACGGACCGTCCCGGCCCCAATACCACAGGCCTCGACAACGCCCTTAAAAATCCGGGTCTCAGTCCGGAGCAAAGGGCCAGCCTCCTGAAGACCAAGTCCGCCATTGAGGCAAGAAGTCAGAGAGGCGCATCCTCCGCTGAGCGCTTTCAATATTCGCGATGTCTCCTAAACGTCACGAAGGAATGCCGCGCGACCCATTGCTAGTCGCCGACGCGCGAACGATGCCCGTTCACGATCTTGGGCGCGCTGGCGCGAGTAGCATCGTGGCAGGGCATAGGATGGGGCGTCAACCTTCCCGGCGGACGAAGCCTCGCTACGTTTGCCACCCCGTCCCTTAGGTCCATCATCGATACGCCCTCGATCGGCAGGTCGAAAGCGGTCTCGGACGGATAAGTCGCGCCATGGACACAGAGCAGGATTTTGTCAGGCGTAAACGTCTCGACTCCAGCCGGATGCTTGTGGCGGATGTAAAGGTCGATGCCTGATCGCCAGAGGGAATCGTATAGCTCTCGGTCTCCAGCTTCACGTCCGCGGCGCGCGCCGGGGCAACGCTTGCGGAAGCAACGAGGAAAACTACGCTCGCAACCGCCAGAACGGCTTTCGCGACAATGGAATGGATAAAGGGCATTGGGCCTCCCGGAAAGCTCGCCGGGGCGGAATCGTCCGGCCCGGCTGCAGCGCCGCGCTTAGAGCCTTAGGGCGCAATAGCGAAGACCGTATGTTCCTCTTCCCAAGTTGAGGCGACGCGCCCTCGATACCGAACGAAGGTTGCCTGGACAAGCTAGGCAGAGTTCTAATGCAAGGACGAGTCATGAGCGATGATGGCTTGGCTTCGGCACGATTGTCACCGATGCGAACGTTTTCTTCGCTACGAATAGTCGCATGGCCTCGAACCAACTTGAGGCCATCGCTCGCAAATGGTACCTTCCATCACGATGCAATTGTTGGCGGATTAAATCGCTTTTGACGTGATCGCAGAACGTCGCGCACGTGCGCATTTTGAACCCAAGTTCAAAATTGGCGGCTCAGGCAAATTGGGCGGCTCAAGCTAAGTATTCTGCGTCCAAGCGCGCACAATTCCTTTCGCGAAGCACAGCTTCGAACGGGAGCATTCCGCAGTGGAATCAGTTTGCAGCATGCTTGTGAGCATTTCTCCTGTCGCCCGTGGCCGCACCTCGGTAATGGCCCGGCAGGTTGCAGGTGTCCCGAGTCCGCTCAAAGCCGCCATCACCGGCAAACAACTTCCGCTCTATCCGCAATTCGGGGGCGTGATCAAGGAGAACGCCTCGGACTCGAAAGCTGGGTCGGCGCCGCGCGGGCCGCGTCGCGCGCGCTTGCCGATCTGATTTGAGTGCAAAAACACCGCAGTCAACACCAAGGGAGATTACCATGCGTGAACCCAATCCAGATAAATTGAACGCGCTCGTCGGAAAGCTGGTTGGCGACCTCGGAATCTCGCTTGGTGGAGCAAGCATACTGCTCGGTGATCGCCTCGGGCTCTACAAGGCAATGGCAGACGGGGTGCCGGTTACTGCGTCCGAACTAGCGAAGAATACCGGTCTGCACGAGCGATACGTGCGTGAATGGCTTTCAGGTCAAGCCGCATCCGGATATATCGATTATCACCCCGAGAAAAACTCCTTCTCACTGTCCCCCGAGCAAGCCATGGCGTTCGCCGAAGAAGGGTCGCCCGCGTTTTTCGCCGGTGCATTCGATGTTGTGCAGTCCACCTACCTCGACGAACCCAAGGTCGCCGAAGCCTTCCGAACCGGGAAAGGCGTTGGCTGGCACGAGCATTCGAAGTGCCTGTTCTCGGGCACGGAGCGTTTCTTCAGGCCGGGCTATAACGCTAATCTCGTTGCGAATTGGATTCCAAAGCTTGAGGGCATGGAAGAGAAGCTCAAAGCTGGCGCCAAAGTAGCTGATGTCGGATGTGGTCACGGCGCTTCCACAATCGTGATGGCACAGGCCTATCCGAACTCGGAATTCTTCGGGTTCGACTACCACAAGCCTTCCATTGAGCGCGCCAAGATTTTGGCGAAGGAAGCCGGCGTTGGAGACCGCATCACGTTCGCACAAGCTACGGCAAAGGATTTTCCGGCGAAGGATTATGATCTGGTGGCGTTTTTCGATTGCCTGCATGACATGGGCGACCCCGTAGGCGCGGGCAAGCATGTCAAGGAAACGCTAGCCGAAGACGGGGCATGGATGATCGTCGAGCCGTTTGCACATGACAATCTCAAGGACAATCTCAACCCAGTCGGGTGCATCTTCTATCACGCGTCCACCTTCATTTGCACACCTGCATCGTTGTCTCAGGAGGTGGCCTTGGGGCTAGGTGCGCAGGCGGGGGAAGGCAGATTGCGCCAGGTTGCGACTGAAGCGGGTTTCAAGCGCTTCCGCCGCGCCACCGAGACGCCCTTCAATATGATCTTCGAGGCGCACGCTTGACGAGTAGCAAGGGTCGCCCGGATGAGCGAAGCGATATCCGGGGAGAAGGGTTCTGTTGGTTGGCCAAAACGTCGGCCGCTTCTGAAGCCGACCCCGCATATCGCTGACGCTCATGCGGGCTACGCTTGCTAACGCTCATGCGGGCTACGGCTACTCACTTGCCTCGCGACATGGCAGATGAGGCCCACCAACACACCATCGTCGCAGGAATAAATATGGCAGCGGCGTCAACTAAATTCGTGAAAAATCTGAACCACGACCAAATCAACGGCCCCATCATGAAGGTCGGAAAACGCACCCCGGACATAAGACCGGAACCGAGAAGAAACCGCGCTAACCCGCCCATACTCGCGGAAATGGCCGCAACCGCGCCAACAATCGCTTCAACGCCGATTGCGATTACCAAACATGCGGGCAACCACGGCATCCGCTTGGCGCGCGCCCAGCCTATTCCGATCGCAATCAGGACAGCGCTTGTCGCGCATCCCGAATACGCGACGACCAGAAAGATCGGGAGCATCATCCAGACATTGCCATAGGCGATGAAGAAAATCGCTTCAGTCACCGGTCCAAGTCTAGGCCATCTACCACTCGCGACAAGTTCAGACACGATGGCAAATGGACTCGCCGCTACGAGCGGCCAAATCAGAATTGTAATCCAAAAAATTCGCCAAAAATGATTGCCGTCAGCTTTAACTAAAGCATCATCGCTGACCGACATCTTCTTACGTTCCGCCCGTGTTCGATGCTATCGCTTCACGAAACATAGTACGATCAGGACCGAGTAGCGCAATAGCGCAGCGTATTGCGCTACTCGTGCGGGCGACGGAGAAGGCGGAATACGCTTCGCTATTCCGCCCTACACGCTACACGCTGAATTCACTAGCTCACGCTCTCGTCACTCCGCCGCCTCGCTCGCGCCGCTCTTCCTCGGCTTTCCCGCCTTCGCCAGCACCGGGGCCAGAAACTTGCCCGTATAGCTCCGCGGCGCTTTGACGATATCTTCCGGCGGACCCCAGGCGACGATTTCGCCGCCGCCGTCGCCGCCTTCGGGGCCGAGGTCGATCACCCAGTCCGCGGTCTTGATCACTTCGAGATTGTGCTCGATCACCACCACCGTGTTGCCCTGCGACACCAGCTCGTGCAGCACTTCGAGCAGCTTCTTGACGTCGTGGAAATGCAGGCCCGTTGTGGGTTCGTCCAGGATGTAGAGCGTGCGCCCCGTCGCGCGCTTGCTCAATTCCTTTGCCAGTTTGACGCGCTGGGCTTCGCCGCCGGACAACGTCGTGGCTTGCTGGCCGACGTGAATGTAATCGAGGCCGACGCGGTGCAACGTCTTGAACGTCTCACGCACCCGCGGCACCGCCTTGAAGAATTCAGCGGCTTCTTCCACCGTCATGTCCAGCACGTCGGCGATCGACTTGCCCTTGAACAGCACTTCCAGCGTCTCGCGGTTGTAGCGCTTGCCCTTGCAGACATCGCAGGTGACGTAGACATCGGGCAGAAAGTGCATCTCGATCTTGATGACGCCGTCGCCCTGGCAGGCCTCGCAGCGGCCGCCCTTGACGTTGAAGGAAAACCGTCCGGGCTCATAGCCGCGCGCCTTGGCCTCCGGGAGGCCGGCGAACCATTCGCGGATCGGCGTGAAGGCGCCGGTATAGGTTGCCGGATTCGAACGGGGCGTGCGGCCGATCGGCGACTGGTCGATGTCGATGATCTTGTCGATATGCTCGAGGCCCTCGATGCGGTCGTGCGGCGCGGCACCTTCGCTGGCATTGTTGAGCTTGCGCGCGATCGCCTTGTAAAGCGTATCGATCAAGAGCGTCGACTTGCCGCCGCCGGAGACGCCGGTGACGCAGGTGAACAGCCCCAGCGGAATTTCCGCCGAGACGTTTTTCAGATTGTTGCCGCGGGCGTTGATCACCTTGATGGTGCGGCGATGGTTCGGCGGCTTGCGCTCGGGAATATCGACCGACAATTCGCCGGTGAGATATTTGCCGGTCAGCGAATTCGGGTTGTTCATGATGTCGGCGGGCGTGCCTTGCGCGACGATATGGCCGCCATGCATGCCGGCGCCGGGGCCGATGTCGAGCACATGATCGGCCAGCCGAATGGCGTCCTCGTCATGCTCGACCACGATCACGGTATTGCCGAGGTCGCGCAACCGCTTCAGCGTTTCCAGCAGCCGCGCATTGTCGCGCTGGTGCAGGCCGATCGAGGGCTCGTCCAGCACATAGAGCACGCCGGTCAGGCCCGAGCCGATCTGCGAGGCCAGCCGAATGCGCTGGCTTTCGCCCCCCGAAAGGGTGCCCGATGCGCGTGCCAAGGTCAGATAGTTCAGGCCGACGTCGAGCAGGAACGACAGCCGCTCGCGGATCTCCTTCAGCACCCGGGCGGCGATCTCGTTCTGCTGCGCGTTGAGCGCTTTCGGCACGGTCTCGAACCATTCGCCGGCGCGGCGCACGGACAGCTCCGAGATCTCGCCGATATGCTTGCCGCCGATCTTTACGCACAGCGCCTCCGGCTTGAGACGATAGCCGTGGCAGGCCTCGCACGGCACGTCGGAGAAATACTTGCCGAGTTCCTCGCGCGCCCATTCGCTGTCGGTCTCGCGATAGCGGCGGTTGAGATTGGTGATGACGCCTTCGAACGGCTTCTTGGTATCGTAGGAACGCACGCCGTCTTCATAGGAGAACTTGATCTCGTCCTCGCCGGAGCCGTGCAGGATGGCGTCTCTCGTTTTCTTCGGCAGGTCCTTCCATTTGGTATCGAGCGTGAACTTGTAGAACTTGCCGAGCGCGGTCAGGGTCTGGATGTAATAGGGCGAAGAGGATTTGGCCCACGGCGCGATCGCGCCCTTGCGCAGGCTCATTTCCTTGTCGGGAATGACGAGATCCTCGTCGATATGCTGCTCGACCCCGAGCCCGCCGCAGGCCGGGCAGGCGCCATAGGGATTGTTGAAGGAAAAGAGCCGGGGCTCGATTTCCGGAATGGTGAAGCCGGAGACCGGGCAGGCGAATTTCTCCGAGAACAGGATCCGCTCCGGCCCGCTCTTGTCGTGAATCTTTGCAGTCTTTTTCTTCTCGTCATGGCCGGGCTTGACCCGGCCATCCATGTCTTTTGAAGAAGATGGATCACCGGGTCTGGCGCCCGGTGATGACGGAGTGGGGTCGGCATACTCGATCACGGCCAGCCCCTCGGCGAGCTTCAGCGCGGTCTCGAAACTTTCCGCCAGCCGCTGGCCGATGTCGGGCCGCACCACGATGCGGTCGACCACCACGTCGATGTCGTGCGGGAATTTCTTGTCGAGCGTCGGCGCTTCCGCCAGCTCGTAAAACGTGCCGTCGATCTTGACCCGCTGAAATCCCTTTTTGAGATATTCGGCGAGCTCCTTCTTGTATTCGCCCTTGCGGCCGCGCACCACCGGCGCCAGCAGATAGAGCCGCGTGCCTTCCGGCAGCGCCAGCACGCGATCGACCATCTGCGAGACGATCTGGCTCTCGATCGGCAAGCCGGTCGCGGGCGAATAGGGCACGCCGACCCGCGCCCACAACAGCCGCATGTAGTCGTAGATCTCGGTGACGGTGCCGACGGTGGAGCGCGGATTGCGCGAGGTGGTCTTCTGCTCGATCGAAATCGCCGGCGACAGCCCGTCGATCTGGTCGACATCCGGCTTCTGCATCATCTCCAGGAACTGGCGCGCATAGGCCGACAGCGACTCGACGTAGCGGCGCTGTCCCTCGGCATAAATGGTATCGAAGGCGAGCGATGATTTTCCGGAGCCGGACAATCCCGTGAACACCACCAGCCGGTCGCGCGGAATTTCCAGATCGACGTTCTTGAGATTGTGCTCGCGCGCGCCGCGAATGGTGATCGCGCGCGTTCCTGCGCCTGTGGTCTGTTGGCGCTTGGCCCTGATCACTTCATCCATGTCGGCATTCCCAGCACGTTGATCGCGCCGCATTGGGGCGCGCTTCGTCCGCAAATAGCGGGAGAACCGACGCCGGGGGCTAAGCTCGGAACATAGGAAGAACGCACAGGGATTTCCAGTGTCCCGTTCAAACCATCAACGGATTGTTGCGGTGAGGGTTGCAGCACCTGTCAGATGGCGGCAGCTGGCATTGGTGGACGGAGGTGTGCGCAAATAAAAAGGCCGGCGCAACGGCCGGCCTGTTTCAAATTCTGTTTCGCCGATGCTCAGCCCAAGACCGGAATCAAAACTTTCCGTCATCAGTACTTCGAGATCGCGGGGCCGCCCCAGCGGTAGTTGACGCGAACGGTGACGAGATCGACATCCTGGCGGATGCTGTCGGTTCCAAGGAACAGGCCGGTCGCGGGATCCGTAAACGACACGCTCCTGTTGCCCATGAAGAGGTGATTGTACTCGACGCCCGCCGTCCAGTTCGACGAGATGCCATACTCAAGACCGGCGCCGATCACGCCGCCCCATCGGGTTTCATCGGGCGCCGTGCCTGCGAGAATGTTACCAGGGCTGGTCGTTACGCTGTAGGTGGTGGCGGTCGCCGCGAGGCCGCCCTTGGCGTAGAGCAGGACGTTATCCCAGGCATAGCCGATCTGGCCGGTGAACAGGCCGAAGGCGTCGATGCCGGACTGGTTGGCAAAGCCCGGAAAGAACAAGCTGACGTTCGAGCCTTTCAGATTAGCCCAGTTAGCCTGGCCTTCGATTCCGAACACGACGGCGCTGCTCTGCCAGCGATAGCCGAGCTGTCCGCCGGCGGTGCCGCCGTTGGCATTATGGCAACCTTCCGAAGCGATAAAGGCGCCGCCCGGCGTGGTGAAGTCCCAGCATGACTGGCTCGATCCCCAGCCGCCATTTGCACCGATATAGGCGCCGCTCCAGTCATAGATTGGCGCAATGTACACGGGCGCCCTGGAATAGACCGGAGCGGGAAAGTCACCGGCGAACGCAGAGGCACTCATGCCAATGGTGCTCATGCCCATCGTCATGAGACCCACTGCACCCAGCAAAAGCTTCCTCATCGTATCTCTCTCCAGCTGTTCTTCAGCTGCATTCTTCATTCGGTCCCGAGCACAAGTCCCCTAGCGCTCACCATCGAGGCTCGACCGCCAATGGCGATCAAATTCCTGTCACCAGTATACTGGATCAAGACGGAAATGCCGTCTCTCAAATGCAACACTTGGCCGCCGAATGCATTTGCGTGAGGGGGGCTGGAAGCTAATGATTTATCAGCGAGATTTGGGAACCCGATGGAACTCGTGGTCGATTTTCCCGGCTCGCCGCCCGGCTGGCTGCGTTTAATGCTTCGCGGGCTGCCAAATCCGCTCCTGCGCGGCACGCGACCGAGTTATCGGCGCGGTTTTTGACGCGGTTCTTGATACAGACTTCGGAACAAAACTGGAACATGGCGGATGGGAATGCTATATGTGGATAACCCGGGATCGCCGGGCTCCCCGGATCGGTGAGCGTATAGGGTCGGTTCAAGGTGGTCTTGTGGCCAGTAATTTACAGTGAATTCCAGGAGTGGAGAGCGGCGATGGCGGGAAGCGTGAACAAGGTGATTCTGATTGGCAATCTCGGGGCCGATCCGGAAATCAAGCGCACTCAGGATGGGCGGCCGATCGCCAATCTGCGGATCGCGACATCGGATACCTGGCGCGACAAGGCGACCGGCGAGCGCAAGGAAAAGACCGAATGGCATCGGGTGGTGATCTTCAGCGAAGGGCTGTGCAAGATCGCCGAGCAGTATCTGAAGAAGGGCGCCAAGGTTTACATCGAAGGTCAGTTGCAGACCCGGAAATGGACCGACCAGCAAGGCGTCGAGAAATATTCGACCGAAGTGGTGCTGCAGAACTTCAACTCGACGCTGACCATGCTTGAAGGCCGCGGCGGGGGCGGCGGCGGCAATTTCGGATCCGATGATGCCGGCGGCGATTTCGGCTCCAGCGGTCCGTCCAGTGCCGCGCCGCGCCGCGCGGTGGCAGCCGGCGCCCGCAACAACGACATGGACGACGATATCCCGTTCTGAGCAGCCGGCAGGGAGAAGCGGCAAATCGACGGCGGATAACGTGGCAACCCTGTGCCGCGTTGTCCGCTCCGTTGGCGTTCGGACGCGAGGGGGCACTTTCGAAGCAAATAACTTAGCTGCCAAAGCCATGGCTGAACTTTAACGCGCGAAATGTCACATAATACGTTGTGCCGCCGTATTAATTTCAAATGAAGCGACCGGGAAGCAGCAGCGCATAAACTTCGGCTTCGCCCGCAGACTTCTGATTGCCGGTCGACATCAGGGAATTCGCCGTGTCTCTCGCGCCGTTGCTCAATGCCGTTCCGCAAATCCCCATTCATGCCTTCGCGGCGATGGCCGCCTTCGCGCTGGGCCTGGTCCAGTTCGCAGCACCCAAGGGCACGCTGCCCCATCGCACCCTGGGGTGGATCTGGGTGACGCTGATGGCGACCGTGGCGGTCTCCTCGTTCTGGATCCACCAGATCCGGCTGGTCGGACCCTGGAGCCCGATCCATCTGCTGTCGATCTTCACGCTGGTCATGCTCCCCCTCGCGGTATGGAAGGCGCATCGCCACCAGGTCGCCGATCATCGCCGCATCATGATCCTGCTTTTCACCGGTGCGCTGGTCGTCGCCGGACTGTTCACGCTGCTGCCGGGGCGGATCATGCATGCGGTCGTGTTTGGTCATTAAGAAGCCCGTTTAGAACACGGTCCGGGCGGCCTGTTTTGTCCGCGGAAGCGGGGTCCGCCGAGCACGTTCCAGCGGCCGGTTCGGGGGCCTCGGCGAGAACCGCCGTCCGCCGCGTAAGTCTCTGGAAAAACGAAGGGAAAAAGGGCTGGCGGGAATCGTTTAGGGGTGGTTTGAAGGGCCCCGATACGCTATATGATTCTAAGCTAAAACTGACCGGATTTCCCCTTTGTCTGACCCTGAAGATTCGAAGCCCGGAGAGCCACCGGGGCCCTCGGACATTCGTCCCGTATCCATCCTCGACGAGATGAAACGCTCCTACCTCGATTACGCCATGAGCGTGATCGTGGCGCGCGCGCTGCCGGATGCGCGCGACGGGCTGAAGCCGGTGCATCGGCGCATTCTGTACTCGATGTACGAGCAGGGCCATACGCCGGACAAGAAGTACGTCAAATCCGCGCGCGTCGTCGGTGACGTGATCGGTAAATATCATCCGCATGGCGACCAGTCGATTTACGACGCGATGGTCCGGATGGCGCAGGATTTCTCCATGCGCGTGCCGCTGATCGACGGGCAGGGCAATTTCGGCTCGGTCGACGGCGATCCCCCGGCGGCCTATCGATATACCGAGGCGCGGCTGACCAAGTCGGCGCTCGCGGTTCTCGGCGATATCGACAAGGATACGGTCGACTTCCAGCCGAACTACGACGGCTCCGAGACCGAGCCGACGGTTCTTCCGGCCAAATTCCCAAATCTGCTGGTAAACGGCGCCGGCGGCATCGCCGTCGGCATGGCGACCAACATTCCGCCGCACAATCTCGGCGAGGTCGTCGACGCTTGCGTCGCGCTGATCGACAATCCCGCGCTGACCATCGACGAACTCATCAACATCATTCCTGGACCGGATTTTCCGACCGGCGGCATCATCCTCGGCCGCCAGGGTATCCGCTCGGCCTATCATCTCGGCCGCGGCTCGATCGTGATGCGCGGCAAGGTCGCGATCAAGGGTTACGGCAAGGACCGCGAAGCCATCATCATCTCGGAAATTCCCTACCAGGTGAACAAGGCCACCATGGTCGAGCGGATCAACGAATTGCATCGCGACAAGAAGATCGACGGCATTTCCGAACTGCGCGATGAATCCGACCGCGAGGGCTATCGCGTCGTGATCGAACTGAAGCGCGATGCGGTGCCGGAAGTGGTGTTGAATCAGCTCTATCGCTTCACGCCGCTGCAAAGCAATTTTCCCGCCAATATGCTGGCGCTGGATTCCGGTCGTCCGCAGACCATGAATCTGAAAGACTTCCTGACCCTGTTCATCGCCTTCCGCGAACAGGTGATCACCCGCCGCACGAAATTCCTGCTCAACAAGGCCCGCGACCGTGCCCATAACCTGGTCGGTCTCGCCATTGCGGTGGCCAATATCGACGAGATCATCCGCGTGATCCGGACCTCGCCCGATCCCACTACCGCGCGCGACACCCTGATGTCGCGCGACTGGCCGGCCCGGGACGTCGCCGACATGATCACGCTGATCGACGATCCGCGGCATCGTCTTGCCGAAGACGGCACCGCACGGCTGTCGCTGGAGCAGGCCAAGGCCATCCTCGAACTGCGATTGGCGCGACTGACCGCACTCGGCCGTGAAGAAATTTCCGCAGAGCTCGACGAACTGGCAGCCCAGATTGCCGATTACCTCGACATCCTGCGTTCGCGCGCCCGTGTGCAGACCATCGTCAAGGAAGAACTCAATGCCGTGAAGTCGGACTTCGCCACCCCGCGCAGGACGGTCATCGTCGAGCAGGAGAACGAGGTCGAGGACGAAGACCTGATCCAGCGCGAGGACATGGTGGTCACGGTCTCGCATGCCGGCTACGTCAAGCGGGTGCCGCTGTCGACCTATCGGGCGCAGCGCCGCGGCGGCAAGGGCCGTTCGGGCATGCAGACCCGCGATGAGGATTTCGTCAGCCGCCTGTTCGTGGCCTCGACGCATACGCCGGTGCTGTTCTTCTCGTCGCGCGGCCAGGTCTACAAGGAAAAGGTCTGGCGGCTGCCGGTGGCGCCGCCGAACGGCCGCGGCAAGGCCTTGATCAATATCCTGCCGCTGGAACAGGGCGAGCGCATCACCACCATCATGCCGCTGCCGGAGGATGAATCCTCGTGGGGCAATCTCGACGTGATGTTTGCGACCACCGGCGGCAATGTCCGCCGCAACAAGCTGTCCGACTTCGTCGATGTCCGGCGTTCCGGCATTATCGCGATGAAGCTTGACGCCGACGAGGCGATCGTCGACGTGCAGATCTGCACCGAGCGCGACGACGTGCTATTGACCGCCGCCGGCGGGCAATGCATCCGCTTCCCCGTCACCGACGTGCGGGTGTTCACGGGCCGCACCTCGATGGGCGTGCGCGGCATCGCGCTGCCCGACAACGACAAGCTGATCTCGCTGACCATCCTGCGCCATGTCGAGGCGACCTCGGATGAGCGCTCCGCCTACCTGAAAATGCGCCGGGCCGTCGCAGGCGAGGCGGTGGCTGGCGAAACGGCGGCCGAACAAGCCGCGGAAGCCGACACCGAGGAGACCTCCGGCAGCATCCAGCTCAGCTCCGAACGCTATGTCGAGATGTCGGCGCAGGAACAGGTCGTGCTGACGGTTTCGGTGAACGGATACGGCAAGCGGACGTCCTCCTACGAGTACCGGACCACCGGCCGCGGCGGCAAGGGCATCGTCGCGATGTCGGTGAACGGCCGCAACGGCAAGCTGGTGGCCTCATTCCCGGTAGAAGACTCCGACCAGATCATGCTGGTGACGGACAAGGGTCAGTTGATCCGCTGCCCGGTCGAGGGCATCCGGATCGCGGGCCGCTCGACCCAGGGCGTCATCGTATTCGACACCGCCGAGGACGAGCATGTGGTGTCGGTCGAGCACATCGGCGAGGACACCGAGAACGGCAATGGCGGCAACGGCGAGTAGCGAACGGCGTTCGCTATTCGGAACAACCTATGATAGTCATGTGGCTGAGCCGCCGATAGGCTAAACTGCTGTTCCGGAGCCGACCCGCCGGCCGCTTTCAGGCGATCGCAAGTTCCACGGCGCTATCTTCGGCCCATCATGGCATCATGCGTCATGAAATTCCCGATTATTGTTGTGATGTTGTTGGCTGCTCAGGGGGCGCTGGCCTGCGACCTGTCGCTGGTGAGCCCGGCGAGGTCGGTTCTCAAAAAACCCGTTCAAGTCAAAGCCTCGCTTGCGGACGATATGTTGACCGTGAGCTATGTGGTGACGGCGCCGCTGAACGCTTTAAGAATTCTCGGTCCCAAACAATTCCCCTACATGTTCGACGTCGTGGAATTGTTCGTGACGTTTTCGGAAACCGGATTTCCGTATTTTGAATTTGAAGTGTCGCCGTTCAACCAGACCCTTCAGGTCAACATTGTCAGTCGCACCCGGCATCGCGAGGGCGTCGATCTGGGCCTGGTCTCTTCGGCGACGATTTTGCCGCACGGCTGGACCGCGGAATTGAAGATACCCCTGAAAACGCTGGATTGGGATGGGGATATGAAGAAAATCCGCGGGAATTTCTATTCCATTCTGGAACGAGCTCCACGCAGCTATTGGAGTTCATTCCTGCCCAAAGCCAAAAAGCCCGACTTTCATCAACCGAAGTTTTTCCAACCGTTGCTTCAGTGTGAATAGTTCGGAGAAAGACGACGTGATCGGAGGGAGACGACATGGAGAGACGTGAATTTCTGAAGATCTCGGGCGGGTTGTCGGCGCAAATCATGGTCGGAAGTTCGCTGCTGGCCGTTCGCCGGGCCGAAGCCGACACCGGCCTGCCGATCGCAGCGTTGATTGCGGCGCTGGATCCGAAGAAGGATCTGGTTTTGGTTCCCGTCACCAAAGCCTCCCGCCAATATGACATCTCCTTCAGCAAGCGAACCCAGCTCACGCCGCGGGTGCGTGTCGTTGCCGGAAGTGCTGCGGCGGTCAGCACGACGATCCGGTGGGCCGTCAACAATGGAGTTGGTTTTGCTGTCCGCTCGGGCGGTCACTCCTATGAAGGATTTTCGCAGAGTCCCGATCTGGTCATCGATGTTCGCGGGATGAAGGGGATCAAGCTGTCGGGCGACAAGAAGTCCGTGAGCATCGGCGCCGGTTCATCGCTGGGATCGGTTTATGACGCGCTGGCATCGAGCCATCTGGCGATTCCAGCCGGAAGCTGTTTCCCGGTAGGTGTTGCGGGCCACTCGCTGGGTGGAGGCTTCGGGTTGCTTGGGCGCCCGTTTGGGCTCGCATGCGACAGTGTGGTGTCGATGGAGGCGGTCGATGCGTCCGGGAAGATCCTGACCGTCAGCGAACAGCAAAATCCGGACCTGTTCTGGGCGCTGCGCGGCGGCGGCAACGGCAGTTTTGGCGTGGTCACGAATTTCAATTTCCGGACCAGCGCGGTCAACATGGTTGCCAAACTTGCGATCACCTGGACCAAGCCGGTCACCCAGGCGGTCAAGATTGTGCAGGCATGGCAGGAATGGCTCGAGAATCTGCCTTCGTCGATCACCGGCACGCTGCATTTGACGAAAGCGAAGGGGGGATTGATCACGGTGCACATGGCGGGGCTGTCGGTGCAATCCGAAAGCAGCTTGAAAGTCGAACTGAAGCGTCTGCAAGGCCTGGCCGGTACGGCGAGCGTACTCAGCACAAGGACGATTACATTTCACCAGGCGGCGGTGATCTTCGACGGTGGCGAGCCGAACCCCGATTCCGTCTTGATGAAGGCAAAATCCGACTATGTCACCGAACCCATGAGCGAGCAGGGGATCTTGACGCTGCTTAACGGCCTCTTGAAAGCACCGGGAGAGATTGCCGTGCTGTGCGACACCTACGGCGGAGCGATCAACAAAATTGCCGCCGACGCGACCGCCTTCGTGCACCGCGGAAATACCAAATACGTGATGCAATATTACATGCAGTGGGACAGTGCGGGCGCCACCAATGCCAACATCGCGATGATGCGGGCCTTGTACACGTCGATGCGCCCGTTTGTTTCAGGTGGATGCTATGTGAACTATTGCGACCTCGATCTCGGCAGCGGCTATGCCAAGGCCTATTGGGGCGACAACCTCGCCAGACTGATGAAGATCAAGGCCGAGGTTGATCCGAAAAACATCTTCAAGCACGCCCAGAGCGTGCCGCTGAGCTGAAGCGTTCGCGAAAAAGGTTCAAAACAAACGCTGGGACGACGGCCCGGCCCTTACTCCATCCTGGGCGTGGGACTCGTAAGCGCGCGTAGCCGTCACCTCCGAGGTTACCCACTGACCCGATCTCACACGAACACGTCAAAAGCGATGCAAATGACCCATAGCGAACATGGGCAAGCGCCATGTTCGGTCAGAGGAATCTCGCTTAATTTTAGCTGAACGCCCCATGGATTGTGAATTCCGCTTGCAATGATAGGCTAGCGTCACGGTCGCCGGGTGATATCCGGTCTTTCAAGTGGGATAAGTACGACCCAACTTTAAAGCTGTGTCGCACATGCAACGAACCGGCACCGGTTAAAACAGTCTCGACCGATGAACACCAAGCGCGGGAGAGAACCATGAAGAGAACTACATTCTCAGCGATTTTGATCATTGCAGCGGTGGTCGCCGTCTTGGGCGGCAGCGCGATTTCCGCGCAGGACAAATACACTCTGCAAATCCCGGGCGGCCTCGGGTTCGCTGAGTTCAGAGGATACGAAGGCTGGCCAGTCATTGCCATCAGTGAGAACGGAGGCAACATCGCCGTGATCATGGGGAATTCCATAATGATCGACGCCTATAAGGAGGGCGTGCCCGGCAATGGCAAGCCTTTCCCCGACGGCGCCAGGATGGCGAAAGTCCATTGGATCCCCAAAAAACAGGAGACGTATCCCGGTCAACCAACGGTGCCAGGAACCCAACATGACGTTGATTTCATGGTGAAGGACAGCAAGAGGTTCGCCGACAGCGGCGGATGGGGATATGCCGAGTTCGAGTATGACGCCGCGTCCGATACGTTCAGGCCTGGCACTTTAGATGACGAACCGCCACAGGCGAACGATGCCAAGTGCGGGTTCGCGTGCCACACGATAGTGCAGACAAGAGACTACGTTTTCACCGAGTACGGGCGCCGGTGAACGGCAAACAGGATTGATCGTCGTCCTCCGATGCCTCCGGCGAGTGTCGACCTGGGCGAAGCGGTCTCTCTGCTGCTGTAATAGGTTGTGTCCGCCAGATCGATGCCTGGCGCAGGAATGGGCGATCTATCAGGACCGCGTGCGCGACGTCGCCGACAATCCGGCCGTCGAACTCGTCAAAAGCATGCCCGCACCGCAAGGCGCCATTCGATTGCTCGTCGGTCCGTGACGATGTGAATGCCGATTGAAGGATGCCCCATCGGCATCGCCAGAAACATCCAGGCCATTAATTTCCGTTGAATTGGAGGAAATCTAATCCGGTTGCGGACGATGGGCGCCACCGGCGTTCAAACACACCTAGTGCCTCATCGACAATGTGATATTATTTTTATCCTCAATCATGCTTGGTACTTTGCAAACCCCAATGAGAAGCCACGTGTTGGTCCTTTTCCAATCCCGGTTGGCAAAATCGGTTGCAGCGATCCTGTGCATTGTGAGTTTGACGTTGCATTTGATGGGGACTGCGGGTGCAGAGGATGACCCGTTCGCGAAGCTGATTGGCACCTGGAAAAATGTCGACACTCTCGTAGTAATTCTTGTCACTCGCGATGGTGCTGTATTCAGCCGAGGCGGCGGCCTTCCCCGCGTCATGCAGCGATCGATTGGCGAGAGCAGCAATTTTGAGTTCCAGGGCAAGCGCGATGACGGATCAATCGTTGATTGCGCCTACGCCATCACCTTCTCGGCAGACAAGGCCAGTGTTTGGAGTTTGACGAAGGATGAGCCGGCCGGAGCGTGCCTTAGAGGCGGTCGCTTCGTGCAAGTCGACACGTCCGGCCGGGGCGAGCTGCAATTTCCGAATGGCCGTCATTATCTCGGGGACTACCGCGACGGGGTGCCGGACGGTCAAGGCGTCATGACATTCGCAGACGGCG
This sequence comes from uncultured Pseudomonadota bacterium, assembly GCA_963819325.1. Taxonomy (GTDB): domain Bacteria; phylum Pseudomonadota; class Alphaproteobacteria; order Rhizobiales; family Xanthobacteraceae; genus Bradyrhizobium. The sequence goes on from CAWFVT010000014.1 coordinate 203,295, forward strand.
AGCGGGATGAAGGGCAATGGAGCGACAACAAAAGGGTCGACCGGGGCGTTATCACATGGCCGGATGGCGCCCGCTACGAAGGGCAATGGAGCGATGCTGGAAGGAACGGTCAGGGCGTCCAGACATTGCCAAATGGACAGCGCTACGATGGACAATGGAGCAATGACAAAAAGAGCGGCGAGGGCGTTTATACATGGCCCGACGGCCAGCGCTACGAAGGCCAGTTGAGCGACAACAGCTTCAACGGCCAGGGCGTTATGACATTCCCGGACGGCCGGCGCTACGAAGGGCAATGGCGCGACGGCAAAAAGAGTGGCGACGGCGTTTATACTTCGCCAGACGGCCAGCGCTATGACGGGCAGTGGAGCGATGACAAACGGATCGGCCGCGGTGTCATCACGTGGCCGGACGGCGGACGCTACGAAGGGGAATGGAGCGATACCGGCAGGAATGGCCAAGGCGTCCAAACCTCGTCGAACGGCCAGCGGTACGACGGACAATGGGGCGACGACAAACGGATCGGCCGCGGTGTCATCACATGGCCGGACGGCGGACGCTACGAAGGAGAATGGAGCGATGCCGGAAGGAATGGCCAGGGCGTCCAGACCTCGGCAAATGGCCAGCGCTATGACGGACAATGGAGCAATGACAAAAAGGACGGCCAGGGCGTTTTTACATGGCCGGACGGCCAGCGCTACGAAGGCCAGTTGAGCGACAACAACTTCGACGGCCAGGGCGTTATGACGTTCCCGGACGGCAGGCGCTACGAGGGGCAATGGCGCAATGACAAGAAGAACGGCCATGGCGTTTACACATGGCCGGACGGCCGGCGCGATGACGGACAATGGAGCGATGACAAGATGGTCGGCCGGGGCGTGATCGCCTGGCCGGAGGGCGCCCGCTACGAAGGGGAATGGAGCGACGCTGGAAGGAACGGTCAAGGCGTTCAGACCTCGTCAAACGGCCAGCGCTACGAAGGACAATGGAGCAATGACAAAAGGAGCGGCGAGGGCGTTAATACATGGCCGGACGGCCGACGCTATGAAGGCCAATTCAGCGACAATAAATTCAACGGCCAAGGCGTCATGACATTCGCGGACGGCCGGCGCTACGACGGGCAATGGCGCAACGACAAAAAGAACGGCCAGGGTGTTTATGCATGGCCGGACGGCAAACGCTATGACGGGCAATGGAGCGATGACAAACGGATCGGTCACGGTGTCATGACATGGTCGGACGGCGCCCGGTACGAAGGGGAATGGAACGAAGCTGGCAGGAACGGCCAAGGCATGCAGACCTCGTCGAATGGCCAGCGCTACGAAGGACAATGGAGCAACGACAAAAAAAGCGGCCATGGCGTTTATGCGTGGCCGGACGGCCAGCGCTACGAAGGCCAATTCAGCGACAATAACTTTGACGGCGAAGGCGTTATGACGTTCCCGGACGGCCGGCGCTACGAGGGGCAATGGCGCAATGACAAGAAGAACGGCCATGGCGTCTACACATCGCCGGACGGCCGGCGCGATGACGGACAATGGAGCGATGACAAAAGAATTGGTCGAGGCGTTATCACATGGCCGGACGGCGGACGCTACGAAGGGGAATGGAGCGATGCTGGCAGGAATGGCCAAGGCGTCCAGACCTCGTCGAATGGCCAGCGCTACGAAGGACAATGGAGCAATGACAAAAGGGACGGGCGGGGAATAAGCACCACCGCGGACGGCCGGCGCGACGTTTGCGAATGGCACAACGGCAACTGCCCGACGTATCGCCCGCGTTAGAAGCCCGCATGCCTCTTCGTGGCACCCACAGCGAACATTTTGGCGGTCAATTCGCCGGTTGATTCACCGTCGCGTCAGACAAAGCGCGGGATTGGACCGTTGTGCGGCGTCTGGCTCGGCAGATCGACTTCGATGTCGTCGATATAGCACCAGCCCCATCCCTCAGGAGGGTCGTAACCCTCAATAATCGGATGACCGGTGGCTTCAAAGTGCCGCCGGGCATGACGATTGGGCAAGTCGTCGCAGCAACCGACATGCCCGCAACTGCGGCAAAGTCGCAGATGCACCCATTGTGCTCCCATGCGCAGGCATTCCTCGCAACCCAGCGCGCTCGGGGTAACGGTCTTGATCTGGTGAGTATGTGAACATCGCACTTGCAGTTTCCCGATTTTCCAGTGAGCAGAAGCGTCTTGTGAGTGCAGGATGGACAGGAAATCCTCTCAGAAAGCTGGCGCCCGAGCGAGAGCATCCTGGTGCTGTCACTCCTGTTCTTCATCCACGCCCGGCGTCTTGCGCAGCATGAAATGACCGAACGCCGAGGCAATCGGTTTGGTTGCATCGTCCTGCCAGGCTTGTGCTTCGAAAGCGACAACGCGCCGGCCCTGTTTGACGATCGACACCCTTGCGTGGCTGTCCAGTGCGCGGCCGGAGCGCAGGTAATTGATCGTAAGGCCGATCGGCTTGGGCATCGCGGAAACGCCAAGCTCGCGTGTTACGCCGAAAATCGCGGTTGTTTCAAGGAACGCACCCGTCAAGCCGCCGTGAATGGCCGGAAGAATGGGGTTCCCGATGATCCGGGGCGAAAAGGGCATCACAAGAATGTCGTCGTTGCCGGCACGAATACCGAGAAAACGCGCAAAGGGGCTGTCGGCGAAGGGACTTGTTGGATCTTCCGGCGCTTCGAGCAGAGGTGCCATACCGCCGTTCATGGGTTTTGCAGACATCATGTTGGTTCGATTTGCGCCGATCATGAAGCAGGCCGTCGCGGAAGCGACCGGATCGCTTTCGGATTCCTGAAAGGCGGTGGAGCGCACGAACGCGATAGAGCGGGTGACGCGATAGCAGATCGAATGCGCCTTGATATCGAGGCCTGGCGTCGCGGGCTTCTGGTAGTCGATACGCAGGTCGAGCGTGGCAATCGCCTGCGTTCCGTCGAGCGCGAGCTGGACGGCCATGCCGCAGCTCTCGTCAAGCATTGCGGTCACGACGCCGCCGTGGAGAACGCCGGTCTTGATATCGCCGATGAAGGCTGGGCGGTAGGGCAGGCTGGACCACGCCTCGCCACGCTCAGCCCGGTCGAGCCGGAGGCCACTGATAAATCCATAAACAGAACGGCGAGCTTTGATGGCCTCGGCTAGCTGGTCAAACGTCAGTGCCGCGTTCAATGGACTGGACATACCGCGTTTCTAGACCAAGTCGCGGACTGAGCAAAGAACCCCTTGTTGATTGCGGGAGCGTGGTCCGGCTACTTTCGCTTCGGCGCATTTTGAGACGCGGGAGGCAAGCATGCGACAGCTACGACGAATTGTGACGACCGACGATCAAAGCGGAAGGTCAGAAGTAATGATCGACGGGATGGCACCGCGGACCATCTCGGTCCTGACCGAGATGTGGATCACGGATAGCCGCGCGCCAAATCACCGTGATGGCATCGACCACGCGGATAGATCGGATCGTCTTGAGCCCCCGGCTGGCGGCACACTCTTCCGCTATTTTGAGGTTGCTCCGAAGTCGCAGATAGCGCATCTCTCCGAGGAGGAGAGCGCAAAGCCAGCGCAAAGTCGTTCGCCGAGATGAAAGGCGCTCACCTCCAGCCCGACACTTCGCGCCACGCGACCATGCACAGATCCAGCACGACTGACTATATCATCCTGCTTTCAGGGCAAATAACACTCATTCTGGACAAGGACGAACGAACACTGACGCCATTTGACTGTGTCATACAGCGGTGGGACCAATCATGCCTGGGTTAATCGGGGTTCGGAACCCACGCTCCTGATGGCGGTCCTTGTCGACGATGACCGAAACGCGGGCTGACGGTCAAAAGGCGCCAAGACCCGAAGCGCACGATCGCTTTAATGCCGCAGGACATGCATGTCTGCCGGCTGAAGTCTTGTATTCAAATCTCGATCTCGGTGCCGAATTCGACGACCTGCCGCGGCGGCACGCCGAAAAATGCCGCCGAGCGCTCGGCGTTGCGTTGCAGGAACGCGAACACGGTTTCGCGCCACAGCGCCATGCCGGCGACGTCTTCGCTCGGAATGATGGTCTCGCGGCCGATGTAATAGGTGATGTCGGTGAGATCGATGCCGGGCAGCTTACCCTGCGCGCAGGCGAGGCGGAGCCCTTCGTAGATCGTGGGATATTGCATGAAGCCGTAATGCAGGATCACCCGGGTGATACCCTCGACCACCTCGATGATTTCGGCGCGGTCTTCGCTCGGAATGCGCGGGGCCTCCTCGATCAGCACGGTGACCAGCACCACGCGCTGGTGCAGAACGTGATTGTGCTTGACGAATTGCGTCAGGGCGAGCGGGACGCCGTTGGGGGCGGACGCCAGAAACACGGCCGTGCCCGACAGCCGCGCATGGCATTTGGTGATGGCGGTTTCGATCAGATCCTCTTCAGGCTGACGCAGCGCGCCGCGCGCCCGCTCGACCAGCTTGACGCCGCTCCGCCAGGTCAGCATCAGGAATGCGACCACGGCCGCCAGCAGCAGCGGAAACCAGCCGCCCTCGATCAGCTTGGTGGAATTCGCCGCAAAGAAAATACAGTCGATCACGAAGAAGAAGCCGTTCACCGCGATCACGATCACCGGCGGATAACCCCACTGGATCGCGACCAGGGCTGCCAGCAGCGTGGTGATCGCCATCAGCAGCGACACTGCGATGCCGTAGGCGCCCGCCAGCGCATCCGAGGTGCCGAAGCCGATCACGGCGCCGAGCGTGGCCGCGGCCAGCAGCCAGTTCACCAGCGGCACATAGATCTGGCCGATGGCGCTCGAGGTGGTGTGCCTGATCTGCATGCGCGGCAGGAAGCCGAGCTGGATCGATTGCTGCGTCAGTGAAAACACCCCGGAGATGATCGCCTGCGAAGCAATCACGGTTGCCACGGTCGCAAAGGCAACGAGGGCGTAATGCATCCAGTCCGGCGCCAGCTGATAGAACGGATTGTCGATCGCGCTGGGATCGGTGATCAGCAAGGCCGCCTGTCCGAAATAATTGAGAACGAGGGCGGGCAGCGCCACCACGAACCAGGCGAGCCGGATCGGCACCCGGCCAAAATGGCCCATGTCGGCATACATCGCCTCGCCGCCGGTCACCGCGAGGAAAGCGGCGCCGAGGATGGCGAAGCTGATGTGGAAATCCTGATGGATCAGGAATTCGAAGGCATACAGCGGACTTAACGCGGCAAGCACGCCGGGCGCTCGAACGATGCCATGGATGCCGAGCAGGGCGATCACCAGGAACCAGGCCAGCATGATCGGTCCGAAGATCCTGCCGATAAAACCCGCGCCTTTTCTCTGAACGATGAAAAGCCCGATCAGGATGATAATGGTCAGCGGCACCACCGCCGGCGCCAGTGACGGCGCATCGACCTTCAGGCCTTCGATTGCGCTCAGGACCGAGATCGCCGGTGTGATGGCGCCGTCGCCATAAAGCAAGGCCGCGCCGACCAGGCCGACGATCAGAAGCTGGGCGCGCCAGGTCCCCGGCTGGGCGTTGCGGGCGGAAAGCAGCGCCAGTAATGCGACGATGCCGCCTTCGCCGCGATTGTCGGCGCGCAGGATCAGCAGCGCGTATTTGAGCGAAATGATCAGGATCAACGCCCACAGGATCAGCGACGCCACCCCGAGGATCGCGTCCGGCGTGAGCGGCGCGCCATGGGCGGCCGCCTTGGCCGCTTCCTTCAGCGCATAGAGTGGACTGGTGCCGATGTCGCCGTAGACGACGCCGAGCGCGCCAAGCGTAGCCGAGAGGGGAAGGGCACTGGAACTGATTGAAGCTGCGGCGGGTGTAGCGGTCACTGGCGGGCCCCCCAGGCTATCGCGCCCGCCGGATCGAAGCCGGCCCGTTCGCGATCAGGTGGTGCCAGTCTGCGACGCCGGGCCGCAAATTACCACAGCGCTGGTCCGGCGGCGGAAGCCGCGTGCATCATGGGGTGCGGTCAGCGGTGACCAGCCGGGCTTCCCGGATATCCAGCTTCTTGGAACCCGCGACGCGGAGGCAGGAGGCTTCGAAATTGGGCCAGGCTTGCTGCGAGCAGTTGGGCCCGACATGGTGAATATCCAGCCGATCCCCCTTGGCCAGCGGCGCCGGCACGCTGGCTTCCACCTGCGGTGCAAATCCGGGAAGAACGGTGAGAGCGGCAGCGACAAACGCAGCAATGGCGATGGCTGAAACAGCTTTGATCATGACGGCCCCCTGTCATCGGGCCTTTGTGGCCCTTCATTTGATGGTCGATTGATACCCAGCGCCCGTTTCCGGATGTCTTCGCGAACATGGAAAACGGTTTCATCCCGCCGGAGTTTTGTGTCGTCCCAGCCCAAGGACGAAACATTGCCAGCCCGGTTAGGAGACGCGGCGACCCCAAAGGTGGTTCAGTCGCTTTCGGAAAAAATTAACCCGCCGAGGCAGGGAACAGGCCCGCCCGGGGCAGGGAACCGGCCCGGCTTGCGGGGCCGCCCGGGGCGCGGTAGAGGGGGGCATGTCCCGTGCCGCGCTGTACCCCGGTTCATTTGACCCCGTCACCAATGGCCATCTGGATGTGGTCAGGCAGGCCGTCGGCCTCTGCGACCGGCTGATTGTCGCGATCGGCATCCATCCCGGCAAAACGCCGCTGTTTTCAGCCGAAGACCGCCTGGAAATGCTTCAGGAAGTGTTCGGTCCGGTGGCGGCCAAGGCGGGCTGCGCCTTCGAAGCCATCACCTATGGCGACCTCGTCGTCACCGCCGCGCAACGCACCGGCGCTACCATCCTGATCCGGGGCCTGCGCGATGGCACCGATCTGGACTATGAGATGCAGATGGCGGGGATGAACGAAACCATGGCGCCGGAGGTCCGGACGGTTTTCCTGCCGGCTTCGCCGACCGTTCGCCCGATCACCGCCACACTGGTACGTCAGATCGCCGGCATGGGCGGCGATGTCTCGAACTTCGTGCCCAAGGCGGTGGCCAGACGTCTCAAAGCCAAATTCGCCAGCTAGCGCTACGTCCGCATAAGTGGGAACCGGTTTTGCGACCCAAACAGGCGTTGCCCTCGACAGTCTTCCTTCATCTCTGATTCGGAGTTTTCATGATTAAAATCCTAGCTCTTGTCGCAGCCCTGATCTGTGCGGCCCCCGCCATCGCCCAACCGCTGCCTGCCAATCTCGACAAGCAGAACGCGATCGTCATCGACACCACGCAGGGCCGCATCGTCGTCAAGCTGAGAGCCGACCTCGCGCCGAAGCACGCCGAGCGGATCAAGCAACTGGCGCGCGAAGGCTTTTACAACAACGTGCCGTTCCACCGCGTGATGGACGGCTTCATGGCGCAGACCGGCGATGGCCAGAACTTCAACGGCACGGGCGGTTCGAAATACCCGAACCTGAAGCAGGAGTTTTCCAGCGTGCCGTTCAAGCGCGGCATCGTCGGCATGGCGCGGCGCGGCGACAGCGTCGATTCCGCCAACGCGCAGTTCTTCTTCATGTTCGGCGATGCGCCCAGCCTGAACGGCCAATACACCGTGGTCGGCGAAGTGGTATCGGGCATGGACGTCGTCGATAAACTGAAGAAGGCGCCGCCGGGATCGCGCGGTGGCGAGGTGACCGACCCCGACAAGATGGTGAAGGTCCAGGTCGCGTCCGACATCAAGTGAGTGATGGCAGCGCCGCGCAGCAGGCTCGTCTGTTTCGCAGCGGTGCTGCTGTTGCCGTCATGGATCGCGTCGGCGCAGACCGGGCCGGCGCAGGTCGACAGCATCAAGGATGTCGTCGCCAGACTGCGCACCTGCTGGAAGCCGCCGCCGGCCTCTGGCGCCAATCCCGGGATCGACATCACGGTGGTTGTCAGTTTCAAGCGCGATGGCAATATCTTCGGTCATCCGAGAATTAGCTATGAATCAGAACAAGCCACCGATAATGACCGCTTGGCCTATCGCATCGCCGTGATGGAGGCGTTGCAACGCTGCACGCCGATGCCATTTACCGAGGGAATGGCCGGCGCGGTTGCCGGCCGCCCTTTCGCCATTAAATTTCACAATCGGAAAATTCCACCACAACCCGCAGAGAAAAGAGCATGGCTGATACCGAAAACACTTTGATCCTCGAAACCACCCAGGGACCGGTCACGATCGAGATGCGGCCCGACCTTGCACCCGGCCATGTCGCGCGGATCAAGGAACTGGTGCGCGAAGGATTTTACGACGGCATCGTGTTCCATCGCGTGATCGAAGGCTTCATGGCGCAGACCGGGTGTCCGCAGGGCACCGGCACCGGCGGCTCGGGCAAGAAGCTCAAGGCCGAATTCAACAAGGAACCGCATGTCCGCGGCACCACGTCGATGGCGCGGGCGGCAAGCCCGGATTCCGGCGATAGCCAGTTCTTCATCTGCTTCGACGATGCATCGTTCCTCAACAACCAGTACACGGTCTGGGGCAAGGTGACCTCCGGGATGGAGAACGTCGACAAGATCAAGCGCGGCGAGCCGGTGAAGAACCCGGACAAGATCATCAAGGCCCACATGGCGGCCGACGCGGCTTGAAGCTTTAAGCCGTCATTCCGGGGCGCATCGAAGATGCGAACCCGGAATCTCGAGATTCCGGGTTCATGCTTCGCATGCCCCGGAATGACGTTGCCGGACAATGCTGGAGCGCATCGCGCCATGCGCACCGATCTCTTCGATTTCGAACTTCCCGCAGCTTCCATTGCGCTGCGTCCGGTGAGCCCGCGCGATTCGGCGCGGCTCCTGGTGGTGCAGCCCGACGCCGTCCTGCGCGACCGCACGGTTTCCGATTTGCCGCTGTGGCTGGAGCCCGGCGATCAGCTGGTAGTGAACGACACCAGGGTGATCGCCGCCCAGCTCAAAGGCCGCCGCATCGGCCGGGACACCGAACCGAAAATCGAGGCCACGCTGATCAAGCGGCTCGACGGCTCGCGCTGGCAGGCGCTGGTGCGCCCTGCGAAAAAGCTGTCGCAGGGCGACACCATTCGCTTCGGCAATGAGGGCAGGGTCTGCCTCCTTGGCCATCTCGATGCGCAGGTCGAGCACAAGGGCGACGAGGGCGAGATTACGCTTTCGTTCTCGTTTCACGGATCGGCGCTCGACCAGGCCATCGCCGATCTCGGCGCGCCGCCGCTGCCGCCCTACATTGCCTCAAAGCGCGCTGCCGACGAGCGCGATACCACCGACTACCAGACCATGTTTGCGGCCAACGAGGGCGCGGTTGCGGCCCCGACCGCGGGATTGCATTTTACGCCCCAACTCCAGACCGCGCTGCGCGCGCGCGGGGTCGGCATTCACCGGATCACGTTGCATGTCGGGGCAGGGACCTTCCTGCCGGTCAAGACCGACGACACCTCAGGGCACAAGATGCACGCCGAATGGGGTGTGATCTCCCGCGACTGTGCCGACGCGCTCAACCAGGCCAGGGCCCGCGGCGGCCGCATCGTCGCGGTCGGCACCACTTCGCTGCGGCTATTGGAAAGCGCCACCGCGGAAGATGGCACCATCGAGCCGTTCACCGGCGAGACCGCGATCTTCATCACGCCGGGCTATCGTTTTCGCGCGGTCGATATTCTCCTGACCAATTTCCATCTGCCGCGCTCGACGCTGTTCATGCTGGTCTCGGCCTTCAGCGGTCTCGAGACCATGAAGTACGCCTACGCCCATGCGATCGCCAGCGGCTACCGCTTCTATTCCTATGGCGATGCCTGCCTGCTGTTTCGTGATAAGTCCAGCCGATGACCTCAGCCAATCATTTCGAACTGCTCGGGCGTGACGGCGAGGCACGCACCGGCGTTCTTACGACGCCGCACGGCGTGGTGCGAACGCCCGCCTTCATGCCGGTCGGCACCGCGGGCGCGATGAAGGGCATGCATTGGCGGGAGGTGCGCGAGTCCGGCGCCGACATCGTGCTCGGCAACACCTACCATTTGATGCTGCGGCCGGGCGCCGAACGCATCGCAGCCCTCGGCGGCCTGCAACGCTTTACCGGCTGGGGAGGTCCGATGCTGACCGATTCCGGCGGCTTCCAGGTGATGTCGCTGGCGGAGCTGCGCAAGGTGAGTGAGAACGCCGTCACCTTTCGCTCGCATATCGACGGCGCCAAGGTCGAATTGTCGCCCGAGCGTTCGATCGAGGTGCAGCGCCTGCTCGGATCCGATATCGCCATGCAGATGGACGAGTGCGTGCGGCTGCCGGCCGAGCGCGGCGATATCGAGCGGGCGATGCAATTGTCGCTGCGCTGGGCGGAGCGCAGCAAACGCGCCTTCGAGACCGCGCCTGATGGATACATGCTGTTCGGCATTGCCCAGGGCGGCGACGTGCCGGACTTGCGCCGCGCCAGCGCGCGGGGCCTGATCGAGATCGGTTTTCACGGTTACGCGATCGGGGGCCTTGCGGTCGGCGAACCCCAGGCGGTGATGCTCGGGATGATCGAGGAGGTGGTGCCGATCCTGCCGCTGGATCGTCCGCGATATCTGATGGGCGTCGGTACGCCCGAAGACATGCTGGAGGCGGTCGCCCGCGGCGTCGACATGTTCGATTGCGTGATGCCGACCCGCAACGGCCGTCACGGGATGGCGTTCACCCGGTTCGGGCAGATCAATCTGCGCAACGCCCGGCACGCCGATGATCCAAGGCCGCTCGACGAGGAAAGCCCATGGCCGGCGACCTCCGGCACCGCGCGCGCCTATCTGCATCACCTCGTGAAATCAGGCGAGACGCTGGGCGCGATGCTGTTGTCGGAAATCAACGTCGCCTATTACCAGCGGCTGATGCACGACATCAGGGACGCGATCTCAAAAGGCACGTTCGAGGAATTCCGCGATCGCACCCGCGCCGGTTGGGCAAACGGCGACATCGCGCTGCGGTGAAATGCCGCGCCTGAAAAAACCACCAAGTTCAAAAATCAGCAGGCCAAAACCGGGAAGTCTAGTTACAGGCGAATCGCAACGTGTGCTTGGTCACGAAGCCGTAGCCGCAATTGTCGCAGGTCCAGAGATAGCTGATAACGCTTTCGGGAAGATAAGCGGATGCTTCCGCAGCTACCATGGAATCGGCACAGACCGGGCAGGTCGGCAGATCGCATCCGCGCGGGTCGGGGTGGCGCGCGACGGTCGACAGGACTTCAGCAATTGCTGGCATCGTGACCTCCCTGCGATCTGAACCTGAATTCACCATACACCATTTTGTTTGACGATGTCGCAACACAAATGCGTTGGTTTCGCGTTATCTGGCGGATGTCGAATTTTGCAACGCAGCGAATATGCGCTTCGACGAATTCCAGCTTGCGTGCGGGCGTGAGCGGCCCCTAATGAAGAAGCGGTTCTAGCTTCTCACACCTTGCTGCCACAGGAGTTTTTCATGGACGCTTCGTCAGCGACGGGTGCAGTGCACCGCCCGGGCCGCGGCCGTGTTTTCGACAGCATCGTCGAGGCGATCGGCGATACGCCGATCGTTCGTTTGCGAACGCTTCCGAAACAGCATGGGGTGCAGGCGACAATTCTAGCCAAATTGGAATATTTCAATCCGGCGGCGAGCGTCAAAGACCGCATCGGCTCGGCGATGATCGTCGCAATGGAGAAGGCGGGTGTGATCCACGCCGATACCGTGCTGATCGAGCCGACGTCGGGAAATACCGGGATCGCTCTGGCGTTTGTCGCCGCCTCGCGCGGCTATCGGCTGAAGCTGGTGATGCCGGAATCGATGTCGATCGAGCGGCGCAAGATGCTGGCGTTTCTGGGCGCCGAAATCGTCCTGACGCCGGCCGCCCAAGGCATGAAGGGCTCGATCGCCGCCGCCGAAGAGCTGGTGCGCACCACGCCGAACGCGGTGATGCCGCAGCAGTTCAAGAATCTCGCCAATCCCGAAATCCACCGCCGCACCACGGCCGAGGAAATCTGGAACGACACCGGCGGCAATATCGATTTCTTCGTGGCCGGGGTCGGCACCGGCGGCACCATTACCGGCGTCGGCCAGGTGCTGAAGCCGCGCAAGCCCTCGCTGCGGGTCGTGGCGGTCGAGCCCGAAGAGAGCCCGGTTTTGTCCGGGGGTACGCATTCCCCGCACAAGATCCAGGGCATTGGCGCAGGGTTCGTTCCGGATATCCTCGACCGGTCGGTGATCGACGAGATCGTCAAGGTCAACAGCTCGACCGCGATCGAAACCTCGCGCGCGCTGGCACGTCATGAGGGCATCCCCGGCGGCATTTCGTCAGGGGCTGCGATCGCAGCCGCGTTGGCGATCGGCAAGCGTCCGGAAAGCGCCGGCAAGACCATCCTTGCGATCGTGCCATCGTTCTCCGAGCGCTATCTATCAACGGCGCTATTCGAGGGAATCTGAGCATGGCAGACCAGCCGAGACGACCGCGGACCCTGAACGACGCCCGCACCGAAGCCGAGGCCGCGTTCAAGAAAACCACGACCAAGGTTGCGGAATTGCCGCCGAAGAAAACAGCGCTGCCCAATGTGAAGGAGTTGGTTTCGCTGCGGATCGATCAGGATGTTCTCGAACATTTCCAGGAGGGCGGTCCGGGCTGGCAGGAGCGGATCAATGACGCACTGCGAAAAGCGGTGGGGAAGTGAATCCAAAGCGTTTCCAGCGAAGTGGAAGCCGGTTCGCGTAAGGAAAAAGCGTCAAAATAAACAGATGGAGCCGCGCACCTGATCGGCGGCTCGTTCAGGTTTCGGCGCCCGCCGGCACTGGGTCCCCGGCTCTCAGGTTCAGAAGGTTGCCGACGAGGATCAACGTTGCGCCCAGCACCGTGAACAGGTCGAGCCGCTCCGAATAGACCAGCCACCCGACGGCGGCGGTCAACGGAACCCGCAGGAAATCCATCGGCAGCACCACCGTTGCGTCGGCGTACAGCATCGCACGCGCCATGCAATAATGCGAAAACGTTCCGCAGAATGCGATCACGACAATCCAGCCCCAGACAGAGGCGGGTGGCCAGCTCCAGACATAGAGCGTCGGGAAAAATCCGGCAGCGGACTGGATCACCAGCATCCAGAAAACAATGGCAACGGTGTTTTCGGTGCGGGTCAGGGATTTCATCATGGCGATCGAAATGCCGAATCCGACGGCTGCGCCGAGCGCGATCAACTGGCCCGAATTGATCTCGCCGGCCGCCGGCCGAACGATGATAATGACGCCGACCACGCCGAGCACGATCGCCGAAATCTTCCACACCGTCATGCGCTCGCCGAGAAAGCTCGCGGCAAGGATGGCGGTCCAGATCGGCATGGTGAATTCGATCGCCACCACCTGACCGAGCGGAATCAAGGTGAGCGCGTAGAACCAGCCGATCTGCGCCCCGTAGTGAATAAGGTTGCGTCCGATATGTTGCAGCGGCCGCGACGTCTTCATGGCAGCGAAACCGCCATTGATGTGGATCAGCGGGTAGAGCATGAAGAAGGCGATGCCCGTGCGCAGCTCCATGATCTGGAACACGTTCAGTTCGCGCGTGGCCTCGCGTCCCGCCACCACCAGGATCAGCATCAGAGCAAGCCAGCCCGCCATCCATATTGCGGCCCTTGGTTTGGAAGGTGTTCGGTCCATCGCAGGGAATAGCCAGGGCATGCCGCGCCGGCGCGGCGAAAGGTCGGTAAAGGCGGCCGGTATCGGCGACCCCTTCCGGATTTGCAACCGGCAAATGTGCCGATGCAGTGATGCACCGCGTCGAATTTCGATGTGGGAGCGGCGGCGCGATCGGTGCTATGGGATCGGTGTCTCGTCTTTGGAGAACCCAGTGATGCGCATCCTGCAACCGGCCGAATGGTCAAAGCCGCGCGGCTTTTCGCATGGCGTCGAAGTCGATGGTCCGGGCCGATGGATCGTGCTTGCCGGCCAAACGGGTGGCGATGAGAAGGGCGAATATCAACCGGATATGGCCGGCCAGGTCGGGGTGGCCCTGCGACGGATCATCAAGCTGCTGGCCGAGGCCGGCGCGGGCCCCGAGCACATCGTCCGCCTGACCTGGTATCTGACCAGCCGCAGCGAATACGAAGCCGCGGGCGCCGGCATCGGCGCGGCCTGGCGTGAGACGCTGGGACGAAATTTCCCGCCCTCAACTTTGCTTTACATCGACGGCCTGGTCGATGTCCGCGCCAAGGTCGAGATTGAGGTAACCGCGTTCGTGCCGGCGGCATAGGCCGACCGGGCAGGGGCGCTGCGCCGGCCGCAGAAATCGCGTCAAAAATCACGAGACAAAAGTCCGCTCCGGTTCAATCGGAGCGGAAAGCGCTTCAGGAGCGTGTCAGCGAAATGGAGGCGCCCTTGAACTGGCTGTCGGGCCGGATCACGACGGATTGCTTGTTGCCGCGCGTGGTCAACGTAATGTTGGCCGAGAATCCGGGAGCGCTGGCGACCACCTGGAAATTGCCACTGTTGGCACGTCCGGCAAGGTTACCGGTGATGCCGCGGCTGCTCTCGCTCCAGCTTCCGGAGATCGCTCCCTGCTCGGCGATGACATTGGTTCTCAAGTCGAATTTGTAGCTGTCGCTGGCGCAGACGAGGGTCTGATTAAGGCCAGCCCCGTTGCCGCTGACGGCATAGGTGGCCTTGCAGCGGATTTTCTCGGTCGACCCGTCATCGAGGGTGACGGTGCCGGCGCCCGACCAGAAACCTGCGAGGCCCGCGAACGGCAGGGATTGCGCATGGCTGGCGGAGCTGGACACGCCGGCCACCAACAGGGTGGCGAGTGCGAAGATCGATCGTCGTATAATCATGCGGCGGTCAGCCCATCGGCTTGCGCTACTGCCGCGATGCTTCCCAGCGACCGCTGCACGGTATTCCTCCAGATGCCCCATTCCACTTCCCCGATCCGGTGTTGCCACTGAGTTGACCGCTTGCATATGCCCCATTGATCGACACACGCACAAGACCATCGCGTCCAATGCTGCCGGAAACTTCGGTTCCGGCGGCTGACACCCGGCCGTCCGCGACAGTAAGTGTGGAGTGAGCCGACCGTTCGCAACTGCCCGTCTTGGTCACGACGGTGACATTCCAAAGTCCGTCATAGGGGGTCTGGGCGGCGGCGGGAGCGGCCGTCAGAAAGGCAGCCAAAAAAATAGCAATGCGGTCCGGGCGCATAAAATCATACCTCGATGTGGGTGACGAGGCGCCTTATTCAGTCAAAATGTGTTCAAAATTTGCTGCGTCGCAATATGTAGGTAATTTATAATAAAATCAGATAGATGAGATGCGCAGTCGGGAACGAAAATTCGGGCGGCGGAGAGGGTGGGCGGTCGTAAAATACCGGCCCCGTAGATCAATGCGAAAGGCTCGGTGCGTTGGTCGCAAACTGCTCATCCTGCGGCCTGGATGGCAGGGATTTATGGGTCTTGGCGTAGTCGATCACCTCAGCCAGAAGCTTTTGGCCGAGCGGCGCCAGCGCGCGTTCCCACAATTCCCGGGCGGTCTCACCCTTCCTGACGAAGCACCATTCCTGCGCGGCGATCGCGCCCGCATCCATCCGGTCGGCAAGATGGTACACGGTGCCGCCGGCGATCGGATCGCCTTCCTGGATCGTCCATTCAACGGCGGCGATGCCGCGGTGCCGTGGCAGCAGCGAGGGGTGATAGCCGATACCGCCAAGCCTGGCCGCCGCGAGGGCCTCCTTGCTGATGCGCGCGTGGCTGTGCGCCGTCACGATCAGGTCGGTGCCACCGGCGATTTCCTGCGGTCCGACCAGTTTGGGATTGGCCTGTACGGCGACCTCGATGCCAGCGGCCCGTGCCGCGGTCGCCAGCCGGTCGTCGGCGTCGGCCACGACCACCCGGACGATATCGACGCCGTGTTGCCGCAGCATGTCAAAAGTCGTCACGCCGAAATGGCGGGAGCCGACCAGGGTGATCCGCATGATGTTCGATCCGTCGTGGGCCAAATGTGATCTGTCGTCGATAACACGTCGCGGTCGCCTGTCACGCCGTGCGACGGGTTATCAACAGGAGGCGGTCCGGGCGAGTATGATGGCGGTCGACAGCAAGACGGCCCGACGGCGGTCTTGAGGTGATGATGGATTGAGGTGGCGCGGCACCGAATGCGAAACCCGCCGATGCCGGCGAGTGAACCTTCTGATACAGCATCCGGTAGCTGATGACGTGCTCGATATTGTCCGTGATCATCGCGAGCGAAAAAGTGATGCATCGGATATGGTCGAACGGATTCCGGATTCGGATATTATCGTTCGCCCGGCCACCATGTCGATGGTCGATCCCGGGACCGGAATCCGGCTGCGGCCGCAGCGCCACGAGGGACACGAGGTGACTATTGTTTGAGCTTGATCAAAGTACAAGCGAAGCCGTTTGTTCTGGAAAGCTGATTTGCACCTTCCCGATCATGCCTGGCAAAATTTGGAGATCGTCCAAATGTCAAAAAAGGGAATCACAGGCCACGACGAATGGGTGGTAACGGAGGCGCTGGCAACGGCGCTTGTCGCGCTGGAGCAGCTTCCAGCGAAACACCAGCCACGGGCGCATATGGACGATATCAAGAAACTGCTGGCGGCCGGCTGCCAGCCTGGAACGCTCACCCTGCACATCGCGCAGGCAAAGTGCAGGCTGTTTCCGGACGTCGATCCTTTGACCATTTATCGTGAATATGGCCTCGAGGACGGACAAAGCTGAACGGATACCAGCGACGCCGGGCGCTTGTCGATTACAAGATTGTGAATATGCGACCGAGCCATGCGCGTATGCGAATTGATCGAGGCTGTTGTGCAAATCTGCGCGCGCTGGCCGAGACAAAATAAATAATCACTGTTGCAAATTCGGTCGACCGATTGACAGCACCGTTCCAATGGCTAGATCAGCATCGAGTTTTGCTGCCAAGACTTTGCTGCCAAGACATCACGCGCCAAACGCCGCGAAAATGTGTTGTGCGAACCGTGCGAGAGAATGCGAACCGGAATCGTTGGGTATGTTGACAACCGGCAGGCCAAGCAACGTTGAGGCGATTGTCGTTAACTATTTCAAAACCAATTCCAGTAAAGACGTCCCCGTGAATCGAATGAAGAACGAGACAATGCCCGCTGAAGACGAGCGTCGAGAGTTAGTCCCTGTGATCATCGCCGGCATTGTCGCGGCGATCGGTCTGTTTTGCCTGTGGGCTGATCTCAGGGATGATTCGCTGGGCCGCGGGGATGGCATGATCACGTCCGCCGTGGTGTCGCGGACCGGCGTGATAGTGACCCCCTCCGAGTTGCCGAGGCATCTGGAGATGCCGCAGACGGCGCCCGCTTCCGAGCTGTCGACGGTCGGCCGGGTTACGCACTGAAAAAGCCGGCTCACGGTCGCGCTTGCTTGCCGCTTCGGTAACACCGGCATTTCAAGATGTTTCCAGTTGTGACGTCGCTGAAAAATTACCGTTTTTCAGGCCGGTTCGGTCACCGTAAGTTGCTTAAAGGTAATTTGCACAATTCGCCGTTCTCACGGACATTGACCTTATCATTCGGTCATACCGATTCGGGGACGTGCAATGGTGAGGTTCATCGAGATCGCAGCACCCATGCTGATCGTTGCCTACGCAGCGATGTATGTAGCGATGCGATATTTGTTCCCGCCGGAAGTGAGGCGTTGAGGTATCTCCCTGACGTGCGTACGCGTTCATCATGATGCATCCGCGCGCCGGCGGGTTCGGTGAAGATTTCCCCGCTCGCGGTATCGCCGCCCGAATTCATGGAACGTTATAGCGGTGCCATCGGTCCAGTGAAGACGATCCTCGTTTGCGCAGGTGCGTGGACTTGTTCACCGAGGTAAAGGATTCCCGATCCCACCACGGACACCATTGCCGCGAGCATGATTAGCGCCAACAGGTCGATGTGCTTCTGGCCGTATCCATGCTTGATGTGAAAACGCATGGCCTTTTCCTCCTCTGCCGGGAGTACAGACCAATTTCAATTCGCGGTCGAGAGCGGCGGTTCCACGGGCGAACATTAAATTGCCTGCCGCGGTGCGACAGGCGGCCGATCTGAACGCAGCGGCTATCCGGCGCGCGCGGGCGGCGATGGCCTCGATCCCGCGTTAGCGTCGACTTGGCTTTGGGGCAGCTTCACCGGGATATGCGGCGAGCGACTAACCACGCGAGGGCTTTCATCGGGAAAGTTGCGGCTTTTGAGCGTTTCCAGCAGAAGAAAGAATTTCTCGGCGAGCATGGGCGCATCCTCCGCTAGAAAAAGCCGGGGCTCAGGTCCAAGCCGTAGGATGCGGCGAGCAGGGACACCGTCAAACCAACTGCGCAAAACATGAAGACAGTTCTGAGCGTCTCGGCGTCAACGGATGTTCCAGAAGCACTTGAAACAATTCGCGCGATAGCGGTCATTGGCGACCTCCGGGTTTGGCCTCGTGAGAGGTAATCTTCCGTGCCTGTCTAGCCTGGCTCGCTTGTAAGGCTGTATGACCTGGCTCACACGGGCGGCAAAATGGTCCGAAACGGGTTCAGGAAAGCCTTGGAGCCGATCTCACCCATGCGCTCCCTGGTGTTCGGCTCAGATCCAAGGGTGCCGATGCTGCGCCAGAGGAGCATTCCATTGAGTACAGCGCTGCTGACAATTGTCCGGAGGGCGTGGTGGGGTAGGGGCTGCGGCGCTATTGCCGTGAGCCGGAGCCCGGCCGTGGCTAATTTCCCCGGCGGCCTCGACATCGACAATACGGCTGGACCAGGCAAACCGGAGCACAAAAAGCTACGCCGTCGGGCTCGAAAATTCGTGTCCCGGCGGCGCCTATCACTGGGCCCCTGAAATCCCCAGCGTCCGGATCATAGCAGTGGCCATACCGGGCAAATGTGAACTGGTTCACAATCGGGGCGCATTCTTTCCGAACGGGGGTGGGCGCAGGCCAGCGCCCGCAACTCCCGATTAACCGTTCGGCGCGCTACCCGGCTGACCGACATAATTGGTCCGCATTGCGGGTCGAACGACCCTGCCATGGGTATTGCGTATGTCTATAAGCAGAAAGCCGCGCTCGCCGTGGGAGCGTTGTTATTGGTGAGCCTTTCGCTCGGCGGCTGTGCGACTTCTACCGGTGGCTCATCACTGATGGACGCGCGGGCCGAGGCGCCGGCGTCTCCGAAAGCAGGCGCTTATCTCCCGGTAGAAGTGCTGCCGGCGGCGCGCGAAAAGCCCGCCATGACGCCTGACGAGCGGTTGAAGCTTCAGAAAGAGCTGATCGCCGCACGCGACCGCCAGGAGAAGGCTGCCCCCGCTGGACCCGTGAAGCCCTAGACCAGCGGTCTTCTCGGGTCGCGGAGAGGGTGTCTAGCGGCAACGGCCGATGATCATCGATAGCGCGGATTACGTGTGCCGACGGCGCCGGCGTGCGGCTTCACGTTGGCGGCGGTGCTGTAGTTGTCGCGCGGCATGCCGCTTCGGTAAACCCCAGCGCCAGCGGGACCCAGTGTCGTATAGGCCTGCTGCGCATTCCTGTTCGGGTTTTGACCCGTATCCTGTGCCTGGGCAGCCGTGCCGATCAGCACCAGCATGCCGGCGAATATCAATCGCTTCATTTCCAGTCCTGACTTTGGTTTATGAGGGCGCTGTCTAACCGTCCGATGGCGCGCGCCCGGTCCACTTTAGCCTAACGCCGATCAGGTCGTTCTCACCTTCGACGATCTTGCCGTTTTCGCGCGTTTCACCGCGCCGCGATCGTCTCGCAAAGCGAGCCTGTGGTGTAACTTCGCTGCCTGTCGAGCTTTCATTCCGTGGTGGTGATCAGCATATTCCTTGCCGTCGATCGGAGCCACGTGCGGGGGATCTCTATCGAGATAAGGTCGCCCGATTCCAAACTCCTTGCCGTGCGCATCGATCCAATTCCAGAGGATTTCAGTGGAAATCAATCGTTGCGCCCGTGTCGCGCCTTTTACGCTGACGACATCCGCCGCAAGTCCGTGGCCGTAGCCTCCACGGAAGCTGCCACCATGATAGGATCTGTCGTCGGCCGCCTTAAGACCGCTTGCAATCGACTGGCGATAGTCATCGCGGAATGCGCTGGTGATGCCAGGTGACAGGCCTGCCTCCTCAGCCGCATGAAGCATGTGAAACAGCTTCAGCTTGAAATCGCGATCCACGCCTCCGATCACGTAGTCCGCCATGGGCATACCGGCGTGCTCGGCGGCCTTGGGGTCCTTCCACGAAAAATCCTCATCGGCAAGTTTCGTAAAGGTCTTCGTGACAGTGACCAGTCTGCCCCTTTTCTTGACGGTCACTTTCCTCCGTTCTTGAGTCTTGATGGCGTCTTCCTTGGGAGTGCGCTGGTAAAGCGCCCAAAGGAAGCGGTCGATGCAGGCATCTGCGACCAGGCACTCCTCGTGAGCCTCGGTTGAGCCGGCCGCCGGAATGGTCTCGTCAGGTTCCCGAGTAGCCACGTTCGTTTGGGCTACCGGCGCCAGCATTTCCGATGATTTTGTCAGCGCGGCTGTAACGACCGGCGCAGGCTCACGGGCCACTGGTGCCGGCTCGGCGGCGGTGACTTCCGGTGTCGATCTGCTGGCAACCGCTGCATCGGCTGTACTTGAGGCGATCGGCGTTGGTTTGTCGGCAGATGCAGCATCGGCGGCAAGCAACGGTGCAAGATGGTCAACGATTGATGCGGCACCGGTGCTGTCGATTCCGGCAGAACCAATCGCGGCAAACGCCAGCACCGAAGCAGGTATGGCGACCTCTCGGCACAACGCTGCCATTGCTGCCAACCGCGGGTTCATGATCACCGTCTCCAATCGGGCCGGATTGCATCGCCAAGCCTGTGGCGCCGATGATTTTGGGGCCTTGATGTGGACAAGCAATGGCGGAAAATCCCGATATTTGATTTTCAACCGGAGTGTTGCTCAATTGCAACGCGGAGATCAGGGACGATCCAACGCATGTCGGCGATCTCGACCGCGTTGGCAGCGTCGACGCTTTCCCACTTGATGGTCGCCGCAGTGACCTTTGAAAACTTCGCCATGACGGTGCGGTCAACAGTTTCGTATCCGTGCTCGTCGTAGGTGATCTGCGTCACCGATATCGAATGGAAGATGGTTCAGGCTGCGGCCCGGAGCGATGGTCGCTCCCCCCAAACAGGAGATTTCACATGAAGAACCATGAACGCGAGCTTTCAGAGCGATTTGACCTGCTGTCGCATGACGAACTCGACGCCGTTTCCGGTGGCGACGAGGTGGCTCATCTTCCGCAGAGCATTCACATGGACTACAGCAGGCTGAGCATTAACGAGAATCCGACCAGGCTCGCCTGACCCGAAGACGATGGCGGCGCGCTGAACAACACGAAGCCACTGCACTCTAGGCCGGCTCGGTCGGCGGCCGCCGTCATTTGGCTTTGCGATTCCGATCGCGCCAACATCAACCCCGCTGGCATCGCGCCGTCGCCGAGGCGTCCCCGGCAGCCGGAAAAATGACCGCGTTTTGTGATAAAATGATCACGAATCAGTTTCGGCGAAATCGCGTCGTCAAGCAACAACGCAGGATTTGCTTCTATGGAATTTTCGGTCGGAGATACCGTCAAACGTGATGCGCGCGAGGTCGGCCTCGATCGGGCCGAGACCGACCACGTGTCCCGCTGGATCCGGATGCTGGCCATCGGCATGATGGTGCTGGGCGCGGTCTTTGCTGTGCTCGACGGATGCGAACTTCTCCCGCTTCCCGGGCCGGTCGCGGTCGCAGGTCCTGCTTGAGACAACAGGAGATCGCCGCTCCCATGCGGGGCGGCGTTTGGCGCCGCGCAGGCAAAACGGCCGCGAACATGACAACGGCCCGCCGGTTCACGGCAGCGGGTTTTTCTGTAACAGTCGCCATATGTCCGAATGGGCGAGCGACGAATTCAAGCTGCTTCTTGCCCGGGCTTTTGACCGGGCATGGAAGCGCTATTACCGGCCGAGTTGGATGGGTGCAATTTCCGAAGGCGTCGCTCGGCCCGCCCTTGCAAAATACCTGATCGAACTAGCAAAAGCGGGCGTGGTTTCGGTGGACGCCCTGGCCGAAGGCGGTCTTCTGCATCTGATCTCGCTTACGCCTCAAGCCCGGCATTGGGGGCATCTGAGGATCGAGAGTGCTGCGGCAAGGTTCCAGCAGGAATGGCGAGTTCGGTCATCGAACGCTTCGAAGGCCGCGTGAGTTCTCATCGCCGGCCGGGGCACGTCAGCCTACCGCACCGGCCTCACCTCGAATGAGGTTTTCAATGGTGGCATTTCGGGAGATCTTCAGGCTGCGGAGTTTGGGCGTGAAGGTGCAATTGCCCTTGGACGTGCATGAAAGAGTGCCGCCAGCGCCGGCGCAACCAAAGCCATCTGATCCTGCACCGAGGATGAAGGTTCCGCTGCCGGCGACGCATCCCGCCTGAACCTGATTCATCGTGAAATGAAGCTTGGGAGACTTGGGCTTCGCGGAAGCCGCATTCAGCCCGACCGCCAACACGAGAATCGATAACAGAGCGATCGGAACAAGCACAAATCGCATAATCGCGTCGAGTTGGTCGGTGTCCCATTCGGGAATTTCGTTGGTCATGTCAGTGCCCTGTTTCCAAGGAGGGACCATCCCCTCTCGATCATGGTCGAAGGGGTACCTGACAGCGTTCATTGGCACTGTGACCGGCGTCACTTAAGGCCGGATCGGGCCCGCGCCGGGTGGCGCTGGCATTACCGCGCTTACCGGCGACGTCACTGCCTCCAGTTCAGGTTTGGTCGCGGAGACGGGATCAGGTTTCAGAACGGTGCGCTCGGCACGCCATCGTCCGGCAATGGGTCAAACGTAATCAACATGTCACTCGCGCAGCTGACTGGCGCGGGCACTGGCGCATTTTCGGCAAAGCTGATCGGGCCGCAATCTTGGACCATCACCGTCACAAACGTTAAGGCGTTAAAGGGGTCGTTACGGCTGTGAAGCGCAATTGCGTGTCTGTCGGATGACAGGCAGCTTAATCATCCGGCGCTCGCGCTTGAGAAACATTCAGTTACAAAAAGTAAATTCACTCGTCATGATTGATCGGTAGTATTTGCTCGCGTTGGCCAATCAACGCTCCTCTGACCCCGCTCGACTAAATCCCACATCGGGCGGGGTTCTCTCCTTTTTTACCGATCCCGCTTTAACTTCCGTTTTCCCAATGCAGGCCTTTCCGATCGGGATTGAAACCGCCGGGAAGGTCGATCGGATCGTCGAAGGGGCGGGACCAACCTTTTCGCGCACGTGTTTTCGATTCAATCGCTTTGGTCGACCTGCGGCGGTGGCTTTGGGGCCGACATCTTTTTCAGCAAGGAGGCTGCATACTCCTCGCGTTCCTGGGCGACGCGTTCCTGATGCGCCTTGAAGTTCGAGACGCGCTCCCGGATTTCGTCGCGCTCTGATTTTGGCAGACTTGTCGGTGGCAACCTGCTCGGTTCTACAAGGGTGCGCGGCACGGGCGGTTCGACTATGGGAGGCGGTGTAGAGGGTTCGACGCGATTGCTCTTCACAAACGCCATCGTTTCTTCGACGAGCGCATCAAGATCAGTTTTCCAACCGGCCATTTCAATTCCCCCCGTCCACCCGGCTTGCCAGCCAAATTTGTCCGCTTCTAGCCCAGGTCAGGCGAACATCTCGGCGCCAGCTTCCGTGAATTTCACATAAGTCCCGGATTTATGCAGCACCAGCCGACCGCGGCCGATTGCCGCCTCGATGCCGGCCTTGCGGCTCGACCGCATTTGCGATCTCGATACAGCCTGAGGGCAATTTTCCCTGGATCTCAGCGGCGAATTTCATCGGCCTGCCGGTCGACCCGCAGGGACGGGAACGCGCAGCCGACCTCACGGGCGTGAGCGCGGACGTTGATCGTCGTGCGGCTGAGTGCGGCGGCAGCGCGGATGACCGACGCCCCCTGCGCAACGAACGCCCTTAGCCGCTCGTCATCTTCCTTCGTCCAAGGCAAGTAGTTTCTGGAAAGCATGGCTATACCGGTAATTTCAGTTTCGATCGCGACCGTCATGCACGGGGTCGCGATCAAGGTCAGTGATGTGGATCACAGTACCGGCTCTTTTAGCTGTCGAGATTTGCCGCGAATTGTTTTCACCTTCGCTTTGGCCATGCCTCGCAACAAGCTTGGCAGATGAACCGCGGTTCGATATCGGAAAGCCGAATGTCATCCGGCCACTGGTCGGCGCTGATGGCCGTTGAGTGGCTGCAAAGATAATCGGCGCAATAGACCGGCACGCCGTGGACTGCGCTGCAGATCCATTGGCGCCGGCGACTCGATTACACCTTTAAGAAGTTCCTCCCCAATAATTTGCTTTGCTCTTTTGCGTATTGCCAGGAGACGTGCAATGATCGCTCAGACGACTTGAGGTGGTCCGCACGCTAAGATGGAAACCGTACAAAAAGATACGGGCTTGCAGTGTCTAGCACTGCTGTTGCGATTCCATCAAGTTTCAGTCGATCCCAAGCAAATCGCGCATCAATTTTCCGGCGCTTCGAAACGATTGCCACGACCTCGGCCAATGGCGTGGGGTGGCCGAAATAGCCCTTTGTCCGATGCGCAGTAACCACCCGAAACTCCCACCGTTCCTCCGCAAGATCAGATGACAGCAAGCTTCAACCGCAGATACATGCCAGAAATCGATCATCTGCGAGCGTTCGCAGCTCTGCTCGTACTATTTTATCACGGCTTCCAGTTGATCGGAGCGCAGCTCGCGCACGGCACCGGCTTCAATGAGTTGTTTTGGGTGTACGCCTCGAATCCGGTGATATCTATCATCGAGGAAGGCCATTCCGGCGTGGCGCTGTTCATCGTGCTGTCCGGCTTTATCCTTTCACTCGGGGCCATCGGAAAGACAATCGACTTCCGGAAATTCCTGACGGCCCGCGTGTTGCGTATCTATCCCATGTTCATGGTGTGCCTGGTTGTGGCGGCAAGCTCGAGCCCGACCAATCTGATTGCCGTGATAACCAGCCTGCTGCCTTTGAATTTAGGCGAGGGCGTCGGGGGCGCCTTTACCACCATGTTTTGGGCGGTAGCCATCGAATTTCAATGCTATCTGGTGTTTCCATTCTTGTTGGCTTTCAGCAATGCACGAGGAACAAGATTTCTGTTTCAAGTCATAGTCGTGGCGCTGGTCATGAGGCTGCTGGCTGTACTGGTCGGCGCGAGCCCAAGAGACCTGAGCTACTGGACCGTGGTCGGAAGGATTGACCAATTCTGTCTGGGGATGATCGCTGCCCGCTGGTATGTTGAAAAAGACTGGAACCATCTTCGCGCTGCGTGGTTCATGCCCGCCGCGGCTGTCGCGTTCGTCATGCTTTGGCAACTCAACCGCATCGGCGGATTCCCACTTGTGGCCGATTGGAAGATCGCAGCGCCGACCATCGAGGGTGCCGTGTGGGCCTTCTTTATCGTCACCTATCTGGCATTTGGTCGGGCACTTCCGTCTTGGTGGAGTAAACCGGCGGCCAGGCTTGGGGAGATCAGCTATTCACTCTACCTCATGCATTTCGTGGTCATATACGCCATTATTCAAGGTGGACTGTACGTGCATCTGACCGGAAATGGCTATTACGATGCGCTCGTGACTACGTTGCTTGTTGCGCTGCCTTCCGCAGCCGCGATCGCCATTCTGACCTATGATACGATTGAACTTCCGTTTCTCGGGATGCGTCCGAAATACATCATTTCACCTGGCTCGGACTCGGAAAGTGTCCGCAAAGCGGCTGATCCGTCCCGACGAGAGAATCCATCCGGAGGGATGCTGGAAACTGAGACGGCCATTTTCCAGGCTCGCGACTAATTATTAAGAAGGAATGATTTTTTTAGATCTTTAGCTGAGGGTCATTGGCGCGAGGTAAGTTCCTTCAACACCTTTAAATTGTTGTTTACTTCTCGACTTTAGAAGGTTGCGCTAGGAAATTTGTGCAATCCATAATCGAATGCGTTCCCGGGCAATCATTACCTTAAGCGGATGGGCGCATCGCATGGCATTGACTGCCGCGATGACCTATCAAGGCCTATTTCAACTTGGAAAATGGCTACTTCTTTTCGACTACGGCGCGGTCGCGCGCCGCAACATGGTTGCCGCTTGGGCTTGCATTGCCGGGTTGTCGCTGGTTGTCTTTGCGTGGTTGCCGATGTCAGGGCTCGTGTTCGATCCGGCAACCTGGCCTGGGTTAACCCATTCCCTGATCTACGCCGTGATCACGTATGTCTTTTACCTGGTCGTTTCACAACGGCTTCGTCACCAGCAAGGCCGCGTCGCCATATTTCTGCGTGCGGCGCTCGAAAGATTTGCGTTGCTATTCCGCAGCTGTGTCCTGATCGCAGCCATCGGCAGCGTAGGGCTGATCTTCACCTATCTTGCGACCGCAGCAGCATTGCCGCTCAAGGATGGTCTGCTTGCCATTCTTGATCAACGGCTTGGATTTCACTGGCTTTCGTTTTTGGGCGCTGCCAACGATCACCCGCGGCTCGCCACTTTGCTGACACAAGCTTACGGAAGCACGGCGTTGTTGACGCAGGGTGTTGTTTTGTGGCTCGCCTTCCGCGGTAACGCTGAGAGACTTTCGGAGTTCCTGGCGCTGTTATGTTTGTCTTCGGTCGGGTTGGCCGTCGGCATGGTGCTTATCCCGGCGGCAGGGGCGAACGTCTACTTTGCACCACAACCACAGCTATTCGACAATTTCGCCTCCGACGGCAAACTGTGGGGCTTTCTCGATGCCTTTCACGGTCTGCGCAATGGTTCACTCAGAACGATCGACATGTCATCGGTACAAGGCGTGGTGAGCTTTCCTTCCTTTCACACCATGCTCGGAGTGATCACCACCTACGCGCTCCGGGATACGCGGGCGCTGTTGTTTCCGGCTGTACTACTGAACGGCACGATGATCGTAGCGACATTACCGGTGGGAGGACATTACCTTGTCGACGTCGTGGCGGGAGCCGCCGTCTGCGTCGCCGGAATTCAGGTTCTCCGTTACGCTGCCGGCCACGGGCACCGCTCGAGGCAATCTGTAAAAGCCTTGAGCATTAATGAGATTTCCTGAACTCTGGAGAAAATGCCGTCAAGTTTAGGCGCTCCGAGACGCTGTGTTACCGGCCGCTGTTCCTGGCATACCGGAGCAATCATTGGTTGACTTCTTCGCCCTATGGTTGAGCGGCCAACAGGTGTCCGTCGTCAGATAATTTGAGACTGATCAGGCATTTCGAGAAGGGAGGCTCTGGCTCATCAGGGGTTAGAGTTTAAGCGGCCCGCAGCTGGTGCTGCAAGCGTCGGTTTGCGATGGTGGCCCGCTTGATGCGGTGTCGTTCGGCGAGGATCGTCTCGGCCCTGCCGAAGTAAACGTCGGCCGGGGTGAGGTTGTCGATGCTCTCATGGTAGCGGACGTGGTTGTAATGCTCGACGAAGGCATCGATCTGCCGTTCGAGATCTCCGGGCAGATAATAGTTGTCGAGCAGGATGCGGTTCTTGAGAGTTTGGTGCCACCGTTCGATTTTCCCCTGGGTCTGCGGGTGATACGGAGCGCCGCGCACATGCTCAATGCCCTTGTCCTCCAGCCATGCGGCCAGATCGTTCGCCACGTATGATGAACCGTTATCCGAGAGGAGCCTCGGTCGATGCTCGACGGTGGCGCGATCGAGGCCGGAGGCCGCGAGCGCCTGGTCGAGCGTGGCCGTGACGTCGGAGGCGCACATCGTGGGACCAAGCCTCCAGGTCACGATGTAACGCGAGAAGTCGTCGAGCACGGTCGACAGATAGTACCAACCCCAGCCCGTGATCTTGAGGTAGGTGAAGTCGGTCTGCCAGAGCTGGTTGATGGCGGTGGTCTTGTCCTTGAACTCGTTCGCGGCTTTGATCACCACATAGGCCGGGCTGGTGATGAGATCGTGCGCCTTCAGCAGCCGATAGACCGAAGCTTCCGAGACAAAATACTTCTTCTCGTCGGTGAACCGCACCGCCAGCTCCCGCGGCGACAGCTCCGGGAGCTCCAACGCCAGATTGATGATCTGGCGGCGGACGTCATCGGGAATGCGATTCCAGATGCGATCCGGCCGGGAACGGTGGTCAGCCAACGCCTCAGGGCCGCTCTCACGATATCGGTCATACCAGCGGTAGAACGTCGCGCGGGAAATGCCGAGTTTATCCAGGGTGCGCTTGGCCGGCAGATGCGATTGCTCGACCAGCTCAATTATCTCCACCTTCTCGGATGCAGGATATCTCATGCCTCGTCCTCCCCATCCCCGTTCATGCTTTTTTTGAGCAGGCGGTTCTCCAGGGTGAGATCGGCCACGACCTCCTTCAACGCGGAGGCCTCACGACGAAGATCCTTCACCTCGCCGGACGTTGCGGCCCGCGCCGTGTCGCCCGACAACCGGCGCTTCCCGGCCTCCAGGAACTCCTTCGACCAGCCGTAATACATCGAGGCGGCGATGCCTTCCCGGCGGCAAAGCTCCGAGATGTTCTCCTCACCGCGCAGCCCTTCCAGCACAATGCGGATCTTCTCTTCAGCCGAGTACTGCCGGCGCGTCTGACGCCGAATGTCCTTCAGCACTTGTTCTGCCGGCGCTTTACCCGGCCCGGATTTCTGTTTCATCTTCGCTCCTTGCGGCTACGATGAACCAGAAATCCTCCCTTCGGGAAGTCCCTCAATTTGTCTCATGGGTGCTGACGGGGAACAGACCCGCGTTGGTATGCTGTGCGTGTTGTTCTTCTTCTCGGGTTTTCCGGCACTCATACATCAGCTGACCTGGCAGCGCAGCCTGTTCCGGATATTCGGCGTCAATACCGAATCCGTGACGATCGTCGTTACCGCATTTATGCTCGGTCTGGGACTAGGGAGTTTCGCCGGCGGATGGATACCGAAAAAGCGAAACGTCAATGCGCTGATTTTGCTTGGTGCGATCGAACTGATCACCGCCGCGTTCGGCCTGATCTCGCTCACCGTTTTTGAGCAAGTCGGCCAATTGGTCTGGAATTTGCCGTTAATTGCAGCGGTATCGATCGCAGCGGGCATCAATGTCGTTGTGGGCATTGGTGCAATGGTTGTCCATGTCATGAGTTCCGAGGTTTTCGACATAACGCTCAGGCCCAGCCAAAGTGATTTGTTCCGCGGCAGAAAGCACTGAACTCAACTCTGGTGGTTTGGTCGACGATAGGACTGCAGAGGGGGTGCCGACGTTTATGTTCATGCGCTTGAGAACGAACTCCAGCACGTGCTCGCGTGCCTCGCCGTCGAGTGGCGACAAGGCCTCCATAACCTTCGTGATTGCCTGCACGACTTAGTCCTCTGCCATGCGGGCCCCCCGGTCAAGAAAAAGGCCGAGACTTCCAGCTCGGCCAAACTAAGGTTGCGGCAAACAGCGCATTCCTCCACAGCAGGAAATGGCCCAGTCGCAGAGTTTGTCTGAAAACTTTGTGAGCCATGCGCACCGAAGAGGCGATCGACCGATTTTTGACGCTTCTGATGGCCGTCTCTGCGGCGGCGTTACCGCTGTCTTTTTTGTGTGATCCGCCTCACGGTGCTTTTCAATAGGCCGGCTAGATTGCGGCTATGACGAGCGATCCCGCTCGTCTCAGATCAAAGGGAGACGTGCGATGACCAACTTCAGCAACGAATTGAGCCTTAGCGACCTCGAAGCCGTCAGCGGCGGAATGCGCAGCCGCGTCAACGATCCGGGCTATCATGGACCGACCCTCAACAAGTCAGGCACCGTCGGTCAGGGCGACACCATCGACACGAACATGGAAGTTAACGGCAATCTTCCTGGCGCCGGCAACTGGGGCAACTGAGTTCGAAACTGCTTGCACGAAGCCCGCCGCCTCAACCCGGCGGGTTTTTCTTTTGCTTTCGTCGGGCGCGGTGACCCGTTGCTGTTGCTGCTCTTCGAGGCGATGCTCTTTGGCCGGGCCGGAAAATCTGGCCGCCCACCGCCGCTCGAACCTTCTCTCAAGGTCCATAGGGATATCGCACATAACCAACCCTCCGGTTTGCTGTCGCCCCCGGGGTCAATAGCCTCAACGCGCGCCGGCGCTTAAAGGTCCGTCCAAAATGGCGTCTCGAGGAGCGAGCGCTGGCGACCTGTGCGACGGCGCCGATCGGCCGGCGGCCAACTGAGGCGGCCTTACTTTCTATGCGGGCTTTTTGGCTATCCTTCATTGGAAGGCCTTCGCCCGTTGCCAGTTGATCACGGCAATCGATTTGCCCACACAATGCCAACGCGGAAGGTTTCGGCAGGCTCACGAATTTCCAGTAAGTATTTGATTTCATTGGTGAGCGCGGAGGGACTCGAACCCTCGACCCCATGATTAAAAGTCACATTACAAAATCATAGCGGGACGCACCGGGACCGTGTAGGATCGTGATAGATGTTGATTTGCGGGGGTTTCCGTCCCCGCGCATCCCGACTGATCCGACTGCATTCCGAAAAGGAGTGCCCCCAGTGTGCCCCCGAGATAATGCGCAAGCCCCTGACCGATACCTTCCTGAGAGCCCTTAAGGCGCCCGCCAAGGGGCGGTTGGAATACGCTGACAGTTCTTGCCGAGGCCTCGAATTTCGCATCACGCAAGCCGGCGCGCGGTCGTGGTCATACCGTTACCGGGCCCCGGTGACGGGGAAGCTGTCTCGGGCGACGATTGGGCCATATCCAACGGTATCGCTGGCCGAAGCCCGGTCACGAGCCGACGAACTCCGGAAGGGCGTCGCCGGCGGCGACAACCCCAGCGAAACCAAACGCCGGGCAAAACGGGAAGCACCTGGGCGGACATTTAAGGCGCTGTCCGATCGGTACATGAAGGAATACGCCCGGCGGCCCTACGGCAAAAGGCTGCAGGCCAAGCGCTCAGCCGACCAGGATGAGCGAAACCTAAAACTGCACGTTCTACCGAAATGGCGGGATCGGGATTATGCAGCCATCCGGCGCGCCGATGTCATCGAACTGGTAGAGGGCCTGATTGCCGCGGGCAAGGAAACGCTCGCCAATCGGATTCAAAGCCTCGTCTCGGGAGTTTTCAGCTTCGCGGTGGATAGTGACTTGATCGACGCCAATCCCTGCACGCGCCTCAAAAAGCGAGGTCGGGAGCGGGTGGGTAAGCGGGTTCTGACAGACCCTGAAATCCGACTGTTCTGGCGCAAAGTCGTTCAAGAGCCTATTTCGCCCGTGACTGGCGAGGCGCTGCGGCTGCAATTGCTGATCGGAGCACGACCGGGAGAAATAGCGGGGATCCGGCTCAGCGAGATTGAATACCTTGATAATCCTCACAAAGCTGTTTGGACGATACCGGGAGAGCGCACGAAAAATAGGTTGCCTCACATGGTACCGCTCGAATCCGCGGCGCTGGAGATCATCAAGGATCGAGTTGACAAGATAGAAGCTGCTCGAAAAAAGAATAATGGCGCCCGCAAGAACGATTTTCCCATATTCCCGGCTCGCACGAAACCCGACAAAGCCATGACAGCGCACGCGCTGGCGCGGGCGATGTCTCGATTGGCGGAAAAGCTGATTGGCGTCGTGGCAGGGGTGAAGAGTTGGAAAGCCGATCGACCGTCGCCGCACGATTTGCGCCGGACCTTCCGAACTCGACTGCCTCAGATTGGCGTGCCGGCAGATATCCGGGACCGGCTCATGAACCATATTCCGACCGATGTAGGGTCCAAGCATTACGACCGTTACGAATACCTGGACGAGAAACGGGCAGCGCTACTCTCGTGGCAGCAAACCTTGTCGACCATTTTAACAGTGGAGTTTCCGGCGACTGCGCTAAGCGCGCACGCTTGATCAAAATCGGCGCGGCTAGGGTAGCTCCGAAGAGCTGGTCGGCACCAGCCTGCCGCGTCGTCATCTGCGGAGCACCAGCGGAGTGCATATGGCGAGATTTTACCCGAAGGGCTTTATTGGCTCCGAAGAGGCCACCTTGAGCATTGCGCGCACGCGCAATCCGGGCCGATGGAAAGATGGGGCAATGTCGCCGGCCGAAAAAGATGTTTGGAAGACGCTAGGCAAGTCACTCAATGCGACCTTCATTTACAATCACCTTCCTTACTATGTGAAAGAGGGAGACCGCACAGAAGCGACCATGGATCGATACTGCGATTTCATGGAGGCCGCAGGGGAGTTGCGTAAAAGCCTGTTTGCCGGCGAAACCGTCGCCTTCTTTATCGAGGACAGCGGGAAATTAGATCACATCTTAAAAGATGGCTGGGGTGGAGATCAAGGTGAAGACATATTATTGAAAGGCACAGTGTCCCTTGAGGGCGGTGTTTGGGAGCGCGTCATCCTTTTTAAGCAAACTGATATTGGCAGCCTTGCCAAAACGCTGCCCCCAGCCTGGACGCCTGAAAGTGATTTGAAGCCGGACTTGATAACCGGCGCAGGAGCGAAAGAAAAAAAGCGAAAGATATACCGAGACTATAGGGAGGCGCTTGGAGACGAGCTTCCAACAATTGTGAAAGATATCCAAGTGATGAAGGCACTAGGGATTAGTCGCGAGGATACTCGTTGGCTACGAAAGGGCTTCCCATCACGGCCGCCTGGCCGCCCGAAAATGGGCTGAAAAATAGGCCGCATTTTTAAATAGGCCGTCCACACCCGCCTATATTGTCCGCACATTTTTCCCCTTCGTAATCTCAGTGCATCCCCGCTGCGTTGGCGGGACTAATAGCAGGTGCGCCGATGACTGAAACCAATCCACCGCGCGGAAACGGTGTCCAAATCTCCGCTATCCAGTTGCCGATCGCGTACACCCCCGAGCAAGCCGCCGCGGCCACGGGTCGAAGTCGATCCCGTATATTCAAAGCCATCAAGGACAAGGAGTTGACCGCCCGGAAGGACGGTAAGGCAACCATCCTTGAAGATGCTGAATTGCGCCGCTGGGTGCACTCGCTGCCATCCATCGGCCGACAATCCGCTGCCGCCTGACCTCAAATCCCCGACCCAGAAACCAAGAGACCTGGCTCGTGCCCATTCCCCGCAAAAGGTGTGGCGCAAACCAGGTCCTGGAAAGGATCTTCAATGTCCACTTATTTAACCCGTCGCGGCTGTCGCCGCAATAACTCAAACGATCTGCCCGACTTGTTTTCATATCGGGTGTCGGCTCCCCCGCCGAATCGCGTCGTCCAGAAGCTGGCGCACCGTTTTGGGCTCTCGATTGATCACGCCATCACGGTGGCGTCACTCGCCGGCCTCGGATCGGCGGTGGACCGATGATTCCGCACTACAAGGAAATGTTTCAGGTCCGACTACAGTTCCTCGAACTGGCGCTGCCAACTGTTGATGGTAACCGGTGGCTCCGATCTCAATCAATCGACATTGCGCACGCGACCAATGTCGCCGGCCCGATCATTGAGATGGAAATCACCTCCATGCCGGGTGGGATTTTCAGCTTCTGCGAAAACGCTTATGGTTTCTTGGCCTTTGTCATGATGGTGTTTGACCGTGATGCGGTAACTCCAGTCGACTTCATTGCATGGACCCGTGACAAGCCCCGACGCGTCTATCGTTACTTCGGCTACACGGACGCGCTGGGCGTCGATCAATTGTACAATCCCGCAACTTACTACGACGACGGCGGCCTGATAATCCATCGTTGTCCCCTTGATTGGCTCTTTGCTAAATGCGTCGGCTCGGTTGTCCTGGACCCGATAGAGTTTCGCGAGCGCCTTTCTGCATCGCGCCACGAAATACCGCAGTGTCGCATTGTCGGTGAGACCGTTACTCACGCACGCGAACTCGCTCAGCAATTCAGTCCTCTGCCGGATAATGTGCGGATATTCGTGCCGGCCTCACAAATGGTCGCAGCATGAAAATTGTTCCTCTTGAAATGTTTGGGTATGAGGCGCCTGCGCAGGTTCACCAGCACCATCCCCGCTTGGAAGTTGTCTGTATGGCCGATGTCAGACCTTCCGCAATCGATTGGCTCTGGCAAAACTGGATTGCGCTCGGGAAGGTTCATGTTCTCGCAGGGGAGGGTGGTCGCGGCAAATCAACAATACTATGCAACACGACCGCGATAACCACGACCGGCACAAAATGGCCGGATGGCGCTGAAGCAAGGAAGCCGGCCGGCGTAATCATCCTTGCTGCCGAGGACGACGTCGAGGACACGTTGGCGCCAAGACTTATGGCCGCGGGCGCCGATCTATCTCGCGTCTTTGTCATCCGCTCGGTCTTTGACGAAAATCGGCGGCGCGGGTTCAGCCTTCAGGCCGACCTTGAACGGCTTGAGGCGGAGATCCTAAAGCGCGACAACGTCAAGTTGGTCATCATCGATCCGATTTCGAGCTATCTCGGCAAGGTCGATTCTCACAAGAACGCGGATGTTCGCAGCGTGCTCGAGCCGCTTGGAGAAATGGCGGGCCGACTCCGCGTAGCTGTCATTTGCAACAATCACTTTTCCAAAGGCGGTGGCAGTGCAAACAGCCGCGTGATCGGCAGTGTGGCTTTCGTCAACCAGGCCCGGGCGGCCTTCATCGTGACGCCGGACGAGGACGATGAAACCCGGATGCTGCTGATCCCGTCCAAAATGAACATTGCCCCAATTCGCCACGGTCTGGCCTACCGCATTGAAGGATGCCTGATCGAATTTGAGGGACAGGAAATCGCAACATCCCGCATCATGTACGAAAGCACCCCGATTACGATCACGGCCGACCAAGCTCTCGCGGCCCTGGACGGCAGTGGCGAAAATCGGTCAGAGAAATCCGAGGCAATCGACTTCCTGACGGACGCGCTCAGGGAGGGACCGGTTTCTGCCAAGGACCTGAAGAAGGATGCCGGTGACGCCGGCATATCTCCCAAATCACTCCGGAGTGCTCGGAAATCGTTGGGCGTGAAGCCGGAAAAAACCGGTTTCGGAGGTGAAGGCGGCTGGGTTTGGAACCTGCCTAAGGTGCCCTCATGAGGCCTAAGATGCCCACGTTAGAACACGGGCATCTTAGGGGGTGCGAGGGCACCTTAGGGCGTTTCGGCCGTCAGGGAGTGTCGTCATGACCGTCGCTCGGAAGCGTTTGGCGAACCGCCGCAACCATTGGCTTTACCGTTTCCAGAGCGGCGACCAGCACTTTACCGGCGGGATCGGACGGTTTCCGGATGGCCGCATAGCCGAGATTTTTATCAACGGTTCGAAGGTCGGCAGCGCCGCCGAATGCCCAGGACGCCGCCATAATTGTCTCCCTTGCGCTCCAGCATGGTTGCCTGATCGACACCATCCGGCACGCTCTGGCCGGGTCCGGTGGACTTGGCGGTCCTTTGGCGACGCTTCTGAACGAGGTGGCAAAATCCGACAGCCAGCTTGAGAACGAGGCGAGAAGATGAGGCTGCCAGAGGTGCCGATGAACTTTGTGAGGCAAATGGGAGGGGTTGAGCGCGCCTTCAGAAATCGGCATGTCCTAACTCCCTATGACCGCGCAGAGGCCATCAGCCTAAAAGCGGCCGCCCAACGTGCTGGCAGAACGCCCAATACTCTCAATCACTGGTGTGAGACTCACGGAGTTGGCCGCATGATTGGCGGGCGCTGGGAAGTTAGTCAGGTGGCGCTGCAGATGTTTCTTGATGGCAATCTCGATGCATTAAGGCTCTATCTTGCTGGCGACCGCGACCACATGGACGTGGTTTCTTATTTTAAGCATTTCGGCATCAAGCCGCAGAAGCGGATCGTAGCATAGTACCCGCTGGAGCTCAGGACCTCACAAAGGCCGCTCGCATGTCTTTCCGTGATTTATCTGAAATAACCGCAATACTCTCAAAACTCGCAGTACCTCCATATCGCTGATCGGAC
Organism: uncultured Pseudomonadota bacterium; assembly: GCA_963819325.1. GTDB lineage: Bacteria > Pseudomonadota > Alphaproteobacteria > Rhizobiales > Xanthobacteraceae > Bradyrhizobium. The sequence continues at coordinate 238,989 of CAWFVT010000014.1, forward strand.
CGCTCGCGTAATTTCGACCGCATGCAAACTGCATGCTGTTGGGGTTTATCATGGATGACGCAACCAGATTTCAAAGGCTCGTACAGTTTCGAGTGCCGGACTTCCCTTTCCGATGCCATCGACGCTGCGGCAAGCAGGCACGTTCAGTCAAAGTCCGAATACGTCCGGCGCAGCGTTATAGATCGTCTCAAGGCTGACGGAATCGACCCGGCGTCGTTCGTGGGAGCCGCCTAATGGCTGACATCACCGAGCTTCTTGCGAATGCCGCCAAAACCGATCCGAAAATGTGGGAAGCCATCGGCAACATCCCGAAGGCCTACTACGAGGGCCAGGATCAGGCCTACAAGCAAAAGATGCAAAACGTTTTCAGCGATGAAAACGGCGGGTTGCCGCGCGATGACAAAGGCAACGTTGATGACTCGGTAAACTATTGGAGCGCTTGATCAGGCCGGCGGCGCGCCTGCCGTTGACGCGGCGTCGAAACTGGCAGAGACCGGCTTTCAACAAGAGTCGATACCGCAACGCGCCGACTGTCGAAGGGGTTTTGCGCGGGGACCTACCCCAGCCGCCAACAACAAATTTTCCACCGTCTGCAAATCGGAACGCGCCGGTCAAGGTTGCCCCGGCGCTTGCGCGTGGAGGCTTGCCGCAAGAAGGACAGCCGCAGCCCGCGGCGGGCGGTGGCGATAGGCCGGGATCCCTCATGGGCTTTCTAGCCAATTGGGGCGTCCCGGATGAGTTCGCCGGCAGTGAAATGAACGTTCTGGGCGGCAAGCTCTCGATGGCCCTCGGTCGGCGCATCGACCCCAACCAGCCGCTGGATATGAAGGATCCCAAGGTCCGTGGTGTCCTTGGCGAGTGGGTACGTGCGCGCCGCGATGGCGGGCCGACGGTGGCCGGTGCTGCGCTTCAATCACAAGAGGCTGGTGGCCCACAGTCCCCAATCGTTCGACCAGCGACCGGCCCCGTCCAGGCCAGCCCCGCGGCAGGCATGCCACCCGCAAGCGCCCCTCAGCCGCAGATGGGCGCACGGCCCGCAGCCGTGGCGCCGAGCGCAGCGCCAACGTCACAGCCGGCAGATCCGACCTTGGGCGGCTTGATCCCGGCGGGATACCCGGACCCGGGCGCATACGTCCAGCGATTGGAAGCCGTCGCCGGCAGTGGCCGCGTATTGCCTGACCAGCTCAAGGTTTTGCAGGGGCGCATCGAGGCCATTCACAAGGCGCTCGAACCTACACCGGACATGAAAAACGCCAGAGCGGCGGGCATGCCGATGAAGGATTTCCTTGATCGGAGTGACACCGCGAACACCGATCGCGCTGTGTTGACCAATTCGATTTTACCCAAGCTCGACAAGTCGCAGGATACAGCGACGGCTGCGCGCGATGAAATTTTGGCTATTCACCGTTCGCGTGAACAACTCGACGCGCCTGGTGGCATTTTCTCGGGGTCGGCGGCCGATGTCCGACTGAAGGTCGCCAAGGTCGCAGAATTTCTTGGCGTCCCCAACGCGGACAAAATCAGCAACACGGAAAGTTTTGGATCTGCCATTGGCTCTCGCACTCTCTCCCTGGTTAAGGGGCTTGGTGCTGGCGCTGGCATTTCGAACGCCGACAGAGAGTTTGCCGCGGCGATGGCCGGCGGCAATATCAAGCTAGACGAAAAGTCGATCCGGAAAATTCTCGACATTGGCGAGAAGGCGGCCCGCGCCCGGATTGATCAGCACAACGGCCTCGCCGATCGCACGCTGAAAGCATCTGATTCGCTGAAGGATTACGGCTCGGTCTACCGCGTTGAGCAGCCCGGTCAGTATCAGCGGATTGGCGCGGCCCCACCGCCGAAAGCTGGCGATATTGTGGACGGCCACCGCTTCCTCGGCGGCAATCCTCGAGATGAACGGTCATGGGGGAGATTGTAATGGCGAATCCTTGGGAGCGGAATTGGGCAACATCGGACACTGCGGCGCCTGCAGCGGTCATGGCCTCGCCAGATGAGCAAACATCGCCAGCGCCATCGGCCGCCGCTCCATGGGAGCGCAATTGGGCCTCAGAGGAGCCGGCGAAAGCCGCGAAAAATTCGGCGACGGATTCGGCAATCGAAGGATATCTGACGGGTGCCGGTGCTGGCTTCCGTGATGAAATCTATGCAGCCAGCAAAGCTTCTGGGTGGCCGGAGGCTTTGGGAGGTTTTCGAGCCATACCCGGTGCAGTCAAGCTTGCCATTGAGAAGGCCAGCGGCGAACCCGGCGAGGCATCAAAAATTTACGATCAGTCGATTGATGAAATCCGAGCGCGGCAGAAAGCAGCACAGGAAGATCATCCCGTGGCGTTCGGCGCGGCGCAAGTCGGCGGCGCGGTCCTGCCTGCAGTCTGGCACAATGAAAATGATTGGCGCGGGAGCGACTCTCGGTGGCGCGATGGTGCGGTCGGCTGGCGCTGGCGGCATTCTTGGCGGTGTAGAAGGCTTTGGTGATGGCGAAGGCGAGCCTGCAAAATCGCGCCATCAGTGCGGTCGAAGGCGTGCCAGTCGGTGCGGTAGTCGGGGCGGTTGCTCCAGTCGTGGGCCAAGCCATCGGCAAAGGCGTAAGCGCAATTGCGAACCGCGGTGGCGTAGAAGGCGCTGGCGCGGGAAAGGTTTTGAGCGCCTTGGAGCGTGATGGCGTTGCACCCGCAGATCTGCAGGCGCGATTAAATGCGATCGACCCCGTTCCGCCACTAAACTTGCAATCGCGCCTCAATGCAGCAGGCTCCGATGCGATGATTGCGGACCTCGGCCCGAACGTTACTCAACAGGCCGCGACCATTGCTGCGTCGCCGGGCCATGGGCAGCAAACCGTTCGCGCCGCGATCGACGCCCGAAATGCCGGCGCTTCTGATCGCGGTGGGCGATGCCGTCGATTCCGCGATGGGCGGTCGCGTCAATGTCGGCCAGTTGGAGCGCGACATAATCGACCGTCGAACCAGGGCGGCAAGGCCTCTCTATGACCAAGCGTATCAGACGCCGTTGCCAGCCAATCCCCGAAGTGCAGGAGGTTATCAACACGCCCGCCGGAAGAATGGCCGCTGGCCGCGCGGCGCGGCTTTCACAAAACGAGGGTGTTCCGTTCGATCCCAACTCAGTCCGCGGCGTGGATCTGATCAAGCGAACACTTGATGACGTTGTGTCGGAAGGGCAGCGCACCGGCCGAAACAATGAAGCCCGAATAATTGCTAATCTTCGGGACAAGTTGGTGGACGCGGTGGATCAATCATGTCCCTGAATATGCGATGGCGCGCGACGCCTTTGCCGGCGAAAGTGCGATCAAGGATGCGTCTGGCCGTCGGGCAGAACGATTTTCAAGGACAACATTACGTCCCGAACAACTGCACGACACGCTTGTCCGGCGATGACGACAAGCGAGCAAGACGCTTTTTTGCAGGGTGCGCGATCGTCAGATGCAGACAGTCATGGGTACGGCTCGCAATGACGCCAGCGGCGTTCGCAACGCTGTTCAAGAAAGGCTTCAACCAGGAAAAGCTCGAATTGGTGCTGGGTCCGCAAGCCGCCGACCGACCTGCTGAAGCAAGTTGGATTTGAAACGACCGCGGCGAATACGTCGCAGCGCGTGATCGGCAATTCCGAGACGGCTGCGCGCGTTGCCGGCCGAGAGGATCTGAACGCCTGTCAAGCTCGGGGCTCGGGATCCGGGATAGCTACGCGGCTGGCGGCCTGATGGGCGCGGCGCGCGGCCTCGGTCTGAAGCTGGTCGATCAGGCGATCGATGCAGTCCGTTCGGGCCGGCAAAAGGGCATTGAGGCTGCGATGGGCGACATTCTGACGATGCAGGGACCGGATCGGCGGCGGCCGTTGATGCCGTTATCCGCGCGGCAAATGCGCCGGGATCGCTCTGGTACGTTAGCTCGTCACGTTCGTAATCTAGTCATCGGGCGCTGCGCTGGCTGGAAGTGGCCATACGATCCGGCAAGTTGGCGCTGGCGCTCTTGATCTTGTCGTGGGCAGTGAAGTCGCGGATGCCATAATGCCATTCAGCAATAGAGCACGCCGGCGAGCGAAGCCAGCGGCAGGCAGACCATCGCCATGTAGGGCTCCCAATGCAGAAGAGTGAGACGCCCAAGAACATCGGCGACGAGTAAACTGGCTGCCGAACAACGCGAAAGACCGTGTTTCCGGCTTTCGACCAGAAGAGCCAAATAAAGCCGGCCCAGAAGACGACCAGGCTAGCGATCTGCAAGGCGAGTACGACAGTGTCAGACACGGCAGTCCCCAAGGAGCGGACGCGATGAACGATACAATAGACGAGGATCTCGAGGCTGCGACAGCCGGTGGCGGGCGATAATCCGGCAATTTGGGCCGAATTGCCATCGTTCGTTGAGCTGGGCGACGACTATATCGATGGGTGGAAGCCTGCTCCTGCGATCGGAGATGATGACCTGGATAGGCTGATGGGCGAAATCTATGCGGACATCGCCGTCAAGCACGCCAGAGAAATCAAGGATCCGGCTTTCGTCTGGTTTGTGATGGCGGCAATTTATTTCAAGACGGCACGCGGCCTGATCGTGATGGGCGCCACGGAACAAGGTTTCCTAAATCGGCTGGCGCGGCTCGCTTATGTGGGCTCGCTCAACTGATGCCACCTGATAAATACAGCGGAGAAACAGGCGGGACAGCTTCCAAAAGGGCCAATCTGGCAACCCGGACGGCACGCCCCAAGGGCACCCGGAACGCGACCACGCTGGCGCTGGAAACCCTCCTGGATGGTCAGGCAACCGCCCTCACGCAAAAAGCTATTGACCTCGCCTTGGCCGGCGACATGGCGGCTCTACGCATCTGCCTGGATCGCATCCTGCCGCCACGCAAGGACCGCCCTGTAGCATTCGATTTCCCCGCAATCACGACCGCTGCCGAAGCCGCTACCACCATGTCAGCCATTTTGGCAGCCGTTGCTGGGGGCGAGATCACGCCAGCCGAAGCCTCTGAAATTGCGAAGCTGGTCGATAGCTACGTCCGCGCCGTTGAGGCAACGGAATTGGCCGCTCGCATCGAACGCCTCGAAAGGATGACGAGTCAATGAGCGGAAATCTCGAGACACGGATTGCAAAGCTCGAACAGTGGCGCTTGCCTCGGCCGCCTTACGTTGTCCGCGTGAATGTTCCCATGACAGCAGAGGATCGCGCGGCCGTCGCAAATGCCCGCGGCCGTGTTGCCGTTCTCCCGTACAAGTGCGCGACGGTCGAGGAATGGTCAGCACGATACGCGAGGGGGATATTCCGATGACAGTCCGCAACATTTTCAGTCGCGTTGAAAAACTTGAGGCCCGGCGACGAAGACCGGATGAGCTCTTGCTGATCTGGCGGCTTCCCGGTGCTCCGGTGTCCGAAGCAGTAGCCGACGCACGATTTGCCACCGGCGATCGGGTAATTTGCGCTGGAATGGTTCGGCGACGATCCGCTGCCTGCACCACGCTGGTATCGCGAACGGCTGTCATCGGAACTCGGCACCGTCGAAAATAAATATCTCTCGCGATCCCTCGACCGCGTAGTGAGGCGCCTGCCAGCGTGATCCCGGATACGCGAAGACCCCTATGGTTTCGGCGCACCGGATGCGCGAGTTAACCGACAACGATCTGCTGCACATGGTTTTCGGAGTAGCGACATGACGCGGGGAATGATCGAAAGGCGCATTGCACTGCTGGAGCGACGAAAGTCTGTCGGTGATCGAGTGGTGCATTTTCATCAAGGCCGCGGATCGTGTCGACAGTGACCGGCAGATTGACGAACTGGTCGCGGCTGGAAAAGTGGGTTCGCGTGACAGCGGCGGCCGCCGCCAGACGGTAGTAATAGGAGAGCGAAATTGAGAGAAGGACTGGTGCCTCCGGCAGGATAGCGTCTCACGCCACGTGACGCGATCACATCATCGAGGGTCGTGAGAAAGGCGAAGTACGGCCCCTTGCCGATCAGCGTTTCGAACACCAGCGTTGGACGGCGATAGCGAGCAGCTGTGCGCGCTTTGTGCTGCGATATCCCGATGGATGCATATTGGCAATTATCCTGCTTCTCGAAATAAACGAGATCGCCGCTCGGGTTGACTACCGAGACGCAGAACGCATTCCAATTTCGTTTGGTCGTCTCGGTGATGGCGGCGGCGGCCACCTTCTTAGCGGTCTCAAGATTGATTGGCTCGCCGTAGGATGGCGGAGCCGATACATCTGGGATCGCATCGTTTGGATTATCAGGATTTGGCGACACCTGAGCAAAGGCTCCGGTACTAATCAAAAGCACGACGCATACGGTGCCCGCCAATGCGATTAGACGATGCATCTATTCCTCCCACAGGTTGTTTTCCGACCTTCCCAGACACAATGCTGGGAGCACCTGGATGTTAGCAACCGCTTGAGTTGCTAGGAAGATACAAAGGGCGGTTCCATCAACGTGCCAGAAAGTCTCGCGGTTACGAGGCCTCCGCTTGTTCCACGCTGCGCCCTCAATGCGAAATTTTGCCCGACCTGCGCGACGCGATGATCAACAGCGTGATCGCCAGCAATGTAACGCACTCCCACCGTGCGCCCGCAAGGGCCTCTTTCTCGGCGTCAAACGTTGTCGATGTATCGGCCCACTTCCGTCGCACGATCTGCAGCGGCGGGAATGGACAGCAAAGCGCCCGGGGGGGCGCATCCGCTTACCGCGCGCGCTGCTCGGCATGGAGATCCGCTTTCCGGGCCTTTGCCCGTTCGATCAGAACCTCGATTCCTCGGAGCATAGCTTGGTCGGCGATCGTTGACGCGATGCTGCGGTAATGTTCGATGTTACGGTCGAGCTCGACGCACTTCTCACACATTCCCTCGTCTCGCATTTACGCGCCGGGACAACTCGGTGTTAATTCAGCCTACATCATGCCGCGCACACGGCTCTATTGTCCTAAAGGACACCGCGCTGACGTCCCCACTGCTAAAATAAAAGTAGGTTTGCTCGAGCGCAGGGATGCTCTTTTTTCTGGCTTGCAGTATTAACCCAAGCCCGCTGTAATGCCCCGATGTTCTTTCGCCGTCTGATAGCCTGGTTTCGGCCGGCGCGGCCCTTGCCGCCTCGGAAGGCGCCCTGGCGCGCAGGAAATCGAACGGCGCTGGATCTCGACGAGTTCGGTAGGTTGCTTAGTACAGGCAAAGCCGAGGATCTGAAGAAAATCGCCCGCGACCTGGGCCAGCAAGAAGCTGTCCCCGAGGTGCGGCGCTTAACAGAGGGAGACTGATGTGCCGAGCGGGATAGTGAAGTGGTTCAATCCGACCAAAGGTTACGGTTTCATCCAGCCCGAGGGCGGTGGCGGCAAGGACGTGTTCGTCCATATCTCGGCCGTCGAGAAGGCGGGGCTGAGCGGCCTGCCGGAGGGCGCCAAGGTCTCCTACGACATTGTCCCGAACAAAGGCAAAGAATCGGCGGAAAATCTGCGGGTGACGTGAGCGGCCGGTGGTCAGCCTAGACACAGCACACTTTTTGCCGGGTCACGCCGGGCGGTTTTTTCGCCGCCAACTGAGACGGCCTTACTTCGCGACCCACCACCAATGCAACAACCATGCGGCCCCACCGATGCCAGCCGCCAATGCGATAGATAATAGAAGCGACAGTCCAAGCAGCTTAAACCATTCCCAATACGACACGTGCGTAATTTCCCCAGCATTACAAAGCAAAACCCCCGCCGATGGACGGCGGGGGTATCGGGTGGATGGCTCGAGGCTGGAGGCTGGACTCTAGGTGTCGTGCCAAGGACCCGTAGGGCAACTCTAGTACGCAATGCCCGGCGGATGTTTGCTATGTCGAGCCAATCTTTTGCTCTTTCAGGCCAAAATACCCCGGCGGCCCCTGCCGACCACTTCCATTGACCTGCCTCAACCGGAAACCATAGCAGGCACTATGGTTACGGACGCCGCGCTGGGGTTTCAGCTGGCGCGGAGGTGAGGATGCCGATGGCAGAGGAACGTCGAATTGCACCACGCCGGCGCATCCTCAAAGCCGGATCCATCTGTGTTGGCGACGACGCAATTGACTGCACCGTCCGCAACATTTCCAACTCCGGCGCTACTCTCGACATAGTAACCCCGCTGTTCATCCCCGACCGGTTCAAACTGATCATCCAATCTGACAGCTTAAATCGGCCCTGTCATATCGTCTGGCGGAAGGAACGGCGCATGGGGATTGCATTCGATTGAAGCGAGGAAAAGCGGAGCGGACCTGAGCCCGCTGGGATAGCCCCGCCACGACTCCAGGAAGCCCACCGAGTGAATCCGGATAGCCGGCTGTCATGTGCCGGCCGATTGGCGCCAGCGCACTGCTCGATCACTGACCGGGAAAACTCCCGGGAGGCAATGCGCCGAGGATGTGCTGGGGAGACTCTTTAACGTGAAGCGAACTCTCATCGAAATATATCGCGGTATAACCCTGATACTGGCGCATTCTCGTTATTCGATCCGCGTTCACGATTTCCTCGGCGTCATCTACGTTCGTAAGCTTCAAGAATAGCGCCATCGTCTTTTCTCCATGGCTGGTGAGTATCGATAGCACGCGGCGACCCGCAACAGCGACATGAACGACGCGAATTCCGTTTGACGCTAGACACCACCTAGAAATGCTTCGGTGTGACCGGTGACGTGATCAGATCCCGTCAAAAGTGTTTGCGTCCAAGACAGCAGTTCCATTTCATGGATTACATTGCCATCGGTGTTGTCTCTAAGCGCGCTCTGGGCTCTGAAGAGCCGTTTTAGGAAACGACCCTGGAAGGTAGGGTCGGACTTGGTCAGCGTCTGAACAATGCAGGTAGCCAAGATGGCGGCGCCCCGCTTGGCCCCGCGCAATTGTGTGGCGTTTTTGCTTGCCATGGGGTTGTCCTTTGATATTGCGACGATTAGGTCGACCACATTCATCGTTTCTTCGGCTGGCTGTCCAGTGCCTGCTGAGAACCAGCAAAATGGCCTCGGACAGCCAAGGCAGATCGTCCTGACCTCGGTGCTAGGCAGCCGCGGGGCACGCTCAATATGCTCGATTGGCTCACCCGGTGGTCGTTCCCCTTGGGCGGGGTTTTCTTTTTCAATGGATGATCCTGCGGCTCGAGGGTCAACGCTGCCAATTTGGAACTGTTCGACGAACTCATTGATGGTCCCAATAATTTTCGTCTCCAGCGATTAGGAGTGCTTTCGCTCACATCGGACTCCCTGATAAGGCAGCGCCAGGTACTAGCGACTGATCCATGCCACAAGATCCCTTCATCCGTGAGAAGTTCACCACGTGGCGGCCGAGTGCTCCATGCGGCGCCGATGCTCCTTCAGGCACGTTTCATCAACCGGCCGGTTGCCGGTCCAACTCACCGTCCGGCAGCGTCACAAAAATCAGCACGCCGAGGAAAATCATGACAAGCCGGAACGCGCTCGGCAGTCCGTTCCAGGTCTGCGACATCCACATCCCGAACCATTCGCCGGCAATCGTCATGAACCCGACCTGCCAGACCAGCATCCCCATCAGCAGACCCGCAATCGCAAACGCTTTCGCCCGGTTGAATGCGGCAACCCCGGAGCGAAGCTGCGCGAACAGCCGCCAGGCGCCGATCCAGCACAGCACGGCGGTGAGCGTTTCGGCGGCGGTGATGAGAGCATAGGCGAGATGGTGCAGGGCTGGATTGGTGATCGCGCGGTAGCCGATCCTGGAATGGGGAAAAATGGTATCCATCGACAGCACGTGTTGCACGAAAGAAAAATTGGTGCCGTAGTCGGTGATATTGCCGAAGGCGACCAGGCTGGCGTGCAACGCCAGCGCCGCGACCAGCACGATCTTGGCGACGCGCACTGCGATCATGCCGGTTGTCTCCTCTGCGTCGGGGCCATGTGACGTCCGCTACTTGAATAGCGCCATCGCTTCGTCGGCCAGCACCCCGCCGGTGATCTCGATCGGAGCAAACGGTGCCTTGGCCGCGAGGTCGGCACTCGAGATCATGATCTGATTGAGTTTGGTCGAAAGCTGCTGCACCGAGGCCGCGAACACCAGCCGCCCGATGTGGCACCACAGGATCGCGCCCATGCACATCGCGCAAGGCTCTCCGGTGGTGTAGAGCGTGCAGCCGCGCAGCGACTTGCTGCCGTGCGCCGCGAGGCAGCGGCGGATTGCGACCATCTCGCCGTGCGCGGTCGGGTCGCCGTTGGTTCTTCCGAGATTGCGGCCGCGCGCCAGCAGCCGGCCGTCGCGGACGATCACCGCGCCGAACGGAAAATCGGCGCGCCGCGCCTGCTCGAGCGCGAGCCGCATGAACCGCTCGTCGTCCGCCGCGCTTGGCGCCGCCACTGCTGCCATCGACGCCGGAAGCATGACCGCCGAACAGGTCAGCGCGGCAACAACGAAGCGGCGGCTCGGGTGGCTGCGCCCACAGTGACAAGAACTCATCATGGTTGCCTCCCCAATCGCGCCGCAACGATATCAATCACCCGCCGACCATAGACCATAGCCATCAACCAGCTCTGGCAGACCGACTTCACTTACCTCAAAATCACAGGCTGGGGATGGTATCTCTCAACGTGTTCGACGACTTCTCGCGCTACAGCAATCCGAGGCATTCGCATAGTGGATGGGGCGAAACCCACAATCAAGCGTCAGCCTGTCACCGTCTATTTTGACGATTATGCCGGAGCGCTCTAAACCCGACCCGACTACATCGCTTCTCTTGATCGTTGCGCCAGTAAGTTGGTCAAACTTGAAGTCGACTACGTCGCCAATCTTGACGGTTCTTCCGCTAACTTTTCGACTGCTCCGAGGCCGTCCCGACGGGATCTTCGTCAACCCGTTCGAAATCGGCGCCATCGGTCCCGAACTGTTCCGAGCGGCCTGTAGCATGGGGCTCGAGGGATTGGTCTCAAAGCGGAGTGATCGGCCCTGTCGCGGTGGGAAATCGCCGCATTGGGTGAAGGTGAAGAATGCGCGCATCCTGCCATGGTGCGGGTGATGAAATGATTCAGATGACAACACTGGCCAAGTTGCTTTCGCAGAAGCAGGAATTGATAGAGCGGTTGCAGCAGGGAGACATCGGCCCCGAAGAGCGCGATGAGATTGGGCGGCTCTTAGAACACATCAATGCGGCATTGGACTCGCTGGATCGGGGCCGGGTCGCCAATAGTCAGCCTTAACCGTTCCCAACATGGGAAAGGCTCATTTCGGTCCGCAGAGCCGAGGCCAATAAGGGCGCCCCGGCTTAGTGACGCCGATCACAGTGCGAATGAATTCTGTCATTTATCCTCTGTGGTGGGGCACGAGCACTCGGAGGCATCGAAGCTCATGGATAGCGCACAACGTTGCGAGATCAGGCGGCAGAATGTACCGCCTAATGGACTCAGCGCCGACCAAGGATCAGGCCCGCACATTGAGAAATATCTCTTTCAGCTGGTCCAGACTTGCAGGCCAAATCGAACGGCACAATCAGCTTGCGCGGGAACAAAGCCGCGTTGACCGAGCGCCGCCTCAGTCGGCAATC